>JAFEBI010000009.1 GCA_018242725.1 Nitrospira sp. | reverse complement strand
GTATGGCGCGTTTCTGATGTGTCCGTAAAATCGGGGAAAGACCAGAGATGTGTAGTGATCGATGATAGAGCGCCTAAGAAATCAACCTCCGGCGAAGATTTACCGCAACCCTCAAGGCGGCACAGGCTGAGAATCTTCATCTCACGATCCGTGCCATACCTTTGCAACGCGGATCGTCCAAGCCGGGGTAGATCTTTACAAGATGCAGCGTCTCCTTGGGCATAAGTCGCCAATCCTGACTCAGCGTTATGCCCATCATTGCCCCGAAGTTTACGAGAAGGAGTGGAGGCGCTTGAGGCTAGACGGTCGTTTAGCACAGAATAAGCACAATCGCAGGTTCAACTTGGTGAGGCTTCTCTAAGCGATTGAAAGTGTGGAGCCGGCGACCCGGATTGAACGGGCGACCTGCGGTTTACGAAACCGCTGCTCTACCAACTGAGCTACGCCGGCACCTTGGTAAGACTGGGGGATGACCTGACCGAAAAGTATCGGGCATGATAACGACCACCGGCGTAGCTGTCAATTGCAGTCTGCCGTACTGGCCCAGCCCATCATGGCCCAACCTGCATGAAGTTGGGAAGTGGTGTTGAGGGACCAGCGGGAGCCTCCGGCGTTTTCTGGATCACCGGAGGTTTCGGATTGTTTCCCCTGGCTATAGGATAGATTCGAGCCATGCCCCCTCGGCCGACTTGCGGCGAGCAAAGAGGCTCCTGTTTGCTCCTCAATTGTTCGCGCGTGACCTGAATAACCTGGCTTCTCGCATAGGTACAGAGTTCTCCTGCCGTCACGGTCTCATCGCGATTCAGATCGGCCACACCTTGCAAGCCCCTTAGAAGATAGTACGTGAATAACCCGTGGTTGCTGCGGTCGTGCGCCTGGGCTTCCTGTAATTTGCGGTTGCCCACCATCCACATCTCCACATCCTTCCTCGCGTCACTGCGCCCGGACTCCCAATCCGGTTGGGGGATTGTAGACAGATCGGCGCCAGGAGCAGGATCCAGCGAAACATCGAAGACGAGCACCGCCCGTCGAATTGGAAGTCGTTGGATCACTTCCTGCAGTTGCCGGAGGGGATAGACCCCAGTTGGACCAGCCGGCGCCCCATCGTACGCCATCAGCGACACGGCCCCACTGACGCCATCAACCAGGACACGGCCGGAAAAAAACACATAGAGGTCGGTGGCTGCATCCGTTTTCTTTCGCAACCACTTCTCAAACGTCTCCTCTAAATCGCTGAGCCGGGCTTGACGATCGAGCAGCACTCGCATCCGTTCACGCGGCACATTCCCGATCGTGTGAAAGTATTCCGCCATCACCGCCGCATCGTGGCTGGCATGATTGACCACCGGCACATGTTCGTCGTGAAAACGTCCGACACCGATCGTGATGATCACGGCCTTCGGCTCCTTAAATGCCGGGAGTGTGCTTGGCAACTGATCGACATCCGGAACCATCATCCTTTCAGGCTGCTTGGGTTTCGCCCCGAAAGCAAAGATCTTGGGAGGCGACACAACACCCAGTGGGCTTGTGGACCGCAAGCTCAGCGAGAGCTCCCCATGACCGGTTGATTCGATAGTGGTGACATGTTTGGTGAGTGTGGTTCGCTTGACTTCTCCCGGCTGGAGCGTCCCGACCACCACCTCACCCGGAAATACACCGGCAAGCTCATCCTTCCCTTCCACCACGACGGCGACATCTCTGGCCTCCACCGGCCCTTCATTCTTGACTTCGACTTCGATCGTGAGGGACTCATCGGGGTCCAGAAACTGGTCTCGGTTTTCATCCCGAATAATCGCCCGAAAATTGACGTGCGCCGGCTGAACCGGTTCGGAAGGAAGCGCCTGGACCGCTTGAGTTAGTTCCGTGGAAGCAGGAGGAGGTATCACAGCAACGCCGGCGATTGGAGCCATTGGTTCGGGTTTGGACTGCCCGGCAATCGACTTCCACGTGTCTTTCGTCACGGCATAGTTTTGTATCTGGGATGAGAGCGCCATCTGCTTGGCCAGCCCGCTGGCCACCGAGTCAATGGCCTCCTGCAGAATTCCATCCAACCCCTCAACCACACAAGACTGTTCGGCGACTGTCACCGTCCCACGTCCTACCCCTTCGAGTTTCTTACTGAAGAGCACCGTCCCATCGCGAGCCAAGAACACCATTTCCATTCCCACAGTCGCCGTAGCCGGATAGTTTCCATGGCCTTGAGCAGGGACAACCAGATTGATTCGTCTGGCGCCAATGCCGACTTCAATTGCCCCATCGGAAGCGAGGGGCTCCTCGGCTTGATTCGCGGTGGTCACCTGCTTGAACGTGCTGTTCAATTGTTTCGGAACGGACGTGACCAACAGATCACCAAGAGCCATTGTCCTTTTTTCACCACAGGAGGTGTCGTACGATACCTCAGCGGCAGTGACGCTGGGAGAAAACCAGACGGCTGGTGTGAGAGGAATCATTTGTGGGTTCACAGTCGGCGGCGTGCGGTTGGAAACGGAGCACCCGACAACGATCAGGATAAGCCCTGCGATGCCACCGCAGCTGACTAGGCCATATCGAAAATGTACACGCTGGATGGAAGGAGTTTTGAGATTCCTCACAGAGTGGTTATACCGAATTCGTCGTGGCGTCACAACCGGTCAAAGCCCGTTGACAGCCAATTTCTGCTGGGCTAAGGTCGCAGCATGTCCGCTCCTGTGGCTTCCTCATCGGCGGCTTCTTCAGTCACCCCGTGGTCTGCTCTGGCCAGATTGATCCGCCTGCCGAACCAGACCGGCACGTATTTATTACTCTTGCCCACCTTGTGGGCGCTGGTCCTCGCAGCCCGAGGAATCCCTCCTGTGAAACTACTCGTGGTGTTTCTCGGAGGCGCATTCGTCATGCGAAGCGCCGGCGTCATTATGAACGATTTGGCCGATCAGGCCTTCGATCGACAGGTGACCCGCACCAAGACTCGCCCACTGGCCTCCGGAGAGCTGTCCCGACGTCAGGCCTATACGCTGTTGGGCCTGTTGCTACTGGTTGCGGCTGGTCTGCTGCTCGCGCTTCCCCCATTTGTCGCCTGGCTCTCCCCCATTGCCGTGGGTTTAGCAGCACTCTATCCCTTTACTAAGCGATGGATCCATCTACCTCAGGCCATGCTAGGGATTGCATTCGGCTGGGGTGCCGTCATGGCCTGGGCGGCGGTCCGAGAGCAGATAGAACTCTCTGCTTGGCTTCTCTTTGGTGCCACCACCGTGTGGGCCATAGCCTATGACACGATCTATGCCGTACAAGACTTAGAAGATGACCGGCGAGTGGGGGTCAAGTCCGCTGCACTCTACCTCGGCGCATCGCTCCACCGCGGGGTCGGCCTTGCGCTTGCGACCATGCTAGTCCTTTTCGCCATCATCGGATGGCTCAACCAGCTGCACTGGCCTTTCTATTGTACGCTGATGGGTGTGGGGCTGTTTTTCATGAACCAGGTGAGACACCTTCAACAACCAGTCTCCCCGGCCGACGCATTCGCCATGTTCCGCAATCATATTTGGGCAGGCGTTGCGCTTCTTTTTGGACTGCTGGCAGGTTTATCAGTCTAACAGCAATTCCACCATGGTGAACGTGCGCCAGCAGCTAGAGTTCCGCGTAGGATCATCATTTATGCATTCGGCCTATCAACCTGGCTGAAGCTCATAACCTACTAAGGCTTCTCAACCGGCTTCACAACGGCTGGTTCTTCCTTTGGGGCTCGAAGGGTGGATACATAAACGGTGACCGCTTTCGCATCCGCATCATTGAGGCCCAAGGCCGGCATGCGGGTATGTGCATCCATCGCCTGCGGATTCTTCAGCCAGCGGTAGATCCATGTGGCATTCAACCGAAACCCTGCTCGATCAAGCGCAGGACCAATCTTTCCGCCTTCGCCCGCAAGATTGTGGCAACCGTTACACCCATACTTGTTTTCGTAGAGTTGTTTCCCACGGTCGACCAATTTTGCTATTTCGGCTGGCTTGGTCGTCAGATCAGGCCTGGGAACACTCACCCCTTTGCCCGGCCTGGTCGAGAAGTTATTGAGCGCAACCTGTGCGACATCCATCTCTTTTTTTGCCTGCACCATCGCGGTCTGTTCAGCCGCATAGGCAGACTCATCGACATCCACATCTTTCTTTAGTTGCTCGCTCTTTCGCTCAGCTTCGTCACTGGCTTTCTTTTCCGCCGCCTCATAGGCCTGCTTCGCTTGTTCGAACTTGGCCTGTGCGGTCTTCAGTCCTTCTTCAAGCGACGTCTTACGTGCCTCGACATTGAACTCCATCTTCATCCCATGCAACGTGCGGACATGCCCGACGATCGCCCACACCTCATCCTCCGACAGCGTATACTTGAACGTCGGCATGGTCGGCACCGCAAAATCATCGTCTCCTATCGGATCGCCGCCTTCTTCAGTTGTGTCCAGCATGTCGCGTGAGATCGTCGCAAAGAGCTCCTCATCTTTGAACGTGCCCATTTCCGACTTATTCGACAAATCTTTCGGTTTTGGATCCGGCATGGATGTCCAATTGAAACCTTCGTTTTGCTTGCCGCTTTCACCGTGACAATCGCTGCAGTAGTGGGTATAAAGCTCGTGCCCACGTTTTTCTTTCTCACTGGCGCAGCCTCCGGCGATCAATACCGCGCCTCCGATCATTCCCACCGCGAATCCAATGACACCCAGCCGTGCCGCCTTCATGCTGACTGTCCTTTCTTGAGTTTTCGGATCAGAACAAACTGAAACCCCAAGGCCAATGCAGCTGCAATGGCTGCATACATATAGCCTGAATAATCCGGCGGGGCATCGGCTCGGAAATACCACCATGATGAGACGGCTTTTTGCGATCCCTTCTCGACCAGGTCTCCCGCGCCATCCTTTCGACCGTCCCAGACCGCAAAGGCTACATTAATAAACTGCCCCGGTGTAATTTGCACATCCTCTTCGGCATGCCCAGTCGACAACTCCCGTGAAAAGACGACTTTCCACGTCCCGTTCGAATAGACACCCTTCGCTTTGACATCCTGATGCTCCTGCGCCTTCAAGGTACCGAAGCCTTTCGCGTTCATATCAACGGCCTTACCCGTCTTGTTTTTCCAGAACCAGATATTGACCGGCCCGCCTTCAACCTGCAGCATAGGCTGGCCGTGAGCAAAATGCGCTTTTTTGTCACCTACCATGAACTCAAGCGCCGCGGCATCGTCCGGATCTTGAGTAGGATCGGTATATTCAACAAGCACAGCCACTTGTTTCCCGTCATGTAAGGCACGCACAATCACATCCTTGACTGTTACTTCCTGGATGCGATTCTGCCAATGTACTTGTGGAGACATTGGGAATGTGGCAGGCGGCGCCGTGCTCCAAGCTGCCGCGTTTGGATCGTCCACAGGAACTCCCCCTGTCATCAGCGTGGCTCGAACCGAGACGCTCTCCTGGGCAAAACCAATCGTTGCCCCTCCAACTATGATAGCCGCGAGCACACTGATCCCACTACGCAGAACCCGCCCTATAACTTGATTCGCCGGTTTCATGCTGCCCTCATTCTCCCTACACACCTATGTCCATCCACACTCGATTGCTCTCTTATTCCCAGGTTCGTGGGGACTGGTGGGCTCCGTCGTACTCTCCCATAATAATCTTCCAAATCCATTCGTCGGGTAACTCAACTTCCCAGCGAGGCATTGCAGACTTCCATGGCGCTCCCTCAATTGGAAGGCCAATACCACCTTTCTTAATTCGCCAAAACAGATAACTCTCTTGCAACATGGCGATCGTCGTGGGATCGGCAAAATTGGCAGGCGCTGGAATATATCCACGAGCGGCAGGTCCCTTTCCATCAAAGTTTCCGCCATGACAGGGCGAGCAATAGGCTGCGTAAAAACCTTTGCCCTGCATAATATTTTCGGGGGTCTTAGGAACAGGGTTTGAAAGACCGGTGTATTCCCCAGGCGGTGCGGGATGAATCGTCCGGCTTTCCGTCGGCGGAAGGTCACTCACTGCGGTACTCCCATACGTTTGCCATCCGACCAGTAATGGAAAGAGGATGAAAACCCCGTAACGAAGTGCTTGGAGACCGCCGATGTTCTCACCCGTGAGAAACCGTTGGATAGGTCCCCAGAAAGCATCCTTCGACTCTCCGCTGAGTGTTTCAAAGATGACGATCCCAGACGCTGTCAGGAGCAGATAGAGAAAAATCAAGCTGGATGGCAATGGGGCTGAGCCCGGTATATTGGGCAGTACAAATTTCAGAAACGCATACATGCCTACCATGAGAATGATCGGCTTCCCTAACGCCCCCATACATGCCTCCTAATTCGTGTGTGCGTCCGCCACAAGTGCCGCTTCCGCTGATTTCATCGGAGCAGCCGGCGTTTTACCTGGAATTTCAAGCTCTGAGACGTTGACGGAGATCGGCTCACCGCTCATTTGCTGGAGAAACGCGATAATCGCCAAAATCTCATTCTTCGACAACCCGATTGGATCCTTATTGATAGCGGGCATCGTCGCTGGATACTCCTTCGGCACACCACCATGCCGGTAGTCCTGATACACGAACGCTTGTGGATCCGTCAGGCTTTCGTAGAGAAAATCCTTGCTTAACTTGGCGCCGATGCCCTTCAAATCCGGGCATCGCGCGGACTCGCTGGGTCCGATTGAATGGCACAGAGCACATTGCCCTTTACTGAAAAATACCGTTTGCCCGATTGCGGCAATATCGGTCGGCGTTTTGATGCTGCTGATATCGATTTTCTCTTCAGCCGGAGGCAGTGAGGCCAGTTGAGGCACGGCTAGGGACATCAACGAAAACAAACCCAACACGATGAAGACAAATCCCGTGACTCGAATGAAGACGGCCTTGATGAAGAGGAGGATCAGAATCCCGACCCCCACAATCGACAGTGCGATCAGCTGTAGTTGCGCAACTTCACTCATATGCCCTCTAATTTATAGTACTGAGTGGTCATGGTTGAGCTCTTCGTGTCTCACTCAACCATAACAATTTAGGACTCAAACTCGCTTGTCTCTATCCTTGTTGCCGCTCATCCGGCGCGCCTCCAGCCATGGCTGGAATGCCGTGCGGCAACTCTCCTTTTCCAGATCCGGCTGTTGCTTTGTATTTATCTCCCATGGTTGCGACCCAGAAGATAAACGCCACAAGGATGCAGAAAAAGAACGTACAGAATGCCATGATCAACGACGCGCTGCCGAGCGCCGGCGAATAGGCATAGGGTGACGTATCGCGCAGAACTCCATACACATGCCAATGAACCCGTGAGGACGACCGTGCATAGCCCATCAACGTCATCAGCAAAATAACCATGACGGCATTGAGCACCAACGCATACCCGGCGCGAGGAGGCATGCTGCCCCATACCATCTCCGTCGTTGTCTTGGCGCTCTTGAGCAAAAGCGCCGTCAACGGTGTGATCGTCAGAATGACAAACCCGACGATCGCCACCTGAGACGTCGAGAAATAATTGATACGGACGATCGCGGGTACGAAATACCCCCATATACCGAGAACAATGACAGCAAGGCTGGCTAATACCAGCACGGCTCCCATGACTGCCTTTCCGAGCTTCGCCCACCCTGCCGTGTCTTGTTTCCCTGCCCGCCAATACATCACGAAGCTCATAAAAGTAATGAGAATCATGAGATTGGACACCGTCATTTTGGCCGACATGACCCCTAACACTCCAAGCAACGGGTGGTGTGCGCCACCCATTTTTTGAGCTTCCTCAATGCTGGCGACGAGTGAGTGCGGCGTCATCCAGACCGCAAGACAGAGCAGCAAACTGACGAGCATCATCAACATCGCTCGTCGATACTTCGCCTCCGATCCTGGAATGCGGTAGGTAATCCCCAACCAGAAATAATAGTTGGAGCCAAGAAACAGTACCCCGATCAGCATGGCTTGAATAATAAACAGCCAGGAGAGGAATCCACCCATCAAAGTGATGCCCATCTGCTGGTTGTACTGGTAAATCTCTCGCATGAGCCAATAGCCCGCGAACGGCAAGGCAAGCAGGCCGAAGACCCCGATAAAGTTACCAACGTAACCCATCCAATCGTAATGTTCCCGATCTTCGGTGCTCTTCACCGATAAATAGCGGACCCCTGCATAGGCTCCACAGATATACCCCCCTAACACAACGTTCGCGATGAGCCGATGGATGTTGATCGGCCACCAGGTCGGATTCCACGTAGCGGCCCAGGCACGCTCGAATGCCGTCCCGTCAGCAATCACGACCGGGCTTGACTGGAATGTCGCCCATGCATTAGGCACAATCATGATGAATAAGGCGAAGAAATTAAGTAGGAAACCGAGGAAGACGTGCAGCGTTTTCTTCTTGCCGTACTGCATCGCGTCCCACCCGTACCAATAGAGATACAGCGTCGCCGTTTCGAGCAAGAACAGGAGACAGTAGACCAAAAAGGAGGGGAAGAACACATCCGTCAAATAGTTCATGAGCTTGGGATAAAACGCCACCAAAAGAAACAACAGAATGCCGCCGAACAGCGCCGTGGTGGCATAGGCGGAAGTCAGAAGCTTCGTAAACTCCTTCGCAAGTTTGTCGTAACGCTTTTCTCCGCCTCTCCATGCAATGACTTCGCATAACCACGCAAAGATGGGAACACCCAGGACGAAACCGGCCAGCAAGAGGTGCAGCTGGGCGACAATCCACACCAGATTCCGGCTACCGATGTATGGAATGTCCCGATATTCGGTTGGTCCGGCCGCAGCTCCCTCAGCTGCCAGACCAATTGAAGGGAGGAGAAACCAACCCGCCGTCAACAAGAGACCGACAAGCCATCGCTCTTGACCACGAATGGCCCGGAGAGCCCGTTGAATCGTTTCGACCTCCTGTATGGCACTCACCACATCACCTCGCAAGTTACGGTTTCGAATTATCAGAGGAGGCTGCCCCTGCCGGCTTCCCCTTGCCCTTCTCTTTTTGACCTTTGATTTCAGCTTTCTGCTTTTCCATTGCCTCAACTTGTGCAGCCACCGCAGCAAGCCGTTGGGTATTCTTATTCAAAGAGTCGACTGGTTTATAAACCGGCTCTGCCTGAACCTCTGGCTTCGCGCAACACTCATGAGGATGAGGGGTTGTCACAGGAAGAACGGTCCAGAACACAAGCACGAACACCACCCCGGCTCCTGCGAGCGAGGCCAACAACAACCCTTGGTCGTTCGGCACTCGCATCAAATCCCAACGGGTAATGAGTCCCTGATAGTTTTCAGGTGCTTGACGGCAATCCTCTGCAATACGCCGAATGGCTTGCCCAAGGACCGATACTCCGATCACAGCCAGGATGACAAGCACCGCCGAAGAAATCGATCCCCACACGGTCAGCTCAAGACCAATGCGCTCCGCAACCGGCAATCCAGTACCATGGATATGTCGTAAGGCTTCCATATTCGCGAGTGAATGCGAGGCGCTGATGGCCGTCTCTGTCACTTTACTGACAATCCCCCACAGAATCGGCATGATCAATGTGCCGATAAGGGCGGTCCTCCACCAAATGGAAAATCCAAGCCCGTCGTGTGGTGGCTCTTTCTTGAGGCGTTCCAGAAAAAATGTTTGACCGACGACACCAAGCGCCCAGATATCAATAGGAATGGAGGCGCCAAAGATGAGAGGAAGACCGATCCCCTCACCAAAATGAGTGTCATAGATTGCCATGATTGCCGGGGCGGAAAAAACAGTCACCGGACTGGCAAGCAACATGAGGAATGCAAGTCCAAATCTACCCTCAAAATGGACGAGCCCCATAGTCATGGCCATCACGGCAAACACGGCCTTGATAGGCATACCGGTCCAACAGGCGGACCAGAGGATGCCAAATCCGATCTTCGTCGGGGACATTGATTCGCGTTCTTCAGCCATATGCTCAGTTCGTATGAATTGTCGTTAGTCCAGAAACTCTCGATTGATCACAGCCGCCACCGTAAAGAGCACAATCACAACCATGATTGCTATCC
The DNA here is from genome assembly GCA_018242725.1 of Nitrospira sp. Classification (GTDB taxonomy): domain Bacteria; phylum Nitrospirota; class Nitrospiria; order Nitrospirales; family Nitrospiraceae; genus Nitrospira_D. The sequence goes on along the minus strand of JAFEBI010000009.1, from coordinate 75,889 downwards.
AGCTGATCAGCGCAATCGGTCGCTTGAAAATATTCCGCTCAGGATCTTTATCGAAAAAGGGAAGTGCGACCAACAGCCCCATAAATAAGACCGGCAGCGCAACGGCCCCCATAAACTGACCAAACTGTCCACCGAAGAGCTTCAGCCGCAACAGCTGGAAGTAGAATAGAAAGTACCATTCAGGCTCCGGGTGGTACTCGCCAGGATCAGGAGTCGCCTTGTCAAGCAACACAACCGGTTCCCAGAGGGCTAAGGCGCAGAGTCCGACGAAGACAAAGGCCATTCCGACGATGTCTTTCCAAATTTGACGAGGGAAAAAATAGTCTGTTTTCGCCTTGATTTCTTCTTGTGTGCCTTTAAACGGACCTGCCGGAGCGGCCACACGAAACAAGAAGATGTGCAGCCCCGCCAAAGCCATTAAGGCCGCAGGGAGAATCATGACATGCAGAACGAAAAATCGGCTCAAAGTCATCTGCCCAGGACTGGCGCCGCCCTTCAAAAATCTCGCGATAAAATCACCGATGATCGGTGTCTTATCCAGAATTTCAACACCCACGAGCGTCGCCCAGAATGCTCGCTGATCCCAAGGCAAGAGATATCCGGTAAAGCCGAATGTAATCACAATCCCGAAGAGAGCGAGCCCAACCAACCAGAGAAGCTCACGAGGTTTTTTGTAGGCTCCCCAGAGGAAGACCTGGGACATATGCGCAAATACACAGACGACCATCGCGCTGGATCCCCAGAAATGGTAGCTGAGCAAGAACCAGCCGTAATCGACGTCGTGGATAATGTACTGCGTGCTATCGTACGCGTGGTCCGCGGTCGGCACATAGTAAAACATGAGCATCGTACCGGTAACCGCTTGCATGGCAAAGATGAACAACAGGATCGAACCGAACACGTAGGCCCAACGCGAGCCTCCCGGAATCGGCTCATTGAGCATCTTCGCCTGCATTTCTTTGAGCCCAAGCCGTTCATCAAGAAAGGCAAGCACCTTTTCGCTGGTGCTGGGCTCATGATCAGGGATCACGGAAGGCGATGAGTGTTTGATATCCATGATGCTACGCTCACACAATCCGAATTTGCGACTTCGTGCCGGCCTTAAATTCCATATCGATGATCTCTACTTCGCCGGAAGGTGACACTTTCAACGGCAATGCATCCAAACCTCGGGGAGCCGGCCCATCAAGAACTTTCCCGCCCGCATCATAGATACTCAAATGGCAGGGACAGAGAAACACTTGGCCTAGGGCCTTATGCTGGCGCCACTTGAAACCACAACCAAGATGGGGGCACTTACCGGAAAATGCGATATAGGGGACATCCTTTTTGTTGGTCCAGATTGCCTTCCCCTTCGCATCATGAAATTCGACATCTTTCCCCTGATAGACCCTCTCCAGAAGATCGGGAGTCGCCCTGAGAATCCAGACGTTCTTTTCGACTTCGTACTCTGGCATGTACACTTCTTTGACATGCTTCATATATTTAAACTGAGTCCCGACATCCTCTTGCTTAATTTTGCTCACATTCCCGACCTTGAGCCAGCCGTTGTCAAAATTGGCGTACATGGGCTTCATCAAAAATCGGAGCACCGGGTACGCGAGAGGGAGTCCGATCAAAAACCCAATGACGTGGGTAAAATTCATGAAAAATGTGCGACGCTTGACGCTCTTTTCGAGATCAGGAATTGGGACTAAAACTTCGCCCGGCGTAACATGGATATTATCTTCCAGATGCGAGATCTCCACCTCGTGTGTCGTGACATAGTCTTCGCGCTTGAATGGAGGCAACGCCAAGATTTCTGAGGAGGGTGCCCGTAGCTGAACCGCATCTTCCGTGACATCCTGCACCTGGGTCATCATGACCTGTCGCTCGCCGCTGCCATTCATGGAGACGACAATATGGCTGATTTCATGCGAAAGCGGATCGAGCACCACCCGGGTGACTTCTCCGATGTCGTGATCCGTGCAACGGACCTTAGATTTCAATTTAGGTTGCAGCATTACTTTTTCTTGATCGGCTTGGGAGTATTGATGGCGGTGTTCTTGAATGAACCTAACCAGGTGGCAAGCGCCAACATTTCTTTAGGATCCATGAGATCTTTAAACTTGTCGGGCATAATGCCCTTTTGCCATTCCTTGTCATACCCCTCGGCCATAAAGCTCTTGGGGTCGGCAATTTTTTGCTGGATTTCCTCGACGGTCAACAAGGTTCCGATGTTATCCAACTCAGGACCACGCTTTTTACCTCCCTCACCCCTCAACTTGTGACAGTTGTAGCATTCCTGTAATTGCCACTGCTCTTCACCAACTTTCATGACGTCGCCGGATGCTGTACCACCCGAAGCAGCGGCCTTTTCTCCAGCAGCAGGAGCCTGGGGCATGGCCACCGCTGCGCCCCCTCCTACCCCCTTGAGACGATCTTCCAGGGCTTTCACTTGTTGATCGAGAGCCTTAGCTCGAGCGATCAGCTCTTCTGTTTTCCCCTGGGCCGACTGCTTCCGTTCTTTATCGAGAAGCTTGCCAATTTTAGCCTTTTCATCCTCAGGGTCGAACTGCGGCAGAAATGACGCACCGGCAACGCACACTGAAATAAGAAGGACCCAGAACACGGTCACAGCGAGGAAGGACATTCCTCCGTTCATCACGTTCATTGTCTTTGCGTCAAGGAGCGCAAAGACACCGCCCCCGATCACCGAGATGATAAAGAATAGGAGCTGGAAACTCACCGGCACTTCTTGCGAATTCGCAACGGCAACCAGCCCGCCACCGATTGCTATTCCAACCGCCAACTTTTTAATTAAGTTCCACATGTGATTTCTCGCTGCCTCGGTAGATACTCCACGAAATGATTACTTGACCGGAACAGGACTCCCCTCAGGCTCTTTGGCAATCGCCACAGAAGGGCGAATGGCAATCAGCGCCGCAACCGTCACAACAGCGATAAAAAATACCGTGATGGCAGTAATCCATCCGGCAGAATAGGAAAGCGTGGGAGTAAATGACTCTGCACTAAGGTCCGACACCAGGCTGTAGGTATGAAAATACTTCTTCAAGAGCGAGCGCACCGCTCCCATTAATCCCATAATCCAGGTGGACGTGAACGCCAGGAAAATCAAGACGAATTGCGCGGCGAAATCGATTTTCCCCCAAAGAATGGTTCCTTGCTTAATCGCGCGGTTGTACAAGACAAAGTTCACGATGGTCACAAACACCAACGTCAAGATAGCTGACAGCTTCGCCGGCATCGACGCCAAATAGTCCCACCCTTCCGGCAATTTCATCTCATCCGGCATATCCGTCCCAGTCGCCACAAAGCCGGCAGGAGTGAGCCAGACCGCATCACTGATGAGCATGACGATAAACCCAATCTTGATGACTGTCCGTGCAGAAACCGTCAGTGGAATAAACCGCCCAAGCAAGAACGGAGACAGCGTCAGAGGCAGAAGAAAAGCCAGCGACATGGGGTCAGGAATCCACCAACTGTTCATCACCCACATGGTCACCGGGAGCAAGACAATCAATACAATGGGAGCCAGAATGCTCATCCGAACATTATCGGCACCCTCAATACGCTTGACACTTAGCCAACTGTAGTAATTGATCCCCAGAAACAGCAGCCCGATCATGATCCCTTGCATCTCGAAAAACATTGAGAGCTGATCGGCCATCATATAGGGGCAAAAGGAGAAGTCGTAGTCGCACATCTCATAGGCCAGCAACAGTCCGGTGAATGGCTGCAACAACGAGCCCCCGACCGCAATCCAAATCGCGACGAATCCCATCCAGTCGTAATAGGCCCGCTCTTCCTTTGTCTTGGCCGCCATGTACATATACGCGGCAATCATCCCGGCAATGAAGCCACCAAATGCCACATTCCCGTCGATTCGATGGAGGCTGAGCGGGAACCAACTTTGATTTGCAATTTTATCCCACAAGCTTGCTGCGGCAAGAAAGTCTTGCGGCGATACACCTTCGGCCTTTGGGGGCGTATTCATGAACGACGTGGGTCCGTTGATCACGAACAAGATGAGCAGACATACCAGGTTTAGAAGCACTCCTAATGCTATATGACGGCCTTTCTTCTCACCTTTCCAAATGTCCCACGTATAAAGATAGGCATACATGAGGATTGTCTCTGCGATAAACAACGCTGGATACAGAATCGCAAAAACCACATAGAATTGATTGATAAAGGACGTCGTAAACTGCGGATAGGCGGCAAGGAGAACAAAGATGAACAATCCGCCGGTCACTGCGGTCATACTGAATAGAATGACCGTCACCTTGGTCACTTCTTTTGCAAGTCGATCGTAACGAGGATCTTGTTTCCGATAGCCTAACCATTCCGAGATCACGACGAAGATCGGAGCCCCAAGAATGAAGGCCGCGAACAAGATATGAAGCTGCGCGACGATCCACACAGCCGTTCGATTTCCGGTATACGGGAAGTCGACAGGAGACGTCCCAGCCTCTTGCGCAAATACGTCCGAAATACCCAAACCGCACAACAACGCCAACAGAGCGAGAGTCAGAAGACTGCTCGAATGTGTTTTCACGGTACCTCGATGCCCCCTATCCTTGTATATAGAAGAATCCAACACGGAGGAGCCTATGACTCACGCGCGCCTCTGCCATTTGCAAGCGACCACGTTCCTAACAAGGCCAAACTCTCTCAACCCAGCAGTTGTCACTCGGATGACCAGGATCGCCTCTCATCAATGAACGCTCGCCAACATAGCTCCCGAAACTATTCAAAAGCCCGGCGAGAGTATCTTAGATTCGCCGACCATAACTGAATAGGTGAATCCCTGAGCACGTCGCAAAAAACTCCTGAGACCTATATAACTTGCTCAAGCCGCGATGCGAAGATCCGCGAGGCTCTTCATCTTCCCGATCCAATGGATCCTAATCAGAGACTACAGATGGCTCATATCGGTCAAATAATCATTTCGCGCCTGCGTCGACCCATTGACCCTTTTCCACATTCCAAGCTTTCCCATGCAGGCCAAAACTTCGCTCAAACAATACAAGCTTCCACCGATCATCATCCGAGAGCTTACTCTTCCAGCCCTTCATCTTCGTGTTCGGCACCCCCTCGGAGATCCGCCAAAACCACACCGCATCGGAATAGAGCTTCATTCGCTCAGGGTTTCGAAAATCTGTCGCCCCCGCCTTGACCGGCTTCCCATCTTTTCCATGGCAGCTGGCACAATTGACATCTGGATTTGCTTCGCCCACGAAAAGCTTGCGCCCTTCTTCCAGCTTCTGTGCGTCCCCCCACCAACCCAAGGGCATGTGTTTATCCGCATACTCAGCGGGAGCCGGAGGCGGAGGCACTATCGGTCCTTCACCCTCCTCGCCACCGCTACAGGCGACCAGTAACCCCAGACTCAGAACGACCGGGATATGGGAAAATCGAAACCTCATAAACAAGACCACGACTCCACAGGACAGAAACAGAGACGAGGGCAGATCAATATCATCAACTATCCTTTTTTCTTACCCTGCGTCTTTCCCTTACCTTTCGCCTTTCCACTAGGAGAACTGAGGAGCCGAAGGCCGATTGCCCCACCGGCCACCAGGACGGCTGCACCACTTCCCCACCAAACCCACGATGGTGAATTTCCCGCACTACACCCGACTCCAAAATCAACCCGGATCTTCCGATCGCTTTCGAGATCCTTGGCATCGAATTCAACTTTCAGATTCTTTTGCTCTCCCCGCGCTTCAATCAGCAGCGGATCACCGAGATTGTCGTTATGAAGATGAAACATGGCTTTATAGTACCCATCTCCGTCGGTCTTTACGACCTGACCGTAGGAGATCCTGGTGTCCTTCACAAGCACATCGACATTCGAGACACCGACCCCGCCTTCCCCACAGACATAGCCTTCAACCATAAAGCGGTGATCTGCTTCGTGCGTTGCAGAAGTTATGGAAGGGAAACCGGCACTCAGGACGATATATCCTGCAGCTACGAGCAGCTGTCCTGAAGCTCTCTTGCCAAACTTCACGCTCAATTGCGAACTCGTCACTTCTTAACAAACGCACACCGCTGGAGCCCGAGCACGCCGCATCGGGGCACGGGTTTCTAGCACAGCAACTAGTCTTTGTCAATGAAAAGACAGGCCTGCGGGAAGAGACCAGGATGGTAGAAGCCATCGCTCGTCAGAATCTAGAATACACGTATAGAAGATGAAAACTGATAGGGCTTTCTAAAGATAGCCCCGCGTGCGTGCGTCCGCTTCCAGTCTGGCAGCTTCGGCTTGCCGTTCGGATTCCTTTTTTGACACCCATATCTCCCACGACTTTCCGTTCGCCGTGTCCTCCCCGGTGAACGCAATCGTGGCAATCTCGAGATAGGGAATCCGTCGAGGGTCCAGCTGGTCGATTGGAAAGAGTTCAAGATAGGAATCACTGGCCGCAACATATCGGTTGTAGATATAACCAGCTACCGATTCACCCGAACGCAGCACAACGGTGACATCCCCGCGATAGTCAAAGGCAAGCTCCACGGCTTCCCCTGTTTCAGCAGCAGAATGCGGGGTGAACACACGCCCCTCAAGGGAAGAGCCGTTCACAGCGATATGATTCTTTGTGTCAGTCATAGGCCGACATCTCCCACACAGATTACTCTCACCATGGCTCTACTCGTGAGTGACACGTGAGAAAAACTCACCGGGAGGTCGGCAAGAGGATTAATTTGGCAGTCCGCGTGAATCCTGACATTGTACTAAAGGTATCTTCAACAGCCGAAGCTTCATATCCGCAATGCACCATGCAATCGGCGCACTTTTCATTGCGACCCGTCCCATACTGTTCCCACGCAGTTGATTCCATCAATTCACGGAAGGTCTTGGCGTATCCCTCTTGCAGCAAGTAGCAAGGCTTTTGCCAACCGAAAACATTATAGGTCGGATTGCCCCAAGGCGTACATTGATACTCCCGCTGCCCCATCAAGAAATCCAAGAATAATGGCGACTGATTGAACCGCCACCCGGACTTCGGGCGTGCCAATACCTTTGTAAACAATTCCATGATTCGTGTCCGCTTCAAGAAATGCTGTTGATCCGGAGCCTTTTGATAACTATAGCCCGGCGAGATCGTCATCCCTTCGACGCCCAACGCCATCATTTCATCGAAGAATGTCCGTACTCGCCCAGGATTGGCATCATCAAAGAGTGTGGTATTCGTCGTCACCCGATGGCCGCGTTTCACCGCCGCCTTGATAGCCTTGACCGCCACCTCATAGACGCCGTCCCGGCAAACCGCCAGGTCATGTTCGTCTTTGAGCCCATCCATGTGGACGCTGAAGGTCAGATACTTAGACGGTGTGAATTCATCCAACTTTCGCTCAAGTAAAATCGCATTGGTGCAGAGATAGATATATTTCTTCCGATCAACTAATCCCTGTACGATCCGTCCGATCTCGGGATGAATGAGCGGCTCGCCACCGGGGATACTCACCATGGGCGCCCCGCACTCCTCCGCCGCAGCCCAGCATTGTTCTGGTGTCAACCGTTTGTCGAGCACATGGTCGGGATATTGAATCTTCCCGCAACCAGCGCACGCGAGATTACAGCGAAAGAGCGGTTCGAGCATGAGGACCAAGGGATACCGCTTCACTCCCCTGAACTTTTGGGAAAGCACATACTTCGCCACTGTATATTGCTGAGAAATCGGAACAGCCATTCCGCTCTCCTTAACTTCAGACCAACCCGCTATGTACTTATTCAGCCCTGTATATATGAACAGCCACAACCGGCAGCTGTATCTGGAAGCACAAGAATGTTCGGGATTGTAGCATCTCGCCAGAGACTCGTCAATTTGATCAGGCGCCCGATGCTGCTCATCTCCCTGACGACATGCCGAAATAGAAACAGAGCCTATGCGATCTTCCCATCAGGCGGTGATTCCCGGACATAGATTCATCCGACATCTCGGCGAAGAAACCTCTGTATCTGCAGTTGCTCACCTGCACAGAGGAAGTGACACGGGCACTGAAACCAACTCGCCACGACCAAGTGCAGACCACCGCACAGACTAAAGGCCGTGCATCGGCGGTCATGCCCACACGTCTCAAGACTCTTTTCATTCCGGACATAGTCGAAATACGGAGAGCCTTCCACAGGTGAATCCATTTTGATCCACAATGTTATCTGTTCTGATACACATCCATTTTGAATATCTACGTACTCACTCCTCTCTGCCCGTGCCGCAATAGCTAAATCATTCGATCTTCCCAAAACTTATATCAGTATTAATCCGGTCGAACAGTACTGGCACGCAATGTGATAGGCAGAATGGCATGAGAGATGAGATGAGTTGGGGGAACTGGAATAGGTAAAAAGTTTTAATCGTGATGGGTCTGTTGTAGATGCGACGCAAGGACGAGGTGAATGATGAATGAATCGATGCAGGAACACATGGGTCTTCTAGACGAGCGCGAGACGGCGGCGGTTGATGGCTGTCCTGTGAAGGGGAAGTCGTCGGAGCGTCCGCAGTTGAGCGAAGACACAAATCTGCTGTTTCTCCAACATCGACGTCTGTATGTCGAATATTCAACGGCCGAGTCGGGTGAGCGCGAGCTCCATCTCTACTATGGCGAGAAGGAGATCGCTTTCGACGATCCGGAACTCTTCGCTTTCGGCGAGGGACTTGCGAAGCATGAGCGGTTTCTCGCTCGCGACACGACGACCTGGGGGACAGGATATGAGTGGGCGCGTGTGCGGGAGTTGTTGGAGGAATTGATCAGCGAAGGATTTCTCACACCTATGGATCCTCACGAGTCGGGCATCGGTCCCCGTCCGCAAGGCGCATGTCCGTCACCTCTCCCTCCTGCGAAAAGCATGGCCCCTCGCACCTGGTTCGACAGCGAGGCCATTCTGCGAGAGCTGACCGGGCATCCGCTTGAGGTCGGGTACCTGGAAGCGGTGATTCCGGTTTCCCATGTGGCTCACATGGCGATGGATACCGAAGGGCGGCAAATGGGAGAAGCCAACGTGTTTCCCCCGCAGTTGCGCCTGGAGATTCCGACGGAATGGCGGACCTGTCCTCATGCCGGAACCCGCTATCTAAACGAGAAACCGATGAACGCAACCGCGCTGAAGAGCATGCGCCACCATTGGCCGCAGATTATGGCGGTGCTCGTCCACATCCGCGAGGCATTCATTCAGCGCTTTCCACACGTTCGCCAGGGTTGGACCGTGGGAGATCTACAGAGGCTCGCGACGGTGGTGTTGGCGATTCCCGGCTACCTGCTCATGCGTACACACGATCGTATCGAGAACGGCCAGTTGCATCCCGTTCTCTCGGGCATGGTGCGCGTGACCGATGGAATCAGGATGACGACGACGGAGATGCTATACACCTCCGAAAGCTATGAACCCAACCGCTTGCCGGATGCGTTGCTCACCGGAACGGACATCTATGCCTACGCGGAGCGGAACTATCTGCTCCATTCAATGCACGGAGTCTGCGCGGGGCCTAAGGCCATGATCGACGAGTTTTTGGCGGTGCTGGTGGATGGCCATTCTCCCAAAAGTGGTGAGGATGTGGTCCTCGAGCCTGCGCTGCTGGCGATGTTGAGCGAGCTGGATGAAGCGTTTGATTACGGTCTCTACGGCCTCCAATCCTATGCCATCGTGTACTCACTTTGGCCCGCGATGCGTCAGAGCTATGAGAAGCTCATCAATCTGGTGACGGCCTGGCCGGGCGAGCGATCGGATGTTCTCAACACCTTCGCTGATCGCCTGCAAGAGAGCGCGCAGTATTTGGAAGGCCTGACTCGTATGACGGTCGCGCAGTACAGCGCTGTGCTGGGTCGCGTCTACGAGGACATGTACGAGCAGGCGACGAACGCGCTCGGCTGTCTCTCATCGGGTAAGACCTATGCCGAGAGCATGACTCCCACAAACACTCCGCACCATGCGGATGCGACGGCGCAGCTCCAGGCCTTGCTGTATCAACACCTCAATCCCATCACGGACGCAGACTGTATAGCCGTAAACAGTATCGTGGATTGCCTAATGGACTACAGTTGTCAGGAGCAGGCGGTCGTGCGAGCCGTCGGCGAGAGTCAACGGGCGATCAACCGATTGCTTGAGCGCGCGATGCCCACCCGGCCGTTGGCGGCGGCGGATCTGCATCTCTTTCAGAAATTGCGCGGAGGCAGTCAGCGCCAACCCTATTTGCCGGACGACATTGCGGACATGCTGGAAATTCGGATCACGGTCACTCAAGACGACATTCACATAGTCGATCGATCAATGAACGAGCCGACTGTTGAGCAGTCGGAAACAAGACCCGGGGGCCAGCAATAGGGCCGGCCGATCTACGTGCGATGGGCACGGAACGAACGAACAAAGGAGCACACCATGAAGGTGAAATCCAACGTGCGCGCGGGCGTGCTGGCAACGACGGTGCGAGGCACCTGCCGGAGCCTGACCACGGTCCTGGCGCCGAAGATCGGCACCTGCCGTACTCTCTATGCAGCATTCTGAGAGGTAGGAGCGAGGGGAGGACTCTGTCCTCCCCTCCTTGTGCCGGGAGGAAATCAGTCATGAGTTGGCGGGGTAGGTCAATCTGACTGGCATGGCCATCGGATTAATCACTCGATGTTCTGAATAAGAGCGGAAACGCCCTGGCTCCAGCAGATAGAAGAGGATGTGAGGAGGACGTATGAAAGCGACAAGAGGCGCACGGAAGATGGCGGTTCGAGCGAGTTTGGGGTTGTTGCCGGGAATCATGGCGTTGGTGCTTGGGGGAGCTGTGCTGCCTGCCGACGTTCTTTTTGCGAAACTGAACCACGAACTCAACGAGCAGGAAGACGATGGCCATGAGATGGAGATGGAGGCGGAGGTAGGACACCATGGAGGGCACCGCCATTCCCATCAGCATGCGGGGCGCATTCTGCATCCGGGTGACGCGCGTGAGCTGGGCTTGGACTCTTTGCGGCGAGCCATTCACGCTGACGGAGGCGTCCCCTTGCCGACGAATCTCGGAGAGTATGTGCTCGATCGACAGGCCGCAGTTCAACTCGGCAAGGCGCTGTTCTGGGACATGCAGGTCGGCAGCGACGGGGTGCAGGCCTGTGCCAGTTGTCACTTCCATGCGGGAGCCGACGATCGATCAAAAAACACCCTCAATCCGCGCGAAGGGCTGCTGGATGAGCGGCAGGGACCGATCAAAGGGTACTTCTTTGCCGGAGCCAATCTCGATCGACAGTTTGAAACGAAACAGCCGAACGGGACGTTAACACGAGAAGATTTTCCGCTGGTCAAGAACATTCAAGATCTCACGCGAACAGCTGATGGGAATGTCCTGCCCGGCTACGGAAACAGCAATGACATCGTGGGGTCGATGGGAACATTTTTCACCCGGTTTGACGGCGTACTGCCCGGCAAGCGAATCGATTTGGGGACTCCTCAATTGGACCCGGTATTCAATCTTGGGGGACAGGTGAGCGTGCGTCAAGTCGGACATTTCAATGCGCCGACCGTGATCAACGCCGTCTTCAATTTCACCAATAACTGGAATGGCACGGCAAGTTCTCATTTCAATGGGCGCGATGTGTTCGGCGATGGGAATCCCGGAGCGGTGATCTTTATCAATCAACCTGGCATGGGATTGGTCCCTGAGCATATTTCGTTGGCCAACGCCAGTCTGTCTTCGCAGGCCATGAACCCGCCGAATAGTCCTCGAGAGATGGCTTTCGGGGACCCCTCGATCGGCAATGCCCGGCGGTTTTCTCAGGTCGGGATCAAACTGTTGCGACCCTCTGCCGAAACCGGCGCGCCCTTGATTCCGCTCGGCTTACAACAGGTCCATCCACAAGATTCGGTGCTCGGCTCACTCGTCCAGGGGCGCTTACGGGGCCTCGTGACGAGCTACGAAGCCATGATCAAAAAAGCATTCGTGGCAAAGTACTGGAACTCGCCGATCACGATACCCACGCCGATTGGCGAGCTGAGTCATATGGAGGCCAACTTCGGCTTTTACTTTGGTCTCGCCGTGGGGCTCTACGAAGCCACACTCGTGGCGGACGAAACATCCTTCGATCGCTGGATGGAAACAGGATCTTTCCATGAAGGGTTCGGCAAGTCGGAACTTGCCGGATTGAACCTCTTCGCGGGAGAAGGGCGTTGTATCCACTGTCATGCCGGTCCGGAGTTGACGACCGCATCGGTGCGCAACACCAAGGGAGGCGAGCACGTGATCGGCGCCAAGGCGATGAAGCGAGGCGTCGCCTTGTACGACAAAGGGTTTTTCAATATCGGGATCACGCCGACCACCGATGAACTGGGACGAGGGGATCTTGGTGTACCGCCTGATTCCCCGGCCGCATTTTCGCGACAGGCTCTGTTCGCGCGACTCGCCGATCAACTTCCCGGCGTGAGTCCCATCCCGTTTCCGATCGTCGGGAACGATCGCATTCCAGCTCGTGATGAAGATCTTGGATTACCAGTCTGTCGCGACAAGAACGGGAACGGGTTCTGCGATCCCGATGAACCGATCAAGCGTCGGTTTCAACGAGTGGCCGTGGACGGCGCTTTCAAGACTCCAGGATTACGTAATGTCGAACTGACCGGTCCTTACTTCCATAACGGCGGCATGGCGACCTTGCGGCAGGTGGTGCAGTTCTACAGTCGTGGGGGGAATTTCTGTAGCTTCAACTTCGACGATGTCGACCCCACTATCGCTCCCATCGGATTCAGTGAGCGAGAAGAAGAACAACTCGTCGATTTTCTGGTCTCGCTCACCGACCGTCGCGTCAAGTACCAGCAAGCGCCGTTCGATCACCCGGAGATCAGGCTCCCACAAGACGGTCGTGATACGGACGGTACCCGCGTGCTGCCAGCGGTCGGCGCTCAGGGGTTTCCGACAGCATTGACGACATTCTTACAGTTAGATCCGCACGATGCTGTCTTCACGCCGCGAGGGCAGTGCCATGCTAATTATGTGGCGAAAGAGCCGAGCGAGCATGGGAAATCTCCCATGCGGCCTGGTCACTATCCGCGCTCGAAAGACTAAGATCGGACTAACAGGGGACAGGCTCCGCCTTGCCGGTGTCTGTCCCAGTCTTCCGGCGTGATGTTTTAACGAAGGACGACCGCCATGGCCACGCCATTTTCTCGCACGATTCGTTCGTTAGCTCGTGACACATCCCGGTTCGCACTCTGTGCCTGGGGGTTAGTGGCGATCCTGTTCGGGGCCTGGCTCGGCTGGTTTGTACTGGTGAACGTGACGTTGTACGAAGTCTCACAAACCGGCCGAGTGGAGGTGGAACAGGCGGCGCATGCGGTGACTGCCTCCATCGCCGGGAAGGTGGCTGCCACATCCATGAAGCTCGGCAAATCGGTGGAGGCCGGCGAGAGTCTGATCGAGCTCGATGCGCGGGTCGAACGTCTGCGGCTGCAAGAGGAAGAGGCGAGGCTCGCGGCGATTCCCCCGCAATTGGCGGCGCTCGCGCGACAGCTGGCGGACAGCGAACGAGCCGTGGAGCAAGAACAAGGCGCCGCGGTGAGCGGTCTTCAACATGCGCAGGCTCGCTTTCACGAAGCACGGTCCGCTGCGTCGTTCGCGAAGGACCAAGCGCAACGGATGGCGCAACTGTTGAATGTCCAGATCATCACGGAAGTGGATTTCCTGCGTGCCAAGACGGAAGCAGAGAAAACACAAGCAGTAGCCGACGCCCTTTCTCACGAGATCAACCGTTTGACGGCCGAAGCGTCGGGTAAACGACATGACAAGCAGGCCTCGTTGGAATCGTTGCGGCGAGAAGCCGCCGCGCTGGAAGGCCAGCGCGAGCTTTCCACCGCGACCATCGCGCGCCTCAAGCAAGACATTGAGAAACACGTGATTCGCGCACCGATTTCCGGTGTATTGGGAGAAGTGGCGGTACTCAATCTCGGAGCCTTCGTCGAGACCGGAGGCGTGGTCGGGAGCATCATTCCACAAGGCCAGCTCAGGATCGTGGCCGAATTTGCTCCGGCCCGTGTGCTGGGACGCATGCATTCCGGTCAGGCTGCGCGCGTACGACTCGACGGCTACTCCTGGGTACAGTATGGGAGCATTGCGGCAACCGTCACACGGGTGGCGAGCGAAATCCGCGCAGGACGTGTCCGCGTTGAACTCGCGCCCGCTGCGCAGACGACGTTCCTGCTCCCGCTTCAACATGGTCTGCCTGGCACAGTTGAGGTTGAAGTCGATCATGTGACGCCCTTGACGTTAACCCTGCGCACGGTTGGGCAACTCTTGACGAACCCGGCGCAATCAAGCGGCCTCGTGGCCGAATCCCGCTCATGACGCGATCGATACATGCCGCACAGACACGTCGCTGGTGGATACCTGAGATGGTGCAGACCTCCGCGATGGACTGTGGGCCTGCGGCGCTGACCTGTTTACTTGAAGGGTTCCATATTCCGGCCAGCTATGGCCGGCTTCGCGAAGCGTGCCAAACTGATGTCGATGGGACGTCGATCGATGTCGTTGAAGCGGTCGCGCGCCGGCTTGGGTTGGACGCCGAGCAGGTCATGCTGCCGCCGGACGACCTATGGCTTCCTGAAACCAAGGCGCTGCCGGCGTTAGTGGTCGTCCAGCAGGCCAGCGGCCTCCTGCATTTTGTCATCGTCTGGCGGCGGGTTGGACGGTGGTTGCAACTGATGGATCCCGCAGTGGGACGCCGATGGGTAAGCTGTGATCGCTTCGCGCGGCAACTCCATCTACATAGTCTCCCGGTTGAAGCAGCCGAGTGGTACACCTGGGCCACCTCCGATGAAGCGGTCGATATGCTTTCGGCTCGCTTGCGTGGGCTCGGCGCCACCGCGACGGATGCGGTGCGGCAGATTCAGCAGGTTAAAGAGCAGGGAACGTGGCAGGCCTTGGCTCAACTTGATGCGGCGGCACGGATGATCGAGCGTCTCACGACTTTCGGTGGACTCCGACGTGGGGTACAGGCGGTGCGGCTGCTTGAACGTTTCATCGCACAGGCGAAAGAATACTCACCAGGTGCCTGCCCAGCTGTGCCGGCCTCTTATTGGTCGGTCGTTCCAGCGAATACGCAGGGTGATGTCAGCCGGGTAATCCTCCGCGGCGCCGTGCTCCTCCGCATTCGTGGACGATTGCCTGAGATACCTCCATCAACGTCGACGGTCGAGATCAAGACTGGACTGGCGCCGGAATTGGCCGCCGCGTTGAACGAGCAGCCTGTGCGTCCCCTGCGGGAGTTGATGCTCTTGATGCGCGGTGAGGGCGTGCTCACGCCGCTTGCGTTGCTGGGCGCGATCGGTCTTGGGGTCGGGGCAGTGCTCATCGAGTCGATCCTCTTTCGCGGCCTCTTTGAGTTGGCCACCGTGTTTACGGTAGCCAGTCAGCGTCTGTTTGCGGTTGGAGCGCTGCTGTCGTTTCTCGTGTTGCTCTGGGCCTGTGAGTTGCCCATTCTGAGTGAGTCTTTGCGGTTGGGACGACACTTGGAAACTCGACTCCGAGTCGCCCTCCTTCAGAAGCTTCCCACACTCCATGACCGCTATCTACACAGTCGCCCGATCTCCGACATGGCAGAGCGCAGTCATAGTCTGGCACTGGTACGTGGCTTGCCCGCGTTGGCCGTGCATCTCGTCCAGTCCTGTTGGGAGGTGCTTTTTACGTTGGTAGGAATTGGACTCATTGCGCCACACAGCTTGCCGCTGGCAGCGACGTTGGTCGGTCTGTCGCTCGGGCTTGCCGTCGTTGCGCAACAACCGATGCGTGAAGGCGATCTGCGGTTACGTGGCCACGCGGCAGCCTTGTACGGCTTCTCATTGGATGCGTTGCGCGGAAGCGCGCCGATCCAGACCCATTCCGCCGAGCGATCGGTTCGCCGCGAGCACGAAGGCCTGTTGACCGAGTGGGCGCGTGCCTCTCGACGACTCCTGAACCTCTCGCTCCTCGTGCAGGGAAGTCTCTCGCTGGTCGCCGCTGTGCTGATCGGCGTGCTGGTCTTGCAGCATCTGTATCTGGTCGGTGTGACGGGTAGCCTCTTATTGTTGGTCTATTGGGCGCTCAAGCTGCCGGCACTGGGCAAAGGACTCGCGACGATGGCGCTGCAATATCCTGCGCACCGCAACATCGTCATGCGCTTGCTCGAACCGCTCAATGCGCCGAGTGACACGGCGGCCGGATCTGATCTCGCGCTTCTCGAATCATCGAAAGATCGGTCAGATGAGAAGGGTATGACGTCATCCGTCAAACCTCTCACCGGCGTGGAGATTGAGCTGTATGGCGTCACGGTGGTCGCGGCTGGACATACGATCTTGCACGACATCACGCTGCATGTTCGTCCGGGAGAACATCTGGCGATTGTAGGACCGTCCGGCGCCGGGAAGTCGAGTGTGCTCGGGCTGCTCTTGGGCTGGCATCGGGCCGCCGCCGGCTCGGTCTTGGTCGATGGGCAACCGCTTTCAGAGGCGAAGGTGAGGGCACTGCGTCGAGAAACGGCATGGGTCGATCCGGCAATCCAGCTCTGGAATCGATCACTGTTGGAGAATGTGTCATACGGTCATCAGACTGAGCAGTTGTCGGAGTTAGGTTCCTTGCTGGAACGAACCGACCTCACACAGATGATCGCGCGTCTGCCGGATGGACTTCAAAGTCCGTTGGGCGAGGGAGGCGCACAGCTCTCCGGTGGCGAAGGTCAGCGCGTGCGTCTAGCGCGTGCCATGTGGCAGGCTGCGGCGCGTCTGGTTTTACTGGATGAGCCCTTTCGCGGATTGGATCGAGCGCAACGTCATCGGCATCTCGTGCAAGCGAGGGCATCCTGGAATGGCGCGACCCTGCTCTGCGTCACCCACGACGTGGCTGAGACACAGGCGTTCGACCGTGTGGTGGTGATTGAAAACGGAGGCATCGTCGAAGATGGATTGCCCGAACAACTTGCGGCTATGCCGACCTCACGGTATCGCGCACTCCTCGACGCAGATAAGACCGCTCGCCACGAGCTGTGGGCCGGGGCGCAGTGGCGTCATCTCCGGCTGGACCGGGGACAGGTGCGGGAAATGGGCTCGCCCAATGAGATCACATCGACGTGGACCAGCCGATCCGCTGTCGGAAGCGAGATGGGTGACCATGCATGATGCAGCTGCCATGGCCTGGCCTGTTGCTCGACTGCCGGAGGCGATCGAGGTGTTGGCAAGACGGGCGGGCCTGCGCCCAGATCAGGCCAGGACATCCGCGCCTGCGCCGGCGGTCGAACAAGCCGGCCACGGTGAATTCGAGTCGTGGTTGGAATGGCTCTGTGCGCGCGTCGGTATCGAAATGGAATCCGTCGAGTCGACGGTGGCGGACTATGCCGACGTGCTTCGCAATGCCGGTCCGGCGCTGCTGCGACATCGACAGGCATGTGAGTCGTCAATCTTATTACTCTTGAAGGCGACGGTTCGACATGTGTGGCTCATCGGACCCGATCTGAGAGTGCGACGCTACCCACTGAGCGTCATGCGGGACACCCTCTGTGCCGAGGTGGAGAGCCCGGTGAGGACGGATGTCGAGGCGCTCGTACGGCAGGCCAACATTCCCTTGAAGAACCGAGCGGAGGTCACTCGCTTCCTCGTGCAGGAGCGGGTGGCTGGGACACGTGTGGAGGGATGTTGGACGCTGCGGATGCCTCCCACACGATCGTTTTGGTCGCAGTTGTTGTGGGTGCGCATGCCGCGTCGCGCATCAGCCATGTTGGCAGTCTTCAGCGCGTTGTATCTCATCGAGATGCTTGGATGGACGGTGATCGGTCAAGGCGCGTTGGACGGACGATTCGATTATGGCTGGCTCGTCGCTTGGGTACTGCTGTTGCTGCTGCTCGTGCCCATCCAGTTGGTAGGCACCTGGCTTCAAGGCCTATTTGCGATCGATTTTGGAGTCCTGCTGAAGCAGCGGCTTTTGTCGGGTGCGTTGCAGATGAATATGGACGAAGTCCGTCGAAAAGGCGTCGGTCAGTTATTGGGACAGGTGATGGAGTCGCAGGCGTTGGAATCGCTGGCGCTCAATGGCGGTTTCTCAGTCATGGTCGCCGCGATCGAATTGAGCATCGCGGCTTGGGTGCTTGCGTGGGGTGCCGGTGGACTGTGGCATGTGCTGGTGCTCGTTGTGTGGGTGGCCGGCACATTAGCCGCCTGTTGGTTGTACTTCCACCGTCTGCGCCGATGGACCCATGCGCGGATTCATCTCACCCATGAGCTAATCGAACAGATGGTGGGTCATCGCACGCGGTTGGCCCAAGAAGCTCCTGAGGCACGCCATGTCCGCGACGATCAGAGCGTGGAGCGATTTCTCCATCTGTCGGCGGATTTCGACAAGGCGCTTGTTCCCTTATCATGGGGAATCTCTCGGGGATGGTTGATCGTCGGCATGCTGGGGTTGGTTCCTGCGCTGATCTGGGGTCGCGTGGATGTGATGGGACTGGCCGTGAGTTTGGGTGGCCTGTCGTTGGCGCAGCGGGCATTCGGCGAGATCGGATCGAGTCTTGCCTCTCTGGCGCGTGCGGCTGTGGCCTGGGATATCATGGGGCCGCTCTTCACAGCTGCTTCTCAATCTGACACAGGACACCAGCCAGTTCCCCGCGCCTATCGGCAATCAAATAGTCCGGGAGACGATGGGGCCAAGCGTGTGTGCATCCATGCTCGTGATGTGGGCTATCACTATGGGCGGCCAGGCGATCCGGTGCTGAATGGATGCACGCTGACGATTTACCATGGTGATCGAGTGTTGCTGGAAGGCGCATCCGGTAGTGGGAAGTCGACGTTGGCGGCGTTGCTTGTGGGCTTGCGCCAGCCGGATTCCGGCTTGCTGATGCTCAATGGATTGGATCGGGCTACCTGGGGACAGGGCTGGCGACGGTTAAGCACGGCCGCGTCGCAATTCCATGAGAATCATATTTTAACCGGTACGGTGGCGTTCAATCTGCTCATGGGCCGCCAGTGGCCGCCGACTGCTGCCGACCTGGCCGATGCCAAACAAGTGTGTGAGGAGCTTGGCCTTGGCGATCTCTTGAAACGCATGCCGTCCGGGTTGATGCAGATGGTCGGCGAGACCGGATGGCAACTCTCGCATGGCGAACGAAGTCGGCTGTTTCTGGCGCGGACCTTACTGCAGAAGGCTGAATTGGTGATCTTGGACGAAAGTTTCGCTGCGCTTGATCCTGAAACATTGACGCAATGTCTCCAATGCGCGCTATCCCGTGTATCTACCTTAGTCGTCATCGCGCACCCATGACGTATCGAATGGACATGTTCAGGCTCCCATCATTTCCATCGACGCTGGCGAGTAATTCGATATTCCTCTTAGCCTGGATCGACGGCGATAGGATTGCGGAGGGGTATGATGGATGACAGCCGGTTAGTTCACACTAGAGTGATCCCCTCCATCATCATCGGCATATGGGGGATATTCTCTCCGTGGCTAGGCTGGAATATGACGATAGCGTCCGCCCAACTCACTCCACCAGAACGCCAGGAAAGTGTCTCACTAGCGGACGCCGCTGTTCGGGCGCTCCAGAATAACCTCGACATCAGCCTCAGCCGCCACACCAAAGAAAGCCGGTTAGCCGAGATTGTGATCGAACAAGCGAAATTCGATCCGACCGTAAGTGTGAATGGGCGATATAACCGGACTGTCGATCCGCTCAATCGACCCGTGTTCGGAGCCACGGGCTTTCAACTCGACCAAACCACGACCTTCGATCAGCGTAGTCATTCACTGACCATCGATGCCTCAACAAACCTCTTGACCGGTGGAAATATTGACATGAGCTATAGTCCTTCCAGGAACAGCGTCAATCAAGACCTCGCTACCGGATTTTTGTTTAACCCTGCCTGGACCAGTGGATTGTCATTTACCGTTACCCAACCGCTGCTGAAGAATGCCGGAATTGGAATCAACAAGACTTCCATCAAAGTGGCCCAAAACCATGCGGCGGTGGAGCAGCATATCTTTCACGATCGAGTCTTGACCGTCATTGCCTCCGTCGAACAACACTATTGGGAACTGGTGTTTTCCCAGGGAAATGTACAGGTTGCTCGATCAGCGTTGAAGGCAGCGGAAGAACTCCTTGCCGCGAATCGAATCAAGGCCAAAGTCGGTATGATGTCGGTCATGGATGTTCTCCAGGCTGAGACAGCGGTTGCGTCAAGAGTCGAACAAGTCTTGTTGGCCGAAAAGGCCGTTCGTGATGAGGAGGATCAATTGCGGACACTTCTGAACCCTGGTGAAAGTGAGTTACGTCGACACGTACGTCTTATACCCGTCGATGCTCCTATAACCTTCTTTGAGACTCTCAATCTCGAAGAAGCGATTGAGACTGCGATCGAACAGCGACCTGAAATTGCTCAGGCCAAGAAGAATGTCGAATCCAGCGAATTGAATACACAGTTTGCCCGCAATCAGTTACTTCCCACCCTCTCGGTCCAGGGAACGATAGGGCTCGTTGGTTTGGGAAATGACTATGGCAACTCGTTCAATAGAAACTTCAGTGGCGATTTCTACAACTATGGCGCCGGGCTCGTCCTGAGCTACCCGCTGGGTAACCGTTCCGCCATGAGCACGTACCACAAGCGCCAACTGGAAGCCAGAAACGCCGAAGTCGTGCTGACAAATGTCCGGCATCAAATTATTCTCGGGGTACGCGAGGCCATGCGTCGCGTACAAACCGACTTTCAGCGTATCGAAACCACTCGTTCGGCGCGTCTCCTCGCGGAGAAACAACTCCAAACCGAAATGGAACGGTTAAAGGTGGGACTCAGCACCACTCGTTTTGTACTTGAATTCCAACGGGATCTTGCGACAGCTCAAGGTCACGAGCTGCGGGCCATTGTGGATTACAATAAATCACTCTCTCATCTCGAACGCCAGAAAGCCACGACATTGAATCGGTATCACCTTGAACTCTCATAGCCTCATGGATCCTCGATCCTGCCCAAGACTGCCTCAAAATTTACTTGCGCGTAAGACAAGTAACGACCGTCTCCCTTCTCACCATGATCAACGGCAGGAAGTCGTGGATGAGAATGAGCAGAAGCTTTTATAGAACTGGAGGGGTTACAGGAAATTCGCGTTGGAGGCGCCGAGCGGGTTCGAACCGCTGCATCGCAGTTTTGCAGACTGCTCCCTTACCACTTGGGTACGGCGCCCCGGGATCGGCATTATAATCGCTTCGTTTTCCAGAACTCAAGACAAGAACTGCGCAGCTATCTTAGGTCTCATTTGCAACATAGGGTGAGCGAGATAGCATAGACTCCGACCGAAGATTGGACAGTGTGTCTCTACGGCTCGTACTAAGAAGCAAACCGTACAAGATGAGCATGGCGATACCGAGGTGATGATAGCTTTTCAACGCTTCCCATCTGGCCGACCCGACCACTTCATAATTCAGCAACACGGTCAGTACCACATAGACGCCGAGCATCGCGTATGCCGTGCGGCTCAACGTACCCTGTACTTGCAGAGCTGCAGCCACGACGATACACGCAGCCGGAATCATCCAGACCAGATGTTGATCCCATGTGATGGGTGAAAGAAACAAGGCCAGCATCAGAACCCCTGCGCAGTCCTGAGCCCACGTCGCGTCTCCCGCCCCTTGAAAGTTTCGCCTACTTGACCATGCGAATAATCCAAGCAGTCCGATCGCCGCAACTCCAACGACGGCATTGGCCACCGGTGATGGAAGATCCAAGACTGGTTTATATCCTGGATCCACTTGCCGAAGGCGGTGCGTCGGTGGATACGTGACCAAATATCGCAGCATGGTGTGCCGCAGTGAAAGGTTTGCCTTCTGAAGCTCATTTTCTTGCCGACCCTGGACTTGCTGATCAAGGACGGACAAGACAGCATTCTGGGTCCATTCAACATGATGACTCCACCAGCTTGTCGGCCCCATATAGACGATGGGCAAGAGAATCCACAAGATAGTCGCAGCCACGGTAGACCATGCCAGTCGCCACTGCCGCTTCCAGAGAAATAACAGCAGGAACAAGGCAGGGGTGATTTTGAGTACAATGCCAAGCCCAATCAAGGCAGCGCCCAACCGTTCCCTCCCAACCCATATCGCATAGACCCCGCCGCTGAGAATTCCCAGCAGCATGAGATGAGGGCCACCATCATCAAGATCATTGAGGATAAACTGCAAGGTCAACGTCCCTGTCCCAATACCGACCCAGAGTCGCTGCCACCCCTTCCATTCCGATGAGGTACAGATCATCCGTTGAAACACCGTGATCGTTCCAACCAGACAGCCTATGGCGAGCGCATATCGCAGCGCTAAGCTTGGGTTCCTTTGAAAGGCAAGCAATGGAGCAAAATAGATACCGGTGGTGGGCAAGTACATGTAGCAGTAATCATTGGCATAGAGATATTCGCCGGTGAGAAAGCGCCGTCCGATCTCCCGATGGATATCGATGTCACGAAAGTGATACGACCGCCCAAAGGAAATGATGTAGCCGTGGACGACCGCAGCAACGGTAAGGCCGAGTTTTGCTAGTCGAACAAAAAGCGAAGACGTGACAACGCCATGAATCCAGTGGACGACCGATTGTAATTGCATTGTGCCACGCACAGTGACATGAGCCACGAAGCACGTCAATTGTTTCTTTGACGAGCGACGTCACAAATTAGTTGAATCAGGTGAACCACTGCGGTGTGAGAGCTGAACTACCTGTGCGGCAGAACTGGAATTTCTTTACCGAGGGTTGAGGACTGACCGCCCTGAGGAATAAGAGGTTCCCATCCGCCAGCAGCAACGGAAGGAGCCGGCTCAGCATTGCCTTCCGCTTCTTTCTCCTTCGCGAGCTGCTCCACTTCCACGATCAGCGTGTCCATCAATTCTTCCATCGGAACCTTTCGGACAAGCTTCCCTTTCTTGAACAAAATACCTTTCCCCTCGCCTCCGGCAATCCCAATATCGGCTTCTTTCCCTTCTCCGATCCCATTCACCACACAGCCGAGTACGGACACGTTCAACGGCGTCTTGATATGGCCGAGCTTTTTCTCCAGTTCATTCGCCATCCGGACGACATCGATCTCTACCCGACCACAGGTCGGACAAGCGATGACATTGATTCCACGGTGGCGCAGTTCGAGCGACTTCAGAATCTCATAGCCGACCTTCACTTCCTCTACCGGATCGGCAGCAAGCGACACCCGCAACGTATCTCCGATGCCCTGCGAGAGAAGATATCCGAGACCCATGGCCGACTTCACGGCACCGGTCATCGCCGTACCGGCTTCGGTGATGCCGATGTGCAACGGATAGTTCGACTGCATCGCAAAGAGATAGTAGGCATCAATCGCATGGTGTACATCGGATGCCTTGAGCGACACCTTCATATTGGTGAAGCCGACATCCTCAAGCGAACGAACCGCGTTCAACGCCGACTCGGCCAAGGCTTCGGGGGAAGGCCAGCCGTATTTCTCCAGCAAGTGCCGCTCGAGCGATCCGCCGTTTACTCCAACACGGATCGGAATGCCATGGTCATTCACAGCCTTAATAACTTCTTCAACTTTCCACCATGCTCCGATATTACCCGGATTGATACGGACACAATCGACGATTTTCGCCGCTTGCAAAGCCAGACGGTGATCAAAATGAATATCAGCAATCAACGGCACCGTCATGGCGGCCTTGATCTTCGGGAGGGCGGCTGCCGCTTCTTCGTCCGGCACGGCAACACGGATGAGTTCGCAGCCGACTTCTTCGAGTCGGTGGATCTCTTCGATAGTCGCGTTGGCATCGCGCGTATCGGTCGAGCACATCGATTGCACGGACACCGGGGCATCGCCACCGATCTTCACCGTACCGACTTGAACCTGCCGAGTTTTTCGCCTCGTGATGTGCATCGTCCGAAACCGTTCAGCTCCTTACGCGTTATGTTTCACCTTAGCACGTCCGACTTCTTGAATCAGCTTCCCTGTTCGTCACCATGCGGGAGATGACCAGCATGTGCTGCCCCGACAAATGGCGTCTTTTCCGCCGGCGCCTTCCCGATCAGCTCCTTGACACTTTGATAAATTCCTTCTGCCGTCAACCCATATCGTTCCCGCAGCAAATCTTGAGGCCCCTGCTCGATATACCAATCAGGCAAACCAAGCACCTTGATCTTCACACCGGAGACACCGGCCTCGGCCAGCGTCTCGAGCACCGCGGAGCCGAACCCGCCCATCTTACAACCTTCTTCAACCGTCACGACATACCGAACCCGCTTCGCGACATCCACGATCAGTTCCTGATCGATGGGCTTCACAAACCGCGCATTGACGACCGCCGTAGAGAGACCTTCTTCGCTGAGCCGCTTCGCGGCTTCCATCGCCTGCCACACGGATACGCCAATCGCCATGATCGCGACATCCGTCCCATCCTTCAGCAACTCGCCTTTCCCGATGGGAAGCGTCTGCGGAGTCGCGTCCATCTTCACGCCCAGGCTCACGCCTCGCGGATACCGCACGGAAATCGGACCATTATATTCCAGGGATGTTTTCATCATATGCTGAAGCTCGTTCTCATCTTTCGGCGCCATCACCACCATGTTGGGAACATGGCGCAAGAAGGCGTAGTCGAAGGCACCGTGATGAGTAGTTCCATCCTCAGCCACGAGACCGCCGCGATCGATGCAGAATGCCACGGGAAGATTCTGCGTCGCCACGTCGTGCACGACTTGATCATAGGCCCGCTGGAGAAACGTCGCATACATCGCCACGACCGGCTTCAGCCCCTGGGCCGCAAGCCCTGCCGCAAATGTCACGGCATGCTGCTCAGCAATACCGACATCGTAGAGGCGATCGGGAAACTCTTTTTCGAACGCCGTCAGGCCGGTGCCTTCACACATGGCTGCCGTGATGGCGACAATGCGTTTATCCTCACGAGCCAATTTGACCAGCGTCTCCATTGCGAGCGCCGTGTAGGAAGGGCGCGCGGCTTTTTTCGCGGGGGCGCCCGTCTCACGAACGAACGGCGGACAGGCATGGAACCACACGGGATTCTTCATGGCGGGCTCATACCCGAGTCCCTTCTTCGTAATGATATGGAGAAGGACCGGTCCCTTCATTTTCAACACGTTCTCGAGTGTCGGAAGGAGATGTTCGAAGTTGTGCCCATCGATAGGACCGCTGTACTGAAACCCAAGCTCCTCGAACAGCAATCCAGGGAGAATCACCCCCTTCGCAAGCTCTTCGGCACGACGAGCGAGTTTTTGCATATCACTGCCGATATGAGGAATTTTACCCAACAGCTGCCCCGTCTCTTCACGCATCTTCCCATAAAACTCGCCTGTAATCGTTCGGCTCAAGTAGGCGGAGATCGCCCCGACATTTTTCGAGATCGACATCTGATTGTCGTTAAGGATCACGAGAAAATCTTTTCCGAGCCCTCCGGCATGATGCAGACCCTCAAGCGTCATACCAGCCGTCATCGCCCCGTCACCGACGACACACACGACTTTATTCTTTTGCTTCAGCTGCTCGCGGGCTTCCACCATACCGAAGGCAGCCGATACTCCAGTCCCTGCATGCCCGGCATTGAATGTGTCGTACTCACTTTCTTCCCGCTTACAGAATCCGCTCAGTCCTCCATACTGACGAAGCGTATGGAACTGTTCTCGGCGACCGGTCAGCAGTTTATGCGTATAAGACTGGTTACTGGTGTCCCATACGATCTTGTCGGTCGGCGTATCGAGGAGATACTGCAGGGCGACCGTGAGCTCAACCACTCCCAAATTTGAGGCCAGGTGTCCACCGACATTGGAGACCGCGCCAATGATCTGTTCACGAATCTCTTGGCACAACGCCGGAAACCGGTCGGGAGATAGTCGCTTCAGATCAGCCGGGCTATGGATCTTCTTCAAGATGGACATGAGTACTCTCCTTCGTTTGTCTACCATTGAGGCTCACCGCCTTTGGCAGGGATACGCTACCTTTCACATAATTCCAGGAGCGGATTTCCGTGAAGTTTCACACAGGAACCACATGAAGTCAAGCACTTACGGAAGGCACGCGGACAGCCGATACCGCTCACACCATCAGTGGCACGACCTCTAGATGAAGTCGTCGATCACTCCCGACTCATAAGGACAAGATGCCAAAAGATTCTTGAGCTTTGTACTCTCTCAGTTCAGAGGTTCAGGAGAGGCTCCACGCATCATACAAGTGAGGCACTACATTTCAACGGGTAGAAACCTTACCGGACGCCATATTGAGTATATCCCACAGACTATGCGGATCCGACCTCATGTACACTGACGTCGCATCTGCATACGGGAGCTGGAAGAGGTTTGCGCCAGCTCGCTAATATGGAAAATCAAGTCCCGCAAAAATGGCTCCCCCTTCCTTGCTGAAGCCATAATCGATTCGCCCTACGACGTTCGGACGAATAATTCCCCGAAACCCGATACCCGGGGTAATACGATAGTCTTTGAAGCTGACGTTCTTGAACGAATTGAACACCTGTCCCGTATCGATAAACGGCGCAATCTCAAAATCCGCCATAACCCCGGCGAGACGCGCTCGCAGGATATGGATTCGCTCTTCGACACTGAACGCGATCATCTGTTTGTCGATGTATCGATCCACGCCAAAACCGCGCAATGAATTCTGTCCACCGAGCGAGCTCTGCTCGAAAAATGGCACGTCCGTTCCGATCGTTGCTTGTAGTTCCCCATGAACAACCAGAATGGCCCGTTTGGATTCACTGGCAAACATCTTCTTCACATCGAGCCCATACCGAGAATAGAGCGGATGCTCGCTGTTTTTGAAGTTATAGTTCAGCTCGGCATAGGCCGTGACCGCCATGCCATCGGTCGGTGTCACGAGATTATTACGCGTATCATAATGAAAACTGATGCGTTGCCCTAAAATCGTTGCCCCCCCCATACCAGGAGCGTCCGGAAACAGCGTTCCGGAAAACGGGAATAAATCCGCAGCCCCCTGTTGGATTGATTGCATATGTCGCAAGCGCTGGCTGACCGCAATTTGCGTGACCTCGTTGGCATACACCCCGAACTTCCAATTGAGCCTGGTCTCAGAAGCCGTGTAATTCGTTTGGTCTGCTTTGGCGGTCGTCGGCCCCAGCCCAAAAAAACGCATGGTGGCGTTCTTGAAATGCATGGCGCTGAACCCGATGCTGTATCGACCATCACTGAATCCAGGATCAACGTAGCTCAACAAGAACTTGCGCTCGATCCGTTCCGACCAGGACGCGATTCCTCGAAGCTCCTTTCCGCCCGGCTCATAGCGAAATAGATTGATCGTTCCACGCGTGCCGACGTACGAGTTGTGCACCACCATTGGAGCGACCAGATACTTCAGATCACCATCCGGCCCCGTGAAGAGGGCCGGCACGATCAACCCGAAATCGCTTCCGTCGTTTTTACTGGTACTGATGGCGGGAATTGGGAAAAACTTCACTTCCGCCTGAGCCTGATTCAGAGGCGCAACGCAAAAGATCATGCACAGTGCACCGACAAAGCTACTCACAAGGCTACGCATACACGTCGTCATCACTTCAGAACCGGTGCTATGGTGCCTTGAGCTTGTCTGATTTCTTGCGGAGCTGGTCGACAAGGTCTGCGTAAGAAGAAGCACGAAGAATTTTCGTAAACTGCCCCCGGTAGTTATTCACCAAACTGACGTTGTCCACGACGACATCGTAGACCCGCCACTCATCGGCTTTATTGATCAAACGATAATCCAAGGGAATTTCGGTTTTCCCGGAGAGCACCTTGGTCCGAACTTCGGCGTACTCCTTCTCGATGCGCTCATTGAGGTACTCCACACCTTCACCGGAATAGGTTTCGATCTTATCCGCATACGAATTCGTCAACAATGTTCGGAATAGATCGACAAACTCCTGCTTCTGTTGGTCCTCCAGCTGATTCCATGGAGCGCCAAGAGCCCGCCGAGACATCTCCGTATAGTCAAATCTCGCCGCCACCACGGATTCAAGCATGTGTCGACGCGCGTCGGCTTTCGCCGGCTGTTTGAGTTCTTTATCTCGTACAATACGGAGCACTTCATCGATGGTCGCCTTCATGGCTGTCGTGGGAGCCCCCGCATCACTCGGAACCGGCATCACCACAAACAGCATCACCAAGAACAGGCACAGTATGACCGGCCAACGGAGCGCGGTCGCACAATTCCATCCCTTCATTATCGCCATTTCTCCACCTTTATCCCTTTGATTCGACACCCCACTCCCCGTGCAAAGATTCACTCATCGGGCTTTCGTTAATTGACTTTCCCGTGTACAAATTGGCTGACCACTTCCTCCAAGTCGAGGCCGGATTCCGTATCGCGAATGGTATCACCCGGGTTCAACGGATCGCCTCCTCCGCCCGGCGACAGATTCAAGTATTTTTCACCGATGATCCCTCGCGTCTTAATCGAGGCAATGGTATCGGAGTACAGCTTCGTCCCATTGTGCAACCCCAAGCGCACGAGTGCTCGATCCTCTTTGAGGCTGATCGCCTTGACTCGCCCGACTTCAACGCCGGCGATTTCCACAGCCGCTCCGGATTTCAACCCTGTCGCGGAATTGAACAGCGCATCAACCTCGTAGAGATCTCCACCGATCAGTTCCAATTTCCCCAGCTTGATTGAGAGATACCCCAACGAGATGATTCCTATCAACACGAATATGCCGACAATCACCTCTAGTTTGGCCTTCTCCATCACAACACACTCCTTTAGCTTGCGGAACCGGGGTTTGCCATCAGCACCGTCCCTCCCACCGAAATGAATTCCTTGATTTCAGGATCAGTGGTTCGTAGAAACTCAGACGGTTCGGCCATCGCCGCGATCTTCCCCTGCTTCAAGATCGCTACGTAATCAGAAATCCCAAAGATTTCCGGAATTTCATGACTCACCATCACGGCGGTAAACCTAAACCTCCGTTGCATGCTCATAATCAGGTCATGAATCGACTTGGCCATGAGCGGATCAAGCCCCGTTGTCGGCTCATCGAACAGCATGATCTCCGGCTGCATCACCAACGCGCGTGCCAACCCTGCACGCTTGCGCATGCCTCCGCTCAATTCAGCCGGAAACTTATGTCCCATCCCGCTCAAGCCGACTTGCTCGAGCTTTTCCTCGACCCGACTCGTCACGTCCTGTCCTTTCAAGCGGAGCTTTTCCCGTAGAGGGAAGGCGACATTTTCAAACACCGTCAGCGAATCAAACAGCGCGGCTCCCTGGAACAACATTGCAAACCGCTTGCGCACCTCGTTCAGCGCATGCCCTCGAAGTCGCGAAATCTCGACATCGTCGACCCACACTTCTCCAGAATCAGGCTGGAGCAAACCGATCATGTGCTTCAGCAGGACACTCTTGCCTTCTCCACTGCGACCGATGATTGTCGTGAGTTTGCCTTGCGGCACCGTCAGATCGACGCCTCTCAAGACCGGTTGCCCGCCCAATGTCTTCGTCACCCCGACGAGTTTCAACATAGCTAGAGATTAAAGAGCAGGGCGGTCAAAAAATAGTCCCACACGAGAATGAGGACCGACGACAGCACGACCGCTTCGGTCGTGGCGTTGCCCAGCCCTTCGGCACTCATTTTGGTAAAGAACCCCTTATAACAACACACCCAGCTGATAATCAGCCCGAAGCTGATGGATTTCAGAATGCCCCCGTAGACATCCTTCCACTCAACCGCAGACTCTATGGAATTCCAATAGGTCCCGGCATTCACGCCAAGCAGCTCCACTCCCACGACATGGCCACCGTAAATTCCCACGACGTCAAAAATCGCGACCAAGAGCGGCACACCGATCAACCCGGCGACCAATTTTGGCGCAATCAGGTATTGGAGCGGATTGACGGCCATGGTATCGAGGGCATCGATCTGTTCCGTGATCCGCATGATTCCGATCTCCGCCGTCATGGCCGACCCAGCTCTCGCCGTCACCATCAGCGCAGCCAACACCGGCCCCAACTCGCGAATCATGCTGACCGCCACGGCGGCTCCAAGCAGCCCCTCCGATCCGAACTTCCGCAACGTATGATACCCCTGCAGCGCCAGCACCATGCCTGTGAAGGTCGCGGTCAGCACGACGACAAACGTTGATTTATAGCCGATAAAATGCAGTTGTTTGATGGTTTGAATGGCGCGAAACGGAGGACGCGCCAACCAGCCAAAGGCCGACAGCACGAAAATCAGCATGCGACCCATTTCGGCCACGGATGTGAGCGCCCAGCGGCCTAGCGCTTCAAGAAATTTCATAGTCACATCGGTGTCGCCGCACCCTCTTGTCTTTGATGAGCCCTTGTCGCCGCATACCGCCTAAAAAAAACGGTCAACGCTTCTGCCGCGTCCACACTCTGCCGACGAAGCCGACCAAGCTTCAAGAGACATGACGGAGCCGCCAGCACGCTCCCAATCCCTCTGAGCCACCCAGTGGGCCTGAGAAAGAGATTGAAGTCAAGCGGAAGATCTTCATCGAGAAGATCCGAGACCGTTCGAATAATGATAAACGGCGTACGGACTCGATGTGCTTCGACCGCCAAGGCTGCGCTCTCCATATCAAGGCCGATCGCTTGTGTCTTGTCTGCAAACGCTCGCTTTTCCCGAGCGCTCCAGATCACATGATCCGTTGAGACAAACCGACCCATATGCACCTTCGGCATTATGGCCTGAGCGTACTCGACTATACGATCCTGCTCTTCGCCTGGCACACTGATCGGCGGTATGAACCCCGTGCCCTCCCCACCGCTGTACACCACCTCATGCCCAACTAATAGCGCGCCGATATCGACCGCAATTAGGGCGCAGGCGAACCCTGTGGAGATCATGAGAGAGAAGGATTGGCTATCAAGCAACCGGGCAGCGCATTGCCGTGCCTTTTCCGGACCGACACCGGTCTGAATCAACCAATATTCTTGATTCCCGGCAATATGTACAAGAGCATGAATTCCACCGACAGTTCGTCCAACCACAGGAGGGAAGGCCGACCGTATCGCCCTCATTTCCCATAGTGTCGCAGCAAAGATAGCTATACGTGTGCTCTGCTGCCCATTCAAAGACAATGAAGAGAAAGGACCGGCGGGGGTCAATGCTCGGCCCGAGGGAGGTCAGCTCCTTTGAGGTGATGGCGCAGTTCGTCGGCCCGCGTTTTTCCACGAGCACGCAAGTTGCGATACATCGCCAACGCCCACAAGGGGAAGTACTGGCAATACCAATGGTACCGAAGGTAAAAGACACGAGGGAATCCCGTACCGGTGTGGGCAATCTCCTGCCATGACCCATCCTTCGTTTGCTGCCGAAGGAGGAACTGCACGCCGCGCGCCACGCTGAAGGAGTCGATCGCTCCGGCCGACATCAGGCCCATGAGTGCCCATGCGGTTTGAGATGGTGTACTCTCCCCTATTCCATGATCATCACCATCATCTCGGTAGGAGAGACAGGTTTCACCCCACCCGCCGTCAGGATTCTGTTTTGATTCCAGCCAAGACACAGCACGGCGAATATAGGGAGCCGAAAGATCCTCACCGATGGCACGCAGCCCAGCCAGCACAGACCATGTCCCATAGATGTAGTTGACACCCCACCGCCCATACCAGCTTCCGTCCTTCTCCTGCTCTTTCTTCAGAAAGGCCAGCGCCGGTCCGGCTGATGGGTGGGTCTGGTCGTACCCTAATGCACCGAGCATTTCCAAACACCGTCCAGCAAGATCAGCCGTGCTGGGATCCAACAGCGCCTTATGATCCGCAAACGGAATATAGTTGAAGACCACTCGGTTATTGTCTTTATCGTAGGCGCCCCATCCGCCGTCGGAGCCTTGCATGGCCAGGATCCACTGCATACCGCGACGCATGGACTCGTCCAGCTCACCTTCCTGATCAGGGATCCTCAATTTAGAGAGTGCCATGATAACGACGGCGGAATCGTCGACATCCGGATAGAGCTCATTCTCAAACTGAAAATACCACCCACCCGGTTGTGCATTCGGTGAAGAGATGATCCAGTCCCCTACCGTCTTGGTTTGACGGGACATCAAGTAGCGCCCTGCTTTTTGGAGTGCTGGGTGATCCTGCGACACACCGGCCTCGATCAATGCATTGGCCAACAACGCCGTATCCCAAATAGGTGAAAAACACGGCTGCAAATGCACGGTGGGCACAGACTCACCGTCTATCATCACCGAATCATAGACTTCCAGTTCTTCGATCTCTCGCAAGGCTTTGACGACGAGTGGATCATCGGCCTTATACCCCAAACATTCGAGCGCCATAATGGAATTGGCCATCGCGGGATAGATCGCGCCGAGCCCCCCGGATCCTTTGATGTGATCGACCATCCAGGATGCGGCCTTGTGCAGTGCCTTCTCTCGCAACGCCCGCATGGGCATGCGGTCATACAACTTCAACATCACATCCAAGGCAACAAAGAAATTGTGCGGGGTAAACCAGGCCTGATCCTTGTTGAACGGAGGATACTTCCAATACCGTACCTCCTCGCGCGGGACGGAATACAACTCGTCGATCCCCTGATCGCGTGGAATCCGACAGACCGGCCTATGCGCGAAGACAATCAGTAATGGAATCAAGACCGCCCGTGACCAGTAGGAGATCGCATAGATACTAAAATAGAACTTCTTGGGAAGCAGCATGATCTCCACAGGCATGTGGGGAACCCCTTCCCAATCATACTGATCGAACAACGCCAGCGTGATCTTCGTGAACACGTTGGCCTGGAGCACTCCTCCCATGGCCAAAATACGTTCCTTGGCTCGAATCATGAACGGTTCATCTGCCGAGACACCGCTCAGCTTCAATGCAAAATAGGCCTTGACTGAGGCGCTGATCTCTGATGGCCCTCCATAATAAATGGGCCATCCCCCGTCAGGGAGCTGCATCGACTTGAGATAGCGAACCGCCATCGCCTCTCGCTTTGGATCCACTCGATCCAGAAAACGACGAAGCATCAGATATTCGGAGGTGAGGGTGGTATCGGCTTCCAACTCCGCAACCCAGTATCCCTCAGCATGTTGGCGGGCAAAGAACCATGATTGGCTCCGCCTGATTGCATCATCGATTGAATCCGGCTGCCCCACGGCATGACCGATTGGACGACGGCCTGTGGTCGCATCTAAAGCAGGAAGTACGACAGGCTTCTCCGAGACCAGCCGAAGCGGTGCCATGGGATTGAACTCCGTGACATGGTCAAGCCTCCCCGGTGTCCCGGATAGCAAGCTGTCAGAGAGGCGATTGAAGAGCGCCTTAATGAGGTTCATGAATGGTTAGGACTCAAAACAAAAGCGATCGGCAGGCAAGAAACCCTCATCTACAACAGGTCTCCCTGTAGGTGTTCGGAAAAACATACACAAGCACTGCTGCGTTATAACAGACCCCTAAAATCGAGTCAAGCGTGAGGGCCACAGACGTGCCTGAAGTACCCACCAGATTCAGATCCTGTAGGTGATCGAGAACAGTATGGCTACGACCGTGATGACGAACAGGCTGTCGGAAAACTCTGTAATGCACGAAGTAGAACTATCCCAGATCGTGCAGTGGAACTCACGCAAGCCTCACCGCAGGCTCATTAGTATTTGAAGGGAGCCAGCACGTACCGCCATCTCTATGGAGAGAAGCCTATCGAGACAGGACAAGGAGTCTAATAAGGAAATCGCTGTAAAAATGTATCGTCAAACCGCTGCAGGAGAACGAATCACCATATCAACACAACACCCAGGAGGATAGCCGCCCACAAGACCACCGATAACTTCAGCCCATTGATCACTCCCATGGCAGGCGCCAAGGAATGATCATCCAACGCTTCCTGTCTCTCCTCATCATCTTGACGAACCAGCGTTCCGTCAATCTCCTCACGGGAAGTGCACAGTGTTTCCAAGATCACCTGAGCACGAGCGAGATCGTCGATCGATTGCGGATGTGGGCGCCTAACTGATTCTTGTACAGGTGTCATGATGACCTCCGTGGTATCGGTACCATCTCCCTGTTGCTCCTCTCAGAGAATACCCCAACCTATCGCCCTCCCATACGAAAACCATCTTTCTTTCCCGATGGAATCTTAATGGGACTTCACCCCGCTTGTTCGCAGCAGTCTTCACTCATACCCCACATAGCGAGCAGATCCATGAGCAATTCGGCTAGTCCCCATACGTAACTACGCCGAACCACCTTGCCACACATACAAAACTGGGCCATCATTATGGGTGATGGTCCGAGTCACATTCCCACTCTGGCTACTGAGCATCTTCATGCTCACACTCACCTCATGTTCTGTACTCAAGACAACCGTCTCAACGATTAAGACCGGCTATCGAGTCGCCAAGGGCACCGTCAAGGGAACGGTGTGGGTCGTGCACGGAACGTACCAATTCACGAAAGCGGCAACCAAGCTTGTCTACTACGTCGGGAAATTCACCTTTGAAGTTGTCCGGGCTCCATTGGACGCTCCCTTAGTCAGGGACGAGCTCCAAACCATCGATGGCCTCCCTGTCACAGAAGCGATTCGACTCGGGCGCGTGAAAACCGCCCCCTATACCGTCAACGGTTCCCGCTACATCCCGATGACGGTGGCCAGCGCACAGACCTACGAGGAAACGGGCTTGGCTTCATGGTATGGAGAAGAAACAAGACGGCTGCCGGGCGGCTCCATGACGGCCAACGGCGAACTGTTCAACCCAGACGGCTTGACGGCAGCACATAAGTACTTACCACTCCCGACTCACGTACAAGTGACGAACCTCGAAAACGGACGGTCGATTATTGTGAGAGTCAATGACCGTGGCCCCTTTCCCAGTCAGCATAACCCTGACTCCGGGAAGAGAATCATTGATGTAAGTCGAGGGGCAGCCGAACAACTCGGGTTCGTCGAACAAGGTACCGCCCGAGTCCATGTCGAGACGATTCAGCTGCAAGAAGGATAACCAGCGGCCAGCGAACCAGCTCATTCAATAGCTGGCCAAGTACGCCGCCGCTTCAATCACTCACGAAAAAGCACAAAGAGTACTGCGCCTCTGTTACGGCGCCTACCGCTTAGGCCGGCTGGAGATCGCCGAGCCGGACGGACACAAGTTTCGACACACCGGGTTCTTCCATCGTCACGCCGAAGAGCGAATCGGCGATGCTCATCGTGCGTTTATTGTGCGTAATGACGAGGAATTGGGCATTCTGCGCCAAGTCTTTCAAGACCGCCGTGAAACGCCCGATATTTTCCTCGTCCAGCGGCGCGTCGATTTCGTCCAACAGGCAGAACGGAGTCGGCCTGATGAGAAAACTCGCAAACAAGAGCGCCATCGCCGTCAGCGTTTTTTCTCCGCCCGACAGCATGGTAATGCTTTTCAGCCGTTTGCCGGGAGGTTGAGCCACAATCTCAATGCCAGGCTCTTGATTGCCGGACGGTTCACCGTTTTCCAAGGGCGGCTCCTCGATCAGCTGTAGCTCGGCCCGTCCCCCGGGGAAAAATTGCCCGAATACCTCGGTGAACTTCTGCTGCAATTCGTCATAAGTGGCGGCAAACATCTCCTTCGTCGTCCGGTTGATACGCTGGATGATCTCCTTCAGGGAGGCAATCGAGTTCGAGAGATCTTGCTCTTGCGCCGACAAGAAGGTGTGCCGCTCCTCCAATTCCTGGTGCTCGCTGATCGCAGCCAGATTGATGGGCCCCATGCGATCCAAGCGATCACGGAGTTTCTGCAACTGCTCTTTCAGCTCAGCATCGGAACGCTCATCCGACTCCTGCCGCACGGCGACCTCCGCCTCTCCCGCCGACTCATCTGATTGCGGCGGATCATCGACCAAGGTCATCGGATCAAGTTGGTAGGTGCCGGTCAATGTCCCCTCCACCGTCCCCAAATGCAGACGAACCTCGGCACGACGAACCTCCACGGTCATCCGGGCATCTCGAACGACCGACATCCCTCGCCGCACCTCCTCCAAACCGGCTTCAAGTGTTTGACTCGCTGCCATGTGCTGCGCCTGTCGCTCCTGAGCCGCGACCAATTCACCCTTGATCCGCCCGGCAGTTACACCGAGATCTTGGCACAGCGTCTCTTGCCGAACCTGCTCCTCTCGGCTCTGTTCGATCAACCCCTTCAAGCTGTTGAGGTGCTCACCCAAGGTTTGACGCCGCTCTTCAGCCTCCTGTATCTGTTGCGTGACACGAGCACGATTCAGCTGTTCATGCTCTCGTTTGGCGCGCAAACCCTCTACGGTCAGCTTCGCCTGCGTGACATGCTCCTGGTGCGTTCTCATATTCTGGTCAATCAACCCCAGACGCTCTCGCACTCTCGCCACCAAGGCATCCTGCCCGTTTTTCTCCGCGATCCATTGTCCCAATTGAGCCTGCACCGACTGTGACTCTTCCTCCACGCGCCCTCGTTCACTGAGGCCTTCCTGAATCTCCCCGTCCACGGCTTGCAAGCGATGGTCAAGATCCGTCAGCACGTGCTGGAGCTGTTCCTCATCTTTGCGCAACGACAGATTCTGCATTTCCGCTTCGCGCAAGGCATCGCCGAGCTGACGATCACGCTGGGTGAGCATCTGAATCTGTGCAAAGACCATGTCCCGCTGTTGCTTACTCTGATCAAGCTCCGTCACAAACGCCTGTCGTTTGGCCTCGAGATCGATCACCTCTCGACGACGTTCCAGCAGACCAGGCGTGCTTTGCACCTGGCCGCCTGTCACAATACCCGAGGCATCCACGACTTCTCCATCCAGCGTGACGAGAATTGGTCCGTGTGGAGCGCCCCATTCAGATCGCTCCCATAGCTGCAACGCCTGATCCAAAGAGCGAATGATCACCACGCGATCGAACAGGACGTCACGCGCCGCCGTTCGCGCGGCGTCCGTTTGGACGAGATCGACCGCTCGCCCCACCACACCGGGCTCCGCCGCGATCGTCGACCACCACGAGGGGGGGGAGGCCCCGTCCCATCGAGGACGCTGCGGGATAAAGCTGCCTCGCCCGAGTGTCTCCTGCTGAAGAAATCGAATCAGCCGTTTGCCGACCGACGGCTCATCCACGAACCACCCGCGCACACGCTCTCCCAGCACCGCCTCGACCGCACGCTCCATCCCCGACGGAACGACCAGCCACTCGGCAACCGCATCCCGCACGCCTTCGCAAGACTTCAGAGCAGGACCTTGTTGGGCACCCTGCCGACCATAGCCCATTTCTTCACGCACCACACTTTGGAGCGCCTCAAGACGCGAATCGACCCCCGCGAGTTCCTCCGAACGGCGCAAAATCACGTGATCCAACGACTGCATACTCCCCGCAGCCTGGGCGACCTCTTCCTGCACCGCCCGTAGCTCCGCGCGCAGTTCCGATACCCGACGATCTGCTTCTCCATACTCTTTCCGCAATGACTCATGCCGATCGATCGCCGTCGTGCGCTGACTTCCAAGCGCCTCCCGCTCCGCCGTCAACCGCGCGCCGCGCCCCACGAGATCTTCCATCCGCCTCGCCAGTTGTGAGATGGCTTGTTCGGTATTCGCGACAAGCACGGCCAGCTGCAGAACATCTTTTCGGCCTCGCTCCTCTTCCGAGACGGCTGCCGCCCGCTGCCCCACCAACCGCATCAGCTCCTGATCTAATTCCTCGAGCGCCTGAGCTCGAAGCGTCATCTCTTCTTCAACTGATCGTAAGGAGCTCTCAATCGTCTGCAGCGTTTCAGAGACCTGTCCCTGTGACCGAATCAGCTCTTCAAGTTCAGCCGATTCCTGCACCTGCTGTTGATCAAACAGTTGTCCCCGGCTCCGTTCGACCTCCGCCGCGGTCAGGGCCTGGGCCTGTTGCTGCTCGACACCCGCCAATTCTTCACGAATCTTGGCGATGGTATCGGACATGCCAATCGCATCAAGCCGGGCTTGTTCAAGATCGGTCGTAAGCCGAGCCTGCTCAGCCGCCTTCTCCGATTCCTGCTGGTCGAGATTCAGCACCTCGACCTCGACCTCCTGCAACGCCTGCCTCAAGGCTCTGAACTCCTTGGTCAACAGCGTCACTTCGATCGCACGCACCTCTCCTTGCAAGGTCTGATAGGTTCGCGCCTGACGCGCTTGCCGCTCAAGAGAATTCAACTGCTTCTTGACCTCGGCGACAATGTCTCGGACACGGAGGAGATTCTGTTGGGTCGACTCCAGTTTACGCAGCGCTTCGGCCTTTTGTTTTTTATAGCGGACGATACCGGCCGTTTCCTCGATCAACTCACGTCGGTCTTGAGGAGAGGCGTTCAAGATCTGATCGATCTGCCCCTGGGCGATCACGGTGTGTCCTTTGCTTCCCGCCCGCGTATCAAGCAGCAAACTGCGAATATCCTTGAGGCGGCAATGGACTTTGTTGAGGAGGTACTCGCTTTCGCCGTTACGATACAATCGGCGAGTAATCATCATCTCTTGCATGTCGGTCAATTCGCTGGGAAGGCTCGAGCTTCCGTCGAGCTTCATCATCGTGGGATCAAGCCCCCCGATCACCAGAGAGACTTCCGCCATGCCCAGAGGCTTTCGGAGTTCGGTCCCATTAAATATGACATCTTCCATCTTTTCGCTTCTGAGGGTCTTGGTACTCTGCTCACCCAACACCCAGAGGATCGAATCCACGACGTTGCTTTTCCCGCTCCCATTCGGACCGACGATCGCGGTCACACCCTCGGGAAATTCGATCTTCGCCTCAGCAAACGACTTGAAGCCCGTCATGTTCATGGTCTTTAAATGCATCAGCTCCCCTTCATAATTACGTGAGACACGCACTCCACGGACGCACCCCCAGGAACGGAAAACTCCGGGACCTTGTACCATAGAGATCTGAGGAAATCAAAATCAAAACACAGTATGTAGGGGGCGCCAATGACACCCCCCACAATTCATGGACTTAGATAGGAATAAGAAATAGATAGCAGCGGTCACTCATCAACCGCCCTCAATACTGAGGGGCAGGCCAGCGATCACGTTTTCACATTCTACACTATCTGGGAACGCCGGCCATCGGTTTCTTCGAGGACTCGATTTGAACCAGTTCCTTCGGCAACAGGAACTCGACATCTTCCTCGATAACCGTTAACTCTTCCACTTCAAATGGCTCCGACGCTCTCAAGAACGCGACCACTTCCGTGACCAAAATTTCCGGCGCCGAGGCACCAGCAGCAATGCCGACGGCCTTGGCTCCTTCGAGCCAGACGGGGTCGATGTCGGCAGCCGAGTCAATGAGGTAGGAAGGAATACCGCACTGCTCTCCCAATTCTCGCAACCGGTTCGAATTGGAACTATTCGGAGACCCGATGACAAGAATAACATCCACCAGGCGCGATAATTCTTTAACCGCGTTTTGCCGGTTCTGCGTGGCGTAACAGATGTCTTCCTGATGGGGTCCTTTGATATTTGGAAACCGCTGATGCAGCGCACCGACAATGTCCCGACATTCATCGACACTTAACGTGGTTTGCGTGACATACGAGAGATTGACGGTGTTGTCCACCGTCAGTTTTTCCACGTCTTCAACCGACGACACGAGATGAAACTTGTCGGGAACCTGTCCCAACGTCCCAATCACTTCCGGGTGACCGGCATGACCGATGAGGATCAGTTCATAGCCCTGCGTGTAGTCGCGGTTCACTTCGTTATGCACTTTGATCACGAGCGGGCAGGTCGCATCAATGACGTGCAGACGCCGTTGATTTGCCTCCTCCCACACCGATTTCGCCACGCCATGGGCGCTGAAAATCACCACTGACCCTTCAGGCACCTCGTTCAGCTCTTCCACGAAGACAGCGCCCTTCCGGCGAAGGGTGTTCACGACATGACGACTGTGCACGATCTCATGCCGAACATAAATCGGCGCGCCGTACTTCTTGAGCGAGAGATCCACGATATCGATCGCCCGATCGACACCGGCGCAAAACCCACGGGGATTGGCGAGGTATATCTTCATGGTCGTCGTAGCTCCTTCGTTCAGGCTCTACAAGACAGTCTTCTGCCCTGACAGTATGGATCGCTCACGATACGTCAGATCCATGGGGTCCGTCAACAGAATAGCTGACACTCCATACACAACGCTTGCCATTAGATTTGGGATCATCGGTGTATGTGAAACGAGTCTTCCCGTGTTTCCGTCCTCATCAATACTCAGCCCATCAGACCCTCTAGTGGTTATCCAGTTACGACGGGTATTCCCATATTCAAACGCTTACCACGCAAATACTCTCGTTCGATTCGTACGGTCGAGCCTGTCAGACTCCTCTACCGGGATGTGCATTTCGTTTTTCTTAATTAATGAACGATGAGATAGTGATACCTAATCCTATCTGTCAGTCGACCAATTCAGGAAAGGGAGGGACGCTGTATGGGGCACTTTACGACGAAGGGAAAATTATTTCCCGAAGCGACCGATCTCAGTTCGTTCGGGTCACTGGATGTCACGGTCACCGCTGCCGGCACCACGGTTGAACAAACCGCACCCCCCTCCTTGCCGGATGCCGATGGAATCTCCCGGTCATTCCTTTACTGGGATACCGGCCGTCGTATTACCGGCAAACGCAAAGTCCGCTGGACCTTTAACCATCCTACCAACTGGTCCGAGTGGCCTGCCGCTGCCTACTACGGCACTCCTACGGATGGTCCTCCTGGAACACCTCAGGTGACAACAGCTACCCATTGGGTCGGAACCGGACCGATTAATCCGACTCCGATCGACGGACCAGGCAGCACATTTGTCAATGCGCCAGGCGGCACACCGGTCGCATGGCCCGGCGGCGGCAATGATCATATTGTCCTCACGCAGTGGGGAGCGGCAACGATCCATGCCAAAGACCATGTCCAACGTAATCTCGGCGATCCGCTGTTAAACTTTTCCTCATGGCAGCAACTCATCTATGGCGGAGACGGCAGCGGCTATTTTGAAGAAAACGACGACGATATCAGCTCAGGCAGCGGGGTGACGGGTATTGCGAATTCGACATCGCCGTTTTTCACGGTACCCCAGAACAACAGCAGCTTTCTTATGGCAGGCTATGTTCTGCCGGCAAAACCTGACATCGACATTTTCAAGAAATTGATTGAGCTCATCCGGGCTTTCGATCCCGGCAAATTCATTGATAAAGGCGATCCGTCCCCTGAAGACATCATCCGTTTAAAACTGATCAGTGAATCGCTTGACGTCGTGCGAGGGGGAACCGTCACGAATTATGACGCGTTTGAAAGCCTGCTTGGTGCGGCCAAGAAGATGAAACCTGCCGACCTCAAGCGCACGATTGCGGGAACGAAAGCAACCTTGCTCCGAGGCCAAGCGGCACTGCGAACGTTGGAATCCATGATGAAGAATTCGAAGCCCAGAAAATGAACGCGCTGAGTCGACGTATTCTCCTGGTTGGATACGAGGACCAGGACAATCTTGGGATTCGGTATCTCTCCAGTCGGTTGCTGCAACAGGGGCACCATACCCGGATCGTTGCCTTCGGCGACGATCCGGGGCCTTTGCTGCA
The DNA here is from genome assembly GCA_018242725.1 of Nitrospira sp. GTDB lineage: Bacteria > Nitrospirota > Nitrospiria > Nitrospirales > Nitrospiraceae > Nitrospira_D. The sequence goes on along the minus strand of JAFEBI010000009.1, from coordinate 34,443 downwards.
GCTCATTCAAACTGAGCACCCTGATGTCATAGGGTTCTCGCTGATCTTCCAATACATGGTCCCGCAATTTGCACAGGTGATCCGTGCGCTACGGGACGTCGGCGTGCATGCGCACTTCACCATCGGCGGACATTACGCCTCCTTCGAGCCGGAGGAATTGCTCCGACACATCCCCGAACTCGACTCCGTCGTTCGCTTCGAGGGCGAAGATACGTTGATCGAGATCGTTGAAAACCTCGATCACCCGTCACTCTGGAAGCAGGTTCCCGGCATTGCCTGGCTGGATCAGGGCAAGACGGTGCTCAATCCGCCTCGCCAAGGTCGTACCCACATCGATGATTTCCCCGAGCCCGATCGCCGTGACATCGACTATCGACAGCAAGACTTGCCCACGGCATCGGTGCTTGCATCACGCGGTTGCCCATGGAAATGTTCGTTTTGCTCCATCATTACCTTCTATGAGGCGAACGGAACGACCGGACGTCGTCGCCGCAATCCGCTCAAAGTCGTGGATGAAGTAGAACACTTAGTACGAGAACGTGGCGTGAAACTGATTCTCTTCCAGGACGATGACTTTCTTGCAGGTGGGACAGAGGCCAAAGCATGGGCTAAAGCGGTGGCCGGCGAAATCGTTCATCGCAAGCTAGAAGAAGAAATGCGCTGGAAAATCGCTTGTCGATCAGACGAAATCCGCGCCGATCTGCTGGCTCCCCTCGTCGCTGCAGGGTTATGCCATGTCTACATGGGTGTGGAAGGAGGCGATGATGCAAGTCTGGCCGCTCTTAACAAACATTTGAAACCGGCAGTCCATCTTCAGGCAGGAAAGATTCTGCGCGAGCTGAATGTGAGTTTCGATTTTGGATTCATGTTACTGGAGCCCTGGTCCACCCTGCAGACCGCGCGCAACAACATGGAATTCCTCCGCCTATTTACCGAAGACGGTTGGGCGGTGGCAGGATTTTGCCGAACCTTGCCGTATGTGGGAACACCTATCGAGCGACGGCTGCGCGACGAAGGACGTCTCAGCGGATCATCACTCGAAGCTGAGTATCGCTTCCTGGATACACGTGTCGACTTGCTGTGGGACTTCTGTTTAATGGCCTTCGAAGGACGGAATTTCGGCACACATGCGACATGGAACGTACTGAGAGGGCTATTGTTCGATACCCATCTCGATATGCCCGGTCGACGCCGAGACTCAGACCGCGATGCAGCCGCACGCGCATTGGTCCAGGCCTCTAACGGAATCATGCTGGATGTATTAGAAAGTGCGATCGAGCTGATCGAATCCGGAGAAGCGCAGACGCTGGAACACCACGAACTCGTCAATTTAGCACGATTCGCCCGGACAGAGGATCAGAGCATTCGACGGCAACTCATGGCCATGGAGCGCACCGGCGAATCAGCATACGAGCTGCTTTTCCGTTAGGTGGGACACGCGCATTCACCTGAATGGAAACGATGTCAGGCTCGTTCAGAAAGCTTGACATCGTCCGACCGTGGACGGACAGTATGGCCCTGCCACGAACTTGGGCGATTCTCACGACTCGATGGCAATGACGACGATTTTTCCTTCTCGGTTGTAATTTCTCTGACTCGCCGCTACAGTTCAGCCTCTGAGTCCGGCTTGTAGAACGTTCTGTATGCTCAAGCAACCGCCTTGGTGGCAATCCGCCGTCGTGTATCAGATCTACCCCTGGAGTTTTCAAGACTCCAACGGCGACGGCATCGGCGATATTCCAGGGATTATTTCACGGCTTGATTATCTGAACGACGGCACCCCCAGTTCCCTGGGGATCGACGCCATCTGGTTGTCACCGATCTACCCGTCTCCGATGGTGGACTTCGGCTATGACGTGGCTGACTACTGCGATGTCGATCCTCGTTTCGGCACCCTTTCAGATTTCGATTGTCTGGTGAAGGAAGCCGCACGGCGGGGAATCCGCATTATTATGGACCTCGTCCTGAACCATACTTCGGACCGACACCCATGGTTTCGGAGTGCGCGCGCGTCTCGAACATCGCCCGAACGTGATTGGTACTTTTGGGCGGACGGCAAAGGCTTGTGGCGCCGACCAAGCAATTGGAATGCGCGTTTCGGTGGCTCTTCCTGGACTTGGGATCCCGCCTCACACCAATACTATCTACATTCCTTTCTACCGAGCCAACCGGATCTCAACTGGGGAAATCCCGCGCTGAAAGCCAAAATGTTGGAGGTTGTCCAGTTTTGGATCGATCGCGGAGTCCAAGGATTTAGGCTCGATGCCATCAATTGGATCGGGAAAGATATTCGATGGGTGAATAATCCACGGCGCTACGGGTGGCGCGGCTATACCAGGCAGCAGCATCTCCACGATCGTGACCAGCCCTTGGCCCATCAGGTCATGCGGGATCTTCGTACGGCGGTCTCCTGCTATCCCGATGTGGTGCTGATCGGCGAGGCCTCGGCGGATACTCCCGGAGGCCCGGCTTCTTTCTACGGTACCAGCTCTGATGAGCTGCATATGGTATTCGATTTTCGACTCCTAAAGTCGCCATGGCGAGCCGATTGTTTCCGGGAACTCATGACGGACGGCGACCGAGCGGTGCCGCCCGATGACTGGCCTACGATCGTGTTCAGCAACCATGATCAATCTCGCCACATTGATCGATATGGTTCCGGTGGTGACGTCGATCGCCGGGCCCGTGCGGCAGCGGTACTGCTCTTCACCCTGCGCGGGACTCCTTTTCTCTATTATGGCGAGGAACTCGGCATGCGTAACGGTCGGTTGCGCTATCGCGACTTGCGCGATCCATATACAAAACGGTTCTGGCCCTTTCGGGTCGGCAGAGATCCGGCCAGGACGCCTATGCAGTGGGACGGGTCGCCGCAGGCCGGTTTCACAACCGGCTTGCCGTGGTTACCGATCTCCCAAACTTTTCCGACGGTCAACGTCGAACAGTCTGCCGACGATCCTTCCTCTCTCTTTCATCTGTATCAACGGCTCATTCAATTGCGGAGATCCACACCGGCCCTGTTGCACGGCACATATATCCCCTGCAAATGCGATCATGACGATGTGGTCGTGTTTCTCAGAAGGGATGGGCAAGGAAATGGATCTGGCCGCCACATACTGGTCGCGGTCAATTTCTCAGAACGTCCGGCGGTCTGTTCCGTATCAGGGATCGACAACGAAGGCACCCTCCTACTCTCAACACACGACCGGCACGAACAACGGATGCCTTGGCGTACGGGGCAGCTCGATCTACGACCGGACGAGGCCGTGGTTGTGCAGATGCAGGCGGAACCGGTCCAGTTGTTTTCGAAGCGCTGAATTGATCAGAAGTTCCATATCGTAGGGTTCGAACCACCAGACCTGCCGGGTCACAGTCTCCTCGATGGTTTCGCTGAGCACCTGTTGACTGATCGTCTCCGTGGCATTCAGGCGCATCCGAATCGTCACAGCAAGTTTGGTATCTCCAAACTCGGGGAGAGCATGGGCCTCAAACATGAGAATTGTTCCGGTCAACGTCATATCAGCGCCTTGATCCGGCGGGAGAATCGCAGGCCTGACAATCCAGGCCTCCCACCCAAACGAACGCTTGAGATGGTCGACCATCACTTCGGCAATCATATCCCCCACGTGATCGCCAACAACCGTCCATACCGTGGCCGTTCCCAGCCAATCACGTCGCGAGCCGATACTCGTCGTATCGGTGCGCCGGTCTTCAAACGGCATGACCGCCAGTCTCAGACGGTCCGTCTCAGGAACAGTCTTCTTGAGCATCAGGGGAGCGTGACGAATCTCCAGCGCCGTAAAATCCCTCGCCGATGTACAACCCTGGAGTTGAAAGAGGACAAAGAAACTCATGACTGTGCATGCAAGGACAACCCGCAGCGAACGTCTTCCGAGACAACATATTCTCATCGTCGTGGTCCGACTGGGCTCTTTCATTCAGAAAACTCTAGGTTGGTGAGATGAAACGACACCACGAACAAGAGCAAATACTGATTAAAATACCTGGAAGCCTCATACCAAGGACTCGAACTGACCAGTGTGCCCGTGGCTTGCTCAAACACATTGAGAGAAAAGCGGACCATTCCTTTCTCCGCGACGCTTTTGTAAAGAGCGATTTCCGGAATCGGAAAAGGCAGGAAAATACTTTGAAGCGGTGGAAGGCCGAAGAATTGAACGGCCTGTTCCGTACCAAACGCCTGCAAGAGAACCTTGACGCGATAGGTGGCCTGCTCCCCTCCCATCACGAGACGGAACCCTTGCCGTGCCAGGTGCACGGAAACCGCCTGACGGGCATATTCCTGATCCGGTGTAAATACGTGATCACGGGTTAATCCCACTGCGTCCACCAGAACAGTCGCACCGGCAGGCAACGGCACGCTGGCGGTTTCCATTCCTCGGTCCAAGGCTTGAGATAGGAGCAGCTGAGTAAACGCCGTCCTCGGTGGTTTTTCAAGGTCTCGTAAGCCCATACAGCCGGAGAGGAGGAGGACGAGCCCAAACCCAAATCCAAACCAGAGAGCCTCTCTGAAGACGAAAACTCTCCTCGTGGGGCAACGCCACTGAACTGAGCTGACTATCCGGTTATTCACTCTGAAGCCATCCACAGATCGATGACCATGTCGCTGCATCATGATATCCGCGGCGTTACTCATTTCACCCGATTCCCGCACTTCGAACTTCTTCCGCCGAGACACTTGATCTCGTATGATGTGAACTTACAAATGCGCCATCTCATCATGGTTTTTGGTATCCTTGGCTTTCCGCCACCGGCGCTCCATAATATCTCTCGCGAGGTTCCGCGCACCCAAACCCACCGCGATCGCCAGTGCCAGCACGACGCCACCGAAGATGATCGAAAACGCCGCGATCACGATCTCCTTTGCGATACCCAGTTGAGTCAACACTGTGGCTGCGGTGAACAACAGAACGCCCCACCGGACGAGTGTCGCGATCAGTCGAGCCTCTTGGATCTGTGCGTTGACCGTGGCGATCAAGGTCGCTTCCCCCAAAAAGTTTGCCAGCAGAACGCCGACCAGGATCAACAAACAAGCCGCGACGACGCTCGGCAAGTAACCCAGGAGGTTGCCCAGGAGACTGGCCGTCGCCGGAAGATCGAGAGCGTCCACCCCCATGAACGTAAAAACGACGAACACAGTCCAAAATGCCACTCGCGCCACCACGTGTGACAGCGGGTGTTTGACTCCGGCCCTCCCGAGCGCTGCCTGTAACCCCCATCGTTCGCTGAGCACATCGACACGCGCGGCTCGCAATAATCGTTGAAGAATCACCTTAATGATCAGTCCGACGAGAACGCCGAGCAGGATGAAGCTCGCCAGGGCCAACAGCTTCGGAAGGAAGAGGACCAACCGCTTCATCATGTCGCGAAACGCTTCCATCATCGCTTCGCCCCAAAGGTCACTCATCGCTCCACCTCCATCGCTGAGTCAAATAGGGCTTCATCGCCTCATACTCAATGGCCAACCGCTCCAATTCCTCTTCGACCTGCGTCACCGGCTGCGCACGTGTCGCCAGCACAAGCGACGCCGTATAGCCGAGATACAGCGGTGTCAGCGATTTGAGCAGATGCTCGCGATACAACAGGCGGTCGTGATAGGCCAGCGCCAAGTCATATACTGCTTGCACCCAGAGGCGAGAGGGAAATCGGAAACTCTCCGTGTCATCAACCCCTAATTCCAGGACCTGTTGAAACGTCTCCGGAGACAGCACGATCTGCCAGATCGGCACTAAGTCGCGAAGTCCCTGCCGAAACCCATGGATCATACGTTCCACATGCAGAGTTCCGACGAAGTCTCCCAACCTTGCCTGCTCTCCGATCGTTGACACTGCGGTCGAGGCTTTCACCGATTCCCAGACATGCTGATACCGCTCCATCATGTGAAAGACACACCCGACGGCCTGCGCGATGATCGTGGCTAAATCTCCCAAGGGCTTAGCCTGCTGGACACGCGGTCCGAGCCTCGCTTGATAGACATCAGCCTGTTCGGCCACCGCCAGCGTCATCACCCACCCATCGATCCCATATGTTGGGACCTCGCCGTCCCATGGTTGCGACAGCAAGGACGATCGGATAAAAGCCCCGGAGAATGCGTAGGCTCCGCCCTGGTGGTAGGCAACGCGCCTTCCATAGAGCGCCCTCGTGACAGGCGCCAACAAGGTGCTTGTCAGAGTACCTTCATAGCGGTTGCGATTGAATTGGGGCAGAACGCAATCCGCACCCTTCTCAAGAATCGGTGCCGTTAACAATTCAGCCCAGCGAGGATGGGTGGACTTCAAGTTGCCGTCGACGATCAGGCAGGCTTTCGAGGCAAGGCGATCCGCCACCATCGCCAACGTCCGCACTGCGGTATCGCGCCCTGGGACACCGGACTCAGAAAGGACGTGAAGCGATGTCCCCATCACCGGATGCTGAACCGCCCAGAACCGGGACTTGTCTCCGACCGCTTGCTGAACCAGATCCGGTGTGCGGTCCTGCGACCCTGCATCGCAATTGACCAACAGAATCCGCTGCTGGTCGTTTCGGTTGAGTCCGGCGAGCAGAGTTCGAGCCACGGCCGGTGCCGTTGAGGCATCGTTAAACGTGAGCAGACCAATGACGATGTCAGCCGGTTCTGCCCCGTCGAGCAATGCGCGAACGGGCTCAGGCAAGAAGGATTCGGTAACGGCATGCTCGTTCGGTGTGGGCTGATCCATACGGTTACTCGGGACACAGCAGCTTCAGCATCGTGAGGTAGTCACCCAAATGCCGGGTGATGAGAAAGTTACGCCGCACATGTTCCTTCCCCATCGCACCCATCCTCGTCATCACGCCGGGATTGCTCAGGAGATAGCGGATACGAAACGCCGCACCCTCCACGGAGTGGACGATGAAGCCGGTCGCACCATCCACGATCTGCGCGGAGACGCCGCCGGCGGTTCCTCCGATGACCGGTTTGCCTTTCCACATCGCTTCGGAGACCGCCACACCGAACCCCTCTTTCAGCGCCTTTTGCATGACTACCGTGGCAGCCCGCTGTAGGGCATTGATCTCTCGGTCGGCTTCAGGCGGCAGCTGGAGGATGTGGATATCCGGATCATTCTCAGCCGCTTCTTGCACCTCGGCCAACACGCTCTCTCCTACCGGATCATGCAGCACCCCACTGCCCGCAAGGACGAGTTGGCAGCGATGGTACTTCTTCGCCATGCGGTACGCCCGAATCGTCCCGATCTGATCCTTGAATCGGTCGAAGCGTGCGACTTGCAACAGCATCGGCATGCCCCGCGCAATGTTGAACCGATCGAGCACATCCCCGATCTCAGCGCGCGAGAGTTCACGGTGTTTTTCGGTCAATGGGTCGATCGAGGGATAGAGTAAGAACTTCGGGATCGGCAGCCGCTGGGCGAAACCTGAGAGTGAAAACACCGCAGCATCATATTTCAGAACATGGCGGCGGAAGAGACTCCAGATGGAGCGGTGGGGTCTTCCTGCATCCAAGTGACAGCGCCAGACCCACTTGCCTCCTTTCCGATGATCGATCAATGCCGCCGGCTCAGGATCGTGCACGAAAACAAGATCTGCATCAAGGTCCAAGGCTTTGGCGTTTCTGGCGGTCACATTCAGATAGGTTTGATACTGCTCATCGGTAATGATTTCAGGCCGCCCTTGGAGCCCATCGGCAATCCGCCTCGTCACGTCGGAAAATTCTTGTGTGCCTGCAATGACTTCCCAACGAGATTCGACACCCAACGCCTTCATGGCCGGCACAAGTCGCCGTAGGATCTCCGCCATTCCACCGCCGTAGCGTACGGCGTTGATTTGGAGAAACCGTTTCCCCTGTACCAGCTCGCTCAGCCGGTACAGAAAATCGATCGTGCCTTTTGGCGCGACCTCACGATATTGTTCCAGTTCTCCGATCATGATCTCACCGTCAAAGAGTATGGGATTATAACGCCGTCTGCTCAATGCCGTAGAACTCGCCTCTCGGATGCTCCGGCACCAGATTGAGCCAGTAGTATCCGTAGGCCGCCAAAGTCAGCACGTACGGTCGCTCGGTCACTCGGGGAAAGCGTGCCTCGCCCAACAACTCGACCGGCGTTGAGCCTGCGAATTCCTTCAAGTCCAACTCCACGGGTTGCGCGGAGCCGGCCAGGTTATGGACGAGCAACAGCGTCGTGTCTTCGTGCCTTCGCACGTAGACCAGGACTCGCCCGTTAGCCGGTCGGAGAAACGTGATCGTTCCGCGTCCGAATGCCGGATGCTGCTTGCGGACCTTGATCATCTGCTTCATCCACTGGAGAAGCGTATGCGGCATGGCTTTTTGAGACTCGACATTCACCGACTGATAGCCGTAGATCGGATCGGCCACGACAGGCAGGTAGAGCCGGGCCGGATCGCAATTCGAAAATCCCCCGTTCCGATCCATCGTCCATTGCATCGGTGTGCGCACCCCGTCCCGGTCTTTCAGTTGCACATTGTCCCCCATCCCGATCTCATCGCCGTAATAGATGATCGGGCTGCCCGGCAGCGTAAAGACCAGGCTGTTCAGCAACTCGATCTTGCGGCGGTCGTTCTCCAACAACGGCGCGAGTCGTCTGGCAATCCCGATGTTACGCCGCATCTTCGGATCGCGCGCGTAGGTGTAATACATATAATCCCGTTCTTCACCCGAGCACATTTCGAGTGTGAGCTCATCGTGGTTCCGAAGGAACAGGCACCATTGGCAGTTCGGTGGAATCTCCGGTGTATGGGTGAACATGTCGATAATGGGATCACGGTTTCCGCTCTGTACCCCCATATACAAGCGGGGCATCAAGGGAAAATGAAAGGCCATGTGGAACTCGTCGCCGTCGCCAAAGTAGGGTCGTACGTCCGTCGGCCACTGATTAGCCTCGGCCAAGAGGATGCGCCCCTGATAGGCCACGTCGATCTTTCGTCGAACCTCCTTTAAATAGGTATGCGTCTCGGGCAAGTTTTCGCAGATCGTGCCCTCGCGCTCGAAGAGGTACGGAACGGCATCGCACCGGAAGCCATCCAGTCCCTGATCCAACCAGAACGCCATCGTCTCAAGCATCGCTTGCCGGACTTCAGGGTTGTCGTAATTCAAGTCAGGTTGATGGCTGAAAAAGCGATGCCAGTAGAAAGCCTTGGCCTCCGGATCCCAGGTCCAGTTGGACTTTTCCGTATCGATGAAGATGATGCGGGCCTTCCCGTATGTGCGGTCATTGTTGCTCCAGACATAGAATCCACGCTTCGGTGATTGAGGCGAGGAGCGAGCTTGCTGGAACCAGGTATGTTGATCGGATGTGTGGTTCAGGACCAGATCGACGATGACACGGATCCCGCGTCGGTGCGCTTCGTCCAGAAAATGCCGCACCTCGTCCATCGTGCCGTACTGTTCAGCCACCTGGAGGAAATCGGCCACATCATAGCCGTCGTCCTTCAACGGCGAGGGATAGAACGGCAACAGCCAGATACAGTCCACACCCAACCACTGAAGATAATCCAGCTTGCCGATCAGTCCCTGAAAGTCACCGATCCCGTCACCGTTCCCATCGGCGAACGCCTTGACATGAATCTCGTAAAAGACGGCGTCTTTGTACCACAACGGGTCCGTACTCAACATATCTGCTCCTTACCTGTGTCCTGACTTCACAAGATGGTCATCGCACATGGCCAGGAGACTGGACCGTAGACGCTCCAGACTCCCGAGGTACGGATTCAACGCTCGGATCTGATCGGCCAGATCCGACAATCTGAGAGCACTCCTGATCCAGGCGGAAAAGTCGTTCTCTTCCCGCTGCAACCGCAGATGCGCTTCGAACACGTGATAGTAGATGGCGCTGACGTCAACGGTGGAAATCGTATCTCGAAACTCACGCAGTGTTCGCGCTTCCAGGCCGGTCGGCACCTCCAAAATGCGCGACCGGTTAAAGTAGAACGGCGTCCCGAATCCCACGCGTGGTACCGACACCATGCCGGAAAGATGGTCGTCGATGATCGAGATGATCTCCTCCCGTAATGAGTCCAGACTAGGGAAGCCGAACGGATCCACCACGGACAATCGTTCGGCCAGCACGTGGTCCCGTACCTGTTCCCCGACCCATTCGGCAAAATCGTTGGGATAGGTCCGTTCGATAAACCGCTGCCGAAGAAAATAACTGTGCGTATGGAAATACACCGAGTCCAGCGGAACTTCTTCGAGCAATTCCGCCAATGCCCGTTCGTCCTCAGCCTGCTTTCCAAGAATCTCTTGAATCTCGCTGCAGCCGATGAACCGAAACGTCGTGCCATGGTCCGCCATCGAATCCCTCACCGCTCGTTATCCCGCCACAGCCCCATCGCCCAACGAACTCTCTCGCCGGAGAATGGCGCGAATGCCCTCTAATGGTATTGAAAGCCAATCCGGACGATTGTGCATCTCGTAGCGCAATTCATAGAGAGCCTTGTCGAGTTCATAGACCTGGACCACTCGACACATATCCTCCCATGAATCCGGCAAGAACGAAGTCTCACCGGAGTTTATCGACGACCGATAGCCGTCGAGAAACGCCTTCCGAGCCTCGACTTCCCACTCCGCCATGATGGCGACATCCCGATCAGATATCGACGGATGCTTCTTCAATGTCACTTTCACCGCGTAATCAAACGATCGCAACATCCCCGCGACATCTTTGAGAGGACAGACCTTCACGCGGCGTTCTTCCAACGGTCTAGCCGGTTCTCCCTCGAAATCAATCACAACGAACCCATCCTCTGTTTTTAGAACCTGGCCGAGATGATAATCGCCGTGATGGCGGATCTTTGCCGATCGTCCCTTCGACAAGAGGCCCAGATTGCCGAATCGATTCCGGCAGATTGTTTCCAACCAGTCCACTTCTTCGAGAGACAGTCCGACCATTATTTGTTGCTCCACCGGTACACTCCGCAAGTCACGACAGACATCGACCAAAAACTGCGTCATCTTCCCCTGCCATTGTTCGACGTCATAGACCGTGATCGGTTCCGGGCGAAACGCCTCCGGTTCCGTTTTCGAGGCCAAGGCCAGATGCAGCTTACCGGTAAGCAGTCCCAGATGACGGATCTCGTCAAGAAAGGTGCCGGATAGCCTACTTACTGCCTGCGATGGATGGCCGACAAGCTCCGGTGCGGTTCCCCTGGCGTTCCCCAAGAATTCTTCAAGCCTCGTGAGCGTATAACTCCAGCCATCCCCCTTGTTTGGAACGAATCCTTGGATCAATAAGATCGTTCCCTCACCATCCGTTTCTTCGAATTCGTTCTCGTGGAATGTCATGACCCCAAGCAGCGACGGCACGTTCCGACAGGTGGTCTGAGTCGCAAGAAATTCCAAAACCTCGCTTTCCGGGTTGATGCCTATCTCTACCTTACGGATGAGTTTCATAACGGCCTCTCGATCGAGCAACACCGAGGTATTGCTCTGTTCGACCGAAAGAGCTTTGACCTGATCGACCGATGTCGTCAATTCCTGCTGTTTTCCTGATATGACTCTCCCCGTCAGGCAACCTGATTGCCCAATGATCTCCTTTCCCTCTCCGACGGCTCCGTACAATGCTCTCCAGGCATCCTCTTCCTTCGTGGCATCACAGACCCATTGCTGGGTGGAGGAAGCCGATAGGGCGGCAACCGCGACGGCTTCGTCACCCTCCACTCTTGGTCTGATGGAAAACAGTGCCAGATAGCGTTCCTGAACTCCGCCTCGATATTCCACAAGCAGAACGACCAGCACTTGCGGAGCAGGTCCAGGCGACAACTCAAACGCATCGATCAAACGTACGTCGGCGACTGGTTTGCCTTTGCCGCGAAACCATCGCTGCCGCTGAAGGTATTCAATGACCGGACGCCGCCCCTGTGCCTCAAGAGCGACACGAACTTGGTCGGCCCATGGAGATGGGGCTGCTTGTGCCATTCGCCAATCCTCAGAAAAAGTAATCGAACTCCTGCTCACGATGAATCCATCGTCGCACGGCATAAATCGCAGCGGGTTCGACCTGCGGGTCTAATCGAAGCGAATAGACGCCGCCCTTCACCAGATCACGCTGATTCGTGATCAAATTGTGCAATTGATACATTTCGTCCGGTTTGATGCCGAACGAGTCGATCGGGATCTGCAGCCGCGCTTCCTGGGTTTGAAAAGGGTTGAGATTGACCGCGACGACGATAATATTGCGACAGTCCAGCGTACGCTTCCCATAGAAGAGGACATGTTCGTTGTTGGTCTCGTAAAACTCGATATTTTCCAACTCATGAAGGGCCGGATTCTCGCGCCGAATGCGATTGATCGTCGTGACATAATCGATGAGATTGCCGGGACGATCCCAGTCCCAAACCTTGAACTCATACTTCTCCGAGTCGAGATACTCTTCTTTCCCAGGCAGCGCCCGGTTTTCACACAGCTCATAGCCGCTATAGATACCGTATGAAGGGGACAACGTTGCTGCGAGGACCAGCCTGAACTGGAAGGCAGGCCTGCCACCATGCTGCAGGATCTCCGGAAGAATGTCCGGTGTATTCGTAAAGAAATTTGGCCGAAAATACTCCTTCACCTTGCCGCGCGATAATTCACGCATATAGTCCGTAAGTTCCTGTTTGAAATTACGCCACGTGAAGTAAGTGTATGATTGGGTAAACCCCGCCTTGGCCAACACCTTCATCATTTTGGGTCGGGTGAAGGCTTCGGATAGGAATAGGACGTCCGGATGACGATCCTGCACCTCGGTGATCAGCCATTCCCAAAAGGCCACCGGCTTTGTGTGCGGATTGTCGACACGAAAGATCTTCACCCCATGATCGGCCCAGAACAGAATCACACGTTTCATCTCGTTCCAGAGTCCGTGCCAGTCCTCACAGTAAAAATCGACGTTGTAGATATCCTGGTACTTTTTGGGAGGATTCTCCGCATACTTGATCGTGCCGTCCGGGCGATGCACAAACCACTCCGGATGCTCTTTTACATAGGGATGGTCCGGTGAGCAGTTGATAGCAAAGTCGAGCGCAAGCTCCATTCCTTCAGCACGGACAGCTCTTTCAAATCGATCAAAGTCTTCGATCGTGCCCAAACTCGGCTCCACGGCATCGTGACCTCCTTGTTCGTTCCCGATCGCATAGGGGCTGCCCAGATCGGTCGGAGTCGACGCGAGGGCGTTGTTCTTTCCTTTGCGGTTCGTACGGCCGATCGGATGGATCGGGGTCAGATACAGCACATCGAACCCCATCGCCTTGATCGCCGGCAATCGCTGCTCACACTCTTGGAATGTCGCGCCTCGTCCGGGATTCGTCCCCTGAGAACGAGGAAATATTTCGTACCAGGCTCCGTATCGGGCACGGACACGATCGACCACCAGTTCCAGCTCTCGATCATAGAGAGTCCAAGCCGTGCGCTCCTGGTAACGCTCGACGAGCTTCGCAAGTTCCGCATGAAGCGCCACGCTGAGTTGCGTCTCTTGCCCAGCCGAGGGGCGCCATTGCGCCAGGAATTCCTGCAGCAGTCTTCTATCCGGCTCGACCGCGCGTTTCGCCGCCCGTTCGACCAACGCTCGTCCTTCAAGGAGTTCGCTCTCGATACGCTCACTTGCCTGGGATTTTTTCGTCACCTCCTGTCGCCAAGATGCGAAGGTGTCCGTGAAGGCCCCGATGGTGTAGAGATAACGCGTGTTCTCCTGGAGATCGAAGAAGCCTGACCAACGATCGTTATTGACGAGTGACATGGCCGCCTCGTGCCAGATCGTTTCTTTGATGGTCCGATACCGAAGCACGGCCGTCAGGACATCGTGCCCTTCTTTGAAAATGTCGGCCGATACCTCCAACCGATCTCCGACTTCACGCTTAATGGGGTACCGCCCGCCGTCGATCTCGGGTTGCACCGTTTCAATAATGATCGGCGACCACGTTTCAGGTTTGGATTCCGCCGTGTGCCTCACGTGTGCTTACCTCCATTGAAGTGGCTCCATTGGTGGACGACATAGATTTCTCGCCATATCCAGCGTACGGCGCGCAATGCCAACCGCGGGACCCATCATGAATCCGACCAAGACCAACAACCTTCGGGATACTCCCGTCTTGCGGCCGAAAGAATGTGACCGAGCGCCCTCAGGTAAGAGGCATGCAGACTTGGCTGTCCAGCCATACCAACCGCACCGATTATGAATCTCCTTTGTGGCTTGCCGAGCTTGTTCTCGTACCGACATCAGGCCGATCATGTCAACCGTTCCATCAGCGCCACCGGACACTCCTTCAGAATTGTGGCGGCAGGAATTGTCTGGTGACCATTGTCTTGAACCGTTGCCAAACGGCTCCCCGACCAGACGTTTTGGTATGGAGATCCATCCTTCCATGAGGGCATCATCACGCGCGTATCAGCCCATGCACGTTCGCCGACCGGCAGTTCGGTAGGATCGGCAATCACGCCGGTCAACAGCCTCGGAACAACCACCACTGCGGCATGATCCCCATAAATACGAGCGTACGCGAAGAGATGCTCTCTCTTAGAACCGAACACCTGAAGGGGAACGTACTCACCCTGCTGAAATAATTCCGCATGAGCCCGGCGATACCGCAATCCCTCCGTCATAAGCCACAGTTTGATCCGACCATCAGTCCGATGTCGTAACAGGTCGTTCAAAAGAGTTTGTCGAGACTGGACCGAGTCCCTGGATTGTTGCAAGACAGCTAAGATCGTCTGGCGCTCTCCGAAATCCACCGGACGGCGATTGTCGGGATCGACAAGGTTGAGGTCCCAGAATTCTGTGCCTTGGTAAAAATCAGGCACACCAGGGGCCGTTATTTTGATCACCAGTTGAGCGAGCGAGTTGTAGATGCCGTAGTGCGCGATACGTTGCATGAACGGGAGGAAATCCGCGAGAAAATCTTTCGCCTCTGATCGGTTCAGAACGGATGCCACAAACCGATGCACAGCCGCTTCATAGTCATGATCAGGATTGACCCAACTCGTGTGCGCTTTCGCTTCCCTGATCGCTTTGGTCATGTACGCCTGGATTCGCGTACAAAACCCTTCGTACTCCTGCTCATCACGCGTGATCAGTGGCCAAGCGCCAATCAAGGTTTGGTAGAAAAGGTATTCATCATCCGCCGTCGGCATCTGTCCCTGCTCGCCGGATACCTTCCACTTCCCATTCATCCGACTCCACTGTGCCACCCGCTGGCCCCAGAGCTTCGGCACTTCCGACAGTACCGAAATTCTGGCACGCACATCCTCGCCCCGTTTCGTGTCGTGCGTCGCGGTAGCCGACAGGGTGGCCGGCCACCGGCCCTGCCGTTCTCTCAATTGCTGATGAACCAACGTCGGGGGCATGCCGAACTGTTGCGGATCGGCACCCACCTCGTTCAACGACACCAATCGGTTGAACCGATAGAAGGCCGTGTCTTCGATGCCTTTTGCAGTCACAGGACTCGTCGTTTGCTGAAATTTCATGACGAAGCGAAGCCGCTCGGCATCGTGCGGTTCGCGAGAATTCCCCTGTTGCAGAAGTAGGTCGCGGACGAAATCGAATACCAATCCGCTGAGCGCGGGATTACGCCGTTTGGCCCTTGCCACGGCCTGCCAAATAAAAGCCTGGTCTCTCCCCTGGACTTCCTCCGCTGTGGGAGTGATGTAGCTTCGGTAGACTGGAAAGCAGGCGATGATCTCTCGGATCGTATGGGTCAGACTATTGAGTGTATAGTCTCGTGACCGTCTGTCTCGCTCCGACAGACGATTCAACTGATGACCCAGTACATTCAATTCGCTTGCCATAGAAGCATTCATGATCAATCGCTTGCACTGATAAGCCAACTCTTCGAAAGCATCTTCCTTTCCGACGAAACGCGCATACGCCGTGTCGATTGAACGCTCATGCGCGCGATTCACGAAGAGCCCGTTGATAAGGGTTAAAAAGTCATACCCTGTATTGCCATGAACCGGCCAAGACTCGGGAATCCTTTCGTTGACTCCAAGAATTTTTTCGACGATGAGGTACAGCGGTCGGGTTTCCGTGTCGGCGACCTCCGGCAATTCGCGTCGCGCCCACCCTTGCAGCTTCTGCAGATAGTCTGCCGGATCATAGAGGCCGTCGACATGGTCGATCCGAAGACCGGTCACTGCCCCTTCTTTCACCAGGCGTAGCAAAAGACGATGAGTTTCCTCGAATACCGATGCATCCTCCATCCGAATGGCAGCCAATTCATTGATGTCAAAAAACCGGCGGTAGTTGATCTCTTCCGCCGCGACCTGCCAGTAGGCCAAGCGGTACGCCTGGCGGTTGAGGATCTCATCGAGAAGGTCGAAGCTCCGCGGATCGTCTTTTGTCCCGTTGATCAACCGAACATTCTCTTCCAGAAATGACCGGACACTCGGACAGCTCTCTACGAGCGCGGCAAGCCGCCGCCGAATAATTTCTTTCTCACGATAGCGCTCAGCGACCAAGTCCGGAGTTCGCTCCTGACGAGACGGCAGGTGTTTCAAGGCCGTGATGATACTCTGCAACTCCAGCACATCGGGATGACCCGCGCCGCTGACCTGGATCAGTTGCTCCAGACGATGCGTGAGAATACGAGAAGACGGTTTGGGCGCGACCGGAAGGCGATGGTCGTGGTACTGAATCACAAATCTTCCCGCTTCATAGACCAGTCGAAGCTCGCCATTCTCCAGCACGACTCCATAGTGCCCTCCGAGAATCGGCAACAACACCTTATCTCGCAATTCCGCTTTGACAGGGTCCCAATCGATATCAAAAAACGGCGCATAGGAAGAGCTGGGTCCGTTTTCAAGGACATCTTGCCACCATTGGTTGATTTGGAAGGCGATGCCCATGTGGTTCGGCACCACATCCAACAGATGCCCCATTCCATGCCGATGCAATGTTTCGATCATGGCCCGATAGTCCTCTTCGCTTCCGATTTCCGGGTTCAGTATCGTCGGATCAACGACGTCGTACCCGTGCAGGCTGCCGGGCACAGCCTTGAAATAGGGCGAACTATAGAGGTCTGTAATTCCGAGCTCACCCAAGTACGGAGTGAGTCGTGTCACGTCTTGGAACGTAAAGGCATGATTCAATTGCAGACGGTATGTGGCGATCGGTATTCGGGGCGTCATAGTCCACGCAAACTCACTATCGCGGTGAAGCCAGATCCGATAAACCGGGGCTCAACGGTAGACCTGTCCACACACCGCACATGAGAGAGACTCATAGCCGGTGAGGGCGGCTCAGTGTATGTAGTTTCAACCATCCAGACATGTTTTCCATTGAATGCCCATGGCGCTTCTTCAAAAGTGTCTCTGCAACATGACCACGTTGGACTGTAAGATCTGTTACGTCCTGCAATCATCAATCCTCCGCTGGTCGGTAACTGCGCCCCCATCGCTCGGTCCTAGGCCCTTGGTCTACCCGCCTTCAGCAAGGCCTGTACGCTCTGATCGAGAGCGAGTACCAGTTCATTCCGTCTCCTCCTGATGCCCTCGATCCCTTCGAAGAGCAGATGATAGGTCATCAAGCCTGACGTATATGCGGCGATGGCAACGGCCACATCGTGTGCACTTGTCGATCCGATGACCGGTTTCACCAGTTTGGCGATTCTGCTTAGATGCTTGGCATAAATTACTCGTAATTCCTCGGCCACACCGACCTGAAGCTGCATCAGGCCTCGCACCTGATGCAACAACAGGAGATAATCCGGATACGCGAGAAAAAAATCGACCCGCGCGCCGATGACGTTCGGAATGATCCGGCCGTCGGTTGAAACAGCAAGCACTGCAGCTTCTGTCTTTGCCAGTAGTTCGCTAAGGCCTTCCTCGACCAACGCAGAGATAATTTGCTCCTTCGAGTCGAAATATTTATAGAAAGTTCCCTTCCCGAGATCGGCCAATTCCGTGATGTCTTCCACTTTCGCCCAATAGATGCCTTTTTCTGAAAAGAGTTGCCGCGCGACTTCCAAGAGTCGTTTGTTCGTTCTTGCCTTCCGTCGCTCGACTCGCGAAAGCGATGCTTCAGTCGATGTACCCATTGTCGTCGTCTTTGCCTCCTTATGTGATCCGGTCGACGATTCCGTTGGAACCGGTTCCGACCGTGCGAATGGAGTTGAAGGTCCCGTGCTCGTTCATGATCCGATGGAGATTAAGCGGATCCTCTTCCCATCGCTCCCCGTTGACCACAAACTTGTATTGGTAGGAACCTGGGGGCAACAAGACTTTCACTTTCCAGAGACTGCCGGCATCCCGTTTCATCGGCCTACTCGACGGGTTCCATTGATTGAAGTCCCCCGCTAGCGCCACGACATGGGCCGAAGGGTCGAAATACTCGAATACGACGGATTTCTTCCTCAGGCCGTTCCCTGTGCGGGAGGGTCGAGGCGAAGAAGAACGTTTTTTGGCCGGCTCTTTCATCCGGATCCTCCTTAACATCCATGAACCGTTATTGATTTATTTGCCCTGGCGCAGATTGCCAACTCTGACGCTCTATCGCAGGACTCATTGTTCGCCTCCGACGTCTCTTATAGGACCCAACCGGTTCAGTAGGAAATGCAGGAGTTTTCCCTATTCCGCGGAGGCTCTGGATGATGCGCTCCGGCCTTCCCCAATCGCTCCAGAGTATGTTCTTGACGTCCAATGCTGACACTTTATGGGGGACATACTCAAGAAAGTCGATGGAAAAGTTTCGGCTCGGCATGGTTTCATAGATGTCGCGCAGGACTTGTGATTCCCTGGATGTACCGACGGCCAGCAGGAGGGTTTCAAACTGACGCACCATCGACGGTAACACGCTCGTTGCCAGTTTCCAGAGCGTTTCGCCTTTCGCCACGATGATCATGGTATTCCACAAAACCCTGTTCATTAGAAAAGTTGCGGCCAGATGCCGTTCAGGTTTTTCAGCAAACCGCCCGACGTCCCACAGAGCATGGGCCCCATATCCCCCGACATATCGATCCAGCTGGATATACCCATAATCCAGATTGACACTGTCCGGTTCGATCCCCAAGAGGATCAACCGGTCTTTGAATAACTCGACCGCCCGTACGGCATGCCGCACGGCCTCTACCAGTTGCTCCTCAGGCTGGACGAAATGGTCGGATGGGTAGATCACGACAGTCGCGTCGGGATCCGCCGCACGAACATAGGTGAGAGGAAGAAAGACTCCCGGCGCGGTACCCAGATTGACCGGTTGCACCACGATTGATCCGCCTCGGTCGCCCAACTGACGACGTGCGAGATCCTCATGACCGGCTCCCACGACCGTCACGCGGCGACTAGAGTCGGCAAGACGATCCGCCCGGTCTACCGTATGTTGAAGCATGGACCTCGTACCGGTAAAGGTACAGTACTGTTTAGGTCGATCCTCCCCAAGCCACTGTTTGATCATCGGCGCCAATCGCGTTCCTTCTCCGCCGGCCAGCACAATTGACCAGAGGTGAGCAATGATAGCCTCATCACAATGCGCATTCCATCGTTGTGTGCTTGGAGTAGTCATTTGCTCGCTCCTTTCTGCCGCACCTCGATTCACAGATTCACAAGGTACATTGTCCAAGAGACAATCCTTCTCTCACGTGCGACGGTCCTTCGCGCTTGTCTCCGATAGAGCTGTCTCGGTACATCATTCCGATGTGCAAACACCACGGAGGTGACGACGCTGCTGCGATTGATGCACCGCTGCCCCTCAATCATCTCATCCGTTCTCCTTCGCGATGCGATTCAGTTTGTCCGGCCTGGCAGCCCTCTTTGCTCCACGGTTCTGTACGGTGAGCCATCACTGATTCACCGGAACCAGCACGATCTCAACCCGGCGATTTTGGGCTTTGCCGGCGGATGTGTCGTTGTCCGCGATCGGTTTATTTTCCCCATATCCTTTGATTTCTATCCGTTCTGCTGGAATCCCTCCGTCGAGAAAAATCTTCCGGACCGACTGGGCACGCGCCTCAGAGAGGTACTGGTTATACTCATTCGATCCATCCGCATCGGTATGGCCCTCGATAAGAAGATATTGATCCGGCACAGTACCCAGCGCCTTTGCAATTTTCGTCAGCTGCAGATGCATCGCCGGCTTAATGTCCGCCTTGTTGAAGTTGAAATAGATGTTCCCCGGCAATGTGACGATGACTCCACGGGTTTCCTCACGTACCGTAGCCAGGCGTGACAAGGTGGCGGTCAACTCCGTGCGCGCTTTTTCGTGCTCGGCACGAAGCCGAGCGAGCTCACGCTCTGCCTGCTCCGCACGGGTCTGCTCGGCCGCCAGCGCTGCGAGTTTCTCTTGCTCCTCGCGCAGTCGCGCCGCCTCTGTCTCCGCACGGACCCGCTCGGTCTCCACCGCCGCCAGCTTTTTCTGCTCCTCGCCTAGTCGAGCTACCTCGCTTTCGGCACGGGTTCGTTCGGCAGCCAGTTTTTCTTTCGCGTCAAGCAACGCCTGCTCTTGCTCTCTGGCAAGGGCCTTCATCCGTTCAAGTTCGGCTTCTCGTCCTCTTTTTCTCAGGATGAGAAGCTCGGCGTCGCGCAAGGCAATCGCATTGCGGGTCTTCCGGTCATTTTCACGGCGAATGGCTTCCTCCGCTGCTTGAGCTTCAGCGGCATACTGCGCGTTCCGCGCCTCAGCTTCAGCCAACCGTGCCTGGTGAAGAATGGCGGAGGCGTTATGGTCTTTTTCCCAAGACCTGTTGGCAATGTCTAAGTTCCCGGTTGCGGAATCGTACGTGCGTGTCGCACGTTGATCCGCATTCGCGGACTTGGCATCTTGGAGGGCGATGCGTGCATCGATAAGCTCTTTCGGCGGTGGACCGGAGGTTGCACAAGCCGCGATGGTCAGAACACCTGCGAGAAGGGCACCGACACTCCAGATTCTGATTTGCATGGCATCTCCTTTGTCCCCTCGGTTGGTCCATGTCACAGAGATCGAGTTTCCTCGATTCCATGAGCACGCTCGGGTTAGGGGGCCTGTAACTGTTTCTGAAGCTGTTTGACTTGCCCCTCAAGCTCATCCGCCTGCTGACGCACCGTAGAAACCTCGCTTTTCCTTTGTTCAGCGTGAGCCCGAGTTCGGGCAGCTTCGGCGTAATCCATCGTCTCAAGAAGACGTTCGCGTGCCGTCGCCTGATCGCCCTTCCCCGAAGCCTGCTGGGCAGCACCGAGCGCTTGCCTGGCTTTCTGCAAGAGGTCAGGGGCTTGCTCAAACGCTCCTGCTGTCTCAGCACTCCGGATGGTGGCCTCGGCTTCTGCCAGTTGGGCTGGAGTCACCGGCGTACCGCTCGAGGCGCAGCCGATCGCAATAGACGATATGACTATCATCAGGGTTGGCCCAACAGCAGTCCTCATAGAGAACTCCTTTTCGTCTTGCGGTTTTTCTCTGCCCCAATATCGCAAAGCACTTCTCCAACACTCCGTCCTGTCTCATCACGCAGCAGTCAAGCGTTCCCATGTACGACGATCACGAGTTTGACTGCGATAAGGAGCGTGCGGCGCGTCCAGTCGATGCGTCATCACCACCGGATCGATGACTTCGCCGCAATTGACGCAGCGCCACCCTTCGAACAAGATGCGTCCCGTGTCGTCTCTGAGATCGACGAAAGAATCCCGAACCATCCATCCTCCGCAACGTCCACAGGCCATAGCGATTCACCTCCTCTATCGTCGCACGGTGAACGGGTCTACCCTTGAATGATCCACCGCTCACGTCGTCATGAATTTACGTCCTCGTTCGATCGCCTCGTGTATCACGGCTGAAGCGTCATCCGTGATTTCTCCCACCTTGTCCTTGCCGTCATCGACGAAGTTCACCAGCTGCCGTCTGGTTCTCATCCCTGACTGAGGGGCATAGAGCAACCCCGCAGCCCCGCCAACGATGCACCCCGCAAGAAATGAAAGCCCGGCTATCCCCGTTCCATACATTCGATCCGTCATGATCCACCTCTTGTTCTTATATTCTGTTGAAATATGCCTGACCGCTTCTGAGGACTTGCCCCGTGATAGACGGAGCAACAACTATTTGAAACCCCACGCCACCCCCATCATAGGATCGATTCGAGATATACGTTCCTCGCCATACACGCCCGACTCGCCCCTCCCGGCGTATGGCTTGCCTGATGAGTCCTCGCATCGTTCTCATGTCGCCTCCTTTGGCCCATCCACGCTGTCCAGAGCCAACTTTTTCGGTGCGTGTTGCTGCAGTGAAACACCGAAGCCTGCTTGATTCTGAAATGCATCACCCAGCGGGCAATGCCACACCACCGTCCCCTGAACAAGCTCCTTCGCGACTGCTTCCTCCCTCCTCGGAATGAAGCTAATGACGACTTCCGTGCCGACAGGCGCCATCTCTTTTGACTCAACAAAGATCGTTGTATTCCCAATCTTCGGCGTCGTGCCCTCATGGCAGCTTCCCCCAGACATCTTCCACCTCACCGCGTGATGTCGCTTGCCTTCACCCTCCTCACACCCAGCAACTTTCGTTGTATCCGCACCATCTGCCGGCATCACCCTGGCCTCAAGTTTCCTACGTTCACCCGCTCGTCTCTCAGGATGAGCGCTGCTTGCTCCGACTCCCGCCATCAGCGCACCATCATTCAAACCTTTCACTACCCAACCATTAATGACTTTATAACCACAAGTGACCATATAGTCACATTTAACACCGCCAAGAACTCCTGTCAAGCCCCTTCCTCTCAATAGAGCTGGGGTGCTCCGTCTGCCGCACAAATCATGTTGAGTCCTTGCTGTCGTGAGTCCATGGTCCAGAGCACTGCTCCCGCAATTCGTGAGGGAGCACGCCTCTGACTCATTGTCTTTAGGAGGCACAACTTGTATGCCGTTCCATCACTCGGACAATCCTGTCCGGACTTCTTTTGGGAAAGACCTTCAAGAGGACAACGAATTCACGTCCGCGGACAGACGAGAAGTGCAGCCTCAGTCACACATTGTGTAATTCCTGGCTGGGAATGAGGACGAACGGAAACGGATTGCCGGGCTGGAGCGACGCATCCCTGATGTGAAGTAACTCCGAGAGATATTCCTTTCCTCGTCGCATAAGACCGGCTGCTCTTCGCATGGAACGACCCATTGCACGACCGGAGATTAGACGGACGAGCCCTCTACGTCCGCTTCCGCCCTCGTTGCGGACCGCCAGGCGACTTCTGCTCCGAGAATGAACACGAGGGAGGCGTAGTACAGCCAGACGAAAAAAAACATCAGGCCGCCCAAGGTGCCATACAACGCGAGAGACCCTTGAGCCATGGAGACATACCAGGCAAATCCCCATCGTGCCATCTGGAAGAGCAGCGTGGCGCTCAAGGCCCCGAACAGCAGCGCTTCTGACGGCAACGTTATGGCCGGAGACACGCGATACAACACGTAAAACAGAGTGACCGTCGCAACAAATCCAAGCACTCGGTCCAGCACCGTCAATGCGGGAACAAACACCGGCGTCAATGATGGGAAGCCCTCTGCCACCGTCCACGCAATCCTCACGAACGCCGTGTTAGTTGCTGCGACAAGCAGCAACGCGGCGACAAACAGAGTCATGAGGACATCGATCCCCACCCCTCTGATGAACGTGCGAGTCTGTTGCACCCGAAACACCTGGTTGAGCACGACTCGAACGGACCCGAAAAGAAAACTGCTGAAGACGACAAACGAGACGATGCCCGCAAAACCCAGGAGACCACGGTCTGCCACGACCGCCGCCAGGTTTTCCGCCAGAGCCTGTTGGGACTGGGGAAGAAACGCGCGCAAGACTGATTGAACTTCGCTCATGGCGCGGACGGAATCCAAGACGGTGTACCCAAGCAGCGAAACCATCAACAGCGACAGCGGGACGAAGTAGAGCAGCAGGTTGAAGGCGAGTGCACTTGTGAGGAAAAGGCCGTTATCAGCCAAGAAGTTCTCGACCACGTCTCGAAGGAAGGCCCAGGCATGCTCAACCCTCTGACGCCACGTTGCGTTCATGATTCGGTGTCCGGCAACACCATGCTCACCAGGAATATTCGGCATCCAGGCTCGCCTGTGTGTCCCACGCACGGGTGATCATGCCCCACATGGCCATTCCGTGCCCCGACAGAAATCGAGTTGCGCCTTAGATCGATGCCGTTGCCGATTGCGCTGGAATGGCAACGTCCGCTTGTTTTTTTCTTCCCCCCCTTTCTTAGCACGAGCCGTCTGCTTACGATAGGGACGAGAACACGAAAAAGGAGGACACTCCAATGACTCTACTCGAACAGATTGAACGACTCGTCAAGGCCGAACATTGGAATCCCCGTGAATTCCTCGGCCCCCATCATACTTCTGTGAACGGCAGGCAGGCCATCTTGATCCGAACCTTTGCCCCGGAGGCCGGAGCAGCGGCAATTATCCCGGACACCCAGGCCAGCGATCCGGTCCCCATGACCCGAATTCATGAATCAGGATTGTTTGAAGCGACGGTTGACGCACCCACCGGCACGTTGACGTACAGGATCCAAGTCACCGATCCCCAGGGAACCATCACGAAGCGCCACGACCCCTATGCCTTTCCCCCCCTGGTCAGTGACCATGATCTGCATCTCTTTTCCGAAGGAAGACTGTTCAAAGCGTATGACACGTTGGGCGCCCACATCAGAACGGTGAACGGGGTGGCCGGCGTTCACTTCGTCTTATGGGCCCCTAATGCCAAGCGTGTCAGCGTCGTCGGCGAGTTCAATCGTTGGGATGGGCGTTCTCACCAGATGATCAGCCGGGGCGCCACGGGCTTATGGGAATTGTTCATCCCGGATCTCCCCCAGGGCACGCTTTATAAATACGAGATCCTCGCAAGGAACCAGGAGGCTCCGTTCCTCAAGGCCGACCCCTATGCGTTTCTCGCGGAACTGCGTCCACGTACGGCATCCATCATCCATGACCTCACAGCCTATCGTTGGAACGACCGTAGCTGGATGGAAAAAAGAAAGAGTCTCGACCCGTTGACTGCACCGATGTCGATCTATGAAGTCCATCTCGGTTCCTGGATGCGGGTACCTGAAGAGGGCGGACGGTGGCTGACCTATCAGGAACTGGCTGATAAGCTCATCCAGTACGTGACGTACATGGGCTATACCCATATTGAACTGATGCCGGTCACAGAACATCCCTTCGACGGATCGTGGGGATATCAGGCCACCGGCTACTTCGCCGCGACAAGCCGCTATGGTTCCTCGGAAGACTTCATGGCCTTCATCGACACGGCTCATCAAGCTGGAATCGGCGTGATTATGGACTGGGCGCCGGCCCATTTCCCAGACGACGCGCACGGCCTCGCCTCGTTCGACGGCACACATCTGTACGACCACGAGGATCCGCGCCTTGGCTATCATCCGGAATGGAACAGCCGGATTTTCAACTATGGGCGAGAGGAGGTGAGGAACTTCCTCTTAAACAGCGCTCTCTTCTGGCTGGACAAGTACCACATCGACGGCCTCCGAGTGGACGCCGTCGCCTCCATGCTGTATCGAGACTACGCCCGGAAGCCCGGCGAGTGGATCCCCAACCAGTTCGGCGGCAACGAGAACCTGGAGGCGGTCTCGTTCCTCAAGGAATTGAACGTGCTGGTCCACCAGGAACATCCCGGCGCGATTACGATCGCCGAAGAATCAACCGCCTGGCCCGGTGTATCGCGACCGACCTACACAGGAGGGTTGGGCTTCACCTTCAAGTGGAACATGGGTTGGATGCATGACATGCTGGACTATTTCGAAAAGGACGCCATCCATCGTAAATACCACCAGAATCAAATTACATTCGGATTGCTCTATGCCTTTCATGAAAATTTCGTCCTCGTGCTGTCCCACGATGAAGTCGTGCATGGAAAGAAAGCCCTGCTCGACAAGATGCCTGGAGACGACTGGCAGCGTTTCGCGAACCTCCGTGCCCTCTATGGCTACATGTACGGGCATCCTGGGAAGACCATGCTCTTTATGGGAGGGGAATTCGGCCAGTGGTGGGAGTGGAATCACGACGACAGCCTCCAGTGGCACCTCTGTCAGGACAAGCCACATCTCGGTCTGCAACAGTATGTCCGCGATCTGAATTGGCTTTATCGGAGCGAGCCGGCGCTGTATGAGGTCGATTACGACTGGGCCGGATTTCAGTGGATCGATATCAGCGACACCGAGAATTCCATCATCTCATTTATTCGCAAAGCCAAGGATCCTACCAATCACGTCGTTAGTGTGTGCAACTTCACACCGATTGCGCGCTACGGATACCGGATCGGCGTTCCGATGCTCGGCTGGTACCGCGAGCTGTTGAACAGCGACTCAGAACTCTATGGAGGAAGCAATCTGGGTAACGGCGGCGGGGTGATGGCGGAACCAATTGCCGCTCATGGTTTGCCCAATTCCGTCGTCTTGACCTTGCCGCCGCTGTCGGTTCTCTACTTCAAGACGGAGTGATGCCGTTCTGACCTTCGCCGTCCCGGCTCGGCACCGGAGGCGTTCTGTCAGACGGTGAGAGGTACGGATGCTCATGCAGGGCATGATCAACTGTCCGCATTTCTTCCGATAGACTCGACTCCTGTTCGTCCGGCGAAGACGGGTTTCTGGACTTCTTCTGACAATCGGCCACGCTACTGCCAATTGTTTGTCCACTCCCCTCGCCTGTCTTCACGATACGAACCACGTGTCCTGTCATCAATTCGACACCGTGTGTGCCTGCTGCGACCGAGCTACATACAATGGAGGCGGTGTTCCCTGCTTTGGCTCACCCCAGTAGATCGTGTGATGTGGAAACGGGATTTCAATCCCTTCGGCGTCGAATGTTTTCTTGATGCGTCGATTCATCTCACGCCCGATCCGCCATTGCTTGATGGGCTGCGTCTTGATTCGGCATTTGATCACGACAGCAGAATCAGCGAGCTGATCCACCCCGAGCATCTCCAACGGTTCCAGGATATCGCTCTTAAATGCCGAATCGGTTTGCAATTCATGAGCGATGGATTGCAGGAGGGCCATGACTTCATCGATATTTTCCCGGTAGGCGACGCCGACGTCGAAGACATAGTAGGAGTAATCCTTTGTCATGTTCTTGACCTTGTCGATTACTCCGTTGGGCACGACATGAACATTGCCGGCTAAGTCCCTCAGTCGGATGGACCGAAGATCGACTTGTTCGACCAGGCCGGACACTCCGGCCACTTCAACAACATCTCCGACACGAATGGAGTTCTCCAACAGAATAAAGAATCCGGAAATCACATCCTTCACAAGGCTTTGTGCACCGAATCCGACGGCCAATCCCCCCAGCCCCGCAGCAGCCAACACGGGTTTCAAATCGATCCCCACCTCCGACAGGATCATCATGCCCCCCACAAAGAAGATCACAACGCGTACGACATCTCGAACAATCTGGGTCAATGTGCTGGCGCGCTGGATCTCTGCCGGACTTGGCAATGCGCCTTCGTACAACCTACGGAGCTTTCCCATTCCGCGATTGAAGAGGGTGAACGCCACACTCATGGCCGCCGCGATGAGAATGATGCGGACGCCTGAGGTCAACAGCCAATCGAAGGACCGATCAAACAACCGCGTAACATACGAGACAGGCATCACATCCCTCCTTGCTCCGCTTATGGAGATCACTGCTCCAACAAGACATAGACTGCTACCGTGTATGCAGGGAACGTCACGGACGTTCCCTGGACCGGAATCACCAATTGCTGTGGAAGCCCATCGACTCCGCTCCCACCGAACTCCTCGGCTCCCGAATTCAACCGCTGTTGCCACATCCCCACTGGGGCGTTGAGCGGACAGGTCACAGGGGTTTTCGTGAATCCCAGGAGAATCAACGCCTGCTCTCCCGTGGTAGACCACCGATGCAGCACCAAGATTTCTTCCTTTTCTAACGCCCACGCTGAATGATGCAGGAACTCCGTGTTCCCGGCGGCAAAGACTGGAATGGTTTTCCTCAATTGAATCAACGCGCTGGTCCAACGGAGCAGCGCTGTTTGATGATCATCATGATCTGTATGATGCAACCGGGAGCGCTCAAATGTCGCAGGGTCTTGCGGATCGGGAATGTCCTCCGGCTTCCAGCCGAAGTGTGCAAATTCTCTTTGCCGTCCCTGCTGAACGGCTTTGACCAGCTCCGGATCTCCATGCTCGATGAAATATTGAAACGGTGCCGTTTCACCGTACTCCTCTCCCATGAAGAGAAGTGGAATATTCGGAGAGAGGAGGACCGCCGCGTGCGCAACCTTCAGCGCGTCAAACGGAAGTTGCGTGCTTAGTCGATCTCCAACGGCGCGGTTCCCGATCTGGTCATGATTCTGCGAGAACACGACGAACCGCGAGGGGCGACAATATTCCGAGGAATTGCCGTGCCGGCGCCGCCGATAGGTCGAGTGCTGCCCGCTGTACACAAATCCTTCGCGCATGGCTGTCCCGAGGTCTTTCAGGCCATGAAAATCCTGGTAGTACCCCTTCCGTTCTCCGGTGAGCGCGACGCGCAAAGCGTGATGGAAATCATCGTTCCATTGCCCATCGAGGCCGTATCCGCCGTACGTCGGCGGATCAATGATCCGCACATCATTCAAGTCGCTTTCCGCAATCACGAAGACCTGTCGGCCCAAACGCCCCGCCTGTTGATGAACGGCAAGGGTCAACTCTTTCAGGATATGACAGGCGCCGAAATCAAAGATGCCGTGGATCGCATCCAGTCGGAGCGCATCGATATGATACTCCGTCAGCCAATACAAGGCATTGCTGATGACATAGTGCCGAACTGCATCGCTGTCCGGTCCATCGTAGTTGACCGCAGAGCCCCAGGGGGTTCTATAGCGATCGGTGAAATAGGGGCCGAAGTCACCGAGAGAATTGCCTTCAGGGCCGAGATGGTTATAGACCACGTCGAGGATGACGGCGAGCCCCATCATATGGCAGGCGTTCACCAATCGCTTCAATCCATCCGGGCCTCCATAGCTTGCCTGAACAGCGAACGGATGCGCGCCGTCGTACCCCCAATTGCGACGACCTGGAAACTGGGCCACCGGCATCAGTTCGATCGCCGTGATCCCGACGGTCTCTTTCAAATAGCGCAGGTGAGGAATCACCGCCTCAAAGATGCCGTCGTTTGTGAAGGTGCCGACATGGAGTTCATAGATGATGAAGTCCTTCAGAGGCAGGCCGCCCCAGGACTGATCTATCCACCGAAAGTCATGGGGATGAACCACAGCAGATGGGCCGTGGACTCCTTCAGGTTGAAAACGTGAGGCAGGGTCTGGCCGTTCCAGCGATCCATCCAACAGGTATTGGTAGCGAGTCAGCGGAGGAACGTGCCGAATGAGGGCTTCAAAGTATCCATACCTATCAGACCGCAACGGAACTGGATGCCGTTCTTCGCCGAGCAATCGCACCGCCACGGTTTTCGCGTACGGAGCCCACACACGAAACCGCACGACGTCATCAGTCTGTGGAGTAGCTCCAAGGTCGAGCGACCATTCCGTTTTCGCGTTGGCATGCATCTCAATCTCGCCTCCTGTTTTTATGTATTCTGCAGGAGTCCAACGTCTTAACCAAGTATGTCGAACGACAAACGATGCTCTTGCATAGGACTGTCTCTGCCGTTATAGATAGGAGAATCGAATTCTCCCGTGATCGGAGCCATGATGAGAATTTGGCCTGGAAAACCATATCCACTCGGTGCGACGTGGGATGGCGAAGGCGTGAACTTCGCCCTTTTTTCAGAACACGCCACGTCGGTTGAGCTGTGCTTGTTTGACGGCCCGGACTTCCCGAAAGAATCCCACCGCATCCGCGTGGAAGAACGCACCGATCAAGTCTGGCATACCTATATCCCCGGGCTCTGGCCAGGGCAACACTATGGGTATCGGGTGCACGGCCCTTATGCGCCGAACGATGGCCATCGCTTTAATCACCACAAACTTCTCATCGATCCGTATGCCAAATCGATTGCAGGAACGGTCGATTGGTCGGAGGCCATGTTCGGCTACCGGATCGGCGACCAAAAAGCGGATCTCTCCCTTGATCCACGTGATAATGCGCCCAACGTGCCGAAATGCGTGGTCGTCGATCAAGCCTTCACCTGGGGAGGAGACCGTCAACTGAACACTCCATGGGACCGAACGGTTATTTATGAGGTCCACGTCAAGGGATTCACGGCGCGCCACCCGGAAGTGCCCGATCATATGCGAGGCACGTATTCCGGCCTGACCACCCCCGCAGTCATCGACCATTTGCTGGAGCTGGGCGTCACGGCGGTTGAGTTGTTGCCGGTCCATCACTTTGTGCGGGACAAATATCTGGCCGATCGCGGCCTGACCAACTACTGGGGCTACAATACGATCGGCTTCTTAGCTCCCGATATACGATACGCCGTGTCACCGGTGCGCGGTCGACATGTCCGGGAGTTTAAGACCATGGTGAAAACTCTACATAGCGCAGGCATCGAGGTCATTCTCGATGTTGTCTACAATCATACGGCCGAGGGCAACCAGCTCGGCCCGACCCTCTCGTTCAGAGGGATCGATAATGCCGCCTATTATCGCTTGGTGGACAACGACAAGCGGTATTACATGGACTATACAGGCTGCGGCAACACACTGAATGTGACCCATCCCCGAACGCTCCAACTCATCATGGACAGCTTGCGGTATTGGGTCACGGAAATGCATGTGGACGGCTTTCGATTTGACCTGGCCTCCACCCTCGCCAGAGAACTACATGCCGTCGACCGGCTGAGTGCCTTCTTCGACATCCTCCATCAGGATCCGATTCTCTCACAAGTCAAACTCATTGCCGAACCGTGGGACGTCGGCGAAGGCGGCTATCAGGTCGGCAATTTTCCCGTGGGCTGGGCCGAGTGGAACGGTAAGTATCGAGACACGATTCGGCGATACGTCAAAGGAGACGGCGGCCAGATGGCGGAACTCGCCTATCGCCTGACCGGTAGCAGCGATCTCTATAGCACGAGCGGGCGACGGCCCTTTGCCAGCGTCAACTTCGTTACCGCGCACGATGGATTCACGCTCCACGACCTCGTCTCGTACAACGGTAAGCACAACGAAGCCAACGGTGAGAACAACCAAGACGGCACCAACGACAATGACAGCTGGAACTGCGGTGCCGAAGGTTCAAGCAACGATCCCACGATTCTCGAGTTGCGAGAGCGTCAGAAACGAAATTTCCTTACGCTGCTGTTTCTTTCGCAGGGGGTCCCGATGCTGTGCGGTGGCGATGAGATCGGGCGAACACAGTCAGGGAACAACAATGCCTACTGCCAGGATAACGAGATCGGTTGGTTCGACTGGAACCTCGATCATAGGCAGCACAGTTTACTCGTTTTCGTCAGAGCCCTCATCGCCCTGCGCAAAAGGCATCCGGTCCTGCGCCGCCGCCGTTTTTTTCAGGGACGCTACATCAGGGGATCGGAAGTCAAAGACCTCTCATGGTTTCGGCCAGACGGCAAAGAGATGACCGATGAAGACTGGAGCGCCGGTTACGCGAAGTCGCTCGGACTTCGGCTTGCCGGTGACGCCATTGCCGAGAC
Source organism: Nitrospira sp. (assembly GCA_018242725.1). Taxonomy (GTDB): domain Bacteria; phylum Nitrospirota; class Nitrospiria; order Nitrospirales; family Nitrospiraceae; genus Nitrospira_D. The sequence goes on along the minus strand of JAFEBI010000009.1, from coordinate 2,954 downwards.
AGATCAAAAAGGACGGCCGATCGTCGACGACACCCTGCTGGTGCTCCTCAATGCCCATCACACTCCGCTGGCTTTTACCTTGCCGGCTCACAAGCGCGGAATCCGTTGGCACCCGGTGCTCGATACCGCGTGCTCGGAGGGGAACGAACAGCAGGTTAACGCCCTCAAGGGGGGAGAGCAATACCACCTGGAGGCCCGCTCGATCGTCGTGCTGCGTCTTGATGAGAAATACCAGGCGCCCATCATTCCGTCACACGTCCAGACCTCTTAGGCACTCCCGATGACTCAACCCGCTGCTCGATCGTCGGGTCAAACATGTGTAGAATTGCTCACGGTGCTGAAACCGCCACGAGGGCGTGTCATCAATGAAGCCCGGTCATTGAAGCAGCGAGGTCAGTATCCTCGCTAATCTGTCTAACCGCTTCTCAGTGGCGTCCGCCCGGAAAGATGCATCGAGATCGGCCGGTCTGGTCTAGATCACGAACAAGGATTTACCGTGGAATCGAACCGGCGCGCCTGGGTCCGACTGCGAGGGCTTGGCCAAGACGAGAGCCGCCGCCAGCCAGGAAATGGCACTACGGCAGCGTGCGAGCACTCCTCCAAGAGAGATGGCGGCGAACGTGTTGCGTTTGCGCAATCGCTCAAGCCTTTCCTCGCCCGCATCCAAGAATTAAGTATTTACACTCTGTTCTTCACGATGCCCATTGCCATGATAGGGACAAGCCGGTTGCGGCAGGGACCGTCTCATCGCCCGTGATTATTTGCCTAAAGAAAGAAGGGGATGCATAATGCTGATGCAATCGCATGCTGTGACCGTTCCGCAAAGAGTATTTACATGGATTTGTTAAGCGTCGAAGTGGTGTTGGGCTTGACGGGGTTGGTCATCCTGGTCGGTCTGGCGGGAGAGTTAGTCTTCAGACGAACTGGCGTTCCAAGCGTGCTGTTTCTGATGGGATTTGGAATCCTGTTGGGGCCTGTTTTTCACGTCGCCGAACCCACCGCCGTTATGAAACTGGCTCCGTATTTCGGCACGCTTGCTCTTCTGATCATTCTTTTTGACGGCGGGATCAATCTTCACATCATGAAGGTTCTCAACGAGACACCGATGGCGCTGTTGTATTCGGTGATGGTGTTCGGCTTGACGATCCTCTCAATCATGGGATTCTACGTCTGGGTGACTCAAGAGTCGTGGCTGCATGGACTACTCCTCGGTACTATCTTAGGAGGAACGGCTGCCGCCATCATTATCCCTGTGACGTCACATATGGTTTCACTCCGTGATTCGACCAAGGTATTGTTGAGTCTCGATTCGGCCATCTCAGAGGTCTTTGTCGTGGTCCTTGCATTGGCGCTGATGGGGTCGATGAAAGACTCGGTTGGTGGCGGGCATTTCATTCGTGAGATCTTTCATGCCTTTTGGGATGCGATCATGCTCGCCCTGCTGGCAGGAGCGCTGTGGGCACGACTTCTGGCCTGGCTCGGTGGACAGGCGCTGTCCTATATGCTCACGATGGCCGCCATCCTGGTGCTGTATTATGTTGCGGAATTAATCGGCGCGAATGGGGCAATTACCATTCTTTTGTTCGGTCTTGTCCTGAGCAATATGGAGTTTCTCGTTGTTCGGTTGGCCAAGCCGATTCGCGCCCTTATCGGATACGAGTTGGATCAAGCCCAATTCGTCTTGGGCGAATTCATGAAACGGATGCACGAAGAGTTATCGTTTCTGGTGCGAACCTTCTTCTATGTGCTGCTAGGCCTGATTCTGGACTTTTCGTCCTTGACTGTTGAAATTACGTTGATGAGTTTGGGCTTGTTTGCCATCGTCGTGCTGATTCGAGCGATTGTCACCGAAGGGCTGGCCCGCTGGAACGATACCTGGCCTTTGGGCGAACGTGTGGTGATCGCTGCCATGTTCCCGCGCGGTATCGCGACCGCGGTCATGGCCTTTCTTCCAATTTCCACGGGCATCCCCGGCACGGAATTGTTCCCGATCTACGCATTGACCGTGATCGTCCTGTGTGTGCTCGGGATGACCCTGGTGCTCACGCTCCACCAACGGTGGAATCCTTCGAATTCCCGTGAGCCGGTTCCAGAGCCTTCTATCTTCTGACGAAAGCTCACCAAACTTCCTGCCGCAGATGAAGTTACGACGAAAGAATTCGTCGAGTTTCTCAATTGGCTTGTCATGAGGAGAGACGGTATTATTCGTGTACAAGGGAGACTCGAAGAAGCCGCCGATCCGACGTAACTACGAGCACTCGGAGGTCATTTGTCAAAGCCACGAACTCACAATCACAGGCCGAACAGCCGATTGCACCGCAAGGTTCAGTACCTGAAAGGAGATGAGACTGTACTCATGGCCTATCAACCACCGTTCCGCTTCATCCTTAATCGCCACCGCTGCTTCCAGCGACGATACGTGCTTTCAGACAAATCCACGTAAGACATTTTGAAGTTCGGATTGCCACAAGAGCGGAGCCACCCATCTAGAGTCGTGTCGGAAAACAGCTTCGCATTCTTACGTTCATTGCCCTTGGACATAAAGATAGGCCAGAAGATTCGTGTCGGAGACAATCATGACCGGCCAACTGTCTCCAATTCACCCAGGAGTCGATCCGTCACTTTGACTCCCTGGGCGTGCGTCGAATCGCCCGGGTACGAGCCAAGAGCGCCTCTGGATCTGCGAGAATACCGCGGATCATCTGTTCACGACTAGGAGATGACTTGAAAATTCAGACTGTGATGCAGCGCGGTGGTCTGTGGTCTATTGTTTGAGTCGTTTCACTATCAGTTCCGGAACATTGGTTTATGATCAACGTTGCCATGAAGGTTCCATGCATTGAGCATCCATGACACGTGAGTATCTCCTAGTCTTGACTCTCTGTTCTCTTCTCCGTACGCTCAATGCTCATTGACAGCCTAAAACTTTTGGCGCTTCCGGGTTTAGCATGGGT
>JAFEBI010000008.1:92310-230497 GCA_018242725.1 Nitrospira sp. | reverse complement strand
GTCCACTTTTTCGAGCTTACCTCAGTTTCTCCGCCATGTATTCCGTTGGGCTATGGGGAGAGGGGTGATTGAGAAAAGCCCTTTCGCCAGCGTGAAGCTCCCCACAGTGCGAGCAGGAAAAACACGCTTCCTCTCGCCTGAGGAAGAGGCACAGTTGTGCAAGGCGGTAGGGCAACCCTATGCCCGCTGGATTCGGCTAGCGATTCTCACGGGCATGAGAAAATCTGAGCAGTTTGGACTGCGATGGGCCGACATTGACCTAGAACGAGGTTTGATTACCCTCCCTCACACCAAGTCGGGAACCCTCCAATATGTGCACCTGACGGAGGAAGCCACGGCAATCCTGCACAGCCTCATTGCTGGCAATGCGTCGGTATGGGTGTTTCCGAGTGAGAACCCTGACACACATCTAAACCATCACAACTTCTATGCCAGGGTCTATCAGCCCGCACTTGTGACTGCGAAGCTCGAAGGCGTGACTTGGCACACCTTGCGCCATACATTTGCCTCACGGCTTGCGATGAACGGCCAGGCACCTAGCACCATCGCGGCCCTGTTACGGCACAGTGGAACGGACTTAATCGCACGGTATGCCCACCTCAGCCCTACCCACCTGCAAGGAGCGCTTGAAGGAGTCTCAAGGTTTGGAAAAGTGACGATCAAGAAGACTCAAATCGTGACGGAATCGAGGCCCGAAGGGGAGAATTCCAACCCAACCGTGACAGGAACAGGACCGGAACAAGAGGGGGCAACACGATGAAGTAACGCAAGTTGTTGAAAATATTGGAGCGGGCGATGGGATTTGAACCCACGACAACTTGCTTGGGAAGCAAGGACTCTACCACTGAGCTACGCCCGCTCTCTGGTTCGCATCCTACGCGGGCGTCGTGAACAAGTCAAGAAATCCAGCAGGCAACACTGAGGCAGACAAACGAGCAAAAAATACTAACGTAGAGAGTATGGCGGTTCTTGGAACAGCGAGCACATCTTAGGTGAATCTAGTTCTCAGTTCTTCTGCACGATTCAAGATCCGATATCGCCCTTTACACTCAACATCCCGTTTACGGATGCTTCCCTTCCTAGTAATAAAACAGCTTTCTGTCCCTCATGTCCAAGGCAACAGTACGGCTCCGATACTCAGCGATGGGCTTCCGCTCACTCGTCCATGCGATCCCTGCGACCTTCCAGCGTGAAGAATCCTTATTGGACGCAAATTTCATCAAGCTAACAACAAGGCCTTTCTTTAGGTTCACAACGTATTGCCACCAATACTCGATTATTTGGTGTTCTACTGATGTTGTTGCAGTCAACTGCCAATCCATGATCTGCTTGCGGATGTTCACGCACATCCACGAGCAGAAACACGCGCGACACTTCGGTTCGCCGTTTTCACAGAAGACATAGACCGTTCCACCCCTAGGCTGCTGCTCTCACTAGCCTGTCGAACGGATCGTGTATTCGAAATCTTGTAAAGAGGCGAAACAAACCATGATTCCCCCCCGCCAGAAGAATCCCGTCAATACCATTACTTAGTATCGAGTAGTACGCTTTCGTCGTTTCATTGCTGACCCATGAAGGATTTATATTTAGAGCCCCTGAAACCTCTTGGAAAATATTTAAATTAAGACCCCATGACGCCAAGAGTCCGAGGCCGATCGCCACCGGCGTCTTCCAGGTTTTTCCTTGGAGCCAAGTAAAAACTTGTTCGGCCTTGAACACAAGGGTCAGTACGATCTCTAAGAACATGGACAGCACGAAATACTTCATTAAAGGGAGACCTAGTTTATCCGCGCAGTCAATGTTCATGGTGCACTTTTTCTCCTTCGGAGGGTCTTGACGATCTCCCTTTGTTGAGCCAGAAAGCGTCTGGGCATACCCAGCCTCAGTGTTAACAAAGAACTGGAGTGTTCCTATGCCAAAAAGAAGAATGAGTAGAAAGACACGAGCGAGTAATGACATAAAGCTCTCCTCCTGCCGCAACAGGTTCTTAAGCCCGGTTGGCATCAGACTGGATCTCCGTACTTCCTTCAGATTGTTTCGTCGAGCCTATGAACGGCGACAGGCACCACAGAAAAAGATTGTAGAGGCCAGAAAGTGTCAGTCCTAAGAATCCCCCGATACCGATGTAGGTGAACAATCTCTTGGCACCCTCTGTCGGGAGCGGCACCTGTGTCCCTATGACCCATAGGGACAACCCAAGCAACGCCCCGCAAATCGTGAAGGCGATAAGGTCCAGACTCAATACAAATGGACTCTTCAACGGACGTCCTACCGGCTGCCCAAGGGGACTCACGACGCACCGACAATCGCGCTCGACAGACACAGATCCTTCCTTGTCAGCGATTACATACGCGAGAGGGGCATAGTGATGATCACTCCCACGTGGACCACGCTCCGCATACACCACGTGGCCATTCGCATCGCTCGTCCTGGGCCACTCAATGTCGCGCGTCGCGGCTCTGGCAGGAATCAACCAGTAATCTCCGTTTCGATACATGGCGGGGTGTCCATTGCTCTGACTGCGAAATGTAATCTTGAGATTATCTTCGAGTTCGACTTCCATCCCCTCACGTACAACAATCGCGCCGCCAGCAAGCGGTCCATTGTGGTCGCCATGGTCCCATCGTCGTAACACCGCGCGACACAACTGCAGTGACGCCGCATTCTGTGCTGGTGGATGCGTGCTCTTGAGTGTCACAATCGTTTCCATCCCCCCCAGATCAACTTTTTCGATTTGATACAATGGTCCAGGGGTTCCCTTGAGGACGTCCGATTCATCGACGATCTCAACCCAATCATCGATGTTCAACCCGCCTCGGCTATCGCTCCCGAAATACTTCAAGGTCACAAGCAATTCTTTAGTATTGAGTTTAGAATACGTGGCGGATTGAATCGGAAACGTCACGGAGCCATTCTCTCGTGACCACTTGAAGGTTGCACTCCCAGAAGCCGCAACGGCTCCCTGATGAATCTCGACACGATAGAGTTGATTCTCGCCACCTTGGTACTGTGGAGTGGTCTCAGTGCCGTGCACCCCCACCGAGGCACACAGAGTGACGCATCCCTTCTTCTGTAATTGTTCCTCTAGAAGCTGTTGGGCATACTCGACGAATGCCTTTCGCACCTCTTGAACTCTCTGAGGGTTGCGAGGCCAGAGTGCCTCTCCCTTCTCAATGCGCTCTAAGTCCTTCAGCCGCCACTCAACTTCTCCGGAGGCGTTGCCATCCAAGAGAAGTGTTTTCACTTGCCAGACAATCTGTCCACGAGACGATGTGTCGGCCCCTCCGAGCGCCACCTCCCGAATACTGTCGTCTTCAGTCGCCGTCACATGCCGTTCCCACACATCGAGATAGACCAAGTACTTTCCCTCCGTGAGCGGCTCAGCTGAGGGATAATGGGCCTGCTTGTCGTACGGTTGGTCTGTGGCGTTGGCGCACCCGATACCCTGGACGTAGTAACGCCCCTTCTTAATGTGAAAGCCTGTTTCGCCCGGGTCAATCTGGAAACTCGTCGCTGTCATGCCGCCATGCGGACCGATCACATCGGCCGTCAACGATCGGAGGGACTCCACAAAGATCGAAGCTTGCTCATTCCAATCCGCATCGAGCTGAACACGCCCCTGCTGCATGAAGACGCGCGAGAACTGTTTGTCTTGATCATACGTCAGACGAGAAAAATCACCTTTCATGCTCTACTCCTAACTGGCGAGGATGACTCCAGCTTCCATCCCCGCCGGTATGTATTCATTAAGACGCCCTTCCAAGTTCGCAAGCCGCTGAGGGTGATGCAGGTCATGAAATATCCCCAGTTCTCCTTCATCCTCTGCCCCTCTGACAATTTCTGAGCGACACGATGCAGAAAGTTGACAGTACGTGGCCATGCCATGTTGTCGGCTGGTGAAAGACGGGCGCATGCGGTCCCGTGTGGCTTGTCGCGCAACAACCACATCCTCAGGAGTCGCCGCCGGCTGTTTCGTTCGAAGTTGACGTTCCGCTTCCTGCTCGGCAAGGTCAGGCTGGCACTGATGACGACTTGGTGTGCGTGATTCTGCAGGCACATAGCAGAAGCGCAACGCTCCCCGTTGACGCCGATCGACATGGATGGCACCGGTAAAGATGGCATCGGCGGCTGAATCGATCGCATGGACTTGCACCTGTCCGAGTATCGTGCTGCGCTCAATACATAACACCGCATGAGCCACCTCATGATTCGGAGCACCCACAGCCGTTGCCTCGTCACCTCCAGCGTCGATGATGCTGTTGATCACGCGAATGTGGATCGGCTCAGTTCGGACCTCATGTTGAGACACCAGCACAGGACCAACGATGGAGGAGTCAATTACAGCCTTCTTCCCGAGACGAGTCAGCATGAGGCTCGGCGAGGCGTCTTGTCCCTTGCCTGGCGCAAGTGTGCAATGCCGGAGTTGGACCTCGGCTTGTGTTATGTCCTGTCTACCTTGCACGAGAAGAGTGCCGTCAAGCAGGAGCCCGTCGAGCGTCAGTCGACTCCCATACTCGACCGTGACCGTGACCGCCCCTCGAATGACAGGGCGAGCCCTATTCGCAGCGCGTAGGTGGAGAGATTGATTCGGCCCGAGACTCAAGGAAACGGCTCCGACGTCAAACTTCCCACTCGACGGAATCTCGATCACAGCGTGCGTTGGCTGACTCGCTTGCCATTGTTGCAACGTAGCGATCAAATTTTGGCCGGCGCTGACCTGATAGGGACGAGGATTCGGTACTGTTGTCCCTACCTTCCCGACCACGTGAATCATCGATCGATCGTACTCGCCGCCCCCCACATCCGCGCTGAATCCATAGTGATAGGCAACCTGTACCGTTTGAGGGGGATGTGCGAACAACATCCGTCCGAGTTCCGGATCCACGACAACCGCCGGCTGAGACTTTCCGAACGAATAGTTCCAGTGACTCAGGTCGGCCGAGACCAGATCCTTCAAGTCGACCGGTTTCTTAACCCCATCGATCCAGATGCAGAAACTCTTCTTGCCTTCTCCATAGTAATCAGCCAACCGATCTCTCAGCGCGCGCCGCCGAATCGGAACCGGCAGGTTCGTTTCATCGGCAATATGAGTTGGTTCCGGTTCTTCAATCGGCAAGGTATACAACGGGATATCGTGGCCGAATGCGTCGAACCGATATCGCCCCTTTGCCATATCGACAGCAGCAGCCTCTGTCCGTCCGACAGGATAGCTCCTCACACGCCAGACGAAGAGGCCTACATGCGTTGGATTGTATCGGCCTGGCGAAAGGCGAGAAGCGAGACGGCGAACATCGACCGTGTGAGGCAGTACATCGAAGGGGGTATTCAGGAGATCAAGTTCGTCTCCACGACGGAGATCGATCATGGTGTTCCACGACATCACGTGGTGTTTCACTCCGTGAGTCCCGGCAACCAGGCGATAGAACTCCACCGCTCGCGCAGGCCACCCTGCAACATCACCGGCAAGAAGCTCTAGGAGTGCGAGCGATCCCTTCCGGCGACGAAACCGCAGCGCGTTGGCAACTTCACGCCGCGAGACAAATACGGCACCTTGCGTATCCGGACTCTCATAGTCGACAAAACCACGCTCACGGATTTCTGGTGCAGGCCGGTATCCCACTACATCGCCGAGATAGGGGATAACCCAATCATCACAAGTCTCGATAAACCAATTCTCATACAAACGGGTCATGTCCTGCTCGACAATACCGATCTGCTCGGCGATCACGCTCAACAGCGCCTTTAACGGTTCGCCCGCCTCCTCATCGCGCTGGCGGTGCACGACCGGCAAGAGTGCATAAACCTGATCGACGGCTTTACTCATATGTGCCTCGGGGTTAATTCAATCGCACTCGGGACGGCAAACGGGATGTAGCCCAACTGGGCAGGACAAACCGCTCCCGCGACGATGCGGGCAGGACTGATGCTGATCGCGTCCTTCGGTTGGTCCTGAGGCGTCTTTTTCATGTCCTCGATTTTTTTGCGGGCCAGCCGATCTAGCTCAAGGATCGGCAAGAGACGCCGCTGCGCTCCCGCTTCTTGTATCTGGGGAACATGATCAAACACATCGACATCGACAGAGTGCACACCACGGACGTTCTGGATGGTTGAGATCACCTCGCTGAGATAGGCATCTTGCCCCAGGGCGCACTTCGCGAAACTGAATTGTGCGAGCACGGTCGTCCGGACCTGCTGCTCGACATTGGCCCATTGGTAGTCCGGATGCACCGCCACCTTGGCCGATAGGACAAGGACAAGCAATTCGCGTGAGGCGATCACAAACTGGTGATGGGGATCCCCATGTCTGCGCAGCGCTTCAGTCAAATGCCTATGGAGGTCGGAGTCCTTATCGATCGGACCATCATCAATCCCAGCAATTGTCAGGTGAATGAATTGTTGCCGCCCATGTCGGAGCAAGTCTGCCCGGGCTTTTCCGATTCCTGCAAAGCTACGCGCAAAATCTTCATAGTCTTGGACCGATACCACACGATCAAATGCCATCACCCCGAGAGACGCATTGGCCCGGACGAGGTCGCTCCCTTCCGGGTCGGCCCCTCCGGACGCCCTCAGGGGATTGTCCACCGATTTCACGCCGAGCGGGCGTGTCATGAGCAGGCGAACCTGTTCAGCCTCGACATTCCCAGCGGTACCGATTCCTGATCGGTACTCGGCCTTCACGTTCTCGACCCCGGTCGGGAGACGAGCCCCATGCTGGCCGTCGCCAAAAATAATAGTCGCCTTCTGTTCCTCGTCCGTTTGCACCACAAATGCACGATCGCTGGAGCCGAGATCTGTCAGACGTGCCTCCTCCTTCCAGCGAACACCATTCACGTAGACGCTCAAGGAGTTGGCGATACCAGCGGGCGTAGAGGCTGCCGTATAGGTCAAGGGGGGTTGAGATAGCGGGAAGTGTTGCAAGGCTTTACCGGCATCACCACTTCCAAGGACTTCCTTGCGAGTCTCCCCGTGAGTCGCACGCACGACATTACCGAAGATCTCTACCGTCTCGCGTTTATAGCGTGACTGCAAGCCATTCTTGAGCACAAGCGTCGTATGAGTCGCATTTCCCGGTGCTGGAACGAGAGGCATTCCCTTTCCATCCGTCGTACCGGGAGTGGCGGGAGAAGTAGGCTGCCCTGATGTCGGAGATATTGTTTTCTCCTCAGCCTTAGGTATCATCGCCCATCCATCCTGCACCGTACTCAATTGAACCAGTTCGCTTCGTCTCGCCCCTTGTATCGTGACCTTGCCCTTAGCCTCTTCCTTTTGTTCTGACGTGAGGTTGATCGTTTCAAGAGGTGGTGTGACATCCACTTCTTCCCCTGTTACGATCAACCAGCGACCGGGCTCGAGTCCCTCCACATAGCCGTTGAGTTCTATTCGCGTAGAAGCTTCACCCCCTATCGGATCAATAAGCGGTTCGCCAGCTAGATGTAGTTCTTCACTCTGCGCATAGACAACGGTTTGACGGATAATCGCAAACCCCTCTTTATCCTGGAACCAGGACTTTGCTTCACCACCGGTGGGAGACAGGACCAACTTGCTGGTCTTACCCGTGATTCCATACAACGCTCGAGAGATGCCTGTATCGACAGTGTTGACCTTCATCGGCACAACGATGCCTTGCCGACTATATTCAAGGATCACCCAGCTGTTCGGCGTAATCTTGTCATAACTCGCATCGAGGTACAGCGTGTTCGGCGTCTTGTCCTCCGTACTGACCAGCCATTCGTTGAACACCATCACCTTCTTTTTGTTCAGCTCTGTTGGTTCCTTCGGCGCGTTATCCCCAAACAGCGAGGCCTTCAACCGAAACGCGTACACGGTGACCGGATCAGTCTCTTCAATACGTGTTTGAGCGAGGCGGTCGGATGGCCTCCCGTTCTTCGGCAAAGGGCTTGCGTTGAGGGTAGCGTACACGAGTTCAGACACTGGACCGTCGGCAGACTGCCTGTCGAGCACCACGGGCTGAACGGAGTCTTCATCCTTTATCCCATCCCCAGGGTCCTTGGTGAGTGTTTTGTTAAGCGTCGCACTGAGGTCCAGCATCCATTCTCTGGTTTCCCCTACTCGGCTTTGTTTCGCACGGTGTTCAATCGTCGCGACCTTCTTTGAGAGATCTGCAAGACGCTCTTGCGGAGACACACGTGCCGTGATCGTTTGTTTCAGCTCGTTAAGGATCTCGCGTTTGATCTTCTCTGCCTTGGTTGGCTTCTGAGTTCCTTCCGAAGTCAGGCTCTGAATGGAAGACTCTAAGGTGTGTTCCACTTCTTCCTGCAGGGGTTTCGGTTGCAAGGTCACCATCGTTCGCTTATTCGCGAAATCTGGCTCATGGACGACGGCGATCCGACGGTAGAACGGCCTTGCTGAGTTCTTAAAGTCAAACAACACGACATCATTGGGCTTGAGACCCGTTGCAGTACCCTCGAAATACACCGTCTTCAGCATATCGACATTGTCCGGCGTGATCCTCTGGGGACGAGTCAAACGGGGCTTCAGCTTATTCCAACTGGCTCGTGCATCGAGTTCCTCCGATGTTTCGAACGTTTGAGGCAACTCACCAGGACCGGGAATGGATTGGACACGCGCCCCGGCGGGAATGGTGACGGAAGGCTCCTTCATGGCTGAAGGAGTTCGCCCCTGATCGGGCAAAGCGGGCGCAGCGCTCTCCACCGTATAGGCGAGATGAACACTCGCCGCCACCCCAGGACGAGGCACGTATCCAACCAATCGCGCCAACTCCACAAGAGAACGGTGTTCGGTCGCGGTTCGAAGATACCCTTCGTTGGCAATCCGTTCCTGATAGAACGTCAAGACATCAGCAACAGTCGCCCACGCGTCAAGAAGCGCAATCGCCGGATCATCGCCGGTATCAGAAGTGAGTCGACCGAGAATGGGGGATCCTCGTCGTGAGAGCGCCGCCTTCATGCTCGCCAAAAATGACGAGTGGGTCCCCACTCGATAGCGGAGCTTGTCCAACCCCGACCGATTACTCACCGAGAGCGGAGTGAACGGATCGGCAGAACTCTCTCGATCGTGGTGTCCAATCATCGTCCACCCCGCATCGTCAAAGCCAAGATCCCCCATTCAGGAACATTGGGATTGTTATCGAGCCTCGCAATCTCAAACAGACCTATGCGTAACACTCCATCCTCAATTGCTACCTCGGAGGGTTGCCCCAACCGTTGAAACCTGGTGACCTCAATATTACGGACTCCAGCCACAGCTTGTGCGGCAGCAACAAGACCGCTGAGATAAATACTGTCTCCGAACGTGAGAAGATCGGGATGGAAGAATCCTTTTCGTCCACCAGGTAGCGCCCCTGTTCCAAGCACAGTACGGAGCTCTTCAAGCACATGATCCACAAGTTGATGCGGATGGAGCGTGACGGTCAGGGCAATCTCCAGCGGCACGTAACGCGCCGGCAGCACGACGACTTCATGGCCGATGCGTCGATAGGCATGCAGACTTCTGGCCAATTCATCGCGGAGACCCTCCTCAAGCACAACGCCATGCAACGGGTCGATGAAGACCCGGACTTCATACCACCCATGCGCCCAACGCAGTTCAGCCGCCGCGCGCTGCACGTTCGGATGGCGTTCTGCCAAACGGGCATAATCTTCGGCAACCACCGCTCGCTCAAGCTGGGATCGAAGACTGGCCGGCGCCTTGAGTTTCGCCGTGCTGATCGGTTCTGGATCGATACCGCCCTGAGCCGGAAGAGGATTTCGGACTCGGACCACACTCGATCCAGAGACAGTGGTGGAACGATAGACCAGATGAGAAATCGCTCCGGCCACCACGTTTCCTCTTGCGCCGTTTCCGACTCGATAGGTCGCCCTCATCGCGACACCAGGCTGAACTTCACGCCCAAGATCGCCATTTCCAAAGCGAAGCTGTGCAATCTCTCGGTCATCGACCTCAACGACCACATGCCGATCCTCTCGCCGGCTGTTCAGCAAGTCGCGTCGGGGTCTCCACCTTCTCTCTTCTTCACGCTCTTCATGCTTCTCCTCTTCGCGTTGCTCGCCTGTGCGCTCCTCCTGAACTGTGAGAGCCGGCAATGCCTCACGAACATTCTGTCGTATCGCATGCTGAGCCGACCCATAGAGACGCGGATTGGTCGGGTTCAGCCATTCACTGTACTTTGGATCACTGGACTTTGGATCACTGGACTTTGGATCAAAGAGGGCTCCCACTTCTTGGGCATCATGTTTGGTCAATCGGTATCCAGAATATGCACGTTCGCGCAGTGCAAATAAACGTTGCATTTTATGGGTGAACACAGATCCTCTGGAGGGCACACTCTGGCGAGATGAGGAAGGTTGCAGGAGCTGCCCTTCCCGAAGCAGGAGTTTCTTCAACCCTTTGCTCAGCTGCGCGGCGACCCCTTCGCCTTGTACAATTCCGAACGCGTTACTGCCGAAAATGGCCTCTAGGGTGTCCAGCTCATGTGATAAGAAGCTCTCCGCCTGTGGTCCATGACTGTCTCGTTCCCGCTGCTGCACAGCTCGCCAAATTTCCACGACTCGAAGCCTGAGATCACGGATGATCTGGTCGATAACCCTTGCTTGATGCCTGGCGATCGTGCCGGTGTCAGGAAACGGGACAGCCTGTGTGACAGACCCATGCGTCAAGGCCGGGTGAAACGGCGCAGCCTGGACCGCTGTGTCAGCAGGCTGCCCTTCCCCTTCACAGTCTGTCGGTTCATCCTGTGGCGGGACGATCCAAGCCTCCGGCTCAGTGACCGTACGTCCATGGTCCACAAGCACGACATTGCCTCTGGCCACACTCACGTCCCCGATCAATTCGCAGCACGGGGCCTCGCCGATCGCGGAAATCACAAAAGGAAATGGAAGCGCATCCTCACGGTCCCATTCAATATGGACCACCGGCTGCGCATGGAGCTCATCACAACCAGGCGTCACCTTCGTCAACCGAACCACGTGCCGGTGTGTCGGATCTGCTTCGTCACTGTTGCCGGTCCGCAACCCTTTCACTTCTTCGAAGATCAGAACCTCACCAGCACACAATCGCTTCAGCGCCAGTTCACCACCTTTGTTTTCATCCCGAAGAGTCGCTGACGTCGCTCCAGCCTGGAGGACGCAGACACGGTGATCCCAGGTATAAAAGTTGATGCAATTGTATGCTGAGTATAGGCTTATTGGCCGATCCTCGATCGGTTCAAACACTTCGTATTGGCTCGCTGGCACCTCGTCCATGTCTCGTCCGGACATGACGAAGTTGCGGCTGGTCATGGTCTGATTAGTATCCGATACAAAGTAATACGTTGGCAGGAGCTGCTTGGGTTCTTTCGGTATCTTTGGCGGGAGCTCAAAATCGTCTTCAGTTTCAATACAGACCCAGGCGCGGGCGTTACATCCGTCATGCAAGGCATAGTCGATCAAGCGCAGATGGCGCCGAATGGAGATCCGCTGTCTGGCCGTGTGGAGATACGCTTCGGTAGCGACGGCATCTTGGTAGTAGCTGAGTTGATCGCCGATATAGGCCAGCACTTCAATGAGAGTGAGCCCTGAGTCAGGAACATGCCGTTCCTGCCACGCCGGTGCGATGGTCGCAAGGCGGTCGAAAATCAGTTGGCGAAAACTGGTGTAATCCTTGGCAAGGTAATTGATCTCCGGTTCGTCCCGCGGAGCCATGGCTTCTTGGCTTGGAGCACAGGTCGGGCCAGCCGGCATCGCTCCACGAAAAACAAAGTCTACCTTCGCGTACAGAGGATCAAATCCCGGCAATGGTTCGGTGCCAGGCCGGTTGTACTCATCCTCTTTTACGACGTGCAGCGTATAGGTGGAGAAATCACCCCACTGATTGACCCTGATCTCGAGGACATCATCCTCATCATTGCGCGATCCTCGAACAGGCTTCACGTGCGTCACAACGAGACCTTTCACCCGCACGCCGCCGTCAATCCGCACGTTTTCTTTATTCACCACCCCATGAAACTTACCTAACAGGTAGACACGGAGGAGCGGCTGCTTTTTCTCGCCGACCACAATCTCCTCAACCTCGACATAGTCCAGGCCGTTGAGATTCTCTTTTTTGCGAACCTCTTCGCGCCGGCGGTCGTCTCGACAGATCACTCCAGACTCCACGTGCTACACCTTTCGGATAAAATGAGCCGTCCGCCGTTCATTCGTCCGGCGCACCACGTAATGAATCATAATCATGAGTCGGCCTTCCTGGTCGTTGCTCGTCACATCCAGCCGTTCGACCACGATGAGATCACCGAGCCACCGTTGCAGGCCTGCCTGAACGGTAAACTGCAGCGCAGCAGCCAGTTCAGAATTGTTTGGTGCAAAAACCATCTGCAACAGGCCGCTGCCGAAATCTGGCCGGTTGACGCGTTCACCGGGATTAGTGAACAGAAATTCTTCGATCATGTCGCGGATATGATCGGCCTCACCCGTCGTGGCCGTACGCCCCACACGATCGAAATGAAAGGGATAGTCGATATTCATTAATTCCCCCTGACACGTATCTGCGTCACGACGATATTGACACCGGTCCCATTTGGTGCACAGATCGCCTGACTGTCTTGCAGCAGCACCGGGACTCCCCCAGCCTTCACACGCAAAGCCGCGGTCACCCACTGCGCCGTGACACAGGGACTCGGACTGACCCCGACATTAAACGGGCACCCGGCCACCATATGTGGAGCCGATTGGGTCACCACCATTTGTCCACTGACCTTCACCCGTGGGTTGGGTGCCGTCGCTTGGGCCTGTCCCGCATGCAGACAGAGCACGGTTGCCCCCATATGCAGGAAATACCCCGGCATTACGTGACCTCCAAGGCGCCGCTATTGACGGATACCTGTGGACCAGTAAGTTTGATGCTGGCATTCTGGCCATTGGTGATTTCGAGCCCCATTGCATTCATCACGATTTTCATGCCTGCGGTCGTCTCGATCGTGATGCCCCCTGCACCAGTCACATCGTTCAGTGTGATGGTTCCCGCATCGGTCTTCAGCACCTTCATCTCAGCCACCGCCGGCGATGCCGGCAGCTCCCCCTGCGCCCAAAAACACCCGGTCCAAATCGGATATTCGGGATCCCCGTGCTCGAACTCGATCCAGACCGACGCATCCGTCGGCGGAATGAGAAAGAGCCCGACGTTCTTCCCGGCATAAGGCAGAGCCGGAAGGGCCCACCCACTCTCCTGTTCGCCGAACACATCCTGCACCTTCGCACGGATTCGTCCCAGCATCAGTGGATCGCGGTTGTCGGACACCACGCCACGAAATTTTCCATAAAACGGTGCGCCCTGCCCGCTCATGGCACCACCACAGGAGTCAAGGCACCACGGCCTTCACGTCTGAGTGAAAAGTTCTGCTTGTACTCCCCGCGCTTGATCCGATGCGTCACTTCCTGCACGTAATACATGCCGTCGTAGCTCTGCCCCACACCACGGACTCCAACCAATCGACGTGACCGTAAGACTCGTCCGTACCGCACCGCATCCACTTCTCCTGTCGCCGTCACCGCATCCGACGATTGACTGGCCGTGGAGAGGCCTCGTAGCGCAGCCTGGATCGGATTGAGATTGGCTGTATTCCTCGGCAACGTCTTCCGCAACGAACTGGCCGGTTGCCGAGCTAAGGGTGGATGCAAGCCGCTGGGTAGCGGAATGGAAATCGGTCGCTTGGTGAACGGCTCCAGAATCGTGACTTGTGGCTCTGCCGGACCCAGCGCATCAAAGCTGAACGACATGGGTTGATCCACGTTCGTATCGGCCCCCATATTCATCGTGAGCGCCGGTTGCGGCAACCCCAATCGATTGTCGAGACCCCAGTAGGCATCATTGACACCAGGCATCACAGTCGGCTCGATGTAAAACACGAAGCCGTTTCGCTGTGCGAGTTCTCGGATCTGATCAAGATCGCTGCGGTGCTGAGATGGAACCCGCTCCACCTGAATCGGCACATCCGTCGTGGGCGTCACACGAGGCACCAGACCCAGCGTCGGATAGTCGGCGATCAGTCGAGTCACGATGACCGAATCAGTCTGGTTAGGGAAGGTTGCGTTCTTCTCCTCCAGGCTGAGTTTCAGGCTGATATCCTTCCCATAGACCGTCAAGGTGGACTCCCCCGGCCGATTGCTGGGAGCGATCTGATGATTGGTGATGATGCCGTCGATCAAAACTTGCGGGAGCACCCCGATAAACACCTGAATAATGACCCGGCTCGGCGGATCGAGCAGCCCGCTGAGCAAAAGGCCATAGTCGAGAATCGTTTCCTTCCCCAGACTGAACGACAGCTTAAACCCATCGAAATCTTGATCTCGGTTTGTGACTTCCACGTCGGTCAGCGCCTCCATCACCGGATAGGGTGCGGGAACGGCAATCGTGGGGCCGATCAATAACTGGAGACGAACGCCCAGGCTTGGCATACCTAGATAGCTCCCGACTGAGGAAAGGTAATCCGCAATCGACGGCCAACCATCTTCGTCAATTCGTCAGACCGCATCGCATTGTTCGCATCGCACAGACGCCAGAATTGTTCTGGATCGCCG
This sequence comes from Nitrospira sp., assembly GCA_018242725.1. Classification (GTDB taxonomy): domain Bacteria; phylum Nitrospirota; class Nitrospiria; order Nitrospirales; family Nitrospiraceae; genus Nitrospira_D. The sequence continues at coordinate 215,966 of JAFEBI010000008.1, read as the reverse complement.
AGATACCGTGCCGTGATGTTGTCGAGCCGTTCCCCTTGTGTCACGACATGTTCAGCCACAATCGGCGTATTGGGACTGACGGCCGGCACAAAGCGGCGGCGTAGATGGGCAATCTCCTTACCCTCTGCCGGTTCGTACTTCGTGATCTCGATCTCGTGATAGCGACTGGTCGGAGGAAACATCATGCACCTCACCCAAGCTTGATAGACGTCGTCAGATTCTGGGTACTCACCGCTACATTGCTGGTGGCCATCACTTCCTTCGCGATCTGATGCACCATGAAGAGCGAGTACCCGGGGTTCGTCAGCTTCAAGTCGGCGTAACTCAACACCGTCAACGTCAAATCGACCTTCGCTCGAATTGGATTGAGCATCGGATCGTAGGCCTCTTCCGTGATACTGAAGCCAGTGACCCGCACCGGCAGGACCCGCGTCACCCCCCAGACAAACAGCGTCAGTGGGGCCTCCGGCGGAATAATCTCGATATTACCAGCTTGGGCCAGCGTTGAGTTGGCGATGACCGTGACACTCTTCGGGTATAGCAACATCTCCAGCGCCGCCAGCGTGGGCGAAATCCCAGAGATCAGCGCAATCGGATTGGCCTGTTCCAGTTGATCCGTGGCATCCACCTCGATGTTGAGTGTGATCGTTTCCTTCGGCGGCCCGGTCAGCCGAAAGGCTTCCGATCGGTCGCTCGTGTCCCCACCACCCGTCGACCGCGCTTCCAATCGCCTCGTCATCGTGTCCGGGTTGTATTGAAACACCACCACACTCGCGAGCGGGTTCATGGGATCCATTCCGACGAGTGCGCCTTTGATTAACCGTGGAGAGCCGGGAAAGGTGGTCATGATTTAAGTCTTCCGCTTAGGTTCATTCTCGCAATCAGCTAATTCAGTCAAAAGAGTCCTTTGATCTGCCGCACCAGATCGCCCGGCTTGAACTTCATCAAATCCACGTTCAACATGATGCGCACATCGGGAATGGGTTGTGGCTTGTCGAACTCAGGGACACTCTTCTTGATCTCAGCCATCTGTCCTTCCGAGCCAGTGATTGTCTGCGGCGGACGAAGTACATCCTTGTATGCGCCAGCTGAAAGCGACAGGCCCGGCACGACGCCGAATGTGGCGTCCGCACCAAGGATGCTCAATCGTTCACTCGCCGGGTCGTAGCCCCACTGCATGTTGACTCCGAGCGACATCGTGGGCAGTCCGCTCCGCCCCGCACGAAGGTTGATGAGGTCATCTGCATTGAAGCTGGTCTCAAACTTAAGCAACCGATTCTCCGGATTGTCACCACTAGGCAGCGTGTATTTAAAGCTGCTCAAAGGCATGTAGGGGATAAGAGTGAACGGCGCAGCCAGGTTGAAACCTTCCAGCTGTTTGCGCCCGCTAGGATCAGACAGCATTGCGCCGCCTGCCATGCCAAGCGTGGCTGCGCCGAGACCAAGGGTCGCGGTTTTGTCACCGGTGCTCAGGCGATTCCATTCGCCTTTGAGCTTATTTTTCATTGGCTCAATGACGACCTTCTGGACTTGGGGATTGTTATCCTTTGCTTGCTCTGCCACGGTTTTCAACCCTTCGGCAATCACCTCACCCGCTTCCTTCTTCTCAGGCAGATTCTTCGCATTGTCGTCGCCGGGAGTCTGACGCTGAATCGCGATATCGCCAGCCGAATGGAATACGCCAGCATGTAGCCCTGCCATAACGCGTTCTGCCACTGAATCCGCCTCTTGTTCAAAAGCATCGCCGGGCTGGGCCACAGCCAGACGGTTTTGGAGTGGTCCCGCGCTTTTCTGCTGAACAGTGTGCGCTAACTCATGTGCCAATAACTTTCGTCCTTCACTGGTTCCAGGGGCATAGTTTCCCGCACGAAACACAACATCCTCCCCAACCGTATATGCCAGCGAATTCACCGCTTGTGTCGACTCATCCGCCCTTCCATCGGTATGCACACGTACGCCACTGAAGTCGTGGCCAAAGCGTGGTTCGAAGAAAGCCCGCGCAGGAGAATCCAAGGGACGTCCGGGAGAGTTCAGTACTTCGTGTACGATGGGCGGAACGGTCGTCGAACGTTCTTCGGTGACTGGTGAACGATGAAGCCAACCCACGTTTTGACTGCATTGACCACCGGAGATAGTATGAGAGTCACAGGCACACGTGCGTTGAAGCACCGCGTGTGAAACTGGTGCGAAGGGCATGAAACTGTTCTGCCTTGTCAGGTTGTGTATGTGCTCACTCAGCATTTCAACTCAGTCTGACCTTATTAGTCTCTCTACGTGATGGTTCCTTCGGTGGCCCAGTGAGTCGCTGCCCTTCACCCCGATCCCCGTCGCCGCCCGCAGCACGCGCCTCCAGCCTGCGTGTCATCGTGTCGGGGCTGTACTGAAACACCGCCACACTGGTGAGCGGATTCATGGGATCGACGCCGACAAGAGCGCCTTTCATCAACCGAGGAGAATTGGGAAAACTGATCATCTGGTCCTCACGTCTAGTTTCTTTAGCTAACCTCTCCGTTTCCTATTTCGCCCTTCCAGAACAGGCAAAAAGTTACACGATTTCTGATGGAGCCATGGCTCATCTGTTCGCCTCCAGCATAAACTCTTGACTCTAATAAAGTAGCCTGTCCTCATTCACCCTCTCATTAGACTTCCACAATTTACGGAGGCTTAGATGCTTTTGGAGGTAGTGATGAAGAACTGGGTATTGATGCTGCGATAGTGAACTGTCCTAGGAAGGGCGCAGGGAAGTCCACAGAAAACGGTACATCCCCCGAGATTCCGGTCGCTTCAAACTGCGACAGCGGTACGGTAGCCAACTGCTCCAACAACGTTCCGCAGTCACCTGGACACAGATCGATGGTGTCCTTTACCGTGTAACTGATTATCGGGGTAACCGTCAGCTCGTTAGCGGACAATCGTGTGATGAATACGCTCCCGCTCGCTTTCCGGTCATCATTGAACGGCGAGGGTTGATTTCCTGCTTGACAAGCAGTCTGATCCTTGCCGATGCCACCAGCTAGATTGCCAGGAATGTCTTTGGGAATATTGAAATTCATCTGGTTCTTGCTCCCAGGATCATTGAGAGCCGCGAGCCCCGTCGGTATGAGCGTGGCAAGATCCACAATGGAGGTGGAATATAACGGCACTGCCGGTGGCACGGCAGCAAGGCGTTTCTTCAACTCGTCATATAAAAAGTGCGTTGTTTTTTTGGTTGTCGGTGAATTGTTAAAATCTGCACCGAAATCAGCAGTTAAGTTCTTGGGCGACGATCCACCCCACAAGTACTCACGCCAAAGAGGTACCACCCGGCTGTCCACCGCGGCGGATATTCCTGCCATTAGCCACCATGCCTGTTTACTACGGTAGTATTCCGCTAGTGGGGCGCTGCGATAGGGGTCGCAAAACCCTGGGGGACACCATGACGGACTACCACACTTCTGTGCCTTGGGGGCTCCTTTGTCCCCATATTCACGCTCAGCGACAAGATCGGCATCATCAACCTGCCTCTGCACCACGGCCTTGTCGGGAAAAGATACAGCTTGCTGCACCACATGCGCTAACTCATGCGCGAGTAGATGTTGGCCTTGTTTCGTCCCTGGTGCAAATTGCTCTGTTTCAAAGACGATGTTGTTGCCTACCGTATAAGCGTGCGCATTGACGTCTTGTGCAGATAGCTCGGCGGCTCCGCCAGAATGCACACGCACCTGGGAAAAGTCATGGCCGAAGCGCGGCTCAAACAATGCGCGCATGGTGGCATCAAGCGGTTGACCAGGCGAGTTCAGAACGTCATGTACACTCGGCGGAGCTTCTGCTACCCCCGTCACATTACTGGTTGCTCTTCGCTGCACCAATGGATTCGCCATTCCATGGTTCTGCCTCTTACTCACATCCGCTGGCGACATCCGCATCACTTGCTCAGCCACTCGATCAGCTTCCTGTTCATCCGCATCACCTGGTTCGCTGATCGCCAACTTCGTTTGAAGCGGCTTGCCGCCCACATCCAGCTTGTGTTTCTGACACTCCGCACAGTCCCCACCACCCATGGTGTGTGTTCCGCAGGTGCACTGGCGTTGAAGCACCGCGCGTGAAACTGACGTGAAGGGCATAAAACTGTCCTGCCTAGTCCAGCTGTGTATTTTCTCAGTTAACATTTTGTTCACCCTTATCCCCATTGATCATGGGTGACCTCGCTGAAGTAACATGGATTCCCATGCCTTCTCCGCAATATGAGAAGAACCGCTCAAAATCTTATAGACTTTCCTGACTCCTTCAGTTTCCCATTAATGGGGTTGTAGGCTATTAAACAGCTCACGAAAGCCACGAGTTAATAGATACGCCTGGTGGGCCCTCCCGAATTTCGGTCCGGTCACTGTGAGGATACAGATATTTCGATCTTGCTCACGGGCAAACCTGATCACTTCACCTGTGCTCCACACATGGTAAAGATCTCGTTTACTCGCCTCCATTCCAAAACCACTGCGGACAACATTGCTAAGCTCCATCTTACGTCTGTCACAATCGCTAAAAATAAACTGTATTCCTTCGAACTTGACTGCACGACTCACTAGGCAGACGAGGCAAAGCTGCTCAAAAACCTTCACCATCCTAGTGGGATGCGAATAGACGTCAAATCCTCCACCACCCAGCCATTGATTCCAGGCTCCTCCTGATAAACCAAGTTGGAGGATAACCTTCTCAACATTGTCCCCCCAATTGAAACCCAGCATGCCATTCGGACGTCGCATCTGGCCTCCGCAATATTATGGACAAGGATTATTCCGCCCCGGTGGACAAACGTTGCCATTGCAGATCCGCGTTACCATGCCAAAAGGATCCGCCAGCAACAACCTAGTAAAGCAATCCCATGCATCACCGGTGTGAAGTGAGAAGCCACTAGCTTCGTAAGTCTCGGGTACTGGGAGCGAGTCAATACGACGACGTATTTCTGTGCCTGGTGCGAATGCCGCTATAAGCAGCGCTTGAAGATTAGTAGGCAAATCTTCAATTCTAGCTACACGCCAGCTGTATGTTGGATTCGTTGTCGATGCAGTGTCTTCCACTGGCAAAAGAGACAGTGCACGGAAATTGGCTGGATTTACCAGAGTAGCCAGCATCGACGAATTTGCAGATGAACCGGCTGAGAACGCCTGCCGAGCTTCTTCAAAACTCAGCACCACAGCCTCTTGGACCATTTGCTGCGTCTGAGCCGCCGCCGCATTTGGTGTTGATGAAAATAGGAAGTCATCACCAACCGCACGCCACCTGAATGGAGATCCTGTCGTCGTGCCAGCTGGCCCACGAGGGCTAACAACATCCAAGCCGGCATTATCCGCATCATGCATAACTTTTGAAATCAAGTCGCTAATCGAAAACGAGGATAGTGCCGATCCTCCTTGTGCTCGGATAACTGGCTCAATCTTTCCGGAAAGATAATTTACGGTAACTAGATATCCCACATTGTCACGATCATTAATGAAACTAGCCATATAACAACTAATAGTGCGAACGAGATCATTACTGAAGTTTGGATACAGAGCGCCCCAGTGCCCCTGAATCTGTCCGCGCGGTGTTCGTACATGGCCTGCAGAAAAGGCATCCGTGAGAAAATGATTTGAAGCAGCTTCCTGCGCCGCCCAGCCAAGCCCAATCGTCAAGGGCATCAAGCCTTCGTTATAAGCAGCACGAATGGCGATTGTATGCGCTGCAATATACTGCTCACGGTTGGATCGTCCAGGTGCACTGCCTGTCGAGAAGTGGGTTTCGTTACGCGATGCGAGCCGTGTGTAGCGTCCGTCTACCGCTTCTTCGACACCAGAATCTACGCTTGGGCGGGGCAATGACGGGTTCACTTTCCAACGTGCGAGGTCGATCTGCTGGGTTCCAAATCGACCCATTCTTGCCAACGACTGCATTTCGACAAGAGACCCAAAATAATCTCCAATCATTGCAATCATTTCGCCGTAAGAGACTCGGCCATACCCTACAATGAGAACGTCTCGACCAGGGAGCGCCACACTGCCTATCCGCACATGCTCTTCGGACCCGAAACGCTGTAGAATTTGTGGGGCCGAGTGCGATCCGGAAGAACCAGACACCTCTTGCTGCACCACATGCGTGAGTTCATGCGCGAGTAGGTGCTGGCCAGTTGGCGTATCAGAAGAATACGCACCACGCGCAAATACAACATGATGACCAACCGTGTACGCATGAGCATTTACCTCCCGCGCCGAACGCACGGCAGCACCATCGGTATGAACACGTACCTGAGAGAAATCATGGTTGAATCGATGCTCCATATCCTGCCGCAATACTGGTTCAAGCGACTGGCCAGGCGAATTCAGCACACCATGAACACTCGGTGAAGCTTCAGCCAACCCTGTCGCACCAGCGGTTGCACGCCGCTGTATTAGTGGTTGTGTCATTCCACTCTTCCGCCTACTACTCAAGCCGGTTGGCGACATCTGCATCACCTGGTCCGCGACACGATCCGCTTCTTGCTCATAGGCATCGCCCGGCTCGCTGATCGCCAACTTGGTTTGCAGCGGCCTCCCACCGACACCCATTTTCTTCTTCTGACACTCCGCACACTGGCCGCCACCCATCATGTGCGTGCCGCAGGCACACTGGCGCTGCAGGAAGCCGCTGGAGGCTGACAGCGATCCCTGACTCCTTTCAGCTTCGGTTTGTACGCCAGTCCGTTCCATTCCCACTCTTCTCTTAGACTCGCCGCTAATTTTTCTTTGCTGCTGGGCGCGTCCCAATTCCCTGATAGACCGCCTGGGCAATCTGTTTACCGATGTGGATGGGGGACATACCCTCGCTCATGTGCATCGCCGTGGGATGCACAGAAGCACGAGCCCCTCCGGTCATAGTGTCCGTCCCAACACCCTTCGCCTTGATCAATCGGACAAGCTCCTGCTCGACGGCCCCCTGCACGAGTCCCCGCTGGCTTCCTCGGAGCGGCAGGTCGTCCAGAATCAATCGTTCAATGTGGAGTCGTACGTTCATGCCACCACTTCCGTTTCGTCATCCCAGTGAAAATCGGCCTCGTAAATCGGTCGCTCCAGCTTGCGAAATTCAGCCTGGGCTGCCTTGAAGATCAGCGGCATGGTCACCGGTGTTCTCGCGTCGGCGGCTAAAAAGGCGGCATTCATGGCGACGTTGTTGATGTTGCCGCCGTTCAGATTGAACCGGGCCAATCGATCGAAATCGAGTGTCGCCGTCTGTGTTTCGCGTGGGAACACTCGCTCCCAGATCGCTTTGCGTTCCGGCACACCATGGGCGCGGAATTCCACGACGAACCGGATCCGGCGCATAAAGGCGGAGTCCAACGCTCCTTTTCGATTGGTCGCCAGAATCGCCAACCCTCGGTAGGCTTCGATGCGTTGCAGGAGGTAGTTGATCTCGATATTGGCATAGCGATCGTGGCTATCCTTCACCTCGCTCCGTTTCCCAAACAACGCATCCGCTTCGTCGAAAAAGAGGAGCGCCCCGCCATCCTCCGCAGCATCGAACAACCGCCGGAGATTCTTTTCCGTTTCTCCGATGTATTTACTGACCACCGCAGAGAGGTCGATCCGATAGAGGCTCAACCGCAAGTCATTCGCCAGCACTTCCGCTGCCATCGTCTTACCGGTCCCGCTCTCGCCCGCAAACATGGCATTGATGCTCAACCCACGCGCTCGCTTTGCCGCAAAACCCCAGTCTCCGTATACCCTGGTGCGATGCGCCACCTGCGCGGCAAGTTGACGCAGCAGCTGAAGTTCCGGGTCAGGCAAAACGATATCCTCCCATGAGGCTTTCGGCTCAATTCGTTGGGCGAGCTGGTCCAACCGCGGGCGGGTATCCACCACACAGGCTTCCCAGAGCTTTTGCGGGATCGACTGTTGTCCTACAGCAGAAGAGGCCAGCGTCGTACGGGCGATCTGATGAATCGTAGGGAGATTCAAGTTGAACTGGCCGGCAAGTCGAGCCGCCGTACCGTTCTGTCTAGGACCCAATACCGCATCCCATGCAAGGTGTTGTTCCGCTTGCGTTGGCTTCCCGATGTCGAACGCCACGGACGCGCGGCCTGTGTCCATCCGACGATCTTGCGTGTCGAGAAAGAAGATGCCGCTGCTCCGAGCCAGGAACCGATGAAGGGCGGCCCCATGCGTCTCATGCACACTTCCTTTCTCCGCTTCATACGCATCCAGGTACAAGGCGAAGGGCCAGAGAACCCCTTCACGCATGAGCAATCGTGTCAGCTGTTCCAATTCTGACGGTGGCGACGGCAGAACCTCGATCGGGAGCCGATAGAGCGGTAATCCGAGTGCGGCTGCCGTATGGGCAGCAATCAATTGCTTACTCGGTGAATCGGGGCCAAGTAACTGCATGACAGGAACGGCTTGAAGCGACCCGGCGTTCTGAATCTGCCGCACCATCGTGTCCACAATCGTTCGTTGTGACGGAGGCAGGTCGACCGTCCGATCGCGATGCCGCAGAGGCAGCAGCAACGGCACAAGACGATCATCGAGATAGTTCAATCCCTTGAGATAATTCACGATCCGCTCGTCGGCCCGGAGCGCGCTGGTCGTGAGCGGCTGCGCACCCGGCTGATTGATTTCGAGCAGCCGCCAATAGCGCAGGGGCCGTTCCGGTGACAACACATCCCACGCCGGCTCGGCAAACAGCGCCATCGCAAGCGCAAAGGTCGGATGCCGCCGGGTCACATCATCCTGGGCCTGCGCGCAGAGCGATGCCATTCTCGTATCGAACTCCATCGCGGCGCAGAGGAGAAGCACTTCACTCTCAAACTGCGACAGGCCCAAGTTGCGGCGTAAGACCACCAACGCCGGTGGCTGGTCTAAGGTTTCCAATGCCGCTAATTCCTCAGCCGCACGCGCGAGTTGCTTCTCACTGACACTGTCTGTTCCAGTAGCAGGTTGAGCCTGCCTGTTATCACGCCCTGATGAACGCCGGGACGCTTTTTGTTGAGCCGAGCGAGACTCTGGCTGTATCGTGGACGCTGCACCAGCCGACTGCTCGATGAACCAGGTCAGACGGAGCCGCAACCATACCAGCGCTTTCCTGAGGTACTCGTCATTCTGCTGCTGCCACGATATTGGCTTGGGGGATTTCATTGCACCGTGACCTTCTTCGTCGTATCGAATTCCGGCGGCGTCTTACTCCAATCGACCAGCAGACTATCCACTCCATCCACCCGTAGCCGGACGAAATAAGTCCCAGGCCCGATATTCTTCAGACGAAACTTCATAGTGTCCGTCTTTCGTGGCAATTCTTCTGGTCTTGCTGGTTTTGCTGGCCATGGTTCTGAAATCAGTTCTCGATCGCCCACCAGTAACGCGACACGCTGTCCCTCCCATATCTCAGGACGGCATTGCACAGTCAGCAGCGCATCACGCTTGAGGATCTTCGGTTTTATATCCACGATCGTTGGAGCAAGAGACAGACTGAGGGAGTTGGTCTTCCGCTCGTCCCCCGCTTTTGCTGGATCAGTCGGTGTGATGTGCGCGGCCACGGTATAGAAACCTGCCGGCAACTCCGTGGGCTTGTTGGGAACCGTTGTCTTTAACTCCTTGTCCGTTCCGTTCTTGACCGGAATCTCCACCGCCTTCTTGATCAACGGATGGATCAGGTCTACGACGACCTCGCTATCGCCCAAATGATGCCCTTTGATCAGTAACTCATCTCCCAACAGGGCAGTTGGCGGCTGTTTTGGAAGTTTCGTCATGTCGGCCAATTTCTGACTCGGTTCACGCTTTGGAACCGCGACCTCCGTCAAGGTCGGAAACGGCGGCGTCAAGTCCGGTTGGACCATGACTCCCCGATCATCTTTCCCACGCATCAACACCGGAAGCGGTGTCCTTACTGGACGTGTACTTTCGATCAACACCACGGAAACTTGGTACGCTGCCGACAGCCGGTAATGAATCTGAAACGTCGTCCAGAGCTTCGACATTTCTTCAAAGAGCAGCGGCTGAAGCGTGATGCGAAGGCGCTCGACCTGATCAGCCAGATCACTCGCAGCTAAATCGCGATCTGCCGTCACCGCATCCCTTATTTCACCAGCCCCTAAGAGTGGATGGTCGTGAAAAATGCGCATGGCCTCGCCGAGCAGTGCATGGCTCTTCGTGTCGTCCTGTTCGTCACCGCTATAGGCCGTCAACAGGTAGTAGAGCGTGAGCGGTAATGGCGGGTGACCCGTTTCGCCGGATTTCGCCCGCCCTGGCATCTCCATATTGCGAAAGGCTGCATCCGGCAACGCTTGATAGAGGAACAGATTGATCCGTTGCTTGTCGGCAGCAATTCCTACCGGTGCTTTGTCTAACGGCCGAACCGTCACGTGATCAATTCCACCCTTTTCCAGCAGTCGACGTAACGTCGCAGTCACCGAGGCGATCGCCAGGGAGTTGCTCATCCTGCACTCCGACCACCACGGCGTTTGAGATAGTCGTCGAGACTCATCGCCGATTGTGCCTTGCGACCTTTCTCTTGGCGCACCGGAGGAGCCACCGCGCGTACCTCCACTCGACCGATCGTCACGTGCACAACAGATTCCACCGGCTTTTCCCTATCCGTTGCCGACACCTGACTGACCGAGGCTGCCGTCATTGGTGCTACCGATCGACGCCTTGCGAGAAAGCTGTTCGATGTCTTCGGCGACATACGAGGAGTGACGTTCAGTTCTTGATGGTCCAATACTGAGGACAATGTCCCCGAAGCATCCCCAGCCGGCTGATGCGACATGGGGTGCTGCAATGGAGCGGCACCCTTCGTTGTCCGTACTGAAGCGACAAGAGAAGGATCAAGAGAGAAGTCGCTGAGATTGCTCCCAACAGCTTGCTTGTCTATCTCAGGGACAGCCGCTTCTGACATGCGCACGGTTGTCGGAATTCGTTGGTGCCGTTCACCGTCACCCTGCGCTGCTCTTGTTTCGACAACAGGTTGCTGAGACGACGCGACGTTGCCCCGTCTCGTCTGCGTATTGCCGCTATTCAGCCCCTGCTCACAAGCTTGTGTTGTGGGAACAACTGAAGAGATGTCTGGAGACTCACTTGAAGACTCATCCCTCAACAGAGAGCGTTCACCCTTCTCGACAGTCTTCGTCTGTTCGCTCGGAATTCGTAACGATGAACCGGTGGATTGTGCTACGGACCTTAGCCACGAGTCTGTCCTCTCCTGAGGTAGTCTCACCCGTGCACTGGAAGGTGCATCTGACACAACCGTAGAGTCGATCGGCGAGAGGCTGATCGCCTGAGCGTCGGGTGGATTTCTTGATGGCACCTGGTGCTGATCAGAATCCAAGGAAGACAGCCCATTCGGAGTCGCGGCAGATCCCGCATCCGACGACGCTGTCCATCGCACAGCATCAGCGGTTGACATGAATAGCTGTTCCCGCGTCACAGTTTCATGTCTCGGCAGGAGGTCACCCTCTCCCCGGTCCTGACCCAATGCGTCCGCAGATTGGGGGACGGACGGATTAGATCTTAGAACCACCGGATTGACTGGAGCAGGCTGATAGAGATCTTCCCCAGCTTCCCATCCGCTCACTGCCCCGCGCATGGTAGCCGGCACTCCTGGATCAAACATCGCGGATACACGCGGCTGAATCATGCGTTCGGGGTGCCGGGCACGGGTAAGAAGATTCGTCAGATAGTCGCTCATCCCTGCACCATGTCCAGATAGCACTGGCGTCGCCAGGCAGTCATCCTGAGGATGTCATCCTCGGCCCACCCATAGGCAGAAGCCAACAGATGGACCTCACCCAACAACCGCTTTGCCCAGGCCCCGATCTCACGCCACACAAACGACGCAATGTCGAAGAGTACCTGCCATTGATATCCGCATGCAGCACAGGTCACCGCGAGCTCCACATCGCCTTGAGGATCGACTTCTGCCATCTGTGCAATCACCGGTTCGGCAAGTGGACTCGGGAGTTCCGTTGTCGCTTCACCGTGGTGAACGACTCGCAGCAGACACCGCTCCAGCAAGAGCTGTTTGGCTGCAGCTGCGTCAGGCTCATGCACAACCATCAGCAAGTCCTCACTCGTCGGCAGTCGGAACGTCACTTGGTAGTCGTCGACATCACAGACACACTCTTCTTGAGTCTCACTCTTCAGCGGCACTCGAATCTGATCAACCTCAAACACGAGATCAAGACTGTCCTGGCATTGAGGACACACCACCACCGTCTGCACGCGTGAGCCAAATAACTGTTCCCGCAACGCGAGCAAGAGTGCGTCACGACGACCGATCGGCAGACGGGCCAGGTCACTGACTGCCGTCTTCGGAATCGCCTCAGCCAACAGGCTCAGGGCTTGCACGACTGAGGACTGCCACGCACCACGTTCCCACACTCTCAACAGGCTACTCGCGGTGAGTGCGTGCATCGGCTATTATGCCGCCGGTTCAGTAAAACTGGGTTCAGTCGGTTCCGCGACTTCGTAGTCTCGCTCCCAGCCCTCGTTCTCCAGCTTGATGGTCTGGATCGCGACGGCATTGGCATTGGCATCCAGGTCGGGCTGGGCCTGAAACTCCGACACCCAGCAACGATAGACCTTATAGGAAATCGCGAGCTGACCCGCCTCGTTGTACATCTCGATGATAATGTCTTTGCGAAAGTCTTTGAGCGAGACTTCAGCGCCCAAGCCGGATCCAAAGTTCCACACCTTATTCGCCCATTTTTCAAACTCGGTATCGTGGGTCACTCCGCGCTCAAGAGTGATGGCCTCGTATTTCGTACGGCCCGGTGATTTTCTGCCGGTCGACGGATCGCCGCCTTCGCGGTGTTCCACGACTTCAGTGCTCCGCTTCAACGACCCCACTTTGCTGATTCCGGCCACGTACTTCCCATCCCATTTCACGCGGAACTTGAAGTTCTTATAGGGATCGAACCGCTGTGCGTTCACGCTAAACTGCGCCATGCTTGTCCCTCCTCAGATCAATCGCTAGACTTCGATTTGTCCCGCCATCTGTTGCAGCTTAATGATGACAAACTCCGCCGGCTTGAGCGGGGCAAAGCCGACCACGATGTTCACAATGCCGAGGTTGATATCGTTCTGCGTGGTGGTTTCCTTGTCGCACTTGACGAAATAGGCCTCACGCGGTGTCGTGCCTTGGAAGGCGCCTTGTCGAAACAGGTTGTGCATGAAGGCCCCGATATTCAGCCTGATCTGTGCCCAGAGCGGCTCATCGTTCGGCTCGAAGACGACCCACTGCGTGCCGCGATACAGACTTTCTTCAATGAAGAGCGCCGTCCGGCGGACGGGAACATATTTCCACTCATCGGCGAGTTGATCAGCGCCACGCAAGGTACGAGCTCCCCAGACCACCCGACCGTTGATCGGGAATATGCGCAGACAATTGATCCCCAACGGATTGAGCATGCCGTTCTCGTTATCATTAAGAGACACGCTCAGACCCTGAATACCGTTGATAGCTGCATCAAGTCCAGCAGGCGCTTTCCACACGCCTCGCGCAGTATCAGTGCGTGCCATGACACCAGCAATAATTCCGCACGGGACAAAGGTGTCAATTTGCCCGTCACGGAGCGGGTCGGCCTCAAGTACCCGTGGAAAGTACAACGCAGCATTGCGCGCCATCGTGCCAGATAGTCCGAGCCCTCCCAGGCCCTTCTTGGCATCAGCTGCCGCTGTATCTTTGTTCTTACTCCAACCCCCTGGAGAGTCGACGATCAGCATGGCTCGTCGCTCAGTACAGTACGCCATGGCTACTTGATACACAGTGGGAGGTACATCGTCTTCTCGTGTGTCCGGGGGGATACAAAGAAGGTTAAACAGATCCGCTTTGTCCAGTGCGTAGATTCCGGTTTTAAGATCTTTTTTACCCTCATATTCCGCCTGCTTCAAATCGCCGCCATCGGACCCCTTCATGTCTTCTTCAGCTTTTTTCAATTCAGCTTCAGCCTTGGTAATGTCACCTGGCACCTGCGGCCTGGCAGCTTTTGCTGCGGCAAGTTTAAGTTCGGCGCTTGTAGCTGCATCCGCCAACTCACTCTTGGCAGTTTCCTTCGCAGAGGCTAAGGCCTTTTCTGCCGCATCGATTTTCACTTTGTCCGGTGGGTCCGCCTTCAGTGCCTTGCTTAATTCGTCGTTCAGCTTTGTAAGCTTGTCTGATGTGTCCACCGCCTTCTTAACCTTGGGCAGTTTGTCATCTTTCAATTCCACCAGACTTGATTCAGCCTTGAGCACCCTATCGATGCGCCGCGAGGTCTCAGCAACCGTCAGATTCAAGAACTTTTCACTACTATTCCCCAGTCGAACTGTGAGGTTGAATAGAGCATCGGTGGCGCTGAGCCCTAAACGTGTCCGCATCTCATCCGAGACGTCTACGTCTATCGTTGCCCGCAGTTTCTTGCCCCATGTGCCTGGGCTTTTTGCAACAAGAGTCATATCATCAACAGTCAAGCTTGCCCTCGCCTCGTCGGCTTTGTCCGGATCCTTATAGAGTCTGACAATGATGGCCTGACTACCACCGTTCAGATAAAAGTCACGAACTGCGTAGCTAAGGGGATAGGTCACCCCTAACCCTCCAAATTGCCGTTCGAAATCCCCGAAACTGTTTATCGTCACGGGCTCGTTTTTCGGCCCCCAAATAGTCCGGCCCAAGAAGCCCGTAATGGACGTGGCCACACCTGTGATGGTGCGCACTCCGCTTGGGATTTCTTCGATATACACTCCTGGGTATGTCGGCGATGTCGGCATTGGTTTCCTCCCCTAGCCTGTTAGTTCATGCTGGACGCTTGGTTGCACCTTTGACCTTCCGCTCACAATCACTATCCCGTTTTGATTGCCCCCCTGATCGACTGCGCGATGTCACTCGGTCGCACAACAAACTCGCGCCGATGCGGGCACAGTTGCAGCGTGTACCCTGTAGTGAGATCCTGATTGATGCTCATAATGACGAGATCCGGGTATATGGCCAGCAGCTGGCTGCAAATCCCCGGCTCCTTTTCTCCTATCTGAGTGAGAATGACCGCATCAGCATTCACTCGACCGGTCTCCTGAAGAATTTTCATCGAGCCACGACAGTCGCCGACCACTTCCAGATCTTCCTGCTCTTCCAATAACTGCCGAACAGCATGGGGAACCATTACTGGGTGATTCGCAAACAGAACCCTAATCTTGTCCACTCACTACCTCACACCACGGATTACTCACCATAGATTTGGTCGTGCCACATTCCCATAGATCTCTGGGATGAATTGGGATCTATTCCTGGAGCTGGAAGGATCTAGATCCGAAATAGTCCTTCCGGCATAAACACCACCATCACTATTGATGCTCAATTGATCGTATTTGTGCCAGGAAGGGAGGCAGGGGTGGTTAGACGCTACCGGCGAATGCTATCCGTTCTTTTCCATGTTTCACGACGGAATAGCGATTGGGTAATTGGAGTTTATCCAGAATATTATGGACATGATTCTTGACGGTGGAGACCCCGATGTTGAGCCGCGTGGCGATCTCCTTGTTGCTCAACCCCGCTTCAATCAGTCGGACAATTTCGACTTCCCGTCGGGTGAGTGATACCCCATTGGTCAGACCATTGTTTGCCTCCAGACGAGCAAACCATGACATTCGACAGAATGCGAGATGGGCGATTCTTGGAGAACAGACTGTTTCTCCCCGCGCAATTGCTGCGAGATTAACTTCCAGATCTTTGAGCGACGCATTCTGCACAAGATACCCGGATGCCCCTCCGGCCTCGATACAATACAGAATGTCCTCCTCTCGTTCAGGTACGTCGATCACCAACACTTTCACCCCCAGTGGTAGTGATCCCGTTCGAAGGATCTTATGCTCTTCCAACGGACACAAGAGTGCAAATTCGACGATCAGCACGTCCAGGTTTTGTACAGCAAGATCTTTCCCTGTCTCACCCAATCGCGGCGCCATGTGCACGACGCAAAATGGATCGTGCTGCGAAAGATAGCAACTGAGGGATTCCCGAAAGAGCTGGTTGCTATGGGCTATCGCTATCCGAACTTCAGGAGTCTGCATGACGACTCAAACGTAAGCATTAACAGCGATCCCGCGAGACGGCCTGTGCACTGGATGTCTGCGGAATAGGATCCAATACCAACTTCGTCAATGGCTATCGAATCAAGAGACTCACGAGCGCTAATGATACGCGAAGCAAACATCATTCCATGGGAATAGTTCTCCCATAGATCCTCCTCTGATCATTCCTTATCCTCTCATCTAATTCTCAAGTGATTCTAAGTCTCCTTCTTCATTGAAGTTTTCAGGTTTCGTTTAGTTGGTAACGACTTTTGATCTATCTCCAACCTGTATCGAAGTAATACATCTTTGAGTCGTGTCTCGATTGCTGTATCGAAAAAGATTCAGACACACTGAATCCAAAACGATTCAATTTATCTCTGTGATGCTTAGAGACGTTGACGTAGTGTGGGATGGAATCGGGGCTAAGAAGAAGCAGGAGAGGAGCTTGCGCTGGAGCTCTATCTGGTCGCAGCTGGTCAATATTAGGATGAACGCAGTCACCCCGCAAAAGCCAGGTAGCTATTGAACACGTTCGACCGTTGCAAACTTTCGTCGCCCGACTTTCAAACGATGCTGCTTGCCCTGGACGACCTCAAGCGTAGCATTGGCATCACTCTGTTTCTGTCCATCGAGTTCGAGTCCGCCTTGAATGATCAACCGACGGGCGTCGCTCTTGCTGGGCACCAAGCCAGTTTTTGCCACAAGATCCACCAATCCAATGGTCGTCCCATCACGCAGATCATCTGCAGTCAGCTGCACCCGCACATCCGGTTCATCGGGAAACTCTTGTTTCTGGAACTTCTGCGAAAACTCCGCTCTCGCCTGCTTCCCTGCCTCTGCTCCGTGATACTGCGCCACAATCAATTCGGCAAGCGTCTGTTTGGCTTCCATCGGATGCAGTGCCTTGGCATGACCGAGATCTTCCGTTGTCAGCAGCTCATAGTATCGATACATCAGAGTATCGCTGATCGACATGACCTTGCCGAACATTTCGCCGGGCTTGTCCTCCAGCGCGATGTAGTTGCCGACGCTCTTGCTCATCTTCTTCACACCGTCGGTGCCTTCAAGCAACGGCATGGTGATGACCACCTGTGATTCTTGTCCGTAATCTCGTTGCAATTCACGTCCGACCAGAAGGTTGAATTTTTGATCCGTCCCTCCCAACTCCACATCCGCTCTCAATGCAACGGAATCATATCCCTGCACGAGCGGATAGAGAAATTCATGAACACTGATGGGTTTCTGTTCATGGTACCGCTTGTGAAAATCATCGCGTTCCATCATTCTGGCAACACGATAATGCGCGGCCAGTTGAATCAATCCATCGGCTGTCATCGGCCCCATCCAGCGACTGTTGAAGTCGATGGTGGTTTTCTCCGGATCAAGAATCTTGAAGATCTGACGCTGGTACGTCTTGGCGTTCTCTTGGACTTGTTCCTTGGTCAGTGCCCGACGCGTCTCGGACACGCCGGTTGGATCGCCGATCATCCCGGTGAAATCTCCGATCAGGAAAATCACGTTGTGACCAAGATCTTGAAAGTGTTTCAGCTTATGGATGAGGACGGTGTGACCCAGATGCAGATCCGGCGCGGTCGGATCGAATCCCGCCTTAATGCGTAAGGGCCTCTTCTCCGAGAGAGACCGTTTCAACTTTGCCTCAAGCTCAGTCTGTTGAATGACCTCCACCGCACCACGAAGAATGAGGTCGAGTTGTTGGGTTACATCCTTCATGACGCGCGTCGCTCCGTCTCTCGTTGTGTCTCCCTGGTGGAGACTGTGACCAATGACTTGAGGCGATCAAATTTCTTGGCGCCGATCCCTTTGACGCCACGAAGGTCCTCGACCGTCCGAAATCGTCCTGACGATTCTCGAAATTCAATCACCCGCTGCGCCAGCACAGCTCCAATACCCGGCAAGGCTTCCAGTTCATCGGCAGTCGCTCGATTGAGATCGACCACCATCCGACTGTGCTGGCCGACCACCTGGACCGATACCGCACTCTTTTCTTCACGTGAATGGTGACTGGCACCGTTCACTAACTCCGCAGTCCGCTCTGGTGTAGATACACCAAGCGGCTTGACGACCGGTTGCCGCACCCATCCCAGCCATAACACCACTCCTATCGTGATAGCCAGCATTCCAAATTTGAGAAAGAGAGACTTGATCATCCCTTCCCTGTCTTTCTCAATTGATGAATGGCGGCTCCCTCAAGATCTTCCATCGCTTCCATGACGCCTTCAGTAAGCGTCGGGTGAGCATGGATGAGACGAGCGACTTGCGTAGCCGTCGCCCCGACTTGCATCGCCAAGGCTGGTTCATGGATAAGATCTGCCGCGTGGGCCCCGAGGATATGCATACCCAGGATCCGATCGGTCTCGGCATCAGCAATGACTTTGTAGAATCCGGTCGTCTCTCCTGTCGCGTGAGCCTTCCCTAACGCCCCATAGCGAAATCGTCCGACCTTCACAGCCTGATTCGGATCCTTCCCGTTCTGCTCCGCGCGTGCTTTGGCCTGTTGCTCGGTCAATCCCACCCGTCCGATCTCCGGAAGCGTGAAGATGCCGGCCGGGATGACGGTATAATCGATGGTTCGTTGGTGCCCCAAGATATTCTCAACTGCCACCAACCCTTGCGTCGAGGCCACATGGGCCAACATCGCCTTCCCTGTCACATCACCGATCGCATAGATGCCGGGAACATTCGTCTGCATGTGCGCATCAACCAGCACTTCGCCACGACGCCCAAGCGACACACCGACCTGTTCCAGTCCGATCCCTCGTGAGTTGAATCCACGCCCGACCGAGACCAAGAGCTTCTCGGTCGCAATCGTGCTCCCGTCTTTCAGCGACAGCACCAGCGACTCGGATGACCGCTCGAATTTCTCCACCGTAGTGCCGGTCACCACAGTCACGCCCCGCTTTTTCAACTCACGCCCCATGGTGGACGAAATCTCCTCATCCTCCAATGGAAGGAGCCGCGGCATCAGTTCAAGGATAGTCACTTGTGTCCCAAGACCACTGTATAACGCGGCGAACTCGCAGCCCTCCACTCCACCACCAAGAATGGCAAGGCTGGCCGGGACTTGTGTCAGATCCAGCATCTGCTGACTGGTCACGATCTGTCGACCGTCGATGGGAAATTGGGGAAGATTCGGCCAAGAAGAGCCTGTGGCAATCACCAGCGCATCGGCCTGAATCTCATGCTGAGTGCCATCCGGCCGCGTCACAGCAAGAGTCCGCGTGTCCTTGACAACCCCCTGCCCGACGACTTGTTCGATCCCCCACCCTTTGAACAGAGTCGCTATCCCTTTCACCAGCGTGGCGACGACGTTATCCTTCCGAGCCACCATGCGGGCAAGATCGTAGGTTGCCGGTGCCTGGAGCATCAACCCCAGATCCTCCGCTTTCTTGAGCTTGTCACCGAGCTCCACAACGGAGAGGAGCGCCTTGCTGGGAATACAGCCCCAGTTGAGGCAAACCCCGCCGAGCTTTTCCCGCTCGACGACCGTGACCCGTGCTCCGAGTTGAGCCGCACGGATGGCTGCAACATAGCCGCCCGGACCGGCGCCAAGAATCGCGATGTGGGGTGAGGAGGTCATCGGGTCAGACACTCATCGTTGATTGAGACATTGCGACCAGCCACCAATGATCCAATCACACAATGGTGCGGCGACCAAGCAGACCAGCGGGTCAATGCTTCTGGCTGGCGAGAAAGGCCTCGTATTGTGCGGCCGTCATCAGTTGATCAACTTCTCCGGGACTGCTCAGATCAATGACAGCCATCCATCCCTTGCCATAGGGGTCCGAATTCACGACCTCAGGACGATCTTTCAGGTCCTGGTTGATCTTGGTGACTGTCCCGCTCACGGGGGTGTAGATCGTGGAGGTCGTTTTGGTCGACTCCACTTCCCCAATCTGTTGCCCGACCTTCACGATCGTCCCGACCTTCGGAAGGTCCAGAAAGACGATGTCGCCCAAGGCATCCTGCGCAAAATGGCTGATCCCCACCGTCGCCTGTTTGCCGTCAACTCGAACCCATTCATGCTCTTGGTGATACCGCAAATCGGATGGAATCATGTCGGCTCCGTTCTTGAGATTGAGAATGAGATGCTGAGGTTCAGGCAAGGACATGCACCCGACTGCTCGGCCTCAACCTTGATCTAGTAAATTCATCAGGATGGTAGTGGGAGCGGTCGACATTGTCAAGAAACGGGCCGACCACCATCGCCGGCCCGATCGTGACCTCTACTAGCCGAAAATTTCCATGCCGGGGAAAAAATACCCGACCTCAAACTGAGCGGTTTCCGGTGAGTCAGAACCATGGACAGCGTTGAATTCGATATTTGCTCCATGGGCTTTGCGAATGGTGCCCGCCTCGGCCTTGGCCGGATCCGTCGCGCCCATCAGCTCCCGGTTCTTCTTAATGGCATTCTCGCCTTGGAGCACGATCACCACAGCCGGGCCGGAAGACATGAACGCACAGAGGCTCCCAAAAAACGGTCGCGCCTTGTGCACCGCATAAAACCCTTCCGCCACGGACTGAGACATGTGAATCATCCTGACGGCGATCGGCTTCAACCCTGCTTCCTCGTATCGGCGAATGATATCTCCGATGACATTCTTCTTGACGGCATCCGGCTTGACAATAGCCAACGTTCGTTCGTTCATGATCGCTCCGACTCCTCCCAATTGTTAGCAGATTCACTGAAATAGCGGGCACATTATAGGTGGGGACTCTTCCGGCTTGCAAGCATGTTGCGCCTCGCAGAACACTCAACAGTCTGTAAGCGTTGTTCCCCGCCTTCGCCGAAGCGGCGTCGCGCAGGCAGGTCGCACCGCTCAGAGGCTCAACGCATGAGGAGGGGACACCGGTCGTACCCCACCGGATTCTCATACGGCCTTGAGACGCAAAAATCCGTAGACCGCCATCTTGAGCAACAACCATCCCTGTGCCGCGCGTCGGATCGTGGCACTGCCGAAGGTCCGCGCTTCATACCGAACGGGAATCTCCACAATCTGCAGATTGAGTTTCGACGCTCCGAACAAGAGATCAAAATCCCCGATGGGATCGAACTCACCGAAGTACGGCCGATTGGCAAGCAGGCGTTCATAGTCGCGGCGGAACAACACCTTTGTCCCACAGAGGGTGTCCTTGATTCGCTGATTGAGCAGCCAGGAGAACACCACCCCGAATATCTTGTTCCCCAACAGCGTAACCAGGCGCATGGCCTGCCCCTCCTGGGGATAGATCAGCCGGCAGCCGACAATAAACTCGCCTTTTCCGCTTGCGATGGCTTCATAGAACTTCGGCAGCGCTTCCGGCGGCATCGTCGCGTCGGCGTCCAAGGTCATCAGAATATCGCCCATCGCATGGGCAAACCCCTTGCGGATCGCATCCCCCTTCCCTTGTCCATCCTGTACCAAGAGCTTGATGCTCCGACCGGGATAAAACGCCGTGACACGTGCGATCTCATCCGCAGTCCCGTCGGTCGAATGCCCATCGACAAAGATGATCTCTTGGCGGCCTCCGAACTGCGGGATCCGTCTGAGGACCGCATCGATATTGCCTTGTTCGTTCCGGCATGGAATGACGATGGTCGTCGAATAGGGTCGCTCCGGCCTCCGAAGCCTCGCGCGAGCGATCACATAGTGAGACAGACAGAGCCCACGAAACCCCGGAAGATAGGCCAGCAATCTGTTGCACAAGGGAGCGAGAAACGGAATGCGCAGGGGCAGCAACAATCGTCGCTCGACCTTCACCACATCGAAGTCGGCGAGGTACAACAGATTCGTGAGATCCGCCGGCGAAAGCCAGCTGTGCTCACGCTGCGGAGTCTTCAGCCCGAGCTGCTCACACAACCGGACAATCGGTTCCCACAGATGGTTACGGGAAGATACCACCACCCGCGTCTGGGGAGTACAGAGACGGCGCAGCCGCTTGAACGCCGTCTGGACGTCGAGGAGATGACCGACCACATCCGCGAGAATGATGAAGTCGAAGCGTTCGTCGAGTTGCAGCGTTTCAACATCTTCGACCCGAAACTCCAAGGTCGGATGCCGCTGGGTCGCCTCGTTCACCATCGCGGGACTCAGATCGATACCAAGCCCACGTGATGGCTTCAATGCGGCAAGCAGATTGCCGATCCCTGACCCGATTTCCAAGACTCGTACTCTCTCAGGCACGAGCAACCTCAGATATCGAGTCTGATCCTCATAGTAGACTCTGGCCTTTTGCTCCCACGACAAGCGACGCGGGGCGCAGGCATCAAAGTGATCGCGAATGGCTTTTTTCTTGGCGGCAGTCTGAAATCGCCCCTCGTGGTGAAAGGGATCGGTCGACGTGTCGAGATCCGTTTCGTCCCAGTCCGGAGAAGGAAAGAGCTTGTAGAGTCTCGCTGGCCCCATGGAGATCCATGCACGGATAGCAGTGGATCCACAGTATCACCAGCAAGACCGTTTGGCACGAGTTCCGGAAGAATCGGCAGGGCACGATCCTGACCATCCATCAGGTCGGCCAGACACTCCAGATATTCATGATCATCGGTCACACTCCAGGCCATATTGCTTCTGAATCTTCTGGGCGACCTCGGGTGACTCTTTGGTCAAGAGCGCACAGGTCGTAAAGTTTCCAACAACCTTCTTCTTGCCCTTATCGACGTACGTCCAGTCGACGATCTCCGTCTTTGCAAACGAATAGGCCTGGCCCTTCTTCAACGATCGAACCATCGGCACATTTTCGATCCGTCCCGACCACAGATCGCCTTCGCCTTTCAAATCGGCAATCCAGAGGTATTCGAGACTCTCGCCTTCGCTGACCCGAACCTTCACTGAATAGTGGCCGGTATCGGACGGCGGCGATCCTGCCTTTTTCAGAAAACCCTCCAGTCCGGCACGCGCGCGCGCCATGGCCTTTTGCATGGCCGGATCCTCATCGCTGACCTCAACCGTACTGTCGTTTTTCGCCTTGTCGGTAAATGATTCGGAGAATACCGGTGGCGACAGCAGCGCCACGATGAGCCCAACAGTCAGAGCAACCAGTCGTCGCATAGATCCCCTCCAACAGACGTGCGGCACTTCCTCCCCTAACTCGGGGGGCCATCTTGAGCCTTCTCGCAACCGCAATGCAAGATTCTTGATTGGCTCCACACCTCACGGCGTGATCCCACGAACTCTTTCGGACGCCCCCGTTGACAGAACACGTTCATCTGGTCATTGTTACTCCGACACCATGTCGCGTCGTCACGGTGCCTCTCACACTCCATCCCGCCGCCCGCGTTCGAAGCATCCCCTGATGCGCGTCGCTCGTGCAAGCTGGCGGGCCATAACCGCTTGCCTGCGTGCGATCCACAAGGCTCCGCCAATCATACAAGTCTGGAGCACGGTGGCCATCCTGATTACGGCGGCCTTAACCATCAACTGGCTCTATCACGCCTACTATAAGCCGACGGAATTGTTCTTTCCGGTGGAACCGGCCTTTCATAAGAGCCCTCGTGAAACCTGGAGAGAGTATGGGCCATTGTTCGAGATCCATTCAACGGCCATCATCACACCCGAGCTCCTAGCGGCTCTCGCCCAAGCCGAAGGCTCCGGCAATCCCGTCGCCCGCACCTATTGGAAATGGCGCGTCACCGCACAGAATCCGCTGGATTGGTATCGACCGGCCTCAACGGCCGTCGGAATGTTTCAGATCACCGACGGCACGTTTCAAGAGGCGAAACGGTATTGCATTCACAACCATGTCGTCGTCGAACAGGGACCGTGGAACAATTTCAATTCCTGTTGGTTCAACAGTCTCTATAGCCGAGTCATTCCCGGCCATGCCATGGAGATGACCTCCGCGTTGCTCGACCGATATGTCACTCGGTTAACTGGGGATCGCGCGGTCACGTTCGAGCAGAAACAGGAGCTGGCCGCCGTCATTCATCTCTGCGGTGCCGGAACCGGCCGCAATTATGTCGCGCGTAACTATCGCCTGACCCCGCACCAGCAATGTGGAGCCCACGATCTCCGAACCTACCTGATGAAAATTTCAACGTTAAAGCAGCAATTCACCTTGCTCAAGGGACAGTGAGGATAAGTGCTGGGTTCAGAGGCCGACCCCGGAAAGTACAAACGAGCGGAGAAATCAGCAGGGATTAACAGCTGCAAGCGCGAGCAACGAAGACTCCATATCCGTCAAGATCTGCGTCCGGCTCGGCTCAGCCGTGAGATATCCGATGAAACTATGTCCACCGGAATACGCAGGAGAGAGGAGCAGCGGACTGATTCCCCAATTTGTGTTGGCCGGTAACGTGCCGGGTAAGACAAGGCGAATCCCGCTGATTAAGACATCGGTGCTCGAAGTCCGATAGAGTCCGTTGCCTCCCACCCTATCCGCCGGTGTGGCGACGCCAACAATCTTCAGCGTACCGAGCGGCGGCGGCAGTACCTGGCTAAACACTGAGTCGAACGAGGCATTACTGTACAGATTCCCTTGAGAATGTGGGACGATGAGCACGCGTCGACAGGATGGGGGGGCAATCTGTTCCCGATAGGCCGTCGCGTGGCGAACGATCGTGGCCTGATCAATTTGATCGGCATTCGTGATCGGACGTTGCAACACCTGTGTAATCACACCGGATGTCGCTAGGCCCAATCCTTCCAATCCTTGCCAAAAGGTCGTCGATGTGAGCCCCAACCGTTGTTGACCTGCCTCAAGAAAATCTTTGACCGCGCCGGACGTCGGGTTGATGTTCAGAAAAAACAGATGACACATCGCTTGGACGGTCGGTGCCATCGTTGGAAGCTTGCTCAGAAACTCCAGTTCCAGCTTTCCGCCGTTCAGTCTGGCTTCATCAAGCGTCGTCGTGACCCCATTTACAAAATAGATCGCCGTGCGAGGGGCCGTGGCATTCTGGCAAGCCGATTGAGATTGCACTTGTGCGCCCGCATCCGGAAACCATCCCGCTCCCAGGAGAATGCTCAGCGAAAGCACAACAACGATTTTCGAGTTCATGACTGACATGCCGTCATCCATTGATCTGCCGGCAGCAACGGGATGTTCGCTGTCTTCACCTGGTCATCAGCCTTCAGATAGGCCGCTGAACGGCTCGGCGTATTTAAAAGCTGCGCGCGGACGGCGACAAAAATCGCATGAAACTCGCGAGGTCGCCTCGCCATGAGACACTCTAAGGCTCGAAAGCGTTCTGTTGCATGGGTGAGAGAGAGTGCTTGACTGTCAGCATCAACCAGTGATGACTGAACGGCCTTTGCGTACTGACGTAAGGCCTTGTTGAGATCCGCGCTGGTCTGGTCGGCGTAGGTCGTATCGATATACCGGTCGACATCATCACGCACCCCGTTCGCGTCAGCATCCACTCCGGCGAGACTCTCCGTCTGGTTCGGAGATGAGGATGGTGCGTTCTCTCCACTACAGGACACCAGCAGACCGCTCAATAATCCCGTAGTCACCACGAGGGCACAGATCTCTAGGCACCTCCTGACTCGCAAGCTTCCGTGGTGGTTATCAAGGCCTGTCATGCGACGACTCTACCGAGCGCATGGTGGAAAACGCAACTCTCGCACGAGACATACGGGTTCGTGGTATGGTGGGCACTCGACCGCACCGTGATGAACGATTCCACCTCCAACGTCCAAAACAGACCCCGGGCACTTCGCACAACCGTCCTAGCTGGTGCCATCGGCAATGTACTGGAATGGTATGACTTCGCGCTCTTTGGATACTTTGCTCCTATCTTATCTGTCCTGTTTTTTCCGGCTTCAGATCCGTCCTTGTCGTTGATCGCCACATTCAGTGTGTTTGCCGTGGGCTTTCTGGCAAGGCCGCTGGGTGCACTCTGCTTCGGCTACTGGGGAGATACGCGAGGACGCCGGTCAGCGCTCTCCTGGTCCGTCATCCTCATGGCAATTCCAACCTGCCTTCTCGGCCTGCTGCCGACCTATGCGCAGATCGGTCTCGCCGCACCAATTGCGCTGACTCTGTTACGATTTATTCAAGGCTTCTCAGTCGGCGGAGAGTTTACCGGATCGGTTACTTTCCTGATCGAACATGCCGCTCGAAACGAACGCGGTTATATCGGCAGTTGGGCCGGCTTCAGCGCACAAATCGGCGCGTTGACGGGATCCGGCGTCGGGGCCGTGGCCAGTGCGGGTTTCACGCCGGAGACCCTACATAATTGGGGCTGGCGCCTTCCGTTCTTGGCAGGAAGCATCATCGCCGTGGTCGGTTGGTATCTCCGGCAACATCTTCCTGAGTCACCAGCCTTTGAACGGCTCCAACAGCGCGGTGTGGTCTCATCGACACCGATTCGTGACTTTGCACATCAGAACCGAACACCGCTGCTCCAAGTCATTGGACTCGTCCTACTGCATGGCGTGGGGTTCTACATCTTCTTTGTCTATCTGCCCACCTATCTGACGAAGGTGAGCGATCTCCCGATGCGGACGGCCTTAACCATCAATACGGTCTGTATGACGGTGATGGCGATGCTGATTCCGATCATGGGCAAGTTGGCCGATCGAGTTGGGCCTCGATGGGTCCTCGCTGCCGGCGCGATGAGCCTTGCGCTCGGGACCGTCCCGTTCTTCTCCTGGTTCAGCAGTGGAGACGTCGTGTCTGTGGCCATGACGCAATTGGCCGTGACCGTCTTCGTCGCCGCCTACATGGGCCCCTTCTTTGCCATCGTCGCGATCCTCTTTCCGGTTGCGCACCGCTACACGGGACTTTCGATTTCATATAATATGGCCGCAGCTCTGTTCGGTGGAACAGCCCCATTGGTTGCCACCATGGTTTTTGAACGGAGCGGAAGCCCCCTTGCACCGGGATGGTACGTCAGCTTGTGCGCAGCCATCTCGTTGCTCGTTCTCATGACGATTCGAGACGAAGCGCAAGAGCCGACTACGATTCATTCCGGCCCCCGTTGACAGTCGTGTCCCTCCATGCTCTAGTTCCACTGAGTAAGAGCCATCGCCTATGACTGATCAACACACCCCGACCTCTCATATTCCAGGGCCGCCGGTTTCTCGCTGGTGGGGCTGTGGCCCAGAGCTTCGACGAGACACCCTCGGATTTCTGTTGCAGTGCCAATCGTATGGTGACGTCGTCAAGCTCCCTATGGGACGTGTCATTGAACTGTTTCTGCGGCAGCCCGACGCCGCGATGTATCTGTTGAATCATCCGGCTGACGTGAAGCATGTCTTGGTGACGAATCAAGACAATTATCGAAAGGGACCTGTGCCTCCGGTCGAATCACGAATCTTTGGGCAAGGCGTCCTGCACACGGAAGGCGACACCCATCACGCTCAACGGCGGCTGTTTCTGCCGTTTTTTCACGGAAACCATGTGACGACCTACAGTAGCCTCATCACCGATACCGCTCGAACCCGAGTGGCCCAGTGGCACGATGGCATGACGATCGACATCGGACAGGACATGGCCCATCTCACACTCTCGGTCATTTGGCGTCTGCTTTTTGGAGAAGACATGAGGTCGGATACCGGCCTGATCCGGGACTCCATTTCAGCGGGCCAGCGGCTCATCAAGCTTCAGTATGATTCGCTCCTGGCAAGCCTGATCCCGCTCTGGATTCCCATTCCCCGACATCGCCGATTCACCCGTGGCTTCAACCTGATCGAAAAAACAATTATTCAATTGATCCGCGATCGGCAACGCAGTTCTGAGCACCGAAATGATGTGCTCTCGCTCTTACTGGCCGCTCAGGATGACGATGGTCACCCACTGAGCGAGAGAGAGATTCGTGATGAACTCATGACATTCTTGCTCGCCGGTCATGAAACCACAGCCAATGCCCTGACCTGGACGTGGCTCCTGTTGTCACAAGATCAATTGGTTTGGGAACGGCTGGTCTTCGAGTTGAAAGGCGTGCTGGGCGATCGACTTCCTGACGCTGCCGACCTGCCCCGCCTCCGCTATCTGAAGATGATCTGGGACGAGTCGCTTCGCCTCTATCCTCCAGCCTGGAGCTTGCACACTCGCCTGGCGCAGGGAGAGGATCGACTTCCATCCGGAGCGATGCTTCCGCTCGGTTCGTGGGCCTTGATCAGCCCATGGAGTCTGCACCGCAATTCGCGCTGGTTTCCTGATCCCTCACGTTTTGACCCAGAGCGGTTTTCTGACGAAGCGACCAGGGCCCGTCCGGTCTACGCCTACATTCCCTTCGGCGCTGGTGGACGTCGCTGTCTGGGCGAGTCGTTCGCAGAGCTCGAAGGCCTCTTGATCCTGGCAACTATTGCGTCAAAAGTCCGCCTTCGTCTCGACGACGGACGGACGATTCATCCAAGGCCTGGCATGACGCTACATCCCAAGACTCCGATACAGATGACGGTCCAGCGAGTCGGTCTCCCCAAGACGTATCCCGTTGTTG
The DNA here is from genome assembly GCA_018242725.1 of Nitrospira sp. GTDB lineage: Bacteria > Nitrospirota > Nitrospiria > Nitrospirales > Nitrospiraceae > Nitrospira_D. Next base: position 187,562 of record JAFEBI010000008.1, on the reverse strand, counting down.
CGTAACTCCATTTCCTCCAATTACTACCCTTCCACTTATTGATATGGTACAACTCGCATCTGGGTGTGGGCGACGCTCAAATAACAAGCCATTGACGATGGGCAACCGATTATCCGCCGTACCTTGTCTCTTATTCGGTCTTCTGTTTCTCTCAGGATGTCTCTCGCCAGTCACCCTCACTCGAGCCGTGATCGCCTACGACGACGCCATCACCGAATCACAATCCAAGCAGCTGCTCGTGAATATCGCCAGAGCACAACACCATCAGCCGATTCACTTCACCGGTGTCTCCAACGTCGCGGCGACGTTCGATTTTCGGTTCACCGCCGGCGCCACACCGGCATTGACCGGTGATGCAAGCCGAACGATTTTACCCGTCATCGGTGGAAGCGTTGCTGAGAATCCCACCATTAGTATCGCGCCGATCGAAGGAGAAGAATTTACGAAGCGCCTTCTCACGCCATTTCACGAATCCAAACTGACATTGCTCTTGCGACAGGGGGTTGATGTCGATCTACTTCTCCGATTGATGGCTCAAGAACTTCGGCTGAAACAGCATGCTAAAACCGTTGCCTATTGGAACTATCCCACCGATACGGCTGGCTATGAAATGTTCCGGCGTGTGGTCCTCCATCTTTCAGCCATTCAAGATCACAATAGCCTCTACGTTGAACCGCTGAGCATCAAGCGACACTGGACGATTCCGGCCGACTCGGTCACGGCAGAAGGATTCAAAACGCTCGAACAGGAATATCACGTCACCTACAACCATCACGATAAAACCTTCACGTTGCGGAAGCAGGCTGAAGGGGGCATGCTGATTACGAACTATGATCTCGATACACTCTCTCAGGAAGAACGGATCCGACTAGAAGAGGAGTATGAACAGGGGCGCTCAAACGACGTAACCTTTGATATTCGCCCTGGGTATTTTGGCGGAGACTGGCCGCTCAAAGGGAACTTTCGGTTGCGAAGCTTCAATGCCATGCTGAACTTTCTTGGAGCTTCCATCGCTGAAGAGCCGGAGTACCACGTCGATAAAGACAGCCGTACCCCTAATGTGGCCGAAAATCCGGTCAAGACATTGGATCTTGTGGTATCAGAGTCATCTCCATCCGGCCTAGACCTCGCCATGAAGTCTCACGGACGTTACTACGCCGTCAATACAATCGGGCCACAGGCTCGCTGGAATCGTGAAGCGTTCAAACTTTTATCACAATTATTCCAGATGACGGTCACGGAAGTCTCACGAGCCGGCGTGCCGAGCATCACCATCGCAAAATAGCCCACGCGCCGGCCGAATCGGCGGAAGGCTACGCGTCAACCCGATCGAGATTAGGCTTTGGCGGGCGGCGGCCGATCAGATAGATAATGCCTGGGAAGAGCATGGTCGTGCCCGGGAAAATAATACGATTTCCCCACCAAGGCAGTTCCCACCCAGGAAACTTCATCCTCAGAAGTCCCAACGCATAGGTGAGCGCTACCGACGCCAGGATTCCATAGACATAGGCAGGCACCAGCGTCGTAGACTGATCTTCGCTTCGCTGTCGTGAAGCGGCAGTAATACCTTTGTAGAGAAGATACATGGAAAGGATGAGACAGGCAGCCCCGTAATACGCCGCATATTCTTGCATAACACCGACCTCGTTTATGCCGTTGTACACCGCTCTACTGTTAATTTATAGCGTATTATCGTCAAACTTGTCGAGCCGGGCCTACATCGTCTAGAGACTTCAGTCCCTCGCTCATGCTATCGACCTTGCCTCTCCATCTTGTATTTTTGAATCGCTCCCACGACAATGACATCATAATAACGGATGACCGTGTTCTTCACCAACCTCTCGACCATGCTCAGGAGTGGCTCGCATGAAAATGTTGGTCATCGTGTTCCGTGAATCGCTCATGGAACAGATACACGCGTTGCTGAATGAGTACGACGTGGCCGCCTACAGCGAACTGCACAACGTCACCGGAAAGGGCGCAACGGGTCTCACCAGCCAATTCTTTCTCGCCCCTGCCACCAACCGCATGATCCTGACAGCTGTCTCCGATCAGTTGGCCTACCGGCTGATCGATGTGTTCGCGCGTTTCCGATTGGAACAAGAATCGGCTCAAGGTGACAACATCGTCCCACTTCATGTATTCGTCTTGCCTTGCGAGCAAGTGGTGTAACACAGTCTGATGCCGCTCATCGTCATCGTGGGGAAACCTATCCGAGACGTTCGACTACAACAGACACAACGGCCTCCGAGAGCACCGCTCCCGGAGGCCGTGTGGACATCCTATTCCAGTACAATTGCGCTGAACGCACTCATCTAATAGGAGCTTGGCTCCAATGATTCGACAGCTTCCTCGGCATGCTTCTTGGCCTTAGATTTCTTCGCCTTCGCCGCCTTCTTCATCTCCTTCCTCTCGGCCTTCAACGCGTCTCTTTTCTCCTTCATTTCTGATCTCATCTGTTCTCGCTTGGCCTTCATGTCGGAGTGCATCTGCTCTCGTTTCGAATTGAGGCTCTCCTTCATCTGTTCCTGCTCACCCTTCACCTCTCCCTTGGCTTCGCCGGCCATGGAGCCTACTTCACCCTTCAATTCAGAACCGAGGTTCGTCAACTCATCTGCCATCGCCAAAGCGCTGGACCCGGCGATCATTGTCGACAGAACAGCTGAGATTAGAATGACGCGCATGAACAGCCTCCTCTAACAATAGGTTATTCTATCAGGGCCGGCTCCGGAGGTCGGCACCCAGTCTAGGGCTATCCTGAGACGAGATTTCTGGCAACTGATTTCGTGGTTTTCGACTCGCTCGTACTAGCCCGTATGGTTCATGACGATTCGTCGCGAAATCGCCAAATCCTGTCGTGAGACCAGTGCACGGAGCCAGACGGAGCCACGGAGCGAGCCCGCGGGTCATCGGCTTGTCCCAATAGAGAATCGGCGATTGCAGCAGACGTGTTCATGAATCATACGGGCTAGAGGAAAGACGGAAAACCCAGATGACGAAAGAACCACAATGACCACGGCCTCCAGCAGGTAATCCCCTGGAGGCCGTGAAAGAGCATGCCTTCAATCAAGCGCGCTCGCTGCTGTCACCTTAAAATGCGCGCTACGGCCTGATCTGCCACAGCAAATACACCAATCCGACGACCAATGCCGACACCACGACGAGATGCATGAACGGCCTCCCTTACCAAAATGTTGTACTGTATCCGGCGCCGGAAACCAGCGCTTGGTCTAGGGGTATCGCGAGATGGATTTTCAGGCAACGTATTTCAAGATTTTCGACGCTAGGTATACGCGGAAAGACAAATCCAGCGATCTCTTACAGAAGGCTGGTGAGTATTACACGACGTGGGTGTTGCTATGCATCCGACTGAAGACATCCCCGTTGAACTGCTTGAGTGTCACGGCATGAAGCGGAATCGGTCGGATCGATCCCCGTCATGGTAAGCCAAGAGACATCCGACCATGTCCCCGGGCGACTCAATTAGGCGGTCCGGCACTTAGGCGCCAAGGAGGGGCCGCCTGGAAACGGCATACGAATGATCAAAAGAACAATCCGGACAGACCAGGTGTTCCATACATTCGATAACTTAGCTTGCTATCCATAGTGCGTGTGGCTAATGTTGAGCATACTCCGGTGATAAAGCTCCATGGGTCTATCAGCCATTTATGCATTACGTGTATTAATGACCCCATGAGCTCCTTAAACCAATGCGGGTTGGGATGGTGAAGGATTCGCCGGCGCTGAAATTAATTATGTTCATTCATGAAATGTGCGGACAACGGAACAAAGCAATCACGGGCCGGCAGGTTGCAGCGCTGGGCAGAAGAGCCAACCAGACGAGACCAAACTTCTGAGATGGGCAATAGAGCTCCTACAAACAGAATAGGTGCTGTCCCTGCCGGTATGATTGGGCTATACGAAGAACGAGGCGGTGGTCCGGCCTCATCCTACTTTAGGAAAGTATTCGCTCTATTGTCGGTCAAAATACCTTATGGGGGCGGCTGAGAGCAGAGGCAGATTATGATTGACTTTCACTTTCTCTATTTAATTTATATCCCCGCAGTAATTGGATTCCTTATTATACTGGTTCTCTGGTGGCTGATTGAATCCTTCAGAGATTGAGATTCTCGATCAATCCTCTTTCGTAGGAGGACGACATGCATCGGACCTCGCTCCGTCTCATGATCATACTGATCAGTGGCTTCTCATGCCTACCGCTCGCAATGGGAGAAGAGCCGCCTCAACAACCCAGTGCGAAGGACCGATTACAGCAGGTGCTCGACGCAGAAGGTGGCACAACCGTCCACATGGATGCCGCCGGTAATGTACACACATCAACTACTCTCCCGAACGGCGACCAAATTATACGAGTTCAGCCGCCTCAAATTCCCGGGCTCAGTCTTGGTCCACCACTACAATTGAATAGTCGACCCCTACAACTTCCTCCGCCGCCACCCGTACCCGCCCAACCGCTTCCACCAGAGTACCCACAGAGGGCTCGGTAGGATTCGGCTTGACGATCCGTTCGCCTGCACGGCATACTCAGCAGCTCATGAGTGCGATTACCGTCATCATCCTTCTGGCGACTCTTGTTCTCCCCGTTGGGTCGAGCATTGCCTTCCCACCGGCCGGCACGAAAGATCTGTCCACACTCCAGACTCAGGCTAATCAGGGAATCGCCGAGGCGCAGAACGGCCTCGGGGAGCTGTATGCCAAGGGAAAAGGAATGCCACAGGACTATGCCCAAGCACGAACCTGGTACGAAAAAGCCGCGGCCCAGGGTCACCCGCATGCGCAAAACAACCTCGCGGAGCTGTATTTTGCCGGACTGGGTGTGCCGCAAGACTTCGTGCGGGCTTATATGTGGGTCGACCTTGCGGCAGGACATATGAAGGGTGAAGACCACAAACAAGCGGTAGAGAATCGAGACGACGTTGCGCAGCGCATGACGCCCGCCCAAATCACCGAAGCCAAGCGTCTCTCGGAACAGTGCCGGTCAAAGCAGTTCAAGAACTGCTGAGATTCAATGGCCAACTGCCACAATGAGCTGCACCAATCCAATAGCCGACTTCAGCAGAAAACCGATTATCCCAACCGCATAGCCTTCTACCGCTGGAGATCCCTTCGGTCATTTTCCCTTACAATCACCGGTTCGTTTTCCAATAAGCGTCAAGGTCATCGGTATCGGTGATACCTTGCCAGACTTCGACTTATTGCTTCGCATCACAGAAAAATTCGTGTCGGAAATCGTTCCTTCCACGTGTATCAGAGAAAATGGGGTGTCGACTTCGTAGCTGATCTTGTCCCCTCCCACTGAGAAATTCATGATTTTATGGTTCGGAAGTGGTGTGAATTTCTTGGCAAAGGCATAGTTCAGTACGGCCTCTGCATTGGCCAAGTGTTCAGCGGTGACACACCGATGGCGTTGCTCAGGTTCGCTGCTGGTCGACATCGTTGCCGTGACTTCATAGTACCCAGGCATGAGGGGGAGAGACTGCGCCAACGCCAACACAGTCCACAAAGTGCTACCGATGATTATCGCGAGTGTCAATACCATCTTGGTCATTATATCCTCACTCTTTACAAGATTGTGACCCCGCCCTGACCTCGTAGCCCTGAACCGGACGAAGTAATCTCTTCTTCATACACTATCTCCTGCCACTGAGTCATCACTCGTAGACTTCAACAGTCAGGCATCTTTCAAAGGACTTTACGGTGCGGATGGGAGATCTATCCCCTTCTCATTCATCGCACAGTGAGTAAATGATTTGCAGACCTTCCTGGATGAATCGAAGCAGAAGAGTTCGGCCACCATTCCACTTACTCCTTTATAGAAGATGATGAGGCTTTCAGCGCCGATCAAGGAGAGAACATTTCAAAATCGTCGGCATAATGGAGCAAAATGCGATCCAGATCTCGGCTGTTCCAAGCAACGACCCACTCCTGTGCAAACTATGCGGCAAATTCAGGTGAGATCATGGGCTACCTTTCTTCAGGTGGGACAACATAAATGCTTTCGGGAAATCGCTACTGAGCGATGATGTCTGAGAGTTGTGCCCGTGGGATCCTTGCCGACAAAGCTGTCACCTCTCCCCTTTATAATCAGTCGTATGGGACGCGCACACATCCACCACCGCGATTGGGACCGACATTCGTCAAGACCTGGTCAACATGAACGAGAGGCACAGACGCTGGCGAATTTGACTGGGTGAATATTGCCGACATTCGCAAGACCATGAACCTATCCGCCTTCCCGGAAGATGAAGACCGGAAATGATATCAACGCTTGTGGGCAAACTAGGCGATACGGTCGTGGGCGAAGCCGGCATGTGCGACTTCGCCCTCTCCCATTCTATGCCAATCAGGAATGACTTTGAAGAGACTACGCTTGAAGAGACAGAGAGAGGAATGTCTCTGTAACCGATCGATAGGCAACCAGCAGGCTGTGATTGCCTGTCACCGCCTCATCCGTACCTGGCACGTCCCCGGCTGAACGACTGCGAACGCCAGCCTCTGATTGCAACCCTGGTCGCAACTCCCCGGCGAGTTCCTCTCGTAACTGATCGAGGAAGGCCGGTAAATGGTGACGAACCTTCTCCAGATCAACGTTGAGTTCCTTCACAGCATCCAGGACTTGTTGGACCAAGGACGTGAATTGTGTCTCGTTCACCAACGCCGTGAGATGCGTGGCGTCGGGAGAGTCAGGTGACAGGGTGGGCGCCGTGGTACCGTTGGACGGTTGCGGGATCGCCGCCGCCGTCCCTGGCGCCCCACCTGGGGTTTCACTTGAGGCCGACACAACCGTCACAGACCGGACGATCTCGACGCTGAGATCCAGGCTGGAGAGATGATCCAACCCGCCAAACCCCTCTGCAAGGTGAAGGGTTTGAGCCTGGGCCTCATCATCTCGTCCCTGAAAGAACCCACGAAAGATACTCGAGACCTTTTCAAACAATTTCTCCAAGTCCGTGACTTCGGCTTCGTTAAGATCCCCACTGACCGCGATGCCAAGGTTGTGCGCATGTGCGCTCTGCGCAAACCCAGCGCTGACCGTCCCGCTTCCCTGAAGAGTCTGGACAGAAGACCGAACGGCACCAGCGTCATACCGGTCATCACGATCGGCCACCAGGGTCACACGATCGCCATCGGCCGTGGTGACATTCAAGCGTCCTGAAAATTCCTGCGCAACTGAGAGCCCGATGACCCTGGTATCCAGTCGATGGGATGCTTCCTGAGTCCCTGCCCCAAGATTGAACAACTGCTGTGGATCAAAGGTTGTCAGGGGCTGAACCGACATGGCCAATCCTCTGTATTATCGCGATAGGGAACACCGTCCCGTCGCCTTCCTATCGGCGCACAACTGGCTGAACTTGAGAGTCCGTATGTTATAGTGGGTCCATCGTCCCTAATAAGAGATGGAGGTCCACAATGCGCACTCGTTTACAATGCTTGGCAATCCTGGGAGCCAGTCTGTTGCTTGGCCTGACCGGCTGCACGGTCAAAGGCACCATTAACCAAATCACCGATACCACGTCCAATGTGACCGGCACGACCTCAGGCGCGGCCTGGTGGAACGAAGACGGTCAGCTGAAACCGGACTTCAAAGCCACCGCTTTTGTCTCTTTCAATTATGACAACCTGCAGCACGATCTCGCAGCTGGACAGGGGGAATACTTGGCATCACTGAGCAGACTCTTAGGGGTGCCGACTGAGCGAGAGCCGGCATTTTTTTCTGCGGCCCAGGCAGGGTATGCCACGATGGGTAGCCAAGGTCCGACGGCGTTGCTCACCCTTCTCCGTGACCAAGCTCAGCCATTCGTGAACTGACCAACTAGGATGAGATAGATGGGAACGCTGTTGCCGAACGGTTTCGTTCGGCAACAGTAGTGCAGCTTATTTCATCAGCGACGTAAAAAAATCCCGCGCCGCCTCACCGCCTGTATTCCCGACGAAATCGCTCATGGTCTTTGTGATTCTTGGCACCATTTTGGGTCCCAAGCCCACCTTAGCAAATGCCGATTCCAGCCCAGCTTGATCGACGATCGGACCGGTGACAGCCTTCACGTCGGTTGCTTCCTTCAGATAGGTGTCCATAGCAGGAAGGGCATTGTTTAGTGTGGAAAAATCCGCGATGGGCATTTTCTCCTTGGCGAGGTTGAGGATGGAGCCGAGTGCGGCCTTTCCTTGGCTGGGACCAATACTATGTTGCGTGGCCACCATGCTTGCGAGCGCATCTTGTATGCTCGCAGTTGGCAGGTTGGCACAACCTGACAGTTCGAACGCGATCAAAACTAGCGTACCGCAAACAATGGATAGAGACTTCACGATACAACCTCCTCGGATGTTAAATAAAATGAATACATGCATTGCGGGGAGATTCGTACAAGACGACTACCCCGCAAAGAGATTTCGGATGATGCACAAAAGTTGCGCATCATCGCGCTATCTGCACTCCAGACACAATCACTTAGGGTCTTTGTGCCGCTGAGCAAGGTATCACTCCCTCTGCTTGGTTTGCAAAACATCAACTTCCTATTCGGGTAGTGGATGCATACAGGCGTATGCCTAGCCGGTCAACTCGACAACAGAGCGTGTCATGCTCCCCTGCCGTCCGGTCACTGTACGGACGACTGCACCATCTTTCATCACCAGAAAGTTCGTAGGCACAGCTGGAACACGAGCACCGGGCAAGATGATACCGGCTAGATTCAGAGGATCGCAGGCGGACAACTTGATCTCGACTGCACTGCCGATCACGCCGGATTTGCGCACGGCCCGCAGCGCCTCCACAGCCTCCGGCAGGGCAAACTGCTCACCGACAAATCCGGAGACCAATCGTCCACCCCGCACCTCCCCTTGTAATTCCAGTCTGCGATAGACGACCAACAGGTCCCGCCAAGACTGCACAAGTGCTTCACGGGCCAGCAAGTCTCGGAATACGACACCGTAGCGTCGCAGGAGTTGACGGGCAACCTTTTCTGAAAGTGCGGAGTGCTGAGTGTTCTGTGCTAAGTTGCTGGAACAGAGCGCTGAGAACTGAGACGGAAGAGATCTCAAGAGAGACCAGCGGCCAGCGGCATGGCGAGGGCGGCGCAATCGCTCTCGGCCTTCGGCTCGACGACGATGGGGATCCATCAACGCACGGAGGTTATCGAATCCATCGGCTGTGGCAAGGCCGGCCGCGACGAGTTCCCACAATCCGTTCTCCACCTCTGTAGGCAGATGCCCCGTCGCACGGGCAAGGTCCGCGAAGAAAGAAGCCCCACGTTCGGCAAGCGCCAGACAGAGATCTCGTGCGACTGACGTCAGACTCGCATAGGGATCAGGATTGGTAAGAGCCTGGTCGTCCTGCGTGGCGGCCAACAGCCATTCACTCTCATCACGTGGAAACACTGAGAGCGGCGCAAGGCTGGTCGGTAGAATGCGCTTTGTCCTGTCTGCCTCATCACATTGGCCCAATCGCGGATGAGGCGAGAGCCGCCCCCAACTCACCGCCCCGCTGAGACACAGCCGATCCAGCAACTCCGGTTCATACTTCGCCATGCGCGCGCGCAAGAGGTGTGTATCCCAAATCGAGGCTGCCGCTTCGAAGCCGGCTAACTGCTTCACCACTTCTAATAGTCCGGCCTCGCCATGCTGACGCAAGCCGGGAACCAGGTGCTGCCACTGCAGAAGGAATGTCATAAACTCAGTCGCAGTGGCCGGTTCGACCTCCTTGCGTAATTTACCGATCGTCAGGCGATGGATGCGTGCCAGCAAACGACGGTGACACCATTCAACTTGATGAAGGATAAGGGGTGAGGAGTGAGAGGATTCATCCTTCTCCTTACCCCTCACCCTTACCCCCTCACGAAAAGAACCACGAAGCACCTGCCCCTTCCCTTCAAGCCGCAACATGGCTCCATCGACCTGGTTAGCAGGAAAATGTAGGCGTTCGGCCAATTCCTGCGTGGTCGTCGGACCAATGCTTTCCATCCACCCTAATACGATTGCATCAAGCGTTGAGTCATCCCCTATCGCGAGCAACTGTTCAGCACGCTCTTTCTGTTCTGCCGCGACCCAACCTTTCACCTCTGACTTTTCAGCTTTCACTGTAAGCTGAACTGCTCGACCTGATCCAACAAGTGTGGGGAGGAAGGACACCCATTGTAAAACCTCATTTTCAGGCAGCCAGCCCAGGGTTTGAAGCGCATCGTGAAGGTCATCGGCATCGCGCACGACCGGCCATGATTCACCGCACACTTGCTCGATCGCCTTCAGATCGAGCGCGCCGATCTCTCCAAGGAGTTCCGGTGGCAAGATCCGTCGCAGTTCGACTGCTCGAGATCGCCGTTCTTCCAGCGGCGCGTCGTCGAGGAATGTATAGGGGTTCGCATTGAGAATCTCATGCGAGAAGACCGACGGCGACGGGGTGTCAATCGCCACACATCGAATTGCGCTGGATTCGATCCGTCGCAGTACTTCTGTCAGCCCTTCGATGTCCATCGCTTCAGTGAGACAGTCACGCAAGGTCTCCTGCACCAGGGGGTGGTCGGGAATGTGCCTGGCAGCCCGTTGCCCGATCAGATTCTCCTGGCAGGCAATCGCATCGGGAAAGACCGACGCCAGCAGATCCTCCGCTTTCATCCGCTGAATCTGCGGGGGCACCTTCTTGCCGTTCGAGAACCGGAGCAGCGCCAGCGCACGCGACACATTCCAGCGCCAGCGTGTGGCAAACATAGGCGCCAGCAACACGGCTTGGATCAGCACCTCACGCAGGCTATTGGAGTGGAGATAGCCGAATACCGACTCCAGTGGAAAGCTGTGCTTCTCACCTAGTGAAATCACGAGGCCATTGTCCGTCGCCGCCGCTTGCAGCTCGAAGTCGAACGTCACACAGAATCGCTTGCGCAACGCCAAGCCCCACGCCTTGTTGATCCGTCCACCGAACGGCGCATGGATCACCAGTTGCATTCCACCACTTTCATCGAAGAAACGTTCGGCGACGATCGTGTCCTGTGTCGGCACGGTCCCCAGCACCATCTTCCCGGTCAACACGTACTCAACCACCTGTTGAGCACCGCGGGGATCGAGGCCGCATTCGTGGCGAAGCCATTGCAGTGTTGAAGACTGAGTGCTGAGTGCTGAGACATCGGAAGAAGAGTCGGCTTGTACTGCAATGTCTGCTCGAAGACTCGCGACTTCAGCGGAGAGTTCAGCCGTACGTGACGGGGCTTCGCCGAGCCAGAATGGAATACTGGGTGGGGCGCCATGGGCATCTTCGACGTGGACTTTTCCCATCCCCACGTTCTTGATGCGCCAGGAGGTATTCCCCAGCAACATGATATCGCCGGCCAAACTTTCAACGGCAAAATCCTCATCAACCGTCCCAACAACGGTCCCCTCCGGTTCAGCTACCACCGTATAGTTCGCCGTGTCAGGAATTGCCCCACCGGACGTGATCGCTGCCAGCCTCGCCCCGCGCCGACCTTTCACACGATGGTTGATCCGGTCATGATAGAGATAGGCCAAGCCCCTACCCCGGTTTGTCGCAATCCCCTCAGCCAGCATCTGAACAACCTGATCGAAGGTTGCCCGTTCCAGCTCGCGATAGGGGTAGGCTCGCCGGACCAGCTGATACAATTCATCTTCGGTCCATGTCTGTGTCGCCGCCGCAGCCACGAGCTGCTGTGCCAGAATGTCGAGCGGCGCCGGCGGCACAGTAATGTGATCCAGCGTGCCGGCCTTGATGGCCCGGATGAGCGCGGCACATTCCAACAACTCGTCCCGCGTGGTCGCAAAGAGACGGCCTTTGGGAATCGCCTTGATACAGTGACCAGCCCGGCCGATCCGTTGCAGGCAGGTGGCGATCGCACGTGGTGAGCCGATCTGGCAGACTAGATCCACTGTGCCGACATCGATGCCCAGTTCAAGTGAGGCCGTCGCCACGACTACGCGCGTCTTGCCGCTCTTCAGTCGCTCTTCCGCTGAGAGCCGAATCTGACGAGACAAACTGCCATGGTGCGCCGCCACGACATCCGGACCGGAATCTTGTAGTCGTTCCTCCAGGTAGTGCGACACTCGTTCAGCCAACCGACGAGTATTGACAAAAACAAGAGTTGTGCGATGTCCTCGGACAAGCTCTGCCACACGATCATAAATATCCGACCAAATCGCATTCGTCGCAACGGCGCTCAGTTCATCTTTTGGTACTTCAACCGCGAGATCGATTTGGCGTTGATGGCCCACATCGATGATTGTGGGAAAAGCTGAGGACTGCATACTGAGTGCTGAGGCAGGCAGAGTTGATGCGTCGCGATTGCCGACAAGGAACTGAGCGACAAGTTCAATCGGGCGTTGCGTGGCGGAGAGGCCGATGCGCTGTGGCTTGGTAAAGGTGAGTGCTTCAAGCCGTTCCAGCGACAGAGCCAGATGTGCGCCACGTTTGTTGGGCGCCAGTGCGTGGATTTCATCAATGATGACGGTACGGACGGTCTGGAGTAAGCGGCGACTCTTCTCCGCCGTGAGCAGAATAAAGAGCGACTCCGGCGTCGTCACAAGAATATGCGGTGGCCGTTTGAGCATGTGCTGCCGGTCCGCCATCGGCGTGTCACCGGTGCGGACCAAGACTCGCAGTTCCGGCATCATCAGGCCAGCCAGAAGCGCTCGATCACCGATCTCGGCGAGGGGTTTCTGAAGATTTTTCTGGATGTCGTTACTCAGCGCTTTCAGCGGGGACACATACAGCACCTGGGTGTGATCATCGAGTTCACGCACCAGGGCTTGCTTGAAGAGTTGATCAATGCACGACAGAAACGCTGCGAGCGTCTTCCCCGAACCGGTCGGCGCTGTGATCAACGTATCTGCACCAGACTGAATCGCCGGCCAGGCCTGAATCTGAACATCCGTCGGTCGGCCAACAGACGACTGAAACCACTCAGCCAAAAGAGGATGGAAACCCGAGAGCGGCATGGTGCGGAATCGTACCACACTACACCGAGTGACTCTATCGGTGGGAACTCGACAGCCACTGTGGCACGACTTTCAGCCGACCCCGTTACCAACAGTTGCTCACCAGAGGTTGTATCACTTCAAAAGACCGCTCTCGCACAGCTATAGCGTTGCCATCATCATCTCATCTGATGGAAGTATCACCTCAACGCTGTCTATTTTGATTAAGATATATTCTATTATTTCCCCCATTCCCATGCAGCCGACACCTATGGCATTATGTTTTCTCCATGCACCTCTCCATCGTCATCCCAGCGTTTAATGAAGCCCGTCTGATCGAACAGACCCTACGATCCGTGTCCACTGCGGTGGCAGGGAACGCCATGCTCAGTTTCACATCGGAAGTCATCGTCGTCGACAACAATTCCACGGACAACACTGCGGAGCTCGCTCGACAAGCCGGTGCCCGTGTCGTCTTCGAGCCGATCAACCAAATCGGTCGGGCGCGTAACGCGGGCGCCGCTCAAGCGACGGGAGAATGGCTTTTGTTCCTGGACGCGGACAGTTTACTCAGTCCCGGACTGCTGACAGATATACTGCGCGTCATTGAGACGGGGAAATACGTCGGCTGCGGGAGCACGTTACGAATGGACGGGCTACCCTGGTGGGCGAATCTGACCTTGCAACTCTGGACCAGTACCTCCGTGCTCTGTCGGTGGGCTGCCGGGGCGCTCGTCGTCTGCCGCCGCGATGCCTTCCAGGCCGTCGGCGGGTTCGATCAAGAACTCTATGCGCTGGATGAGATCAGACTCAGCAAGCAACTAAACCAGTGGGGACGGCAGCGAGGGTTGCAGTTCACTATTCTCACCAAGCATCCGCTTGAAACCTCGTCTCGTAAACTCTCCCTTTACTCGAGCCGCGAGATCGCCAGCCAGATCTTCCGCATTTTTTTCCTGCCCAACAAGACACTCCACGATAAGAAGCATCTCTCCGTCTGGTACGACGGCCGACGCTGACAAGCGTCGCGGCTCGAAGCGTGAGGCGTTGGTCGTCTTTTGATAACGCTCAGGACCGTGAACAGGTCGAGTGGTGAGGCGTCGTTTCCTTGAACCAGACGACTCATGAGGCCCGAGCAACGACAGACTCGTGGCATACAGGTTCGGCATGTCACGGGACTCGAAGGAGCGAGAATACAGCTGGAAGTCTGTTACGGCATCCTAAATCCCTGCGTACCACTCATATCCTTGATCCTCCCAATAGCCGCCCTTACCTCCGCCAATGCCAGCTAGCGACTCGACTAACTCGATCTTCATGACATACTTTGCCTGCTTATATCCCAGCTGGCGTTCGAAGCGCAGGCGCAGCGGAGCTCCGTGCGCGACATCGAGCGGCCTGTCATTGAGCTCGTACGCAAGAATCGTCTGAGGGTGATAACAATCAGCGACTGCCATGCTCTCATAATAGGCAATCCCTTCGTCATCCACGTCGGCACAGTGGAACACGGCATAACGAGCGTTCGGCAACGGGTCAACCTGGTGCATCAGATCTCCAACCGGCACCCCGCTCCACTTGCCGATTGCGCTCCACCCTTCGACACAATCGTGACGCGTAATCTGCGTGCGAGATGGCAACTCTTTCAATGCCGCAATCGTCCAGCTTCTCGGCGTCTTGACTAATCCCACCACCTCCACAGTCCATCCAATGAAATTTCGCGCGACATGTTCGGCATAGTTCTCCGTGCTGGGATCCGTGTTGCCGTTGGCCGGGAACACAGCCGAGATGTCGGACGAACTGTACTCTTTGGCCAACGCGTCGCGAGGGATCACAGCACGCTGCACGGCTTCGGTCAGCCGTTCGGCCTTGCTGAGGATGCCAGGGAGCCAGCTGCTCTGTGCAAGATTGTCACACCCAGACAGCGCGACCAGACTGGCTGCACCCATGGCACCCTTCAAAAACCTACGCCGCTCGATTGCACGTTTATGCTTCATGACTGACTCCTTCACGTCTAACGGTAAGCCAACCAGTGATCATCGAACGGAGGTTATTCGTGAACCCGGTGAGGACCACTTGCAGAATATGCACGACGATGAACCCCACGAAGGAGAAACAGGCGATAAAATGGATCGTTCTAGCAGCCTGGCGACCTCCCAAGATGGTCAAGACCCAGGGGCAGGCCGTATCAAGGGTCGGTGACATGGCAAGACCAGTCAGCACGATCAGCGGTGCCACGACTAGAAGAATTGCCGTATAGGTGATTTTCTGAAGCACGTTGTAGCCTCTGCTGTGCACAACTCCTGACTGTGTGAGTGATAAATGAGAGCGAATCGACTGGCCGATATTGCGCCAATCTTTGCGAGCCGGCACCAGATCACAGGTCACGTGTCGACTAGCCAACGCATAGGCAGTGAAGATCAGCCCATTGATCACAAACAGCCAAGCAAAAAACAGATGCCATTGCCTCCCCATGGCCAACCACTTGGCACTGGGGATAGTGGCCCAGGCTGGAAATGCTCGATTTGATCCATTCGAGTACCCAAGTACACCGGTCGTGTCAAATTGATATCCCAAAACTGTCGTCACACCTTTGCTGTCTCCGCTCCCCGTTTGTGTAGAGCGAATGACAAGAAGCGGATGATCACCATCAGACCGGTCCCCCCAGTAGAGGGAGGGATGGGCATTAAAAATTTGCAGCCCACTCATAATCAGGATGAGTAAGCACGGCACATTGATCCAATGACTGACCCGCACCGGCAATTGATGGCGGTACACTCGTTCAACCGACGGTTTGGAAAACACTGCCGGATTCGACACAATATTCCGGTCTTCCGATGGCTCCAACGTCGGCTGTGCATATGCTTCCATTGCGACCTCCTCACTCTATTGATCATGAAGATAGTGGTTCGTCTCAGACGGAATAGATTTCTTACAAGGAGGCATGTTCTGTCTGTAGAAACAGCAAGGCCTGCGGTCGGGTATCCGAACGCAGGCCTTGCTAGAAGACAGCGTGACTGAGCGATGAAGTCTTAGTATCCCATTGCTCCCTTCAGATTCCCCTTCATTGAGTCCTTCGTGGCTTTCATCTCGTCCTTCATCGTATCCTTCGACGCCTTCATTGAATCCGTCTTGGCCTTCATCTCTCCTTTCATCTCATCTTTCATCGCACCAGGCTTTCCTTTCATCGCATCAACGCCAGCCTTCATCTCCCCTTTCATCGCGTCCGTATCGGCCTTCATCTCGCTTTTCATCTCATTGACCATCGAGCCCATCTCGCCAGCGAAGGAATAGGCGCTGGCACACATCAGAAAAGCGACCGCCGAAATTGAGACCATCATCTTCTTCATCGAACACCTCCTGGTTGGTAATAGTGGATTGACCATAATGGAGAAACTGCATCCGGTTATTCTTGCACCTTGGCTTGCCGTTGGACCTCCAGCCAATTGGCATCAGCCTTCCGAACATAGCCGGGGATATCTAAGAGCCACCGAGTACGGACCGATTCACTCTTATTGAGAGAGTTTATCATGAACAACTGTCAAGGCCTCAGGATCGATCACTGCCTTATAGTTTTTAATTATTCCCATAGGAGCAAAAACCGCCAAACTGCGGAACATACTTGAACAGCTCTGCAACAAAGGCACCCCGATGGACTGATGAAAAAAACTGGGAAATCGAACCTTGATAGTCCATACGAAACTTCGATGATCCATTTCGTTCAAACTGTTGGATGGCGTGGATTGGCCCCACAAACCCAACTGTGAATAGCATAATGAGCACTCGCAACCCTGTCATAGAAATTTCCCTCCTCACCTCTGAAAGATCATTTACCAGAAGGTGATCGATGTACCCACGCAACAAAGGCTTGTCGCAAGCGATGTGCGTCGGACGGTTGTTCGTCCCACTTCGGCAGCAGTCCCACCGTGTCCCGAACGATAGCAATCTGCTTCATGTAAGTCTCGCAACCGGCACAGATGGCCAAATGAACGGTGATTTGATGCTTCCGTTCATCGCCGACATGTTCCTCCAGATAAGCGGAGGCCCACTGTGCTACCTCTTGGCATGTAATGTCTGGGGCGACTTCCTTTACCTCTTCCTTTGCCATCGTCAAGCCCCTCCTTCTGTTCCTACTAGTGAGTCGGTCATGACGCCTCTTCCTTACACCGCAGATGATCCCCCCGCCATATAAGTTTCCACCGTTTGGCGAACCCGCTCTCTCGCTCGATGGAGGCGGACATAGAGGTTCGTTTCGGTAATCTTAAGAATTTCACAGACTTCTTTGGCTTCCACGCCCTCGATATCGCGTAGGGTGAGAACTTCTCTCAACGTCTGTGGCAACGATTCAATGGCTCGGTTCATCGCGTTCACCGCCTGCTGAGACGCCAGCAGCTTCTCCGGCGTCTGGTCATCCCATGGTTGGGGAGGAAGCGCCCAGTGCCCCGCCCATTCCCCTGTCTGATGAAAGCGGGAGGGATCGATCACCTCATCACCCTCGTCACTCACCGCCTCGAAGGAGGAAAAGGTCACATGCCGTTTTTCTCGGACCCCGCGATCCTTGGCTTTGTGAATCAGGATACCGAAGATCCACGTTCGCAATGACGATCGCCCTTCGAAACGCTCCAAACCTTCGATGACTGCTATCCATGTGTCTTGTACGACTTCCTCTGCGACTTCGCGATTCGCCACGTGCCCCATAGCCATTCGGATCAACGCACTATGGTGACGCGTCACCAGTTCAGCAAACGCGCCTTCGTCCCCCTGCCTGAGTCGTGCAAGGAGTACATTATCCCTGTTCCCTTCAGTAGGGATCCGACAAGGCACTGATATTCGATCTGCACCACTTAAATAATGCGTGGACTTCGTAACCAGACTGGTATCAACATTCATGACCGACCTCCAAGGTGGAGCAGCTCCGTCATCAGAGCTGGAGCGCTCATAAGGGTGACACTCGACGGGGGAAACGCATTCAGTACTTCCACTCCCCGTCCATCGATGTAATCGACCTGTGAACAATCTAAAAACACAGTTTTATGCTTCCGTAGATGGGCACGGCACTCTTCATCGAGCAGCGCCGCCCATTGCTTTGTGATCTTGCCTTCCAACCTCAGCAAGACATCTCGCTCGCTCTCCTGTATTTTTGTAATCTTCAACATTGCGACTTTGCTCCTCCTTGCTCAACGTGATGCCTGTCTCCTGAGCAACCGCAGTGCCAGAATGCACATCATGGAGAAACAGGATGTAAGTATTTGATGTGACAAACTTCTTCAGTGAAAGGCGTCAGCGAGATGGAGCGGTGGGAAGCAACGCAATTCCCAATATATTGGGAGCATCACAATTAGTTGGGAATTGGTCTTGGGAATGAGCGATCGGCTAGCGGCACAAGAACCAGGGGAGGAGGCACAATTCAACTACAGTATTCAACGTCTCATTTTACGCTTCACCTCTCACCTTTCACGCGCGTAATTCCAAGTTTCTTCATACGCGCTTCCAGCGTCGTGGCATTGAGGCCTAGGACCTTCGCCGCGCCCTTTTCGCCGCTGACACGCCAGTTGGTATGTTCCAGGACTCGAACGATGTGATTACGTTCCAGTTCTTCCAATGTCTGCAAAGTCTCATCGTCGAACTTCCCAATTGGTGTTGAGAACCACTCAATCGGTTCTAACTCCGACCCTTCACTCAAAATCACCGCCCGTTCGATGACATGCTCCAACTCACGCACATTGCCCGGCCATTGATACCGTCGGAGGGCCGTCATCATCCGTTCCGGGATACGATCAATTCTCTTTCCCAGATTCGTCGAAAGTTTCCGCACAAAATATTGGGCCAAGAGTGGAATATCCCCTTCCCGTTCATGCAACGCCGGCAGATGAATTGGAAACACGTTGAGACGATAGTAGAGATCCGGCCGATACTGTCCAGACTTAGAAAGTTGCTCAAGGTTTCGATTCGTCGCGGCAATCACACGCACATTTACCTTAAAGGTCTGGTTCCCTCCGACCCGTTCAAATTCACCTTCTTGCAACACGCGCAGGAGCTTCGATTGCAGATCCAACGGCAGTTCGCCGATCTCATCGAGAAAGATCGTCCCCTTGTCGGCCACTTCAAACCGGCCCATTTTCCTCGTCAATGCGCCAGTGAAGGCTCCCTTCTCATGACCGAACAACTCGCTTTCGATCAAGCCGGCTGGAATCGCCGCGCAGTTCACCTTCACTAACGAACGGTCTTTTCGTGGGCTAAGATTATGGATTGCCCGCGCGATCAGTTCTTTTCCCGTCCCGGTTTCTCCAGTGATTAGCACGGTTGAGTCCGTCGGCGCCACTCGCTCCACTCCCTTGAGCACTTTCTTGAGCGAAGTCGACGAGCCGATGAGCTCCTCAAAATTATGGCTCCCCTTGATCTCTTCCTGCAGGTAGACCGCCTGGGCTTCCAACCTGGCCTTTTCCTGCTCCATCAGCACCTGATCGGTGATGTCGATGAACATCGTGCGGGTAAAGGTGCCACTCGGGTCAGGCCTGGACCACCAGCGAATCCAGAGTGGCTTGCCATTGTCTTTTCGGCGTAGTTCAAGCACGACACCGGCTGTATCGATGCCCTTGCCGACTGAGTCGAACGCCTCCTTCAGTCGGCGCTGCGCGTCTGGGGTATCAGGAATAAACGATTTCCCAAAGGTTCCTTTTACCTGCTCCCGAGTGATCCCAAGGGTCTTGAGGGCCGTCTTGTTGGCACGGATAAACTTCGAATCCACCCCTTCGTTCACATAGGCTATCGGTGCTTCGTCGAAGAGATCGTGCAACTGAGCCTCGTTCTCTTTCAACATCGTTTCCATGCGCTGCCGCTCAATTTCTGCTGCCGCTCTGGTCGCAAAGAGACTCAACACCGAGGTCACCCGCGTTTCATCGTGCAATGGCTTTGAGTCCATGACGGCCAGGTGCCCGAGCACCAGCCCTGCTGAATCCACTACCGGCACCCCGCAATAGCTCACGACCCCGATGTCCTGAATCAGTGGGACGTGGGGATAAATCGAGGCCAGCTTATCCGGATGATGCACACAATGCTTTGTTAAGACCGTCTCGCAGGGGCCTTGGGCCGGTACGTCGAACGGCGGTAAAAACCCATCCTTCCCCCATCCAGCCTTGGATTGGAACTTGGAACCGTCCGATATCAATTCGGAGATATAAGCGTAGTCCACACTCAGTGCGGTCGCAACGTGTTTCACGAGTGACTGGAAAAACTCTCCGCTGACGGTCGGGAGTGTCGCTTCCGTGATTGCGCGAAGAATTTGCTCCCGATCTTGTAACGCCCATTCGATTGTTTGACGATAGATTTCTACTCCGGCTCGCTCGCCGAACAGCCTGAATACATCGATTTCTTCGGCAGTCAGCACCATAGGGTTAACGTCCATGGCCACGAGATGGCCAAGGACCGTTCCCGTCGGAGATTTCAGGGGAACAGCAAGATAACTACTCACCCCTAGCGTAGCGAGATCGGCATCGCGGGGAAATAGTTTTTGTACATCTTGCGCATAGTGGCAGGTCTCACCCTTGATGACCTTCGTACAGGGTGTGCCGTCTAGATCGTACTCTACCTCATCTCCGTAGCGATCGCCCTTCCAGAAGGCCAGGGTCCGAATGCGAGCAGCCGGTTCAAGGTATCCCACAAAGGCATAGCGAATTCCCAGCGCACCTGCCACCTGACGGACTAATTCTCGAAGGAAATCAGTTCCGGTCGATGCGACTGTCCCTTCGACAAGGGCACGAAGAAATTGATCCGCTTTGAAGCGTGCCTCCTGCCCTTTTGGATCAGTAAGCGTCGTCATCCCGTCCTCATGGACCCGGTCTTTGTGATAAGGCTAGGAGAAGCGTGGACCAGCGGCGAAAGGGTAGCACCAGGCGGGAATGGCTGCAACTAAGGAAGTACCTGAAAATCAGAAGCAGTAGTGGCTGATTTTAACTTGCACGAACGGTCAAACCAGGAGGAAGCATTCGTTGGAGATGGTAGTCCCCCCTTTGCACAAAGTGAGAGATCGACGCACACACCTACCAGAAGTACAATGGCCCACTATCGTGTGAGAGAAGTATGAAACAAGACCTACCGATAACAAATTTTTGGATTTCCCTCGATATCCTTTCTTGGGAAGTATTTCCAGAAGGTGGCAACACTGTGGGGACAGAGCCAATCTGATTGATCGTCCCTACCAACTACTACGACATGCAGAACATAAGCTTAAAAGTTCTCCTGGGGGGCTAGACTTGGTTGATGTGATCACGACACTTAAAAGAGCGGCTTTTCACCGGAAAGCAGCTCTTGAAAAGATTTATGATTTTAAGCACATTCCAGTTTCTGACTTACCAAAGGGGGGCACTACAGCGGTTGGCATTTCTAGGAATCATAAAACCAATGGTTCTTGGAGCATTGATTGATATCAGAGACTCCATTGAACACGCTGATGGCCAACCACCCAAACTTGATCGCTGCAATGAAATGGTTGAGTATATATGGTATTTCTTGCGTTCAACAGATCCGCTCGTTAAAAAAATTGTCGTCTCCTATTTTCTTACAACCACAGATTCTGATGATCCAGATGATCATTGGCTAGAGGTTGACACGGGACCCTCACGTCAATGGAAGATTGACATACGCGGCTGGTTGCCAGGTGACATGATTTCAATGTCTGAAAGAAACGCTAACTGTTTGGTTGCAGGAGACTTCCACCGTGCAAAAGATCATGAGAGACCTCACGATGAGAACCAGTCTCCAGAAGATGTCTTTGTGAATGGAAAAGTTATCGGTCCACGAGAAGCGCTTGTTCAGTTTTATCGACACTATTTTTCTCAAGTCAAAGATTAAAAACGAAAGTAAGCCTATCTGTTTTGCAGTATACGGTGCGCATAAGAAGTAACTTTATGCCAGCGAGCCTTCAGGGATTCTGAATCGCTGCTTGATGGCAGTCAGGACCTGTTTCGCTTCCGCTTCGTCGAGGCCCGCCCCAAATCGATACATTCTCTCCCCGTGGTCAAACGCAATCGCCCCACCACCGACTCCCCATAATTGCAAACTGGATGAAAACTCCAGCGGACTAGCTCCGACTGATCCGATACGAAGATCCCGCATTTGTACGAGGTTGTACTCCCTATCAAACCCGAATCCTCCGATATCACGCCGAATGTTGAACGTCTGTCCACGCGCCGTGAAAATTTCCTTCCCCATCAACTGCCACAGCCAGGCATAGATGGCAACCACTCCACCGACAGTCCAGACCCCAAACCAGGCCAACATGAACAATTCTCCCTCGGGCGGGCTATCACCCCTCATAAACTGATTTGCAACCATTACTTCTGCCACCGCCCACCCACAAATCCAGAACGCCAAGAAGACAATGACGAACCAGCTTCGGCGACAAGGCATGACGATCCGCAGCCCCTCCGCAGTATCGGCAATCGTGATGCGAGAGTCAGATGGCTGGATCTTGGCCACTGGATCAATCCTCCACAGCGGCCAACATTATTACATTCACGACTGGGAGAAACACAAACGATAAAGCGGGCAGGAGCATTTAGGGTGATATGGCAGGTGAGAGGATGAAGCTCAGTGCGCTGGGATATTCGGACCGATTTTTTCTAGAATGACTTGTTTGATCTGCTTCGTGAAGCGCTTGGAGACTTCAAGATTTCGCTGAGCATGACCGGACTCCGATACGGTATAGGTCGCGGGTGGCACCTGTGATGTGATGGTGGCTTCAAAGACGACGGCCAACATCCTCACGGGCTTTCCGGTTTTTCGATCGATTCCATAGGCCTCCTTCAGTGAGACCTTCGGCGACACCTCGACATCCGCACCAGCTGGCAGATGGGGCTTCAATAACCCGGATCGTTCCTGATCGCGTTCGATGAGTTTAATCATGGGATCCTCGACAAACGCACTTCGAATCTGTTCTGCTACTGCTCCCTTAGCTCGCTCGGCCTTCTGCATCTGTTCATCCAATTCAGCCGGCGCAAGATCCACATAGATGGGTTCGTTCGGCTGTCGTTTCGATCCATTGTTTGCTTGGTCAAGTCGTCCATTTTTCTGTAGATTGAACTCCCCAGCTACTTCTTGCGAGGCCGCCTGCCGTTTGGCCATCGGATCATTGGCATCATAGATGGTGGTCTTGCCCTGCTGATCAGTCTCATACACGAGCGTCTTCCCACCTTGTTCGTCCACCCGATAGACCTTCTGTTCACCGTTCACGTTGGCCGTATAGTAGTTACTAGAACATCCCCCGATCATGTGCACGACAACGGCACACCACAGAAGCCCGATCATCCGCAAACAGGTACGGATAGCCATAAGGACGACTCCTTGCTTCTTGCCTAGGATTTACCAGGAGACTTCAATCCATCGAAGTAAGTGTAGCAGGATCATCCATGAAGCCAAGACTGTGAGTCATCCCCCATTGCACTCAAGAAACTGCAAGATCAGCCGATGAAAAGAGAGAAGACGCCTATGCTGATCGTGGGACTCCGGTTCCTCCATTGTTTCGTCAGACAACCCAAGCAGGCCCCCTGATTCATTAAAGGATGCGAACCGGTGGAAGAATCTGCCCGTTTCTCTCGCCCCGTGACACGAAAACATGTCGTCATTATAGGAGGTGGATTTGGAGGCATGACGGCAGCGCGCTACTTGCGTGACGTCGATGTCACCTTGATAGACCGTACCAATCACCATGTCTTCCAGCCGCTGCTGTACCAGGTGGCCACAGCAGCGTTGTTACCCGGCGACATCGCCTGGCCCTTGCGCACCTTGTTCCGCTCACAGCCCAACGTACGGATCGTCATGGATGACGTCCTGTCGATTGATCGGATTGCGCGCGTGGTCCACCTGCATCACAGCGCGCCTATCGGGTTTGATGCTCTCATCGTCGCGCCAGGATCGCGCCATGCCTATTTCGGACATGAGGAGTGGGAGGCGAATGCCCAAGGGCTCAAGACGATGGCGG
Source organism: Nitrospira sp. (assembly GCA_018242725.1). GTDB lineage: Bacteria > Nitrospirota > Nitrospiria > Nitrospirales > Nitrospiraceae > Nitrospira_D. Next base: position 163,660 of record JAFEBI010000008.1, on the reverse strand, counting down.
ATGCCGTTCACTTACGAGAGCGGATCCTGCTCGCGTTTGAAGAAGCTGAACGTCAGCGAGCAGACGTTGGCATCCAGAACCGTCTTAACTTCGTCATTGTGGGAGGAGGACCGACGGGCGTAGAGCTCGCCGGCTCATTGCTTGAAATCGGCAGAAAAGCCATGGGGCCGGATTATCCTCACTTACGCCTGGAGGATCTCTCGATCATCCTCATCGAAGCTGGCCCCCGTATCCTGCCTGGATTCAATCCCACACTCTCCGGCAAAGCGCTGACCGTATTGGAACAGATGGGAGTCACCGTCAAACTCAACAAGCCTGTCACCCTAGTTCGCGCCGACGGAGTCATGCTCGGTGATGAATGGGTCTGGTCCACCAACGTGATTTGGGCGGCAGGCAATAAAGCTTCGCCCATGTTGAACACCCTTGGCGTTGATCAAGATCCAAGCGGGAGGATCAAAGTTCAACCAGATCTGACGATCGCGAGAGACCCATGGATCTTTGTGATCGGTGATGCCGCGCATTGTCTGGGTAAGGATGGGAAGCCTTTGCCCGGCATCGCGCCCGTAGCCATGCGAGAAGGCCTGTACGTTGCCGAGTTGATCAATCAGGAACTCAAACCAGAACAACGTTCGCCGTTTGCCTATCGTGACCGGGGCATGTCGGTCACGATCGGTCGTGCCCAAGCTGTCGCTCAAATCGGGCCATTCCGCGCATCAGGCCTTCCGGCCTGGGCGCTGTGGTGCATGGTTCACGTGTTCTTCCTCATTGGGTTGAGAAATCGTGTGCGCGTGATGTCTGAATGGGCCTGGTACTACCTGACTTTTAAACCAGGAGCACGATTGCTCTGTGAACCTCCGGCCATCCATCGCAAGAGATCGTCGAATAGCCAGGCCAGTGAACCTACCGGAAACGATCGTAACTCCTTTCGTCGAGCGGCTTAACTTCAGAATGAGCTCTTCCGATTCAAGACAGATTCCTTCGCACTATCCGGGTGGCATCCCGTACGCACACTCGTGGTAGGCCACTCAACCGCCTCAGGAGAAGTCCTTCGATTGACTCAACCTAAACAATATGCCACGCTCTTTCTGACACACGACACGAGCAGAACAGAAAAGGATGAGTCAAACGCGCGTCGTCATTATTGGAGGGGGATTCGGAGGCCTGACGGCGGCACGGGCCCTGCGGCACAGCCATGTGACTTTGATTGACCGAGCCAATCATCACCTCTTTCAACCGCTGCTCTACCAGGTCGCAACGGCTGCCCTTTCGCCTGGCGACATTGCGTGGCCGCTGCGAACGGTCTTTCGTACCCAACCCAACGTGCACGTCATGATGGATGACGTAGTCGCCATTGATCGATCCAGGCGCGTAGTTCACCTGCAACAGAGCCATCCGGTTGGGTTTGATGTCTTGATCGTCGCCCCGGGCTCTCGCCATGCGTATTTCGGACATGAGGAGTGGGAGTCCTGTGCCCCAGGAATGAAGACTATGACGGACGCGGTCCGACTGCGTGAGAAGATGCTGATGGCGTTCGAGGAAGCCGAACGACACCGAACCACACACGGCTCCTCGCCTCGCCTGAGTTTCGTGATCGTCGGAGGAGGCCCTACCGGAGTTGAACTCGCTGGAGCGCTGGCCGAGATCGGAAGGAAGGCGATGAAACCGGACTATCCTCATCTCCACACGGAAAGTCTCTCGATCATTCTCGTGGAAGCAGGTCCGCGTATTCTCCCCGGATTTGACAGTACACTGTCCGCCAAAGCTGCCGGCGCACTCACGCACATGGGCGTGACGGTTAAACTGAACAGTCTCGTGACCGACGTCACTCCTGATGGTGTTCAGATTGGAGCCGAATGGATGCCGTCGAAGCACACTATTTGGGCTGCAGGTAATCGAGCCTCACCGTTGTTGAACACACTGACAGCGCCACAAGACTCCGCCGGTCGGGTCAGAGTTCAACCGGATCTGACCATCCCCGATGAACCATGGATCTTCGTCATCGGCGACGCCGCCCATTGTCCCGGACGGGACGGGAGTGTGTTGCCGGGAGTGGCGCCGGTCGCGATGCAACAAGGACGGTATGTTGCCGGTCTGATCAATCACCATCTTATCCCGGCGAAACGGCTCCCCTTTGTCTATTCCGACCGCGGTATGCTCGCGACAATCGGGCGTGCTCATGCTGTCGCTCAATTTGGCCCGATCCACGCCTCAGGATTTCTGGCCTGGGCTCTCTGGTGCGTCGTTCATATTTTCTTTCTGATCGGAATGAGAAATCGGGTGCGGGTCATGTCGGAATGGGTTTGGTATTACCTCACGTTCAAACCAGGCGCGAGAGTCCTCTATTGAAGCGCCATAGAACTCTTACAAGAGATCAACCCTATACCGGAAGTCGACCGTGAAGACTGTACCCCTTTTAATTGTGAGCAGTTGGTTGTTGATCGTCACAGGTTGCGTTGGGACCCAGCCGAAACAACCGCTTTCCACCGTCGCCTCAGTGGATCTGACTCGATATGCTGGGGTGTGGCACGAAATCGCTCGACTCCCCATGTGGTTTCAACGACATTGCGCCGATTCAAAGGCGGTTTACACCACTCGTCCGGACGGTAAGATCGACGTACATAACGAGTGTGTGACATACAGCGGTCAAGTCGAACAGGCTGAGGGTGTGGCGACGGTCATAGACCGCACCACCAATGCCCGATTGGCAGTCACATTCACTAACTTTTTTGCACGACTGGTAGGCCCCTCTCGAGAAGGAAACTATTGGATCATCGACCTTGACCCGGATTACCGCACCGCCCTCGTCGGGACACCGGACCGTCGCTATCTCTGGATCCTGTCTCGCACTCAGAGACTCGACGAAACAACCTATCAGCACTTAGTCGATAAAGCTCAGCAGCTTGGCTTTCCTGTTTCAGACCTGATCAAGTCGAAGCCTCTGTCTGCGAGTTGACACTCGCCTCGCCGCCACGTAGGTTCTCCTTATTTTTCAACCTCAGGGCCAACTGAACCGGGCACCTACGGACCATGGACTGGTTGTTACTGATCGGCCTTCTGATCTTCGTTATCAGCACTGGAGTAGGGATCTTCTATTGGCATGAATTCATGACTCGGCTCTGGGATGATTTCCGCGCCGAGCAACCTGCGCTGAGCATCACCAACCTCTCGGTCCTCAACACCGGACGGATTGTGACGCTCACCCCTGAACTGGAGAACCTCGGACCTGGAGTAGCCTACGATTGTCTCCTCCAGCTCAGCGGATGGGAAGGCAATTTTTCTGTCAGAACCATGCACCCGCCAGGGTCTCGGCATCAAATCCATTCAATCCCTATCCTCCTGGGACCGGATGCACCGATCCGCATGAAACCCGTGAGCCGATGTTACGTGAGGTTGGCCTGTCGGGATCGATGGGAACAACGGTATGAATGGTGGTATCCTGTGACCCAAGTGGAGAATCTGAGCACCGGCCTCTATGATCTTCAGATCAACCTCGCTCAGCCTGAACGAACCGAGCCACATCCTTCCAATTGGAAAATCTGGCAGTTGCTTCGCAACGTCTCTGCCGATGAGTAACCTATACTCATCTCCTGTTAGGCTCCGACACCTCCTTTAAGCGATAGATGTTTCCTCCTTGAGCGCAGCCCCTTGCATTCTGGATTCCCGATCCGTACCATTTTATGACCTCGTCACCAGGACAGGCGCGCCGTTATGAACAATCTGTAAGACTTCAATTTCCTGTTCGACTGAGGCGCAGTGGTTTCAGCCAAGAAGGAGATACCCTATGCCACCTACTCTTCACATCGATCCCATTGTCAAACTCACCAAGACGGATGAAGAATGGAAACGGCAACTTTCCGCTATCGCCTATCGTGTCTTACGACACGAAGATACGGAACGAGCGTTCGTCAATCCACTGCATGAAAATCACCAGGCTGGCACGTACTACTGCGCAGGGTGCGACCTCCCACTGTTTTCGTCTGTGCATAAGTTCGATAGCGGGACCGGCTGGCCGAGCTTTTGGCAACCGATCGATCCTCGGGTCATAGAAACGCGGACGGATTTCGCGCTCTTCATCCCTCGCACAGAAGTCCACTGTGCTCGTTGCGAAGGCCACCAGGGGCATGTCTTTAAGGATGGCCCCAAACCCACGGGCCTCCGATACTGCATCAACGGAGCGGCCCTAAAATTCTTGGCCGATTGAGTGCCAATAGCTTTCACGCGTTCCGTTCACATGCAAGAGACCTTACGTAGATCGCACGGGAGGCGTCCCGCACTGCCTGTTTTCCCACGTCTGGTCCCCCCTGGCACTTGTGATCCGGTTCGCGGTACAATTCTTCACCAGCGATGATCGAGTTCATAGCGTAATGCTCCGCCCCATGCGATCCTATACGTGGCTTCTCCTCCCCCTCGTTCTACTCTCATGTGGAAAGGTCGGGAATTTGTTTGGGTCGAAAACCGATCCCTGCTCATTAGTCACCGTTGCAGAGGCTCAACAGGCGCTTGGGGAGCCGGTAGAAGAAGGGGCACCCTCAGAACCAACGTCGTGCCTCTTCAAGGCCCAGCGGAGTGAAGGCAATACCGTCACGGTTCAACTTCATGACAGCTCCGGTCAGGACCGGCGGGCCTGGTTCAATAAAGAGCGCCTTCGACGTGACAGTCGGCTGATTCCCGGCCTGGGGGAGGGAGCTGTCAGAGTTGATTCCGCCTCTCTCTCCCGTCTGACGTTTCTGCACGAGGATGAACTGATCACCGTGATCGTCGCCTCGACCAAACAGAAACATCTCGCTGACACTGTCACCCGGTTGAGTCGGACTGTTGCCGAGCGGCATGGCGCCACCTTAACCGCGACGATCCCCGCCACAATCACCAGCCCCCTAGCTGAACAGAGTTCACCACGGGACACTGGCTCTCGCGCAGTGCCCGTGACACTCACGCAAACACGCCCGGTTCCTGAGACTCCTCAAGACGGGCCCAAGAAATCCTCGTCTATCGATCCGACGAGTCTCATCGGGACCTGGCATACACGCGTCTCACGCGAGACGACACAGTATGACCTCCTGCTGGTCATCAAAGCGAACTTGGAATGGTCCCTCTCTTCGATGATGGAATTTGATGGCATAGTGAATGCCGAATCCGGCTTGTGGTCTCTGGAACGAGCGAACACATTCAGGGGCCTCGGGTGGAAGGGAACGTATCGAATCACCGCGCCGAATTCATTCTCCACAACCGGAAGTGTTCAGGCTAACTGGAAACGGCTGGTGACTGATCAGACTCCGTCACGCATTCCGGCTGAACTCTGGAACCTACGACGGGAAGCGACGAGTGTGCCTGTCTTCCAACTCAAGACCGTTGACCCCGACTTAATCGGACAATGGGAGGGTTCCGGCACCTATGCCGGCGGCCCTGCCACCTTTGTGTGGGCCATCCAACCAACGGCGGCGACGGACTTATTGATCGTGGACAGTCTCAAAGGAACGGTTCAATCGAAGGACGGCCTTCCTCAACTGCACCCAGCACAAAAAAAACAACAACGTGTGAGCATTATCGCGTTCAACGATCAGGGGCTTACCACGACGGACGGAAAAACCAACCTCAGATGGAACAGACTGCAACAATCGCAACCCACAGAAACCCGTCAGCTCTAGCATTTTTGACCATCAATCGCGCCAGGATCATCTCATATGACTGAACCAACTGAGAGTATTGGATTCGTCGGAATTGGTCGGATGGGCGCTAACATGGCCCGTCGCCTTCATGAACGTGGCTTCCATCTGACGGCGGTCTACGATCTTCATTCCACAGCTGCCGTCGAATTAGCGGCTGAACTCCATGTGCACCCGGCACTCACGCCGGCTGAGGTCGCTGACCGATCGTCCGTTGTCATCACCGTGGTGTCGGATGACACGGCGATGCGTTCTATCTTTTCTGTAACCGACAAGACCAGTCTCTTAGGCAGTGCTCGAAGCCGGCTCTTTGTTAATTGTGCCACTCTCTCTCCCAAGACCCATCAAGACATTGCAGGCTTGGTCGCTGGCCAAGGAGGCCTGTGCCTTGAAGCCTGCATGGCAGGAAGTATTACCCAGGCCAGGCAAGGCACCTTATACCTCATGTGCGGTGGCAATGCCGAAGCCTATGCTCGTGCGAAGATCATACTCGATGCTCTTGGCACGACCGTGCGCCATATCGGTCGAACCGGCGAAGCAGCGAAGGTCAAAGCCCTGGTAAATATGGTGATGAACAATAATACCGCAGCATTGGCCGAGGGGTTAGGGCTCGGGGCAGCTCTGGGAATCGATCTGGCGCTGTTGCGTGACGTATTCAGCCAAACAGGTGCCGCCTCTCGCGTGCTAGAGACAGATGGAGACGACATGCAACAACGTGCGCACGACTGCTATTTTTCCGCAACCCATGCAGCGAAAGATTCTGCCATCGCACTCGATTTGGCCCAACAGGTAGGACTCTCGCTTCCAGTCTCTCAGGCGACCCTTGCGCAATACCAACGGTTGATGGCACTGGGGAAAGGGGATCTCGATAAATCTGCGATTGCAGAGTTAACGTTTCTTGATCGTCTTGGATCCTCTTCGGCGCATGGCTAATCTCGACAACCAATTCTGAATGGATCACATACAAGTCGGAAAGACAGAGTAAGAATCGTTGTCGAAGACCGTATCTAGGAAGTGTATCTCTAGACTTGAAAAAACTGCCTCACTTGTTCAATCGGTACACAGCCGACGAGCAAATCACCGTCCGGAGATACCAGAAGGGGAACTCCATTTTGACCAGTTGCGTGCCACGCCGTTTCCCATTTCTGAGCAAGAACATGGTTGTATCCGTCACCGTCCTCAACAACATGCCCCCCTGCCAACTCCTTTAATACCTCAGAATCAGAAATGTCTCGCCCATCGCACCAGAACGCACGGTATGTTCGCCGAACAAAATCCATCCCCAACCTTGGTTCCTGTTGTAAGAGAGTGATCGCTTGTTCAATCGCCGGAAGCGTATTCGGTTTCCCTGGCGGCAACGCGATCGGCAACCCCGGTGCCAACCGCTGCACCATCGTCACTTCATGTCGCAGCTCCGCGCCTAATGAGCCGCTCCACGGCTTCATGGGACGCGGCAACTGCGGTGCGTGCTGGACTCCGCGCCACTCACACCGGTCGATCACACCCACATCATGCAGCCGTTCATGCAGGGCGTAACAGAACGGACAGTTAAAGTCGCCATAGAGGACAACACGATCAGATAGAAAGTCAGGCGTCATAGACGCCACTCTACCGAACTGGCGAGATAGAATCTACCTCATTCTACCTGTTGTCGAACCTGAGCATCATAGAGGCTCATGGGGAGAGATGCCGTAATAATTCCTGAAGACCTGCCCGTAGGGCGGGTAATGTCAGTGGCTTCGTCATCACCTTGTCCATACCAGCCTGGCAACACTTTTGCGCACCTTCGTCTGAGGCATGACCGGTGAGCGCCATGATGGGGAGATGATTGAGTGCCCCTTCCTCACGACGACGAATTTCGCGTGTCGCTTCATACCCATCCATTTCAGGCATCTCACAATCCATCAAAACAATATCGTATGTGGTTCGGGTAATCGCCTCCACTGCTTCTCGTCCGGTACGCGCCACTTCAACCTGACAGCCCAACTTTTGCAAGAACTTGCAGGCGACGACTTGATTGATTTCGTTGTCATCCGCGACCAACACCCGCTTCGGAATCTTCTGCTCACTGAAAACCGCTTGATCCATTCCTACTGCTGATACATTGGGCTCCCGAAGAATCGCTGGAAGTAGATTGGTGGTATAGCGAAAGGTGCTGCCCTTGCCGAACTGACTGGAGACTGAGATGGTTCCTCCCATCAACTCGACAAGCTGGCGACAAATCATCAGACCAAGTCCGGTTCCGCCGAATCGCCTTGCGGTGGACGCCTCGGCCTGAACATAGGCTTTAAACAGCTGAGCCTGTTGTTCCGACGTCAACCCGATGCCCGTATCACAGACACTCCATTGCAACACCACCGTATCTGTGTTCTCAGACAACTTGGGCTTCACCGCGACCGCAATCGTGACGCCTCCCTGTTGTGTAAACTTAATCGCATTCCCGACAAGATTAAACAGGATCTGCCTTAACCTGACTGGATCACCACGGAACTCCTCTGGCACGCCTGATTCAATCTCCACAGAAACAGTCAGACCTTTGTGCGCGGCTAAGCCCTCCGTTAAGGTGGTGACATCGCGAATGAGGCCTCGGAGATTGACATCGGCCACCTCCAAGGTCATCTTCCCGGCCTCAATTTTTGAGAAGTCTAGAATATCGTTGACCAATGTCAGTAACGCTTCCGCGGAGCGATGCATCGTCTCGATAAGCTCCCGTTGCTGATCGGTTAACGAGGTGTCTTGAAGCAGTTGCGTGCAGCCCAGCACACCATTCATGGGAGTCCGCAACTCATGGCTCATGGTTGCAAGAAAGATCCCCTTCGCCCGTGCCGACTCCTCCGCGGCTTCCTTTGCACGACGCAACGCAACATCCGAGGTAATATCAAGCCCATACGCTCGGATCAGTTCAAGATCTCGAAGGGGATAAAACGACCACGCAATGACCCGGTCCCCCACAACATGTTCAACTCGAGGCAATGACACATCAGTCATGAGACATTCCCGAAGTATCGCCGGAAGATCTGCGGGAAACATCACTTCTATCCCGGCCTCAAGCAGCCCACACCGTCCCATCAAGTTCAACATACCCGTGTTGGCATAGAGCATGGCACCCGTCGCATCAAACTCCACAATGGGGTTGGGGGCATCCTCGGCCAGTCGTGCCGCTCGTTGCACATCTCGCTGAACTTCCATCGCATTAGTCAAGTCACGAACGATCACGACGCCCCCGACAATGACTCCCTGCTGTAATCGAGGCCAGAACGAGAGTGATAGCTCAAATTGAGTCTCATCCTCCCGAGTCCAGATATGAGAAGGAATCACGACGAGTTCTCCGGTACTTCGCATTCGAGTGAGCGGGCATTCTGCTGTACTGCTCTCCCCCGCTGTCACACAGCCCATCAGGTCGTGAAACCCTATCCCGATCGCCGTGCGTGTTTGTCCGACCAATTGCCGTGCCACTCCATTCAGCAACACAATGCGATTGTCACGGTCCAGAAAGAAAATGGCCTCAGGAACCGCCTCCAAAAAGAAGCCGGCATCATCGCCGGTCAGGAAGTTGAGTGGTCCGTTTCCGGAGTCCAAGGGAGCACGATCCATCGGATACATCATAGGTATGCCTGAGAGACCTTTGAGCTTCCATCCTATCGGCAGAGCCGGAGATCATCTAAAGCTTCAATAGCTGTCATCTCTGGACCACCGTGTTGGTTGTTACTAGTTGAGACCGATTACACAATTGCTTTCGTCTTCGAGTAAAGTTCTTCTCTCACACTCCGATAAGGCCTACGACAGGGCATACTAGAATCTCCAAGGGAGGTGTCTATGATATCCGCCATACACACCGCACTCTCGGGCCTGGCTGCCTTCGGGAAACAGATCGACGTCGTCGCGAACAATGTCGCCAACCTCAATACCGATGGATTCAAGAAATCTAGAACAGAGTTCGTCGAAGTCCAGACCGGAGGTGTCCTTCCCATTGTTCAGAAAGACAATGCATCGGGTCCAACGGTTCTACGAGACACAGGGGGTGCTCAATTCCCGGTTGAACTCTCGAATGTGGACCTCGGTGAAGAAACCGTCCAACAGATGCTGGCTCAGCGTAGCTTTGAAGCCAATCTTCAGACCATCAAGACCGGCAATTCCTTACTCGGCAGCATCCTCGACCTCACAAAATAGCGCTACGTCACTCTTTCCTTTCGAGCGACGCGGCGGGACAGGTCAGCGCCGAGGCAGCACATACCTATTCCTCATCTGGTCATCTTCCGTTGGACGTAGCATTTTTCTCCGTTACTGTGCTATGTCGGGCTCATGACACCCCAACGTGTGCTGTTGGTCATCCCTCCATTAACCCAGCTGAACACTCCCTATCCATCTATCACGTACCTGACAGGATTTCTTCAGTCCCGTGGAATCCTGGCGGAACAGGCTGACCTTGGTATTGAAATGGTCCTCCGTCTTTTCAGTGCCGACGGCCTACGATCCGTGTTCAAACAATTGCATCGCAACAGGAGCTCCTTGCCGACGGAAGCCCTCCGTATGATGCAGGCCGAGCATCGGTACCTGGAACTGATCGGACCGGTCATTGCATTCTTGCAAGGCCAGAGTCCAGACTTCGCCGGTCGCTTGATGCAACCCGGCGTGCTTCCCCAAGGACCACGATTTCGGGGTCGGCGGACATTTCCCCGCTCCGTGGCGGTCACCGACCGAGCCAAACAATGGGCCACGTTCTTTCTCGAAGACCTCGCCGATCTCGTACAAGCCACTATTACTCCACACTTCGGTTTGAGTCGCTATGCCGAGCATATTGGGCGCAGCGCATCATCATTTGATCAAATTGCCTCCTCGCTGGCGGAGCCACGGAGCCTGATAGATGAGTGGCTACTTGATCTCTTCTGGGATCATTTCAAACGGACTCGACCGACGCTCGTCGGTCTGTCCATCCCCTTTCCTGGCAATCTCTATGGTGCATTCCTCATCGCACAGTCGATCAAAGAGCAGTATCCAAACCTCCCGATCGTCATCGGCGGCGGCTACGTGAACACGGAGCTTCGTCGAGTGGCGGATCCTCGCGTGTTTGACTATGTGGACTTCATCACGCTGGACAATGGTGAACGGCCACTCCTCTCTCTGATTGAACATCTCTCAGGACTGCGCCAGCGCCACGCGTTGTGCCGAACGCTGTATCGCGAACACAATCGTGTAGTGTATGCGGATGATCCATCTCTCACTGATTTCTCGATGGATGACGTCGGATGTCCGACCTACCGAGGCTTAACGCTGGATCGCTACCTGACCATTCTCGATAGCACGAACCCTATGCATCGTCTGTGGTCGGAGGGACATTGGAACAAACTTACCGTGGCACACGGGTGTTATTGGAAACAATGCACGTTTTGCGATGTGGGATTGAACTACATCAGTCGCTATGAAATGACACCGACGGAACGGCTCATTCAACAGATCGAGCAGCTCGTTGCCGAAACAGGATGCCGAGGCTTTCATTTCGTGGATGAGGCAGCCCCGCCCGCAGCGCTCAAAGCGCTGGCCTTGGGACTTCTGGAACGACGAATCACCATCCGCTGGTGGGGTAATATCCGATTTGAACCAGCCTTCTCGCCGGACCTCTGCCGACTCCTGGCTGCATCCGGGTGTATTGCCGTTACCGCTGGACTCGAAGCCGCTTCGGACCGCCTGCTGGACGAAATGAAGAAAGGGATTACCGTCGATCAGACTGCGCTGGTTGCCGCAGGATTTCGAGAAGCCGGCATCCTGATCCATGCCTATCTGATGTACGGCTGTCCATCAGAAACCATTCAAGAAACCATCGATTCACTCGAGCGCATCCGTCAGTTGATCGCAGCCGATCTGATTCAATCGGCCTTTTGGCACCGGTTCACGGTGACCGCACACAGCCCGGTCGGTCTGGATCCCGTTGCACATGGTCTCCGCATCCTTGGACCCACGTTCCAAGGGTTTGCAGAAAATGACCTTCAGCACGAAGACCGTTGCGGTGAAACACCAGCCTGGCTCGGGGAAGGACTTCGACGATCGCTCCTCAACTACCTCGAACGGCGTGGGCTCGATCTCGATGTCCGTTTCTGGTTCGATGAGAAGGTTCCGCGCCCTACGGTTTCTTCCGGATGGCTCACAGGCCTGCTCAAAAAGCAACGTATCGATGAGAGAACGCCCAGAGAAAGGCGGCTGGCTTGGTTGGGAGGGACCGTGACCAGTGAGTCAGTCGGGAAGCGCTCACGACTCATCCTCCGAGGGCCTCAGCATGACCAGATCCTCATGCTCCCGACTTCGCAAGTCCAATGGCTGACGCAATTGATCTCGAATGCGACTCCACAACAGCCATCTCAGACCTATCCACACATCCACGACGTAGGTAACGGGTTTCCTGGAACAGCATCAAGCTATAATCGGTTTCTCACGTCTCTGGCTTGGAAACAGATCAGAGCTACCGGATTGGTGCTCGTCTAGCAGCTTCGCAAAAATTACACGGCAGACTCGATCATGAGGGAGGAACAACAAGGGCTGGAACCCAGTACTTGGATTCCAGCCCTTATCTCAAACCAACCGTTCTAGGTTACGCTACAGTGACTAGTACTGCAGTTGCAAGGCGACGTGGAAAGAATCCACCTTGTTCCCACCCGCACTTGGCCCGTAATTGTTCAACTTAGTCTCTAAATCACCGTATCGTCCGTACGCGGAGATGCGGGCATTGTGACCAGAAATGATGTAGTTCACACCATATTCATACTCTTGCCGCATCGCGCTGTATCGTGGATCGACACTCGTGAACCGGACATAGGGCTGGAACCGTCCGATGCCAACCTCCTGTGGAATCAGGTATAAGCCATAGACCGTCCAAGAATCACCGTTGAACGTGCAGAAACAGCTATTAAAACCACCAACGTTCGTGAACGCACCCGCTCCATAGTTGGCCCAATGGCGCTTAAATTCTCCGTTGAACGTGAATACGCCCATGTTGTTCGGCAGGACCTTTTCAATCAGCACATCGACCGAGGCCCCGGTAAAATCAGACACATTCCCAGTGGCGGTATTCCCGGCCCCATCCTTTTGATGTTGAACGCTTGCACCGATCGCCGCAATATCTCCGGCCGTTCCATAATACGTCCCTGCCGTGTAATAACCGGGACTCGGCTCATCGTTCAAGAAGTTCCACTGCAAACGCCCTGTATACATGAGACTGCTGCCGGTATTGGGGCCACCGCGCAACCCCTGCGAGACACTGACCACATACAAGAGATGCGTGCCACCTGGATGAACTTTCCCCCAGAAGGTAGCGGCATTATCACGGCCGTAGAGACCAGCTCCACCACCGAGTGCACTCACACCATTGAAATTGGTGCTGGCATCAGCAGGAAAGAACGGTGTCCTGAAACCATCGAAGGTCGCATGATAAAAGGGACCATTCAACTCGCCACGTTCACTCGGCAGCAACATCCGCCCGACCCAGAGGTTGACCATCTCATTGAACTCAAACTTCCCGATGGCATCGAGCAAACCGATTGAGGAGTTGCCTGAAAAATTCTGAGACGTACTGGTCAGAGAAGCATTGCCAAATGCCCCGGCACCTCCACCAACCTGGCAGTTGAAGCAATCAGTATTGAACTCGAACTTGACATACTTGTGAATCTGCCCGTTGATATAGATACGAGCATTGTTGACCGTAAAATCATTACTATAGTGCCCGGCTGGGGAAGCACCCTCTTGTGCGTTAAAACTAGTCCTGATTCCCATCCCAATCGAGATCCACTTGTCTTCATCCGCCTTGATCATGCCACCAGCAAAGGCACTGGGCAACGTGGATCCCATTCCAGCCACCAGTGCCGCCATGGCTCCAGCAACTACAAATTGTTTCCACCGCCTCACATGATGTCCCTTCATACTGATGCCCTCCCTTGTGAGTAATAAGAAACCACCACCGCCCACCTGCCACTACGAGTAAAACCTCTTTCCCCGTAGGAAATTAGCGCCGAATATGCCTAAGCCAGCGAAACAAAGCAAGAAACTTTTCGTATGTAGCTCAGCTGTGTCGACTATACATCAGTAGTTCTGCTTGTCAAAACACATAGCGAAAATGAACAGCGACGATACTCATCTGACATACTCTGCACACCTCACCATGCTCGATATAAGAACAAGTTTCAGTTCGTTCCGCTCACGGAGCTAAACGACCGCGTCAGTCATGTCCTAGAATTCGGCCTCCTGGTAAAGCAATCCTCGTACCCCATGCCGTGGCGCGTGAAAACATCTACAACTCAAAAGAAAGAAGAGATTGATACGGAGAAGATTTCTGTCTGCAAGAGAAAGAAACTCGAGAAGATAACCTATTGATAAGTAAACGCCAGATAGAAGTAGTTCGTCCCCCCTCTACCTGGCGTTTCTTGCGGTGATCAACAAAAAACTATCGATTTGGCTGAGGCGTGTAGCGAAGATACGGCTTCACCGTCTTGAATCCTTTTGGAAACAACTGTTGCGCTTCTGCATCACCTACTGCGGGAGTAATGATGCAATCTTCGCCATCCTTCCAATTCGCCGGAGTGGCCACTTTATACTTCGACGTGAGTTGCAATGAATCAATGACGCGCAATAGCTCATCGAAGTTCCGACCACAGGAGGCCGGGTAGGTCAATGTCAGCTTCACCTTCTTATCCGGGCCGATGATGAAGACCGACCGCACCGTCATGTTATCGATCGCATTCGGGTGAATCATGTCATAAAGCGTCGCGACCTTCTTATCCGGATCAGCAATGATGGGATAGTTCATCGTCGTCTTTTGCGTCTCGTTGATATCGTTGATCCACCCCTTATGAGAGTCCATCGGATCCACACTCACGGCAATAACCTTGACCCCTCGTTTTTTGAATTCCGGAGAGATCTTGGCAACCGTGCCTAACTCTGTCGTACATACGGGAGTGTAGTCTTTGGGATGAGAAAACAGGATGCCCCACCCGTTCCCCAACCATTCATGAAAATTAATCGTCCCCTCTGTCGTTTCCGCCGTAAAATTCGGCGCGTCATCGCCCAATCGAATCGCCATATGACACCTCCTTAAACTCGTATCGTCATGAAATAACGCCTCGCTCGACCGTGTCTCGTTACCATACTGTGTCAGATTGGGCGAGTTCAAGAGGCTGTGAGAGGGACCGTCTCCCGTCCTCACTGCGACTATCCTACATGCGGCATCGGTTCTCTCCCCACACTCAAGTTTCTTGAATCCCAACCGATATGGCTCCTGAGTACCCGTGAATGGAGTAGAACCATGGACTCGGATTCCGCGCGCACAAAGCTCCGCATATCAAAAGATCCAATGTATTTGATGCTCCGTGAAGGCTGCATCAAAGAATTCAATGTCAAGAAAGCCGCAGGGGACAAATGCGATCTCCGAGGATGCGACCTACGGGGACTTGATCTTCGAGGGCTGGATGCCGATGGGCTGGATTTCAGCGATTGCTATTTCCGACAATCCGACCTGCGTGGCGTGGACTTAAGTAAGGCCAACTTAGACGGAGCCAGCATCAACGCGTGCAAGATTTCAGGAGTCCTCTTCCCGACTGAACTCAGCGCTTCAGAAATTGAGCTTTCTCTCCTCCATGGAACGCGTATGCGATGCAGCGCAAAGTAGCTGCGGTGCTCCAGTATCAGCCGCGCTTGTCTCACGCTGAAAACTTGTTTTAGGAACCGGCGGCGAGTGCCAATTGAGTACGCACCTTCTCATGACCAGATTCTGCAGCTCCCGAATCCACCAGAGTCACTCGCGATTCGGTAAGCCTCCCACTTTCCAGCAGCAGGTTGCGAACCACCTCAGCGCGTTGTCGAGCCAACGCCGCTAACTCCGCATCAGAAATCGCGATAGCTGCGGCCACTCGCAGTTTCATCTCTTCGATGGTCGGCTGGGAAGCTTTCGCCGACGTGGTGGCCGGATCGGGCGGAGGAAGTTTTGCATACAGTTTTTCCACCAGTCGTTGCTCATCTTTGGGGGAGAGTGCGTCACCATCGGAGCCCATCATTTTTCGAGGCTTCCCGCTCATTTCAAAGAGTTGATCGTGGAGTTTCATCGCTTGAAGAGCCGCCCGGTCCACCGTCGTATCGAACGTTCCTTTGACATCCAAGCGGAGTCCGGCTCGCTCATCGAGCGCCGTCTCCAAGGCTTCAAGCTTCTTCATGTCCTCGTCGCTCAGGGATGCGCTGCCTGGCTGAAACTCGATGAACTGTAGACCTTCCTCATTCTCCCCCCCACCAGGCACTAACTTGCCCATTAATGAAAACGGCGACGCAACCACTTTAGTCAAAAGATTGAACAAGGTTGATAGCACGACCTTCCCGTACTTGAAATCCGGGTCGTTGAGGTTACCCCGAATCGGCATATCGATCTCAATCTGGCCTTTGCGATCCTTCAACAATCCCACGACCAGCGGGACGGGCAGCGAGATGGCGTCAGGACTATTGGTCTTCTCCCCAAACGTGAGTTGATCGACATGGACCAGGTTTTCGGCTTCCAATATTTTTTGTGACACCTTGTACTTCAGGTCGAGTGACAACTTCCCTTTTGATAACTCGTACCCTACGTACCTGCCGCTGTATGGACCGCCTGGTCTCAGGTCCATACCGGCCAGCGTGATGACCAAATCCGTGAAGGCATCCTCGCTTAAGGGGTTGATCTTTCCAACGATCTTAAACGGGGCTGTTCGTCCGACTTTCCCAGCCAGATTGACGTCTGCTTTCTTGATCTGCCTGGAGGACAATCCTTTGATGGTCCCACCGAAATCCGTGAGACCGACCTTGACCCTTGGTTCAATCGACTGATCCTCAAACGTCGCAGCCAACTTCACTAGTTTGACCTGATCAATGGTGACAGGCACGGGCTCCTCTGGCTTAGCTTGAAGCTTTTCACCTCCAGACTCTTTCTGAATCGGTGCCTGATCAGTCGGAGGAGACGAGGCGGCTAGCCGCGAGAGATTCAGTTTCCCGTCGCTATCGATTACAATCTGTGCGTTTGGCTCCTGCCAGACGATTTCTGCGATCTTCACCGCCGTTGGCTCGACGTCCAGTACGACGCGATTGAAATTCAACGCTTTCCACGCCACGGCATCGGTGAGGACGTTTCGCTCCGCGATCGCCAGCTGACCGACCCCTAGATTCCCCTGAAACCGCAACATGGGCTCGTTCGCATGTTCCTTGGAAAAATGCATCGCTCCATCAAGATCAATCGCACCGTCCCGCACGTCTGCGTTGAGGAACCGATCGAGATAGGGCTGAAAGGGACGGATTTCGATGTGCTCCAACTGAAGATTTGCGTCGGCCTTCAACGGCTCGACCGTCACCGTTCCCTTCACACCGATCGCACCGGTCTCATTCAGCTTCAGCGACAGATCGACCGGTAGCGGCTTCTTGAATGGAATCTGCACATCCTTCACGGTCATGTTCATCCTGTCGACATCCACATGGGCAGGCTTGGGGAGCGTCCGATCCTCATACGACGCACTGTAGTTCTTCAGACCGATTTCGTCGACCGTGATCGCCCAAGGTTTGGCTGACTTCTCTGACGTGGCCTTCACAGGCGATGGTGGCTCCGTCTTTCCCTCTCCACCCACAGGCAAAAATAGTGTTTGATAATTAAGCACACCGTTCGGTGCCATCCAGGCATCAAACCGGGCATCGGCTGAATGGACCTTGGCGACCTCAATGGTCTGTTGTTGCAGATCCAGTTGAATCCCCTCCACGTTAAACGTCGGCACGGTCACAACCGGATCAATGCCATCTCGTTCCACAATAGTCAAATCGTCAATCGAAACCTTTCCATTCTTCACCATAACCTGAGGAGTCTGGCCGCGAAGATCGAAATGATAGGAGGCTGAGAGGCCGAGGACACCCTCACTCACATCGAACTGAAACCGCTCCTGGACGGCTTGATATAACACCTTAAGCCTGATCCCTGATATATTCAGCTGGCCGTCGGATTCCACCGGCTCCAGAAATATGTTCCCCTCCCAAGAAATCTTTCCATTTTTCCCGATCTCCGCCGTAAAGGCATCATAGGCGTTCTCACTTCCCTCGACCTGAACCGTACTGAAGTTTCGTAGCACGATCCCGAACGGCACGACATCGATCACCACCGGCCTCGGCTTCGAATCATCTCGATACTCGATAATTCCTTTCCCGATATCCAAAAGATCAATCTGCACCGGCATCCGTTTCTTGAGTTCACCGGCCGGTTGAGGAGATGGTTGGGCCTTTTCATCCTCGGGTGGAACCAGCGACATCAGATTCAGCTTGCCCTCCGAATTGACCCTGGCTGCCACGTACGGCATCGTGAGATGAATCTCATCGAACGCCACCTTTTGTAAGAACAGCGAGGCTGCACTCAGATTCACGAACAATTCCTCGAATCCGAGCATCGGCGTCCCGTTCGGCTCCTGTACTTCCAACCCATTGAGACGAAGTGACAGCACAAAAGGATTGAAACCAGCCTCCCGAAGCACAACAGGATGCTTGATTTGCTCCGAGACGGTGGGGACGACGTACGACTTGATCAGATAGGGAAGCAGCACGAATCCGAAGAGCGCATAAACCGCAATGAGACTAACTACCGTGCCGATGACAACACGTGGACGAAGCAGCCGACGCATACCGAACCAACCTCTTGAATAAATAGCAGTGAGAAGAAAACTATAGGGGACGAGCCCTTCGAATGTCTACTAGCGAAACACCTTCTTTAGTCTGGTAGCTATAATAGATAATAGGTGGTTCAACATCGTTGACGATGTCCCGAAAAAGCAGACAGTCAGCTATGCGGCATGAAAGGGGATTCTACCTACAAGAAGAAGCGGAAAACACTTGGTGACCACCGGTGCGGTAATTAAAACGTTCCGTGCGATACTCACGTCATAATAATCGATGGATACTCAAAGTGGCCGTCCAGCAAGACGGCAGGCGTGACGAACCCACGATGGACCGATTGGCGGCACACCTTCGCGACCGACCTCACCGAGGCAAGCCACTCCGATCGCACCGTGGACAAACTCCTGAACCACCACAGTATCCTGCTCTCCTTGAAATTGAGACCACCTTCACAACATGGTCTTGAGCGGACCAAGGAGGTGGCTATGGCATCCGAATCAGTAGACCCTATTGAACGGTGGACGGCTAAGCGTCGCGTGACGCTCGTGGTCAGTATTCTCAAAGGCGAGACATCTGTGGCCGAGGCGGAAGACTGGCGGGAGAAGTTTTTGCTCAGTGGGGAGAACGCGCTCCGGAATCGACCCAAGGACGAGGAGGTCGTCAAGGATGCACAGATCAAGAAGTTGAAGCAGAAGATTGGCGAGCTCGTACTGGATAACGACATCTTACGGGAGACCTTGAAACCCTACCCTTTGGATATCGACGGCTGTGGACGCTGCTGCAGGTTCAGGAAGGCATTGTGGCGAATCGCAAAGCGGTCTATCGTGTCCTGAAGCAGAATGGGTGGTTTGTCCAGCAACGCATCTCCACACCACGCCCTCGCGTGCACGGCTGGACGAGTCAGGCGAGTCGCAGTAACGAACGGTGGGCGATGGATGTCACGCACATTGCCTGTGGGCGAGACGGCTGGGCACATTTGGCGGCGGTCATCGACTGTCATGATCGAGAGATAATTGGCTATGAGTTGGCGTTACGCAGTCGGGCAAAAGAGGCAGAACGGGCACTCGAAGGTGCATGTCTTCACCGATTTGGGACACTCCGACCGACAGGAGCACCTGTCCTGCATAGCGACAACAGGCTGATCTTCCAGAGTCGGCAGTTTCGGCAAGCCTGTCGAGACTATCGACTGCAACAGGAATTCATCACACCCTACACCCCGCAGCAGAACGGGATCATTGAACGCTTCTTTCGCAGTCTCAAGGAGGAATGTGTCTGGTAGTACACGTTCCAGACATTTGAGGAGGCACGGGGAATCATTCGGGACTGGATGCACTGGTACAACCACGGGCGGCCACATCAAGCCCTCGGGTACCGAAGTCCGATCCAATACCGTGCCCAACAATCAACCCAGGTGGCTTGATTTTAGGGGAGCACTACACTCCATCGCTGCCGTCCCTCCCGTTAGCCCAATAAGTGCCTACCTCATGGTGCGAAGCTGGTGCCGGTCCAACGCCAGTTCTGCATGCCAGCAAAGGCGCTCGCAGCGATCGCAGCTCGATCGTGCAAGAGTGCCAATTCGTCCCCTAGTCGAGTTTCACCCGAAATCAAGCCGCCAATATTAGTGAACTGCCCCCAGCTGCTGCTGGCGGAAGCACCAACAGTTGGGACGGCGCCGGCCAGAGCAAACCCTGCGGCACCAAGAATGGGACCAAGCATCACCATCGGCGCCTGTGTTAAGGGGACGCTGGCGAGTACAGAGCCTGCTGTCTGCAGCGCGTCGTAATCGGCAAGCGACACAACTACAGACCCGGTCGTCAGGCTACGTGCGGCCACCGCAAAGCTGGTGGAGCTGCCGTTCGCTCGAACCAGCGCCAGCGGGTCCGTGGCTGGGTCAACCAACGCCACATTAGGCACGATCCGAAGGACTCGACCGAGATATTCGAGAGGATTGACCAACTGAGTACTTGGGCCGCCTGCAGATGGCAAAGTAATCGGGCCGGAAAGAAGTGGTAGCAGGCAGCCACGATCATGCAGTTGCTGCAGTGCTGTCTGAAGGGCGGCGTAGAAGTCGGTGCGTACCATCACTGTCACCGGAATACTCGCCTGAGCAGGGCCGCTCGCCCGATCATTGAGCATTGGGCGGAAGCCGATAGCAGTCGATGTGGCTGCCCAGCCAAGTGATGGATTTGGCCCCGCCACTCCGAGAATACCGGCAAGCACTTGGGAGCGCATTTCGTATTCGCTGTAGGTAGTGAGCAAATTGATATAGCCGCCGATCTCAGTGATGTTTCGCGGCGGTGGCACCCGTGAATTGACCACATCACCCTGCAAGGCGATGCGCCGCAGGATGATGTTCTGTGCCTCCAGCGCTTGAGGTGACGAGGCGTTCCGAATAAGATCCAAGAATGTGCTGGCGGCCGTATTGGTGAACTGATCCTGGGTGGTGGTCTGAACGCCACCACTACCAGGGGTGGGCGGACTGCCACCGCTGCCCCCAGGCGAAGGCGCTGGCGGCGGGCCACTACCACCACCGCTGCCGGAAGGCCCTGGTGTGGGGGTAGGTCCTGGGCCGTCGGGCGGAGTTACAGGACCAATCGACGGCTGGCCAGCGATAGCGGTAGAAACGCTTCCGCTAGACATCGCCTCCGGTGGAACGGTCGTACCTGGCTGCGTCGGGCGGGGTCGCTCGCCCGATAGCGGCGAGATTGGCATTTCAGCGCCAAATACTGTAGAAAGCTCTCCCATGTCTCACCTCGTTTACTAAACTTGTGTAAGGACTTACCTTCATGCAGGCACAGGGCCTCCAGAGGGAGCAGGTGTGGGAGCCGGGCTTGGCGACCCTCCACCTCCCGTTGAATTACCTCCTGCCGAACCACCATTGGTAGAACCACTTCCTGTGGATCCTCCCGTGTTGCCACCAGTTGTCCCACCACCTGAGGAGCCAGTGCTGCCTCCTGGACTGCCGCCACCCGCTGGACGGCCGCCGGACGTGCCGGGCTGTGAATTACCACTTGGAGTCGACCCCGTGTCGCGACCATTGGCGGCCGCTGCGGCTTTGGATCCGGCCTCTGGGTTACCGCCGTATATGCCTCCGACGATGTTGCCCACAGTCGCGATCACTTGGCTCTGCAGCTCCTTAGACACCTTCAGCGCATCCGCGCGGGCGGCATTGGAGACGTTCTGAGCATTGTTAATCAAACCCGACAGTTGGGCGGCACCGGTCAGCGACGAGTCGAAGTCCTTCTGTGCAGCTGCATCCTGGCTAAGCCGTTGCAGAAGGGCAGTATCGGGCGCAGGTGCGGTTAATACGTTGTTAATCAAGGACGGCAATTGAGTCAACGAGTTTGGCGCAGTTACGCCGGAGACCAATGACGGTGAGCCGGTCGGCAGCGTTACTGGAGAAATCGTCGGTGCTGTATCCGATGGTGAGTCTTGCCAGTTCCAGAAGCGAGTGAGATCAATTTTTTCAGCAGACGAGCAATGGCCGAGAACCGCCTCGCCGAGCACGCCACGTGTTGGTAGCGCCAACGTAGAACGCGGTGGTGTGAACGCGGCTTGATGATACGCAAGCAGTGAGTTCGAGATGGTGGCCGGATCAACTTGCTGCCCGTCAGGACCATTGGCTGCCATCGCTAATGCCTTGGGAATAATGAACGGCATGATCATCGAATTGCCAAAGAAGCCCACTACGCGATTTTCAACACAGTTGAGCAATGGGACCATCTGGCTAGCATCCGGTACGCCTCCAGTAGGCACACCAATCGTGTAACTTTCCAGGAGGATGGCGCGCTCGCCTGCGCTCATTGAAGCCCAAACGGCTTGGCTGTAGCGCAGTGTGTTCAAAACCACGTGCTGCGCCATCTGCTCGATCTCTAAAATTTCCTGGTAACGTAATGCCGGCGCGAGCTGCAGCGCTGGCACAGGATAGGGATCCTGTGGGAGTTCGATGCCCGAGAGACTCGAATTGGCGTAATTCTCGCCAGTGATCTCGCTCCCGTCTGGCGCCAGCTCGACGATGCGCGCGTTGAACGAACCCAGCATCGGGCCGCCTAGTAGCCGTTCGAGGTAACCAGCATCCAGCATCACAGTCTGCCTGAGATTAGCGGCCCCACCCCTGACTAGATCGCCGAGTACCGACCCGATCTGTGCGTTGGTAATGTTGAATATCCCATTCAGCGTGTTGAGTTGCGCTTGGGCGGGTGAGATGAGCGTATAAGAAAGCTGACGGAAACGACGGCTAATTTCAAAGCCAATAATCGAGTTGCGGTTCATCGACTTCGGGATGGCGAATGCGCCGGTTGCATGGATGCTGGCAGACTGGCGTTGGCCAATTAGCCATTGCTCCAGTTCCGTCTGGCTTGCAAACTGGTCTTGTGGAATTTGGCTGGTAGGTTGCTGCGCGAGCCGCACGGGTCCAATACGGGTACCACGATCCGTTACCGCATTGACAAAGATGTCTTCACAAGGCAGGAAGCTGCCCCCGAGTGACAGGCGAATGACATCTTCGGCGGCACCGCCGAAGGGTTCAACCGTAGCGGTAGGATCGCTGGCAAACTGGCGCAATAGCTTCAGGCCGTACTGAAACTTGCGCGGCAGATGCCTCCCTACCACATCGGCGTGCTTGATGAGCGAGCGATAGCGCTGCAACACTTTGAAGCGGGTGTCAACTAGCACTGAGCTGTCCAATGTCAGCGGCTGTCCAGGTGGCAGGAAGCGCACGACCTGTAGCGGGATAAGTACCGTTAACGTCAGTCCGTCGATGGCCGTAGTGACGTCATACATACGCAGCACCTCCCAATACTGCATGGTCAGCGCACGTGTATGATTGTGATTGGTGATAGTTTTTGTGGTCAGCGATTGGGATTCGCTGGCTGAGGCGAGTCGCATGCCGGTCCGGTTGGCGCTGCGACGCGCGTAGCTACTGTTCTGCGCAGCGCTATGTGTCGCCTGGGCAGCGTTCTGGGTGATATTGCGCTGTCCTTCCAGCGATTGAGATGAGGTTCCACTCGACGACGAACTACCAGATCCCCCACTGATCAAGCCGAAAAAGCTGCCACCGACAGAAGATGTCGAACTATCGACCTGAAAGCTGGAACGACCATTGATCACTTCATTGAAGGCCGATCCGAACGTTGCCGTAGTGGAAGTGTCAGCACTAGCCTGCTGGAGGAGCGCCTGTTCCTCAGAGAAACTCTCGCTTTCGAACACCGCGTTGGTATCGCGTCGCTCGAAAATCGCTACCTGCTGTTGCTCGCCTGGCGCCATGGGCAGAGAATAGACAAGATCACCCAAAGCTAGACCCTTGAAGGTCCAACGCTGCGACATGGTTAGCACATAGCCCAAACCAAGCGTGCCTGCCATGGGTACAGTCTCATCAGAGGAGATTATGCCATTGGCCTCCAACCCCATAAGCCGATCGCGAAAGCCATCGACGCTCAATGGCTGGTCGACAGGCACGCGATCAACATAGGTAGTCACAACATTCGGATCGGCGCCGGCACCCGTTGCGGCGGTCGTATATGTCGGCAGGAAAGTGAAACCGTTAGCCCCTGGGAAAGGCCAACGAAGCACCTTATGGCCGATACTGGCGCGTGGCTCAACAAGACGGAAGAACACGCCGTAAGGGAAGCGATCGATCGACTGGTTGAGACCGAACTTTAATAGGCAGTCCTCATCGTCACCAATGCGCACGATCGGTAGTTGCAGCGGATTGTCAGGAATGGGCGGAGGCTGATCTGCACGTGGTGGCGGTGCCACAGCGAGGAGCGAAGCAAGAATCGAGACCGGTAGCGGAGACATAAACTGCCGCAGTGCTACCTGGCCCGCTAGGCCGTTGCCCGCAATCTGGCTGAACGGAATTTGTACCGGCACTGTTGCTGCACCACCATGAACTATAATACTAAGCGAGCCGCCATTCTCGAATGCCGCACCGGCTGGCAACGGTAGGTGAAAAGCACCACTATCATCCGTCAGCACCGTTTCGGGGGTGCCTTGCTTGCCTAATGTCGTGGGGTCAAACTGCACTTGCAGTTGTCGCCCCACGCTGCCGTCCGGTTGTACCAAAGTCGCGATGAGCTGAGCCGGCGCCGGCCGTACTGCCAAAATCTTGCCTACTATTGAGAGACTGACACCAACTTCCTGCATGCCAGCAAACAATACCGCAGTATTGGCGATCCTAAGTTGCGTTAGGTCAGCGCCAATCTTGCCTTCTCCAAAGGCGAGCGGATCAGCGGTGGCCGGAATTCGCTGGCGTGCAATGTCGTATTTAACTCCAGTATCATTAGTTGTTGGACGTGCGTTGACGTTTTGGGACGTTGCTGCCCGAGAGCGTGGATTTCGAGCCATGTCGCTATCCTTTCCTGCCTGATGTCAGCAGTCGCCGGCGCCGGCGCCGCCGTAAAAAAAGTAGATGTTCCAGGGAGCCAGCGCGTTGCCGACCGCCTGGGTGTAGCACGCGGGCGAAGGCGTATGGCCAGTTAGTGCTGCGTATTGCGCACCGCCAGCTGTTGGGAAAAAAAAGATGTCGCGGTGGTAGGCCGCATGCGTCCAGCCCGCGCTCGCCATTTGCCCAGAGCCCATGGGAGGCCACGGTCCAGTATCGTCGCACACCGTTTCCCCTCCGAACAGGATCGACGTTGCATTGCTGGCCATGGCACCACCGGCATAAATTGAAGCTGGGAAATAGCCGACTGCCTTGTCAGCGGTGATGCCGCCAAGATATAACCACCAGTTGCCGCCAAATAAATAGACCGCGACCTCGACTTCATATTGTGCCCCTCCATCCGCGCTGACTGGTGAAAGTGCACCGCCTATGGTCCAGGCTGGATTTGTTTGCACGAAGCCCGGACCGTCGAGATTGTAGGCACCGGTCGAAACATAGTTGTCGGCGGTCCAATAGATAAATAGAACCGGTTGGTTGTGACCATATTTACCGGGATAAACTTGCCAACCAACTTCGAGAGTCTGGTGACTACTCCCGCTTCCAGCGGAGTACCAGTGCTGAGACAATGAAAATATCTGATGTGTTCCAACACTCGGCGACCACACGTTCAGGAAGTTGTGAGCCCCCAGGTTATTCACGTCTTGCTGTGTGTAGGCATAACGATGATTCTGGCTGATATCTGACGACGGTGCACTTGGGTTGAGAGGTGGACGTTTTCGGAAGAAATCTGCAAGCGTGCCAAAACGCGCTAATTCTCCAAGCGTGACGCGCCGTATCGGCACGCATCCTGGCGGGCAGCGCATCGCATTGCCGTACCGATCAACCTGATCGTTCTGCGCTGCAACACTTTTCGTTTTAGCAGAAGAGGGAGCTGTCTTTTCCCCGGTGACATCCGGTAGCGAAGGCGCTTCCGGTAATGGACCTCTTTGGCTCTGTCCTTTTAGCGATGGCTGCTGCGAAACCGGCACGCAATCAAAGACGTGCCCGGCTGCATCGACAAAACTATGTTGGATCTCGACACCTTCGTGCAGAGCTTGCAAGTGTCGGCGCATCCGTTCGAATTCTTCCTCCGTGGCAACTCGAACACTTGAATCCTTCCGATAGCTCTCAAAACGAGCGTTGGCCAACGCGTCACGAAATGCGCGATGTAATGTAAGGCCTTTTGGTGTTTCTGACTTTTCGGGCATGATCATTCTCCCCGACAGGTGGAATTGCCAACGAAAGCTGCCCCGTTATCTTGGGATAAGCTGTTATATATATTTACACAAAGCAAGAATGATGCTTGAGAGAAGCTCTAAATATATATATTCGCAACAACAGTAATGTCACATAGATATACGTATCACTGTTCTAAGTTGATACAGAGATGTCCGTATCGAGTGGTAAGGACTGAATCAAAAGAGATACAGAGGTGAATCGAAAGAGATTCAGTTCGGTGGGTACGAAATAATTTCGGACTCATGGATGATGACGTGGCCCCCTT
Organism: Nitrospira sp.; assembly: GCA_018242725.1. Classification (GTDB taxonomy): domain Bacteria; phylum Nitrospirota; class Nitrospiria; order Nitrospirales; family Nitrospiraceae; genus Nitrospira_D. The sequence continues at coordinate 137,427 of JAFEBI010000008.1, read as the reverse complement.
CCCATTTATGATGGTCTTTATGAGAATCCCGTAGAGATGGTTACGCCAGATGGGAGTGAACAACTTATCAAGTTGATTGAGGTAGAGATGCGCTCGCCAGGAAGTCATGTGTTCGCGTGTTTCGGTCTTCTCTTGGTAGCAAACTCTGCATAATCTTTCGTTCCACTCTGTCCAACATCGGTGGGCCTCCCGCATTTGGTGTCTCATGGTGCAATAGTTTTAACGCTGCAGCCTCCGCTGGATCTGAGTGGATGGAACGCCCTTCAACCTGGCGTAGGATTGCGATCCAGTTTAACAGTCACCCTGGACCAAATTAGCTCGGGCAGGTCAAAGATCATATGCACGAGGTTAATTGAAATATCGGGTACCAAATCATTGATAGATCTTACTTTTAGATTTGGCGTTGTATCGTGGGATTATGCACCAAGCATACCCGCTGCGACTGTGCTGCGGTCTCTATCAACAAGAGGCAAACCTTTGTAGATAGAAATTGTCCCAAGAAAGATGACTGTTCATGGTGGTCGTCATCTCTCTTGGGTACAAAGCCTGGCTCGCGTCGCCAGCTAACCTACCGATCCGCTATGCCAGGAGCGAGGATGAGATTGGCAGGAATCTTTTCTGCTAATGTGTAGGGACTAGCCTTATTTTCCTTCACCCACCGCTTCTCAGCGACAGATTCAAAAGGCGGGGCAATCTCACCTTGAAGAGACCACAGATCGACCGGGGTTTCATCCACAGAAATCTCCCAATCATATCCCTTGTCCTTGACGTAGGGAGCAATAACCGTATCGAGGGTCCTGATCCACCACTCTCGAAGGACTGATCCCGGTAATGTCCGAGCAATATGGTCGATCTTGAAGCGGACAAATTTGTTATTTGGTTCACCACCGACAAAGCAGGAGTCCTTCGCGAACTCTTCAAAAATGAACACCACATAGAATTTAGGGATCGGGATCTGCGCATACACATCCGTCACCTTCTTGGCGAGGTTCTTTTTATCGTCAGCCGAGAACGCTCCGACAGGATGATAAACCTTCCATAACGGCATATCGTGTTCCTCCTCATAGGTTCGGTCATTGATGCTGCGTTGAGCTTGTCTGGATCGTAAAGTTACAGGACGCTTTGGCTCATGATCATTCGGCCAGTCCTCCTTTCATGTCGGAACGCGGAATTACCTTAATATAATATCACTTGCATATCACAAGTTACTCTAGCCAAGTTAATTGCAATATGCAAGTAGCTGTATTAGAATTACGGATATAACTATGCAATCAACAGGGGCACGGGTGAGGATAACTGATCGACCGCGCGAGGAATGACAAAATGAAATTTAAGCGATCATCCTGCCCGATCACGAATTCGCTTGATATCCTTGGGGATAAGTGGACGCTGGTGCTTGTTCGAGATCTGGCCCTGGGCAAAAAACGTTATCAGGAATTCATGGATTCTTCGGAGCGAATCGCATCAAACATCCTTGCCGATCGATTGAAACAGTTGGAGAGGTCTCGCATTGTTACCCGGCAGGCTTACCAGCAAAACCCAACACGCTATGAATATGTTTTGACAGAAAAGGGCGAGGGCCTCAAGCCAGTATTGAGGGCTCTAGTAGTATGGGGACAGCAGCATTTTCCCAGTAATAAAGTAATCCCTACCATCTAGCAACATTAAGAGACGTTGTCCGTCCTCCAAGCATTCCGCTCCCACGTACCATTAATCCTTGGATATAACCAGACATTTCAAAACCTCTCTAATCTTAATATTACAAGCCCTTGTTTCCGTCAACCTCGCATCGTTGACATTCATTGGTCCAAAGACGAATGTCACTTCTTTAGCATTTCCTTTACGGTGTCCCTAATGAAAGAAGCAACGTTCACAGCTTGCCCCGCTCTGATGCGGGTGGAAAGACTATTCAATAAGGCGCCTGCCATCTGCGCAAGAACCGTGGGTTTGGCTGTCTGCCTCAATTGTCCCTGTTTTCTGGCTTGTGTAAAGCGCCGTGAAAGAATTTCATCTATTTTATCCAGAGCGTGTTTCAGATCGGATTGAACATCAGCATTGAGGCCCGCCGCTGTCGGCGCCGTGCACAGCACAGGACATCCATGCGCCATGTTGGAGTTGGACGTGTATGTCTGTGCGGCGGCTGAATAGAAGTTGATCAGATCTTCTTCAAGAGATAAGCCCGCAAATAGAATGGGCTCGAGCCTTCCCAGAAAGTTCCCAGTGAACTTCTCGAGGGCTTTACGGTAGAGCGCCTTTTTGTCGCCAAACGCCGCATAGATGCTTGGCCTCGTCATCCCAGTGGCCGCGCTGATGTCGTCCAGGCTGGTTTCAGCAAATCCCTTCGACCAGAACAGATCAAGAGCCGCAGTTAACGCCATATCAGAGTCATAGGTCGGTGGTCTGCCCCTTCTCTTCTTTGACATCTGCGGTGCTGCCATTGGGCTGAACTTTGTTCTCATGGCCACTCAGGTCGGGTAGCAACGCTTAATGTACCAGTTCGCATAATAATTATTGACATAAAAAAGTGAATGGTCAATTATATTCGGATTGGTACATAATTTAAAGGAGGTCACATGAAACCCACAGTTGATCATGCCAATACCGTCCCCGATTGGCAAGTATCGGGCGATTGGATCGATGTGTGTTCTTGCAACGTTCCATGTCCCTGTACGTTTGCACAGGCTCCGACCGGGAATGTATGCGATGTCATTTTTGGATATAAAATCAAAACCGGTCACTACGGCCAGACCAATCTCGCCGGATTGAAAGTCGTCATTGTGGGCGGTTTAAAAGGAAATCTCTGGGCCAGCGGCGACTTCGATATCGGCATGTTTATCGATGCCACCGCCGATCATAAGCAAAGAGAGGCGCTCCAAATGATCTTCACGGGCAAGGCTGGTGGCTGGATGGGGAATGTTGTTCCTCTGATCCGAGAGTTTAAGGGCATCGAAGTTGCCGAGATATTCATGGAGGTCGATGACTCACTTCAAAACTGGCGGGTTGAAATCCCGAATGTTCTTCGGGGGCAGGGTGAGGCACTCACGGGCCCGACAGCAGACCCTAACAAACGGGTGCAGACCATTAATCTGCCGGGCAGCGAGGTTGGTCCAAGCGGGAAGATCGCCACGTGGGGCAAAAGCATTCAAGGGTATTGGCGAGCCTTTGGGTTCTTCCAGGACATTCCGAAAGGGCAAAGCAGCAAGCACATTGCATTTGAATGGAAAGGCCCTGACGCATCATGAACGCTCTATCAAAGACCTTGGAGCATGTCGGAAACCGGAACCCTTCCCGTCATGTCGACGTTTCAACGGTCTGGTCCGTAGGCTTAGTGGTAGCAGGCCTATTGGCCTGGATCCACCTCATATTTCAGACGGACATGGGTCATGGACATGGCCCCCAACTCGCTTATTTCCCCCTATACATGATGGGCTGGGTGATCATGCTCACGGCCATGATGCTGCCGACGGAGATCGTGTACGTCAGAGTCTATGCCAGTCTTCTCGCCAATTGTCGGGTCGGTCTGAGGGAGCAAGCTATCAGGATGGCCTGTTTTATAACGGGATATGGAATCGCGTGGGTGATATATGGAACGGCGGCGTTCATATGTGATGGAGCTCTTCGAGAATTATGGAGCCGGGGGATTGGTTGGACTCCGTCTGAAACGAGTCTTCTCAGCACCAGTTTGTTTCTAACCGGCGTCTACCAGATATCGCCGCTCAAGCAAGCCTGTTTGTCCAGTTGCCGGTCTCCCCTCAGTTATTTTACCCGCAAGTGGAAAAACGGTTACTCCGGCAGCCTTCGCATGGGGGTGTCGCATGGAATCATTTGTGTGGGATGTTGCTGGGCGTTGATGGCACTTCTGTTCATAACAGGGGTAGTTGGAATAATTTGGATGGGGTTGCTGACGTTGATTATGTTTGCAGAAAAAGTACTGCCTTGGAGTCATAACCTTTCTGTTGCTACTGCAGTCATTTTTATCCTTTTGGGAATTTGGGTCGCTTTGTCTCCTGAATCGATACCTCTTCTGAAGCCCGTTCCAATCAATTTGTAAGATGTATTACCTATGCCAATGGAAAACACTGGGGCCGCAAGCAACCCGAAAAGCAGATTGGCCAGAGCACGAGAGTTACAATTGATCCGCCAATCTGAAATCCAGAAAGATTTGTTTTGGGACCGGCTGAAGGATACGTCAAAAGCACGGCAAAACGACTTCGCTACTCACGATCGCAAGTAGCGTTTGTAAGCACGGAGTAGTATGACTACGAAAGCGCAAAGAGTCTGAAGTGTGTTTTGAAAGTTCTTCCTTTTGTCCATAGTGGTGAGCCGGCTGGGACTCGAACACAGGGCCCTCGCCTTAAAAGGGCTAATGAAACTATTGAGACGGGCAGAGATGGAAAGTGATGGAGTGAGAGAATCGCCTCGTCAGGATGAGTGAACCGCCGTTTCGGATGATGGCTATGTACGATTGGCTTAGATGTGTAATCGTGACCCAAACCGTGACTGAACCGTAACCAGAACCGTCACCAATACGGCAGTGGGTTGAAACATGCTGTCAGCAAGGTCAATGGTATTCCTCTGTCAGCATGATGAAGTTGGATTGTTTGTGCCAAGGTATGCCCGCATTCGATACCATTCGACCTCTGATCGCAACCACCTCTGTATTGGATTGCCTGGTATTCCGTACCCACTCTCAGTGAGTGGAGAAGGATCGACCCATACAACGATACTGCTTTGTGTATTTACGGCTGGCTGGCTTCGTACCCATCTTCACATGAGCGTATCCGAGGTGCCCTTGGTCTGTCTACCTTCAATATAACCGACGTATTGCTTGGTGAACTAACACTCGATTGCGATCCTTCTCAAAAGAAAATACATGGCGAGGCTATGGGGTGTTGGCTTCTATCGACTGAATCGTTTCTTCAAGAAACGTCTTTGTATCAAGCCCCCACGCCTCGACGACTTGTAACGCGCGGCGAGTGTATTGTTCCGCAGCAGGTAACACCTCCACGAATGGGAGGGCGGCAGTGAGCGTCTCACGGACGTAGTCTAGTGATCGCTTTTGGTCCAACAGCGCTTGCCTATAGAAGCGGCTCAGGTTACTCGCCGTCATCGCGACATAGGGCAGATACGTCTGGGGATTGGTCTCCGCCAAGCGACGATAGATCGTCAGAGCATCCTCATAGGCCGCCTGCGCCGCAGACAATTCGTTCGTGGCTGCTTGCAAAAGGCCCAGGTTGTTGAGCGTCATCGCGACATCGGGCAGATACGTCTGGGGATTGGTCTCCGCCATGCGGCGATAGATCGTCAGGGCTTCCTTATAGGCCGCCTGCGCCGCGGACACTTCGTTCCTGGCTGCTTGCAAATTGGCTAGGTTGTTGAGGGTCCCGGCCATATCGGGCAGATACTTCTGGGGATTGGCCTCCACCAAGCGACGACGGATCGTCAGGGCTTCCTCATAAGCCGCCTGCGCCGCGGACATTTCGTTCCTAGCCTTCTGCAAAACGCCAAGGTTATTGAGCGTCTTGGCCACATCCGGCAGATACGTTTGGGGATTGGCCTCCGCCATGCGGCGATGGATCGTCAGGGCTTCCTCATAGGCCGCCTGCGCCGCGGACATTTCGTTCCTGGCCCTCTGCAAAACGCCAAGGTTATTGAGCGTCGTGGCCACATACGGCAAATACGTTTGGGGATTGGCCTCCGCCAAGCGACGACGGATCGTCAGGGCTTCCTCATAGGCCGCCTGCGCCGCGGACAATTCGTTCCTAGCCTCCTGCAAAACGCCAAGGTTATTGAGCGTCATCGCGACTTCGGGCAGATACGTTTGAGGATTGGCCTCCGCCATGCGGCGATGGATCGTCAGGGCTTCCTCATAGGCCGCCTGCGCCGCGGACATTTCGTTCGTGTCTGCTTGCAAAGAGGCCAGGTTGTTGAGCGTCGTGGCCACATACGGCAAATAAGTCTGGGCATTGGCCTCCGCCAAGCGGCGATAGATCGTCAGCGCTTCCTCATAGGCCACCTGCGCCGCGGACATTTCGTTCCTAGCCTCCTGCAAAACGCCAAGGTTATTGAGCGTCGTGGCCACATACGGCAAATACGTCTGGGCATTGGCCTCCGCCAAGCGGCGATAGATCGTCAGCGCTTCCGTATACCAGGGTACAGCGGCATTGAATTGATTGTGCTTTTGTAGGAAATACGCATAGGCAAACGTATTCTCGGACGTATGCGCTGCCTTGAGGGATTGCTCAAAGTAGTCGCGGGTCCGTTCAAAGCGGTCCAGCCTCGTGAAGTCGATGGCGGTCAGTCGCGCCAGGATGAAAAATTCATGCGCCTTGTCCATGCGGAGGTTCTGGACTTCTGCCTGCTGCTGTTGCAGTTCCTCGTCTCGCCGCAGGAGGGCACCGAGCTCGGTACTCATCTGTTCAGCATCCAAGACGGCCCTGGCGGCTGCATACTCACCTACCTCAAAGTGCTGTTGGGCCAACTTCAACCGCTCGGTGTTAATGGGCAGTTTGGTGAAGGTTTCGGCAAGGCGGATGACCTCTTGTTTGAAATCGTCGAGTTTCTTGTGAATCTCATTCCGCATTTCGCTGATGGTCAGCAGCTCGGCCTTGAAATCTTCATCGTCGGGGTATTGTTCGATCTTCTGCTGGGTCTTCGCAAATCGAGTGTCTAGTTCATCGGCGTGCTTTTTGAGCTCTTGATATTGAGCGGAATAGTAATAGTTGGTAACTTTGTGTCCGTTCACCAAAACATCGCCGCCCGCGGTGGTGACCGTGGAGTTCACAATGGCATTCTGGACGTTGTCGAGTTGTGTCTCAGGCATGAGCCCTAGGTCTTTCTTGTTGTGTTACCACCGACGATAACATCGCCTCCGTCAGTATTGATTTAACTGCCCGCCACGACATTCTTGCTGTCGCTGATGTGGATTGTTGGGGCAGATGCCTCGCCTGCATCTCGCTTGAACTCGATAAAGCCGGTGGCAACTAATTTGTCCAACTGTTGGTCGAATTTAAGTTGCAAGTCTTCGACATTCTTGTAGACGGTGTAGAAATGCCCAAGCGTACTCAGCTTCTTCTTGAACTGAAGAAGCGAGAGCACCGCATCGTCCAACGCCCCGGTTGAAATCGGCGCGTCCTTGAAATACGTGAAGATAAAGGGCTTGTTGGTCGTCTTGAACTGCCCGAAAGCGGTCTCGAACTCTTCCTCGGTGTACGTGCCCACCTTGGTAAAGAACAGCATGACGAAGAGATCACAATCACGAATGGTTTGATTGTACTCATCTTGCAGCCGAGTCTGAGATACTGCGTCAAGAAAATCCTCCCAGAGCACGAGTTCCAAAAAGACCCCTTGGTTCACCCAAGACTTGTTTTTCCGGTTGAGAAAGATTTCAAATTGACGCCGATCGTCCGCCAATTCCGACGAGGAGGCCAGGAAGATCTTTTTCTTGTTTATCATGGTCCCTTGACAGCAACTGCGTAGCGCTGTTCGTGCTCCTCTTCTTCAGGCGCTCGGGAGGTATAAGTAAAACCAACGAATGATATTCTCATCCCATTCAGTGACTCCGTCAAGGGGTAATGCCAGGGCGTATTATCCCGATGACCTGAGGCCATACTGGGCAACTCTCCGATCAGACCATGCACACACCCCAGCGATGGGACTCCATGATCGGCGGCAGGATCAGGTGTCGCTCGATGAGGTCGAGCCGATTGTGTTGTAAGGCCGGATCAGGTCTGGAAACAAACATCATTCCGCGCCACCGTGATGAACCACGGGAACACCACTATTCGCGTGGGTTACAGGTGTATCTCTAAAACTATCCGGCATGAAACAGCATCGATCTCGTCAGTGTAGAACGCCTTAAAAGAGCGGTGGCGAGTTGTTATCGGGTTAGCTAGGGCGTGCCGGGTCTTTCAACAATCTGTATGTCGTATGTAACTAACAGTTACATACTCACACAGAACCCTCAAGGTACATTCGTTCAGTTCGCCTGACTACCTTTCTCCTCGAGATTTTTCTGGGAGTTACTGACATTTCCCAATAAATCTGCAACTTTTTCTTTTCCAATTTCGCGGCGACATTTCGTGAGGGAAGACAGTCGGTCTACACTTTGAACCTGTAAAGATTTCATCCCCCTTCCCCCTTCAGACCTTTTCGCTCTCCTGTAAGTGACTCCCGAATACGAAGCATGTCGTTCGCCTAACACTCCGTCACGAATCCAGATTCAATGCGAGCGGGAACCACAGCTAAACCGCTTAGGCTAAGATCTGCGGCTCTCCTCTGGTGCACGTGAAGGAACAGCACGCACACTACCCTTTTTGTTCACCCTGAGACCACCATCACCAACTGTCTGCAACACGCTTTCGCGTGAGATACACTGTCTCTCGTAGAGGCATCCTCTGGATAACATCCAGGCTTACCTACTGATGCTAACCTGATTCCTCGCAGCCGAAGTGACGACGAAGGAACTCTTGGGAAAATCTATCGCCGACTTCTTCGACCGCTTTCGAGCTTTCTGAATCCGAGACTTTCATTCATCCCCACATTTCACCCCTGTCAGCACTAATGCTCACTGCGTTGAACACCTCGTGAACAACAGTTGAACACTTGTTCGTGATGACATCAAAGACATCATGGCTGGTCCCCGGCAAGCCCGTGAGAGCCTGCCGGGAGGGTGATGCATGAACCAGCGTGATATCTCCAGCAGCCCTTTCTGCTGAAGTTTGAACGGGTCCAACCCCGTTCAAAGCTTTGCCAAGCGAAGCTCGAAAACGAGCTCCCTGCGCCGTTTTTGGTGTATGGCTGGGTGGTATGAGTATGGGTACAGATAGTGGTAGAGGTGATAGGTACCGGTAAGAGTACGAGTCTGAGTAGGAGTAAGAGTTCCCTGTTGATGGCACTTCTTTCCCTCGTTCGTGCATCACAGCCCCGTCCGCCTTTCGATCAAGTGATCGACAACTGAGTAGAAAGATTCCGGATCGCGATCCATCATCTTTTTTGAGCTGTGGACATACTGCGTAACGGTCCGCACAGCGCCAAAGAAGACCTTTCCGCGAAAAACCCTCGTTGAGAGCCGATCCCGCCGGCCCGGATGAAATCCGGCAGCAATAACCCACTGCTGGAGAAACTTGGAGCTGATCGAGAAGTTGCCATTTGGGGGAATATTGACGGCCATGAAGAGGACCTTCCCAAAATGTTCACCAGGATTCATAATCTTAAAGTGGAGAAAGAGCTTCATTCGTCCCCAGAGATTCTTCTTTCGATCCACCCGTATGAAGGCGAGTTCATAGTTACCATCAGGAACCAACGGTGGCCGATTGATGGTGCATTCAATTTCAAAGTCTCCCTCATCGGACGATAGAGGATCCTGTCCCTCCCTCACCACTTTCGGCACTGGCTTCAGTCGCGTAGACATAGCTCTACTCTCACGCCGCACCATCTTCTTCCGGCGTGAGCGAAACCGCCTCGCGCCGTTTGCCCAACACGCGCACCACTTCACTTTCCGGAATCACCACACACCTTCCGACTTTGTGGTAGGAAATTTCTCGCCGGGCAATTTTCTTGCGCACAGTGGCTGGAGCCAGCCCCGTCCGGCTCACAAATTCAGGCACTCGAATATACCGCTCGCTGGCTTTAATGATCGCACTCATTTACTCCTCCATAGTTTTAGTTGATCTAGACAACGCTATTGACATCTACGTGACGCCATTTTTATATTTAGGCATAACGATAGTCCACCAAAGATACCGTTATTCAATCGTTATGATGAACGCCATACATCCTGACGAATGGTCCAGGGTTTCGGATGCGAGAAGGAAAGGGTTCTCGGGTCTTTGGCCTGTCGAGGATACCTATCGCATCCGCAACGGCATCATCGAAGCTGCATCAGGAAAATCCCCCGGACAACAGTATGCGCCAATAACACACATTGAACTCCCAAACGTGCTGGCGAAGTTGTATGCCGGAACAGATGAGGAGGTGCTTCGCTTCGTCGGGTGTTATGGCCTTTTGGGCTATTTTGAGTTGGCTTCACAGGGTGCCGAGGAACCGCAACGATACGGAGATCCGTTGCCCTGGGTAAGGCAGCATGCTTTGACCGTCCACCTAATCATGAATCTATGGCGACTGGTCCAGGATGCCGATGAGGGAGGACTGCAAACCGAGCTGGCTAAATTGGGTAGCCCACTCGTCACTATCCGCTTTGCCGAGGGCGCAAAGATTCGCCGATTACCTTTTACGCTTGGAGCTGAACGTCCTGAGCCTTGGCCATTTGCTCTAGCGCGCGACATCGTCAGTTATCTTATCAATCGTAACCTAGCAGGCATCGGTCCTGTTCTTTCAGATGTCGGGCCCAGTCTTCAGCTAGGGTTTTCGTTTCGCTCCCTTATCGACGTAATTTACTATCAACTCGCTGTGGCGGTCACGGGACAGCGGATGCAACGCTGCGCAGCGAAGGACTGCGGCGGGTTATTCATTCAACATGATCCACGTCAACGGTTCTGTCCTTTATGGCGTGGCGTACAGGGTGAGAGCCCGTGTTCGCTTCGGGAACGGCAACGAGCCTTGCGCGAACGACGGTCTCATCAATCAACACAGAAAACCGTACCGCACCAACACGACAGGGGGAAGGCGAGATTGAGCCAGAAAGGCCGACAGGAGCAGACAGAAAAACTAACACAACAAAGGACACTAACCAAAGGAGAGTGTCACCGTGACACGATCAAGCAGACGCGATATAGGCGTCTTCCAGCGTAAGGACCGCGCTGGCTGGTGGGTCCAGGTCTTCATCAATGGCCGCGCCAAGACCTTCAAGTGTGACACGAAGAGTCAGGCGGTCGCCTTGCATGGCAAGTTGCGAGCAGAGATCCGTGAGCGCCGTTTCTTCCCAGAACAGTTTTCCCAGAAGAAACAAGATGTCACCTTGCGCACATGGATCCGACGAGTGCTCGAAGCCAATACGAATCGCGGATGGCGGAATGACAAGAGCTACGGCAAGCGCTGGTCGCTCCTCCTTGGCCAACGGCTGATTCGGGAATTAACCCCTGAAGACATCCGCCGAGTGCAGAGCGCCATGCGCGCCCATCGCGTCAAACGCGAGGCCCTTCGAGCTCAAGGCAAGAAGGTTGTCGGTAGAGGTCCCGCCGATTCGACGATCAACCGGCACCTGACGTTCCTCAGCGCCGTGCTGAACCGTGCCAAACGAGAGGGATTGATCGATCGCAATCCGTGTGAGGGGATCCGCCGGTTCCCTGAAGTCCGCAAGACGCGCTTTCTCACCGACGCAGAGCTCATACACTTGAAGAACGTGATGTTGCCGGAGCATTGGGCCATGGTGGCCCTGGCGATAGAAACCGGCCTGAGGCGGGAAGAACAGTTTGGCCTACGCTGGGATTGCGTCGATTTCGAGAATGCCGTACTCACCATTCCCCTGCCCAAGGGTGGCAAGACCCGGCATGTACCCCTCACCCCGTGGGCGATCGCCATTCTCAGGGGCAATACAAGCTTCCTGACGAGCGCCTACGTCTACCCTGGACACAACGGCCCTCATCAACCGCTCGATGCCTCCACCTTCGCCAAGAAGACGTTTAAGCGTTACCTTCGGCAGGCAGGAATCCAGGGTGTGAGCTGGCACAAGCTCCGACATACAGCCGCAAGCCGTCGCGTCATGGCTGGTGTCGATCTGGTGACTGTGAAGGAGTTCTTAGGCCATGCCGACATTCAAACGACGATGCGCTACAGCCACCTCGCCCCAGGGCATCTACAATCGGCCATTATGAAAGGCTCGCTCGGTCCAACTCTAACCACAGCTCAAACCAAGGGGCCCGAAACAGAGGACCAGAAAGGAGAAGCAATGCAACCGCTTGATTATATGGTGCGCCCGGCTGGAATCGAACCAGCGACCCTCAGCTTAGAAGGCTGATGCTCTATCCGACTGAGCTACGGGCGCCCGTTACTTTTCAACGGCTTACAGTTTGGTATGTTCCGGAACCCCCGGCTAGCGTTCCCGGCATGTTCTCCTGGAGATATTTGTGAACCTTTTTGACTGCTTGAGTCAAGTCTCGCTCCGCAATTGAATTGTACCGCTTCCACATCTTCTCAGATTTATGGCCGACGATCTTCATGCAGTGGCAGTGTCCACCCCTGCCCGTCGAAGGTTCGTTGAGGCTCAGTGTCGCAATCGTGAAATCAAAAATCGGCGATTCCGGCATTCTTCAACATTGAGCAAATAATATGAATCCTTTTGGATACAGAGCACTGAATCCATTTTGATTCACCTCGATCTTCTTTTTTCATTCGTGACATTGCTCTCGTCCCTAGTTCGCAGATCTGTAACCGCCCATAGACTCTACGTATTTCATTCATTAGACACAGACAATCGCTCAAGACCTTGCCGGTGGCCTGCACCTTGCTTGAGCCACTTGGCAAGAAGGCTGATGAGCAGACAAGATTAGGCGATGCTTCAAGCCACGATTGCCCGAATGCATCGTACCCGATGTCGTTAAACAGAACGTTCTGAGAGCAAAACTACAATGGCTACTCCCTGGCAGAGGGACACTAGCTACAGACGAGATTTTTGCCCAGGAATGAGAACGATGTCGAGAATGTTGCGCCTTGACATAGATTAGAAGAATCTATACTAGAGACCCGCTGCGTAGCAGTCGGGACATATCGCACGAATAGAGTTACATCTACTCTATGCACTTACTATTAAGTCGGCCATGTGTAACATGATCGATAAAGGAAACGACGATGGCAGCTGTATTTTCAATCCACAATGAAGGAGGCATGAGATGATGAATCAGAAACGTAAGTCGGTTCAGGTTGTTACTTATTTTACCATTTTATTACTGTTCAGCGTTTCTCTCGGGGGCTGTGCCAAATTTGGGTTTGGGCCAGAAACAAGGTGTTCTTACGATGGAAGCACCTGCAATGTGGATCAACCGCCAGGCTGCGTTTGCAAAAAGTAATTGCCGGCCATCAGGCTACCCACGACAGAGGTTGGGATGCGTGTTATGCCCATTCGTTCTTTACCTGATGCAAGAACTCTTGCCGCCATTTTTTTCTTCTGTTTTGTATGGCTATCATTTGAGGTTGTATTGGCGCAGTCCCAAGTGGTCACCGCCATCGCTCATACGAGCGGTGCCGGTGATCTTGGAACTAGGACGACGACCCAGGGACACACTATCCAGATTACCGGAGGAACCAGGTCCGACAACGGGACTGGACCCAATCTTTTTCATAGCTTTGATCAATTCAGCGTAGGACATAGAGATACAGCTCAGTTTTTGAACACGACGCCATCCATCGGCACGGATAACATTTTAGGTCGAGTAACCGGCGGAAACCCTTCGTATATCTTTGGCACCATCAATACTACGAGCTATCCTGGAGCCAATTTGTTTCTCTTGAACCCAGCCGGTATCATTTTCGGGCCTAATGCAACTTTAACTGTAAGCGGTTCCGTTGCATTTACCACAGCTGACTACCTACGACTTTCCCAAACTAACGGGGCGTCAGGAATCTTTCACGTCAGTCCTGGGATACCAAACGTTCTTAGTAGCGCGCCTGTTGCCGCATTCGGATTCCTTAACCCAACCCCCGCAGCTATTTTTCTGCAGGGAAGCAATCTGGAAGCCCCACCTGGACAATCAATTACCTTGGTTGGCGGGAACATCACTATCGAATCTGGCAGACTAGGGAATATTGCTGATCCACCGAACTCCTCAACGCCAGGCAAACAAGTTCTTATAACCAGCGTGGCTTCACAAGGGGAAGTTTCTGAAGGAATATTGGCAAATTCTGCACACATGTCACCTGAAACGCTCGGTACGATTCGAATCTCTCAAGGATCGGCTATCGACACTAGAGGTAACGGAGGAGGAGCAATTCGCATTCGTGGGGGTCGGTTAATTGTTGAAAACTCATTAATCGGCTCAAATACTGGGGATATCTTGCTCACTTCAGACTCCACTCAGCTAAAGAACGCTGGAATCATAACTTTTACCACAACAACAGCAAATGCCGGGCACATTACCCTCGAATCTTCAGGGGACATTGTGATGGATTCTCAGGCGAGCATTGAGTCGTTCTCAGAACGTGCCGCCGGGCATGCTGGAAACATTGCGCTAAGAAGTAACCAAGGCAATGTTTACTTAAGGGAAGGCTCCTCGATCACCTCACAAACAAGTCAAGGGTCGGGAAACACGAGCAACATTGAAATAATCACGTCGCACGGAGATGTTCGTCTTCTTGACAAGTCTGTTATTTTTACCTCCGCCAGTGGTGGCACCGGAACAATTGGCAGCATCAAGATCGTTGCAAACAATCTTGAATTGCACGATGGATCCAGGATTGATGGCGACAACTTCTCCACTCAAGCCGCCAGAAGCACGGATATTATCCTAAGTAACTCACTCAAGCTTGATGGACAGTCTGAGATTGAAACAGGCACAACTGGAACTGCAGCTGCAGCAGACCTAATCATTACTGCAAGGGAGGTTCGACTTGCAGATGGGGGTAAACTTTCCGCCGATGCTACGACCTCTAGCTCAGGCCCTAGTGGAACTATCAGCATCCGTGGCCCCCAGAGCTTAATCGACTCTACGCTATTACTATTAATTGATGGGCCAGGAAGTGGTGTATATAGCAGAACTCAAGGTACAGGCGCGGCTGGAAATATTGCAGTAAACGCCAGTTCAGTCACCCTCCAGAACGGGGGCACGCTCTCAGCATCAACCTTTGGGATTGCTCCATCAGCGAGAGGCGGCTCAATCACTTTAACCGCGACGGATCAGTTAACTTTACATAATAACGCTTCGATTACGGCCAGTACCAGTGGTTCTGGCAATGCCGGCAACATATTGGTGAGGGCCAATGATATTACCATCAGTAGAGATTCAACCATTACATCCTCCTCAGCTAGCACTGGATCCGGCGGCAACATCGCGCTCAGGGCCGGACAATCCGTCACGATCAAGGATGGGGCAACTGTATCCTCTAGCAGCACTGGGTCAGGAATCGCTGGCAATATTGAGATCAATGCCGGCAAGCAGCTCGATGTGGAACGAGGTTTGATTACGACACAATCGAATCAACTCAATGGTGGCAATATCAATATACAGGCAATTGACCTTGTCCGAGTCGTCGATGGAGAAATCAGCACATCGGCTCTCAATGGGGGCGGCAATGGAGGCAACATCACCATTGACCCAAAAGTTGTCCTACTCCAGAACAGCGAGGTTCTCGCACAGGCAAATCGAGGCACTGGCGGAGATATCTCAATCACCACACCTGTGTTCATTGCGGATCAATCGAGCCGAATCGATGCCTCAACACCATTCGGACTTAATGGACGGATAACGATTCAATCCCCCACGTCGAATCTCAGTGGCACAGTTGGTCAGCTCGTGTCGAAGACAAGCCCGCCTCAAGTCCTATTGCAAAATCGTTGTGTCGCCTTAGCCGGCGGTGAACAGAGCACATTTCTTCTTGCCGGACGAGATGCGCTTCCAAGCGAACCGAGTGGATGGCTCAGTAGTCCGGTTTCAGTGGAGCATTGGACCAGAGAGGACACCGCGCATGCCTCCAGACCCATGGCATGGAATCAGAATGTTGATTCTTTACCAGTAATGGCCGGGCAAAAGAATAAGCCTCCCATATTCTCACTCCGACGGCTGACCCCGTCTGGATTCTTAGTTCGGACATTCGCGCCAAGGGCTACGGGATGTCCCTCATGAGGGTCAGCTTAGTCGGTTTGGCGCGCCGCGATCGACGTCGTCATCTCGTCTCTGCCTTGCTGTACGGAAGTTTCGTTATGACGATCATGACGCCATCCGCTCCGGTAGGTGCACAGGTCCTCCCTCCGGTCTTTGACCCAACCCTCCGATCCGGAGAGCCCTCCGGTCCACTCAAGAAAAAATTCGCCCCGTCTACGATGCCTCCACCAAACCCGGTACTTCCATCAGTGCCAACTACTCCACCGGACGGCGAAACACAGCCTCATCTTGGCCAGATCCACGTCTTGGTCAAATCCATACAGGTAACAGGGAATACCGTCTTTTCTAATGCGGAAATTGAAGCCATCACGAAGCCCTACCACAATCAGGTCCTCACTACTGAGGATTTGGAACGGCTGCGACTGGCACTCACGCTTTTGTATGTCAACAAGGGCTACATCACCTCCGGCGCCGTTATTCCCGATCAAGACGTGGTCGACGACGTGATTCAGATTCAGATCATCGAAGGCGCCCTGTCGCGGATCGATATCGAAGGAACCAGCTGGTTCAGACGAAGCACTCTCAGCGACCGCCTGGCACTCGGTGCCGGTCCCCCGTTGCAGATGGAGCCGCTTCAAACACGATTGCAATTACTCCAACAAGATCCCCGCATCGAACGGATCAATGCGGAATTACGTCCCGGCGATCAACGAGGGCAGAGTATTCTCCACGTCAACGTCAAGGAGCAAAGCCCCTGGAAGATGTGGGCGGAGTTCAGCAACTATCAGACACCGGCAGTCGGAGCTGAGCGGGGTTTGCTGACGGTCGCTCACCAAAACG
The DNA here is from genome assembly GCA_018242725.1 of Nitrospira sp. Classification (GTDB taxonomy): domain Bacteria; phylum Nitrospirota; class Nitrospiria; order Nitrospirales; family Nitrospiraceae; genus Nitrospira_D. The sequence goes on along the minus strand of JAFEBI010000008.1, from coordinate 120,874 downwards.
TGACCGGACATGGCGATCCGTTAAGCATCACCTACGGTGGTTCACGCGGGGTCCACCCGGTCATCGATGTATCGTACACGATACCAATCAATCGCTACGATACAACATTTACGGCCTCCTACCGTCGCAACGAATTTGTGGTGGTTGAGAGTCAATTCCGTGCCCTAGGCCTCAACTCTACATCGGAAATCATCGGGTTCACGATCCGCCATCCGATTTATCGAACCCTCACCGATGAACTAGCCATCGCCATTACCGGCGAGCGGCTCTATAACAAAGTGACGTCGATTTTTGACAGTCCTGGCTCACCTTCGCCATTCATCAATGGCTCATCGAACACCGGAGTCAGCGCCGTGAGTGCCCTCCGCTTTGTACAGGAATATGTGCATCGCACCTCGACGTCGGTGATCGCGGCTCGCTCCCGTTTTTCCGTAGGTCTGGATGTCTTGAATGCCACCACCAATACTGGCGTCTCATTAAACGGGTTACCACTACCCGATGGACGCTTCTTTTCCTGGCTGGGACAACTCCAGGGGATCAGGCGATTTGACGACTGGTGGGGCATGCAGCTCCTGGGGCAGCTCAACTTACAACTTGCTAACGATCGACTCTTTCCATTGGAACAAATTCCCCTCGGCGGGCGATTCAGCGTGCGCGGGTACCGGGAGAATACGCTGATTCGGGACAATGGCTTTCTCTTCTCCGTTGAGTCTCGCTTTCCATTACTCCGCTATGCCAGCGGTGAGCCTCTCTTGCAGTTCGCGCAATTCGTCGACGTCGGCCAAACCTGGCAGGCCAAGGGAAAAACCGACGATCCGCAAACCTTGGCCAGTGTGGGGTTGGGGCTCCGTTGGACGGTCCTACCGAAAGACCGGGCACGGTTTGAACTCTATTGGGGTGTGCCGCTCAATCATGTCCCGCATCCCGCCGGCAACCTCCAGGATCATGGCATCCATCTTCAGGCAGTCGTCCAGGTCTTTTGACAAGAGGTTCCATGTTGACACCTATGCAATTGTTTCGTCCTTCCATCCGACGCACCATGTGCTGCTTGTTCTTGATGGCGATTCCCTTGCTCACTGCGACACAATCGGAATCCCATGACGTGTCCTCCCTTGCCGGCTCGTCGATGAAAGAAGGCGCTCTGGCCTTTGAAAGAGGCGCGCTCAGTACCGCCTTATCTCATTGGAAAAAGGCAGCAGAACTCTACAAACGTTCCGGCAATACCCCAGCACAGGTCGAGGCCCTGGTCCTCTCATCTCAAGCCTCCTTGGGATTAGGACAATCCAAACAAGCTCTACAGTCTCTGGAACTTGCCCTGGGGCTGGCACAGAAGAGCGGTGATCCCCTTGTGGAAGCCTCCATCCTCGGGCACTTGGGACGGACCTATTTGACGATGCGGCAACTACCACAGGCATCGGATTTTCTCCAACAGGCGTCGGCCCTCGCGCACAGGCAGAATTCTTCGCCGCTCCTTGCAACCACATTGAACGATCTCGGCATCCTCCTTGTCCTCCAGCAGCAGGATCAGAAAGCCCTCGATACCTTTCAGGAAAGCGTCACCCATGCACAGAGCGCCCGCCTTCCTCTCCTCGCGGCAACAGCCCGCACGAACGCCGCGCGGGCATGGTTGCGACTCAAGCAGGCGACCAATAGCCGCCTAACCCTCGACGCCGCACTAGAACAATTACAAGAGGTAACGCCTCCATCCAGACAGACAGCCCTCAGCCTGATCGGAATCGCGGTGACCTACCAGCGATTGCTGTCTCACCTCCCTCAAGAACATGATGCGCTCTTGTTACGTACGGCTGGCGTGCTCCAGGAAGCCGCCATGATTGCAGAGCGCCTGGGCGACAAACGGACCCTCTCCTATGCTCTGGGGTACCTTGGGCATCTGTATGAAACATCATTCCGTATGGATGAAGCGTTACAACTCACCAGGCGAGCGCTCTTCGCCGCGCAATCGGTGGATGCGCCGGAATCGCTCTATCGCTGGCAATGGCAGCTTGGCCGTCAGCTGACTGCAGTGGGACAACTTGACCAGGCGATCGCCTCCTACCAGCAAGCGACGCTGACACTACAACCGATTCGCGCTGAGCTGACACAGGCTGCTTCCGATGGTGTTGTCGGTGAGCAAGATACCTTAAAACCGCTGTTTTTTGAGCTGGCCGACTTATTGTTGCAACGCGCCGCGTTGACCGACGAGATCAACGCGGTCGATATCGACCTACGCACCGCCCGAGATGCAATCGAAACATACAAGACCGTCGAGCTGCGGGATTATTTCAAGGATGCGTGTGTCGATGCCGTTCGTTCGAAGTTGACGACATTCGACCACTTATCAGCGGATACGGCCGTCGTCTATCCCATCATGTTCAATTCCCGACTGGAATTGCTCATGAGCCTCCCCTCGGGCTTGAAACGCATCTCGGTCCCGGTATCTGCAGATCAATTGACTCAAGAAATTCGAGCCTTTCGTCGATTGGTGGAAAAACGCACTACCCGTGAATACCTGCCGCATGCCCAACAACTCTATGACTGGCTGATCCGTCCTCTCGAGACCGACCTGTTGCACCTGAACATCTCGACACTGGTCATTGTTCCAGACAGCGCCCTGCGGACGATTCCGTTGGCCGCGCTTCACGACGGGAATTCCTTTCTGGTCAGCAAATTCGCGCTGGCCATGACGCCTGGTCTGACATTGACCGATCCGCGTCCGCTCAATCGCGACAAACTCCGCTTTCTCACTGCCGGCCTTACCACCGCTGTCCAAGGCTTCCCTGCCCTCCCGTTTGTGGCAAACGAGGTTGAATCCATTCAACAGCTCTACAAAAGCGACCAACTCCTGAACAGCGCCTTTCAAACATCCAGGCTGGAACGGGAATTGCGTGAAGGAAAGTATGGAGGTCTCCATATTGCGACCCACGGCAAATTCTCGACCGACGTGAACGATTCGTATCTATTGACCTTCGACGGAAAACTGACGATGCAGACCCTTGACCAACTGATCGGCCTCTTTCGGTTCAGAGAAGAGCCGCTCGAACTGTTGACTTTGAGCGCCTGTCAAACTGGTATCGGCGATGACCGTGCGGCGCTCGGGTTGGCCGGTGTGGCATTGAAGGCCGGTGCCCGCAGTGCACTCGCCACACTGTGGTTCATCAACGATGAAGCCTCGGCAACCCTGATCGGAGAATTTTATCGACAACTGCGCGATCCCGCTCTTTCCAAAGCCGTCGCGCTCCAACGTGCCCAACAGAAACTCTTGCACGACCGGATCTATGGCCATCCGGCTTACTGGTCGCCGTTCTTATTAATGAATAATTGGCTTTAATCGAAGGTTGTGCACCATTACTCGATTGAAGCTGGAAAGGAGCCGTCATGAATCTCCGCCGTCCCTCTACGCTCATTGGAATTGCTCTGGCCCTGAGCCTCATCACCTCAGCCACGGGAGTGGCTGCGTCGGAACAGCCGCCAACGCCAACGACAGGACAACAAGAGGACTTACGGCTGCCGGTCTATGCTCCACCAAAGAATGTCTTTCTCCGTGCCCGAGTGGGCGGCGCGTTGCGCGGAAGAGACACAACTGACGCAGAAATCGTGGCACTGGTACCAGACCATATCGGGCTGACTGTGAAACAAACCCCGACCCTCAATTGGTTTCTGTCAAAACCAACCTCCTATCCATTGAAATTCACTATCACGGATGATCGAAAAGTCCGCCCGATTTACGAAGGGCCTCTTTCCACGCCACCGGTCGCCGGGGTGCACACCATCGACCTCAAGACCTTGGGCTTGACGCTGGAAGAGAATGTTCAATACCGCTGGTTTGTGTCGGCCAGCCCGGATTCCGCATCCCATGCCTCGGATATCGTCGCCGGGGGGATGATCGAACGATGCGAATTCAGCGAATGCATCGTGACCATCACACCCAAGATGACCTGTGACCAGGATAGTGTTCGGACGAATGCCACCATCGGACTCTGGTACGATGCGATGGGCTGTGTGTGCTCACTGATCGAGAAGGACCCAACGGACCCTTCACTTCGACGACTCCGCGCCGCGCTTTTGAGACAAGTCGGCCTCAACGGCGTGGCCGACTGGGACCTCAGCTCCATTCACACGAAAGCAAGATGAGACGCACTAGTCATATATCCGGTAAACTTCACCAGCTGAATCATTTTGGATTCAGCATGGATCTATTATGATACACCGCGTAGCGGTTTACCCAGTATCACAATTCCGACAACCCATTAAGAATCTACATGAATATGTGTGCTTCCGTCCCAACCAGTTGCTCATATGCCGACGGCATAACGATTGCTCTATGTCCATAACAGAGGACAATACCTTCTGCGGCACCAAGCACCGAGAAGGGACTGATCCAGGCAACGGTGACGAGACCGACCAGCAGCCGCCCTTGCAAACGGAGCAGCTCCGCTGCGGTGAGAACGATCTGTCCTACAGACAGCGGCACACCGAGATGTGTTGAGTCGTGGACACAACGTGATCAGCTTCTATGAGTCGACGTAGTCACCCGATCCGTTGTGTACCGCGCGTGCGGAGATCCACCCTGCTCACGCCACCATGACGAGTACGGCCAGCCCAAACCGAACAGAACTCTCATTCCCTGTCCGATTCAGGTTGCGGACGGCGCTCGTGTTTGCGTCCCTACTATGGATGCCCTCGTCATATCTTGAGGCTGCCGGGCTTGAGATTACCATTCTGAAGTCATCCGATCTCAAGGCCTATAACGAGGCGATTGACGGGTTCAAGGCCACATCGCCAGGATCTGCCATATTTGCCGAGTATGATCTGCTCGGCGACCTGGAGAGAGGCAAGCAGCTGGCAAAGCGCATCCGTACATCGGAGTCTTCGTTAGTCGTGGCCGTAGGATTGAAGGCCGCCTTGGCGGCCAAACTTGAAATCGATCATATTCCGATCCTCTATATGATGATTCTCGACCCGATCAAACATCACCTCACTGCGGGCAATATGACGGGCGTGCTGCTGGAGATTCCATCAGATCGTCAGTTCAAAATGATGCGCTCGTTTTTTCCTGCACTGCATCGCATCGGCATGCTCTATGACCCCGAGAAAACCTTGAACAAACTCAAAGAGGCCGAGCTGCGCGGTCCTGTCCACGACTTTCAGATGCAAGGATTTCCCGTCACGAACGAGAAAGACATCCCGCAGCAACTACGAACGCTATTATCCGAATCAGACGCACTGTGGCTCGTTCCAGATCCGACCGTCCTGACCGATGAGTCCGTTCGATTTATTCTTGAATCAGCAATAGCTCGTCACGTTCCCGTAATCGCCTTCTCGACGGAATTCACACGTCTGGGCGCATTGCTCAGCTTATCGGTGGACTACGGTGAAGTCGGCCGCGAGACCGGTCGCTTAGCAAAACGCATTCTAAACGGCGAACCGATGATGACGCTCAAACCGGTATCGGTTCAGCGCGTCCGCATCAGCGTCAATCTCAAGACGGCTCGCTATTTGGGCATCACGATCCCGAAGGACGTTGAGCATCTCATCGACGAAACCTATTGAGCGATCCCTCATGTACCCCACTCACCAAGGCCAGCACGAATCGTCTCCGCCACGGCCACACCGTACGTTCGGTCTCCGTATCAAGTTTGTATTATTATTCAGCCTGATCCTCATCATGACCTGCTCGACATTAAGCTGGTATTTTCTTGAGACCAGGCACCAGGCAATGACCGCGAGTTTGGAAGAGATGGGGACCATTCTCCTCACTACGACCATACGCAATGATCATTTTCGAGTGGCCGGGATCGTCTTAGAAGACCGCAGCACCCTTGATCAATTTCTGCAGAGCCTGATGGCGATCGACCACGTGGTGTACGTCATCATCACGGGAGCAGACGGCCGTCTGCTCAGCAGACAAAGCAAGCGCATACGGGATGCTGGTCGCAACTCATTTTCCGCCTCTCCAGCACCGATCTACCCGGACAACAGACCGTCTGACTCATTGACTCATATTCCACTGACGACTCCATTGATCACACGCCTTGTGTGGTCGTCAGACCAGAAGAGATTGATTCCTCAACAGACATCCTCCGACTGGTTCCTCCCCTTCCTGATTCGGGAAGAAACGCTCTTTGATTTCACCATGCCGATCTTGCGAGATGTCACTCCCTTATCCTCACCATCTATCGAGCTTGAGGACAGACGGAGGACTCCATCACCCACCACACAATCCTCGGTGGTGGGTATTGTCCGTATCGGGATCACGGATGGCCAAGCGAAGACGGCATTGGCGCTTATTGTGCGCAACGTCCTCATCCTGACCATCTTTATCATTGCAACCGGCATCCTCATCATCTACTTGCTGACCTCCCGCATTACGACCCCGCTGCGCAGTCTTGCAGCAGCCACTCGCAAACTTGCGGAAGGGGAGGACACTACAGGCTTGCCTATCTCCTCACATCGTGATGAAGTCGGACAGCTCACCCATGCATTCAACTTCATGACGCAGTCCTTGCGTGACCGCAACCAGGCAATTACCAGGAATATCGACACCATACGACAGCAAGTCAGGCAATTGACCGCCGTCCATCAGGCCAGCACCGCCATTGCAAGCACCAGTGTCATGGACATGGAACTGCTGATTGAGACGGTGCTCCAGCTCCTTTCGGAAAATCTCAGATTTTCAAAGATGGCGGTTCTCCTCTACCACCCAGAGACAAATTGCTGCTCCGTTGCCCAAGTCTTCGGAGTTTCCCCCGCAATTGCTAAAGCCGCGCGTCAAGTGCATATCCCTGTCCATGAGGCAAGCATCACCGCCGATCTCCTCTTTGACCGCAAGCCATTCCTGATTCAAGACATAGAAACTATAGCTCCACGTTTCTATCCGCCGCTCCTTGATCTGTTACGGCGTTCCGGCACAAAATCGCTTGTCATCGTACCGCTTCAGAGCCAAGCCAAGATTCTCGGTTTTCTAGCAGGAGGTCGTGATACTTATCAATGTGGTGAAGAAGATCTCCACATCTTACTGACTATCGCCGGCCATGTCGCGGCAGCCATTGACAATGCCACGGCTTATGCTGATCTGGCCGAGCTGACTCAGCATCTGGAAGAGCGTATCGGACAGCGTACCGAGGAACTCTCTCAGGCCAATACCCAACTTCAGGAACATGATCGGCGTCGATCGAAGTTTCTTTCCGTCGTTTCCCATGAGCTGCGGACACCCATGACCGCGATTCGGAGTTTTGCGGAAAACATGCTGGACGGCGTCACCGGCCCCTTGACTGATCTGCAACGAACCTATCTCACGCGGGTCCAGCATAATGTCGCACGACTCAGCAGAATCATCGCTCAGTTGCTTGACTGGTCACGGCTGGACACTGAACGAGTCGATTTGCACTTGGAAACGGTCTGTCTCCACCACATCGCCACGATTGCCGTAGACAGCTTGCAGACGGTGGCTTCAGAAAAGAATGTTTCGCTGGTAGTTGTCCCCGTCGAATCCCTACCGCCGGTTCTGGGGGATCGCGACAAACTGGAACAGATCTTCGTGAATCTGATCGGCAATGCCATCAAGTTTACTCCGCCCGGTGGTCGTGTATGCGTTGAACCTTGTGCCTCATCACCAGACATCGTTCAGGTTTGTGTAGCTGATACCGGTTGCGGCATCGATGAGAGGCACCTCCCCAATATCTTTGAAGAGTTCTCCAAGGTGCCGTCGACGATGCCCTCATCACAAGGTGCTCAACTTGGACTTTGGATCACCAAGACATATGTGACGATGCACCATGGCCGGATCTGGGTCGAGAGTCAGCCTGGGGCAGGGTCTCAATTCTACATTGCCCTCCCGGCGTGCGAGTCACAGGAGCAGGCCACATCGAACCCAAATAAGTCCGTGTCAGCTGAGTGTACTCAGCCTGGACACATGTCTTTCTAGAAAGGAGTCCCCTCTGATGCGTGCGAAAATCCTCATTGTCGATGACGATCACGATATCCTCCTTAGCTTGGAAAATCGCGTCACATGGATGGGCCATGAACCGGTGACGGCAACGAATGGGCAAGAAGCGCTCCGATTGATCCAAGAGGAGCAGCCTGACCTTGTCTTGTTGGATTTGGAGCTTCCGTTACTATCGGGGCTTGACGTCTTGAAACACGTCAGTCAAACATCCGTACGTATCGATCCTCCGGATGAGGAGGCCCATCCAATCTCAGCAACCTATACGACTCCCCTCATCGTGATGCTGACCGCGTACGGAACGATTGAACGCGCGGTGCAAGCCATGCAGTTGGGTGCCTTTGATTTCGTCCCCAAGCCGTTCACCTCTGACCACTTAACCGTCGTCATCAACAAAGCACTCGATACCGTAACGCTTCACCGTCATGTCGCCACTCTACGAAAGGAGGTTGAGAATCAGTTCCAACCTGCAATCACCAGCAATGCGCACATGACTGCGCAGCTCGCTGTCGCCAAGCAAGCGGCCTCTTCACCCGTCACAGTTCTATTACTCGGTGAAACGGGCACAGGGAAAGAGGTCATCGCACGGGCAATCCATCGGTGGAGCCCACGATCCAGCAAACCCTTCGTCGCAGTGAATTGCGCAGCCTTCCCTGACAACTTGTTGGAAAATGAGCTGTTCGGCCACGAAAAAGGGGCCTTCACCGGAGCCATTAAACGAGAACCAGGGAAAATCGAAATCGCCGAGGGAGGCACCGTATTTCTCGACGAAATCGGCGATATGCCACTCACCATGCAAAGTCATCTCCTGCGAGTGCTGAACGACCGAACATTCTACCGAGTCGGCGGCACTCAGGAAGTGCGGGCTGACGTGAGGTTCATCGCGGCAACCAACAAGAATCTCCAGCAGGCAATTCGTCAAGGCACATTCCGAGAGGATTTGTATTTCCGTCTTGCGGTGATTACCCTCAACTTACCCCCTCTGCGCGATCGTCTGGATGATCTACCGGCGCTTGCCGACCATTTCCTCACACAACCTGGAAAGCTTGGACTCAATCGGCGCTGTACGCTCAGCGACTCAGCCTTGCAGATGTTGCACACGTATTCCTGGCCTGGAAACGTACGTGAGCTCGAGAACGTACTCACCCGTGCCCTCGTTCTCTGTCCTGGTGACACCATCGGCCCGGAGCATCTTTCCTTAATGACCGTACCGCTCGAGACGGACGCTTCATCCTCGCTGAATCAGAAACCATCGACCGACATCGTGTTTTTCTCCTACCACGAGAGTATGGACGCCTATAGCCAGAAACTCATTGAGAATGCGCTCAGGAGGAACGGCTGGAACCAAACGAAAGCAGCCACCGAGCTGGGACTGCAGCGAACCTACTTAACTAAACTTCTCAGACAGAAACAGATTCCGGCGAAACCGCCCTCCGCGTCCTTGGACTAAGAAAGGAGCCTGTACTCTTGACAGGGCCTTCCTCCCAGCATAGCGTCTCCTCGCGGAAGGTTGAACAAGTGCTGCATCTATCGCCAAGCCCACACTGACTGATAGACACAAAGATCGCCTTGGGCGATGCTGGGGCATGAGATGTTCAGTCGATTTGCGTCAACAGGTAGTGGATTTTGTACGGGGTGGTGGCAGCAACGCCGAAGCGGCGTGGCGGTTCAAGGTGGGTGAGGCCAGCGTATACCGCTGGCTCTAGCCTGGCAGCATCGTCTACAAACGTCCAGGCCCTCGCGGTCCTCGCAAGCTGGATTGGGAGCACTTGCACCGTCATGTGGCCGCTCATCCCGATCGCACACAAGCGGAATGGGCGCGGCATTTCGAGGTGTCTCGGCATTGCATCTGGAATGCACCCCACAACCTCGCTGTGACCCATAAAAAAGGATGGGGTACGCCGAACGTGATCCGCAGCAACCGAAACGGTTCCTGCGCCTACGAGAACGGTTTATCCGCCGTGGCAAACGATCCGTCTATATCGATGCATGCTGGTTTGCTTCTTCGCCGGCGCGACGGTATGGGTACGTCCTGAAGGGTTACCGTGTGGACGGTCAGGTTTCCGAGCATCGACGGCCACGGACCTCGTTGATTGCGGCTCGTATGGACGGACGACTTGCGGAGCCACTACTCTTCGAGGGCACGTGCGATACGGTGGGCTTCAACACCTGGCTGCAGACACAGCTGTGCCTGCGCCTCAACACCCAGCACCTCGTCATACTGGATAAGGCGACCTTTCATACATCGCCAATGACCGCACCGCTCATCGCCGCCACCGGGGCCACGCGACTCTTCTTGTCGTCATACTCCCCCGACTTCAACCCGATTGAGCATGACTTCGCCGCTCTCAAAAAACGCCGGGAATACCACGACACCGCTTCTCTCGATGAAATCGTCAGAGCCTATCAATAAATACAGACTTAGCTATTATTCGATTCAGCACAGAATCTATTCTGATACAGTATCGGGCAGTCTCATCATTAACGCATACAGTAACCCATTGAGTTTTCATCCCTCTTTTTAGAAGACGGAGTTTGGCCAAAAAATGCTTCGTCATCGTGGTACGTGAGCACACGCAGAGCGAGTACATCCGTGTACGGATTCTACCCCGTTTTCACGGACAGTTCCGTTAAGATTTTCCCCCCTGCTGTTGAACCGCCAGGATCCGCCTTCGCCTGATATTCAGAGGGGCCCTATCGAGGACTATCCAACCTGGTGTTGATCTGACCTATCCTATGAGGAGAAAAGAGGAGATTCTATTTATGCAATTTCAGCCCAGCAAGTTAAAAGCTGGCGGTCGACAAGTCGGGAGGCCAAACAAGCTCTCAACAGCCTTCAAAGAGGCAGGCGTGTATGTAGACCCGATGCCTTTCTGCGGTGATCACGGACGAATCAAACCGAGTATTACAAAATTGTGGGCCGCTTGATTTCCGGAGAATTTCAAGTCGAGAGCGCCGACAACTCAATTACAGGGCGGTTTCAAGTTCCAAGTATAAAGAGAGCCCACCTCAAGGCAGCTGCACCACCGTGTGGGTCACCCAAGAAGATCCTAGAAGAATATCTGATTGCAGAACGCTATCAAAGAATTTTCTCCTCGACGGTGATGTCCCAATATTTTGAAACCTGAATCCGCTTACCAGGATTCGCTTGGACCTTTTTGAGGACTTTCTCTTCGATGAATCCCCGCAACGCTTCAAGAGACATGCTCTGATCAATCAAAAACTCTGGGTTCAGGACCAGGAGCCAGGACGCCTTGCGGACACCATCGTGAAAGGAAAAGGTGGGTCTCGGATGCGGATTAAACTTCACCTCGACGAATTGCTGTTCCAGCAGGCCCTGTATGATCTGGACTTTGATCAGATCACTTCCACGTCGTTTACTATCCATAAATGTCTCCATAAGAAGGTACTCACTGGTAAGCTGACCATTTATGCTGCAAGGGGCTTAATCTCCCCTGATTCCCAGGGCACCCCAAAGGCCTCTTGCGCCATCACGGTGTGAGGGCTGACCACTACCGGCTTGACCTGTTGGTGAAGGGGTTGTTGTAGGAGCGCCTCATTCTGATAACCACAACTACAGCAGCACCAACTGAAGCTCCACGCCTCGCCGTCTCCCCCGTCCATATCGATCCTATGCTCTTCCAGCATCAATCCGTGGCATCGTGTACAGGTCGTCATCGCATCCCTCCTGTAGTGAATGCATCGTGTCTTGAATAACCGTATCAGGGATGGTGATTCCGACTAGATCTGAAAGCAGTACATCGAAAGAGGGGGCACGAGAATCAGACACTGCAGGAGGTGGCGATGACCGTCTGACACATTTCGGTGTGTCCGGTTATGCTCCGTATGGTCGTTGCGTTATTGCACGGTTGAGCCAGGGACCTTCCCATCGACGATTTGCTGACCATACGTGATGCACTGGACACTGGCTTCGGCCTCTGTGGCAAACCGACCAGTTTTTACAAAAAGTCGGCTCTCCTCACCGTCTTCAGTTGCCCACGAGATAAAGACGTTGAGTTCCCACTGGCCGGTATCGACGAGCTGCCGAGGGGCGGGTTGAATGGTATAGCCTTTATAGGTGACGGCTTGAGTCATATTTACCGACCACTCTTCGAAAGCAGCCCCTTCTTTTCAAGTTCCGTCCAATGCTCTTCAACCAACCGAATGATGAAAGCTTTCACCGAGAGGCTTTCTAGTGCAGCGCCTATCTGAGCTAGGCTCGAAAACGTGGACGCCTTCAATCTACAATCTCTGAGGGCTGGAGATGTGCGATGGAACGAGTCCCACGACAGAAGTATACGAAGGAGTTCCGAGAGCAAGCCGTGCAGTTGGTGCAGGACCAGGTATTAACGATTCCCGAGGCGGCGAGACGACTGGCGATGTCGGATAAGACACTGGCGAACTGGGTATTTCAAGCCCGGCGTGGCCAACTCGCGACACTGGGAGAGACCCGACGGCCTGTGACGGAGCTGGAAGCCGAGGTTTCTCGGCTCAAGGGTGAACTCGCCGAAGCTCGCATGGAGCGCAACATCTTAAAAAAAGCCCCCGCGTACTTTGCAAAGGCGCAGCTGTGCAAGGCCATTGGTCCGACCTATGCGCCGTGGGTTCGATTGGCCATCCTGACCGGAATGCAAAAGTCCGAACAGTTTCGCCTGCGGTGGACCGATGTCGACATGGAACATGGCTTCCTCACTCTCGGAGAAACCAAAAGCGGGACTGTTCAGTATGTTCCCCTGACTGAGGAAAGCATCGCAATTCTCAGAAACTTAGATTCTTAGCAACGTTCGAAGTGGGTCTTTCCAAGTCAGAATCTACAGACCCATCTGAACATGGATAATTTCTACGGACGCATCTATCTGCCAGCCGTCAAACGGGCTGGCCTTGAAGGCGTGATCTGGCACACGTTGCGCCATACATTTGCTAGCCGGTTGGCCATGAGCGGCCAAACCCCCAGCACGATTGCTGCCCTGCTTCGTCATAGTGGGGTTAATCTGGTGGCTCGGTACGCACACTTGGACCCCTCGCATCTGAAATCTGCAGTAGAAGGAGTCGCAAGTTTTGGAAAGAGTGAGGCAGAGGTTAGACGGACTGGAGATCAGACCGTTGCCTTAGAGGCTATTTCCGATTGAACCGTGACAAGAACCGGAATTCAAGGGGATGAGGAAAGCGGAAAGACAATCGAAGCGATTGATATTATTGGTCGGGGCGAGAGGATTTGAACCTCCGACATCCTGCTCCCAAAGCAGGCGCGCTACCGGGCTGCGCTACGCCCCGACAGATTTGTCATGCCCGAGATCTCGTTTTTCATCGGCTATGCTTCTGCTTCAATACCATCAACCATTAGTCCATGCAATCGGCGTTTGATAACTGTCCTTCCAACCAGGCTCGCACCTGGGCAAACGCTTTGGCTCGATGACTAATACAATTCTTCTCCTCAATCGTCAACTGGGCGAGTGATTTTTCATATTCCTGGACCAAAAACACCGGATCATATCCAAACCCTCGGTCCCCGATCGGATGTTCGGCTATGACACCTTCGAGACTCCCCTGAGTGACATGAATGTCGCCACCAGGAAATGCTATCGCGGCAACCGTCAGAAACCGTGCGCGCCGTGCCTGCTTCGGTACCCCCTCAAGCTCACGTAAAAGCTTGCGACAATTGTCCGTGTAGGTAGCATGTTCTCCCGCATAACGAGCGGCGTACACGCCGGGTCGGCCTCCAAGTGCATCAACCTCCAGACCAGTGTCATCGGCCACGGACGGAAGACCGGTTGAACGGGCCACTTCCCTGGCTTTTTTGATGGCATTGGCTTCGCACGTCTCACCATCCTCTTCCACTTCCGGCACAGCGGGAAACTCCGTCAATGTGCGGATGTGGATTCCTAACCCTCCGAGCAGCGCCGCAAGCTCTCGTCCTTTATCAGGGTTCCGGGTTGCGAGAACAAGCTCTTTGACTGATCCCTTAGTCAAGGGCACCAATCAACTCTTGCTGAATGGTCGTGAGCCGCTGAATGGCTTGCCAGCTCAGCGCCAAGAATTCATCCATATCCTGTTTCGCAAACGGCGTCCGTTCTGCGGTACCCTGCACTTCGACATACCGCCCACGACCGGTCATGACCACGTTCATGTCCACTTCCGCCATGGAGTCCTCGCTGTAGGCAAGATCGACCATCACCTCTCCACCGACTTTTCCAACACTAATGGCTGCCAAGTAATCCGTCAACGGCAACTTCTTGATAAGTTCTTTTTTCTTCAGTGCAGTACAGGCATCGGCCAGCGCAAGAAACGCTCCGGTAATCGAGGCCGTCCTGGTTCCACCGTCGGCTTGAATCACATCACAATCGATCCAAATAGACCGTTCACCCAATTGAGACAAATCGGTGACGGACCGAAGAGCGCGTCCGACCAACCGCTGAATCTCAAGTGTTCTGCCGCCCTGCTTCCCCTTCACGGCCTCTCGAGGCGATCGTTCATGCGTCGCGCGCGGCAACATCGCATACTCCGCAGTCACCCAGCCGCTGCCTTTTCCTTTGAGAAATGGGGGAACCTTCTCTTCGACCGAGGCGGTACAGATCACCTTGGTGTCTCCCATTTCGATCAGAACCGATCCTTCCGCATGTTTGGTAAAGTTTCGCGTCACATTGACGAGGCGGATCTGGTCCCGCCGACGCCCATCGAAACGTACTACCCCTGAAGTGCCACTCATACCTTATCCCTTCGTCAAGATAGGGACCGGATTATAGTGAAGCCCCTACGAAAGCGCAAACCATCTTCATCCTCCTCTTCCTCTACAAAGAACTCGATCGAACTGTGACTGCGGTTCGACGGGAAGACCTATGTCATTTATTCAAAACCTCTCGATAAAATTGGTGAATTCTGTACAATCGCTTGACGTAGAAGTAGAAGCATTCTACAGACTGCGTACGATGCTGGAGTACCTGGCCAGCCCAAACTCCAATCCAGATAGGTAGATCTTTCGATTGTACGATTCATCACAAACTGACTGAACGGAACAGTCTGGTTCGCGACAAGTCTCAAGCATTCGACCACATAATGTATCTTATTTTGCCAACACAATGCCGACGATTTAAGTTGGCAACAAATACACCGATAGAGAATTAACACGGCAATCCTCAACCTTTACAAAACCAGTAAAACTCGATCCATGACAGTCCTCCTGGACCAGACAACACACCACGCTCTGCTCGATAATCGTCTTATTCTCGTCGTCGACGATGAGGAGCCGATCCGTCGTCTGCTCGCCTATCTCCTGCACTCCCATGGCTACACAGTCGAAGGGGCAGCCGATGCGCGAGAAGCCAGACAGAAGCTGGCTGCCCAGCCTTATGCCTTGATGTTGTGCGATGTCAATATGCCCGGCGAATCCGGCATGGACCTCGTCCGACATACACTCACGGCACACCCGCATACGGCAGCCATCATGGTGACCGGTCTCGATAGTTCCGTTCTGGCGAATGCCGCTCTCGACGTGGGCGCCTTTGGATATATCGTGAAGCCGTTTGAATCCAACGAAGTCTTGATCGATGTCGCCAACGCGCTGCGACGACGCCGGCTCGAATTGGAAAACCGTTATCATCGGGAAAATCTCGAGGACATCGTCCGAACCAGAACACTCGCGCTGCAGCAGGCCTTGGAGTGGCTCGAGCGCACGGAAAAAGAGCTGCGTTTGTCGCGAGAAGAAACGATACAACGGCTGGCCATTGCCGCCGAGTTCCGCGACAACGCGACGGCCAAGCATGTGCAACGCATGAGCCATTACTGTGAACTGCTCGCCCGAAAAGCCGGTCTCTCGCCGGAGCGATGCGATTTGATCCGTACCGCCAGTCCGATGCATGACATCGGTAAAATCGGCACACCGGATCATGTGCTTTTGAAACCAGGCAAGTTTACCGAGGAAGAGTTTGGGGTCATCGCACAACATGCGGAGATCGGGTATCGCATTCTGAGCGGGTCTGACGCCGAACTGCTCAAAGTCGCGGCAGTGATCGCCTACACCCACCATGAACGATTCGACGGAACAGGGTATCCACGAGGCTTAAAGGGCGAAACCATTCCCATTGAGGGTCGGATTGCAGCAATAGCCGACGCCTTTGACGCACTCACGACCCAACGTGTCTATAAGCCGGCGTTTGAGCTGAGCCATGCCATCGACCTCATGCGCAAACACCGGAGCGTGCACTTCGATCCAGAACTCCTTGACACCTTTATCGCCTCCACGGACGAACTCACGCGTATCCATGATCAGTACGCCGACCGTACGGATCCGACACCGCCCACCGACGCCTAAACGCTTCCCGCACGCAACCCCGTTTGCACGATTCACTGCAATTCGTTGACCACCCTTGGCACTATCGATATACTTTTTTACTCACCGGTACTCTGATCACAATCGTGATAACCCGCTTACATGTCTCGAAGGATGATCGATGATGGCAAAAAAGTTGACGGTCGTTCGAAAACGTCCTCGTAGCCGAAACTGGCTCGCCTACCTCTGCGAAGCTTTAGTGACATCAGGCGCCATGCCGACCTGGGAAGCGGCCACCTATCTCACGGAAAACCTTTTTGGAGAAAAACCTAATCCCCATCTCTTGACACCGGCTACCCCTCATGAACTGACCAGGCAATTTCTGCAACGCCTCTATCAACCGATCGTTGAAGCAGCCTCGCGGGACGTCACGCTGTCCTCCACCGCCACAGTCCACCTTTTCACCGATATCAGCTTGACCGGAAACTCGGCTGTCCTGGTGGTCCTATTCCAAGGACACGCGAAGCCCAAACAGCTTGTGCTGTTCGATGCAGCCAAGGCGTGGGATCTCGTGTTTTCCGACGCAGAGACTTTCAATGCCTGGGCGGAAGAGCGGTATCGCCTCTTGATCAACGCGCTGCGCACGGCCTTAGAACCCATGGACAACGACCTGCTCACCGCCATCTGAGCGCCTATTGTTGCTAAGACGTGACCGCAACACTATCCCCCGCTCACGAAGCGTGCAGCTCAACTCGTGAAACGACTTAATCTGAAATGAGAGAAGCCCTTCGATGGCGCAGGGCGTCCCCGGCCGGTCACAGGTCGCCTCACGTACAATGATTCACGCAATACACCGCAACAGCTCAAGCCTCGATACCTCATTATTAGGATAAGCACATACTTCCCGTTTAGAAGTATTGATATGTACGGAGCTGTGTCGTAGATTCGCCTACCTCATGGCCAGTCCGTGTTCTTGTATCCGATCATGCAAGATACTACACATACCAGCCCATCATCGATTCTACACCGACACACACGTTTGGCTGATTCTGAGAATTGGACAAATCTTTATTGTTATTGTTTGCTGGTTGTCCGCTCCTCTCGGCATCTGGGCTGATTCGTCACTCCCTCTCCTCAGGGCTTCTTCGTCGACAGCGCAGCAGATTCGGGAAGAAGCTCTCTACCTGAAAGAGGAGACCGTCAGCATTGCGAGCCGCTACGAACAACCGATTTCTAAAGCCCCATCCGACGTGTATGTCATCACCGATGAGGACATCAAGAGCTCAGGAGCCACAGACATTCCCACCCTGCTGCGGCAAGTCCCGGGCATCGACGTGATGCAAACCAGTGCGGTTGATTTCAATGTCAGCGTACGCGGCAACAATCAGGTGCTGGCCAACAAGCTTCTCATTCTTGTCGATGGCCGCTCTATCTACATCGATCAATCCGGTCAAGTCTTGTGGAAGCTGCTTCCTGTTGCATTGACAGAGATCAAACGGATCGAGGTCCTCAAGGGACCGGCATCGGCTCTCTATGGCTTCAATGCATTCGATGGCGTGGTAAATATGATCACGAAATCGCCGGAAGAAATGCGCGGAAGCACGTTGCAAGTCGCGGGTGGTGGACTTGGAACAATCCTCACCACTGGCGTCCACGCTGGAACCGTCGGCAACTGGGGCTACCGACTCTCAGGCGGGCACGAACAGAATCAGCGGTGGTTGGATTCGAGTGCGCCGGCCCTCAACAATCAACGAATCGGGGGGATGGCAGAATACCAGCTGACCAATCGTGGGCGAATACGAGCCGAAGCCGGTATGAGTCGATCAAGCCCTTACAACGGGCTTGTGACAGCTGTCACCAACTCCAATACTTATCCCTCTCAGGCCCATGCTCTGCTCCGCTATGAGCAGAGCGGCCTGCTCATTCGTGGCTGGTGGAATAGTCTTTTTTTCAAAACCACCGATACACTCTCTCCTGCTCTCGCTCCGCTCCTTGCATTAACCGACCAATTTGGACGAACAGGCGAAGATGCATCGTTTAATTCCTACGATCTCGAAACGCGATACAGATTCAATCCGCTTGAGGCCCTCAAGTTGAATATTGGAACCAACTTTCGTCACATCGTCGCATCTTGGAACTATCTCCACAGCAGGACAGTCGAAAATCGACTTGGGTTCTATGCTCAAGGAGACTGGCAGGTGCTGCCTTCCCTGGAAGTAAACGTGGGGCTTCGCTACGATCTTGATACTCATGTTGCAGCGGCTCTGTCTCCTCGTGGTGCGATCATCTACCATATGACTCCGAACCATGCATTCCGACTCTCCGGCTCGGTCGCCTATCGACCTCCAACCACCTTCGATGTTGGACAACAGCTGGTCACGCTCTTAACGCCTCCTGGAATGCCACCAACGAGAATCACCACACTAGGCTCAGGCAGCGTAAAACCCGAACAGATCATCTCGTATGAATTGGGATATCAAGGCTGGTGGTGGGACCACCGGTTGCGAACCAGACTAACGGGGTTCTATAACCACATTTCCGACCTCATCGCCTTTCAAACCTTTACCGGCAACTCTTCAAATCCCATAAGCCCCGTGAACGGGGGCGTGGCTGATATCTACGGAGGGGAAGCCGGTCTGGAGGTCCTCTTCACGTCCTGGTTCTCTGGCTTTGCGAATTATGCGAACCAGGAAGTTGGGCAAAGCTCAACCGGGTCCGCTCGTCGAGGGTCTCCCCATTACAAGGTCAATGCCGGGCTCCGTATCAACCGGAGTCCGTTTACCGGTGAAATCCTTTACCACCATGTCAGTGCCGCAGCCTATCCCTTGTCGGAACTCTTCACGAACCTTGGCCCCTTGTTCCCAACTGGAACGGTTCTTCCCCACGAACACGTCCCTAGTTACAACTTATTGAATCTCCGACTTGGATACACTCTATGGCGACAACAGACCGCCGACTACGTCCGCGAGGCGGAGCTTGCCCTCTCTGTGTTCAATGCGCTGAATGACAACCACCGAGAGCATCCCCTAGGAGACTTACTCGGAACCAGAGTCCTGGGATGGCTCACAGTGAAACTATGAGAAGAATATGCCAACGAGTCTCGACGAAAGACGCAAACAGAAAGAAACTGCTCAAAGATTTGAGACAGATGATACCAGACCACCTAGGTAGTGACGAATGGACCATCCAGAGGCGGAACCTATGGCCTAAAATTTGCTTGATAATTTAGGTCTCTTTGGAGCTCATCACTAGGGGATCCTGCCTCTTGCAACCTGTACTGAGGCTTGAGAATATGACGATATTTAAGAGAGCATCTGTGATGAGATCGACACCGTCCTATCTGCAGCAGGTTTTCCTCGAGCGATGCTGGTGGCTGGTCGTCTGTGTCTTAGTCATGAGTCCGATCTCTGCCGCGAGCGCGGGAGAGATCGCCATTCTCAAGTCATCCGATCTCTCCTACTACGAGCAAGCTATTCTGGGATTTCGGGCCGGCCTTCCTTCAACCATGCAGGTCCATGAATACAATATCGACGGTCACCTCGCACAAGGGCGAGAAATCGGCAGGGCCTTTCGCGCCTCGCCTCCTACTCTGGTGTTTGCGGTCGGCCTCAAGGCGGCCCTAGCCGCAAAATTGGAGATTTTCGACACGCCGGTCATCTTTTGCATGGTCCTGAATCCTGAAAGCCACGGACTGCCCACTTCCAACATGACCGGCATCGCCGTCAGGACCTCACCGGCAACCCAGCTCACGGCAATTCGTTCCATCCTACCGGATCGACGGCGGATCGGCGTGCTTTACGATGAGACGCAGAGCGGCGACTTC
This sequence comes from Nitrospira sp., assembly GCA_018242725.1. Classification (GTDB taxonomy): domain Bacteria; phylum Nitrospirota; class Nitrospiria; order Nitrospirales; family Nitrospiraceae; genus Nitrospira_D. The sequence goes on along the minus strand of JAFEBI010000008.1, from coordinate 100,843 downwards.
ATTCGGAATGCGCATCGTCTCGCCAAACAGGATGGATTCGAACTTGTGCCCGTCGCTGTCCGTAGCTCAGAAGACTTGGCACCTGCCATTCGGATACTCCTTCCAAAGATCGACGCCTTGTGGCTGCTTCAAGATCAAACAGTCATTTCAGAATCATCGATCCCCTTCCTCTTGGAATCGACTATCGATGCAAAAGTCGCGCTTTTTACTTTTTCTTCGACTTTGGTTCAGCAGGGGGCGCTTGGAGCGCTCGTGGTAGATCCTTGGGCCGTGGGACAACAGGCAGCCCGGATGGCACGCACACAGCTCAACGATCCCTTAAAACCAGCCGGCACCCTTCACGAGCCCGAGCATCCTCAGTTGGCGTTGAACCTGAATACCGCCGAATATCTTGGCCTGAGACTCTCGCCAGACGTGATCCGTATCGCCGGCCATATCTTTAGTGGGCCAGGACCGGTGGCTCGAGAATCAGCCCCCTCGGATCCGATTCCTTAGCCGACTGATCAGACCTGAGGCCGTCGGCAGTCATTCATAGTGGAGTCCGACCATGACGTACGAGCGATTCCTCGGCACAGGCATTTCAGTCGGCGTCAGAACCAAGCTCGTTCTCAGCACAGCAGCGATTCTCATCGTGGCCTGTCTCTTTCTGGGATGGCTTTTTTCCCGACAGCAAGTGCGATCAGCGACCGAGAGTCTCGTGCAGAGCGGAACGTTGCTCGCGCAACACCTGGCCGGTATGGGGCGCGTGAGCATCCTCGCCGGAGACACCTATCGTCTCGAGGAACTCGCGCAGGAGATTCTCGCGGTCAGTCCTGTGACCTATGTCGCCATTCTCTCCCCCAGCGGAGACCTCCACACCGGCTACGGGAAAGCCGAATGGCAGCAACAGTTCTCCACCCCCTCAACAGGCCGACGGCAGTTTTCCGTCACGAAACTGGTCTCCCAATCCATGGCTGAGACGGTTGAGCCGATCATCAACGGGATCCGGCTAAACAGCACCGGTCCGGTGCTTCGTTCAACCATCGACTTTTCACCGTCTGAATTGCTCAGCCTCTTAGGAGGGTATGAGCTCCCGATATTTTACGACCTGTTGGTCCAGGTTCCTCGTCAATCTCATACCGGTTTATGGGATCCTGCCCTCGAACTCACCCTTGCGGAACGCCCGAGCAGGCTAGAGCAAACACAGAAACTGACCTCGAAATCTCCTTCGCTGGTAGAGATCGGCCTTTCCACGTCTGATCTTCAACAGAACCTACGCCGGTTGTTATGGCAAGCCGTGCTTATTACAGTGAACACATTGATCGGCGGAATCTGTATTACGGTTCTGCTGGCACGCCGTATGACGGTCCCCCTCCAAGCACTGACGTCCGCAGCCATGAAACTTGGCGCCGGAGAGACGCCACCGCCACTCGTGATACATGCTCAGGATGAAATTGGAACCCTGACGCGTGTCTTCAACTCCATGGCGACGACATTGCAGACGCGGGAGCATGAATTGCGCGAGCTCGCCCAAACCTTAGAGGAGCGGGTCAAGATCCGTACCCAGGAGCTGGCGGCTGCAAACGCCAAGCTCCAAGAACTGGACCGGCGCAAATCGATTTTCGTCTCGACCGCCTCGCACGAACTCCGGACCCCGCTGACCTCCATGAAGGTCCACCTTGCAAACTTACGGGATGGGATTGACGGAGCAGTCACCGCTGATCAGCGAGCATCGCTTTTGCGCGTAGAAGCCAACCTCTCGCGGCTTCGGCTCCTGATTGAAGAATTACTGGATCTCTCTCAAATTGAGATGGGGCAAACAACTCTGCGTCTGGAACCGGTTGAACTTGCGAGCGTGATCGCCAAAACCATCGAGGACCTTCATCCCTTCACGACAGAACACTCCGTGAAGATTGTCATCTCGCTCCCGACCGATCTACCTCGGGTCTCGGCCGACCCTGAGAAACTCAGACAGATTCTCCTCAATCTTTTGCATAACGCGGTCAAATTCTCACCGATGGATACCGTCGTGGATCTCAACGTCACGAGGCTATCAAGCGGCAACATTCTGATCTCCGTACGTGATGTCGGACCCGGCATCGCACCAGACGATATCGACAAGGTCTTTCAGCCATTTTATCGTGCACCCACAACACACAAAAAAACCAAGGGAACAGGACTCGGGTTGGCCATTGCCAAGCTGTTAGTCGAACTCCATCAGAGCCAACTCGCAGTGGAGACCGTGCCTGGCCGAGGCAGCTGCTTTTACTTCACGTTGCAGGCTATGACACCGGCACGTCTCACCTACACAGATCCCATCGCCTCACGACTTCCTGTTCATCAGAGGATCTAGCCCGCTACCTACCGCTATGGGTAAGGCCAGCCAGCGACGCGTTGAGGCGAGCGAACCGTAGCGAGTCTTCCTCAGAAACAAGACACGCTTCACGCTTTATAATGCCGCTGGCTGACTTTTCAATTTTCTGTTAGGGAAGGAGGCTTGACGGATACCCCCCGTTGCCTGAGTAGTCTCGTGAGATAGGTGCGCTGGAGTCCCAACATCTCGGCGGCCTTCGTCTGGTTCCATCCTGCGCGTCGTAACGCTTCTTCAAGAACTTTCCGACTGTACCCCTCCATGACCGCATGGTAATTCAGCGTCTCGCCGTCAGAAAACTTCACATCCACCGGCAACCTGCGAGGCAGCATGATCCCAAGATGCTCCGGTTCAATACTATCGTCGGAACAGAGTGTAATGGCCCGGACCAACACATTCTCCAACTCGCGCACATTGCCGGGCCAATGATAGCCCCGAATCACCTCCAACGCGTCCGAGCTCACCTTGAACGAACGATGGGCCATTTTCGCTCCATGGAGTCGGATAAAATGTTTGACCAATGCGGGCACATCATCCGTCCGTTTCCGTAAGGGAGGGACCGTGAGCGAAATCACGTTCAGTCGATAGAAGAGGTCTTCTCGAAATACTCCATCCTGAATAGCCTCTTTGAGATCTTTGTTGGTGGCCGCGATAAACCGCACCTCCGTACGAATTGGCTGCGTCCCGCCGACCCGGTAAAACTCCTGATCCTGGAGGAGGCGGAGCAGTCGAGTTTGTAGTCCGGCCGGCATGTCACCGATCTCATCGAGAAATACGGTACCGCCTTCCGCCGATTCGATTTTCCCTGGCTCGCGCTTCACCGCTCCGGTGTAGGCCCCTTTTTCATGACCGAATAACTCGTTTTCCAACAGACTCTCGGGTAATGCCGCGCAATTCACGACGACAAAAGGCTTCGAAGCACGCGGGCTCCACCGGTGCAACGCCCGAGCCATCACTTCTTTCCCTGTCCCGGTTTCACCCAACAGCAGCACAGTAGCCGATGTACCCGCCGCTCGCCTTGCCGTATTGAGAAGCTCAACCATGCGCGGACTTTGCCCAATCACATGTTCATATCGACCCTCGACTTCGGCTTGCAGCAGTCCAATCTGCCTGGTGAGAGCCATCTGACCCCTGGCCTTCTCAATTACCGCGGACAGATGATCCGGCTCAAACGGCTTCGTCAGAAAATCACAGGCCCCTAGCCGGATGGCCTCAACGGCGCGATCGATCGTCCCGAAGGCGGTAATCACGACCACCTCCGGTGTGAATTGCGAAGGAACGTTCGAACGCCTCTCGGCCAGCTGCTTCAAGACATCCAGTCCGCTCAAGCCCGGCAGCTCGATATCCAAGAGCATCAGATCCGGCTGATCCTCGATCGCCAGTTTCAGCGCCTGCTCGCCGTCGTCGGCCGTCAGCACCTCGTGGCCCATCCAGATCAAGCGTTTCTGGATCGCATTTAAAATGTCTTGATCGTCATCGACCACTAGGACTCGTAACTGCACACAATACCCCTTGTTCGGTTTCGCGCCGAGCCATTGTAATAGAGATCTGTCGGAGGTAAAAGGCGGCCTCCGATAACGCCAAGATAGAGTCCGCCCGTTCGCTTACCTCGATTCCATCATCCAAAAGCATATTCCGCGCCTCGTTGTTCGGTCTGTTCAGAAGAGATCAAACCACCGGGGAATAGTGAACCTGTCCCTCAAGACAGCTTCAAAGACGGCCGGTTGAACGGCATATGTCTACAAAAGGATTCTGTATCTAATCGGATTCACTTGAGCTGATGTACTCCGTGATCGAGAAAGCAGAAAAACTTTTCGTCGCCGGCACTTGCATTCTCAGTGAAGTTCAATTACGACAGGCCCCCTTTGTGACAATGACACACGAAGACGGTTTCCTCCAATTCATTATCACACTGCTTTCTCTTCCTCCGTGTACTGCTCGCGATCGGATCCCGCCCGCGACCTACACGAGTTGGAGAACGAACACAGCCTGAGACCGTTGACCATGATGACCAACCATTGGGGAAGAACGATTGCGACGATTGTTTGGTTGATGATCGTTCCGCCGCAGGCCTGGGCTGAACCGTCGCTCTCAATCCCTCGATCCTCTTCAGCGACGGAACGGCAACTCCAAGAAGAAGCCCTCTACCTGAAAGAAGAAACCGTTAGCATCGCCAGTCGTCACGAACAACCGATCTCTGAAGCGCCATCGAACGTCTACGTGATTACCGACGAGGATATTCGGCTCTCGGGGGCAACGGATGTGCCTACCATCCTCCGTCGCGTTCCAGGCCTTGAAGTCATGCAGATGAGCGGTGCCGACTTCAACGTCAGTATCCGAGGAAACAATCAGCCGATGGCCAATAAGTTGTTGGTCCTCGTAGACGGACGGTCGATCTATGTGGATTTGCAAGGAACAGTGTACTGGAAAGCACTGCCTGTGACCTTGCCAGAAATCAAGCGCATTGAGGTGCTGAAGGGCCCGGCCTCGGCCCTCTACGGGTTCAATGCCTTCGACGGCGTTGTGAACATTATTACCAAATCACCGGAGGAGATGAGGGGCGCGACCCTTCAGTTCGGGGGAGGTGAATTGGGCACGATCACAAGCTCCGCAGTGGCAGCTGCCACGATGGGCAATCTAGGAGTGCGCGTCTCTGCCGGACGTGACCAGAACCAACAATGGCGGGATGAAGACGCCCTCGCCTTTCGGTCGCATAAGCTCAATGTCACCACCCAGTATGCGTTGTCCGGGAACAGTACCCTGCACCTATCAGGCGGCGTCGTCGATACCAATCGTTATGATGGACAGGTCGGCGAAACGGTTTCAACTCGTACCGATTTGACACAGGCCTACGTCAGTGCTGGACTTGACTGGAGCACCTTTTCGATTCGAACCTGGTGGTCCAGGCTCTCCAGTGCCTCTATTCCAAACGCCAACCCCCTCATCGCGAATTTTCTCACCATTACTGACCGAAACGGACAGTCACTGTCCTCGACCGTCGCCGACACCTACAACCTTGATCTGCAGCATATGATCAAATTGGGAGGGTCGCATCAATTCACCTATGGGTTCAACTATCGGCACCTCAGCCTGTCAAGCAACATCAGCTCTGGGTTATCTCGGGAGGATCGGCTTGGCCTCTTTGTGCAAGATGAATGGCAAATCACACCAAGCATTTCCGTGGTGGCTGGCGGACGTTACGACCTGGATACCTTTATCAATCCCACAGTCAGTCCTCGCCTGGCTGTCATTTACCAGCTCTCACCAAACCATTCGTTCAGAGCCTCTGCCTCTGTTGCGTATCGCCCACCGACCCTGATCGAAACCTCCCTCGATCAGCGTGCGAAAACGACGATTCCAACTGAGTTAGCGCCACCATCGCCCACCACCTTCACGACTGTAATCCCTGTGCGTGGTTCAGCGAACCTCGCCCCCGAGCAGATCATTTCAGGTGAGATTGGATATCAAGGTTGGTGGTTCCAACATCGATTGCGCACACGGGGCGATCTCTTTTTCAATCACCTCTCCGATTTGATCGGCAATCGCAACGTCTCCGCGACTCAAGCCACGTTCGTCAACGATCAAGGCCACGCCAATATTTATGGGATGGAAGTAGGAATTGAAGTGCTTGCGACGACGTGGCTGTCCGGTTATGCTAACTACAGCTACGAGCTCTTTGATCACACATTTCTCGGTACCGTGCGCCGAGGCGCACCCCATCACAAAGCTAACGTTGGCCTCAGAGGCATCTGGTCTACGGGGGTCTCGGCTGATGTATCGTACCATTATGTTGGACAAGCCACCTACCCGGTTGCCCAAACGCTTACCCTCTTAGCGCCGTTCGGTGTGCCCTTCATCAATCCTCAGGTCAGCAACTATAACCTACTCAATCTTCGGCTCGGCTATCGGTTCTGGCAACAGCAATCCGCAGCCGGCTATCTACGCGATGCCGAAGTCGCACTGTCCGTGTTCAACGCACTCAATGACACACACCGTGAACACCCTTTAGGCGACCTCCTCGGCACCCGCGTGATGGGGTGGCTGACGGTGAAACTGTGAGACTCCTCTCCCTGACGAGGTGCACGATTTCCGAGTGAGGGCTACCAGTGACAGAGCTGTGGACACATACGCTTCTCTTTACTCAGGCTCGTAATTCAGATTCGGTGAGAGCCAGCGTTCGACGGTACGAATATCCATTCCTTTGCGACAGGCGTAGTCTTCAACTTGGTCTTTCCCGATCTTGCCCACGGAAAAGTACTTGGCATCCGGATGGGCAAAGTAGAATCCGCTGACCGATGCCGCCGGCCACATGGCATAGCTGTCCGTCAATGTAATCCCCGCGTGTTTCTCCACTTGGAGCAAATCGAACAACAACCGTTTTTCTGTATGGTCCGGGCAAGCCGGATAGCCAGGCGCCGGACGGATCCCTCGATATTTTTCACGGATCAACTCCTCATTCGTCAATTGTTCCGTTTTTCCATACCCCCATTCTTCTCTGACCCACTTATGGAGAGATTCGGCGAACGCTTCAGCCAACCGGTCCGCAAGGGCCTTGGCCATGATGGAATTATAGTCGTCATGATCGCGATCAAACTGTTTACAGAGATCATCCAGCCCGATACCGGCTGTCACGGCAAACGCCCCAACGTAGTCCTGTCGAGTTGAATCCTTTGGCGCCACATAATCGGCGAGCGAGAGATTTGGCTGCCCGGTCGGCTTCTCCGATTGCTGTCGCAAATGATGGACCGTCGTAAGCACGAGCTTCCGAGAAGCATCCGCATACAATTCGATGTCGTCCCCGACCGATGCAGCCGCAAAGAAGCCATAGACTCCCTTGGCGGTGAGCTGTCGTTTCTTGATGATCTCATCGAGGAGCCGCCGCGCATCGTCGTAGAGCTCCTTAGCTCTTGGCCCGACGGTCGGATCTTCGAAGATCGTTGGATAGCGTCCTTTCAATTCCCAGGTGTGAAAAAACGGCGACCAGTCAATATATGACATCAGTTCGACCAACGATTGGTCTTCAATAGTTCGCACTCCCGATGCGGACGGTGTTGGAATATCGGTCTTATCCCAGTCTGAGAGAAGCCGATTAGTACGGGACTGAGCGATCGAGAGCAGTGGTTTGGTGCCACGACCCTGGTGCGCTTGTCGCATTCGCTCGTAGTCGTCCCTGACTTGTTTCACGAACCCTTGCCGTTGTGTTTGGCTCACCAGACTTCCCACGACACCGACTGCACGTGAGGCGTCCAATACATGGACAACGCCTGGCGCATACGAGGGCGCAATTTTCACTGCGGTATGAGCCTTACTGGTTGTCGCACCGCCGATCAAAAGCGGCACCTCGAACCCTTCCCGAGTCATCTCCTTCGCCACATGAACCATCTCGTCGAGCGAGGGTGTAATCAGCCCACTCAAGCCGATGATGTCAGCTTTGTTCTCACGTGCCGCGGCAAGAATCTTCTCACAGGACACCATCACCCCAAGATCGATGACTTCGTAATTGTTACAACCCAACACAACACCAACGATATTTTTACCGATGTCGTGCACATCGCCCTTGACTGTCGCCAGCAACACTTTGCCCTGTGATTGGAAATTCCCGGATCGCTTCTTTTCTTCCTCCATAAAGGGCATGAGATAGGCCACGGCCTTCTTCATGACACGCGCGCTCTTCACGACTTGAGGCAGGAACATCTTGCCTGACCCGAACAGATCGCCGACCACATTCATGCCGGCCATCAACGGCCCTTCGATCACTTCAATCGGTTTGGCATATTTCTGGCGCGCCTCTTCTGTGTCCTTGTCGATAAAGTCCGTGATGCCCTTAACGAGAGCATGGGACAGCCGCTCCTCAACCGTCCCCTTGCGCCATTCGTCGTCCTTGACCGCAGCCTTGCCTTTCGCCTTAACCGTCTCGGCAAATGTCACCAGCCGCTCGGTTGCATCCGGCCGACGATTGAGCAGCACGTCCTCGACAAGCTCGAGCAGGTCTTTGGGAATCTCCTCATACACGGCCAGCTGGCCGGCATTGACGATGCCCATATCCAACCCGGCCTTGATGGCATGATAGAGAAATGCCGCATGCATCGCCTCGCGAACGACGTTGTTGCCTCGGAATGAAAAGGAGATATTGCTGATCCCGCCGCTGACCTTCGCACCAGGCAGGTTCTGCTTGATCCAGCG
>JAFEBI010000008.1:91903-92255 GCA_018242725.1 Nitrospira sp. | reverse complement strand
TCGAAGATGATGTCTTGCGGAGGAAACCCAACCCGCTCCGTAAGGATTTTGTAGGATCGCGCACAGATTTCTTTCTTCCGCTCCAGTGTGTCGGCCTGCCCCTGCTCGTCAAAAGCCATCACAACAACCGCCGCACCGTAGCGACGAATCACCGTCGCCTGGTCGATGAACTTCTGTTCGCCTTCTTTCAAACTGACACTGTTCNNCCGCCTTGCCTTGGATGTTCTTTAGGCCGGTCTCCAGTACCTCCCACTTGGAACTGTCGACCATAATCGGCACTTTGCAGATGTCCGGCTCAGAAGCCACCAGACGCAGAAACTTTTCCATGGCCGCCTTGGAATCGAGCATGCCC
>JAFEBI010000008.1:0-91794 GCA_018242725.1 Nitrospira sp. | reverse complement strand
TGACCCAGTCACATTCGTCCGCTCACCGATATTGACGAAGTTTGAGTCTGGTCGGACGGTGACCGCTTCTAGTCCACTCAATCTGGTGTAGGGCTCGACCTTTGAGAGTGCGTGCGGTTTCACACCACGCACCGCTTCGGTAATCCACTGAATGTGGGCCGGTGTCGTGCCGCAACAGCCACCAACGATGTTCAGCCATCCATTGTTTGCCCAGTCTCGCAACTGAGGTGCTAACGTCTCGGGCGTTTCGGGAAACCCGGTTGGTAACAGGGGATTCGGCAGACCGGCATTGGGATGGGCACTGATATAAATCGGCGCGATCTGAGACAGGTCCTCGATCAGCGGACGCATTTCTTTCGGCCCCAGCGCACAATTCATTCCCACGCTCAAAAGCGGTACATGAGAAATTGAATTCCAAAATGCCTCGACCGTCTGTCCGGTCACCCCGCGGTTGCTGCCGGCTTGGATGAACGTCACCGACGCCATGATCGAAACCCGGCGTGCGCCTGATGCAAAAGCGTCCTGGATGGCAAAGAATGCCGCCTTGGCATTCAAGGTATCAAAAATGGTTTCGACCAAGAGAAGATCCACACCGCCTTCGAGCAACCCGCGCACCTGCTCGCCATAGGCCGCAACCAGTTCTTCATACGTCGTTCCTCGAGCGGCAGGGTTATTCACATCGGTCGAAATCGATGAGGTTTTGGTCGTCGGACCGATCGCCCCGGCGACGAAACATCGGCGGCCTGGCTGTGCCTGTTCCACGGCTACGACGGCTCGTCTTGCACACTCGGCGCCGGCTTTGGACAACTCATACCCGAGTCGGTCCATGCCGTAATCCGCCAGCGAGATCGCCTGAGAGTTGAACGTGTTGGTCTCGATGATGTCCGCACCGGCCTCCAAATACTGTCGATGGATGTCTTCAATGACGGATGGCTGGGTAAGATTCAGCAGATCATTATGCCCCTTGAGATCCTTCTTCCAATCCTTGAAGCGCTCTCCCCGAAAGGCCACCTCATCCAGCTTCCGCTGTTGGATCATCGTCCCCATCGCACCATCAAGGATCAGGATCCGTTCATTCAGCATCTCCACGATGGGCCATTTCTCTTGTCCCGGCATTGTCACCTTCTCTCGGAATCGGATAGTGTTAGCTGATTCGTCGCGATCATACTGGAAGGTCTTCCGACGCGGCAAGCAGGCGGTCGCTTTCTTGACATGAATTTACATGCCTCGCTACGATGGGCGTGATGCATGGATCGATCATTCGACATTCCATCATGCCCCCTCTTGTCTGGTGCATCCTCGCCCTCGCCGCGATCCCGACAACAACGACCGCAACTCCCTACTTCGAAGATGGGTTCCTCGGACTCTCCCAACAAGAATTGCACGAGAAACTGGGCCGGCCGCAGGCCGTACGCGATCGAAAATCCGCACTCAGAGTCTTTACGTATTATCCGATCACCGATTGGGCGACCTACTTCAGCAAACTGGTCTCTCCGGAAAATGGAGAGGATGTATATACGTTTACCCGCGGAGGGATCGAGATCCGGTATTCATTCAGCTATGCGGTCGACCCGAATGATGCCGATGAGAATCGGCCCCTCATTGTGCGGCTGGTGGACATCGAGTTTCCCCACCCCATCCCTATCACTCGCCTCCCTTCACTGATTCCTGAATTTCACCCCTCATCAGACCCGACAAGCCCCACATTTCGATCCAATATTTGGGTATTGCTGTTTCAAGGCGCTACCTCATCGGATGCCCGCTTCATCGTCAAGGAACCAGGCAAGGATCAGTTCAATTGGACCCTCTGCTTTCAACTCTTCTCACTGCAGGGTCTTCCCGACCGCTTGACGAAAGAGTCGCTGATCGATCGTGTCGAGATCGGTGCACAGAGCGTGGAGTTCATCACAAAACGATTACGGCACACGCATGAACCGATCCTCAACCCCTTTTCTCCTCAATTCGAGAAGCAATCGATACCCCCTCCTCGGTCGCTGAAGACCATCCCGGTTCCCCACTATGCGGAGTAGGCGATCTCAGTCTATCGGGGCATTCTCACGTTGCTTTGAGATGTGTGCCGCGTATCTCGTGAAGCGTCACAACTCAGAAACGAGATACGCTTCACGTCACACACACAACGCGGATGGTTGCAGTTGTGTGTGGGGCATTGGAATAGAAACCCTCGCCGACGAATGAGGGCTAGGGTGAGACCTGAAGTCGATTCTGCTGGGTCTGTCCAGCAGTGACCGCTTTCTCTTTCATACGATCCATTGGGCCGCCGTCGCTGGTGTACATCAGCACAGGTGTGCCAATCCCCAACACGATCAAGAGACCCAGTGCCAATAAGCGCACCATCGGGCTATTTTTACTGAAAAACATGATCGCCAACAGGACCACTGCGGCAATACCCGCTTGAGTCACAATCTTTGACTGCTCCGGTACTAGCCCCGCTAGGTCAAGATTTACCGATGACATCCCCCGACCGAGATTCTTGGCTTGTGTTTTGATTTTTTCTTGCACCGACTGCAGTGCTGAAGGCGGGTTCGTCACTGCGTCGGGTTGCTCATGTGCTTTTACCTTCGCTCGATATTTTTGAGGAACGGTTTCCAGAGTATCTGTGTAGACCAAGTTCCCCTGCTCATCAATATACGAATACATTGTGATCGCCCAGGCTTCGACAGAAAGCCCCTGCCCCAGGACAATACAGAACCACATGAACAACGCCCAGCAGTACTGCTTCATCACCATAAATATTAACCCACCTCGTTATGAGCTCACTGCACCATATATCTTCTGGACACCACCAAGCTCCTACCAGAATAAGTATAGCTAACTCTGTATCCATATGATTTTCCATGACATTAAAGGCGCTTCCTTGACTCCGGTGCGACCGCGCTGTTAGCATCGATTTCATCACACCATGGCTGCTGAATCTCAACCGCTGTCCCTCGATTCCGATGCGAATGCGTCGTCGTTCATTCGCCGTCGGCCTGTGCGGATCATTATCTACACAGGACTTGTTCTCTTCGCCTTGATGGCGGTGGTGTGGCCGATGATTGTGCAGCTCGGCGATCCAGACTTTCGCAAACACATCGAGCAACATCGCGTCATGGTGGGGATGAGCAAGGAACAGGTGTTACAAGCCTGGGGTGGTCCGCAGACGATCAATACGACCTTCACCAAAGATGGAATACGGCAGGAAGAGTGGATCTTCGAAGATTGGGAGAGTACCTCGGTGGTCCGCCACCGCTATCTCTATTTCGAAGAAGGAGTCCTGAAGGGAGGATGGTACGAAGGATCTCGCGAACGACAAGCTCGGGACTTCCCCACAGACAAGCCACACCCGAAAATCCAGCCCTAACACAAACCCGACAGCCTTGTACTCACGTTTATTGAAGGCGAATGAAGTGTACGTCGTTGCCTTCTCAGGTTGAGCACAAGGTACGAATGCGTGGGAGAGATAGACAGCCCATTCTGAACATCCCCTACCCCCCCCCTCCAGCGAGAGGCTCGTCCTTCCATTTCTTGTTCAGGACGATGTTTCTCGGATTGAAAGCCGGAGTCGCCCAAGAAGCACCTCTGCACGGGCATGATCGACGGCATCCACCATCACACGGCTCCCAAGGAACGGCATGCCAGGATACAGACTACTGACATGTTCACCATGGACGACATACGCAATTCGATTGCCGTCCAGCAAACTTTTGATCATCGCGAGTTCGCCGACGTCCAGCGCAGTCAAGAGATGGATCATCCGCATCATGGCTCCCTTGATCGAGTCCTCACCTCAAAAACCAGCCCATCGATTGCACTTTGCTCATCCACGTTCTACACTTGGATCAGACGTTAGGGCGTTTCCGTGATGCGCGCGCGCCGTTCTTGACCTGGGCCGCCTGAGATCGTGAGGACGCGTTTCCATTCGCGGACTTGATAGATGGCCCACGCGTTCGGCTCGCCCTTAAAAAATGCGGTAGGATCCTCACCGCTGGCATTGAGAAAGATCGGTTCGGTGAATCCTTCTTCTAAGGCATAATCAAGCAAGGACTCGGTCGTAAACCCTGCGCCCCGAAGACTCACATCGGCCAGGAGCGTCAGGATCTCATTAGGATTCTGGATGGTAATGGCTTTCATTTTCTTTCCTCTGGATTCCGAATTGTAGCGACACCACCTCAAAGAGGCAAGCCAGCATGTCCGTTCATATGACGAAATCAGCGTTCCTCGAATCGTTGCTCCAACTCATGGACAACAAGCATCATTGGGCCTGGGACCATTTTGCTTCCGGTCGACTCACCCATGCCCAACTGAAGATTCACTTTCAGCAAGAATATGCGGTCTACGTTCGTGACTTCCCTATCTTCTTAGCCAGAATTCTTGGCAAAAATCCACCCCCTTCGGCGCGTCACATGCTGGCTGAAAATATCTACGAGGAAGAAACCGGCGGACTTTCGTTGGGTACGTCTCACCCGGAACTCTTCTTGACGATGATGGAAGGACTCCGATTCAGCCGCAACAGTTTCGAACGGTTTCACCTCTTGCCTGAGGCTCGACGGTATCGGGCCTGGCTTGATCGCATGTCCCATCACCGTGAGTGGGTACTGGGCGCTGCAACCTTCACCATCTTCGTGGAAGGCAGTGTCAAGGATCGCACAGAACTCACAACGCCATCAAAAAGGAAACGGCCGAAAGACATCGAAGCCCTCATCAACGTCCACCCCCTCGTCCGCTATCATGGCATCCATCCAAACCGGATGGATCTGATCCGTGCTCACCAGCTGGTTGAAGCCGGACATCGTCATGATGCCTATCATATGGTCGTCAATTACACCCCACCGGCGATGAGACAATCAGTGCTGATATCCCTTCGCAAGAGCCTCATCCTTTGGCTGACGTATCGTAATGCGGTCGCCAAGGCCTGCGGGCTCACACAGCCTTCATGATGGCCCGACTGCTCGCCTGCTGGGCGATTCTCCTCGCGTTCACCAATTACGAATCAACGGCTCAGGCCGGACTTCCCGCCGATATGGCCGTGATTCCCGCAGGCGAGTTCCTTATGGGCAGCCCGGAAGACGATCTGAGCTTTGATGATGAGCATCCGCAACGCCTTGTCTATGTTGCATCCTTTTCGATTGATCGCTACGAAGTCACCAACGCCCAATATAAACAACTTGTCGATGACACTGGACATCCACCACCGAGCCACCTCACCCCACGATTCAACCTGTGGACTGAGACGGCCCCACTCTCGGGAAGCGACCAACACCCTGTGGTCAATATCAGCTGGTACGACGCCGTCGCCTACTGTCGGTGGCAGGAGAAACGGCTCCCGACCGAGGCGGAATGGGAGAAAGCCGCACGTGGCACGGACGGTCGACGCTACCCCTGGGGTATGGACTGGAACATTTTCTCCAGCAACAGCGCAAGTTATTGGGCTGGACGCACGATCGAATTTAAAGACGGAACGGCATGGAAAGCCTTCTGGATGACCGGCGATGGTGCGCGTATGTCCTTGGAGCATGGCCTCAACGGTGAGGTGTTGACGCTCCCGATCGGGACCTTCCCCCAAGGAGCCAGTCCCTATGGCATCTTCGACATGGCCGGAAATGCCGCAGAATGGGTCCAGGATTGGTATGAACCCTATTCCTATCTCAATGCCCCACTCTCGGATCCCCAAGGTCCGCAGGGGCAACTCCTCAAGGTCGTACGAGGTGGATCCTGGCTCAAGCCGGCACGCAATCTCCGCGCCTCAGACCGTGACTATGCCATGCCCATCGATCGCGCGACCGGAATCGGCTTTCGTTGTGCCAGAGACGTCTGGTAGCAGGCTCTCCTCATTCCCGCTTCCTACTCGTCATCGGTGAATCCAAAACATGGGAGCTCAGTCTCGTTGAACCCCTGAGGCGGGCGGCTGTACAAGAAGGATCTCAACCTGTTCAACCCTCACGACCGGCATGATCAGTCCCACGCCTTCCTCTTCATGGGAGAAATCGTAGATGACCGACTCGGTCGGGATGAGCGTACCGACCATGACGAGGGACACTCGAACAGATTCATGGCGGAGGAGACTCCGGTCAATCCAATCCGCGAGATGCTTGTCAGGTCGCACACGCAGATTGCCGGGGACCTCCTCGGATTTGAATCGGACTACGCCCCAGCTTGTCGGAGTCAACTCCGGGCCAACAGCGATTGAATACGACTGAGTCTCGGCATCGAAATGCGAGATTTCCCCGGTCCACACAAACGCGATTCGCCACGTCAAGGTTGGATTCTCTTCACGCGCCGCATCACGCTCGCGATTCAGATTGAACAGCCGCTCATCGTGAGCAGGATCATGATGACCGAGACCATACACCGTTGCCCAGTCAGGCGGAGTCCCCTCCAACGCGGCCAGGAAGGATTCCATCGTGCTCCGATTGACGAGAAGATGTGTTCCGGAGGGAAGAATCTGGTCGAGCTGGAGAAGAGAAATTGTCCGCAGCGGACGATGCCCCTGGTCATCCTCCGATCGTGCGGCGACCGATAACAAGGAAACCGTGCAGACCAAGAGAAATGAGACGAGACACTTCAGCAGCTTACTCGCCGATCGCACGGCTGAGCGCCCGCTCATAGGAGGCTTTCAACGAGATCAGTCCTGGATGTTCATCGGACAGCACCCCTGCCTGGTTGAGTACCGCAAGTCGTGGAGCAGGATTGAGCCGGCGCAGTTCGAATCGCGTGAAGCCATCCAGACTGAGTGCCTGTTCATAGATACCCATCCATGATTCCGTGATGGCACGCAAGCCCGCATCTGTGGCCTGCATGCGGCCCATTCGTACTTGCTGAATCAGCTTGATCAGAGGGTCGGATTGCAAAATGGTCGAGATCGCTCTGGTCAATACCTGTCCGTCAATGGTACTCATGGCCTGGTCAATTCATCGAACAGGCCCCGGGCCCACGCGGATCGCCGCAGCTGCCGCAAGAGCCTGGAGTTCCGGAAGAAGCCCAATTGGCCGTGGCTCCAACGCCAAACGCCGAGAACTGTTTCTCGAGCCTCGTCGCCTTGCATTGGGGACACACCGCTTCTGCTGACCCTTGTATCAACAACTCAAAACGGTGATTGCATTCACGACAGACATATTCGAAGATAGGCATAGTGAACAACTCCTTGGTTACACAAGACATTATAAGATCACCTCCAGAGAATCGCAACGAGAGGGCCAGGATGTATCAGGAAGAAAAGACTTTTCGCCTTCGTGTGACGCTCGAAGCATCGTTCCCAGATGGCTATGATGGGGAAGAAGACGAATCCAACTGGATCCGAGAATGGGAAGTACGGATGAAGCCCCAGTTGATCAAGTCGGTGTTCGACTCCCTCCGGCAACAGAGAGGTTGGTCGTCGCATATTCGGAATCGAGGCGTCTCGCCAACCGATGAGATCGAGATTGTCGTGAGCAAGGATTTCTCACAATCCGTTCCTCTTCCCTTTGAACGATGACGTCCGCCGCAGAGACTGGCCTCTATGTGCATATCCCATTCTGCCGGCATCGCTGTCATTTCTGTGCCTTCTACCTTGAAATTGCGCATGTCGACCGCACAACGAGATTTTACTCCGCCCTCACGCATGAAATTCGACTGCACGGCCAGCACAATCCTCTCCATGGCCGCTGGCTCCAGAGCATTTATTTCGGTGGCGGGACTCCGACCGCTCTTCCACCAGATCAACTGGTTGCTCTACTGAAGCTGATCCGCACAACCTGGCCGACCAGCCCAACGGCCGAGATCACGGTGGAAGCCCATCCCTCTTCCATCACCTGTGAAGGTCTGAGAACCTTGGCAGAAGCCGGCTTCACGAGAATCAGCTTCGGGGCAGAGTCGATGCGGGAACAGGATTTTATCCCCATCGGTCGGCATGGACAGGTACAGGACACGGCGATCGCCGTTCAGGCAGCCCGTGAAGCCGGGTTTGTCAACATCAATCTGGATCTCATGTATGGACTTCCCGGCCAATCACTCCAGGATTGGCAACGTACCCTGGAGTTGATCCTCCCCCTCGACCCATCACATATCTCTTGCTATGCCTTGACCATTGAGGAAGGAACCAAGCTCGCTCAAGACATTGAGCGGCACCGAGTTTCCCCAATCGACGACCAACTGCAACTGGATATGGAATCTTTAACAGAGCAGGCTCTTGCGCAGGCGGGGATTGTCCGATACGAGATCTCAAACTACGCCAAACCGGCATGGCGCTGTCGCCACAATTTACTCTATTGGACCGGCGGTGAGTACCTCGGGCTTGGTCCCAGCGCCCAATCGTATCTAGATGGGGCCAGGTTCGGCAATGTGGCGGATCTCGACCGGTATCTGACTTCCCTGAATGAACACCGCCTGCCCATGACGGATTGCATCAAACTTTCACGCAGTGAGCAGGAACGCGATGCCCTCGTGTTCGGCCTACGCCTTCTGCGTGGGGTACCTCGACAGGCCATTTCAGAGGCTGAACGGGATTCTGAGATCGATCACCTGATCACAAGCGGTTTCTTGAGTACCGATCAAGGCCGTCTCTGGCTCACTCCATTGGGACGACGGTATGCAGATTCAGTCGCCGAACGCCTATTCTGAACTGACAGTCCTACAGGTTTGATCCATCGCCTCACCGCTGGACATTCTGCTGCTCATCAGCTGGCATCCCTCACCAATTGACAAGTTGCGCATGTTTGGAGAAAACTATAGTGAACTGAGAAGGAGTCCTCGTGCCGGTCAACATGGATCCATCCAAGAAACGTCGCCGCTCTCAAGTACCAAGTATCCCAGTGTCCGCCCCCCCGATCCGAGGTACAGCTTCGCCTCAACCCCTTCATATCTTTGGGATTGAAACGGAAGAAGATCGTGAAAAGGAGCTGGCTGATGCTGAGTCAAGAAACCTGTGGGAAGCGACGGAAGTGATCGATATGGACAAGGTTTGAGAATCAAGAAAGAAATCCAGTCACCCGACTGAGAAAGAGCCGCGCTTCTTCGTACGTGCGACTATTCCCACGGCATGCCGACACCAGCCATACCAGAAACTATTCCCGATATTGTGGAGGACATTCACACCGGCACCGGAAGCGGATTGGAATCCCGTGTCGTGGTATACAATTGTGACTGCCATACCTATAAGCAAGTCATCGACCTATTCTGTCGCTTTATTCCCGGCATGACCTCAGCAAAGGCGTTTGAACTCGCCTATCGCATCGACCACGAAGGACAAGCCATCGTCTTTACTGGATCAACTGAACGTGCGGACGATATCGCGGCCAAGCTCGCAGGGGGTGGGCTCAAAGTAGTGGTGCAGTAGTGTTCGTGCAACCTACTTATGCTTTGCTTTCGGCTTCGCAACCATTTTGGTCGTACCGGACGACTTCCCGAGTGAACCCTTCGGCGTCGGCTTGGGCAATTTCTTTTCTCCTTTTGCCTGATCCGTTTTGCCGCTCTTGCCAGCGGCCTTGGACTTGCTCCCCGACGAAGATTTAACCGGCGCCATATAGGTGGAGGTGCGATTAACTTTCGCCAACTGATCTCCATTGAGGACACGCACTTGGTACAGCTCAAACAGCTTACTGATGGCTTTTGTATCGCCTCGTCTCGCCGCGCTGAGCAGCTTTCGGCGTTGGTTCATCTCTTCTTCTTCGGTATGCGAAGCAGCTCGTCGTTCCATGCCCGTCCTCTCTAGTCAACAACCGATGGTCGATTAGGTTCCCAAGTCTTGAACACCCAAGCCTAAGCAAATCAATGGATTATACCAGAATTGATGGTGTATTGTGAATCTCAAACAGCATCCATCCTGATGCAAACTAAGCCCTTGAGGAAGACCGCCCCTACCCGGTATAACAGGCCTACATAATCTTAAAAGCTATGTCTGAGAGGAGCTTGAATATGGAACATCGGCCTGACCCATCAACTATCGCGGATGACCCGCAGGCTCGGGACCTTCTTCGTCGCGCCTTTGAGGCAACTGCGCGCTGGCCCAAGGACTTCCAAGGATTTACCGCCGACCTCACCGTGAATGTGAGCGGCAAAGAAACCAACGGGTCGGTCATCGTGAAAAGTCCTCGTGAGGTGTCCGTCCAACTCAGTGATGGCGACATTCAAAAGTGGGCACAGGAACAGCTAGGCATGATCGCCGTCCATCGTGGTCCGCGGAGCTTCGACGAATCAGATGGCAAATATACCCTCACCATGGAAGAGGATGGTCATCCATTGGGAGTCAAACTCACGATCCATGGGTCCAATTCCTACTATCGACTCAAGGACAACCGCATTACCCAAATTAACCGTAAGATGGCTCACCCCGGCATGAATCCGTTCGCCTTTACCATCAATGTGGAAGAAAGTGCCGTCACGAAAGACCAGAAGAATCTCACGACCAAATACACCGTCTATTACTACTCACCGACAGACGGCACGTTGACCAATGTGGAGAGTTTCACCGACACCCACGTCCGTGTCGGCGCTTGCGACCTGCCGGCCACCAGACGGATCATCACCTATGAAGGCAAGCAGATTGTCGTGAAATATCTGACCTTCACGAACCACCGCGTCCTCTAACGATGGACTTACGAAAACAATTCCCCCGCAGCATGAAGCTCAAACTGGGGGGGTATGCGCATCTTGCGCGTATGATCGACAAGTGCCGAGCCGTTCTGGCCGGGACGGAAGGTGAGTATATCTATCCCTGCCCGATGGACGAACGTTTGCTGGAATTTACCAAACTCACCAGCGATCAATTTACGGCTGCTGTGAAGGCCAATTCGACGGATGAGACTGTCCTGGCGTGGTTTCAGCAACACGCACAACCACACCAGGCGGCAGAATTAGAAGACTGGAATCAACAACTGCTGGCACGGGGGCCGAGTTCTCCGGAAAGTGCGGCGAAGTTCAGGAAATACCTTGATGCCATCGACCCATCTCGTACCGATCTGACCGTCTGGTCAGACCTGCAGGATCTTGAAGAAGGACGGCTCGTTCCACAACGAGGCCCAGTGAGGCCATCCACCTAAATCCCGTTATAGCTTCTCTTCCTTCACTTCCAAGCGAGTTGCGGACAACACTGGAGGGCTTTCCCTCGTCCTGTCAGTAGCTCAGGGCCGGATACTTGCCGAGATAGGTCGGCTGCTCAGCCTGAGTCACCAGAAACTGGGCGACATCCGCACGAGCAATAGCTCCCACCTTCATCCCGTCCACCAGTGTATCGAGGACGCGATAGCGCCCGGTCATGCTGCCGTTGGTTAACCGACCTGGCCGCACGATCTCCCA
This sequence comes from Nitrospira sp., assembly GCA_018242725.1. Lineage (GTDB taxonomy): Bacteria > Nitrospirota > Nitrospiria > Nitrospirales > Nitrospiraceae > Nitrospira_D. The sequence continues at coordinate 80,526 of JAFEBI010000008.1, read as the reverse complement.
CCGAGGGTACCCGGCGGCAATCAGCTCTTCCTGTCGCGCCTTATCCAGATAAACCTGCTTCAGCGCCAGCGTAAACAGAATCTTCATCGGAAATGAATTGTAATTCCAACTGTCGCCTGTTCCAAAACCAGTCAAGACGATGAGGGTCGGTGAGGGGCTGATCTCGTTCAATACTTGCAGCAAGATGCGAGCAGAGTCTGAAAACAGCGTAGTCGGCAGAGGGCTTTTTGTGCCGATCGTGACCACAACAGCTCCGACCCCCTCCACGGCTCTTCGCACAGCATTGGCATCCGTCGCACTCCCCTGCACGCGTGTCAGCTTGGCGTGATCTGGAATGGGCACAACCCGACGCGAGAGCGTTACAACCTCATGCCCCTTCTGTAATGCGAGCCGCACACACTGCAGCCCTATCCCAGCGGACGCGCCAACAACGGCCATTTTCATCGTCTCCCCCCTCCCCCGTCCTCAAGCTACGTTGAGGCACCAGACTACAAGCTCATGATCATTGACTGCATCAGTCCATTCTATTCTATGAAGTAAAGGAAAGACCACTCTAGGTCTTGCTCCAACAGCAAAGCGAAGTAGACTTGAGCGGAATAGCTGCGACGAGTAGTGGGAACGACTGTGAGAAACAGGCCATCCTGGCTCACGGGCGAGCTGGCGTGAGACAATGTGCCTTCACGACATGACAACAATGAGGGGACCCATTAGCTAGGACGTCTTCACGGGAATACAAAATACACTCACCATTCAGTATCGTACTTTGGGAGCTTTCGGATCAATAACAGCAGAAGTGAGGTCTCGATAGAGTCGGTGAAACGCTTCTGTGCCCAACGTCGGATCTTGGAGTTTTGATAATGTGTCTTGCGTAATGTGATATTCAACGGTGTCGTCATAGTTGGACGATGCAATCGTGATAAACCGAGGAGGAAACAATCGTTCGGGCAACAGAATATCGACGCCAAGATTGTATTTCACGGCGAGACGAATCGCCTCTCGCGCTTTCTCAGCCGGCACTTCCCGGCCCAGTCCAATGTTTTGCGGCGGCTGGCCCATTCGCGCATATTGGAAGTGGACGTTCGTCAAACCCACCTGGACAAACTCTTTTTTGATCTCCGCTTCTCGAGCCCGATACTGATAGGCGAGCACGACCTCAATCCGGCTCACGGGTGCAGCGGAGACGGCGTCAGCTGAGGCGTTCGTGACTGTCGACTCGCTAATCGCCAGCATGAGCACAACGATGATCAGAGCATGCAACAAAGCCATAGGCTATTCCTTTGCAAGAAATGAATAGGGGCGTGAGATAGATCATTGTAACTGAACGTACTTGAAGAATACTTGAGGAGAACACGGTCTCTTCAGGAAAATGGAGAGACGATGCGGTAGGGGTGGCGTACCCGCTTGAGAGCGGGTACGCCACCAGACTTACCCTACTTGACGTTCAGCGAAGCGGGAGAGGCTTTCGCCTTCCCATTTTGCTTGGCCGTCTTGGTCGGAGGCACTTGCGGCGTCAACGGCTTAATCCGTTGGTCATCCGTCGGGAGCACCCGGAAGAGGCCCCACTGTCCAGCGTTAGCATAGGCCGGACGTTGATTCTTCCAGATGTAGTCACCGGCGATCCGGTTAGGACCACCCGCGCCACCAGTTAAGTGGGCATTGATGATTTCTGACCCACCAAACTCCATGGTACTGACCTGATCGGCACCCTGCATGTATGGCTCGTGCGGCCACTCATGACCGTCGATCGTGAACAGCTGCACCTGCTCGCTGAAGGCGCCCAGGACGTGAACCGCCACTGGATCACCGACATGAGCCTGGAGCAACGGAGTCGAGGGCGTCTCCCCGGCCTTCACGCACGCAAAGACTTCAGGGATGTCACAACCCTTTTCCATCCGCCATGCGGTCGGTTCAGCGCGGTAGTTCACCGCCGTAATCCCGGCCACTTGTTGGATGTAGGGCATGAAGCTGACCCCGACGATGTTATCCTCGTCCTGGAACATCAAGGAAAAGTCTCGGTAGTTCTTCCGATTCTCGTTCCCTGAAAGGCTCCGGTCCACGAGCACATCCGCTCGCCAACTGCTCTTCATTGTCACATCTTCGCCGGTCACCGGATCACGATACCGTGAACCCTTCGGACCAACAATGATAGACCCGAATAACCCGTTACGCGGGTTTTCCACCACATTACCCCAGTCTTGAATGAGTGCGGCCAACTCACCGTACTCCGGATGGGCATAATAGGTGTAAGTCTTGCTTTGACCTGGAGCAACCGTCTGGTCGCCAGGATTGTTACCAACATTGGCGCCGAACGAGTCCTTCGGGTCAAACGCCATCATATCGACGTGGAACCCGGCCCGATCCTTGGCCATGTCGTTTTTCAGATTAACCTTCACACAATCGCCGACGTTGACGTGCAAAGTCAGCGGGCTCGGCTTCAATTCGCCGGCCTTGACCCGACCACGATCACCATCGAGGACGTACATCTTGCCCTGCTCATTGCCGAAGACCATCTTCCGCTCGAGGTCGACTTCCATGACACCCGGTGCTCCATCGTGATACCGGATCTGTTGATCAACCGCCGACACATTGAACGTCTTCACCGGCGCATCAGCCGGACACACGGACGGTGCAGACTTCTGAATCTGTTCGCGCCCGGGCAAGGGCTTCAAATCGCCCTGCATTTCATCGAATACTCTGAAGATACCCCAGCTTCCTTCCGCAAAGTGCGATGCGCGACCACTATAGTAGAGGTAATCGCCCGCTTGCTTCTGCGGTCCACCGGCCGCTGGAATGGCCGGATCGTACCGTTCACCGATCACCAGGTGCACGGTGCTACGGGGCATGGCATCCTTGGCATACCGTTCCATTGGGAACCAATGGCCGGTCACATGCCAGGTATGGACTTCATTCGCTGAGCCAACCAGCGCCCGAACCAAAATCGGATCGCCGAGATAGGCCCGCAACAATGGAGTACCGGGATCACCATGGATTCCGGAAACGAACAGTTTCGACGGATCGGGATTGTTGGCGAGGCGCACGCTCAACGGCTCAACACGCATGCCGTAGCCGCTGCCGGTCGTGGCTTCTCCACCGTTCAAGAACCACATCGGAGACTTATTGATCTTCTCAGGGAATTGGTGCGACGGCGGCCCATCCACCGTGACCGCCCCAACTTTTGCCTGAGGATTATCGGTCGTAATCAGCTCCGCCGTTCTGGCATTGCTATCCATAATGTGCATCATGACTTCGCGGAAACTCCCACGGATATGGGCCGAGACCGGCTCCAATGTATGGATGTCCGCAACAGGACCACTCCGGATCTCCTTGCCGCTGACCGGATCATGATAGGTCGACCGCGGAGGCTCCGTGATGAAGGCTGAGAAGAGCCCATGACCCCACGTATCCGTACCGAACACGTGGTCATGCCAGTAGACCGTTCCGAGATCCACATCCACGTACCAGCGCTCACGGATGAACTCAACGCTGGCGATATCGTTCTTCTTATGCGCGTGCTTCAATGGCGCATCAAACGTGATGGTCTTCCCGTTAATGGCCTTGATCCTGGCCACCTCAAAGTACTTCGGATCATCCATGCCAACGCCCAGTTCCGTGTTGACATGGAACTTCGAGGTGTCGGCAACGGTAATACTCCGTGAACCGGACTTTGTATCTGCCGTCAAGACAGTGTTCCCAGGCAACGGCATCCCTTTATCCGGCTGCGGGTCTTTCAACATCGTGAAGGCCCTGAGCGACATGTCATACGAGAAGCCGATGGTCGGACCATCGGACGCGCTCGTATCGAACTGGAAGAAGTGCGGATGGAGGTTGATCTTGTTCGACCAGCCAGTCCGCGCATCGTCCGGAATTTCATTTTTGAAGATGACGTCCACGCAATCGTAGACGTTACCACGAATGACCAATGGCACTTGCTTCTTTGGGTTGTTCCGAACTTCTGCTTCCTCTTCGTGCAACACATAGAGCATGGCGATCGGATCGACGAGCGCTGCCGTCTTCGCCGTCGCTGGCTTCAGTGTCACCGGCAAGGTGATCGAATGGATTGTAAAGAACTTCCGAGGAGCATTCTCCGGGCACAAGCTCCAGGGACCTTGCGCACCAGGTTTCGGTGGCTCCGTATCCCTCGTCCCATCCTCACGAACCCGGAACGGCTCCAACCAGGGAGCTCCACCATGGTTCGGGGCAAATGGCGGACGCTTTCCGAGGTGCGGACGCAACCACGGGAACGCCAATTTGCCAGTCTGCGGATCAAACGTGATCGGAGGCCGCTTTAACGGCGTGGGCGACACGTAGTCCGCCCATTTGTGGGGCGTCTCCGGCTCATTGAGAGCCAAGGCACCCTCCCACTTCCAATTCACCACAGTCGGATCATTCGCCTGCGCTTGCTTCACCTGATCTTCCGTCTTCCCAGGCAATCCCTGAGGCGGAAGCATGTACTCAACCCAATCCTTGATGGACACCTTGGCAGGATTGGCCTTCCAATCCGTTTTGTCCTTCGTAATCTCCCACTTTTTCCCGCCGTACCAGTCAACCGTGGTGCCAACCAACTTATCGGAACTGACCGCTTGCTTAATCTTGCCCTTTCGATCAGGCAATTCCGCCAACGGTTTCATCACATCGGTCTGGAACCCAGGAGCCTGTAAGGTGTTATATACACGCCAGAACCCCCACATACCCGTCACATAGTGCTGCGGGATATGGCAATGGAACACAAATTCTCCGGCCAACGCTTGCAACCCACCGGATCCTCCTTCGATCACTTCATCATAGATCTCGGAAGGTCCGATTGACTGCACATCCAAACGGTCCGACGTATCGTTGATCAACGGAAACTTGACCGGACCATTCTTCGACAACGTCGGATCCAGCTTGCTGGTTCCGGGCTGTCTGGCCCAACGAATCGACCCACCATGCAAGTGGTGCGAATGGACGATTTCTGAACCGCCGATCATGCGGAAAGTCGCCGGATCCCCCAAGTAAGAACGAGGAATCGTCGTGGCTGGATCGCCGAACGTATAGGACCCATAGCCCTGCGACTCATCGGCAAACCCCACCAAGTGCTCCTGCATTTCCAATCGTGTGCCATGCGGCTCACTGCGGTAGTTGAGCAACCGAGCAGCCGGCCGATAGGTATCGGTATGGGCATCGCGCTGCGGCAGCATATCGCCCTTACGATTCAAGAGTCGGAATGTCTCGTCACCGGCCTCATGATAGAAAATCACGAATTCACGGAAGTCCGCGCCCTTCTCCTTGTCGATGATGGCCTCCCAACCACTCTGCATCTCCTCACCGGTGAAGGGGCTCAAGAAACGAGATCCCCGCGGCTCCACCACGAGCGAACCAAGCAACCCTAAGGAATACTGGTCTCTCGAGGCATGGCTATGGAAAGCATGTCCGCCCTCTTGTGTGTCCGGCTGGATATACCACTCGAATTCACCGGCTTTCCCTGAAGGCACCAACGCCTCCGGGTTGTTGGCCGTGGCCGGCTTCCCGGTGCTGGTCACCAACATCTGTGACCCATTGATGATCATGTTCGTCGGCTCACCTTCAATCTGATTGCGAAGCGTGATCCGAAGACAGTCCCCCTGATTGGCACGAATGACTAACGGCTGGATCAAATCGCCCTGAAGGCCGTTCGAGACCGCCCCACCGGCAAAGGTGGGATCTTCACTCTCGCGCGCCGCTTTATTTTTTGTCTCTTCGTCACGCACACCCGCCACGTTCTCAGTGAGGGCATACATGAATCCCGGATAGAAATCACCAAACCGGTTGACCGTGATCTCGACATTCATCGCCGTCACGTCATAGGCCCGAACAGGCGCATGGGCAGGACATCGCCCACCCTGCATGACCTTCACCTTATCCATATCATCCGCGACAAGGAGCACACCCTGCTGCATCGCGTGAGCACTGGCACCTTGAAACGGCCCTTTGCTGTGAACCTGCCGCTCAACTTGCTCAACGGCTTTTGACATTTTGTCCATCAGCGCTGGTCCCGCTTGCGCATGAACCGGCTTCGCCAGTTCGCTGGCCGCACCCTGGGCGACATGCGCGTCATGCGACATGAGCGCACTAGCCGGTAACACACCAGCCAAAACCAGACTGGCGGTGAGCCCTCCTACTGCTGACCAACCTACCTTCCTTGAAAACCCCATAGGTCCAGCCTCCTCCATAGAAATAGTGGAAAATGAAACGCCGCTGTAGAGATCTCGCCCGATCTATTTGATAAAATAAAAGTCCAGCAGGAGCCGATCACTATCGGAGGCAGCGAGGGGAGGCCAATCCTCTCGTTCCCACACCCCTGCTGGACAACTCAGTAGCTTTGATAGAGTCTAGTGCTCTCTCCCAAAATTCGTATTTATCAAGCAAGTCTTATTCCTGGCCTACAATCTGAATTGTTTACGCTATTTATCAGGATGTTTTTGACAGCACGCTAGATCAATCATCACACAGATGGGACTCTTACGCCCCATTCGAAATGAGTGAAAATTGCTGTATGACCTAATTTTAGTGTGTGATTGCGATGAAGTCAGAACAAGATAGAAATGGGGCATGAGCGCCCCATCAGATATCAAAAATATGCCTCTTGGTCCATTTAGGGAAGGTCTGATTAATTCGGCTTTTTACCAACGAACTCTCAAAACGACTGATATTCGACTAGCCCGTGATCGAGATTCAGAATAAATCAGAACTTCCTTAGAAGAAGCTGCGCAAGCCATGCTTTTTCACCATACGCTCGATGGTCTTCCGATCCACACCGGCTTCACGTGCCGCTCGTCCCATATGTCCTTCGTTTCGCTTGAGGAGATCAATCAGGAAACCTCGCTCGAAAGACTCTACCGCCTGTTGCTTGGCAAGCTTGTACGAGCTTGATTCAGGTTGCGAGAACTCGCTCTCTGAGGCTGCCAGAAACCGTTCCGGCAGATGGGCGCTTGTAACTGTGATCCCCTCGACCAACACGGCGGCTCGCTCCATGACATTTTGCAATTCCCGCACGTTACCCGGCCATGCATATCGCACCAGCAGATCGGCTGCAGACGGATCAATCGTTGGAACTGACCCGACATCAAGGCGAACTCTCTGCACAAACCTCGTGAGGAACTCATTGGCCAGTAGAAGAATGTCCTCTCCGCGCACTCTGAGAGGAGGAAGAGTGAGTGGAATGACATTCAGGCGATAGTAGAGATCCTCACGGAAACTCCCTCGGCGACACAGCTCTTCAAGATCTTGATTGGATGCCGCGATCACACGAACATTCAACGGTGTGAACCGTATCCCGCCGACCCGCCGCACATGTCGCTCTTGCAGAACACGGAGCAGCCGAGCCTGCAGATTCGCGGTCATTCCGCTGACCTCATCGAGAAAAATCGTACCGCCGTCCGCTGCCTCGAAAAGCCCGGCCTTCGCCGTATGAGCACCCGTAAAGGCTCCTTTCTCATGACCGAACAGTTCGGTTTCCAAAAGTGAGTCCTGAAAGGACACGCAATCCACTGGGACAAACGGGAGGGCGGCGCGAGGACTCGACTCGTGAATCATCCTGGCCACCATTTCTTTTCCGGTCCCGCTTTCCCCATACACCAACACATTGGAATCAGTCGGCGCCACCTTGGAGACTAATGTTAACACGTCTCTGATTGCTCGACTGTTCCCAACAAGTCGAGCTCCCTCGTTCGACGAACTCGAGGACGTTCGTTCCTCTGGTACCCCGACACACACATCGGCATCCAAACGAGACAGTGCAGACTCAAATGCTCTTCGCGCGACTTGCACCAATTCATCGCTTGTAAATGGTTTTGTAATATAGTCGAAGGCGCCATGCCTCATAGCCGTCACAGCCGTGTCAACGGTGGCATGCGCCGTCAACAGAACCACGAGAATCGCCGGATCCATTCGTTTGGCCGCAGCCAGAACCTCAATACCATCCAGCTTGGGCATCCGTAGATCCGTTAACACGAGGCCAGGCCGTTCTCGCTCGATCATATCGAGCGCATCATTCGGATCCGAGGCTACCATGCAGTCATATGGCACCCGGCTGAGAATCCGCCGACAATTCTCCAAGGCCTCTTGCTCGTCATCTACAATGAGAATTTTCCCTGCGATTCCCATATTCCCTCTTCTTCGACCAACGCGTCACACCAGACTGCCGGTAAGGCTACCGCGAACTGCGCGCCGGTCTCTCCGTTCTTCACCTCAATCCGTCCTCGGTGGTCTACAACGATCCCGTAAGCGAGAAATAATCCCAAGCCGGTTCCCTGCCCCGCGGGCTTGGTACTAAAAAACGGGTCAAAGACCCGCCCAATGATCTCGCTTGGAATGCCAGGTCCATTGTCGGATACCGTCAGTTCGACCCCAAGCCTTCCGTCCATCTGCATGGGTCTTGTTCGAACCGTCACGATACCATCCCTCCCCAAGAGGTTCACCGCATCAATCGCGTTGTTGATCAAATTGAGAACGACCGTCTCTAATCGATCGCGATCACCCATGACTGGAGGTAGTAATGGAGCGAGCCTGGACTCAAGTTCCACAGAAAGAGCCGAAACCCGTTCACTCGCGATACCGACGCACGAGCGTACGACGCAATTCAAGTCGATAGGCTTTAAGGTCGATACTGATCCCCGAGAGAATGCCAGAATACTTTTGGTAACCCTGGAAATTCGTTCCGCCTGAACCTTGACCGCAAGAAGATCTCGCCGCACCGCATCCGGAATCGGTGACCTCGCCGCGTCCGCCTCCATGCACTCGATCCGATTCAAAATGATTCCCAGAGGATTATTCACCTCGTGCGCGATCCCGCTGGCGATTTTGCCGAGAGTGGCCAAACGTTCCGCGAGTTCCAAGCTTCGCATGTGTCTGGTGACCTCTTGCGTCTTTTCTTCCACTCGTCTGGCCAGATCTTTGTTGAGTCCTTCAAGTTCAGTCCTCGAGGCCATCAGCCTGTCGGCCATGCAATGCACGGCGGCAGCCAACGCTTCAAACTCATCACCGGTATGGATATTGAGTGGACGGTCATAGGTCCCTTGGCTGATCGCCTCGACACCGCTGTGGAGAATGTGTATCGGACGCGCGATGCGCGTTGCCACATACCGGCCAATCGCCCAGAGAAGTCCCAGCATCACCAAGCCGATCATCGCTAAATTCCGCAATTGATCGCGAATAGGCGCATAGCTTTCCGTCGGCTGTTGACGCACAAAGACATGCCATGGATTCTCAGGCAACGTCAGCTTGGGAACAGGCGCGTACCCCACAACCGTATCCGTCGCACCATGTCCATCATCCTCTGCAATCCCCCAACCAGGCTCTGCCGAAACAATCATCGCCATGAGCTGACTCGGAATACGATGGGCTTGTCTCGGAAGGATCGGACAGACAAGCGGATTGCCGGTAGCGTCAAACAGCATGGCGTGGCCTGTTTGCCCGATGCGAATTTGTTTGATCATGGCGAGGAGCGTATCGAATCGATAGGATGCTTTGACGGCTCCGATGACCACATGCTGGCGCTCATCAAAAATCGGTACCGCAATATCGATCGTCTCTTCGGAAGACCGGAAGGCCCCCTCATTCTCCGGGATGAGACCCGTAATGTGCACTTGATCGCCGCTCCCCGCATGAACGGCTTCCCACCATGGTTCATCGCCGAAAAAGTACTGATCCGGTTGAGAACTAGCCGCTACCAACGCTCCGTACTGATCCGTGATCAGCAGACCGACAACCTTATCCCCTCCCCGAACCTTGGTTTCGAGCAGAAAGCGAGAGAGTTCGGAGTCAATCAGCAGGGCAGCACCCTCCCCTCCCCTGTCCCAAACCTGCACATGTTCCGACAGGAGACGTTGGGCTCTCGCGTACTCCATAGGATAAGCCCGGTTGGCCGCTTCAACGGGCTGACGTACACGCAACGGCGCGGAGCCCAATAACCTGACGCTCTGAACTTCGGCCTGAATCAACATCGTCACTCGGTCGGCGACTTGGACCGCAATGGCTTGCAAATTGCCTCCGATCACATCTCGAAGAGACTGCATACCCGACACATAGGCCAACGCGAGCCCGATCAGAAGCGGGATACACCCCACGAGCACAATGGCCCATACGATCCGCCCGCGAATGGTCCGGATTCTCATCAATGCCTCGCGCAAGAATGCTGTATTTTACGCACCGTACACAGGAAAACTCCAGGGGCGGGACAGGGGACCCAGCACACAAACCGGCGTGCCTGAGCAGCGGCGATTCGTCACCGGATGCAGGAAAGAATCGTGAAACCTCGACGTCGGGCAGCAAGGACGAGACACGGAATATGAATGGCTCAGCGCGACGGATGTGTGCGGTTCACCTCGCGTGGATAGCCTGCCGTTACCCGCCGCCCAGCACCACATGAAACGTCAGGTCGGCATCGACTCGGCGCACTTTAATGGACACCTGCTGCCCCGGGGTAGTGCGCTCAATGAGAAAATTCTTTAACTGGGCGGCGTCTATGATCTCTGTCTCTTCGATCGCCAATAAGATATCGTGCTTCTGAATCCCCGACGCTTTGGCCGGCTCAGCGACATCCTTCACGGCCACACGCAACTTCGTGCCATCTTTGACTGAAGTCAGATGGATTCCAAGCTTTGAGAAAGCAAGCGGCTTTCCAGACAACGCTGCGTTGACGATGTGTTCAGCGAGAATACCCGGGATCGCGAATGCCATACGGCTACAATAGCTCTGTGTATCTTCCTTATCAGTCTGAATCACCGCATGCAGAATCCCCACGATCTCTCCTTGCCCATTGAAGAGTCCTCCTCCTGAGTTGCCGCTGCAAACCGAAAGATCAGCCTGGATCAAGCGGGTATCAACCGTCTGAAGAAAAGTATTCGTATTCCCAAGCCTGCCAAATGCCATGGTCGGCCCCCAACCAAGCGGGTAGCCTACCGTGAAGACCTCCATTCCTGGTGAAACGTCTCCGGTGACAAATGAGGTGCCTATCCGCAGTTTCGAGCGATGCGGTTCGCTCACTCGATAGAGCACGAGATCCATAAATGCACTGTCACCGACGAGTTCAGCAGGAAGCTCGTGAAGGTCATTCGTCAGGATACGAATTCGTTTCTGGATACTCATACCAGTCGTCGGATCATGCTTTTCCGCAGCATGTCTGGCGGTAACCACGTACCCATCTCGCAGATGAAAGCCAGTGCCCCGAACAGCGACCTTCCCCGGTTTCACCGGCGTTCGTTCATCTTGGGCGTCTGCCAGAATTCCAACCGTCACCTGTCTGGCTCGCTGAAACACATCCTGACTGAGTGGCATCGTTTCAGCCATCAGGGGAGAAGCGATCATCAGTGCGACAACTCCTACGCATAATGCGGGGAAACACAGGTCAGATACTTTCAATGGCTGATAGCGGCTCATGGGATACTCCTCTCATCAACAATTACCAGTTTTCCAAAGGCCAACAATTCAGTCTGCTCTGTTTCTAACTGAGCACAGATCCTACCCAAGTGTTTCGATGCATCTCAATACACTGGTGAGATGAGGGCATCCTGTATGCACCACCGGTTCACCCCAGCGCTCCCCAACGACTGCTGAGCCGACCTGGCATAACAAGATGCAGGCCCGTCGGTCTCTGTGGTAATCTGACAGTCGTCAGGCGTGACTGAGCACCTGCCAGCCGTCACGACAAGCCCATCGTGCAGCGCCCTTCCGCTCCACGATGAAACTCTTGGGTCCGATTGCATGTTGGATTTTCGCAGATGGCCCGCAATTGCTTGTTCCTTCATCGTCATTCTTGGAACCTTCACACTCACAGCGGCTGGATCACAACCGTCACCGGAATTGGCTTCTCATATAACCGCCATCGCGGAACTGGCCAGACCATCCGCGATGGTCCCTATCCCAGCCGGTGCATTTCCATACGGCAGTAAGAGCGTCCCTACGGCACCCTATGGAAACTGGACCCCCTTCGACGATACGGAGCTTCCTCAACATCACGTCTGGTTGGATGCGTACGAGATTGATCGTGACGAAATCAGTCTCGGGGAGTATCTAGTTTTCCTACAGCAACGGAACCACCATCCATCAAACGAATTACAGAAACTTCTCTGGCATGTCATCACAATCCATTTTATCTCGGACGAAACCTTGACACGGTGGCCTGCGCTCTATGTGACATGGGCTGAGGCCAATGCGCTCTGCGCAGCACGAGACGCGCGCCTCCCGACGGAAGCCGAATGGGAGAAAGCCGCACGAGGCTCGGAAGGCAACTTGTTCCCTTGGGGTGAGAGCTCCCCGAACGCTACTCTCGCGATGTTCGGACAGCATCATGTGCATGAGATCCCCATTCTCGCGAGCGTCGACTCCCTTGATCAAGGTAGGAGCCCGTATGGCCTGCACCATATGGCCGGAAATGTCGCTGAATGGGTGCACGACTGGTTCGGCCCCGATTATTATGCCTATATGCCGGAACGCAATCCACCAGGCCCTGCCAGGGGACGATATAAGGGTGTTCGTGGTGGTTCATGGAAAAGCGCTCGAATCATGCTCAGAACCGCAACAAGAGGCGGCGCATCTCCCAATCAACGTTCCGCAACGGTCGGGTTTCGGTGTGCACGATCGTTGATCACGAATGCGCCCTAATCGACATCCTCACACCAATAGACACATCATCAATGACTGTTCAGAAGAGAACAAACATGGAGTCAATGCGATGAAAAGATTCGGCTGGCATCAGGCATCGCAAGCCCTCATGATTGCGGGCAGCATCCTTCTCCCAATCTTTCCGGCCCAGGCCTTGGAGTTTACGGCTGATCAAATCACGAAGATCAATGGACGCTCGCACAAGTCCAACATCTATTACCGCGACAGCATGTGGCGTATCGAGCACCATACGATGGGACCGGTCAATGTCAGCATCGTACGCAAAGATAAGCAGGTCGTCTGGCTGTTGCTCTCCAGAATCAAACATTTCAAGACCCTTGCCTATAACGCCGAGCAAGAGCTCAGAGTGACCGAAACATTGCCTGGTGAAATCTCGCGGGAAGAGATCGGTCAGGAAGTCCGGGAAGGACATCCGACCGTCCTATACGAAGTGACGACAAAGCAAGGCGAGCAGGTTGATGCCTACTATCAATGGGTCGCGACGGATATTCACTTCCCCATGAAGCTGGCCAAAAAAGACGGAAGTTGGATCATGGAATACCAACACGTCAAGATGCGCTCTGTGCCCGATTCACTGTTCAATCTTCCCCTCAACTTTCAACCCTTGGAAGAGTTCAATAAACCACAGACACCGGAACCACCTGCACCCGGCATGTAAGGCATCTGACGGATACCGATCGTTCTTCGATCAAGGTATACCCACATCGGCTGCGCAGCGAAAGCCGGTCGACTCATTGCGCATCGTCGGATCACTGTCGACACGGGTAAAGATACGGACCGTCGGCGTTTCGTTCTGCCAACCCGCACCACGAATCACTTTCTTCGTACCTTCCTGAGGACCTGTCGGATTCTTGGACGGACTCTTCTCATAGTACCGCGCATCGTACCAGTCGTTCACCCATTCCCACACATTGCCGACCACGTCGTACACCCCGTAGGGACTCTTCCCCGCTTCGTAACTCCCAACGGGCATGAGGGTTTTCTCGCCGATCCACCGCTGGTTGTAGTTCAGATGTTTTGCGGTCGGTTCGACATTCCCCCAGGGAAATCGGCGATCGGATGTTCCTTTTGCGGCCTTTTCCCACTCGGCTTCCGTAGGAAGTCGTTTGCCTGCCCATTTACAGTAGGCATCCGCGTCAAACCAATCAACATTGATCACAGGACGCTCAGCAACTGACTCGGTGATGGTGTCATCTTGCCAAAGATTTCTCGTCGGATGCGTCGGATTCTGGGGAACGCGATGACCGGTACTTTTGACAAACTCGATATAGCGACCATTCGTCACTTCGAATTGGTCGATCAAAAATGGATCCAAGAAGACCTCGTGACGCGGATACTCGTCTCGCCCTCCATCGCGATCCCCAGGTGGAACCCCCATAGGAAATGAGCCGGATGGGATTTCGACCATCGGCGCATGATCCTTTCCCTTCGGCGGTGCGATGACAGCCTGCAACGACTGCGCCTCGGCAAAAAAAACGAATATACTGAACAGAATACTGAACGTTGCCGTACCAATCCACACTCGAAAAGCCATCAGGCATCACTCCTTGCTCTTGGCATCAGCCATCCGATCATCGTCTCATTGCATAACGTATGATCGTCATGCGGATAAAGCCGAGCCAGATGTCAACCACGTATGCTGCAACCTCTCGTTCACGACACAACCGGTCATAGGCTCGTCCAACGTCCGCCGACACTACTCCTTGATCGACATCATGCGAAGCAGCTCCCCTCCTGCAGTCGCACGAACCGCGTCATCTTCATCATGGAGCCCCTGCTTCAGAATCGGAATGGCCTCGGCGCCATCGAGTTTTGCCATCGCTTTCAGCGCTGCAATTCTTACACGAGGCATCGTATCCGCGAACAACGATCTCACCACTGAATGGGCTGCGGCTCGATTCTCCTTGGAGGCTCGGGCAAGGGCTCGCGCGAGAGCAGTCCGAACGGCCGGCTCCTTCGTGTTGGCCAGAGTCGAGACAGAGCCTGATATTTCATCAAACGGTTCACCAAGCTCCAGCAATGCCCCGACCACAAATGCCCTGACAGATGCATCAGGGTCCTCCGCAATAGCCTTTCTCAACGGAGTCCGCGCGTCCAAACTATGGAGCTGCCCGAGACTCACTGCAGCCGCCACTCGAACAGGAGGGAGCGGATCCCGCAGCAGCTTGCTCAAGACAGCGAGCGCCTCGGGCTTCGGCACACGGCCAAACCCCATGGCAGCCACGCCACGAACCGATGGTTGTGTGTGTTGGCTGGCTTCGATCAGAAACGGCCAGACATGCGCTTCGTCCCAGTCAACCAACGCGCGAATCGCCGCGCCTCGTTCATCGGGGTTCGGAGCTCTCCCCGACTGTTCCAACAACCTGCAACCTTGTTTGCGACCAACACGGCACATGGCTTCCGCTGCCGCCACACGCACCCGCACCTCAGGATCTTGTAACAGCGGTTCGACAAGCCCGATGAGCGAGGCATCCCCGGTTTTGCCGAGCCCTTTGAGAACCGCCTCCTTGACCAAAGCAGCTTGATCGTCCAAAGACTGTCGGAAACGAGCCGACCTACGCCCTCCATCCAATTTCGCCAACCCTTCGGCAGCCAATGCACGAACAAGTCCGGATCCGTCGTTGAGCCCATCTTGCAAAAAGGAAATCCCTTCGGGACTCTGCCACTCCTTCAGCGCCGTATAGGCAACTCCGCGCATCTGTTCCCGCATATCTTGGGTGAGTACGACCACGAAGGCCAGCCCGACCTCTTGGAGAATCGATTGATCGTCATGCTGCAACAATTGCGCAAGGTCGTCGTAATCCGACAAGGCATCCTTCGGCTTCCCCAGTCGCAATAATGTACGAATTTTGAGTCGTCGATTATCAAGCGCACCGACGGAATCTGCGTCAAGCTTGGCCAGCTCCTCCAAGACCCTCTGATACTCTTTCTGATCGTAGAGCGCCTGAATGCCCTGAATACCGGACGTTGTGCTCGCCGCCACCGTGCCATCAAGAAGGATCAACCAGAGCAAGGCACACACACCCATCGCACACCATCGACCCGTCAAGAGATTCATCCCTTACTCTCCACGTCTCCCACTTTCAGTCCAGATGATTTCCATCGCCGCGAATCCGCGTTCCGTTGGCACTGCAACGGCCGGAAAATTCCACCTCACGGGAAAGCGTGTCGCACGACGAGAACAAGAGCATCGCCAGAGAGGCTCTCCTCGCCGTTCACCTTCACGTCGACTGTTACCGCTGAGTTTCAACCACTGGCTGGATATCAATGGGATACCCCAAAGACTCAAGGCCGAATCGAGGATTGTCCATGACTCTATAAGCAGTCCGATTCCCCTTCGGAGCCGGCAACGATAGCTGTTCGAGCAATCTCCCGTCAGGCTCCACCGCAACAACCTTTGTTGTTCCAGGACCTGTCTGCGGATGCCACACCACCATCTGGTAGGTGCCCGGTGGAATACCGTCGATCACGAACTTCCCTTCGGCATCGGTCAAGGCATAGTAGGGATTATTCACCGCCATCGCCCAGCTCTCCATATAGGCGTGGAAGCCACACTGCATATAAAACGTCCGCCGACCTTTGTTGAGATACACCGGTCCGACCAATGACTTGCCTGGTGCATGATTATGCATGGCATGGAGATCGCCTCGCCGATGCTGGTGATTCATGGTCAGTGGGGTATTGAATAAGACGCGATTGCCTGCCTCCGTCGACGTTTCATACCCTTGAATATCATGCATGACCGGATCCATATTGATGACTTCCACCGCATGCCCATTGCGAACGACCGTCATAAACGGCTCGAACTTGCAATCTCGGGCTTCGATCAAGGGAACAGAGAGGTCAAAGGGCTTGCCTGACTCGACACCTTCCAACAAGACGATCGCATCCTTCAATCCTCGTCGAGAATCGACGACAAAATCATACAACAATCTCCACCCGCGCCCATTTGAAATCCGGCCACAATAGACAGGATCAGGAAACGTGATCAGATTGAAACCCTTCGGTTCCGGCAGTTCGCCGCTTAAGCTCACCATGCCTTCAATCGTCCCGCCGTGCTCAACATCAATGACCTCATAAGCCGCCACGGCCACCGGCAGCAGCAGAGCGACGACGACTACGACTCCAAGACGACAGCTGTGCAATAAACCGTTCACGGACGCACCATTCTTTCAGCATCCACAATGACACCGCCTATTGACTGGGAGCTTTACGATTTGCCGTACCCTGTAAATCCATTTCCAACAAGACAGCGCCGTCCGCTTGCTTGGGCTCAATCCGACGCGGCATTTGGTCGACCATGAGTTTCGTTAACGGAACTGCGGCGATCGTCGTCGCCTTGCTGAACGGATTCGAATACAGCACAATTCGTACGCTTTTCAGTCGTTCGCTCGGCTTAATCTGAGTCACGACTTCATTTCCCACAAACCCGACCAGAAGCCCACTCCCGTCGCCGAGCTTATGAATCTCGTAGGATCCGGATGAAGTGGACACCCGTTCCAACAGCAAATCCGGACTCTGTGTCACCAGCGCCAACCCAAGCTGTTTCGGGGCAATGAACCCATAGCTTCCCGTTGGTGCGAGCGAAAACCGAACCGCTCCGCTTTCCAACTCCGCCACACCATTCTTTGTCCTCATCTGGCGTCTCAATTCTGGCTCAGTACCGGCCGCCTCAATGACCACTGCAGCAGGGGCAGCTTTCTGGATGGGCAGCACTTCTGTTTTTCCTCCCGGCGCTGCGTCACTCAACTGGGGAAAACTCGCTACAACCATAACAACGAACAAGAACGCCCCAAGCCGAAGATCGGAGAGCCCGGCACGAGTCATGTAGGAAGGAAACCCGGTGATAAACATATACGCTCCTCGTCTGATCGGCTCAGTGAATCAGCGCGCGACAAGGTCTCACAGTGCCACGGTTCATCGCTCTGCCTCCACAGATGGGACCGCATGTTGTGCGCGAGACGTCTTAAGCGATGACTGATCCTCGGTCACCGACTTCGCACAACGGAACCCCAGCCAATTGATTTTGGTGTTCGGATCTGTCCCGTTCCTCATGGCCACCCTCATCGTGGTAGTACTATCCATCCAGCCACCGCCACGAAAGGCCTTTTGAGTTCCGGTTTCCGGTCCCCGCGGATTTCGATCCGGCGCCGTTTTGTAATAATCCTGGCTATACCAATCGGATACCCACTCGGCCACATTCCCCATCGTTTGATAGAGTCCGTAAGGGCTCACGGAGTTTTCATACTTGTCCACGGAGATGATCGGCGGGTACATCAGCAACCGCTCGGGCCGATCCCGCACGGGTCCCGAAAGCCCCGTCCTCCCGAAGTTTGCTCGGCTCAAGCCCGCAGATTGGTTTCCCCAGGGATTCGTTCGTCCATCTTCGCCCCGCGCCGCCTTCTCCCATTCCGCCTCGGTCGGCAACCGTCGGCCCGCCCATTTGCAATATGTGTCAGCGTCATGCCACGTCACGTGCATGACCGGATGGTGCGTCATTGATTCCTGGAAGTTCCCACCATCATAACGCCAATCCAACTGGGGATTACGCCCGGTCGCGAGAATGAATTTCAGGTACTCAAGATTTGTGACTTCGTATTTATCGATTTCAAAGGCATCGAGATAGACGCGCCGTTGCGGGATCTCGCCCCGATACGCCAGTCGATCCGTCTTCTTGTCGCTGCCCATCAGGAACTCTCCAGCGGGCACCAAAATCAATTCCCCTTTTGTCTTCCAGTTGGTCACACGTTCCGTGGCCAACTTTTTCCCGGATTCCGTCCATTCCACCGTAATGTCTTGTGTATCCAACCCCCATGCGACGTGAGCCATAACCGTGATGGCACTGACCATGAGGATGATCCGGCCAGCCTCACGCCACACTTTCCTATGAACTTCTCTCATATTGAAGGTCTCCTATCCCTTAACGAGTCGACACCCACCACCCTAGCACCCCTCACTCTGAAAACCGCATCACCGTCGGCACAGTACCATCTCGGCCACGATTCAATGCTTCAGCCTTTCCACCATCATCTCCTGACTTCGCACAGCGAAACCCCGTCAAATAACTTTCTCGATCTGGTGAATTGCCATTGCGGCCGGCGGAGCGGGCAACTTCCGGATCTTCATTCCACGACCCGCCGCGAAAAACCTTGAGCACTCCGCTTGCTGGCCCTGACGGATTCTTATCATGCCCCTGCCGATAGTACTCGGGATCAAACCAATCCGATACCCATTCACTGACATTGCCCGCCATCTGATAAACTCCGTATGGGCTGGCGCCCTTGTCGTAGCGATTGATATTGGCGAGTGGAGGGTACTTGAATCCTCGCTTCGACCCGGGATGGGCGATATTGCTCTTGATCCAACCAGCCGGTTCGTTCCCCCAAGGAAAAATCCGGCCATCTTCCCCACGTGCCGCTTTCTCCCATTCGGCTTCGGTGGGAAGCCGTTTACCGACCCATCGACAAAAGGCATCGGCTTCGTACCAACTCACGTTGATCACAGGATGGAGTGCAGCCTTCTCCGGAAATGGACTCTCACGCCAGAACTTTGGCCAATCCGCTCCTGTCGCGAGCACGAATCTGAGATACTCCACATTTGACACCTCAAACCGGTCGATCATGAACACATCGAGATAGACCTGGTGCTGTGGTTGTTCTTGAGGACCGGCAGCACGATCTTTTCGAGGATCACTCCCCATGAGAAACGATCCTGCCGGCACCGACACCATTCCTCCAGGCACCTCCATCGCCCCTAACCGCTCTGCTTCATCACGTGGGGACCACAACGACGGCTGCTTGGAGCTCTCATGATCAGCCATGGCCGAGACAGCGCTCAGCCACAATAGACTACACAAGACGATCATCCAACCGTATCGCATGAGACCACCATGTGATGGCACGGCTTCTTCACCTGCATTGATCCGGCCTTCCCTCACCGCTTCTGTTTTTGAATCATTGGGTCGATTTCTTTCTGAGCTTCGTCCGTCACATTATAACGAACATAATCGTGCTCCAACACCTCGTTGGCGTACAGACGTCCGGTCGGAGCTTGCACGACGATGGTTGTCTCCTCAGTTTCTTTCGGCTTCACCGTGACGGTCTGCTCATTCACCGTCCGAATGTAGGGATGCCAGACAACCAACTTGTACGTCCCAGGTGGAACATCGGTAATGACGAACCGTCCCTGCTCGTCCGTCTTCGCGAAGTATGGATTGGAGACCGCTACGCCCCAACTCTCCATATAGGCATGAAACCCACACTGCATGACGAAGATCCGCCGCCCTTTGCTGAGGTTCACCAACTGCTTCGTCGGGGCACCGGCCATATGTTTGTGATACATCGCGGCATCACTCCGATCCTTGAAGTTACGAGGATGCGCTGGATTCATCGGCAGGGGCACATTGAACAACACCCGTGCCCCTAGATGTGACGTTTCATAGGCCTGAATATCGTGCATGACGGGATCCATATTGGTGACCGTTACCGATTGATCATCACGCACCACCATCGTGAAAGGGAGAAATAGGCAGTCTTTTGCCTCAATCTGAGGATTAGTGCCTTCTTCGAAGGGTTTTCCTTTCTCGACCCCTTCAAGATACACCACCACGTCTCGAAACTCTCCGGCCGACCCCACATGGAACGGTTGCAAAATTCGCCACCCTTGTCCATCGGAAATACGGCCACAATAAAAGGGATCAGGCAACGTCGTGAGGTTATACCCTTTCGGCTTCGGAACCTGCCCCTCAAGCTGGACGATACCATTAATGGTGCCGCCGTTTGACACCGCAAACTCTTCATACGCCAAAGCATGACCACTCACCGCCAGTATTGCGGACCCGATGATCCATCGACTGATTGCTATAAGGTTCATACTTACTCCTTAATTCAATCGATCACTCTCTTGTCTTCCGCACTAGATAGAGGAACTGCCGTCAAAAACGCACGTGGGGGAGTCGCATGAAACAGGCGACTCCCCCACAGATACGATGCTATCTCGGCTCCGCTATTTCATCGCGGCCGGAATAGCCTGAGCCTTAGGCTGCGGTGCCATTTCAGCCCGCTTGACCGCTGCTCCGCCAGCACCGAGTGGTTGAATCCGTGTATCACCAGCCGGCAATACCCGGAGATACCCCCACTGACCTGACTGCGTGTAAGGCAGCCGCTGATTCGACCACACGAAGTCACCGACTTGACGATACGGACCACCCGCACCGCCACGAAGGAAGACATCAAGGGTCTCAGAGCCGGCATACTCCACCACACTGATCATGTCGGCACCCGGCATGTACGGCTCGATCGGCCACTCATGGCCTTCGACTCCGAACATTCCGTTTTGTTCACTATTGGCGCCGATCACGTGAATCCTGACCGCATCGCCCGCGTGCGCCTCGATCAGCGGCGTCGCAGGATCTTCCGGTTTATCGACCACACAAGGTTGGAAGATCTTTCCGAGCGAACACCCCTGATCCTCACGGAACTTGTACGGTTCGGCGCGGTAGTTCACTGACGTCAACCCCGCTACGTTCTGCACATAGGGCATGAATGACGTTCCGATGATGTTGTCCTCGTCTTGGAAGAAGAGGGCCACGTCTCGGTAGTTCCGTTTCCCGACATTCTCCGGCAGCGTCGTATCCACGATCACGTCCGCCCGCCAGGAGTTTTTCTCTGATACGTCCGCACCGCTCACAGGGTCACGGTACTGAGACCCACGCGGACCGATGATGATTGCTCCATACAACCCGTTTCGTGGGTTTACAATGATATTGCCACCGTCCCACACCAAGGAGGTTGTCTCCTTATTGGACGGATGGGCATAGTAGGTGTACTGACGCTTCTCACCGGGCCCGACGGTCTGATCGCCGCCATTGTTGCCGACGTTCAGCCCCTGACTGTCTTTTGGATCAAAGGCCAGACCAGGCGCAAAGAACGACGCCCGACTTGCCTTCATTTTATTGGTCAAATTGACCTTAATACAGTCGCCCAAGTTCGCGCGGAGTGTCAACGGATGCGGCGTCGCACCACTGGACACCCTCGTTGCTTCTCCCTCCAGCGCGAAGATCTTGCCTTCCGGCATGGTCATTTCGATCTTCCGCTCAAAATCCACTTCAATCGTATCCGGCGCCTTCGGATTGAGCTTCATCGGGCGATCCAACGCCACCACGCTGAAGTTCTTCACCGGGGCATCAGCCGGACACACCGAACTCGGCGTGGCAGGAATGCCTTGAGGATTGGTTCCCCTCGGCAGCGGCATCAAGTCGGGAACCTGTTTGTCCAGGACCCGCAAGATCCCCCATCCACCTTCCGCAAAGTGTGAGCTTCGTCCGTTGAAGTGAATGTAGTCACCAGGCATACCCTGGAAACCACCGGCTTTTGTGACCAAATCGTACCGCTCGGCGATCCCGATGTGAATCGAGTTCTTCCGATTGGCATCCGCCGCATACCGTTCCGTAAGGAAGGTATGGCCGGAGATCGTCCAGACGTGAGATTCATTCATGAGCTGATGCAACAGGCGAACTACTAATGTGTCGCCTGTATACGCACGAATCAATGGCGTACCAGGATCTCCATGGATCGCGCTGCTGAACAGCTTTGACGTGTCCGGATTATTGGACAGACGCTGCGCAAACGGAGCCGCGCGGAAATTGAAGCCGCTGCCGGTCGTATGCGTTCCGCCGTTTATGTACTTATTCGGAGCGTTCAGGATTTTCTCCGGCATCTGGAACGACACGGTTTTCCCGGCTTCCAACGCCACTTCTATCGGTTGGCCAGGAGGATTACCCGCTTCGATAACGTTGACCGTATGTGGCACCGTGTCATGGATCGATACCATCAATTCACGGAAACTGCCGCTGACGCCAGCTCCGATCGGTTCATTGCTATGGATATCCGCGATCGGACCACTGTAGACCAACTTGCCGTTCTTCGGATCATGATACGTGGAGCCGAACGGTTCCACGATCGTCACGCCGAACCCGCCATGGGGCCAGGTTGTCGCACCAAAGGCGTGGTCATGCCAGAACACGGTTCCCATATCCACATCCACCCACCACCGATAACGGACAAACTCCGGCGACACCAGATCGCCAGCTGGGTGATTGTGTTTCAGCGGTTTAAAGAAGGTAACCTGATTACCCTTGATCTCCTTAATCCGGACAATTTCCTGACAGCTCTTGTCCCGTGGCAATGAGGCCGTCGGATCGTTGCCCTTCTCCAAACAATCCATGCCGACCATAACTTCGGTGTTGACATGGAAAGGCGTGGCGCCTGGAGCCATCTTGATCTTGAATGACTTCGCTCCTGCTTTTACCGCGCCTTCAAGCTTGGCGACCATCGGCGCCGGCAACCCATGCTTGGTCTTCTTCCCCCACATGGTGAACGGCCGAACCGACATCTCATATTCAAATCCTGAGATCACGCCATCAGAGTTCCCTGTGTCGAACTGGAAGAAATGCGGGTGGATATTGATCTTGGACGACTGAAAATTCGTGTAGTCGTCGTCATCCCACTCGCTCGTCAGAAGCACGTCCACACAGTCATAGACGTTGGCGCGAATGACCGCAGGGAGCTTCATATCGTCATTCGCCCTGGTCAAACGCTCTTCTTCATGAAGCACATAGATCAAGCCGTCCTTGTCGACCATGGCCGGCTCTTTCCCCTGCTTCTTGGCCAGAGTGATCGGCATACGAACGAAGTGAATATTGTAGTGCTTACGATTGGCGTTATCCGGACAGAGACTCCACCGTCCCTGCTCTCCCGGCTTTGCCGGTTCGGACGTCCGTTCACCATTTTCGTCCTGGTGGATCGGCTCCAACCAAGGCGCACCGCTATGGTTGGCCGAGAACGGCACACGCTTTCCGAAGTGCGGTTTGAACAACGGCCAAGCCATCTTGCCTGTTGTTGGGTCAAACAGAATGGCAGGCCTGGTGCTGTCATCCCACTTGGCCGCCCACGCGTACTTTGGATTCTGCGCGGTACTTTCACGCTCTCCGCGCGCGATATTCCCATCCCACTTCCAATCCCATACCGTTGAGTCGTAGGAAAGGATCTGCCCCTTCTCATCGTCGGTATGACCTGGCCTACCTTGTGCTGGGACGAACATCTCCACCCAATCCTTGACGTTTACGACCACCGGATTGGACTTCCAATTGGTCTTCTGACCCTTATCGACGATCTTGAACGTCTTTCCAAACCAATCGACCGTGGTCCCGATCAGCTTGTCTGAAGAAACACCGAGTTTCATCCGACCCTGACGATCCGGTAGTTCCCGGAGGTCAGGCATGCTGTCCGTATGAGCCGCACCCACTTGAAGGGTGTTATAGAACCGCCCATAGCCCCACATCCCTGCCACATAATGGTGCGCGACATGGCAGTGATACAGGAATTCGCCAGCCAGATGCTGACAGCCACCACCACCGCATTCGGGTTCAAGATCCAATGCTTCCGATGGACCGACCACTTCCACGTCCACACGATCGGACTTGGTTCGTACGATCGGATACTTTACTGGTCCATCCGAGCCCATGGCCCAAAGATTGTTCGGTTCAGTGCCCGGGCTTCGTTGCCACCGAATCGTTCCGCTATGAGGATGGTGCGAGTGGAACACTTCGGATCCACCATGAACAATTCGCCACTTCACAGGATCGCCCAAATAGCCACGGGCGATCGTGGTCGGTGTATCACCGAACGTATAAGAGCTATATCCCATCGATTCATCTTCAAACCCGAAGTACTCGTGCTGAAGATGCATCTGATCGATCCCGAACGGCTCACTGCGATAGTTAATCCCACGGCCACCCGGACGATAGGCATCTGTCAGCGGATCACGCTGAGGCAGGAAGTCACCCTTCTTATTCAACGGACGGAACGCTTCGTCCCCGACTTCATGATAGAAAAGCACAAACTCACGAAAATCAGGTCCTGACCCGTTATCAATATTGACCTGCCATCCACTCTTCACCTCAGGAGCGGGCCCTCCGCTTCCCAAGGCCTCGACATACTTCGAGCCCTTCGGCTCTACAACGAACGCCCCGAAGAGGCCTAACACCGTCAGCTCACGGTCATGACTGAAGGAATGGAACTGACGTACTCCTTCCTGCATCTGAGGATGAAGATACCATTCAAATTCTTGCGTCTTGCCTGGGGCCACAATAGATTCAGGGTTTGTGGTGGTCGCTGGCTTGCCGGTCGAGCTCACGACCATACTGGACGCCTGAATAAACAGACTCCCATCCTCACCTTCCATCTGATTGCGCAAAGTCATCTTCACGCAATCTCCAGGATTTGCGCGCATGACAAGTGGCTGAATCACATCGCCTTGCAATCCGGTGGAGACAGCACCTGTATCATATCCATCCTTCTCCCGAGCCTCTTTGTTTTTTGTCTCCTCGGCACGAGCCTTGGGAAGATCCTCCGTCAACACGTACATGTAGCCCGGATAGAAGTCGAGCCAACGGTTCAAGGTGATCTCGATGTTGATCATCGACACATCGAACTGTTTCACCGGCACGCCGGCAGGGCACGTCCCACCCGAGTTCAACACGGGCTCACCCTTCCCGGAATCCGTCATGAGGAGGAAGCTGCTTCCATCCTGCCCCATATACTGGTGCATCATCGACATACCGTTGAATCCGCCGGAGGTCTGCTGGGCCTTCGCATCCTGCTGAACCTGCCCTTCCAGTTTCTCCATCAGACGGTGATGCTGCATCTCCATCTTTTGGGCACTGTCAGCGTGCCCCTCAATGGCACTCTCAACCACCGTCTGCCCCTTCAGCTGCTGAGCCCAGCCCGGCATCGCCACCGGAGTTGCATGTCCGCCATGCTGACCATCACCCGATTCCGCCGCAAACAACATAGGAGCGAACAACAGACTGCCAGTTAACAACACGGATTGCATCATCCGTGCGATACCGGATCTCCTCCGCCTCCTAATAATACTAAAAGCAAAATCCCGCATAAGTGGCCTCCCCTCGCTTAAATCTGCCTCAGTTTGGACAGATAGTTATACGAAACACACGAACCGACACATCAACACCGTTACAGATTCGCAATCACACAGCACCATAATGTGGTACACACCTCTCTAAGTGGCACATATTGGTTCTCTGAAATATAAATGTCAATAGTTAACCAGTGAAAAGAAAACTTTTCAGTATTAGAAGCTCACGAGAACGGAACAGTGGACAGAGGAGCACGTGTGGACTATGCAGAGCCAGCTCTCTACATTCATGCTGGCATCTCTACCGCGTGGTTTAGTCTAGAAGAGCTGGTGAAGGGTTCCTTCTTGCGAAGGATATGGGTCATTCGGAGGCCGGTCCAAAATCACCCATACCTTCACCAGCAGTTTGATTTACTACGCAAATGCTGTGCCGATTCAAAGTAATTCAAGTACTCAACGAAAGTTCTGCTGTTCTAACAGGACGTTAGAAAATACTTTTCTGGTAACGAGCACTCACTTCACTGTATGAATCTCTCCATTCAAATTTTAAAACATATGATATTCACCTGCTTCTATTGCTGAAAATCAAATAGTTAGGCTGTCCATCTGATTAGACAGCATTGTGCTTGAAATTGGGGCATGATGGGACAATGGAGATATGACGCGTCGACAATCCGAGCCCACAGTTGCACTTCACAGAAAAATAGCCTGCGTGCGCAAACGATGAACAGCCTGCCAGGACAGGAAACTAACGACGTCATGGTTGTATCAACGGACCAGCACAATCTTACATGGTGCAAAGCTTGCGCATCCTGTCGAATGTGCAAGCATGTCTCAAAGGATCCGACCCAATAAACTGTATCTAAAGGACGTCATAATCACGATGATGGATCAGTTAGACTGTACCGATCGTACGGAAATGGCGCTCAAGGTAGTTGGACACATGTCCCATGTGAATCACCCACGAAGCAGAACTGGCTGCACATTTCACCACAAACATAGAGCGTGGCCTGACGTGAGAGACCCTTTACCGACACATAGCCCAAGAACACGATACTCTCAGGTCATGAACTCCTGGACTCTATTCTCGTATAGGAAGCCATGAGACCTTCTCTCGATTCTCTCAGCCTCTATCCTCTTGTGATACTCACCGTCATCTTCTTGAACCCGATGCCCAACGAGGCGCAGGAGATTTCGCCTGCTGAACGTGTCGCTGCACTTGCCCACAGATCGCCCATGATGCTGATCACAGAAGGGGCGTTTATCATGGGAACTCCCCGGATGTCCCAGACCTCTTTCAGTCTTGAATCTCCCTACGATGACACAGAACAGCCACAGCGCCATGTGTGGTTGAGTCAATATGAGATTGACCGGGACGAAGTGAGTCTCGCCGAATATGTCCATTGGCTTCGACAACAGCGACACCCTGTCCCTTATGAAGTCCGCAAGTTGATCGACCATATGACGAGCGTACACGCAGTACTACCCGAGACATTGGCACATTGGCCCGCACTTTATGTCACCTGGACTGAGGCCTCCGACTTTTGCCGCACGCAGGGCAAACGTCTTCCGAGTGAAGCAGAATGGGAAAAAGCCGCCCGTGGCGATAAGGGCAACCTCTTTCCTTGGGGCCCAAAATCTCCCGCCCCAGGCTTAGCCATGTTCGGACAGTACCATGTACATGAAATCCCTATCGTAGCCTCGGTCGAGAGCGGAGAAGAGGGACGAAGCCCTTATGGCCTGCATCATATGGCAGGCAATGCCGCCGAGTGGGTCGAGGATTGGTTTGGGATCGACTACTATGTCACCATGCCTGATCGTAACCCACATGGAGTGAAACAGGGCCGTTATAAAGTCGTCCGGGGAGGGTCCTGGAAAAGTGCCCCGACGTTGCTGCGAACCGCGACCAGAAGCGGTGCCTCGCCTGAGCAGCGTGCGGCGACCATCGGATTTCGTTGTGCTAAATCAATCCGCGAGTGAAGAAGAAACGGGCCGCCTTATGAGGACATTCATGATTCGACGCTGTGTTGTGGTATCAGTGCTTGTGCTGTGTCTTGTTCCAAGCCTTTCATCCGCTCCTGCCGGTGCTATTGAGAATACCACCCAAGCAGGCTGGAAACTCTACACCAACGTCCGATTCGGTTTCTCTATTCGCTATCCGGATGATTGGCGCCTCGGCAATCCTATGCCGGACGGAGTCGGCGTGATCCTGTACCCTCCTATTGAACAGAGTCTCGTGGCGGTGTCCGGCCATATGAATGTGGTCAGCGGGAACACCCCGGAGGGCAGGCAAACACTCGAAGAGTTCGCCTCAGCACACCATCGTATTATCACAGACCTCTATGGCAAGAAACAGATTACCCTCCGATGGCAACCAGATCAGGAGAAAACATTGGCAGGATTCCCCGGGAAAGAGCTTATCTTTACGTACACCGACAATAAACAGGGTGAGATCATTGAACACCACATCTTTTCGTTGGGCCGAAACGAAGGACGAGGGATACGAGTCAAAGCTCCTCGTTCAGCTGAAGACCAAATCATGCCAACAATAAGGAAAATGCTGGAGACATACCAGCCTGGGCGAGATCAAAATGCGGTGAGTCCCCTGGCGCCGAACTCCGAGCTTTCCCGATAATGAAGTGAGCTGAAAGTAGACGTTCAAAAAGACTGTCCGGCAAGGCCGCAGCTAGCGAAGGGCCGAGGCGTACCCTCTGGGGTACGTCGAGGGGCTGAGTGACGCGAGAACACAGCCGACGGTCTTTTTCAACGTCTGCTACGCGCCGCCGCCTTTCATAGCCATAAGATGTTTCATCGCCTCCTTCACTGCAGCCCTGGCCTTCACGGCGGGATTCAAGCTGGCACCTGGATCAACCTTATCTCCCATCTCAGCCACTCGCGCGCAATGCTTAATCGCATCCTGCAAGTGCGGAACGGCTTCTTTGCCATGGTCATCCGTAGCCGGTAAGGCCTTGAGGATAGCCTGAGCTTGTTTCGCTACTTCGGCGCAGTGATGCAGGATCGCATGCCCGTCTCCCATACCGCCATGCATCACCATCTCTTCTGCGTCCCGGACCATGGCCCTACCCTGCTCCTGAATCGCCGGGATCGCGCCCGCCCACGCCAGCTCACTCCCTATCACGAGAGCCAGCGCGAGGATGCCAACCCCAAGGCCCGTGACTCTGATCGGTTGCGCTCTCATTTATTTCGCCGCCTGGGTAGTGTCGAACGCCAGGTCCAGCGTGACGGTTTCATTGGACTTCACGGTGATCTCCCGCTCGTGGGTCCCCAAGGTCGGATGCCATACCTTGAGGTGGTACGTTCCGGCCGGAAGGTCCCCGATGGTGAATGCTCCAGTGGGTCCCGTCACGGCATAATAGGGATTATCAATAGCATAGCCCCAGTTTTGCATGTAGGGGTGCATGCCGCACTGCATGGTAAAGACTTTCCGTCCTTTGACGAGCTGCACGACATCGGTGGTCCCGCTCACATGGAGCGCCGGCCGGTGGAGGACAATGTCCACTCCGGATTGAT
The DNA here is from genome assembly GCA_018242725.1 of Nitrospira sp. GTDB lineage: Bacteria > Nitrospirota > Nitrospiria > Nitrospirales > Nitrospiraceae > Nitrospira_D. The sequence continues at coordinate 51,420 of JAFEBI010000008.1, read as the reverse complement.
CGTACGCATAGCCTTGAATATCATGGGACACCGGGTCCCGATTAAACACTGAGACTTTGCGTTTGTCGCTCACGACGGTGACGAAGGGGAGGAACTGGCACAGACTGGCTTCGACTTCCGCATCGGTGACGGCAAAGGGCTTGCCTTTCTCGATGCCCTCGATGACCACTACCACATCCCTGAGTCCGCCCTCCGGCCCCACGTTGACTTCCTTGAGCAGGCGATGCCCCTTGCCGTCTGAAAGAGTCGCGCAATATTCACGGTCGTAATAGCGCCGCAGCTCGAAGATCTTGGGATCCGGCACAGTGCCTGAGAACGTCACCTTCCCCTGCACGGCCCCTCCATTGGTCACGATCCCCGACTCGTACGCCCAGGCATCCGTGTGGAGGCCGACCGCTACGCTCATGTGCGCACACATCGCGAGACAGAGCCCTCCTACGATGATTCGTTTCATCACACTCCCTCCTGATTCACTCATTGTTCGATGTCGGTTCCATGTTCGCGGGTGGATTGGCTGGGTCCAACCGCTGCGGTAGCTCAAACAAGAATCGTGACTGTTCGGTAAAGACCAACCGGCGAAACTCTTCCGACCAGTCCCCCTGCTTGCTCACGGTCTTCATCGGAAACCGCTGAACCTTGGTCACCCACCGATAGTATTGCCGAGTTTCCCCTTCTTCTGCAACTGTGACATCGAACAGCTCCGTCGGATACCCGTTGAGCATTTCATCTCCCACAAACTCGCGTGAGATTTCACCGGACATTTTCTCGCTCACCTCTAACCGATAATCATTCGTGATCGGCTCTTCCACATACAGCCGCCGCTTGGACAAGATCAGCCAGGCCGTGCCACGATCCACTCGGACAATGATCACACTGGCTCCTCGCTGAGGGATGGAAAACTCAAATCGCCAGCGATCGTCCTTGGCGTTGACATGCGCCATCACCACGGACTTCCCTCGCTTGACGATCCGGTCACTGGAAAAATCAAGCGCGGCGGCCGACTCCGGAAGACTGCCGATAGCCATCGACAGAAGCCCGACTAAGAACAAGACAACCGATCCAGGCAATACTCGCACGTCCATCAGTTCTTGTACCGTATGACTGAGCTGGGTTCAAGCCATCGTTTCTCGACGGCAAACGAACGGGGGAATCCCGCTCTCACGAGCCGAATTCCCCCGCCTCTTACGCCTCCACGCCGGTCTTCTACTTGGCCTTCGCCTTCATAGACACCGGGAGGGATTTTGCTGAGGACTTACCCTCGGCATGTTGTGTAGCCGGGACTTTGCCGCTCAGCGGAAGGATTGCACGGTTGTCACGGTCCAGCACCTTCAGCATTCCCCAATGTCCGGCGTCGAGGTAGCCCGGACGCTGGTTGAGCCAGAGATAGTCGCCGGGAATCCCGTTGGGCCCACCGGCTCCACCGTTTAACCAGGCATTGAAGACCTCGGACCCGCCGAACTCCATGGTGCTCACGAGGTCCGCTCCGTTGATGTACGGCTCATGTTTCCACTCATGGCCGGAGACGCTGAACAACTGAACCTGTTCACTGAATGCGCCCAACACATGAATGACAACCGGATCTCCGACGTGAGCCGCGATCGTCGGCGTCACCGGCTGGTCACCCGTCTTCACACAGGCAAACACTTCACTGTAGGCGCAGCCTTTCTCGGTACGGTAATCGGTCGGCTCCGACCGATAGTTCACCGCCGTCACGCCGGCCACCTTTTGGATATACGGCATGAAGCTCGTACCGGTGATATTGTCTTCGTCCTGGAACAGGAGCGCGAAAGAGCGGTAGTTCTGCCGCTTTTCGTTTCCTGACACAGTCCGATCGACGATCACATCCGCCCTCCACGAGCTCTTCTGGGCCAAATCCTCGCCGGTCGCCGGATCCCGATACTGCGATCCTTTCGGCCCGATGATGACGGCGCCGAAGAGTCCGTTGCGCGGATTCTCGATCACGTTCCCCCAGTCCTGAATCAGAGCCGAGTTCTCCCCGAACTCCGGATGAGCGTAGAACGTATAGGTTTTACTCTGGCCCGGCGCAACTGTCTGATCGCCAGGATTGTTGCCAGCGTTGATCCCCATGGACTCCTTCGGATCATACGCGAGGTTATCCACGTGGAACCCGGCTCGCTCCTTGGCCATCTCGTTCTTCAGATTGACCTTGATACAGTCACCGACGTTGACGTGCAGCGTCAACGGGCTCGGCTCAAGGTTGCCCGACGCGACTTTAGTCTTTTCGCCTTCGAGCACATACATCTTCCCGCTTTCGTTCCCGAGTACCATTTTACGCTCCAGGTCGACTTCCATCGTCCCTGGCGTCCCTTTGTTGTAGCGGATCGCCTTGTCGATGGCCGAGACGTTGAAGCTCTTCACTGGTGCATCAGCCGGACAGACCGACTTGGCCGACTGCGGAATCTCGCTGCGCCCTGGGAGCGGTTTGAGTGTCGCATCCGCCTTATCCAGGACTCGGACAATTCCCCAGCTGCCTTCGACGAAGTGCGACGCCCGACCACTGTAGTACAGGTAGTCGCCAGCCATCTGCTGCGGCCCGCCGGCGGCCGGAATGGCCGCATCGTACCGTTCCCCGATCACCACGTGCAGCGAGCTGCGCGGGATGGAGTTCTTGCTATACCGCTCCATCGGGAACCAATGACCGCTGATGTGCCACGAATGCACTTCGTTGGCCGATGTTTCAAGCAGCCTGACCACCACTGGATCGCCCAGATAAGCCCGCAACATCAGCGTATCCGGATCTCCGTGAATCCGGCTGCTGAACAACTGAGACGGATCAGGGTTGTTTGCCAAGCGGACAGACAAGGGCTCGATCCGCATGTTGTACCCGCCACCGGTCGTGGCTTCGCCGCCGTTCAAGAACTTCATCGGCGAGAGGTTCAATTTCGCCGGATAGACCGCTGAGGGCGTCCCATCCACAGATATCGCACCGACCCTCGCCTGTGGATTGTCGGCCGTAATCAATTCCGCCGCCCGTGGGTTAGAATCCATGACATGTGTCACGATCTCACGGAAAGACCCCTTGATATGGGCGGACACCGGTTCGGTCGTGTGAATGTCCGCGACGGGCCCGCTCCTGATTTCCTTCCCCGTCACTGGATCGTGATAGGTCGATCGCGGCGGCTCCGTGATGAATGAGGCATACTGCCCGTGCCCCCACGAATCGAGACCATACACATGGTCATGCCAGAACGTGGTGCCGAAATCGGCGTCCACATACCAGCGCTCGCGGATCCACTCGACCGAGGCAATCTCACCCTTCTTATGAGCATGCAGCAACGGCCGCTCGAAAGTGATCGTATTGCCGTCGATCTTGCTGATACGGGCCGACTCGAATCCATTCACTTCATCCATCCCCACGCCCAGCTCCGTCTTGACGTGGAACTTTGACGCATCTTTGACCTTGATGCTGGTCGCCCCCTTGGCGGCATCGGCCTCGATCGTGGTGTTCATCGGGACCGGCATGCCTTTCCCCGGGTGCTCGTCCTTCAAAATCGTGAACGGACGGAGTGACATCTCATACGAAAATCCGATGATAGGTCCATCGGAAGCTTGCGTATCGAACTGGAACATGTGCGGATGCAGGTTCGTCTTGCTGGAGAACCCTTGCCGCGTATCATCCTTCAGCTCGCTTTTATAGACCACGTCAATGCAGTCCTGCACGTTTCCGCGAATGACCAGCGGAAACTGCTTCGCTCGATTCTTTCGAACCTCGGCTTCCTCTTCATGCAAGACATAGAGCAAGCCACCCGGATCGACGATCGCCGGCGTTTTGGCCGTCGCTCCCTTCAAGGTAATCGGCAAAGTGATGGCGTGGATGTTGAACTTCTTGACCGGCGCTCCTTCCGGACAGAGGCTCCAGGGGCCCTGCTCGCCCGGCTTGGCCGGCTCAGTCGAATTGCTGCCATCGTCGCGCCGATGAATCGGCTCCAACCAGGGTGCGCCGCTGTGGCTCGGCGAGAATGGTACTCGCCTGCCGAGATGCGGCCGCAGCCACGGCCACGAAAGTTTTCCGCTCCGAGGGTCGAAGAGAATTTCCTGCCGCTTGCCCGGAGTTGCCGACTTATAGTTCACCCATTCGTAGGTCGTTTCAGGTTCCGAGAGGGCCTTAGATCCGTCCCAGGCCCAATCATTGACCGTTGAATCATAGGCCAGGGTCTGCTCCTTCTCCGTGCTCTTGTGCCCTGGTTTGCCCTGCGGCGGCACCTGCATCTCAACCCAATCCTTGATGGAGACCTTTGCCGGATTGGCTTTCCAATCAGACCTGTCTTTGGTGATCTCAAATTTCTTGCCGCCGTACCAATCGACCATTTGACCAACAAGCTTGTCGCTCGAAATACCGGTCCTCATACGGCCGGCACGGTCCGGCAATTCAACCAACGGTTTCATCACGTCGGTCTGAGAGCCAGGCGCCTGCAGCGTGTTGTACACCCGCCAGAATCCCCACATACCCGTGACATAATGCTGCGGGATGTGGCAGTGGAACACGAACTCGCCCGCCAACGCCTGCAATCCTCCCGAACCGCCCTCGATCACTTGATCGTAGATCTCCGTCGGCCCAATGGACTGGACATCGAGGCGATCCGAGGTGTCGCTGATGAGCGGAAACTTCACCGGACCATTGCTGGAAGCGGCAAAGTCCAGGTTGCTGTTCCCCGGCTGACGCGCCCATCGGATGGACCCACCATGGAGGTGGTGTGAGTGCACGATCTCTGACCCACCGGCCATCCGGAACTTGGCCGGATCGCCCATGTAGGAGCGGGGAATGGTTGTGGCAGGGTCGCCGAATGTATAGGACCCGTATGCCATGGACTCATCGCCATAGAACCCCATATGTGCCTGGAGTTCGATACGGGTTCCGTGCGGCTCGCTGCGATAGTTCAATAGACGCGCTCCCGGCCGATATGAGTCGGTATGAGGATCGCGCTGCGGCAACATCTCGCCCTTCTTATTCAAAATCCGGAAGGCCTCATCGCCTGCCTCATGATAGAAGATCGCGAATTCGCGGAAGTCCGCTCCATTCGGATCTTCAATCATGGCTTCCCAGCCACTGGCCATCGGCTTTCCATCGAACGGGCTCAAATAGCGTGAGCCGCGTGGCTCGACAACCAACATGCCGATCAAGCCGAGATTGAACTGTTCGCGTGAGGCATGCGATCGGAGAAACCGTGCGCCCTCTTGCGTATCCGGCTTGATATACCATTCAAAACTCTGTTCTTTCCCCGTCGCCACGGTCGTATCCGGGTTCGACGGAGTCGCCGGCTTTCCGGTCGTTGAGACCACCATCGACGAACCATTGATCACGAGGTTGGTCGGCTCATCAGTGATCTTGTTATGGAGCGTCACTTTAAGGCAGTCACCCTGATTCGCCCGAATAACGAGTGGTTGAATCGCATCGCCCTGTAACCCGTTCGAGACGGCGCCGGGATCATTTTCTTTTTCCCGCGCTTCCTTGTTCGCCGTCTCCTCGGCTCGCACTTTGTCCAGATTTTCATTCAGGACGTACATGTACCCGGGGAAGTAATCAAGAAACCGGCTCAGAGTGATTTCAATGTTGATCGCGGTGACATGGTAGTCCTTGACGGGTGCATTCGCCGGACACCGCTGTCCGTTGGTGACCGAAACTTTGTCCGGATCATCCGCTACCAACAATACGCCCTGTTGCATCATGTGGCCGTTGGCGCCGGTGTCGTACCCGCCCTTCTTTCCGATGAATTCCTGCTGCCGCTTGATTTCGTCCATCATGCGGTCGTGAAGGACTGACCCGCCCTCACGATAAATCACTTTTTTCGCAGACGCCTGCTCCGCGCTGCCCTGGTGCCCATGCTGCTCCGCAGCCCACGCCATCGGTGTTATGGCAAGCCCACTCGTTAACACCAAGCTGAGGAGTAGCTGCTTTACGCCGGCACTCCTCAGCCTCCTACTCTGTTGAAAAGAACTAGACTTCATAACTCGGCCTCCCTTTCTCTTGAAATGTGACCGCATCAAACACTTTCGATCCTACGTCCGACCGTCATACCGGCCCCTAAAAATAGGAGTCACTCTGCCCCTCATAATCTCCAGTTGAGGAAGAGCTGGTGATTTGGGTTGACCTTCTTGAGAAGGAACCAATCAGAAGCCGGCAAAACCACCAGACCCTTATCCGGCGAAACTCAGCTACCGCAAGGACCATGCCTGGTCACGGAAACATGCAAGAAAATTAGAAAGATGCAGGTATGAGGAGAACTTATTCGAACTGCAGCTACACAGCTTGTGCAGAGGGTCTCAAGAATCCGATCTTAAGAATGGGACATGAATTCCGAGATTGATTTGGAGGGATCTAGACAAATCAATGCCTTACACTGTCCAACTCTTTGGACGTCACCATTTTAGGAGTTGGGGCGTGATGGGGCATATTGCAGCACCAAGCTGCATATGGTGGTTTATTTTCATATTTCTGAGGACAGTATTTAGCCAAACCAGAGGCGAGGAGATTGATCGTCATTGGATTCATGAGTTTGCGTATCGTCATCGTGAATAGAAGACCTACAGCAAGCTGTTGCTTCCGGGACCTGGCTAATCGAACAGGGTGACTGGACAGATCTAGAAGAACGCCAGGCTGGCATAGGTCACGGTAGAGTTGTATTGATCTGTAATCCCCCGATCATAGCGGAGAACCTGGCCCTTTTCCGCTTGGATCAATCGCAAGAGACCGTAGATCGGCGAGAACCCGGAGATGCGACGCTGATCGTTTTCTCTCTGGATATACGCCGCGAATTCCGCCGGCTTCAGTTCCTCCGCGTACTTCAGCATCTCCAAGTCCCGTTGCATGGAACGATGGAACGAAAAATCTGTGGGTGGCGCCGTATCGCCATAGCGCAGGCCCAGATGGGCCAACTCTCCGGCCGCAACCACACAGACTGTCTTTCCAGACTCGGTAATGACATCCCGGAGAGCCGTGAGAAATTGCTCCACGGAGTGTTGAACGGTTGCATCCTTCAAGCTGGATGCTGAAAACGAGGAGAGGATTGGAACAATCGCGAAGGGCTTGTTGATACTCATTTGGAGAAACGGCAGCTGGAATTCAATCGCATGTTCAGACTGGTGCGCGATCTCTTCGTCGACACATTCCGGCACCAACGCCTTGAGCCGCGTCACAATCTGTCGATCCGTTGGAATGAGACCGAGCGGCGTTTCAAAATCCTTGTCCGTCACGGCAAACACATGCTCGAGACCGGCATGGGCGGTGCCGATGATCACATAGACGTCCGGCTGCTGACTTTCTTGGAGTTCTTTGTACCCCCACGCATAGACCGGTCCTGCTTGTTTGAGATCGTAAGTGGGCACCACGAGCCCTTTGATCAACTTCCCTTTATTCTCAGACGGCTTAAAATCAGGCCCCTCACTTGAGGTAAAGAATCCGTCGATCTGCTTTCGCAGCTTGGCGCCATCCGCTTCATAACTTCGTCCGGCAAACATCGCGGGACGGAACGGCCGTTGTCGATACTCAGCCCGAGCTTGTTGCCGTGCGGTCTCAGTCCTTGGACCTTCCAAAAAGAGCTTTTCATCGAGATCCGCGACCAACTGCTCAATTTTGCTCGGAAGCAGAAACTCGCCGAACCGTTTCAAGTACAATCCACCGATATCCTGGATGGAATGCGCTCCATCAAAATGCTGGACGATAAAAAAGAAGTTGAGCGGCAGCACCAGTTTTTCTTTACTCAGCCCACTTGGGTCCCACAGCACGATCAACTGATCCTCCCCCTGCTTGATGGGCGAGAACTGTAGATTTCTTAAGACCGGGTATTGGACGAAGTCTCTCGTTGAACTGGTTGTCATGATGATGAGGTCGATCTCGTCTATGCGGCCCGCCTGGCCTGTTGAGAAAACAAATCAATCCAATCTCGCCGACACAGTGTATCTGGACTATGGTCCATTTCGTCAAGAGCCTAACATCGGCAAAGCCGACTCACCAGAAAGACCAGATAGGCTAAAAAGACCTATTGTTTTTCCTGTGAACCGGCGCTAGACCGACGACTGAGAAGAACCAACGCAGCCGCGACGGCAACCACCAACCAGATCGTCGGCCGCCCATAGGAGGCGTCTGAAAACTCGATGAGATCACTCAATCGACCGATCAAGAGCGACATGCGGGCCATCACCGTATACCCGAACCCGGCGCCGAAGGAGATCATCAGGAACATGATGCCGGTTCGCGCCACCGCTTTTCCCGTTCCGCTATGCTCGATGGAAAAGAAGAAATAGAAGAGCACCGAGCTGACCCCGAGCAAGATAATGACGGCATTGATGTTACTGGCCGGATTGAGCAGATTCATCGAAAAGGTGAGCCCATCCGGTCCCGCGATCGACAAGAGCGGACGCACGGTATCCTCGATTTGCTTCAAGATGAACGATGAGATCGTTCTCGGAATCGCCAAACCTGACCCCATCCCCACGATAAACGCAAAGGCATAGCGGGACATCCAAGCCGCCTTCGGCACATAGCGAGTCAGCATGAGCATCCCGATCGCCACGGGAATGAGGAGCGCGAACTCTCCGTTCTCGACAATCGGTTTGATGATGAGGTGCAGAATCACGGTGTCGTAGGTCTTCACGATCGTATACCCGATCGAGACCCCGACGTAGAGATGTTCGGCGAATTTAAAGAATGGGGTGTCCTTATAGAGAAAGGAAAAGATAAGGAGCGTCAACCCTGTTGCAACCCAGGCTCCAAATATTGTGGCATCCATCCCTATCTCCTACCTGCTACCCGAGCTGCCCCTGAGCCCGTAAGGCCCGCCGCTGCGAAAAATAGATCAGGTTGCACATGATGACCAGGACAATGATCGCCACATGCGTCGCCGACTGTGCATCCATGCCGGCTACCGCCTTGCCTTTTTGACCGATCAAGCTTTCGTATTCCGCCGCCCCACGGAGACCGCCGATCAGGCCGTTGATCTGCCCGCTCCGGAGCAATGGATAGAGTCCAGGCGCCATGACGCCCGTACAACCACCACCCATTTCAAATTTGTATTTATCTTTTCCAAAGACGTACCACTCTTCCACCCCCGGTCGTCCTGCTCCAAGACTGACCATGTACGTCACATCTTTCAAATTGCGCACGCCCTCCAACACGGGCAACCCCTTTGTCGGTTTTCCGCCATAGTCGCTGGGGAAGGCCGAGTAGAGATCCTGCCCCATATTGATGATCACAGCCTGCCCGCCGGGACTCCAGCCGAGAAAAGCGTAGTCCTTTCCGTATTCTTTTCCCATCTCTTTGGCGACCTGCGTCACGATCTGGTCAGCCATCCCGGTGCCGGATACCCACAAGGTCATCGTCATCACGCGAAGATTTTTCCTGAACGCGTGTCGGAGCAGTGAAATCGCTTGGGGATACAGCTCCGGCTTCGAGGCCGGGTCAAAATCGATCGAGAGGAGGAACACCGACCCTTCCGGTAACGACTCAATGTGGTCATACACACCGCGCACTTCCGGCGAAATCTTGATCGGTAACCCGACCGGATAGAGCAACGGCAAGAGGGTGCAGAGACCGATCATCAAGAAGATGATCCGCCGATCGATCTTGAGCATGCGATCCGAGAACGTCATACCCACAACACCTCACCCTTCACTCCTTACTCCCACCCAGATACGACCGTTCCACGCCGAAGATGATCTTGAACGACAGGGCGATAGCCCCAAGGCTGACTCCGATCAGAATGGCTCGACGCACGGACGAGTTGAGTACGTTTAAAATCCATGAAGATACGTCGCCGCTCAGAGGAACCAGATACTCACCCAGCGGCACCCGTCCCATCATCACGATCACGGCCGCTACCAAGAGGACCGCCGCTTCGCGACTTCTCGCCCTGAACGAGCGATAGGCCGCCGAGGCAATGAAAAATGCCAAGATGGCGAACATCGTGCCTTGCAACGGTACCATCATGAAGTTATAGACCCAGCCGAAGGCAGTCATCGTGCCGTCGATACTTTCTTTCCCATTGGCCCAGAGCCCGACCGCGATTGTGCCGAGCATGCCGACATAGAGGACAAGGCTGTACCCCCAGCCTGCTTCCTGGCGTTTGATCTTGACCGCATGTTGATGAAACAGACTGGTCACTCCCAAGATCAACGCAAACCCACCGACGATCTGCATCCACTTTGTGGCGGACGTGAGCATCTGTTCCGACGCCGGATGCGGCACATAGTACTGCGCGGCAAACAACAAACCTGTGACCAGGGTAATGAGGAGAGGAAGTTGTCGGCGCAAAAAGATCATTTCAGGTCCCTCATGAGATCGAGAAAGAACTGCGGCCATTGTGCGCCGGTGACGACTCCGACTGTCGCCAAGACGGTTCCCATAGCCAGCGCAGCCAGAATCACGGCCTTCCCGATGTCCTGCCCACGCAATGTTCCGATCTGGACCGACTCCTTGGAGAGGTAGGCGCTGGCTGCGTAGAGCTCCTCACCGATCAGGGTGTAGTCGCAGGTCGTCACGAAGAAGGGCAATTGGTGATCCGCATCGGTCCCGGCGATCTGAATGGCCCCGGTACTGGCTCCTGTTTCCGTCAAGAGCAGCGATTCGGCAAAATAATGGCCCATGAAAAAATTCGCCGCGGGCTTTTTGCGCAACATGATGCCGTCCACCGCCGCCGTGTAGCTGAACTGATCTGCCGTGATAAAAAAGTTCGCGTCCTCCTTGAAGAGATCCGGCTTCCCGGCTTCCAAGTACGCCTGTTTCGTAATCTCTTGGCAGACCGCCATTGTGATCGGCTCGCGATGAGGCACCATCAGTTCCGTTTCATAGAGCGCCGCCCGTTTCGCCACCTTCCCGAGAATGACCGCCGCGGCGATCGTCGAAGGATCATGCAGATCATGGGCCCCGGTGAGATAGAGAATCGGCTTGCCCAGCTCCGTGGCGCGACCAATGGCTTCATCAACGGCATCCAACCCCGGAATTCGGCGCAGAAAAATCTCGTGTCGCTTGGCATAACCGATCGCAAAGAACACCAGCCCGCCGAATGACAGTCCGATGATCAAATTATTGAGCTGGTTCCAGTTAAACCAGTTGGCCGCCGGCGTCGCGATCTGGACCGCACTGAAGAGGCGCTGATCATTCTGCATGCTGGCCACGGTGACGGCATAGGGCTGATCATCCTTGAGCTCCAGGCTCTTCGCACTCTTGATGGTCGCCTGATGCCACGTTTTCTCCGCAGTCCTGGTCCACCAGGCGGTTTTCGTATCCTTGACGTACTTCGTGTTAGCCGGAAACTCTGCGACAACCTTGAAGGTGGCCGGGTCAGATGCGGCGGCATCGCCGATCAAGACCTGATAGCGGACATCGGGTCCATCCCACGGTGCAGGAGCCCACTGTACCGTGAGACTCTCCCCTCCATCGTTTGGGGTATCGAACACCCGCACATCTTGTGGAGCAGCGATCAATGGCTGTGCCAACGTCTGGGACGCCACGAGGCTCGCCAGACACGCCATCGCGAAGAGTACGGCACAGTTTGACTGCGCATACGAGCGCTTCACGAGATACGCTTCAGGCCTCACCTCTCACTCCTCACGCTCCTTCAATCACTTCGATATTCGTTCGTGGAATTACGACGGTCTTTCCGTCAGCAAATGTGACCTCCAAGACGCGCACCTCACTCTCCGTGGCAATCTTGGTCAGCTCAGACGGGAGCGCCGACACTTCACCGATTCGCCCAAACATCGGATCACGAATGATCCGAACGGGATCACCAAGGCTGATGCCCTCCCGTTGTGATCGGCTCGTTGTCTTGGCCTGTGCTTCTCCCTGTGGAACAATGATCTCCGGACGAATGACACCGGCCCTGATCTGTGTGGCCCCCGAGATCGATGCTTTCTTACCTGCATGAGCTGAGAGGAGCTTGAACGTGTTAGCGGCCATCGGAATGGTCCCAAACCCCTCGGTCAGGATCAACGTAAACCCCACCTGCTCGGTTCCCGTGATGGCCACACCCAGGTCATAGCCCAATAACGCACGGAGGTCTTCGTCGTGAATCCCACCGATCACCACACCGGCCACACCGATAACCTTGGCATGCTTCATCGTCTCGGCTGAAAGAAACGAGCCTCCCACCACCACCTTCCCTTTCATGGCGGATGTGAGATGAGTCGGCGTCAATGGTTCGTCCGGAGCTGTTACCGTCATCACGATGTCACCGGATGTCTCCCCACCGATACCGAAAATACCTTGGACCAAGCTACAGGTTGTCTCCACCACGACACCCTGTTCAGGAATCGTCTCGGTGATCATGCCATCCACATAGGCGAGCAACTCCAGTACTCGCGGCGGCTCACGTAACAAGACCTGCCCCGTGACGGATGAGATTGATTCGATCGTGCCGGAGACCGGCGAGCGAATTTCCGTCTTGAACCATTTGATCAGCGGTTGATTCTCCGCCAGGATTTCGTCCTTCGTGACGACATCACCTTCGCGTTTGGTCAGATATCCTTTCATCTCACCAGGAGTGACGCTGAGCTGATTGGCGAGGTTGATCGGGAAGACTTTCCCTGGCAACTCGGCTCTGGCCACCACCTGATCAGACCGGACTCGATCACCGACGGCCACCAACACTTTCCCTGGGAGCGGCAGCATGCGGCGACGGTGGATCACCGTGCGGTCAGTGACTGTCAAGCCGGGTGTATAGGAGTGCGCCATTTTATTCACCAGGACTGAGTATCGAAGACTGTAGACTGTGTAAATGCTTCTTTTCTTAGCACCTGAGTCCTCAGCCCTCGGTCCTCACGACTGAGTCGTCGGGTATAACTCAACAGAGTTGAACCATCTATTCAGAGCTGCCACACGAGCCTGTTGCTCAGCCGGCAGTTTCAGTGGCCGTCCCCGGCCATCGAGCAAGAGCCCCACGACGCCACCATGGACCTCTTTGGTCACAGTCACACCTGCTCCGGCACCCATACTGACACCTTTGGCAGGCTGAACTTTGATCGTGGCCTTCTGCTCAGAGTCCAATGGAAACAACTTCAGCTCGCCGAACCTCAGTTGTTCCTTGGTGATCTTCCCGTCAGGCCACGTCGCCTCAACGTCGGCACAGACCTCGCCGTCTTTCCCCTGTCCGACCGGCGCCACACAAGTCCCGAGATAGATCATGCAATCTCGCACGAACACATCAGTGGCAGCCTGTTCGTTGATCGTCGACAACACCCCGAGGTGCGGCATCATGAAGATGCTGTCGACCGACAGTCTTGTACAGCCCATCGGTTCGTAGGCATCGACCATCATCAGCATCGATTGGATCCGGCGTGGCGCATGAGAGAGAATCCCGCCGCTACCGACGATCAAATCCAGCTTCAGCATATCGATCAGGGATTTGCCGGAGGCTTGTTGTTCAAACACATCAGAGATCGTTCGTTCCTGCTGCACACCTTTTAATCCCGTGGCCAGTGACTTGTGATGAATCAAGGCCAGACGCAAGGCTTCACGCGCGATCGCCTGTTCGATCTGCAACTCATCAAGAGTTTGCGGGATGGTCGTCGGACGGATCATCTTGTTCTTAATTCGATTGCGCAGGGTCTGTTCATCGATCGTGAACGGCACCCATCTCATGATATTGGCGAGTCCCGCTTCAGCCAGGACGTTCGACACGCTGTACGACATACCGAGATTGGCACTGACCGTTCGATTGAATACTCCGTCGAATACGGAAAACACGTCGGTCGTGGCTCCCCCGATATCCACCCCGATCAGGTTCAGATGTTCCCGTTTCGCAATCGCTTCCATAATGAGGCCGACCGCCGCGGGCGTGGGCATGATCGGCGCACCGGCCATCTCGATCAGCTTCTTGTATCCGGGCGCCTGCTGCATGACATGTTCGAGAAATAGGTCATGGATCTTGTTTCGCGCCGGCGCGAGATTCTCTCGCTCGAGCACTGGTCGAATGTTATCCGTCACGACGAGCGCGGATTTCTCTTGAAGAATCTTTTTGACTTGCGGTTGTGCTTCCTTGTTCCCGGCATAGATCAACGGCAACTTATAGGTCACACCGAACCGTGGCCGTGGTTCCGCTGCTGCCACATACTCGGCCATCTCTACCACGTGGTTTACCGCACCTCCGTCTGTTCCGCCCGCCATCAGGATCATGTCCGGTCTCAGGGAACGGATGCGCTCAATCTTTTCATGCGGCAATCGGCCATCATTCGCCGCCAATACATCAATGACGATCGCCCCAGCCCCCAGGGCAGCCCGTTGCGCGCTTTCGCCCGTCATGTTCTGCACGACACCGGTCACCATCATCTGCAGGCCGCCCCCCGCACTGCTGGTGGAGATATAGATATCGACACCCGTCTTGTCATCTCGGCAAGGTGTGATGATCTGATCACCATCCAAAATCTTACGGCCTGACAGCTCCTCTATTTCTGCGATGGCATTCAGGACCCCACGCGTCACGTCTTCGAACGGAGCCTCGACGGTCGTCGGTGCTTCACCACGATAGGTCTGTCGATAGGTGTCCCCGACTTTCTCAATGAGAATCGCCTTGGTTGTGGTACTGCCACAGTCTGTAGCGACAATGACGTTGAGGGGGTGATCGATCTTTGGAGAAGTGGAAACAGAAGCCGTCATTGAGCCGTTGCTCCCTGTGGAGCAGACTTGGTTTCAATGATGGCGATGAGACGAGTCACCGTATCGCGGCGTTCGAGCAATCGCGCGACCTGTTCGACTTCCTTGGTATTGAAGGCGCAGTCAAGGATGGGAGTCAGAAAATGAAGCGCCTGGCTTCCTAGAAAATTCATCGGCCCCATGGATTCCAAGAACATCGTCGCCGGCGCCGCCATCCGACGCTTCACGATCACCTCGGCAATGCGTTCCAGTAATTGGACATCTTCTATGGCGAGCGGCTGATTCTCAGGTTGCAAGGCAAAAGCATGGCAAATCCCAGCTCGCACTTTGGCCAGCTTTTCGATTACATTTTCGTTGAAGCGCGATCGCATAAGTGTCGGGTGGATAAGGCAAACCGAAAACGAGCCGCATTATATGAAGGGGGTAGAAGAGAGTCAATGAAAACGGCTTCATGGATTCGCCGTATTATATCGGACCGCGTTGACAAGTAATGGAACCTGCGCAAGAATCCTGCACAGGTCTCGGCCCGTGTAAGCTGCTAAGCTATTATGCCGGTCAATATACTCGATGGTAGCCACCAAGTAGTGCCTCCTGATGTGGAACGGCTGAATGCGATTTGAGTGGGATCGTGAAAAGGCCAAGCGGAACCATCGGAAACATGGGGTGTCCTTTGACGAAGCCACTACTGTATTCTATGATGCTTTGTCGGCCACCTTCGATGACCCCAATCACTCCGTCGGGGAACAGAGGTTTATCACAGTCGGCCATTCCACAGACGGAAAGCTATTAGTCGTTTCACATACTGAACGCGGCAGGGCCGTACGAATTATCAGCGCACGACCGGCGACCCGATACGAGAGGAAGCGACATGAAACGTAAACGCGAAGTTTCCAGCGATGACCTCCGCCCCGAATACGACTTCGACTATTCGAAGGCCGTTCGGGGGAAATATTATCGACGCCTTATAAGTGAGGGAGCGAATGTCGTCGTCCTTGAGCCTGATGTCGCCAAAGCCTTCCACGATTCGCAAGCAGTGAACGATGCATTGCGCTCTCTCCTCAAAGTAGCACAATCCTCGAGGCTACGTACTCGCTCAAGCCGGACGGTCCGCAAACGCACCGCCGCTTAATGGATACACGGTGAGCGCACGAACCGGACAATCCTTGGAAAAGTAATTGAGCAGAAGCACGAAAGTCACATCTGGCTCACCCGCTCACCCCGATCCGACTCCCATCCCCTGCCATAGCCGATCGATGTTCTCCTTGTTCAGGACTACAAGCATTTCAAGGTACTTCCTTATCTTGAGAAATTGAAAGACAAGTTCGAACCTGCTCATTTCCCAGCCATTCGTGACACCGTGACCAGAGGCAACATCGCTGACGTACGTGCCTTTCTCAACCAGGCTATTCGTCTCAAGTAGGTATCGTCGTCCGGTAGTTTTCGCTCTCATCGTACCGAAGCACCGCCCTGATCAACCTCACCACCCCACTGCAGGATTCTTCCGTCCAGCGTTTACGTAGAAGCGTCACACACGTCATAAAAATTATGGCTGTAGACGATACAGTAATCTTACACGGAGGCGTGGATTGATGATGAGAATTCGGCGGAGCCAGGTGGTACTTCACCAATATTGAAAGCCCTCACGGCCTCGACAAGACACAATATCGGTTTGGCGCCCATGCAGAAGTCGGTCTGCAGCTCTTTCTCAGCGAACATCTCTGACCTTCCCTCGATTTCAGAGACACCTGTATAAGGAGGAATGTGATGAAATCGGGGGAAGGTCAATTTGCATGCTAAGACATGTCGCGAGCGACATAGTCACAGGTCCAGGACTGCGAGGCTGATACTTTGATGGAACTGACATCACTAAAGGCACCTAAGCCCCACAGGTCATGCTAGGCAGTGGCTTACACAAGACTGAGTGCATCATGTCACCAAATCCATGGGACGGCGTTGAGCAACCACCTGACGAGAAAGTTGCGGGTAGTCCATGGTTTTTTGTTGACGTGTATGCTGATTTTCAGAAGGGGCTGAACGCCCTACTTAGCGAACTTGAGAAGCATCGAAACGCCATTCAGCTTCTTGGTCTGGAGTCTCCCCCATACGATGAGGAAGTAGCCCGCATTCGCAATATGGTGGAGTGGGGTAAGGAACGACTTGATGGTACGAAAGACTCTCCACGGGACTCGATTACTGTCAATGGTGTTACTTTCGGTTCACTCCGATACCTGAAAGCTGGTGTCCTGTATCTTGCATATATTATCGAGACACAAAAGCGCACATTCTTGACTGAGGCAAAGATTGTTCCCCGAAGCGTCCTCCAAAGCTTTGACGTCCGCATTGAACAACTCCAGAACATGGGTGAAATGGGGAAACTGGGTGGCCTTAGGCCCGCTGAGGTCCTGCTGGAACTACTTGAGGCCACCGATAGCACAAGAATCAAGTCTGAACCGCGAATGGAACTCGCACTCCCTACTTCTACCACTCATGCCGATGTCCCAATTGTTGATCCCGTTCTTCGAAAACGATGTCTTCCGCTCCTCACCGCGATCGAGGTTGCGAACAATCCCCAGCAGTATGACACTGTCATCAGAGAAATGAGCGTAGTGCTCGAAGACCGTGTACGGGAACTGAGTGGATTTACAGGGAAGGCCTCTGGGGCAGAATTGTTTAGCGCAACAATGACCCGAGACCCGTACTTAATCAAGTTCAGCTCAGAAAAGGACGTACAGGATGCCACTCATCTTTTCTTCCGCGGCTATTCCGGACTGGTTCGAAATGAAGTTATGCATCGCCTCGTAGAGACCTACACGAAGGAACGTGTAATGCAACTACTTGGAACAATCGACTATTTGTTGTTCTTGCTTTCTAAAGCTCAAGTACAGAAGCCGAATGCTACTAACTAACTGCTCGATGAAACTGATTGGCCAAGAGCTATATATTCACCGACCGTCTTTCTAACCCTCCCTACCTCCCCCTCTCACGAGGGCGGCCTGGTTGAATCCAAAATTGCGCGTATGGGCAGACTTCTTCTTTATCCACTCTCCCTGAGGGCAGTGCGGCTGGATCCTTACGTGCGCGCATCCACCGAGCACCGCCTGATCTGATAGAAATCTGATGGGGCTTGTGTGCGCGGTGGGCGAGCACAGAGGATCAGCCGCGCTGCCAGTTCTTATTCTCCTTCCAAGTAAGAAGGGGAGTGGTCGGCTGTCGTTCACTGCGCGCATGGAACGAGGCCCTTCGGAGGGCACGCGTTCCGCGAGCAAGAAGGATAGTTGACCAATCCCCTACCCTTTTTTCTCCCCTATCTTACTCTCCGTCCCATTCCGCAACCGTTCAATATTCCCCTTGTGCTTGATCGCAATGAGTCCACTCACGGCGAGGGAGAAGAGCATGAACTCTATTGATGGGTGGATCAACGCAGCCATGACGGGAAAGAGTCCAAAAGCCGTCAGTGCGCCGCCTGACGAATAGCGCCAGATCGCGACAGCCGCAATCCAAGCCAGCAGCAGCAAGAGCCCAACTAGGGGCGACACACCCAGGACTGAGCCAAGTGCCGTGGCCACGCCCTTCCCCCCCTTGAATCCCAGAAACGGTGAAAACACATGCCCGAGAAAGGGAGCCAGCGCGACCAGGAGAATCGCCCATTCGTCTTGCAACTGGTGCATTGCCGCAAACCCCATCACCCAGCCTTTGCCCATATCGCCGATCAACGTCAGGATACCGGCAGGCTTGCCGGAGACACGCAATACGTTCGTAAACCCGACGTTTTTGCTGCCGACCGTGCGCGGATCGGGCAACCCCATGGCCTTGGAAATGACCACGCCAAACGGCACTCCGCCCAGCAGATATCCGAAGACCGCAAGTCCTACAATGAGTCCCAGTTGTTCCATGCTATTCGCCTTCTCGATCGCTTCCGACCATCATAAAAACTTCTCCGGGTGTGTAAAAAACTCCAGCATCACCCTATTCAGATTCGGCCAGTCACGGTGGCTGCCAGCTCCTTCGCAGTAGACCGTTGCACCACCTGAGGCACAGCCTTGATAGACACGACAACCACCCTCTACGGTTTTCACCTTCGTAGCATCACAGCCATTACACTTCGCCCACCAGGCTGAGGTCTGCGCGCCCCATCCAGGGAACAACGCGTCGTTCTTGCCGTGCATGATCATGGCCGGAATGGAATCACGACATTGGAACTCTTCGAGATCTTTTCCCGTCCATCCCGCCGCGCTCGGTGCGATGGCAGCCGGAATCCTCTTCGTCTTTTCGAGCACAGCCAGCGCCAATGAAGCCGTCCCTCCGTCAGAATGGCCTGTCGCAAAGATTCGCTTCTCGTCGATACACCATTCCTTCGCAACCAGGCCAGGAATCGCTCCAAGCTGCTCGACAGTCGGAATATTCAACTGTTTGTGATCGGCATAGACCACCACAAATCCAGCTCTGGTCGCTTCAGTCGTGAGACCTGTGAGCCGTTCCGACGACCAGCGGCTCATTCCCGCCGGAGCATAGACCATCAACAAGGGGTGAGCAAACGTACCATCATAGTTTAATGGTGTGCGCACCATATACCGAATGCCATCCGCTGATGTTTTTCCATCGATTGCACCAGCTAGTCCTGGTCTAGCTTCTGCTGGGCACTGCACATCCCCTTTCGGATACACAAATGCTTCGCGCTGGGGAGGCGTCGTGTTCTCAGTACAGGCTGTAATCAGCAAGAAGAGACTGGCACAGACAACGACACGTTGTTGAAGCCACGGTTGATGACCAACCGGGCGTCTCGAACCCATCTCGGATCTACCTGAGTGACAGAGCATATCAAGGAGAGAATAATCGCGGCCGGTCCAACGTACTACAGGATGTTCAAACGAGACATCCAGCGAGGCCGCAGCGAGTGAAGAGCCGAGGCATAAACTTTCTCACCCACCCCACCCCGAGCAGCTAAAGCAGCTCTCTCCCGAGGAGTATGTTGAGGGCCGGAACGATGCGAGAACAAAGCTGGGGACTAGTTTCAACATCCTGATTACAGCCCTTTAGCCACAACCTGCTTCCAAAAACTCCACACATATTGACCGCCGGAGAGGTATCCGAGCACCAAGGACAAATACAAGGTGACCGTGCCGGCTAAGTGCATATTGCCGAGTTCTGCAAGCCCTGTCCCTTCCAGGATCAGAAGAATGATGGCGATGACTTGGAGCGCCATCTTGTACTTGCCGGTCGTCTCCGCCGGAATGATCATCCCTTCCCCCGCAGCAATTGCACGGATTCCCGTCACCGCGACCTCTCGGCCGATGATCAATAGCGCAACCAGCGCACTGACCCGGTCCACATTCATCAATAGAATAAGCGCCGACAAGACCAAGAGCTTGTCCGCAATGGGATCCAGCAACTTGCCGAGCTTGGTCACCTGACCGGTTCGCCGCGCGATATAGCCATCCAGCATATCCGTCACCGCTGCGACCGTGAAGACAACGGCCGCTGCCAACGATTGATCGGGGGTCGGGTTCACGAAGAGAATGATGAACACCGGGATCAAGAGAATGCGGAGCAGCGTCAGAAAATTCGGCAGATTGAGCGAGTCCTGCCCGATGTCACGCCATATTTCCAGAACACGGTTCATATCGTTGCCTTCATCGATGCGACTTCAGTTGCGAGTGATGGGTTTCTCGTTTCCTGAATCCGCGTAATTCCCACCAGATAACCACAAACAAGAAACCTGAAACCTGAAACTTGAAACCGAGCGTAGCCGACATATCTCGTTCGCGCTACACAATCCCATTCTTTAAGAGATCATGCAAATGCACGACACCTTGAATAGTGCGCCCGTCTTCCGTCACGACCAGAGTTGTGATGGAAAACCGCTCCATCATCTCCACGGCTTTCGCCGCCAATTCATCAGGCCCAATAGATTTGGGATTGGCTGTGGCCAATTCTTTTGCCGTCGAATTCACCAAGTCCGTCCCGCGCTGAATAAACCGTCGCACGTCGCCGTCGGTAATGACACCGAGCAAGGCTCCGTCTTGATCGACGACCGTCGTCATTCCAAGTTTTTTCGCCGTCATTTCCAGCATGGCCGCCATGCCTCCGACGGTGCCTTGAACCATTGGGATTTCCGGATCAGCGTGCATGAGATCTCTCACTTTGACCAGCAGGCGCCGCCCCAGGCTGCCCCCCGGATGGAACCGGGCAAAGTCTTCTGCCTTGAATTCTCGTTTCTGCAGCAAGGCTACGGCCAGTGCATCACCCAGCGCCAATGTCGCCGTCGTGCTCGCAGTCGGAGCCAACCCCATGGGGCAGGCCTCTTCCTTTACCGAAACATCGAGCGCAACATCGGCATTTTTTGCGAGAGTCGAATTCATCCGCCCCGTCAACGCGATCACCGGAACGCCCAGACGTTTGACAAACGGGAGTAATTGAAGCAACTCCTGGGTCTCACCGCTATTGGAGATCGTAACCAGCGCATCCCGTCTGGCTAACATGCCGAGATCTCCGTGCACGCCCTCAGCGGGATGCAGGAAGAACGAAGAGGTGCCGGTGCTAGCGAGTGTCGCGGCAATTTTTTGCCCGACCTGACCTGACTTGCCCATTCCCGATACGACCACCTTCCCTTTGCAGCGGACCAGGATGTCCACAGCCTTGACGAACCGTTCATCCAGCCGGGCGATCAATGCCTCGATCGCCCGAGCCTCTATTTCAAGTACACGTCGACCATCGGCAATGATTTCGCTCATCTTCGCGGCTTTTGATTCTCGGCCGGACTGCGTCACGGTAGTGGTCTTTCTCCGCTTCGTCGAAGCCTTCGATCCTTGGCTGACCGGCGTTCGGCCCGTCGACTGACTGCGTCGCGCAACTGGTTTCAGCCTCTTGGCTTTGCCGCGTCGCATATGCGCAGGACCCGTTCAAGCAAGGACTTTAATTGATGCAACGGTACCATATTAGGCCCGTCAGACAGCGCCTCATCAGGGTTTGGATGGACTTCCATAAAGAATCCATCGACCCCCGCACCGGCGGCGGCACAAGCCAATGGCTCCACAAATTCACGCTGGCCACTCGACTTCGTCCCGCCCCCGCCCGGTAACTGTACGCTGTGAGTGGCATCGAAGACGACAGGATACCCGAACTTCCTCATGATAGGGAAGGACCGCATATCCACGACGAGATTGTTGTAGCCGAAGGACGATCCTCGTTCGGTCAGCACGATCCGCTGGCTCCCGCACTCTTCGATTTTCTTGACGGCATTTCCCATTTCGGTCGGCGAGAGAAATTGGCCTTTTTTCACGTTGACGACTTTGCCCGTTTTGGCCGCCGCGATCAAGAGATCCGTCTGCCGACAAAGAAACGCCGGAATCTGCAGAACATCCACGACCTTCCCCGCTTCCGTCGCCTGCTCTTCCGTATGCACGTCGGTCAACACGGGCAGTCCCAACTTCTCTCTCACGCGCTTCAATACCGCCAACCCTTTTTCTAAGCCTGGGCCTCGGAATGAATGGATCGATGTTCGGTTCGCCTTATCGAATGACGACTTGAAGACGTAGGGGATTCCCAACGCCTTCGTCAGTTCGGCGATTCGCCCCGCCGTATCCATCACAAGCTGCTCGCTCTCGATCACACAAGGTCCCGCAATCAGAAACGGTGGCTGCCCTTGCCCGACCTTAAATGAACCAATATCGACAAGCTGCGCCATAGTTACATCCAGCAGATAATTGAAAAATGATTCCGTTCGGCCTTCGCGACAGAGTAAATACACATCTCAAACTGAATCCTAGCAGTTTGCAGGATGGTCAAAAAGGCTGTCCGGCGCGGCCGCAGCAAGGGAAAAGGCGAGGCATACCCTGAGCGGTATGTTGAGCCTCTGAGCGACGCGAGAACAAAGCTGGCGGACTTTTTCAACATCCTGCTAGTGGCCCAGTTTTTTACGGAGCGCCGCTCCCACAAACCCGCTGAATAACGGATGTGGCCGATGCGGACGCGAGCCATACTCAGGATGAAACTGGGTTCCCAAGAACCAGGGATGATCCTTCAGTTCCAGGATTTCGACCAATCGCCCATCCGGCGAGAGGCCGCTCAAGACCAGTCCCTTCGCGCCCAACCGCTCGCGATAGGCATTGTTGAACTCGTAGCGATGGCGATGGCGTTCACGAACCTCATTCACGCCGTACATTTTCTGGGCCAACGTCCCCTCTCCTAACTTACAGAGATAGGATCCGAGCCGCATCGTTCCGCCTTTGTCGCTGACGCCCTGCTGATCCGGCATGAGATGAATCACCGGATGAGGCGACTGCTCATCGAACTCGGCACTGTTGGCCCCTGTCAATCCTGCCACATTGCGCGCAAACTCAATCGCGGCACATTGCATCCCTAAACACAGACCGAGGAACGGCACCTGACGCTCCCGCGCGTACCTGATGGTGGTGACTTTTCCCTCTATCCCTCTCGTCCCAAATCCGCCGGGGATCAAAATCCCGTCCGCCTCACGAAGAATTCGCTCCGTCCCTTGCCGCTCGATATCTTCGGATTCGATCCAGTTGATATTGACCTTCGTTTCATGGTCGATTCCGCCGTGAATCAGCGCTTCCCCCAGGCTCTTGTAACACTCCTTTAGCCCCACGTACTTGCCGACCAACGCAATGGAGATTTCATGCTTCGGCCGTTTGATCTTCTGCACCATCGCGTCCCACTCGCGAAGATTCGGCTGGCCGGTTTCGAGATGCAGCTGACGGACGATCAATTCGTCCAACCCTTCTTTACGGAATACGATCGGCACTTCGTAGATCGTCTCGACATCTTTGGCCGTGATGACCGCATCCTTATCCACGTTACAAAACATCGCGATCTTGCCCTTGAGCTCCGGGGGAATATACCGGTCGGTTCGGCATAAAAGGATATTGGGTTGAATGCCGATTTCCCGAAGCTTGTTGACCGAGTGTTGCGTCGGCTTGGTCTTCAGTTCACCGGCCGCGCCGATGTAGGGCACCAAGGTCAGGTGAACATACAGCACATTGTCTCGCCCGACGTCGTACGGCATCTGTCGAATGGCTTCAAGAAACGGGAGACTTTCAATATCTCCGACCGTCCCTCCGATTTCGATGATGGCGACATCCACGCCCTTGGAGATCCGCATGATCGCCTGTTTAATCTCATCCGTCACATGCGGCACGACCTGAACCGTTCCACCAAGATAGTCCCCCCGTCGTTCCTTAGTGATGACCGAATGATAGATCCGACCCGTCGTGTAATTACTTTCTTTGGTCAGTGAGAGCGAGGTGAATCGCTCATAATGTCCCAGATCAAGATCTGTCTCGGCGCCATCGTCCGTGACGAAGACCTCCCCGTGCTGGTAGGGGTTCATCGTCCCGGGATCGACATTGATGTAGGGATCCAGCTTGAGAAAGGTGATCTTCAACCCTCGGCTTTCGAGAAGATTTCCAATGGAAGCCGATGCCAGTCCTTTTCCAAGCGATGAAACCACTCCACCGGTCACAAAGATAAATTTATTCATGGTTCCCCTCTCTTCAGGACGTCAGATCGACCGATCCCCGCGAGGCACCTCATCCTTTAAAGAACATCCCGCTGCTCTTCAGCTCACGCTTGACCGCAAGATACTCCTGAAGTCGTTCCGCAACAGAAGGCACGTCTTCCGGACGATCCACCCTCAATGAGGCATGCTTGGTTTCCCACACCCGGATGCGAATGCCATGGTCGAGCGCACGAAGTTGCTCAAGCTTTTCAGCGTTCTCGATGCGACTGGTCGGGAGGGAGGCCAACCGAAACAACGTGTCTTTCGTATAGATGTACAGTCCAAGATGAATATAATGGAGCCCTCCCACGACTTGCGGCTTGGGGTCGTCACGAACCAACGGAATCGGAGCGCGTGAAAAATAGAGCGCATCTCCTTTCGTATCCGTCACGACTTTCACCACGGCAGGATTGAGCAGATCGTCCGTCGAATCGATCACTCGCTTCAATGTGCCCATCCCCACACCACTCTCCAAAAACGGCTCGATAAGATCGGTTAACAACTCAGGCGATAAGGGAATCTCATCCCCTTGCAAGTCCACGAAACAATCCCCTGCGAACATGCGAGCCACAGCCGCTACCCGATCCGTTCCCGTCCGATACTCGCCGGTGACCACGATGACACGCCCCCCAAACCGCTCGACCGCCTGTTTGATACGCTCATCGTCGGTCGCAACGAGCACCTCCGACACGGCACGACAGGCCGCCGCCTGCTCGTACACATGTTGAATCATCGGCTTGCCGTTCAGCTCGACCAGCGGCTTCCCGGGAAATCGGGATGAGCCGTATCGGGCGGGAATCACCACCGTCACGGTTCGCGAAGCTTTAGTCATCATCTCCAAAGGCCTCAGACAACTGCGTCGGTGACACCGTCGCCGTCCCTACCATTCCGACCACGATCCCGGCCGCATAATTAGCCATCATGGCTCCGGTCTTGATGTCGGCTCCCGCCGCAAGGGCCAGCGCCAGCGTCCCGATGACCGTATCTCCCGCGCCGGTGACATCATAGACTTGCCGAGCCTTCGTCGGAAGATGCCATGATCGACCATCCCCTTCATACAGACTCATGCCCTTCTCACCCCGTGTGATCAGAACGGACTGACAACCAAGTCGCTGGCGGATCATGGCTCCGGCTTCGTTGATCGTTTGATTGTCGTCCCCATGCATCCCCGACGCTTGCGTCGCCTCCAGGTGATTCGGCGTCATGACCGTCACGCCTTTATAGAAATTAAAGTGCTCCACCTTCGGATCGACGATAACCGGCACCCTGCGCAAGGCCGCCAGACGCGTGATCTCCGCCATCAACGTCGCCGACACGACGCCTTTGGCATAGTCCGAGATCACGATACAGGACAGCTCCCGGAATTTGGACTCGACAAACCGGACGATCTTCCGTCGCAGCGATGCCCTCAACTCGGTTCGGCCTTCGATGTCGTAGCGAACGATCTGCTGATTGTGCGCGATGACCCGACTCTTCCTGGTCGTCGGTCGCTCACGATCGGTCACGACGCCACCCAGGCTCGCCTTGGTGTTTCCGAGCTCCTTGAGCAACCGCTTCCCGCTCTCATCCGCTCCGATCACCCCGCAGAGATAGGCCTTTCCTCCCAGCGCCACAATATTACTGTAGACGTTGGCTGCCCCACCCAATCGGATCGACTCCGATTCGACATGAACGACCGGAACCGGTGCCTCAGGAGAGATCCGGCTCACCCGTCCCATCACATAATGGTCAAGAATCAAATCGCCGATCACGAGGACGGAGGCTTGCGGAAACCGATGCAGATACTCGCGGAGTACCGTGGATGAGGGAGATTCCGTCTTCCCCTGTGACTCCTTCTTGGGAAGAACGACGCCCCCGCTTTTTTTTACTGAATGGCTTTGGCGAATCGTTCCCACCGAACCCACTCCGTCCAATTTCCCTGTCCATTCCAGGACCAATAGATACGGAACGCTTTGCCGCGGATTTTCTCCTCGCGAACGTACCCCCAAAACCGACTGTCCAGGCTTTGGTCGCGATTGTCGCCCATGACGAAATACGAGTCCTCCGGAACCGTCACTGGGCCAAAATTATCGCGAGGGTTGACCGTCCCGTCGATGATACCGGGATCAATGCGTTGGGTGAAGTTTTTGTCATCAAGCGGCTGACCGTTCACCAGGACAACTTTGTTCTTTAACTGAACGGTGTCTCCAGGCAATCCTACGATGCGCTTGATAAAATCCTTCTCTTCATCCTCGGGAAACCGAAAGACGATGATATCGCCGCGTTGCGGCTTGCCGAACGTGACGACGGTGGTGGACGTATAACAATTGACCGGTGGAAAATTCCATTGCAGCTTGCAGTCCGTCGGCCACTGCAGGCCATAGGACAGCTTGCTGACCAAAATATGATCTCCGATCAGCAGGGTTGGAATCATGGACCCTGACGGAATCTTGAAGGCCTGCACGACGAACACACGGATGGCGAACGCCAGCAACATCGCGACGATGATGGCTTCCGCATACTCTCGAACGATGGACTTGCGTCCAGCCTGGTCGGCGCTGTCGGCAACCTTGGCGCCGGTCATCGAGGCTGGCTCACCGGACCTGGACCCGCCGGACAACTTGTCCGCATTGCGCGGATTGGAATCGGGACTCATTCGTCGCCGACCTTCAGAATCGCCAGGAAGGCTTCCTGTGGAACTTCGACACTGCCGACCGCTTTCATGCGTTTCTTCCCTTCCTTTTGTTTCTCCAGCAACTTCCGTTTTCGCGTGATATCACCGCCGTAGCATTTGGCCAACACGTTCTTCTTCATAGCCCCGATCGTTTCACGGGCGATGATCTTGCTCCCGATGGCTGCCTGAATGGCGATCTCATACATCTGCCGGGGGATTAATTCCTTCATTTTCTCAGCAAGTTGACGGCCGCGTTGCACCGACCGATCTTTATGCGTGATAAAAGACAAGGCGTCGACCGTTTCACCGTTCAACAAGATGTCGATTTTAACAAGATCTGATTCCCGATAGCCGATCAGCTCGTAGTCCAGCGACGCATAGCCTTGCGTGCGCGACTTGAGTTTATCGTAAAAATCAAGAATGACCTCATTGAGCGGCAGTTCGTAACTGATCATCACGCGCGTGGGATCGAGAAATTGCAGACTGCGCTGAATCCCGCGCCGCTCTTGGCAAAGCTGGAGAATGGCGCCCATATAGCGTTCCGGCGTGATGACCGACGCGAGAATGAACGGCTCTTCGAAAGACTCGATGCTGCTGGGTGCAGGGAGCTGTGAGGGATTCATGACTTCCAACACCTCACCTTTGGTCGTCATCACCCGATACACGACGGTGGGAGCCGTGGTGAGAAGCGTCAGATTATACTCACGCTCAAGCCGTTCCTGAATAATCTCCATGTGCAGCAGGCCAAGAAACCCGCAGCGAAATCCAAACCCCAAGGCCAAGGACGTTTCCGGTTCGTAGGCAAAGGAGGAATCGTTCAGCCGGAGCTTGACCAACGCGTCCCGCAAATCTTCATATCGGGCCGTATCCGTGGGATAGAGCCCGCAGAACACCAACGGCTTGACCTCTTTATATCCTGGAAACGGCTCGCGCGTAGGCGACACGGCATCCGTGAGCGTATCCCCGATTTTAACGTCCGCCACTTCACGCATATTGGCACAGAGATATCCCACCTCGCCGGTCAGCAGCTCCGTCTTCTTCGTACGCTTGGGGGCAAAGTGCCCGACTTCCATCACCTCGAATGTGCGATCGTTCGACATGACTTTGATTTTCATGCCGGGTCGAATCGCTCCATCCACCACTCGTGTCAGCACAATCACACCCTGATAGTTATCGAACCATGAATCGAAAATCAGCGCCTTGAGAGGGGCCTGTGGATCTCCAGACGGAGGCGGCACTCGCGCAATGACTGCCTCCAAGACCTCCGGCACACCTTTGCCTTCTTTGGCGCTGATGGGCAAGGCATCGTCGGCTTCAAGCTGCAAGACCTCCGAGATCGACTGTTTGGTCCCATCGACGTCCGCGCTCGCCAGATCGATCTTATTGATCACCGGGATAATGGTCAGGTTGTTCGCCATCGCCAGATTCACGTTGGCAATCGTCTGGGCCTGCACGCCTTGTGTGGCATCAACCAGCAGAAGAGCCCCTTCACAGGCTGCAAGGCTCCGCGAGACCTCATAGGTAAAGTCGACGTGCCCCGGCGTATCGATCAAATGCAACGCATAGGTCTTCCCGTCCTTGGCCTTATACCGGATCGCCACTGCGTGGGCCTTGATCGTAATGCCACGTTCCCGTTCAAGGTCCATGGCATCGAGGATCTGATCTTTGGCCTCTCTGGCAGTGACTGCGCCAGTAGCTTCGAGGAACCGGTCAGCGAGGGTTGATTTGCCGTGATCGATATGAGCGATTATGGAAAAGTTGCGTATAAGACTTTGCAAATCCTAACTCATTGGTAAAAAATCGGTTCATTATAGTAACTGCCTCTTGGGTTGTCAAAGCGATCACCCCCACTTATAATCACGCGCCGCCCCGAGGCCCTTGCTTCGTTGATCGGCATCTGTCAGCTGGCTATCGATGACCACCCTTCTCCCATCACACGATCGACGAATGACGTCCATATCCGTATGACTCGACCACCTTCGACGCAGCAGCTCAGAGATTGGGACCGCCGCTATCTCTGGCATCCGTTTACCCAGATGCAGGAATGGGAGCAGGAAGACCCGCTCATTATCGAGCGGGGAAAAGGCTCCTACCTGATCGATACGGAGGGCAAGAAATACCTTGATGGAACCTCCTCGATATGGGTCAATCTGCATGGCCACCGCCACCCGATCCTTGATCGCGCCATCAAGAAGCAGCTCGATAAGATTGCCCACTCGACGTTTCTTGGGCTCTCGAACCCGCCGGCGATTGAGCTCGCCCGTGAGTTGATCCGCATCGCTCCCAAGGGGCTCACCCGTGTCTTCTATTCGGATAACGGTTCAACCGCAGTGGAGATTGCCCTGAAGATGGCCGTCCAGTACTGGCAACAGCGCCATCCCAAAGCCGGCCCAAAAAATACATTCCTTCATCTGAAACTCGCCTACCATGGCGATACCATCGGAGCCGTGAGCGTCGGCAATATCGACCTGTTCCATGCCCGGTTTAAACCGCTCCTGTTCCCGACAGTGGAGGCAGAACCACCCCATTGCTACCGCTGCCCGCTTAAGCTCGCATATCCGTCTTGTGGTATGGCTTGCATTGATCCCATTGAGGCTATCATCAAACGTCGTCACCGAGAGTTGGCCGGTGTGATTCTTGAACCACTCATGCAAGCTGCCGCCGGCATGATTCCCCAGCCACCCGGCTACTTGAAACGAGTCCGTGAACTCTGTACACGATTCAAGGTTCTTCTGATCGCCGACGAAGTCGCGACAGGCTTTGGACGGACAGGCAAGATGTTCGCCTGTGAGCACGAAGGCGTCACGCCGGATCTCATGGCCATCAGTAAAGGGCTCACCGGCGGGTACATGCCGCTGGCGGCAACCCTGACGACGGATGAGATCTATCAAGGTTTTCTCGGCAGCTACGACGAGTTCAAAACCTTCTTCCATGGCCACAGTTTTACCGGCAATCCGCTGGGCTGTTCGGTGGCGCTCGCCAATCTTAAGGTGTTTCGCCATGAACGGACGCTCGCTCGACTCGCTTCAACAATCAAACTCTTCAGCCGGCTCCTGGCGCCGCTCGCGGTAATCCCTCAGGTCGGCGACATTCGCCAGCGGGGACTCATGGCAGGCGTTGAATTGGTCATGGACAAACGGAGCAAAGCCCCCTACCCACTCAGCGCCAAGGCCGGCCACCGCGTGGCCGCCATCGCCCGATCGAAAGGATTGATCTTGAGACCGATCGGGAATGTCCTCGTACTCATCCCACCGCTCGCGATCTCCAACGATGAATTGAAGAAAACGGTGGAAATTCTCAAGCAATCCATAGAGACTCTGCAGAGAGATGCATCGCCAATCCACGGTACGACCAACAACCGGTAGCATGACATATCCTCTATGAAGACCTGTGATTTTCTCATCATCGGCGGCGGAGTCATCGGCCTCTGTATCGCGCGCGAGCTCCGAGCACGGCGCAGCGATGCCGGCATCCTCTTAATAGAAAAGGAGCCTTCCTGTGGGGCCCATGCCAGCGGTCGCAACAGTGGGGTCCTCCATGCCGGTTTCTACTATTCACCCGACAGCCTGAAGGCCAAATTCACACGCCTCGGGAATGAGCGACTCACCGCCTACTGTGAAGAGAAGCAGATCTCGCTCAACAAATGCGGGAAGCTGGTGGTGGCCAAAGATGCCGCGGATTTGCCCTCACTCGATGAGTTATTCCGCCGAGGCCAGATCAACGGCATTGAGCTCCAACCCCTCACGGACACAGAAGCCAAATCGATCGAACCTCGAGTCAAAACGTATCAACGGGCCCTGTTCTCTCCCCACACATCGACCGTCAACCCGCTCCATGTCGTCAATGCGATGCAGCACGATGCGCTTCGTGAGGGCATTCACATTCAGTGTGGCACGGCCTATCGAGGCAGAGACAACGGAACCGTTCGAACCAACCAGGGCCGCATTACCGCCGGCTATGTCGTCAATGCCGCAGGCCTCTACGCCGATAAAATTGCCATGGATTATGGCTTTTCTGAAAAGTATCGCATCCTCCCGTTCAAGGGGCTCTATCTGTACTCCGATGAACCCCCAGGTTCGATTCGCACCAATATTTATCCTGTTCCTGATCTCAGAAACCCATTCCTTGGTGTTCACTTCACGATCACGGCTGATGGGAAGGCCAAGATCGGCCCCACCGCCATCCCGGCCATGTGGCGGGAAAACTACGAAGGGTTTGGGAATTTCGCGCTCGGCGAGCTCGTTGAAGTCGCAAGCCGAGGACTCGGACTGTTGACCGGTGCGGGATTCGACTTCAGACGGTTGGCGCTGGAGGAGATCACCAAGTATTCCCGGAGCAAGATGGTGTCACTGGCCTCGGTTCTTGCAGAGGGAGTCGACGAGCGTAATTATCAAAAATGGGGGCGCCCCGGCATTCGAGCCCAGCTCCTCGATATCACGAAAAAGAAACTCGAAATGGATTTTGTGTTAGAAGGCGACGATCGTTCCATGCACGTGCTGAACGCCGTCTCTCCCGCCTTTACCTGCTCACTCCCCTTTGCGAGCTACGTCTGCGATCATATCGACAAGGCAATAGGTTGATCCCGTTCAATCGGACCACGACCCTCATCCACGACATCGCCGGGAACGTGGCGACCTCAAAGGATCATCTCGATCAGATCACGGCCTTCGAGTACGATGCCAAGAATCAGTCGTTGAACAAGACGCTCCCGGGGAATCAGCTCCCCAGCTATCAGTACCATCTGGTCGGGAACTTGACGAACATCACCGATCCCGACAGCGTGCTCACGATGACCTACGATCTTGCCAATCGGCTGCTCACCACCAGCACGTGAGCTCGTCCCAGCAACCGAACGTGACCCTCATCTACACCTACAACAAGAACGGGAATCGCCTCACACTGGCGGATGACACGAACACGAATATTTCTATCCATGGTCCGCTCAACCGTCTCGCGACCTTCACCTACGACGCCCTCTCGCTGCGGACGGCGATGATGCTGCCGAACGGGACCCAGACGACGTACACCTATGATCCCGCTTCGCAGGTGCAACAGATTCTGCACCAACTGGGGGCCAGCGGCCCCACGATCAACCAAGCGGCCTACACCTACAATGGCGTGGGCAACCGGGAGAGTCACACGGATCGGAGAGGTGCCCAGGTCTTCGGATATGACACGCTCGATCGGCTGACGAGTGCGAGCCATCCGTTGTTGGAGACGCCCCAGAGTTTCGCCTATGACGCGGTGGGCAACCGGACCACGGCGGGGAATGTGACGAACGCGGGGAATCAGCTCACGGCGGATGCGACCCATAGCTACCAGTACAATGACAATGGGAATCTGACCCGCAAGACCCTGCTCGCGACGGGCACCCACACGCAGTACACGTATGACACGGAGAACAGACTCACCAAGGTGGAAGACTTCGTGGCGGGGAATCCCACCCCCGCGTTTACATCAACGTATCGGTACGATGGGTTAGGCCGAAGAATTGAGAAAGTCGCCAATGGCCAGACGAAGCGGTACGTCTACGATGGGGAATACATCTTGCTGGAGGAAACCAATTGGGGTCGGATCTTGTCTTGTGCATCTTCGCGTTCCACCTCTCTTGCCGCTGCCTGAAGTCCCGAGCCAATTGGGAAAACGCTTCAAGCTCCGCGAACATCACGGCGTGGCCTCCGGTCGATGTGACGCACAGCCACTTTTTGCGAACGTGTTGGCAGGTCCAGCCACGTGGCGTACAGTAGCTCGGTGAGGTCCCTGCGCGCTGTCGGGAGACAGGTATTGCTGGTGAGAGCAATGCACGGTTCAAGATTTGACTCCCTATGTCCTTCGTCTGCTAGGGCTTCCCTGCTTTGGTCTGTATTTGTCGAAACATGGACTTGAGATAGGGCGCGGTAATTGCTCGGGAAATGGGATGTTTCAAGGAGCTCCCGAACCCTCCGACTTGGTCGGTCGAGACTCGGCCGATGTAAAACAAGAACGTGCCGTCTTTGGTTGGGAGTGCGGCGATGCTTTGCAGCATACTGTTGTAATCGTGGCTCGCATAGTACTGACGCTCGACGGCAAGTGCGGCATCGCCCATATGGTAGAGCATGCGGTGAACCAGAACGTAGGTCGGACGTCCAAACACGTCAATGTTGAGCCAGTAGAAGAATTCTTTCAGGTTCTTTACTTCTTCTTTAGGAAGCCCGTCCGGATAGTTGAGCAAAAATTTATGAAACGCCGGGAGATGTTTGGCCACGCTGGTCAATTCTTTTGTTGCCAGGAGTAATTCATCGCCGGCATTTCGCTGGTCCTCACCACCGCGCTCATAGGGCGCGATACCCGACAGCCCCTTTCTCCGATAGGCATGGTAGCGGGCAAGCAGCCCCTGATGCACAAGGGTCTCGACCTCTTTCACCGGCACCTCGCTACTTTGGGCAGCCGACTTGAGAGCTTGAAACGCGGCCATCTCTTTGGCGTCCAGATTCAGAGTGTCGCCCTGTTTCACATTCAGATAATGCTGGGCTTCCTTTCCCGGGTTCGGCTGCAACTTCACTCCAACGAAATCCGCATGGTGCCTTCTCCCGTGATTCGGCCGTGTGCCGTGATCACAGGAACATCTTTCAGTACGAGAGCCTCTCGATACATCTCTGCTAAATTTTCCGGCATGGCCTTCACCAGGAAGGCCATGCCGAGCGCCAGTTCCCGCTCCGACCCTTCACTCGCCGACCAATCGACAATCTCGCCCTGCCGAATGCGTTCCCTATCGTTGCTTGAAATATGCAATTCTTGTAGGATTTCATCGACCGTCGGGAGGGTTGCTGCTTCAAGAATGGATCCGTTGAATATCACACCGATCCAGAGGCTCAGGGCGGCGCAGGTGACGATGCGGCAGGTCATAAAACAGCGCCACGCTCCGAGAATGCGATTCTGCTTATGTGTGAGTTCCACCGCTGTGATCATTTTCATGCCTTTTGTGATGTTCCGGGCTTTCTTCACGGAGTCAATCTTCCATCTGAGGAATCGTCGGCCGGCGATTCCTGCACACCACTGAGTTCGCATCGCCTCCTGGCTTCAACGCGTGGAAAGTTGCAATCTCTTTCGCGACTAGCAGGAAATGGAATCGTGCATCTCTCGTGATATCGGCAAAAACCATAACAGAATTCCGATCGCCGTGCGAGGGCACTTCCGGGATCCCAGTGGAAACCAATCGGTGGCGGATCTTGTCTTGTGCATGCTCGCGTTCCACCTCTCTTGCCGCTGCCTGAAGTCCCGAGCCAGTTGGAAAAACGCTTCAAGCTCCGCGAGCATCATGTCACGGGACAGTTGTTGCTGCTGAAGGTGATGCACGCTGCATCATAAATCTTTTGAATCTCACCAGAAAGATCCTCCTCGCGACCGGCACCTATACGCAGTACAGCTTCAGGATGATGGACTTCAACAAGCCCGCCTCCCGCCACGAAGCGACAGAACAGTGGTCGGGAAGTACTTCTTGCTGCATCAGCGAGGCGTTGCGCCAACGCTGAGTCAGCAGAGACGCACTTCCTCACCCACGCCAAACTGAAGACACCGTGCCGCGCTATCCTCCTGTAAAAAGATCTCCAAATTCCCGCCGCTATTGATCAGCGCGGACGGATTCTGACGATGGCCTTGGCTGTAACTGCCGACCAAATCATTGATGATATACGTTCCGATTTGAATCTCCACAGATTGTCCCGTCACAGCTCGAAATTCACGGATCTGTCTCGCGGTGATGTTGGAAATGAGATTGCCGAATCGATCGACAGACGCGATCTTTCCGATCAGCACATCCTCGTGCCAGACCGGGATCGCGACCGAACGCTGAATGGGGTCGTTGACGGTCGGCCCAAAAAACGACGGCGGGACACCTTTACTCAACCAGGCAGCAGCCGGTGCAAACACATCTCGACCATCAAAGGTCGATCCGGCCGTTTCCAAGCGATACTGTGGGTTATTGATCTGCCAGACCTTGGCGTCGACTTCCTGCTCCAAAACTTCCGTGAAGAGCCCGTTATCCGGACCGACAAACCAGAATCCAGTGGCCGACACGAGCAACGCCCGACGCTCGGTCCCGACTCCGGGATCGACGACAGCGACAAAGATCGTTCCTGCGGGGAAATACCGATAACAGGATTTCAGGAAATACCCGGCTTCCTGAATCTGATGCGAGGTGATCTGATGAGAGAGATCGACAAGCCGTGCGGACGAATTGATCGAGAGGATCACCCCTTTCATGCTGGCGACGAAACTGTCGCGTTCTCCAAAATCCGTCAGCAAGGCGATGAGGGGGCGTGCCTCCGGCACGTCAACATTCCTCGAATTTGATCTCCACGACTTCGTATTCAACCATCTTGACCGGTGTCTTCACCTCGACAAAATCGCCGACCCGTTTGCCGATCAAGGCACGCCCGACGGGGGACTGCACGGAAATTTTGTTGAACTTCATATCCGCTTCATCTTGCCCGACCAACGTATACTGTTTCTTGGATTGCGATTCCTGCTCAACCACCAAGACCGTCGCCCCAAAGACAATGGTCTCGCTGGTGCGCCCGTTGATCTCCACGATGCGCGCGTCAGCGATCTTCCCCTCCAGTTCGGAGATCCGAGACTCAATGAAACCCTGACGCTCTTTGGCGGCATCGTATTCGGCATTTTCACTGAGATCGCCGTGTGCTCTCGCCTCCGCAATCGCCTCGATCACCTTCGGACGCTCGACCTTGCGCAAACGAACCAGTTCAGCCTGTAACGCTTCATAGCCTTTCTTGGTGATTGGTGTCGGCATGCTCCGGTTGCTCCTCAACTGGTTAGCAGGATGCTGAAAAAGGCCGTCGGCGATGTTCTCACATGGCCCAGAGACTCAACGTACCGAGGCGTATGCCTCGTCTCTTCACTTGCTGCGGCCTTGCTGGACAGCCTTTTTGAGCATCCTGACATCATGTTTGCATTCCCACTGCACAGAACATTTCGGCTATCGTATCGGTATCAACCGAGTTCTTCTGCAGCTGGTTAGGCCTGATGATACTCTTGCAATGTCCGGATCGATAGATCTTTTTTCAGGATTGCCTCGATCGCCATCGCCGCAGCATGGGCCCCTCGCATGGTCGTGTAATAGGGGATCCCCCGATGGAGTGCCTCTCGTCTGATGGCAAGCGAATCAACATGCGCCGAGGCCGTCCGTACCGTATTGACGACAATGGCCACCGAGCCGTTCTTAATATGATCAACGATGTGCGGCCTGCCTTCGGCCACTTTATTCACGACCTCCACGGGAAGTCCATGCTCGCGCAAATAGCCGGCGGTTCCGCTCGTTCCCTGAATCCGCATCCCCAGTTGGCTCAAGGCCCTGCCCACTTCGAGCGCGGCCGGACGATCCGATGGCTTCACGCTGATGAACGCCGTGCCGGACGTCGGCAACACGGCCCCGGCCCCGGCCTGGGACTTGGCAAAGGCCCAGCCAAAATCTTCATCGAGGCCCATCACCTCCCCGGTCGATTTCATCTCCGGCCCAAGGAGCACGTCAACCCCAGGAAACTTATTGAAGGGGAAGACCGCCTCTTTGACGGAGAAATGCGCAGGCATCGGAACTTGTGTCAGACCAAGCTCCTTGAGCGTTCGCCCCATCATCACCTTCATTGCCAACTTCGCGAGCGGAACGCCGATCGCTTTACTCACGAACGGAACGGTCCGGGATCCGCGTGGATTGACCTCTAACACATAAATCGTCTCTCCCTTGACGGCAAATTGGGCATTCATCAACCCAACCACCCCTAACTCTCTAGCCAACATGCTCATCTGACGCTCGATCTCGGTGACGAGAGCCTTCTCGAGGGTGTAGGGAGGAAGCGAGCAGGCTGAATCCCCCGAATGGACCCCGGCTTCTTCAATATGCTCCATAATGCCTGCGACCACCACGGTGTCCCCATCGGATATTGCATCGGCATCGACTTCGATCGCATCGGCGAGATACTTATCGATCAGCACTGGATGATTGGGCGAGGCCTTGACCGCCGACCGCATGTACTCCAATAAACCGGTTTCGTCATAGACGATCTGCATGGACCGCCCGCCCAAGACGTACGACGGACGCACCATGACCGGGTAACTGATCTGCCCGGCGATCTGCACCGCTTCCTCAACGGATCGAGCCGTCCCACTCTCCGCCTGACGCAGGCCGAGCTTGTTCAACAGTTCACGGAACCGTTCACGATCCTCCGCCAGATCGATAGCGTCGGGACTGGTGCCGAGAATCTTGACACCGGCCTTCGAGAGCGGGAGTGCAAGCTTCAAGGGCGTCTGTCCTCCGAATTGCAATACCACGCCGAGCGGCTGTTCTCGATGCACGATATTCAGCACATCCTCATGGGTAAGCGGCTCAAAATAGAGGCGATCCGAGGTATCGTAATCCGTGCTGACGGTTTCCGGATTGCAGTTCACCATGATCGTATCGATCGCTTCTTCCCGAAGCGCCATGGCCGCATGAACACAACAGTAGTCAAACTCGATCCCTTGCCCGATACGATTGGGACCCCCGCCAAGAATGACGACCTTCTTTCGATCAGACGGCCTCGCTTCGCACTCGTGCCCATAGGTGGAATAGAGATACGGAGTTTGAGCCTCAAACTCTGCGGCACAGGTATCGACTCGTTTATAGGTCACACCTCGTTCTCGATTTTCCATACGGGCCTTCGCGACCATCCCCACGTCACAGCCCAACAAGTGCGCAAGGCGATCATCGGAAAAACCGAGTTCCTTGGCTTCCCAGAGGAGTTCTCCGCTCAGACACTCGGCCGGGTTGGCGGAATGACCGACAAGGGACCGCTCAAAATCCACCAGCTGTCTCACCTGGTCTAAGAACCAGGGATCGACTTTCGTCGTTGCGAACAATTCCTCGTCGGTCAACCCCAGGCGCATGGCGTCGGCCAGATACCACAGCCGCTCGGGTAACGGCGTGCGTAGTAATCTCTCAAGCTTCTCGATGGCCTCCGAATGATTGAAACCCGTCGGTATGCCGCGATCCAGACCGAACCGAGAAACCAGCCCGTTCAGCTCCAGTTCCAACGAGCGAATCGCCTTCTGCAACGACTCTTTAAACGTACGGCCGATCGCCATCACCTCACCGACCGACTTCATTTGGGTCGTCAAGGTCGGATCGGCTCCTTTGAACTTCTGAAAGGCAAATCGAGGAATCTTCACCACGACATAATCGATGGCCGGCTCAAAGGATGCTTTTGTCACTCCGGTAATATCGTTCGTAATCTCATCCAGCGTGTATCCAACGGCAAGCTTGGCGGCGATCTTCGCGATGGGAAATCCGGTCGCCTTCGATGCCAACGCCGAACTTCGGGATACCCGAGGATTCATTTCAATGACGACCATCTCACCATTGGCCGGGTTAATGCCGAACTGAATATTCGATCCGCCCGTGTCGACCCCGATCTCGCGAATGATGCGTAGAGCCGCATCCCGCATCTGTTGGTATTCTTTATCGGTTAAGGTCATGGCCGGCGCCACGGTGATGCTGTCCCCGGTATGGACCCCCATCGGATCGAAGTTTTCAATGGAACACACGATGACGACATTGTCTTTCAGGTCGCGCATGACCTCCAATTCGTACTCTTTCCACCCGATCACCGATTCCTCGATCAAGACCTGACTCACGGGACTCATGGCCAGTGCCCACTCGATCAACCGCTCAAATTCTTCACGATTGTAGGCAATATTTCCACCGGTCCCCCCCATGGTGAAGGAAGGGCGAATGATCGCGGGAAACCCGACGGTCTCCACAATCGCGACGGCCTCCTGCCGAGTATGGGCCGTCCCGCTCTTCGGCACTCGAAGCCCGATCCGCTGCATGGCCAGCTTAAACGCTTCTCGATCCTCTGCCGTATGGATCGCGTCCGCCGACGCACCCACCAGAGTCACTCCATATTTCTCGAGCACCCCTCGTTTGACCAAGCCCATCGTGGTATTGAGAGCCGTTTGCCCTCCCATGGTCGGCAGCAAGGCATCAGGACGTTCCCGGTCGATGACCTTTTCAACCACCTCCAACGTAATCGGTTCCACATAGGTCCGATCGGCCAACTCCGGATCGGTCATGATCGTGGCCGGATTACTGTTGATGAGAATGACCTTATAGCCCTCGGCTTTGAGGGCTTTACAGGCTTGCGTACCGGAGTAATCGAATTCACAGGCTTGCCCGATCACGATTGGGCCTGATCCGATCATCAGAATTGATTGGATATCCGTTCGTTTTGGCATGGTAGTCTGCTAACCGTGGTTAACCGGAGGAAGCTCTGGACCAATGAGGGGGTGATAGGGAGCCGGCACTGGGTCCTGCTTCTCCTGAACGGCATGATAGTGCTTCATGGCTTCAGGGAGCCACGCTTCGATCTGATTGATACGCGCGATATCAGATGGATGTGTGGATAAAAATTCAGGGATCGTGTGTTGGGATCGGAAACAAACTTTATCGATCATCTGCCTTGGACATCCGCTCATTCGCTCCCAAAACGGAACCGCTTCTCGAGGATCGTACCCAGCCTGCGCCATCAGCTTGAGCCCGATGTAGTCGGCTTCTGATTCTTGTTTCCGACCGAATGGTAACGACACCCCGACACCATAGGCACTCATCGCCGCGATGGCTGCATCCGGTCGACCAGCCGCGGCTCCGGCAGCCAGCGCACCGACTTGACCGATGGTCTCCAGAATACTCCGACTATACCGTTCTGCGCCATGCCGTTGGAGGGCGTGCGCCACTTCGTGACCGATCACGGTGGCCAAGCCGTTTTCGTTCTTTGTAATCTTCAAAATTCCCGTGAAGACCGCAACCTTTCCACCGGGAAGGGCGAAGGCGTTGATCGTGCGATCGTCTCGAATGATCGCAAATTCCCATTGATATTCCGGTTTATTGGCGACGGCGGCAATTCGATTCCCCACCCTGTTGACCAACTCATTCAACTCAGGATCGTCGCTTACCGGTGCGTTTCGCAGTAATTCCCGATAGGCACCGACCCCCATCGCCATTTCTTTTTCCTCGGAAATATAAATAAACTGATCCCGCGCGGTCCCTGGAGCCCTGACACATCCGCTCACTGCTGCAGCCAAGGTTGCCATCGACCCAGCCGACAGCAGACAGGAAAGCCCGACCGCTCCACGAAGACCCGCACAGAGCAGCCCTCGTCGACTGATGGGCAGAGAAGACAACCGGTTGATCTCGTGGTTCAATAGCTGTGTCATCGGCGGCCCCTACCGCATGTTCCCACTTCATTCTAACACCAGCCACACCATCAGTATCCTTCTTTCTACTAAGGCATCCACAGGTACATAAACTGAGGAGTTCCCCCACGCACCAATGCGGCAAGGTCGAAATCCGCAAGGCCGGCGAGTCCGCCCGGAACCGCAAGCTTCGAATAGACGTTGTTCGAATACTCGCCTGGATGCTGGTACGTCACAACACGGGCCTCCGTCAGGCCGGCTTGTTTCTTCGCAACCGCAATGGCATCTTCCAGATAGCCGATCTGATCGACCAAGCCGGCCTCCTTCGCTTGCTCCCCTGTATAGATACGACCATCAGCCAGCCTCTTGATCTGGTCCATCTGCAAATTGGAACGGCCCTCCTGCACGATGGTCAAGAACCGTTGATAAAACGAATCGATCAGCTCTTGGAAGATGGCGCGTTCTTCGGTCGTCATAGTCCGAAACGGCGAACCCATATCCTTGCGAGGGCCTGACGTGACAGCCGTTGCATCGACTCCGATTTTCTCGAGCAACCCTTTGGCATTCACCGTGAGCATGATGACACCGATACTCCCGGTGACGGATGACGGATGCGCCATGACCCGATCGGCAGCGGCTGCAATATAGTAGCCACCCGAGGTCCCAAGATCCATGATGGAGGCAACAATGGGAACCTTACGATTGGCTTTGAATGTCTTCAACTCGTGATAAATGATATCCGAGGCCGTGACCGTTCCTCCAGGCGAGTTGATGCGCAACACGACGGCCTTGATCTGTTCATCCTTCGCGGCCCTGGTCAGTTGCTCTTTCACGCTTGCAATCATGCTGGATGTCGGCCGGAATCCGTCTTTTTCCTGCGAGCTGATCATTCCAGATATCTCGATCAACAGCACCTTGGCCTTTCCGCTCCCGTCGACCTGCATTTCCTGTAACGGTCCAGGGCCGGGGAACAACGGAAAATTGAAGGTACAGCCGGATAACAGAAGTCCGATCACCCCCACCACAATAGAATTACGCATAATGGTTCTCCATACGCCGCACAAATTCACCGAACAAGTAGGCAGCATCGTGCGGTCCCGGCGCTGCCTCCGGATGGTATTGGACTGAGAAGACCGGATGCTCAACAGAAGCCATGCCTTCAACGGAGCAATCATTCAAACTGACATGAGTGATGGCAATCCGCCCGTATCGCGTCTCGATCACAGGCGAGACCGTTGGCACCTCAACAAGCACCGGTTGCGCCTGCACGGCGAAATTATGGTTCTGTGAGGTAATTTCAACTTTTCTGGTTCGAAGATCCATCACGGGATGATTCGCTCCATGGTGGCCGAACTTCAGCTTGTAGGTCTTGAGTCCGAACGCGAGGCCAAGAATCTGATGCCCCAAGCAAATCCCAAAGATGGGATAGCGACCAATCAGCTGTCCCATCGCTTTCGCCGCATACGGAACACCCTCCGGGTCTCCCGGACCGTTTGAAAGAAAAATTCCGTGAGGCTTCAGCGCCTCAACGGCTTCGGCCGTCGTGGCGGCAGGGACCACGGTCACATCACACCCGACATCAACCAGTCGTCGCAGGATATTGTGCTTGATGCCGAAATCATAGGCGACAACCCGCCAGCGCGCGCCCCTTCTTGTTGTGTCAACGTTCGGCCATGGCGCCCAGTCACCGGTCCCTGTCGTCCAATCATAGGGATGCGTACAGGTGACTTCGGCGGCAAGATCTCGCCCGACGATACCGGGTGCCTGTCTGGCCCGCCCAATCGCTCGTTCATGGTCGAGATCAAGATGCGTGATACAACCTTGTTGCGACCCATGCTCGCGCAAATGCCTTGTCAACGCCCTTGTATCGATCCCCTCAATGGCGACAACCTGAGTCTCTACCAACGATTCGTGAAGCGTCTGCCTGCCTCGCCAATTACTGACCAATCGGCTCGCTTCATGTACGATAAACCCTTCAGCCCAAGCTCGACGCGATTCCATGTCTTCCGGCGTCACACCATAGTTCCCGATTTGTGGACAGGTCATGGTGATGATCTGTCCCTTGTAGGACGGATCACTCAGTACTTCCTGATAGCCGGTCATGGCCGTGTTAAACACGACTTCACCGACCGCTTCACCTTCGCATCCAAGAGCACGGCCTTCAAACACCGTCCCGTCCGCCAATGCCAATACTGCCTTTTTCACGATTATGTTCTGTCCTAGTCCATCACGCGTTTTGCTCTGATCCCCATAAGCAGGAGACCCAAGACCAAGTTGACCATGTACAACGATCGAATCGGTAACAGCACGCGGAAAAATACCTCGAACGCTGCTTTCTTGGCTCCTTCATCTTTTGCTGCAAATGCCTGCGCTTGAAGTGCCGCTGCCTCGGGATGCAACACCAGAATGATGAACCCCGCGATCACCGCCATCATGGTCACCACGATGATCTCGCTCACACTCACCATCACACGAGACTCACCGCTCCACCATCGGCCCAACAACGCTACAGCGAGAACGCCACCGGCCCCGATAACGAACCGATGGTAGCCTTCAAACGCACGGGTCAAAAACATCCCTCCGGAGTCTTGTCCTCCGAACGTGTTGAATACCGCTGGAATCACCACGCCGCTCAGTACAATCATCCCCCCGACCCACACCGCGAGGGCGACCCCTTCGAGCGTGAGACAACAGACCATCCCCCACCAACGCATCCGCCGCACGGCACTACTGCTCCACGGGGCCAGCCTCGAATACCACACGGCCGCCTACGATCGTAGTCTGCACCAGCCCTTTCACTTTCCATCCGACGAACGGTGTGTTTCGGCTCTTGGATCGAAATTTCGTTGGATCGACCTCCCACTGTCCATGCTGATCCACGACGACGACATCGGCATCCGCACCTACCTCCAATGTGCCTTTTTTGAGTCCGAACGCAGCGGCCGGAGAAGACGTGAGCTTCTGAACGGCTTGCTCGATCGACAGGACCCCTTCCTCCACCAATCCCAACGTCAGCGAGAGCGCAGTCTCCAATCCGACGATTCCAAATGGAGCCTCAGTAAAATCCTGCTGTTTTTCCTGAGTCGCATGGGGAGCATGATCCGTTGCGATCACATCAATCGTCCCGTCACGCAACCCTTCCTTGATCGCCTGCACATCGCTCCAGGTCCGCAAGGGCGGATTCATTTTGGCATGTGTATTGTACCCGCGCACCAGTTCTTCGGTCAGCGTGAAATGGTGTGGACAGGCTTCCGCTGTCACACGAATTCCGCGGGCCTTTGCCTCCCGAACCATTCGCGCCGATCCGGCGGTGCTGATATGAGCAAGATGCAAGCGAGCCCCCGTCAACTCAGACAGCGACAGATTGCGCGCCACCATCACATCCTCGGCTGCCGCAGGAATACCGGGCAATCCAAGTTCGGTGGAAATCAATCCCTCGTTCATACAACCGCCTTCGGCGAGGTGGATATCCTCGCAGTGATCGACGACGGTGAGGTCAAACGCCGACGCATATTCCATCGCACGCCGCATCACCAAACTGTTCATCACGGGCTTCCCATCATCCGAGATCGCCACACAACCGGAGCGCCGTAAGTCACCGATTTCGGCCAGTTCCTTCCCTTCGGATCCTTTGGTGATCGCGCCGATCGGCAACACATTCGCAAGACCAGCCAGCCGAGCCCGTTCCAGAATGAACTCGGTCACGGCTTGATTGTCGTTCACCGGACTGGTATTGGGCATGCAGCACACGGTTGTAAATCCTCCCGCCACTGCCGCTGCGCTGCCGCTTAGAATGGTTTCTTTATACTCGAATCCCGGCTCCCGAAAATGCACGTGCAGATCGACGAACCCCGGCAGGACCAGTTTCCCTTCCGCCTGAATCGTCCGGCTGCCGATGGGAGCTGCTAGCCGGGGAGCTACCGCCGTGATTTTCCCGTCATCAATGAGTACATCGGCTATTCCGACAAACCGGCCTGGATCGATGACTCGACCACCTTTAATCAAAATCGACACGATCAACCCTTTCTAAAATGTGGCGGTATCTGCTGTCTCTGATGATCTGTCACGTCACCGACGCTCTTCAAGCTCCACCCCCTCGTGTACACACTCAACCGAATCATCAGATTCATGAATTGGCTCCCGACATGAGGTACAAAATCCCCATCCGTACCGCCACCCCATTCGCCACTTGATCCAAAATGACCGACGATAAACTATCGGCCACATCCGGTGCGATCTCCACACCGCGATTGATAGGACCTGGGTGCATCACGATGGCACCGGAATCAGCCAGCCGCACACGCTCAGCGGTGAGCCCGTAGAGCCGCGAGTATTCTCGGATTGAAGGAAACTGCGCGCGCCCTTGCCGCTCCAATTGCAACCGCAGCATCATGATGACATGCACGTCGCGCAGACCTTCATCCATGTCGGAGTATACTTTGACCCCCAGCTTTTCGACTCCCCATGGCATCATCGTCGGAGGCCCCACCAATCTGACTTCAGCACCGAGTTTGACGAGCGCGTAGATATTCGAACGGGCAACACGACTATGCGACACATCGCCGACAATCGCCACCCGCAACCCTTGAAAACTCATTCCTCGTTGCCGAATCGTATACAGATCGAGCAACGCTTGCGTTGGATGCTCATGCCACCCATCGCCTGCATTGATGACCGACGACTTCACTCCCTGAGCCAATGCTTCGGCGGCGCCGGCCGAGGAATGACGCAAGACGATAATGTCCGCCTGCATCGCTTCGATATTTCTCGCCGTATCGAGCAACGTTTCCCCCTTTACGACACTACTGGAAGAGGGCGCGAAGTTGATCACGTCGGCGCTCAGCCGCTTGGCTGCCAATTCGAAGGACGTCCGCGTCCTCGTGCTTGGCTCGAAGAAGAGATTGACCACCGTCTT
The DNA here is from genome assembly GCA_018242725.1 of Nitrospira sp. GTDB lineage: Bacteria > Nitrospirota > Nitrospiria > Nitrospirales > Nitrospiraceae > Nitrospira_D. The sequence goes on along the minus strand of JAFEBI010000008.1, from coordinate 6,509 downwards.
CCCTCTCAGCGCCGGCACTTTCTTGATTTCGCGCCCTGTCACTTCTTTAAAAGAATCGGCGGTATCGAGGATGAGCGTGATCTCATCGACCGCCAAGGGGGCCAGACTCAACAGATCTTTGCGCTTCACACTCATGGAACCCTCCATTCCATGACCATCATTCCGCTCTCAAAATGACCACCCGGTCGGTCTCTCCATCCTCTTCCAACAACACCTGCACCTGCTCATCACGAGAAGTCGGCAGATTTTTCCCGATATAATTGGCCTTGATCGGTAACTGCCGATGGCCACGATCAACCAACACCGCCAACTGAATCTCCTCCGGACGCCCTAAATCCATGAGTCCATCCATCGCAGCACGTATCGTCCTTCCGGTAAATAACACGTCATCGACAAGGACCACGACTTTGTTCGCCATGTCGAACGGTACCGATGTTTTTCGCAAAATCGGCTGATTTTTCCGCAACGCCAAGTCATCTCGATACAGCGTAATGTCCAATTCCCCGATGGGAATCTGAACGCCTTCGATCCCATGAACGCGCTTGGCGAGCCGATGCGCAAGATGGACCCCGCCGGTCCGAATCCCAACCAGTGCGAGATCCTTCCCGCCCTTATTCCGCTCCAGAATCTCGTGCGCAATACGCGTCAGTGCTCGGGCAATATCCCCGACGTCCATGATGAGCTTTTCTTCTTTTCGATCAGATGGCTGATTCATCTGCGGCACCAAAGGTGAGACGCCTGCGCGTGGTCACATTTCAGGCATAAAAAAACCTCCTCACCCCGAGCGTGAGAAGGTCGACTGGAACGAACGTGAGTCGGAACACCACACATGATCAACTCCTTGCTCACCTCACTGGATGAGCATTAAAGGCTGGGCTATCCTACTGAGTCGTTGATGCTGTGTCAAGATTCGACGCAATGGTCCATCAAGATCCCACTGCGCTCAGTGAAAAGACGGTCAGAAGAACGTACGTTGTCTCATGCCATAAGCACTGTGATGAAGTATGGCCAGGATAGCTCTGCCTTGCAGAGATGAGGGGGTACCGGTTGACTACGAATCCCGTCCTTGTTTGCTTCGCCAGACCGTCAGCAATGCAGCAAATTTGTCCCGTGATGACCGATGCTCCTCGGCCAAGGTTTCCAAAAAGTCCGAAAGCCGCCTCGATTTCAGGACCGTATAGAGCGTGACGATGATGACGGGAATCAGCACAATGACGAAATACCAGATACGCTTGGTGGACGGTTCCGCACCCAAGTCGAAGAGGTTCATCCCCAATACCCCGGTCGTTGCCACACCGATCAAGCCGACCGTCGCCACCACCGTCAGGCGAACCATTGTTTCGCCTTGGCGACGGAGCGCATCGCTGTCGAGATATTGGCTCATATCTTCCAGCTCCGACCGGAGTTCGTCGTAGAGTCGACCGGTACCAAGGTGCTCACTGACCATCCGATACAGTTCCTTGACCTGTCCATGATCCGACACCTGATGAGACCAGTAGCGATGGGTAAATCGGAGAAAGATGCCGAGCGTTTGACGAATCACGCGGCGAAACTGCCGGACGGAGTCCAACTTGGTGAGATCAAGCTGATGCATCGCCTCGACCAGACGATTCGTCAGCATCAACAGGGCCGCCTTATGAAAATGCGGGATCAGAAACAATAGAAAATATTCGTGACGGAATTGTTCTAAATTTGTCTTACGATCTTCGAATGCCGGTTCTCCGGCCTCACCCACCATCGTAAACACCCGACCCGTGCACATAAAACGGGCGCCTGGTGAACCTGGCCCCTGTTCATTCCAATACCGGTCATAACAATGCCGCTCCTCAAAGTCACGGAGATAGCGCACTGAAAACGGTAACGTGTCGGAGCTACCCGGTGTCGCCGCCAACCCTACTCGCGCAAACTCTCCCCGCGTCAGGGCACCCGGCTCGTCGAGCGAGAGATACGCCATCACCGGCATCAGGTGGTATTCAAGTTGTCGATACCGAATAGGACCTACTTTTTCCGAATGGTGGAGCACCAGCGGTTCGAGCAGAAACTCCCAGTGGGAGGCAAGGCTCAACGACCGATGCTGACAGACAAACGAGAGGTATTTTTCACGGTGATCATAGTCGGAGACGGCCAGCACCGTCCCATCCGAGGCAAGCCACTCTACATGCTTGGGACAATGGCCGCCATGCCCGTCACGCTCCCAGTAGGTGGGATAGCATCGACCGAAGCGAAAGAGCGAATTTTGCACCTGCGCAAGCGGCACATCATCGCCGTAGATCTCGACAACCAGAATCGCCACATCAATGTCGTAGAAAAAATATAAATCCACATGAGCCACCGCAAAGGTCACAGGAGCTTCATGCGGACCAGGAAATATCATCCGCACCTTCGCAATATCATTTCGCCGGAAGACACGGATCGCGGACCCTTCACGAACTTCCGCGCTCGTTCGTTTCCCCTCGCCGTACAAAAACCGTTGGACGTAAGGCAGAAATGTCACAAACTCGCTGTAATGTCGTTCCTGGAACTGCCGAGGATCACCCGTAAACTCGTCCAGCACCTCTCGCCACGGATTGTTCGGATTGGTCGCCTGAAGGAGTTCCCAATGCTTCTGAATCGGCGCATCTTCACGAATAGGCGTAAGCTGCATCGGCCAGAGCACGATTTGCCGGAAGTGCCGAACGATCTTTGATCCGTCAGCCATCACGATGAGCCTCACATTGGAATGAACCGTCGTTCGAGCGAACGTCCTGATAACTGTGGGCTCCTAAGACAGCAGTCATGACGGTATGACTTATACCATATGGGATTTCGGAAGGGGCGAGCGTTGGAATTGGGACAATGCCGTCCCTACTGGCGCCCGTCGTCTTCGCGGCTCGCCGGCTGGCCCGACCAGCGCTGACTGACACTCAAACACCGTGGTGAGAATTGCGCGAGCGTTCTTCATAGACCAGGGAGCAGACAGGCCTCTCGACTGCCGCCCACTCCACTTCGCCGGCATTTCTCGGAAAGCCCGTTACTCATGAGAAGGCCAGCCGGTTGTTGTCAACTCAAGCAATCCGAACAGAGGAGCGATCGCGTGACTGCAGCACGCCATCTGGCGAATGAGGCTTACCGCATCCCCAGCCGTCTTCGCGCACCACCTGGGACGATAACGAATTCATACAGCCGGCATTCCAGGTCGCCGTTGAAGAGAGGAATGCGTTTCGACGGGGCGAGGCCGATGAGTTTCGGCACACGGGCGTCGCCTGTCAACACATAGGCACGCCATCCAGCGAACCGCTGCTTCAGCCAATTCCCCAGCTTGGGGTAGAGCGACGCCAGTTCATCGGGGCGACTCAAGCGCACACCATAGGGCGGGTTGATGACCATGATGCCCTGTTCCGCCGGAGCCTCCAGGTCCAGAATGTCGCTCTGCTTCACCCCCACATCGACCACGACCCCCGCCCCTTGAAACGCCCGCTGAGCAATTTTCACCATAGCCGGATCATGATCCGACGCATAGATCGCTGCGGGAACTTCGGCGAGGCGTTTGGCGAGTGCCGCTTCGCGCAGACGACCCCACAGTTTGTCATCGTGAATCAGCAGCCGCTCGAAGGCAAAATGGCGGGCCATCCCCGGCGGAATCCGGCGAGCCATCAGCGCGGCTTCGAGAGCGATGGTCCCGCCTCCACACATGGGATCAAGCAGCACGTCGCTCGGCGTCCAACCGGCGAGCCGGAGGATACCTGCTGCCAGATTTTCCCTCAACGGCGCGTCGACCGACGCGATCCGATAGCCACGTTTAAAGAGAGGCTCACCGGACGTATCCAGGTAGAGGGTGAGGGTACTCTGATCGAGAAAGGCATCCAACTTGATGTGCGGCCGTTCCGTGTCGACGCTGGGCCGTCGTTGGCGCATGGCGACGAATTTGTCGCACACGGCGTCTTTGATCCGCAAGGTGAGAAAATCCAGACTCGGGAGCGGACAGCGCCGCGCGCTCACTTTGACTTTGATCGTCTGCGAGGGCGCAAACCAGTCTGGCCAGGGGAGCGCATAGGCCGCGCGATAGACATCGTCTTCCGTTTGATAGGGATTGTGGCCGACTTCCCAGAGGACACGGCTGGCGATGTGACTCTTGAGATTGACCCAATACATTGTCGACCAGGGGGCCGTGAACCCGACGCCGCCGTCGGTCCTGGATGTGGCCGGCACACCGAGGTCGTGGAGTTCCTGTTCCAGCACCCCCTCCAAGCCTCGTGGGCAAGGGGCAAAGAATCGTCGTGATCTTCCGTCCATTCCGTACGTGTCCTTCTCAGAGACAAGGCTCAGCGATCCCATGTCGTCCTGACGTTCGGTTGCTGCGCAAGGACTTCAAGGCCACTGGCTTTCTTTCAGATCATGATGGGGAAAGATACCGCCCGTGGCGGAACCTGTTCAACGTGAACTCCCATCACATTGACGATCCCGAAGGAAAAGGTATCCACTGGTCGTTGCTTACTATCGGCATGAAAGGGATCGTCAGGAGCAGTAGTTCGGTAGAGAGTGGCCAGATTTGCCCCCTGGTTGCACTCTGCCCCCTACAGCTACCGTCCCAATATGTCCCAATAAAATGCCAATTCGCGTAGTGATGTTCACTGCTGTCCCATTCCTCTGAAATGGACAAGGACAATGTCACACTACACCGCCTCCGACCGGAGCGCATTCACTATCGAACACGTCTCTCCTGGAGACTGTTTTCTGGTTCTTCCCATGTTTTCATTTGTTCCGGAACGGTCGGTCTATTCAACTATCGCTCAATGGAAATCGTTCGTGGAGCTTTGAGCACACTGACGCTGTCTGACCAGAGCGTCTCAGGATCTTTATTGAAGATATCGAAGGTGCTGGATGGCAACACGCCCCATGAGCCTTGACGCATCTCAGATTCGAGTTGGCCCGGCGCCCATCCAGCAAGACCCGCAAAGCCACGGAATGCTTCGTTCGGCTTGGGACTGGCGATGACGCGTTCTAGAACCGCCGGTGTGCCCACATAAATCCCATTCGCAATGTGTCTCGCATCGGGCAAGATTTGCCGGAGTCGGAACAGCAATGCCAGTTGTGTGCGCCCGACCGGCCCTCCCCAAAATAACCGGTGGTTGGTCTGCTTCAACATCGGAAAATCCTGCAACACTTCTGCTAACAGTACATCCGTAGGGCGGTTCAAAATGAGGCCGATGGTCCCACCTTGCCCATGTTCAACAATAAGCAGGACGGTGTGAGTGAAGTTGGGATCGCCCAATGAGGGGCTTGCGACCAAGAGCGCCCCTTTATGAACCAACAAGGGCATAAATTGCTGCTGGGCCAAGACGGAGCGTGATGGCATTGCCAGCATCGTTCCCAGAAACAGAACAACCCATATAACCTGTTTCACGTGAGAACTCATAGCGCTCGCAGAAACACACACAGACATGCTACGTCATAGCCATTAGGAGTTCCGGCTTGACGCCAAAGAAGACTACGATTCTCGATATCGCGTGTCAACCGAGGTGTGGAAAGAAACAGGGACGTAATAGAAGCGGGCGAGCTCAATTGGAGAGTAGGATTTCTCATATTTGTTTTGCCGCAGAGAAAACTATCGGACACAAGAAGACAGTTCATTGACTCCATGAACCGAATAGCTGTGGCCCATACATCGCTCACATTGAACCTGGCCTCTAGATCACCAACCTGCCATTCGCGTATGCTACAGTAGGACGTATTGATCTGCCACAAGATCCGTTAACGGTTGTGCGCTGCTATGAGGATTGCATAAAAGGAACCTTACATATGACCACAGGGTTGCGCTACATCTTCGTCATTGCCATTATCGGAAATCTACAGGGATGCATCGATCCACCCAAATCCCCCTATGTTGATGTGCGAGATACCGCATCACGAATCACTGACTTCCAGTCGGTTGCAGAACAAGGGGGCGCCGAAGATCAATACACTCTCGGTATACGATATGAGAATGCTCGTCCGGCAGACCATCGAGAAGCCGTACGGTGGTATCGCTTGGCGGCCACTCAGCGGCACATTGGAGCGTTTTATCGGCTTTGCGTACTGTCGGACATCGGACGGGGGATGCCGCAGGATTATCAAGAGGCGCTCCGGTGGTGCCGTCTTGCCGCAGACCAAGGACATGGAGCCGCGATGTTTCTCATTGCCACCCACTATGAACAAGCACGAGGCGTTCCTAAAGACCTCGTCCAGGCCTACCTGTGGTATAATCTCGCAGCAGCCAATGGCCATGAAGCTGGCGCAAAATGGCGGAATCGACTGGGGCGTGACATGACACCGGCTCAGATTGCTCAAGCGCAATTCCTGACACGGAATTGGAAACCGAAAGGGCAAGAACCGCCTCAAGAATAATCATGCTGAATGCTGTTCAATCAAACTCCTGCTCTACCGATGAGTTGATTACGCCGTCCATCCCTCAATCCGATGACCACGCTTACGGTCAGCGTGGCGCAGTCCTTCTCTCTCTTTTTTTCGGTGCTTCCGGGTTTTCCGTGGGT
>JAFEBI010000007.1:156066-176098 GCA_018242725.1 Nitrospira sp. | reverse complement strand
TGTATATCCCGAAACCGTATTGGCCCCTTGGTTGCTCACATAGAGGAAGTCACCGTTCGGCGAGACTGCTACGCCGCTTGGAGCCGCTTCAGAAGCGAATGGTGATCCTGTAATGGCAATAATCGCTCCGGTCCCCCCAATCGTGTAGGCCGACAGATTATTGGAGTCTCGATTACACACATAGAGAAAGCTGCCATTCGGAGAAATCGCAATTGCGCTCGGACTCGTTCCCGCTGGAAACGGCGATCCTGCAATCGGAGCCAATGTTCCAGAACCTCCGATCGTGTAGGCAGAGACCGTATTCGATCCTCTGTTACTCACATAGAGAAAACTGCCGTTCGGTGAGACCGCGACACTGCTAGGCGCAGTCTCTCCAGACCCAATATCTCCGCCGCCACCGGCCGGACAACCAGGTAAAAACAGCAAGACTGCGAGGAAGAGCCATGCCAACGATCGGGTTGTGATCATAAGAAAATCCTTTTGCTCGTACGGTCAATGCGATCCTGACTCCTCATATAACACGCCAAACTACGTATACCAAACAAAATGACTTTTTTTGTTGGACTCCGCTTGCTACTCACTGGCACACTGCCTGCCAATCTATAGCAGAAAGGATTCTCCAGCTTGCATCACGCTCTCACCATTCTTGGATCAGGCTATACCGCCAAATTTGTCCTACCACTCGCCGCACAACACTATGCACAGGTCTGTGCGACCAGTCGCGATCCTGATCGAAACCTCGCAGGCTTGCGCGCGGAACAGCGGATCAAGTTCGATCTTGCACGGCCTGAGACCTGGCGGCTGATTCCTCCCGCAACCGATCTCCTCTGGTGTTTTCCCGCCGTCCCGGTCGAGTTAGTTGAACGGTTCGCCGAAATGGCATCATTGCGAACCCGTCGGTTGGTGGTACTTGGCAGCACCTCCGCCTACGTCGATTCCCTCTCAACCACCTACCCACCCCCCTGGATTGACGAAACAGCAACAATTGAACTCACGCAACCTCGCGTACAAGGTGAAGAACTTCTTAGAAAATCTTACAACGCAACTATTTTAAGGGTCTCTGGGATCTATGGGCCTGGCCGTAATCCCCTGAAGTGGATCCGAACAGGCCGGGTCACCCGTTCACGAAAATTCGTCAATCTGATCCATGTCGAAGATCTTGCGACGACCTGCCTCGCCGCCATCAAACATGGTGAGAAAGGTACGATCTACAATGTCAGCGATGGAACGCCCAGGACCTGGGATGACATCTGTCGGACCGTTGAACGACGATGGGCAATTCGATCGTCTGTCTCTCCCGAGCCACAGCCGATGGGAAAACGGATCGTGAACCAGAGACTATGCGAGCTACTGAAAGCAGATGGGGTGAATCTCCGCTACACCGACCTCTACCACGAGCTTGAACACATCGAGGAAGTTTTTCTCAACGAAGCAGAGCCATCACGGTAAGACAGACCAGCAAGTTGTTTAGGGCGTGGGCCACCATGCCAGGGATGAGACTCCCTGTTCGATCATAGATCCAAGCCCAGAGGAACCCACTCCAGAAGACGCTGATAAATCCAAGCAAACTGTAGCCATGGGCCAATGCAAAGATGGTCGCGCTGAGTAATGCGGCGGGGAGAAAGGTGAATCGCCGGCGGAACATCGCAAAGAGAAGCCCTCGAAACGCAATCTCTTCAAAAAATGGTGCAAGGATCACGTATTCCAGCAAGCTGGTGGCGAGCATGGGAGGAGTCGCCCACACCAAGTCCTGATCGAACCATTCAGTCCAATGATTTTCAAGTTTCAGATACTCTGCGGCTTGGCCCATGACCCATTCACCCCAGAGTGCAGCTGCAACCACGGCAAAAATGACGCAAACCAGTCGTCCAAGGTCACTGCGATCGAGCCGGAGGCCAAATCCCTGCCAGAAATCGAGACCGACCGGCTTGAGCAAATACACATAGGCGATCACCAGCAGCGGAAGATTTGCGAGCGGAATAGCCAGTGCGCGTGACGACCCCTGGTTCAGTGCGGGTGTAGACAAGAACGCGATGGTCATGAGCGCTCCCAGCGCGCCCCCTCGGAGAATGACCGCCACCGCTGTCCCTCCAGACCATGGTGGAGGCACGCCCGGTGAATGGAGCTGGAGGGCATTCATCCGCCGGCCTTGCAACCGAACAATTCCCAACAAGATCACCGACCCAATGGCAAGACAGGCCAGCTCACCGATCATCACCGGACGAACCCATCGCTGAACCTGCTCTTCCTTCATCTGACTCTGCGTTTCGATGGTCGTCAGGAGCGCATGATCACCAGCCCGTCGCGCCAGCCTCGCAGCCAGATGGTCGTAGAACCATCCGGTCGGCAACGTCTCTGCCAGCATGGCCTGCAAGCGTGCCTCTTGCCCTAGGGAAAGTGGAGTCATATCGTACGCAGCGACGATCAGCGGTTGAAAAGACTCGGCGGATGTTCCGCGATCATGCCATGCCTGGGCTTCGGCAAGCGCCTCGGATTCACGACTGGATTCGCCAAGGAGAATCGCCAACCGAAGCTTCGCCAATGGATCATCAGTCGTCGCGATCAGTTCCCGATACCACCGGACGGCCTGACGGGACGCTTGTTCCTGATCGTCCATCGTCCATTCTGCCAACCATTGCTGCCATTTAGGGGCACGGTGCAGGCCATCTTGCGCTTCCATCATCCGACTGACCATGAGGTCAAGCGCGCGTTCTGGATCTTCGAATCGTTGAAGTTTCGGAACCGTCAGGGACAGCCAAAGAATCCCCGCAAGAGAGGCCAGCAGGATACCGGCACAGATCGCGCTCACGAAACGCGACCATCGACTGTCATATGGAAGCGGAGAAGCCGATGAGACCGTTGACTGACCGGCTTCTGAGATCCCTTGTAGCCGTCCAATTGATAGTGTCTGTTCATTCATGGTGGCCGACTATAGCACGCCCCCTCAACCGCCCAAATCCCCTCTAATTAGCTAGGAACCGTGTTCGGGAGAATTTCTCGCATAGCTATGTCTCCTTGGGTTGGCTATACTAACCGCGCGACAACGCAGGAGGCTTTGGCCATGCAGAGTTTTCTTGCCCCACAAAGACTGTTGTTAGGGCCCGGTCCCAGTGCAGTACACCCTCGGGTGTTGCGTGCGATGTCGACTGCCTTGATCGGACATCTCGACCCGATATTCTTAGGCATCATGAATGACATTCAGACACTCCTCCGTCGAGTGTTTGCAACGACCAACCCCTTCACCATCGCCGTCTCGGGAACCGGATCTGCTGGGATGGAAGCCGCGATCGTCAACATCATCGAACCAGGAGACCATGTCGTTGTGGGCATCAATGGTGTCTTCGGCACTCGACTTGCCACCATCATTGAGCGCTGCGGGGGGAATGCCATTCGCGTTGAAGTGCCCTGGGGGCAAGTGATTGAACCTGGATCGATAGCTGAGATACTCCAACGATCAAGCCCAGTGAAAGCAGTTGTGTTGGTCCATGCTGAAACCTCGACGGGAGCCTGGCAGCCGATCGAACCGATCGCCGCCTTGTGCCGTGAATACGACACGCTGTTGATCGTCGACGCCGTCACATCCCTTGGCGGAATGCCGGTCGAAATCGATCAATGGGGCATTGATGTCTGCTACAGCGCCACACAAAAATGTCTCAGCTGTCCGCCGGGTCTGGCTCCGTTGACGCTCAGTCAACGTGCCCTGTCGGTGCTGAAGGCTCGGCGCTCTCCCTGCCCCAGCTGGTATTTTGACCTGTCCCTCATCGCCGACTACTGGGCGGAGCAGCGTCGTGCCTATCATCATACGGCACCGATTTCGATGATCTATGCGCTCCGGGAGGCGTTACGCCTCATTGATGAGGAGGGACTTCCTGCCAGATTTTCCCGCCACCAATTAAATAGCCGTGCGCTGATCGCAGGACTGATGGCTCTCGGCCTCAGTCCGTTGCCGCCTCCAGATCGGCAACTGCCGACATTGGTGTGCGTGACCGTTCCTGCGCACATTGATAATGAGGAAGCGGTTCGGGCTGAGTTGCTCCGGCGCTTCGGTATCGAGATCGGTGGCGGGCTGGGGCCGTTAAAGGGGAAGGTGTGGAGGATCGGACTCATGGGAGAATCGTCGACGGAGGCAAACGTGCTGACCCTGTTGAACGCCCTTGAAGAAATCGGGATTCGAAGTGGCTGGGTATCAACTCCCGGTGCCGGACTCCAAGCCGCAGCTCATACCTATAGCGTGGGACGGTAGGTTATGACGATTGCCATTCGACATATACGGCTCATCAATGGAACAAGAGCGGTACGAGACGACATGACCATCCTCGTGCGAGGTACGAAAATTGTTGCAGTCGGCCCGAGCAAGGAGATCCGTATCCCAACTGGAGCAACTCGTCTCAACGGTCGTGGCCTATCGGTGATTCCAGGACTCATCGATTGCCATGTCCATCTCTGTTTAGGGGGAGAGGCTGATGTGGTCAGCGCTCTGGAGTCTGAACTACCCTCTTACACCCTTCTCAAATCGGCCAGACATGCACAGGCCACGATTGAGGCAGGGTTTACGACCGTGCGCGACGTGGGATCCCGTGACCATTCCATCTTCACTCTGAAACAAGCCATCGAATCAGGTCTGATGCCTGGGCCGCGTATCGTGGGTGCAGGGCTCGCCATCTGTATGATCGGTGGCCATGCCCGGTTCATCGGTCGGGAAGTAGAAGGAGCTGACCAGGTCAGAAAGGTTGTGGCTGACCAGATCGCTGCTGGTGCAGGGGTCATTAAGGTCATTGCTTCAGGAGGCGTGCTCACGCCCGGCACCTCACCTGACGATGTACAAATGACCGCAGAAGAAATCGCAGCCGCAGTGGATACCGCGCGTGAGGCTGGGAAACCAGTGGCCGCCCATGCTCACGGTGCGTCAGGAATGAAGCATGCGATCCAGGCCGGTGCACGCTCGATTGAGCATGCCACATTATTGGATGAAGAGTCCGGGGCGCTCATGAAACGCTATGGTGTCTATATGGTCCCGACCCTTTCCGCTTTAGCCACAACGGCAGCCTGCCGACCCAGCTGCGGCATTCCGGAAAGTGCCTTGGCAAAGGCCAAGGCAATGACAAAACGTCACAAAGCTTCATTTAAACAGGCCTATGACAACGGCATTTTCATCGCAATGGGCACTGATGCGGGAACACCGTTCAATTATCATGGCGAGAATGCGCAAGAGCTGGAGCGAATGGTTGCGCTGGGCATGTCCCCTATGGACGCCATCATCGCCTCAACCGCAACGGCAGCCAAACTCATCGGCATTCACGAGTCGGTTGGAATCCTCGCCAAGGGAATGGAAGCGGACTTGGTGATCGTCAATCGCAACCCGCTTCGGCGAATCGAGGTGCTACAAGATCGGGATACGATTGTGGGTGTGATGAAGGCCGGCAAGTTTGTGGCCGGACCACTCGCGAAGGCGTGAAAGACTTGGCTCTCATCTCTCACTTCCTATTTTTCACCTACAACTTTTCACCCTTTCCCTCTAACATCTTTCGTAAAACAGTTCCAGCGCTGACGCATACCCGTGGATCCGCCCCTTGTGAAAACTCTCCGTCAGACGAGCGCGTAGTGAGCGAACTCCCCTGTCATCGCTTCGCTTGGTGACTCCCTGAGACACAAGCATTTCGGTGGCCACCTCGATGAGCCGTTCTCTCCGCTCATTCATCTCTGCCGTCACAACCTCATCCATGATATCGGATGCCCGCGCGTGAATGATCGGCTCCAGAAACGAATCGTAGCCCTGCTCGGCCACAGTGCGCTCGCGGACAATCGCCAGCTCCGCCTTCACTCGTGGGATATTTCTCATGAAGATCGCGAAGAACTCTTTTCGGCCTTCATTGAACAGTTTAAGTTCCAGATCATGAAGAATAAGGCCAAGATCGACTGCTTCGGTACCTGGCTCATTCCCCCAGGATAATCGATCATACGTTCGACGTTTCTCCGAATCGCCGACTACCTCATAGGCCACGTTGATCTCTCTGATGCGTTCCTCGGCATCGACCTTGCCGGGATTCCGGTCCGGATGGTGTTCAAACACCAGCTTCCGATAGGCCTTCTTAATATCCTCGTCGGAGGCTTCTCTGGACACGCCCAAGATGCGATAGTAGTCAATTCGAGCCATAACGGGGACTATAGCACGATGGTTTCGCGCCCTTCACCGTGACGGATCTCTTTGCTCCCAGCGGCGTCGCCACGACCTATCTGCTTGGACTTATTGTGCTTTTACTTGTTTAGGAAATGAATAACCGGCGTCTGCCAGCGTAGCCCTTGACTTGCGAGCGTCCAGGCTTATCTGTCCAACCATGGATACAACACGTACCGCGCGAATCCTGACCCACGATGAGCGGAAAGCTGCCGAAGCAGCCTTTGCCAGACGTCCGTTTAATCCAGCGTGGTCTGAATCAGCCAAACGTGTCTATGCAGGTCTCATTGAGGCACTTCCTACTCTTCCCGAAGAGTCCATCGCCGAGCCTGACCAGAGTAATTCAAGCGCTCAACTCCAAGCAGCGTCCGGAGTGAAAATACCAATAGTAGAAGAAGAGCCGGGGCTCGCCCCTGCGGCAGTGTCCGAGAATGCAACAGAACCGCAAGCAGTTGAGTCAGCCCAACAGCTGACCGCCAATCGCCAGCAGGCCATTCAGGCTGGACTGTTGATTGATGTCTCGGCTATTGCACAAAAACTCGGCCTGACATTCCCTGTCACAGTGACAAAGCCGCTCTGGGAGATTGGGATTGCGCCCAGTGAGTCGATTTCTGATGAAGAAAAAGCTCAACGGTTGCGCGATGTCTTGATGGCATTTCGCCTTCGCATCGCGAGCCAGACAACGCTGTCGCCATTGATCGACTTTCCCGCGATGCTCGCTCTTCCGCCGGGCGAGGTGCCGCAGCCAGTGCCATTGTTCGCGTTGATTCAGCCAGACGAACAGAACCGCGCCGTAGCGACCCTCTTGCTACCCAACGAAGTCTCGGCCACGATCATTCCGATGAATTAACGGCTAACGTGGTCCTTGCATCGAACTCGCTGTTTAGTCCCAGCATTTGATGGTGTACCCTTCAGCCATCAATGGAAGGACGCGTTATGGGACAGGTCCTTCGCGGGACCACTCGCATGACAGCGAGCGGTGCGTCGAGCAATCCAACAAAATTAAGCGAGCCTGATCATGCTGGTCAGCCGGTATGGGATCAACCCCAAAACGGTGGTCAAGTGGAAGAGGCGAGCGTCTGTCAACGATCTCCCCATCGGCCCCAAGCATGCCAAGTCCACCACACTATCAAACGAGGACGAAGCCATCATCGTCGCTTTGCGCCGAACAAGACGACCTCCCGGTCGGTTTGAATACGACAACAACCGTGTCCAAGAAATCGTGAGCGGTACAATAGTGGCGTAGCCTTTCCCCTTCGTTCCAACGGAGGCGTAGTTGGTTGACGTGCAACCGAAAGGGTACGACGCCTTCATCCTATTTCCACACCCAAAAATGATGCCTCTCAAGAAGAGCGCACAATTCGCTAGGTTATTTGTCATGCGATGGCCTGCTGGTACTGTTTCGAGACACAAATCCGTACGGCGTTCTGTACGCGCTCGAGGTTAACTCGACGAATACAGTGAGCTTCCATTGATGTGCAGTACTCTTTGCAAGGAGACACAGCAGTGTCAGGTTGAAGCACCTGGGAAGGAACACCCCAGGGACCGAATCGTAGCGGAGAATTTGACCAGTAAGGGTTCCCATTAGAGGGATGACATGAAATCTCAATAACCGGCACCCCTGCCGCCGCCGCCACATGCATGGGACCTGAGTCATTTCCGATATACAGTCTGCAAGACTGAAGCAATGTGCCGAGCTGATGCCAGGTCATTATTCCTGCGACATTGATTGCGTATTGTCCCAAGGACCTCGCCACAACGTGTGCAGACTCGACATCAGATGGTCCCCCTACGATCACTATTCGGGCATCGTATTCCTTTCTCAGCCAACGTCCCAACTCAATGTACTGTTCACGCGGCCATTGTCGTGCTGCGGACGCTGCTCCAATCCCAAACGCGATCAGGGACGTATTGTAAGAAATGCCCAGATCTTCCAGCATCTTGGCTACAGATTGCTCGTGATGGTCTGTTCCCCACAATGTGAGACCATCATGTGCAGGGGTGCCTCCAAAAAATCGAATGATGTCAAGCCCTCTCTCAACTTCATGTTTGAGCGAACTGTCCATAAGTACGTGACTGTAGAGACTGTCAAATCCATTATTCATGGCACGTTTATGGTGCACGACGCACTCGGAGTAGCCCACTCGCCACGCTGCACCGCTCCAGTAGGCCAGGAAGGCAGCATGATAGAGATCTGCGTCCCATCGGGGAATGATTGCGAGGTCAAACCGGCGGAACCAAAGATGCCGCGCAGAGAATCGCACTGCGCGCTGTATCCGCTCAAATGTTGGAGTGTAGCCTAGGGGCCCAGGGTCATAGACCACTATCTCATTGATGAAGGGGCAGCCCACAGCCAATTCCGCTACGGACGGTTTCACAACGAGTGAGATCTTGGCTTGTGGGAGCATCCGGCGAAGCTCGCGCAGAAAGGGTGTCGATAAAACAAGATCCCCTATATCGTCGAGACGAATGACAAGAACCCGATCAGCTGCCTTGAGGTCTATTACCCTTCCCTTTCGCCGGTGCCCCATTATCTGAAACAACGGTTCGCCCAGTTGGGTTGTCCCTTGTGGAGACACGAGGGACTTGATAGCCTGGTTCCACATCCCCTACTTACTCCACCATAGTTCAGCGCGAGGCAGATTTATTTCGTCAGCATTACGAGCTTAATACTTCTGACCAATGAATACATATGTTCCGTAATGCGCAGAAGGATTGCGACCTTCCTCTCGGTTCAAAATCTTGTAATGAACCTTCCGAAATCCAGGCAGTAATTCCTTGTCAAGCGTGTCATGGTCAATACGAATCGGATGTCCGATGTCGTCTCCGATGCGTTGCACATCATCGATGTTAGTCAGGTCTTGCCCAATGACCAGATATCCCCCAGGCTGAGTGATACGGACAGCCTGCCTGATACAGGCCAAGCTGTCCCGACAGTGATCGAGCACGTTAATGACGACGACAAGATCAAAGTAATCAGATGCAAAGGGGCACTCCTCAAGGGGATGATCGTCGACATACACTCTTCCTTCTTGCCACATTCTTGCCAGCCATTGCCCTCTAAACCGTAGGTACTCCTGGACCAAGGGATCGCTGCAGATCAAATGCGAAGCCGATCGACCTTCAAGTATCACGCGAATATTCGTATACGGGCCTGCACCCAGCTCAATCACGTTCTTAAACGTTTGCGGTAAGCATCGGTAGTGCTCAAATTGCTGAGCCCACCAATAATTCCAGTCATCACCGGCCGATGGCTGATCGGTCTCTCGTCCCGGTTTGTCGAGCACCTTTGCGATCAGTTTCTTGAGTGGCGTTGTCAAGAGGTGGGTCCTATCGGGATGCTGAGCCCGCCAGTACGCACCTTCCCATTCTTGAGCCTGTTGCCAACGCTCGAGGCTTACGGACAACGGAAGTTTCTCCATGTGCTCTATCCAATCTCTAGCAGGTATAGGGTTGAAGACCATTCCATACAGTCGAACAGAACCGGTCCCATGAATAGTGTGTTTCAACCAGTCGTCGCCCTTCTTGACTGATCCTCTGCAAGCGCTCCTCTGGAGCAAATTGAAGCTCGAGTAAGGTGTCGGCGTTGTGCTCGATATCGGTTGAGCTCAACATGGTGATGGCGGGAATTTTATGGTAGCCCGATCCAGGCGTGCATGCGACAGGGAATCCCCAGGCCATGGCTTCAAGAATGGTGGTGGGATTGGCATCGGAAATGGAGGTGTTAATGAAAAAATCAAACTGATTGGCGAGTGATGCCATGAACGACGGTGTGAGAGAGGCATACGTGGCAATACGCTTCATGCTCGACAGCTCTCGTCCTCCGCCAATCCATCCGCTAGGGAATCTTGATAGTTTGGCCATGGTCCTCTCTAGGATGTCGCACCCCTTCTCTGGCCGATCACTGCTACTTCCGATGTAAAAATATCCACGCCGACCCGGAGGGTTAAAGTTTTTTTTGAGATATGGGTATTCATCTCCATCGACAGCCATATCGAGACTTGTAATCTTGTGCTTCCACGGCGCAAAGCAGGATTGATCCAATGTGTCTTTCCAGTAGGGACCCATAATGCCGAAGATCCGATCGGCTTGTTCGAGCAGAGGAAGTGCAAAATGATTGATCTCCGGCAGTGCATGATGGATGGGGAAAATGAGTGCTTTCTGCTTGCATGGCGCAGAAGAAGAAAACGCGCGATGGATAATGGTACTGGGATTTGGATGTGGGTGACCCAAGATGATGTCATTGCTCTCCCAGCCTAATTCACCGGTCTCTTCCAGACTATAAAACCGAATGGGGTGACGCCGTCGCAGATAGGACGCTAACCGCATTGTGATGGAACCAGGCGCAGGTAACGGCCTAGGAGTTTCTGGAAACCATCCATAGCGATACCAGTGAGGGAACGTCGTTGAACCATGTCCGCAGTGCGAATATCGGGACAACAGCTTCGAGAGCGGTCCAGTTTTGAGGAGAGGCAGGGCATAGGCAAAATGAATCACAGTGCACCCGATAGCGACGCGCTTATTAGGAGAGACTTCGTTCTGATCCATGCATGGAAGGCAACAGCTCTAGTTTACTTGGTATGTTATTGACACCGACATGCCGTACGATCGCAAAGCCAACGGATTGCGGCGCTGTGATGGTCTGTTCGATTTGCCATTCCTCAGACTGTTCCAATGCCGGCCGAAGCCTGGCCATTTTCTCGTTGTCCCAATCATGCATGAGCACGACAGCGCCATGTTGTAGGAATGGTGTGAACATCTCGAACTCTCCGTATGCTTCTTGGGGATCTGCCGAACCATCCAGGAAGACGGTGTCGATACTCCCTAATTGGCGAAGGAGATGTGGATAGACTTCCATGGCCTTGCCGGAATGAAACACAACGTGTTTTACCAAGTGCGGAAGGTGCGCTCTATAGTTCTGTTGGACGGTCGCGTGTATACGGGGGTCAGCTTCAATGGTATGAAGAGTTCCGAATCCGTTGTCATGGAGTGCTTGACTGATGAAGTAGGTACTACCTCCGCCCTGCCATGTCCCGACTTCGAACACCGTCTTTGGTTTTATCTGACGAATTGTCGTGTAGAGTAACTTTCTGTCTGCAACCCACAACTGCCCAGGAATCTGGAGGCAGCCCTCGAAAAACCATCGGAACTGGAATGGGATCATCCAACGCACGGCTCTCCATAAGCGTTGATCTTTTGGTGACAACGCGTGATAGGAGTGAGTAAGGTTCATGTGCTCACCGTCGATAGGCTTGTGGCACTCCACTTGATAGTTGGCGCGATGATACCCCGGCGGCCTTGAGCGAGCTTATGTTCGATGCTTCCTGTATCGACCACTTCAAAACTGATTGCATGAGAAGCTTCATCGAGGGTGCGTAGTCCAGGTATGCTTGCTCCTAGACTGATCCAATATCTCCCTGCGCGAAACCATGTCGGCTCTAGTCGGCAGGAGACACGGTAGAGGCCGGGTAATCGTGCCGTACTCTTTGACTCGGGACAGTAGTCAAGATCTGTCGTGCAAAGGACACAGACCCCCTCGCCATTCCATAATTCTAGACTGATTTGTCCCCCTCGAATCTCTCGATGAACGGCATAATCTACTTCGACTGTACAGCCGCGTATTGCGTCAATAGAACCCGTCACGCGGCCATGGCTGTCACGGATTCGAATTGCTTCGAGTGAAAGCTCCTGTCTTGGAGGGCCTTCATGTTGCGAATGAAGCAGTGTTTCACCATGTACAGAAATACTCCCGCTCAGATAGTGATCAACCACGTTTCGCACACCTCCATAGGCTAGAACCTCGCCATGGTCCAGCAGTAATGCGGTGCTGCATAAATTTAGGATCGATGCGATGTTATGACTTACCAAGAGCACCGTTCGCCCCTCGCGAGACACATCATCCATTTTGGAGAGGCATTTCTGCTGAAATGCCGCATCCCCGACTGCCAATACCTCATCAACCAGAAGAATGTCAGCCTTAAGATGTGCTGCTACGGCAAAGGCAAGCCGCATATGCATGCCGCTTGAGTATCGTTTGACCGGTGTATCGAGAAACGTTTCGATTTCTGCGAACGTCACAATGGCACCGAACTGTTTATCAATCTCGCGCGTTGTCATCCCGAGGACGGCACCATTCATGTAGATATTGTCTCGTCCGGTTAGGTCAGGGTGAAAACCCGTCCCGACTTCAAGGAGGGAGCCGACACGGCCAACAAGTTCAGCCCACCCTGTTGTCGGAGGGGTGATTCGAGAAAGGATTTTCAGTAGCGTGCTTTTCCCGGAACCATTCCGTCCGATAATGCCAAGCACCTCTCCCCGCCGAACATCGAATGAAACCTTATTGAGTGCCCAGATCACCTTGTTCTCGGTCTCACTTGCCGGTGTTTCTTCAGTGTCTCGGTACGACGCAATCGCGTTCCTCATATGTGTTTGAACCGATGGACACCAACGCTGTCCATCGCCAAGCGCATACTGTTTACCGATATTCTTTGCTCGGATGACGACGTCGCTCATCGCTTACACCACATCGGCAAAGGTTTGCTCCGTCCGTCGGAAGACGTAGAAGCCGGATAGGAGGAGTGTCGACGAGATGAACAGAGAGAATATGAGCATGTGACTCCCTACCCCTCCGCTGCCGAACAACGCCCATCGAAATCCTTCTACGACGCTCGCCATGGGGTTGATGCCGTACCAGGCGTGCCATGATG
This sequence comes from Nitrospira sp., assembly GCA_018242725.1. Classification (GTDB taxonomy): domain Bacteria; phylum Nitrospirota; class Nitrospiria; order Nitrospirales; family Nitrospiraceae; genus Nitrospira_D. Next base: position 163,216 of record JAFEBI010000007.1, on the reverse strand, counting down.
CTGGGATCACTGAGATCGGGTACGCCACTGGGGTTGCAAAAAACCAGAGTTGCGTCACGAACGGAATGGCATGTCCGATATCCCGATGCCGGACGTTCAGCGCGGATGCCCACAGCCCTACTCCCAGTGCGGTTGCGATGCTCAGTAACATAAATACGGGTATCGCCAGGATTTGAGGAAGTATGGGGACGTGGTAATACATCAGCATGGCGACCAGCACGAGTAAGGCGATCCCGAAATCGACGAGCCCAATGGCCATTGCTGAGATGGGAATGATGAGTCGTGGGAAATATACTTTGGTGATTAAATGCTGGTTCGACACAAGGCTGTGACTCGTCCCCGAAAGGGTATGGGCAAACAACTGCCATGGCAAGAGAGCTGAAAAGATAAAGAGAGGATAGGGTATTCCGTCCGATGGGATACGGCCCAGCCATCCGAAAAATACGCTGAATACAACCATCATCGAGCAAGGCTTCAGGACTGCCCACAGGATTCCTAGGATGGTCTGGTGGTATCGAACTTTGAGATCTCGCCAGGCCAGAAAGTAGAGCAGTTCTCGATAGGCCCATATATCCCTGAACCCAATCGCGGGAACCTGCTGCAGCGGCAGAATGCGAAATGCGTCAGAACCTATGGAATCAGGGTCATCGATATTTTTCATGACAGCATTCGTGGGATTTGCCATGCTCGGAGATGTATGTGGCATGGACAACTTCATGTGGTCTTATGATTGAATCTGAGCAAACAAAGCGTCAAACCGATGTTTCCAGGTATGGTGTTCAAGCACTCGCCGTTGTCCTGCTCGGCGGATTCGATCCGTCACGTTCGAATGGTGCATGTAGTACCGTGCCTTCTCAATCAACTCTCCTGGCTCTGTCCATGTCACGATTTCTTCTCCGATCCGGAAATAGTCCGCATGGTCCGGTGCCTCCTGGACAAGATAGAACCCTCCGGCCATCGGAACCTCAAAATCTCGCAATCGACACTGCAAATTGTGAGATCGCTGAACCTCGGTTCCACTATGCCACCCCGTGTCTGAAAATCCCAGATTTACCTGACTTTCTGTGAAGATACCGGGGAGTGCACTCTCTTCACAGGGGCCTCGTAAGTCCGCTCCTTTCAGAGGTTCAAAGGAAGATTGTCGTGCACGCTTTCGTCGAATGGGACCCAGTACGCTCTCGACTCCCTCCGCTTTCCAGCGTGGAAGGGCGTAGTAGCGAAGATCGTGGCAGACCTTGTAGGCATCCCATGAGAATGTATAGGGGCTTGGTGCTGCTGAGGTCCAACCGCGCCCATAGATAACCGGGGTGATCCCATGACTCACACAGTCGGCCAACAATGCGCGGCGATATGGGTTAAAGCTTCCCACAAATGACACGGTATGCTGGTGGGTAACGGGTTGATGATCACGGAAGTAATAACGTGGATTGGCCGCCATCGGCATCCAGTGAATATGCTGAGCGTAGGGTTTGAGGTGGTCCGCATTCGTCATTTGCGCTACGGCTAAGACGTCGAAATAAGGAGCAGTTCGAATGGCGCGGTACCACTGAAAGGCCATATCCACATGGTAGTTGACCATGGGAATCCCGAGTTGCTGTAATTGCCGCGCGGTGTCGATGAGCAGAAAATCGTCATAGACTACGAAAAATATGAGATCGAGATGTCCTGTTGCGCGAAGAGTACGGGCAGTCGAAAGCAGCTCCTGGTTTAACTTCTCTCGGGTGTGGCGCCAACCAGCAGAGCCCAGCTGCCCCATACCACCGGGGTAGTGGAAAATTTGAAGCGAGTCACAGTAATGCCGGCGTAATGGATCGATGAGGTTGATCTCCATCCACCGATCTGGGGGGAGGACAGCTAGGACGTGCATAGAGCATGCTGGTGCGAGGGCGCGCTACCGCTAAAAGTCTCGCCGTTGAAAGATCAGACAGGCTCCGACGAGGAGCAGGCCTGTGTAGAGCAGCCCGTATATGGTTGCGGTCATTTGGAATCCAAGATCGACTGAAATTCCCGCAGCGGACTGCCCCTTGATATTCAGTGTTTCAAGGTTGGGAATGGCATAGTACAAGGTAGTTGTGAGTGCCTTGATCGCACTGGAAGCATGCGTTTCAGCGATCGTTCTCAAGTCGCTCGTGAGATGGCCGATTATATAAATGCCGAGTGTGAGTGTTGCGCTCAGGATCGATGAGCTAAATGTGGAAAACAACAAGGCGAAGGCCATGACCAACAAGGCTTCGACCAATATCAACTCGACCGCCTGAAACAGCGACGCATGGATCGGATGGCCGCTCAGCCTCACGGTTGCCAGGAACATGGAGAACATGATGCCGATATTCACGAGGATGACCAAGGCCAATCCAAGGTACTTTCCAAGCACGAACTGCGCTCTCGTGATGGGTCGTGCAAGAAGGGTGTAGATGGTTCGCCGTTCAATTTCCTTGGAAACTAAGCCGATCCCAACGAAAATGGCGATGATAACAGCCACGACATTAATGGCCGCTAATCCAAGATCATTGACGATACGGGCCTGTTCTCCAATGGTCAATGTTCCCAATAGAACAGAGGATCCAATGAGAAGAACGGCAAAGAGCACAAGGTTGTAGAGAATCTTGTCGCGGAGTGTTTCTCGAAATGTATTCACAGCCACTGCGAACAGGCGCTGCATGTCATCCCTCGCCGTGACTCTTCTGGACAAAGAGTTCCTCAAGGGAACCCTTGTGAGGAATGATCGAGACCAGTTTTGCGCCGGCCCGACGAAGTGCCTCAAGGATTTCATCGAGGCATTCGTGCCCAGGGAGGACCATCAGGCAGCGCGTTCCACTTTGTAAGATCCGAAGGGCGAGCCTCCGAACCGGCTCAATCTGTTTCCCGATCACTCCGTCGCAGACGACTTCGATGGACTGAGCCAGATGCGCATCAACCAAGTCTTCCACTTTCCCGAGTGCCAACATTTTGCCCTTCGCCAGTATTCCCACACGGTCACAAACCATCTCGACGTCGGACAAGATATGAGTGCTGAAGAAGACCGTCTTTCCTTGCTCTCGAAGATTCAAGATAAGGTCTCGTACTTCTTTCCGTCCCATGGGATCGAGCCCTGACATGGGCTCGTCAAGCACGACCAATTCAGGGTCTTGGATCAAGGCCTGAGCCAAGCCAATTCGTTGAAGCATTCCTTTAGAGAACTTCCGCAATTGACGACGTTGAGCCTCTTGAAGTCCAACCTGCTCCAGCAAGGTTGGGATACGACTCTGAATCGCGTCGCGCGACATCCCTGCAAGTTTCCCATAAAATTCGAGGAATTCTTCTGCTGTGAGATAATCATAAAAATAGGGTGCTTCAGGAAGGTATCCGAGCTTACTATGGGTTGCCACATCACCGGCGGGTGCTCCTAATACATCCACCGTCCCGCTTGACGGCCTCAAGAGTCCGAGCAGGATTTTCATGGTGGTCGTCTTGCCGGCTCCATTGTGACCCAGGAATCCAAAGATCTCTCCTTTGCTGACGGATAAGGACACATCAGACAAGACAGTCGATGAACGATGCCATGGCCACGTTGGCTCGTAGATTTTTGTGACCCGTTCAACGGTGATGGCATCCATCCTGGTCTTTACCTTCTATCTAATATCACAAGAGATCTTTACTGATATTGTCCTCTTTTCCGGAGAGTCATTCGCATTCGTTCCTTGACTTCACTACTTCGAACTTCGCCGGTCTCGGCATTGTAGTGATACTGTCCACCGAACGGCTCTTGTGGCAATTCCCGCAACAGTCCTTCTTCGACCAACTGTTCCAGTCGAGCCGGTCGTTGTGAATGCTGGATTTGGAACCGCCCGAGCGCTTCCTCAAACATCGCGAGATCGCGTTCGACGATCGCCTCGCGTAAGCGCTGTTCCAGCAATCTTTTAACATTTTCATCCGAGGTCTCCTCATAGATCTTTGCGAGTAACTCAACGGCCTGTTGAGGCGACTTCGCAGAGACCAGCAACTTGGCCGCCAGCCGTGCGATCATCTCTGGCGCACCGGGAATGCGCGCTGCCCTGGCCATGGCTTCAGCCGCTTTCTGGTTATCACCGAATTCGAAGTAAAGATTGAAACCCAATAGAAATGGCAACCGCCATTCTTGAGGGTTGTGCTGAATTCCTTTTTCAAGCAGCCAGTTACTTTCCTGCGGCATCATCACAATTGAGCACAATGCATGTGCACCTGCCTCGTAGGCTCGCACAAATTTAGGGTCCAATGTGGTCACCACATCCAGGGCGCGATAGATCCATTGGCCGGTTTCTAGAGACACGCGTTTCTCACCCATCGCTTGAATGACCTGCAGCCAGAGGATATCAGCGACGACCTCTCGATAGCCCAGGGCTGCCACCTTGAGAATCTTGCCGTCAGGAAGGTGCGACAGGTGCCGAAGCTTCGGCACTCCTACCCTTGCACTGTCCATGGAAATTTGGGTTGCCACAATCCCAGCGCACAAACTGATCCCGACTAATGTCAAGGGGACCCACGGTTTCGCTGGATGTGCGACAAGAATCATGTGCAATGCGGCTACGACTTCGGCGGCTGTATCCCCAAGAATTGTTGCTCCAGGGGAGACAATGTCCAGTCCTGATATTTCCAGCGAATTGTTTCGATTACTTTCAGGTGCATGCTCGCGACGTCTGTGTGCCCGATTTCTTGTGCCAGATCGACGAGCATCATCCTCGCTGGTATAAAATTTGGCTCGTAGGAAAGCGCTCGTTCAAGTAGTTGTTGAGCTGCTGTGCGATCTCCATTCCTACGATACAAGTTGCTTAATTCAAAATATCCGAAGGGTGAAAATGGGTCCACACTTATCGATTTTTCGAAAGCCTGTGCTGCCTCTGCATTCAATGAGATTTTATGCGCGGCCCAAGCCTGCTGCTCGGCCTGCATAAGATAAATTGTGCCCAGCCGATAGGGTGGCCGACCATCGAGTGGGTTGAGAGCCATGGCTACAGCCATTTCACTGGCAGCCTGATCAAGCCATTCGGGAACGCCGGTCTCTCTGAATCGCTGAATGCACAACCGTGCGAGCCCGTCACGAACCGCTGTGGAACCAGGATCAGCAATTGAGGCATAACGATACCACTTGATAGCCGATACATTGTCATGGTTGGCTTGTGCGCTGTTACCTTGGTTGACGAAGAGCCATGCTGAGGCCGGTTGAATGGCGAGACTTGTCATAGCGCCCAATGCCACCACAATGAGCATGACTCGTGAAAAATGGTATGTGGGTGAAAACCACCATTGTTCGGTTTGTATACCACGCACATGTCTTCCGAAGGCAACGGCGAGACCTCCCTCAAGTATGAGGAGCAGCACCAGGGCCGGTTCATGGAACAGGGAATCCACGCTCGCATGGGCGATCGTCGCCAGAACACCGGCACAGAGGCCGACTAGTATTCCTCGGGACTGTTGGGGAAGGTCCGTCTTCCACACTCGTTTGATCTCGGCTGCCCATATCACGATACTCACTAGAAAGAGCGCCAAGCCCATGACTCCCAATTCCACGGCCAGCTGTAGATATTCGTTGTGTGCCGTCTCGGCACGTTTCCCATAGCGGATAATGTTTTCTTCTATGGGGAAACGATATTGAAAAGAGGCGTATTTGTACATTCCCAGCCCAATCCCCATCGGATGGTCATACAGACGTTTTGTCGCGTCTTCCCAAATCTCTACTCTGGTGTAGGCGTACGGATCCTGCTTTCCTACGTCCGTCATTCGCTGTTTCAAGGGATTAGGGAACAAGATTGTGCCAAGGGTCAGTAGGAAAAGAAGAATCAGCGTGGATTTTCCATATCTGACGTATCCGACGACTGTGAGGGCAATCAGAAAACCCGCTGCCCCACCTCTCGATTGAGCCAGTATCACTGCGATACCGGACACGATTGCGGTCAGAATTAAGAACAGCTTGACCGTTTTCCCGTGCTCCACTTGAAACAACAGAAGACTCACCGCCAGCACAACGGATGCCGACTCGTATGTAGAAAAAAAGTTGGGGTTAAAAAATGTCCCCTTGGCTCGAGGTTCGCTGCCGGACAGATATTGAATAATCCCGAGTCCTCCTTCGAACAACCCCATGAGCAGGATGAAGAAGAGAAAGCCTCGGATACGTTTCTCGCTGTCTGCTCCAAGCAGGATTAGCAAGAAAAAGACGGCATAGAGTAGAAGGCTCAGAACCCATTGAAGGCTGACACTGGTATAGGGAGACCAGAGGAGGGAAAGGCCAGACCATCCTAACAATGCCACAATCGGCCACCAGAGAACTGTTCGAGGGATGCATATCTTGGATCGATAGAGCCCGGTTACAAGCCAGGTCCCCAGTGCGACCAAGAGGATGAGCCGGATGACGAGAACAGGGATCTGTGTAGTTCCGCCTTCGATCAATGGGGAAAATACCGTCAAGCTCGCGATGGCGATGCAGGGGCCGGTCAGAGAAGCAGAGATTCTCTCAGTGACGAACTTGTTCATGCCACAAGCCTGTGGGTCTGGAGGAGCCTGCTGCTAGGAATCTCATCTACGCACTGCGGAGGGCCGATGGCAATCTATTGTGAAAAACAAACAGAACGTCGAAGATTCTGAGATGCGGAAGGTGGCAGTTGTTTAGGTTTCTATGGCCCTCAGAAATAGGAAAGGGGGATCGGTTTTCCCGATCCCCCTTCTCGAAACAACCGCCTAACCTGGATTAGGCACCGACATCGTTCTTTGGATTTGACAACATGCGTTGATCGTTAATGAACCACTCATCGCAGGTGGCGTCAGAATCGACGTTCCCCTGCGCACCTGCTGTAAACCCAGCTGGTGTTGTCCCTACCGATGCACTAGCGGCGACGGCATTTCCAGTTGTCGGCGCGGCATTACAGGTAGTTGGCGCGACTACGCTTGAAGGAAGGGTAAATGCAGTAGCCGCGCCTGCTGTCGCAGCACCGACTGCGCCGGTTGCATAGAAATAGGTATAGCGGGGCTGTCCGCTCGGTGACCATCCAATCGGGTCGAGCGTGGGGCCAGGAACATACGTCGGAGTTGACTGTTCAGCCGCAAACGCGGTGGCCGAGGTGAAGATGGCGCCAAGGTTGACTTTAGCTTCCGACTGTCTCGATTTCGCCTGGTAGGCGACGAAGTTGGGAATGGCGAT
>JAFEBI010000007.1:0-156060 GCA_018242725.1 Nitrospira sp. | reverse complement strand
ACGACGATCATCAACTCAATGAGGGTAAAACCCTCTTGTTTACGGAGCGACGTCAACATTGTCCTGCCTCCTTGTTGATGGTTCACTGACCGGCTTGGTTCATAACCTGCGGCGCCTTGGTTGCCGCCTACCGGTTCTCTTAGCAGGTTCAATGCCGGTCAGTAACAAGGCTCAAGGTAGCACTGATCCCTGATGTTGCAATGGGTTATGAAAAAGCCACCAGGCTGGTAGTCGTCGATGGACGGTCTTGTAACCGCAATGTGTTCTCAATGACCAAGAATTGGCACTTTGGGCGTGGGAAGAGGGCTGCAACGGGTCAAGAAACCAGACGATCACTGGTACAAGCAGTCAGGATCATTGGATAGCAAGCAGTTTAGGGAAGAGTAACCCGTTGACTCTGGGTCTTCTCCGCAACACGGCGTTTAGCCTGTTGGATTCGTTCTTCATAGGCAGGATTGGCCATGCCATGCTCACGGAAGCGTTGGAGCAGTTTGTCGTTGGAAGGGTCGAGCTCAAGTGAGTGGAACCAGGCCTCGCGTGCATCACTCGACTTCTGTTGTTTGATATAGATATCTCCCAAATGCTCGTAGATCACAGGATCATCGCCGACCAGTGCGACGGCTTTCTTGATCTCGATAAGGGCCTCTGTGAGCATACCGGACTTATAGAAGGCCCATCCGAGGCTATCCACGTAGTACCCATTCTCCGGTTTCAGTGCGACCGCCCGCTTCGTCAAGGACAAAGCCTGTTCAATCTTGACCCCGCGGTCCGCATAGCTGTACCCGAGATAATTCAACGCATCCGCATGATGAGGATCCAGAGAGAGCGCTGTTTCCATCGCATGTTCCACGTCCTCGAATCGATTCAACTTATCGTACGCCGTCCCAAGGTTGAAATGAAGGTCGGCGTTCTTCGGGTTATGCCGAATTCCTTCCTCAAATGCTTGCGTGGCCTTTTCGAACTGATCATTTTGCACATGCGCCAATCCCAGTACGATGTATGGCTCCGGTTGCTTCGGCACCAGACGCACGGCTTCAGCGAGATGCGTCACGGCTTCCGGGAACTGTTTAAGTCGGTAGAGAAGCACACCCAGGTGCATGTGGCTGTCTGAGAACCTTGGGTCTAACTGAATGTTGTACCGATAGGTTTCTATGGCCTTGTTAAAATCCTTCGATTCTTCATACAAATATCCCAGGTAGTCCCGCACCTTGAGCTCTGCCGGTTTCGCGCTCAAAATCTCGGTCAATCGACTGATCGCCTTGGCGAATTCTTTTTTCTCACCATAGATCAGTGCCATCCGCAATTGGGCATCGAGATCTCCGGGATTGTCCTGCAATATCGTTTCAAGTTCTGCGAGGCCTCCAGTATAGTCTTTGGTTGCGATGTACAACTGAACCAAATGCTGGCGAATGTCTCGATTGCGCGGATTAACCTGCTCAAGATACCGCTTCAGAACGGCTATGGCTTTGTCCTTCTCGTGGCGTGATTCAAACACCGACGCTTGCGCAAGATAGGCCGGTTCAAACGCGGGATTCACGGTGATGGCGCGGTCAAAGTTCGCCACGGCTTGGTCGGAGTTTCCGGCCTCCAGAGAAATCCGACCCAAGTAATAGTGACCGATCGGCGAATCGGAGCTGTACTGCAGGCCTTTCTTCACGGCTTGCTCGGCCTCGGCGAATCGCTTTTGGTTTAACAGGATCAATCCTTTGGGGAAGTAGGACTCTCCCCTCTCCGGGGCGCCGGCGATTGCCTTGTCCAACAGTTCAAGCGCACGTTCCGGTTTCCCCGTACTGGCGAGGATGCCGGCCATCTGTGTGAGCATCTGTGGTTCTTGCCCAGTCCCCTGTCCAACTTCTTCGGCATACCGAACGGCCTGGGGAAAATCTCCCAACGTAAAATAGAGGGCTGCCAAACGCGACTGGACCTCTCGTGACTTCGGGTCGATCTGTAAGGCGGTGTGATACTCCTTGAGGGCAGTATCGATGTCCTGTGAGAGCTCCGCCTGGTGTCCCATCATGAAATGATATGTTGCCTCAGACTCAGGCGCAGCCGGTGAAGGCGGTTGCGTCGCAATGGGGGGCTGAACGGACTTTTGAGGTTGCGGGGCCGCCGCGCAGGCAACAAGGACACATGGGATGAGCCAACTTACTCCGAATGGAACAACCCCAGTTCTTCTAGACGATCTGTTGCCAAACGTCATGTTTAGGTCCTGCCTATTGTGTTCAGTAGGTTGGATTGGCATGGGCACATGGAGATTATACCGAGTGCCGGAAGGATGCGCAAACCGCTCGATGTCTCGTGAGGAGACTGAACACCGTGATTCTTCTCTTGTGTTCAAGCGAGTGAAACGTTTCTTGCGAGGCGCCCTTCGAGTGCGAGATATGAACAGTGAGGGAAGGACGAGAATGCCGCTGCGTCAGAGAGTCTGTCTCAATATCCTGGATTGTTCTTTGGCAAGTTCGGCCCAAGCGTAACAAGGGTTCTCAATGGCCTGTTAGGCTTCACGAAGATCGAGGCTTTCAAATTTGGCGTAGCGATCCTGAAAAAACAGCTCTTTCTTCCCGATGGGTCCGTTTCGATGTTTGCTGACAATGATGTCCGCGATCCCCTTTCGTTCCGAGTTCTGATCGTAGACGTCTTCACGGTAAATGAACATGACCACATCGGCATCCTGCTCGATCGCTCCACTTTCCCGAAGATCGGCCAGCATGGGAATGGGTGGTTTGCGCGCCTCCACGGCACGACTTAACTGAGACAATGCGATCACGGGAACATTGAGTTCTTTGGCTAAGGCTTTCAAGGAACGAGAGATATCTGAGATCTCCTGTTGGCGAGATTCTGAATCGCTTCGGCCTTGCATCAATTGCAGGTAGTCGACGATGAGCAGATCCAGCCCCTTTTCCGCTTTGAGGCGACGGGCTTTCCCGCGCATCTGCTGGACGGTAATTCCTCCGGTGTCGTCGATATAGATCGAGGCCTGTTCCAACCGACCGGCGGCTTCTGCCAGTCTCCACCAGTCTTCTTTCTGTAGTTTGCCCGTGCGGAGCGCATGTGAATCGACACGTGCTTCAGAGCTGAGCATGCGCAGGACAATTTGGGGTTTGGACATTTCCAAGCTGAAGATCCCGACGACCGTGTTGGCGTGAATGGCGGCATGTGTCGCAAACCCCAACGCCAGGCTTGTTTTTCCCATACTTGGCCGCCCTGCCACGACGATCAAGTCCGACGCCTGAAGCCCAGCTGTAATATCATCGAGATCATAATAACCAGTCGGCACACCGGTGACATGTTCTTTTCGTTTCGACAGTTTATCGATGACATCCAGACTTTCTTTAATGACCTGACTGATCGGGCTAAACGATCGCTCCAGCTTCCCTTGGGCAATGCTGAATACCGACCGCTCGGCAAAATCGAGCAAGTCATCGATAGAAGCGGTTCCCTCATATCCTCTGGTCAGTACCTCTGTCGACGTACTGATCAGCTGACGGGCGACGGCCTTGTCTCGAACGATCTTGCAGTGATAGCGAATGTTGGCCGAGCTCGGGACAATCTGGACCAATTCCGCGAGGTATGCCGCTCCTCCAACTGCCTCAAGCTCCTTTCTGGCCTTGAGCCGCTCGGTCAACGTAATGTGATCGATGACTTCCCCTGTGTCAGCTAGCTCAAGCATCGCTTGAAAGACTTTCTTATGGGCGGTGCGATAGAAGTCGTCCTCAACCAGCAGCTCCATCGCCTTCGGCATGGCGGCATTATCGAGAAGGATGGCACCGAGCACCGATTGCTCTGCTTCCAAGTTTTGTGGCGGGAGCTTGGGTTGGGAGAGATCAACCGAACTGCCGGCTATCATGGTGCCTCTTCGAGGCTGACACACAGCGTGCGAACAAGGTTCTGTCTCAGCACGGTTCGTCTCTGGACCTTGGTCGTACTCGTCGTGGCTCCGACGCGTTGTGACGTGCTCTGTTGCAACAGCAAAACATGATCCTCGTGAGATCGATTCGTGCCAACCACGATCGTCGTGGGAGCCCCTGATTCACGACCAACATCCGCAGCAATACGGGTCAAGTCTTGGCCAAAGACCGCAACGGATCGTTGCAATACTCGCAAGCCGGCCTGACGAAGTTCCTGGGCTAGGACAATCAGATCATGCGACAGGTTCGTGGGACCTATCACAAGAATCTTGGAGTCAAGAGGCTGCATGGATCCGGAAAGATTGAGGCTTCGAAAGAGGCGATCGACATTGAGTCCAAATCCTGTGGATGGTAGATCACGGCCAAACCGCCCGATGAGGTGGTTGTACCGTCCTCCTCCGCCTAATTCCACCTCGATCCCGTCAGAGAATACGTCAAAGACCACCCCATCATAGTAATCAAACCCTCGAAATTCCCCTAAATCAAGCAGAAGCAGGTCTTTGAACCCGGAGGCGCACAGTATTTCATACACGCTGGCCAATCGATCTAAGGCTTGCAGCAGAAGGTTCTCACCTTTGGCGAGGGCACGTCCTTTGACTAAGACGTCGGCTGTTCCGCAGAGCTCGAGCGCGTCCAGGATCCGACGCGCAGAACGCTTGCTCACGCGCTCTTGCAAAATGATTTCTTCAAGCCGCGGTAAATCCTTTCTGGAGGCGGCCTCCTCCGCCTGCTTTCTTCCCTCGGCGGAAAGTCCGGCGGACACCAGGAGGCCTTTGAAAAACCCGACATGCCCCAATGATACCTTGAACGATCGGAGTCCAACCTGACGAAGCGACTCGATCATCAGGGTGATCATTTCGCAGTCGGCGGACGGATCATCCGCCCCGATCAGTTCGACGCCGACTTGAAAGAGCTCGCGGTCCCGGCCGACATGCTCCGGTTCATAGCGAAACACTGTGGCGCGATACGACAACCGTAGAGGGAGACGAGCGCCGACCATACCCATGGCGACGGTTCGCGCAATTTGGGCGGTGACGTCAGGCCGTAAGAGCAGGATGCGACCGGTTGTCCTGTCGATGATCTTATAGGAATTTTCCGATAATCTAGGCTCGAGTCCCGGCGCCAGCACATCGAGATACTCAAAAGTCGGGAGGATGATTTCGTCGTAGCCGGATCCGTAGAATCCTCGGAGCAGCTCGGCTTCGAGATGACGAACGTGACGGGCCGCCTCCGGAAGAATGGTCGCCATTCCGATGGGAACGAGCGAACGTTCGCGTACGAGGGAGACCTTCTCGGAAGAGACAGCGCGCACCGAAAGGGCAGCAGCCATAATACCCTAGTGACGACGATACCTATGAGAGGTTCGCGACCTTGACGGAGAGAATATTTGAGCTCGTACGAATCTCGTTCAGCGTGTCAGCCGGAAACTCCGTATCGGACCCGATGATCAGCAGTGCATCGCCGCCACGTTTTTCTAATGCGCACTGCATGCGAAGAATATTGATCTCCCGATCACCGAGGACTTTCCCCACCATTCCGATAACCCCAGGACGGTCAACATTATGAATGAGCAGCATGTGCCCTTCAGGGACGACCTCAACTTTGAACTGGTCGATCTCGGTGATTCTAGCTTCCTTTTTATGATACAGGGTGCCTGCAACCTGGTGCGACGCCTTCCCTGCCTCGACACGAACCCGAATCAGGCTTGTGAAATCTCCGGCATCGGTACTTTTAATCTCTTTGACTTCAATGCCCCTCTCCTTCGCGACGATGGGCGCGTTCACATAATTAACGGGATGCTCCATGATTGGGTTCAGTAGGCCTTTCAGAACGGCAATGGTCAACGGCGCTACTGAAAGACCGGCAACCTCTCCACTGTACTCCACCGTCACTCGTTCAAGACCGGCCTGTACCAACTGGGTCTGAAGGGAGCCAAGCTTTTCCGCTAGGGTGAGAAAGGGTTGAAGTCGAGGTAGCAGTTCAGGGGGGACGGAAGGGATATTGACGGCCCCCTTTGCCACGTCTTTGGTGAAGTAGTCAACGATCTGTTCGGCGATTCCGATGGCGACGTTTTCTTGCGCCTCCGTGGTCTGGGCACCGATATGCGGAGTGCAAATAAAGTTATCCAATGCCAGAAGTGGATTGTCTGGCTTCACGGGTTCTTCTTCGAAGACATCGAAGGCGGCGGCAGCCACTCGTTTTGTTTTCAACGCCTCGCACAAATCCTGTTCGTTGATAATTCCACCACGCGCGCAGTTGACGATGAGTACTCCAGGCTTCATCTTCGAGATGGCGTGGGCATTGATGATGCCCTTGGTTTCCGGTGTCAACGGTGTGTGAACGGAAATAATGTCGGCTCGCCGGAACAGCTCATCAAGATCCAACATGGTCACGCCCATCCGCTCGGCTCGCTCAGACGTCAGGTAGGGATCAAATGCGACGACGCTCATGCCGATTCCCTGCGCCATCTTGGTCAAGTGGCTGCCGATTTGTCCGGCGCCGATGATGCCGAGCACCTTGTTATAGAGCTCGACACCCATGAATTTATCTTTTTCCCACTTGCCGGACTTGACCGAGGCAGTGGCTTGGGGAATGCGTCGGCTCATGGCGCAGATCATCGACAGCGTATGCTCGGCAGTCGTCACAGTGTTGCCACCAGGGGTATTCATCACGACAATGCCGCGACGGGTCGCCGCAGGTGTGTCGACATTATCGAGGCCGGATCCGGCCCGTCCGACCACCTTGAGTTTCTCCGCTGCAGCAAGAAGTTCCTCGGTCACCTTGGTGCCGGATCTCACGATGAGTCCATCGGCGTCCTTGATTTCCTTGAACAACTCATCTTTCGGCATCTTGGACTTCACTACCACGGTAAATCCCGCGTTTTCCAAGGCTGCTACCCCTTGCTTCGACAAACTATCGCTGATCAGAATTTTCATTCCTGCTACGGACATGTCACTCCTCACGTGGTTACTTCACCATCAAGATCTCTTGCGCTTTTCCAACTCCACTGCCCAGCGTGACCGAATGGCCAAGCCCTTTCAGGACCATTTCGGTTGCAGCCAAGGCGGCGATGACATCGAATGAATCCGCGTACCCCATGTGCGAGAGGCGAAAAATTTTCCCCTTGAGGTGATCCTGTCCGCCGGCTGCGGTCATGCCGTACTTCACGCGAAGATTCTTGTAAATGGCCTGGCCATCAATGCCATCTGGAGCACACACTGCCGTGAGAGCATCGCTTGGAGATTCCTTGGGAAACAGCGCCATGCCGGCCGCTTTCACCCCTTCTCGCATGGCATGAGCCAATCGTCCCTGTCGAGCAAACATCTGCTCCAATCCTTCTGTCCTCATGATCTTGAGGGCTTCCTGAAGCCCGATGATGAGGGAGACTGTCGGGGTAAATAACGTTTGATTCTTGGCCTGATTATCCCGCTCTTTCTTGAAATTAAAGTAAAAGGCTGCATTCGTTGCTTTGTCGGCCAAGGCCCAGGCTTTGGGGCTTACACTCACGAATGCCATACCGGGAGGTAGCATCAAGGCCTTCTGGGAGCCGGTGATGACGACATCCAGTCCCCATGCGTCTGTCTTCAGGTCGAAGACTCCGAGAGCCGTAATCGCATCAACCACCAAAATGGTGTTCCCATACCCTTTGACGATTTCACCCAGTGCCTTGACGTCATGCGACACGCCGGTAGACGTCTCACTCGCCTGCACATAGACAGCTTTAATTGAAGGATCTTTTTTCAAGGCGTCGGCGATCTGCTGGGGATCGATCGCACGGCCCCACTCGACCTTGATTTCCGTCGATTGGACGCCGAAGGTTTTACACAGCTTGCCCCAGCGCTCACCGAATTTTCCAGCGTTCACATATAAGGCTTTATCACCGGGCGATAGAAAGTTGGACACAGAGCCTTCCATCCCGCCGGTGCCGGATGCAGCCAGCATCAGGACGTCATTTTGTGTCTGAAATAGCCATTTTAGCCCCTCGCGCACCTCGGCAAAGATCGGGTCGAATTCGGGGGCGCGGTGATGGATCATAGGACGAGCCATCGCCAACAACACCTCCGGGGGTACGGGTGTCGGGCCAGGAGCCAAGAGATAGCGCTTCAGCATTGATCAAGACCTCCTCACAAAATAACAATGTAAATTCGGTAAGATAGCTGTCTGGAGAGGGCGTACGCTACCATTTGCTCTGGGAACCTGTCAAGGAATCGACCACCAGGGTTGCCTATGTGAGTTGGTCGTCTCGGAGTTTCAGCGAATCCCCATGATTGAGTGCTTCCATAAATCGACAGGACTGGACTCGATGGGGCTTGCGCGCCAATCCCGGACAAGGGTGATCACGAACAGAGGGCCCGGTCGATTTCTTGACAAGTTTGCATAGGATCGATAGGCTCTCTCACATGCTGCCTTGCGTGGTGATGATCGTCAAACGATGGTGTTGGACTGCTGGCGTGGCGGCTATCTGTGTGCTGGGTTCTGTTTTACTCGCGCTTCCCTGTCAAGGTCTGGCGCAAGATGCAGCTGCTGTCAACCAGTCTTCCCCCTCGCCGTACCCTGCCGCTCAGGAAACGGCCCTTGAAGGGATCGACTCTGCTCAAGAAAACAGCGATGATCTGGATCCTAATCTGATTCCCTTGGAGCCTGAGCTGACCGCCTCGCCTCCAGATCTTTCCTCCAGTGACAATTCGGCGGAGACGCCTTCGATTGAGACTGCTGAGACTGCAGCAAGCGCGAGGTCGTCAGGACCTCAGGAGACGCTCTATAACATTCCGGTGGTAATCGACCAATCGGTGCAGAGCCACATCCGGTTTTTTAACACCTCCATTCGGGATCGATTCGAGCAATGGCTTGTGCGGCTCAATCGTTACCGTCCGCTGGTCGAAAACATCTTTGCGGAATTCAACCTTCCGAGTGATCTCGTGCATTTGTCCTTGGTCGAAAGTGGGTTCAATCCGTACGCCTATTCGAGGGCCAAAGCGACGGGTCCCTGGCAGTTCATGAAAGGAACAGGAAAGCTGTACGGATTACGCATCGATCCCTATGTGGACGAACGGCGAGATCCCATTAAATCGACGGTAGCGGCAGCAAGGTATCTCAGGGACTTATATGATATTTTCGGAACCTGGCCGTTAGCGATGGCGGCCTATAATGCCGGAGAAGGAAAGGTGTTACGCGCGCTTCACAAGGCTCAAGCCGAGTCGTTTTCTGAGATTTCCCGGACCAAATTGATTCGGCTGGAAACGAAGCAATATGTGCCTCGCATTATGGCCGCCACGATTATTGCTCGGAATCCGGACCAATATGGGTTTATTCAAAACCCGGTTGCCCCTCATGAATTTGAGGAAGTCATCGTGACTCGCCCGCTGCATTTCCGGGCCATTTCCAATGTCACAGGTATTTCGTACAACGATCTTCGACTCTTGAATCCGGAACTTCGTCGGGATGCCACGCCTCCGGACGAGGCGGCCTACCACCTAAAGGTTCCCGTCGGGACGAGCTCAAAAGTCTTGGAATTGCTTGAACGAGTTCCCACCCACAAATTTCCTCCCATGGCGATGATGGCGGATCGAGAGACCTCGCGTCCCAAGGTCAATGCGTCACGCTTGTATCGCGTTCGGATAGGTGACACACTTCAAAAAATCTCGCGAAAGTTTGGAATTCCCATCAAGACCATCAAGGCCCGCAATAATATTTCAGGTCCCGGTATTCGAGCGGGTGAACTGCTGAATCTCGCTCGATAGCATCAGGCGGACTCCTGAAAATATCCTGACACCCACGTTGCTGTGTTCAGATGGATGGCCTAGGGTTTAAAGGGCTTGGACGGGGCTGACGCGGCTGGTGTCGCAGCGGCAGGAGAAGGCTCAGGATTTTTTTTGGCTTCAATGACCTTCACGCGCACCGCAGCTTCGCTCGTGAGTGGAGAGTTAGGATGGGTCTTCATGAGTTCTTGGTAATGCTTCAAGGCTTCGTCAGGCTTTGACCGGCTTTCTTCAAGCCGAGCGACTTCAAACAGCGCATAGTCTCGGTTCATTGCTCCAGGCAAGTCGAGTATCGAGGAGTATGCTTTGGCCGCCTGGTCGAGATCCTTTTTCAGAAGATGGGCATATCCTAATTTTTGATAGACCAGCCCGAGGAGCGATGTGTTGGAGGCATAGGTGGAGGTAAATCGTTGGTAGGCATCGATCGCCGAGTCCACGTTATTTGATTGAAGGTACGCATTCCCCAGGCTGAACTGGACCAGTGGGGCTGTCGGGGTACGTGGATACTCATCAAGTACCCGTTTATACAGGGCAATAGCCTCATTGAGGTTACTGGCTGTTTTTTGTGGGTCACTGGACGGCCGCGTAAACAGACGAAGCGTTGCTTCTCTCTCAAGTTCTTGAGCCTTGCTCGCGTTTTGTTCTTCGTACCAGAACAATCCCCAAAGACCCATCCCCATGAGGAGCAGCAGCGCACATCCGACAAGCAAGGACCATCGATAGCTCTTGAGCCCGATCAGCCAATGCTCAAGTCCACTCACGAGCTGTTCTTCACCGACTGGTAAGGTACGAGGCGGAACTTTTATTCGGTACGTCATCGAGCCCCATTACTCCTTTGCGAATCAAAACCGGATTTCTATCCTGGATTTCTATCATAGAACCGTTGTCTTATACTGAACGGTAGCGCACCTTGTCAATGGAATCGGGATGCGACGGGAGGGCCATGCCTCTCTGGCAACCGACGCGTCGGAGTCTATACGTTGTCGACCGATCAATTTCGAGTGACACTCCAACAGCTTACCAATCAATCATTAAAGCGATCGTTGTCGCCGTTGAACTCCGCCACAGGACCGATCGTGAACTATGCCGGGCGCACGGTAATCTTACTGTCGTCCAACGATTATCTTGGCCTTGCCACACATCCTGAAGTGGTGCAGGCTGCCGTCGAGGCGACGGAACGATATGGAACGGGATCCGGCGCGTCGAGGCTCGTCAGTGGTACGCTTCCTCCTCACGCGAGCCTTGAAACTGCGCTGGCGAGGTTCAAAGGAGCAGAGGCATCGCTGGTATTCGGGGCTGGATATCTCGTCAACGTAGGCGTGATTCCCAATCTTATCGGCCGTGGTGATCTGATCATTGCCGACCGCTTGTGCCATGCCAGTCTGATTGATGGCTGTCGATTGAGTCAGGCTGATTTCCGGGTATTTCGGCACGGTGATTGTGCGCATCTCCAAGCGCTCCTGCGACGGCGGTCCGGCACTCGTCGAACCCTGATCATCACGGAAGGCCTCTTCAGTATGGATGGTGATGTGGCGCCGCTGGCCGATCTGGTTGGCCTCGCTGAACGATACGACGCGATGTTGTATGTGGATGATGCTCATGGAACCGGCATTATGGGAACCACCGGTCGTGGCACGATCGAACAGTTCGGTCTGGAAGGACGAATCCCCTTTCATATGGGAACACTCAGCAAAGCGCTGGGTAGTTACGGGGCGTATGTTGTTGGATCCAATGACTTTGTCCAGTATTTACTGAACACGGCACGGTCCTTTATTTTTACCACGGCGCTTCCCCCTGCCATGGCGGCGGCGGCTTCGGCGGCCATTGCCATTGTTGAGCGGGAACCGGAGCGACGAGATCGGCTTTGGGCGAATCGTCAATACCTGTTCAAGGAGCTCCGGGACAGAGGTTTTCGTCTGACGCCAACCGTCAGTCCCATTCTCCCGGTTCTCATCGGCGATGCGGCCAAGGCTTCCGCGTTTGCGGATCGCCTTCTCGCCCATGGCGTGTATGCTCCTGCCATTCGGCCACCCACCGTGCCGGACGGTACGAGCCGAATCCGGTTCACCGTGACTGCCGCGCACACCACGGATCAGCTTGATGAAGCCTTGCGGGCCGTGACGCTCGCAGGTCGCGAAGCAGGTCTCCTCTAACTCACGCGAGGCCGATCGTCGCCTTCCGGCTATTTTCTTGATTTCAGGCAGTGCTGTGCCATGATGCACAGGGTGTTCCCATCCTCGCTATAACCCATTTACCAGGGGTCACACGGAATGGATATTTCCAAGCTGCTGACGTTCTCGGTCAAAGAAGGCGCGTCCGATTGTCATATCAGCGCGGGCGAGCCCCCGATGATCCGTATTCACGGTGATCTCAAAAAACTCGACCACCCACCACTGACTCCCGATGAAACACACGCGTTGATCTACGACATGATGAACGATGCTCAACGGAAGTCCTTCGAAGAAAAACGTGAATGTGACTTTTCCTTTGAGCTTGGGGACATCGCGCGGTTCCGCGTCAACGTCTTTGTCCAGCAGCGCGGGCTCGGCGCGGTCTTCCGAAATATCCCAACGACGATTCTTCCGTTGGAAAAACTCGGCATGCCGCCGATTCTGAGGCAACTGTGTGACAAAGAGAAAGGCTTGATTTTGGTGACCGGACCAACGGGATCCGGTAAGTCGACGACGCTGGCCGCGATGGTGGACTATCTGAACAATACGTTTGAGGGCCATATCATTACCATCGAAGATCCGATCGAGTTTGTTCACAAATCGAAGAAGTGTCTGGTCAATCAACGCGAACTCGGCGTGCACACTCTCTCCTTCGCGAATGCCTTGAAGTCAGCGCTACGTGAAGATCCGGACATCGTGCTCGTGGGCGAAATGCGGGACTTGGAGACTATTCAACTGGCGTTGACCGCGGCGGAAACCGGCCACCTGGTCTTCGGCACTCTCCACACGTCAAGCGCGCCAAAGACGATCGACCGTATCATTGACGCGTTCCCGCCGGCGCAACAGGCGCAGATCAGGACACAGCTTTCTGAAGCCTTGGAAGCCGTGCTCACCCAAACTCTCCTGAAGAAAAAAACCGGAGGGCGGGTCGCGGCGTTAGAAATCATGGTTGCGACGACGGCCGTACGAAACCTGATTCGTGAGGCCAAGTTGCATCAAATCCCGGGAATCATGCAGGCAAGCCAAAAAGACGGGATGCAAACGATGGACATGGCCTTGGTTGATCTTGCGACACGCGGAGTCGTGCATAAAGCAGAGGCGCAGTCGCGTAGCATGAATCCAAATCTGTTTGGGGCATCGGTGGCTGGAGCGGCGTAAGGCTTCTGCAACGGCGGAGTATGAGCATGGATGTTCGAAATCTCTTGAAAGTCATGGTGGAGCGCGAAGCGTCGGACTTGTATTTGACCATTGATGCCCCGCCGATTTACCGAGTTCATGGAGCCACCCAACAGACGGAGGCGCCGCCGTTTACAAATGAGCAGCTCGAAGCGCTGGCCTTGGCGCTTATGCGTGGGCAACAGCGGAGCGAATTTGAAGAAAAAATGGAGATGAATCTGGCGCTGTATTACAAGGAGCTTGGCCGGTTTCGCGTCAACATCTTCAGGCAGAAGGGCAATGTCGGGCTAGTGTTTCGACACATCAAGGCGGAAATCCAGACGGTCGAGCAACTCCAACTTCCTCCGATCATCAAAGACATCGCGATGACCAAACGCGGCTTAGTGTTGGTTGTCGGTGCGACCGGTTCCGGGAAATCCACGACGTTGGCGGCAATGATCGACCACCGCAATGCCATTTATCCGGGCCATATCATTACCGTCGAGGATCCGATTGAGTTCGTTCATCAACATAAAAAATCACTCATCACACAGCGCGAGGTCGGGTTTGATACCTTGACGTTCCAGAACGCGCTGAAAAATACGCTCCGGCAGGCTCCCGATGTTATTCTGATCGGCGAGGTACGGGATACGGAGACGATGGAAGCCGCGATTACGTTTGCCGAGACCGGCCATCTGTGCATTGCCACGCTGCACTCCAACAACGCCAATCAGGCCATCGAACGAATCATGAACTTTTTCCCGGTCGAACGTCATGCCCAGATCTATTTGCAGCTCTCCTTGAACTTACGGGCGGTTGTTTCGCAACGACTGATCCCATCGGTGGATGGGAAGCGTGTGCCGGCATTAGAAATTATGATGGACACACCACGTGTCAAGGATTTGATCAAGAAGGCTGAGATCGATACCTTGAAAGAAGCCATGGAACAAGGAACGGATGAAGGGTGTCAGACCTTCGACTATGTCTTGTTTCAGCTGTATAAGGTGAACAAGATTTCGTTGGAGCAGGCCTTGATCAATGCCGATAGTGCGAACAACCTTCGCTTGAAGATCAAGCTTGAAGGACTCAAAGGCGATGAGGCGGTGAATGCGCTGCTTGATAAGCAGCCAGGAACAGGTCCAGGCGCCGATGCCTTCAAGATTCAGGGAGGTCCCTCCGGAAACGTCACACCCTTTCGAAAACGATAAGACTCCTGCCATCCGTTCAAGCCTGCCGACGGGTGATCCAAGATGTCACCTCGATATCGTACAGGCTCTTAGTGTTCGGCCGTTTGCCGCTCAAGATACACCGCGATTTTTTCGAGGGCCGACGCGCTGAGTTTGGATCCATACCAGGTCGGCATGGTGTGTTCCGGGTAGCCCTGCACTACAAATTGCTGAGGGTCCAATACTGATTCCACGATATACTCGTGCACCGTCTTGGCTTCGCCATGGTAGGTTGGGTCCGTGAGTCGTTGTGTGCCGGTGGTGCCGAGTATCAAGGGAGGGCCGACGTGGCCGTTGGCTCCAGGAATACCGGGGATCACATGGCAGACCGCGCAGCCTGCATGTGTAAACAGATCAATGAACGGTTCCTCCCCTGTGACCAACGGAACCTTGTCCGGTGAGAGAGGATCCCCAATGACCTCGCTCGACGTCATTCGCGGAGACAGGTCTCGGAGAGTCCAGATAATCGATAGGCAAACCAACCCGATTGCCGTCCATACGACAACCGGTTTTGGTGATCGTGATCCTGGTTTTAAGATGGAAGGGTCGGCTGGGCTGGAGGACATCGGTGGGGCCTACGGAAGAAAATGACTTCAGTGCGAACGGCAATTCCGTTCATCAAAATGCCAGCAAGAGGACGAAGCTGTGTGCCCGATCGTCCGCATTCATCTTTGCCGACGATCGAGGCACAGACGATCAACTCATTACTTCCCTTGAACCAGCTTGAGGAGCTGCTCCAATGGACCGGTCTCAATCTTGCCGTTTGGAGTCAGTTTGTCGACCAAGCTCGGAAGAAGGTCGGACAATTGTGCGCTTGCATCTTGAGGGGATAGCCCGGCTTTACCAGCCAATTGCTTCAGGAGATCGCTCCCCAGTCCTTGCTCAATCTGCTGCGGCGACGCCGGCATGTTCTGTCCCGTACTCACCCACGAATTCACAATCTCACCCAATCCGTTTTTCTGAAAAGCCTGAACAAGCCCAGCGAGTCCACCCAGGTTGCTGTTGTTTCCCAGTAAACCGGCGACGGCTTGCAAAAGCGGGTTTTGCCCGCTCTGCCCACCCAAAAGACCGCCGACGACTTGTCCCATTTGGTCCATCAAGCCCATAATCAGTACCTCCGTAGTAGTGACAGATGTGTCAATTCCACCTTCATGGTTGTGTCCCGTACGTGATGTACCATAGGTGACGTGCAGAGTCCAAGTGGGAAGATGCTGGTGAGCGTGAAGAGTGCAACCATCATGCGGATGTCTTATTAGGAGCTGGAGTTCATGAGATTTTGCCATGATGGAAAACGAATAGTTAGATGACCGTCACGAAGTGATCATCTTGCGTTCATCGGGGAACCTAGTATCGACAAAACTTCTGGTATGATGACCTAACGGAGGTCGAGGATGGAAACGAACAGAGTGAGTCTCATCACCTTCCTTGCAATCGGGTTTGCAAGCATCATGGTGGTGCCTAGTCCCGTATCCGCAGAAATGTATGTTGCCGGGCAGGCAGGAGTGAATTTTGCGGATCGGATCAACGCAATCGGCGGAACGGGACCACAGGCTGGAGTGGCCGGGCCTTTAGCCGACTTCGATCTACAAAACTCGATTACCTATGGAGCGAAGGTAGGCTATTTTCCAGGACACAGTTGGTACGGAATCGAGGGGGAAGTGTTTCACACCACTCCCCATATTAAGGCGTTGCCGGCTACCGCGAGTTTGGCTGCTGACCCGGGTATTCATTTGAGGGTCACGACGGTCGGCGTCAACGTTATTGCGCGCTATCCAGGTCGCATGCTTCAGCCGTATGTCGGAGCCGGTATCGGAGCCGCCATCGCTCGGATCGGTGATACGCCGACGGTGAGAAGCGACTCAGATGTCGCTGTGGCGTGGAATGTCCTCGCAGGGTTGAGGACGTTCATCACTCCCAAGATCGCTATCTTTGGGGAGTATAAGTATACCGGGGCCACGTTGAAGTTTGAGGGCGCCTTTGGCCCTGATGGAGGCTTCAGCGGCAATTATAGAGCACAGCATATCCTGGGTGGACTGTCGTATCATTTCTAGAGGAGAACAACCATGTCTCGCATGACGCTCTTCGCTTTGCTGATTGGTGGGGCATTCATGCTTTCAGCCTGTGCGGAATCCATCCATCAAGTCCAACGGGACACTGAGCTCCTTGGTATTCCCCTGGGACTGGAGAAGGAGATTGATGCCACCGTGACGTTTGCTGACTTGAAGCGAGCGCCTGACGAATATATCGGACGAACGATCATGGTCGGTGGCACGGTCATTCGCGCAAAACGGACGGACGCTGAAACGGAAGTGGAAGTTTTGCAACTCCCGACAGAGAAAGACGGTCCCCTGTCCGACGATCGCCTTCAATCTGAAGGTCGATTCCTTGCGGTTCGAGGAGCATTTCTCGATCCTGCCAGCCTCCCACAGGGCACACCTATTACCGTAATTGGTACAGTGAAAGGTGAGACGACAAGACAGCTCGATGAAAGTGACTACACCTACCCCATCCTTGAGATCAAGCACATCATTGACTGGAACAGTATCGCGTCCCAGAGGCGAAGGGATCGAAGTCCATACTATGGTGCGTACTATCCGCCCTATGGATACAGCGGATTCTACCCCTACGGCGGATTTTGGGGTCCCTACGGTGGTTACTGGGGAGGGGGTGGATTCTATGGTCGTCCGTATTTCGGTGGTGGCGGTGGGTTTTCACCATCTCCGGCGCCTCCCCCACCAGCGCGCATTCATCCGCGCATGAGGGGTCGGTAGTCATCTTTCGTGCTCACACCAAAATATGAGTGAATGAGAGAAGGTTCAATCTATGAGAACAACGGAGGCGTATTCCCAATATCTGGTCTCTCGTCGCCAAATCTTGGCATGGGTGGGAACAACCGGCGTTAGCCTGATGATGGAAATGCGATGTCCGGCTCACGCCACACCTCACTCTCTCTGCATCGTCCGTCCTAAACAGACCGAAGGACCCTATTTTGTCGATGAACGGTTGCATCGCATGGACATTCGTTCTGAACCGAGCAATGGAAAGCTCGTAGTTGGTACGCCGCTTACCTTAACTTTTCAGGTGTCTCGCGTTCATGTCGGAGCCTGCCATCCCTTGCCGGATGCTCAAGTCGATATTTGGCACTGCGATGCACGGGGCATCTATTCCGATGTTCAGGACCCAGGATTTGACACAAGCGGACAAAAATTCTTGCGTGGGTATCAGCTGACTGATGCACAGGGGACCGCACGATTCCAAACGATCTATCCAGGCTGGTATCCCGCACGAACCGTGCATATTCACTTTAAAATCCGTACTGCGTCGGTTGTTCGAGGAAGCTACGAGTTCACGTCACAGGTGTACTTTTCTGATGAATTGACGGATCGTGTGCACACCACGCTCCCCTACTCGTCGAGCGGAGGTCGTCGCGTGCGCAATCACGATGATGTCATCTTTCGAGACGGAGGCGATCGCTTGATACTGGAGCCTTCGGAATCGAACAACGGCTACACTGCAACCTTTTCGATCGCTCTGGTCATGTCCTGACCGCCATCCCGCGAAATTGTACGTATTGACGGTCTCGTACGGATCCCGATAGGCTTCAACCATTCACCCCCGCCCTACCCTAGGAGGACATGCATATGAGACTACTCCGTGATGCCGGTCTACTGACGTGCGTCCTACTGGTTCCCCTCGCTGTGGTTGCCGCGCCGCCTCCGGAAGTGAAAATCGATTACTCGGCCGACAGCACGATGGAGACCGAAGGTGGTATGACGATGAAGTCACGCATCTACCACACGGTCGACAAGGAACGCCTGGAGATGGGCAGTTCGGACGGCATGACTTCAATCATCCGGAAGGATAAGAAGGTGGTGTGGCAGTTGATGGGCACTATGTACATGGAAATGCCGATGGATGCCTCCAATGCATCCGGGATGAATGCGTTCGACATCACGGAACAGGCCGAGGTCGGTTCGGAAACCATCAACGGTCTGAAGACCACCAAATCCAAGATCGTGGCAGTGAAGAAGGACGGGTCAGGGAAATTCGGCGGCTTTTTCTGGACCACCAAGGAAGGTATCACCGTCAAGATGGATATGCTGTCCAAAGAGGGTGACAAGAAGATGCGCATGACCAGTGAACTGAGCAATCTGAAGATTGAAAAACAGGACCCTGCACTCTTCGAAATTCCAGCCGGCTACACAAAGAACGACATGGGTGCCATGATGGGTGGCATGCCCAACATCGAGGACATGAAGAAGGACGCACGACAACAGAGACAGTCTCGAGAGAACCAAGCCAAAGAGAGCCTCGGCGAGCAAATGCCTGACGTCAACAAGATGATGAAGGGCCTTTTCGGTAAGTAACGGAGGATACCACTCATGCGTCTGACGAAAGCAGCCGGCTACTCCCTGATGCTGATGACTCTCGTGACTCCGGCCGTCCACGCAGATGATCCCTGTCTCGGTGACGAGGAGAAAAAAGCCGCACTAGCCGAATCGGCTGCGTTGAAGAGGGCCGAACAGGCCGGACAGTCTGCCGCACTGTTTGCCGCGTATATGAGAATTGCGGTGAATGACTGCTTCGACCGTTATGATAAGAGTGCGATGGAAAAATCCAAAGCCAATATGCCAAAACTTGGGCGCGACTTGGCCAAGGCCGCCGAAGCCAAAGGTGCTCTGTACTCCGCGGACCTGGTGCGAGCTGATGGACAAACGTCAGCCTTTCGCTACTACGAAACGATCGGAGACCATTTGGAAGCGAATCGTGTTCTGCTCAAAGCTGTTCAGGCCAAATCAGATGACCTGCGCCTGTTCGAAACGGCCTGGAATATCGACAATGGTCGATATGAACTGGTCGATTTAACTACCGGATCACGACAACCCTATAGTTCCCCACCGGCATTCCGGCAAGAGTTAACAAAGGTGGCCTCGATGAATGCCGATCGGCTGATGAAGGCCGAAGAAAAAGACGCTCAAGGCCTCACCGGAAACATCGGCGAACTCGGCAAAGCCAGCACGCAGTCACTCGAGAAACTCAGGAGTGCATCTGTGTGGATGAAATACCTTCCCAGTAGTGACAGACCTGCAAAGGACCGGGCTGAGCAACGTGGTGACACGATCATGAAACGCCCCGACCCAACTTTTACGCAGGGGCAGGCGATGATGTATTACGAATTTGCCGGTTCCCCTAAGGCAAAGGACATGGCCGCGCAGATCAAGAAGAAAGGAGAGGAGTCTCAGCGGGCCATGGAGAAGGCCGGCGAGAGCATGAAAAGCATGTTTGGCCAGAAGGGCGAGGCGGAACAGAAACAGTTTGATAAAAAGAAAGCCGATCTCGAAAAAGAACTTGGATTCTAACGCACTATGTTTATGGTTATCTTCCGGTTCCTTCTTCTAACGCGTTAGCCCGAGCAGATTCTCACCACCTTGACTCCCATTCATTTGGGAGCGATGCTGATAGGTATCCCGGAGGTTTCTATGAAACCGGGGATCCATCCACTGTTTTCTCCATATTCTATCTCGGCGCGTTTACGGACGCCCTCAGTAGGTCTTGTGCCTGCGAGATGGCGTTGTTGTGTTTTCCACTTCAGCCAGGAGGTTTTACCATGAAAACATCAACCATGGTGTTGCTTACGACGGCTGTTGTGCCGCTGACGGTTTCTCTTGTATTTGCCAATCCGGCCACGCTCCCCAAACATCCAGGCTATCCGATGGGCAAAGCGGTTGACCCTGTGATGGGCCAATCACTGGCCAATGACCCTGGTCAGGCCAACGCAAAAAATAAAGAGGCGCTTACTAACGCGGCAATCTTCGATGACAGTCGTTCGAAACAGAATTTATTGTTCAACAAAAATGACGAACGTCTCTTGGAGAAACCTGGGGCAGGACTGCTTCCAAAGGTGCAAGGGCCAAATATCATCATTGAACCACCGGTAAAGGAAGGAACCAGGGTGACCGCCGCACCGGAATAGTGAATGCCATCGAAAGTTCAATGCGAGAGATCCTTCACGAGGGCGACACACAGCGCGATGGACAGTGATGCCATGACCTCCGTGCTCTCACCATCATCTTTCAAGCGACGAGCCCGCCTGCCTTTTGGATGACAGCTGCGGAGGCAGGCTGCTGTGGTTCAAGCGCAGGAGGTGGACGATCAGGTTGCGCAGTAATAGCGGCAGGAGGGTCTTTTGAGAAT
Organism: Nitrospira sp.; assembly: GCA_018242725.1. GTDB lineage: Bacteria > Nitrospirota > Nitrospiria > Nitrospirales > Nitrospiraceae > Nitrospira_D. Next base: position 135,646 of record JAFEBI010000007.1, on the reverse strand, counting down.
GTCAGATTGGAGAGACATACCGTAATGGCCTTGGCTTCTGTTTGTTTTGTCTGTTCTATCTGTTTACTGATGTGAGCGCCGACGAGGTGAGCAACGACGCTCGAGATCGCCAACAGACTTTTACCGGCTGGGGATGTCGGCGCTGCTTCGATTACAGGCAGGAAACTTCTGACGGCTAGACTCACAGCAGGATCTTCCGGAATCTCGCCCACGTGCGTCAGGTCACCACCGACGTACTCATGGAGAATCTTGCGAAGATAGAGCACGTTGACTTGCGATCGACTTGAGGAACGGTTGATGACGAGGCCAGGCCGAAACGATTGGAGTGCAGCCGCTGCCACTGCGCGGCCTTCGGTATCGGTTGCGCCGGCAACCTTCATGACCTCCTCTACACTCGAAAAGTCACGGTTTGACAGCGCTTCCGACAGAGGACTGCGCGCGAGAAAGCAGGCCAAAACACGACGGATCGCTGCTAACTTAATGAATCGGTAGAGGTCTAGTACGGACGTTGGTTCCGGAGTGGCGACTGCCAAATGAATGTCACCCAGTAAGAAAAAGTCGAGCGCATGGTAGCTCGTGCCTGCTCCAATGTCGATCACCACGATATCCGCAGAAAGTTCTCTGAATTGCTTCATCAGCCGCTTCTTGCGCGCGTGGGCCATGTTGGCCGTCGCCAAGGTCTCGCCTGTTCCGGCCAGAAGTCGGAGGTTTGAATGAAAGGCCACGGGAACGGCGACATCCTCCAAACGCTCCACTCGTTTGTTGAGAAAATCCGTTAGTGTCACGGTTGGATTCAGTTGTCCGACCATGATGTGAGCATCGGCCCCACCGACATCTAGATCCGCCAAGATGACTCGACGGCCCGCCTTTGCCAACGCCAACGCGAGATTGACCGACACAACACTCTTACCAACACCGCCCTTGCCAGACGCGACGGAAATGAGAGTTGCCATGGTGCCTGCCTATTGTGTGAGAAGAGGTGCGCGTGATCGAGCTAGAGACTCGACGGAAATCAAAGAGTATGATGAGGTCATTGTACTGGTTGCTCGGTGAAAGAAAAGAAAAATAGAGGATTCCAAATTGTCGATACGCTTTGAAAGAAACCATGTGATGTCCGGTTGTTCCACTATCGACCTGTGGTATGTTTCATCTGATTCTCCAGGTCGTGAACGGAGGGGGGTGTGAGACATAGATGCGAAAGGCCAAGATCATCTGTACCATCGGACCTGCTAGTTCCTCACCTGCCATCGTAGATCGTCTGATTGCAAACGGGATGAACGCGGCCCGGCTGAACTTTTCTCATGGGACTCACGAAACCCATGCGACTGCTATTGCCGCCATCCGCCAGGCCGCTGCCAGGCAGAGAGTCGCAGTGGCCATCATTCAGGACCTGCAAGGGCCGAGGATTCGAGTAGGTCTTGTGCCACAGGCAGGAGTTCACCTCACAGCCGGTCAGTCGATTCGTCTTCGTGCATGCCAATCGGAACAGGACGCACGATCTGCTGCTCTCACCTCTTCTCCCGAAATCCCTATTTCATATCCGTATCTGACACGGGATCTTCGTACCGGGTCTCGGATTCTGATCAATGATGGGTTGATTGAGCTCGTCGCTGACCGTATCAAAGACGACATCGTTGACTGTTCCGTCCTCATTGGGGGCACCATCACTTCGCATAAAGGAATTAACCTCCCTGGCACTACAGTCAGCGCACCCACGCTGACCGAAAAGGACCAGATCGACATCCAATTTGGTGTCGAACAGAGAGTGGACTATATGGCGCTCTCCTTCGTGCGAGGGGCACAAGATATCGAGACTGCGCGGGCTAAGCTGCAACAGTATGGATGTCGTATTCCGCTCGTCGCGAAGATAGAACGAGCCGAGGCTGTTGCGGCACTGGGCGACATTTTGGAGTGTGCGGACGGTGTGATGATCGCACGCGGTGATCTTGGAGTGGAGATGGGGCCGGAAGCCGTGCCAATTTTACAGAAACGCATTATCGTCGAAGCCAATCGGCATCGTCGGTTAGTGATTACCGCCACGCAGATGTTGGAATCGATGACGCAGGCCACTCGTCCGACGAGAGCCGAAGCCTCAGATGTCGCCAATGCGGTTTTTGATGGCACTGATGCCGTGATGCTCTCGGGCGAAACTGCGGTCGGAGCTTATCCGGTTGAGGTGGTGCAGGTCATGGATCGTCTTATCCGCGCAGCGGAAGACGCCACTGAGCTTGGTGTAACCGTCAAGACAGAACCTGGCGGGGACAATCTCTCGTTCGCAGAAGCCATTGCTGTTGCTGCCGCTTCAGCTGCCAGATCAGTCATGGCTCGCGCCATCATGGCCTTTACGGAAGGCGGCACGACCGCCCGTTTGATATCAAAACATCGACCGTCCTCCCCGCTTCTCGCTTTTACGCCCTCTGAAACAATTCGGCGTCAGATGGCGCTGTATTGGGGCGTGCGTTCCTTTCTCATGTCTCAAGGAGGAGCACCTGAAGCCTGGATCGCAGAAGCGGAGCAACGGCTTACGATGGAGCATCTCTGTAAGCCCGGAGACATCGTCGCTGTTGTGTCTGGAACCATGGCGGGACAAGTCGGCGGCACGAATATGCTGAAGCTGCACAAACTCGGCTCTCTCACGTCTTGATGGGTCGGGTACGCCACAGCATTCCAGCTTAATAGACCTGCATCCTTTTCTTCAGTACCTAACTGATCTGCCTCACCCGACAACTCCAGCTCACATGATTCATAAACAATTGTTCTATAGCTGCCGACAAGACCGGCTGCGTTTGTTCTGTAGCCAGGCTCGCGTAATGTCTTTGGTGGTTTGATTATGAACCGTTATGAATGAAGGGTGTACAGGTCGAATGAACATTGCGTACATATTTGATGTGCATGATACGAATCAGTACCATCGTTGAGCTATCCGTACCAATAGTACTCTCGGAACTCCTTGGAAATTAAAGAATGCCAGGCAGCTTCCAGCCAGGCACTTATTTTGCCTTTCCTGTTTCAGCTACAAGCAGACCATGTGCACCACGATATTGATGCGCACAACACGATGAAATGCAAACCTACCAATGAGGCACTATTCATGGAATGCACTTACCAAACAGCAGGATCTCATGATAAACATAAATACCTACCCACACGATGGTTCTGGCTGGTTCTTGCCGTCACAGTCTTCATAGGCCTCGGGCCGGCTGCTGAATGCTTGGCCTTCACAGTGAGCCCGAGCACGTTGTCGTTTAATGCCGTTCAAGGTGGAACAAATCCGCGCAATCAAATGTTATCTGTCTCTCGAAGTCGTACAAGCCAGGCAACGGTTACGACTTCCGACAACGCTTCTTGGTTGACCGTTTCGCCAGCCACGACCTCCATGACCACTCAGACGACGCTCACGGTGGCTGTCAATATCGGTGGGCTCACCGCCGGCACCTACAATGCAACCATCACGATCAAGGTGGGAAAAGCGACTACGACGGTTCCTGTGGCGATGACCGTGTCATCTCCCCCATCAGCCACGACAGCCACTCTCGCATGGAACGGGGTTACTGACCCATCATTGAGTGGCTATAATGTAAAAGTTGGGACCACCTCAGGTCTCTATAGCAGGACAATCACTGTCGGCAATGTCACTTCGTATACCGTTGACCAGTTGACAACGGGGACGACTTATTACTTTTCCGTTACCGCCTATAATAGTGCTGGTGAGAGCCAACCATCAAATGAAGTCAGTAAGAGTATCTATTGAGTGCAGGATGACCTTTAAGCATGAATACGAAACAACTTCGTCGTTGAATGAGGCCTTGTGGTTTGTGAGCACAACCGATACTGTCCCCTTGATCATCGTCTCGGAAAGCGAAGGTCATCTGCTCAGCATTGTTGAAATCGCCTCTGCTCCCAAAAACTCCAAGCGCTTTCCTCTTCATCATCCCGCAAGACACGAGTCCAAAAAACTATCAAGGTGCATGTGAGCGTTCTGTTCGTTCTTGACCCTTCTGCAGGCTATATCCTTCACACCGTACACCCTGCAGTCTGAAGTACGTACCCCAAATACTTAAAAAGTCTCGCGTATCTTCCATATTCTTATCGGCACCGATCTTGCTCACCTTCCTTTTCCAGTTTGGAAAACATCGATTGCGGAGCGTGTATCCGCCTTGCAGGTGGCACAAACATACAGAAGCTTGCTATCGCACAGCTCTATGTCGATTCATCAAGAGGGGTATACGTATGTTACTGTTTGAGACCTTGGTCGGTCTTGCGTGTGGCAAGCCCATTCGATCAATCGCCTATCCGGTAGTTATGATTCTTCTGCTCTCTTCAGTGACCGGCTGTGCCGACGAAAATGCAGGCGGACCGGTTGCTTCGAACCTTTCTGCACCAACGAACGCGACCGGTGCAATGGAATCAGAGGAAGCCTCGCATTCAACTGTAGCCGATGTTGGTGGAGAAGATCCGATGATCACCATGACCTCAACGTCGTCTGGGATAACTGCGAATGTAAGTTGGGATCAACCTCCAGGCTTTAATGTTGCTGGTTATACCCTCTACTACGGAAAGCATTCACAAGGTTCAGAGTCCGTAGAGACCACGTCGGAAGAATCGGACTCCGAAGCGTCCCATTCTGAAGAACTGAGCTGGTGCTCCCAAGGAGAAAGCAAAACTGTTAAAGCTTCATCTACCACGATCACGGGGCTTGAGCCTAATACACAATATTTTTTCGCTATTCGTGCGTTCACCGAGGTCGAGTCGGAAAATCTCTGCTCGAACGCAATCATGATGACCACCCCTCCGGCGGAAGCGTAACCGTTGTGCAAACCCCTCACGGCTCAACTCGTGAACGGTCTTTGCGAGAGAGTCATCCTGTGATTCGATCAGAGTCGTGTTGGCCAATTCAATGCCAGAGTTATGCATGGCAGCTAACGGAAAAACCTATGAGACATTTTCCTAGAGCATCCATTCATCAAACCGTTCAATCTTGGTGCATGAGTCACGGTTTAACTACGCCGCAGTTCTGGCAGATTTTTCTGGGCACCACATTCATCTGGCTGGGATTTGCTTCTGGAGGTTTGGCCTGTCACGATGCCGCTTCGACTATTCGTCTGACGCCCACATCGTTGACCTTTAATGCGGTGCAAGGTGCGACAAACCCACCGAATCAGACCATAGCCGTCTCGAGGCCTTCTACTTGGTCAGCGACGTTTACCACTTCCGACAATGCCTCCTGGCTTACCGTGTCACCAGCCGCCACAACGATCACGACGAGTAAGACGCTCACGGCCGCTGCCAACACAGCAGGGCTTGTTGCAGGAACGTATAGCGCCACCATCACAACCATGGTAGGCACCTGGTGCAAAAATACCGAGCCCGTGACATTGATTGTATCCCCGGGAAGCGGAGGAGGTGGCGGGGCGACGTCTTCGGCTACCCTCAGATGGAACGCCGTTACCAGCACAACCATCAGCGGCTACAAAGTCTATGTTGGTGAGGCTCCCCGTCAGTATTCACGAGCTATCAACGTAGGCACCGTCACCGCGTCAACGGTGAGTAGCCTAACCGTGGGGAGAACATACTATTTCGCGGTAACGGCCTATAACAGTGCCGGCGAAAGTTCACAGTCTACAGAGGTCAGCAAGACAATCCAATGAGCGCCTTTTTCGAGGAAAATAATACAGCACTTACGAGATTCTTTGTAAATCAACTTAACGCGAGATTGATGCATATCAGCAGAGGGAGAGACTCTTGAGACACTTTATTATGACACCTCACGCCGCCCCACTTCCTTGTCATACAACCAATGCTTCGCCCGCACAGTGGTTATGGAAAAATCTTGGGATCATGGTGTTCATCTGTCTGGGACTCACTTCAGAGGGACTGGCGGCCACGACTTTTAGCCCACTGTCGCTAACCTATTCTGCGGTGCAGAATGGGAGCAACCCGCATAATCAGACAATAACCGTCTCGAGGACCAGATCCAGTACAGTTACGCTCACGGTCTCAGATAATGCCACCTGGCTCTCAGTGTCTCCTACAAGCACATCCATGACCAGCACTATGCAGCTCTCAGTGGCCGTTAACACCAGTGGGAAAGGAGCGGGCACGTACAGTGCTATCATTACCATCAAGGTAGGCACCTGGCAAACCACAACTATTCCGGTGACGTTGATGATTTCGCCATCCATCACTCAACCGCCATCAACCACATCCTCGGCGACACTGAAATGGAATGGGGTCACCAGCACACCCGTTAGTGGCTATAAAGTCTACGTCGGGACGGCTCCGGGATTATATACGCAAACATTTAATGTCGGTGCTGTCACGTCGTACATCGTTAACGGGTTAACTGTCGGTAGGACTTACTATTTCGTTGTCACGGACTACAACAGCGCCGGCGAGAGTGCTCCTTCTAACATGGTTAGTAAGACGATCCAATGATTCAATATCAGAAAATGGGAAGAGGTAGTAGAGGTCTTTTCATCAGAAAAGGGAATCAGGCAGGGCGTCTGCTGAAAAAGATGGTGCCTCCACGATCAACTCTCAGCACGGGGATGCTCATAAAAATAAAGGGCCGCTCCCGCGAAGGAGCGGCCCAGTCTAGCTAAATATCATTTAGGTAAATTCAGTTAATTTTTTCGTGTGGCCAGCCTCCAAAGTCCAAGCCCTACCAACCCACTGGCTAGCAAGATCGAGGATGCTGGCTCAGGAACACTTGCGCAAGGCTTCCTGCCGCAAGGGCCAGGTTTAGGTTTATCAGGTTTAGGTTTATGTTTAGCTATAACAAGGTCAGTGCTATTCGTAGCGAGACTACTGCTCATTTGAGCCACGGCCAGATTTCCAGAGGAGCTTACAATTATTATGGCAACGCCAAGGACAATTGAGTTAAGCGACCCACTCTTTAGTTTCACCATGTTCCTCTCCTCCTTAATACCGTGATATGGATCACAACGCTCCACAGACCAAGCATGTAACTTGCGATAGATTCTTGTGTCTGTTTTATGAAAGTCAGGACTTACAAAGCCCATTTAAGCGATTTTGTTCGACCCATCGCTCTGCTTAGCCACCAACAATCTCTTCATTATTTAGCCTAGGGTATAAGACTAGGTTGTCGAATGAAGTTGTGTCAATACGTGGACACTGCTTATGTAGATTGCAAAAAGGCGCATCGAAACCAGTGTGGGCTGGTCAATCGTAAGGTATCGAAACCAACTTGGCTTACGCGCTATAGGTTCACAAGACCGCCTATCGGTCGTTGGCGTCGGCGCATTCCAATGAGGCGATCCAGTACATATATCGTTCGCAGCTTGTGGTTGAAACTAATGCTTACATTTTAGGGAGTGGGTAGCGTGAAAAATTATGCAAGATGAGGGCGGCGCATGGTTATCTCTACCTTCCCACGAAACGTCACTTCAAATTCTTCACCGGACCATGGGACTCAGCCAATATGCCGGTACATAAGCCGACCAGCCAAAACTAGCATCTTGTTAGGGAGATAGGCACAAATGCTTTTCAGCAAGCGCATCTTCAGGTGTTCCAAGGAGGAAGACACCATGTCAGCAGGACTACGCTGAAGAGTGAGTCGCACACCTCGTGCTCCCAGACGTTCTTTAAACCTGATGAGCCCCTGTTCCTCGACATCCGATCGACCTAAATCGAGCGCTTCCATCCCAGCCGATTTTGCAGCTTGTATGGTTTCCCAGAATAGTAGTGAGGTCGCGCCAAGGTGGTGAAACCGTGCATCAGTGCCGCCGTACTTATAATATATTACCTTCCTGTAGTTCATGGTCAGAAGTCCTGCGACGGGCCGATTCTCCTTGAAGGCGACCCGGATACAGACATCCTTTCCCATTGACGCAACGAGGCGTTGAAACCATTCGAGTGGCTGTGGGGGGAGATGTTTGCGAGACCTCGTCAGCACGATAAGGTCATAAAATGATCGTAGCAAGGATTCGCTCCGGCCCTCCTTATACATGAGCCCTTGGCGTTCCGCATGACGAATCCTCCGCCTGATACAATCCTTATGAAATCTCTTGTGGAGTGCATCAAGACTTGGCCGAAGGTCGAGCCGATGCCACAGATAGGTTTTACATTCCTGAAAAACATTCTCGGCACCGAGACTGGCCCCGCTCATTCGCATTTCGACATACGTCCATCGTTGTGTTTTTCTGAGCGTTTCGAGATGAGCGTAGAGCGTTCGCAGTTGCTCGATGCTTTCGACGAGCGGTTCGCAGTGGTCCGTGAAGGGCAATGAGACCAGCCGGCTGTGGGTCAGCCAACTTCGTACGACACAAAATAGGAGGGCGTTCGTCAGCCTCTCAGATGGTGGAGAGGTCGTGAAAGCAATTGGTTCGTACCCGTAGGCAGTGCACAATGCTCTGAGCCAGCCGATCGTATGAAAGATAGAGCTGTTCGCATGCTGATCGACGAATTCTGGCCACCGAGCATCGAGAAGAGGGCTTATTGTCCAGACACTACCTAATCTGACGGCCATCACTTCCCCGTCTAGATGTCAATTTCAGGCACAGACTACGCGAGGAATGTTTTGTTCAGGCTTGAGCAAAAAACGCATTCGGTGGATCACGCTCGCACCGTTGTTCTAATTTGCGTAGCAGCCAGGTGATACAAATGAGCATCGCGAATGATATGCCAAAGAGAGGAATGCCGCCATAGCGGTGAAGGGCGCTGTCCATAATAAAAACAGGATCGACAGTGTTCGCAAGCAGGGATAGTCCGACAATGCGTGAGCCATTTTTGATGATGGTTAGAGGAACGACAACTGCCACTAACGCGGCTCTAGTCCACCAAGATGATAGAAACCAGTGACCGGCAAGGAGACTGGTGATGATGAGCGCAAAAAAAGAGCGGATGCCGCTGCACTCCTCTTCAATAAGAATAACAAAATTCGAGAGTTCAAAGGTGAATCCATCACGAAGGGCTTGAATGCCAAGAGCGGAAAACATCACGTCCACCGTATCAGCTGAATTGCGCTGCAGGAAAACGACCACTGTGTCCAGGAGAATAGAGGGCAACGGAATCATGAAGAGAAGCATCGCCAGTGCAAACACGTTGTCGCGAAAACTTTCTCTCCCAAAAGCCACTAGAAACAGGCCCCAGAACATTACTACAAAGGTCAAGATGTCGATGGTCAGTCGATCCTGCGTCCAATCTTGTCCCTCAGCGTACCAGTAACAAACGGCTCCACTGGCCATGACCAACAAGCCAATCAGTGGACTCCACATACGAGAAGTTACTATGGTCTTCCTGTTCAAGAACAGCAGATGGAAAGTCAGTATCGGAATCACTAACACAAAGGAGAAACGTTCATTTCCCAATGCAATGGCAACGAGCTCCAGGAGTGGTACCCAAAAGGACGCGCACAAACCAAGGAATGCCAGAAGGGCAAAGATATCCCTCTGAACATGGCTACAGGGCAAGGCATAGCTCAGCGACCTGAGATTAGGGAGAACTACAGACGAAGCCGCCTGATGTCCTAAGCCGACTCCATTTTTGATCGAAGGGTGCTCTTTCACGGATGTATACTTGTGACTTTGTTCCATCAAGGTACTCAACAAAGGCGCCCGGCTCCCCAAAGGCACTCGCGACGGTAATCACAGTTGAAAGACATGCTCCTGGCCTACCGTAATCACACTATCTCACCTCGCCATCTCCAGAAGGGGCGACAATCTACGAGGAGGAGTGTGCGTGAAGACCTCGTTTGAACACTCACTTTCAAGTCCATTATAGGCACTCACTGCAAAGTAGTACGTCCATCCCCAGTCTAGGTTGGTCACGGTTCCTTGGTTCGAGACTACAAATTGTTCTTGATCATATACGCACGAGCCTGACCGGTTGGGAGATCGCTTTCCGTAATGAATGTAATAGCCCATGATGCTTGAATCGTTGACAGGGTTCCAAGCCAATCTGACCGTTGCGTCGCTAGAGGAAGAGCCTGTAGAAATCATTGGCTCTGGCGCACCATCAGATCCGCAACTTGCGAGTGATAGGGCTATCAAACTCACGGCAACTGACCAACCATGACCATTGACGAATCCTAGATCATGCAACAGGCTACGTAGCAAGACACCTAGATTAACAAAACCTCTTATAACCAACATCTTGAGTGACCAATCCTGAACCTTGTTTCGCAGCAACGTAGCGGAGGCTGACTTTTCCCCGATTGTACAGACGCATCACGAAGGAGGAGAATGATGCAATCGGAGGATCGCATGACCACGAAGACTCGACGACGGGACACAGAAGAATTTAAGGTAGAAGCCGTGCGCTTGATATGCGACCCTCTACGGCGCTGTCGCGGAAGTGGTCCGAGACCTGGGTGTTGCCGACCATTTGAGGTATCTCTGGCGGGCAGACCAGCAGGCTGAGCGCCACGGCCGCACCAGTCAGTCGATGCAGGTGAAACAAGAGGAGCTCGCACGGCTGCGTGCGAGAACATACTGTTCTGAAGCAAGAGCGGGATTTTTGCGACGTGCGGCGGCCTTCTTCGCGAAGGAGTCCCGATGAGATATCGGGTGATCCAGGAAGAGGACCCTCGCGATCCGATCCGCCTCATGTACTGCGCACTGGCGGTCTCCCCGGTGGGGTATACGCACGGCGTGGGCGTCCCGAGAGGCGGTGGGCGGCTGCCAATCGGATGCTGCTTGCCACCATCCGGGGGCTCCATCAAGACAGTCGCCAGACCTATGACAGTCCGAGCCTCTGGCGGGCGCTCCGCGCACAGGGCCAGCAGGTGGGAGACCCCACGCATTCGTCACACGGCTTACCCGTGGTGGCACACGCTTCAACGCCAATTTACGGGGTCGCACCCTAACCAGGTCTGGGCCATCGATATTACCTACGGCATGGACCATGGCAGGGTGGTTGTATCTGGCCGTGTTGTTGGATCTATACTCGCGTGCCGTCATCGGCTGGGCGATGGGCCCTCGCTTGACCGGAGATTTAACCCACCAAGCCCGCCGCATGGCGATCAAAACCCGGCATCCCCCAGCCGCACAGGGAATTGCTGGGATAACGCCTGTGTGGAGAGTTTCTTCGGAACCCTGAAGCGCGAGCTCGTGTATCACCGACAGTACACGACGCGGAGCGAAGCGACCCAGGACATCCTTTGATGTATATCAGATCGGGGAAAGATCACCATCTGACATTAAGGTAGGCAATGCCATCATTACTAACAGCCGAAGATCAGAGAATATGTCTAACGTCAACAGGCTCCTTTCCCAGTAATTACGGCAGTCGGCGTCGCCAGCAGAATCTTGATATCCAACCACAGAGACATGGTCCGCGTGTACTGAAGATCCAAGCGAACCATTTCATCAAACGTCGTGCGACTCCGGCCGACGACCTGCCAGATACCGGTTATGCCAGGCCTGGCCTCTAACACACGCCTTCGATGCCAAGGCTTGTATTGTTGCACCTCATACGGGAGCGGCGGCCGTGGTCCCACCAAGGACATGTTACCGATCAGCACATTCCACAGCTGAGGCAGCTCATCCAGACTCGTTCGTCGGAGAAATCGGCCGATCGATGTCACCCTACTATCATGAGTGAGCTTAAAGACCGCCGGCTTCTGCTGCGACAGTGCCTGATCGCTGGCGGTAATGAACCAGCTCACATAATCGTGGTGAACCTGATGATCAGCAGCAGTGTGCATTGTTCGGAACTTATACATCGTGAAGGGCTTCATCAGATGCCCTACCCGCGTCTGCTTGAAGAAAACCGGCCCTGGCGACGACATCCTGACAAGGACAGCGATAAGGGCGAACACCGGCAAGAGCAAGAACAACAGAATGGCACTGAGCATAATGTCTATGCCTCGCTTGAGGGTTTGATAATTCTGAATAGATCGCCGATTTATCAAGAGTTCTGGATACAGCAGTTGATTTAGCGAGGGGGGCATCTGTTGCTCAATGGATATAGTCGGCTCCGGATACACGTGCATGGTAATTGAGAGATGTTGCGCTAGCTCTTGATCACCATGAAGCGTAATTGCATTCCGAAGTTCGGCTTCGAGTCGATCACACCTGCTGGTTAGGTTAGCCAGGGTGATCTCAGGCACAATCACACCGAGGACATGTGAAGGTTCAAACCAGCCAAGAATGTCCAGCTCCGAGGTCACTGCTAAGAGAGTATTGGCCACGATAGCGCTGTCAGCGGTCCTCCCCTCGCTCAACCTATTCGGAAGGCTGATTAATAACAGCGCCATCACCATCCCAGAGCGCTCTGTCCATTTGCGCTCTCTGGTAATCATCTCCTCAAAAAAACTCTTGCCGTGGATGCTCGTGTGAGTTGCCGCTCTGCGGCCATCGGTGAGTGTCGCGGTCATGTGTCGTCTCCTCTTCGATCGATTAAGCCAACACAATCTCTTTATGTTGATTGAGAGACTGTTCGGCTGCTTCAAGGATACGCACGACCCTCAACCCGGCCAGCCCATCGTTGATCGGTTTCGTCCCATTCATGACACAGTCCAAGAAATAGCGCGTTTCCATCTTCAGCGCTTCGGCCTCTTCAATCTTCGGTGCGTACATATCGCCGGTCCTGTAACTGACCAAGGCCGCATGCACCCCCGATTCACTTTTGATGTCGGCACCCTTGTCGTAAATGCGGAGCTTTTCTGCCATGTCAAGGTCGTTCCAGACCAGCATGCGTTTCTGGCCTCCGACCAGCGTCGTACGTACTTTCACAGGGGAGAGCCAATTCACGTTGACGTGCGCCAGAACATTGTCTGGGAAATAGACGGTGAGGTAGGCTATATTTTCGAGATTATTCACGTGAGCTCCCCCGGTCGCCACGACCAGCTCGGGCTCGGCCCCGATCAAGTAATCCATAATCGACAAGTCGTGCGGCGCAAGGTCCCAGAGCACATTCACGTCGTGCTGAAAGAGCCCGAGATTCACGCGCGTTGAGTCGTAGTAGTACAGCCGACCCAACGTGCCCTCATCAATGAGTTGCTTGATCTTGCGGACCGCTCCGGTAAAGAGAAACGTGTGGTCCACCATGATCTGCAGCCCGCGACGATCTGCCAGTTGGACCAATTCCTCGGCCTCGGCAGAGGTCGCGGTAAATGGTTTCTCGACGAACACATGTTTCCCGTTCTCAAGCGCCTTTTTGGCTAATTCGTAGTGGTACGATACCGGCGTCACGATCGCGACGGCGTCGATGTCCGTGGCGAGCAGCACCGCATCCGGGTTGCTCGTCATCCCGATACCAGGATGTGCCGTCATGACACGGGTCAATGCTGTGGAAGATTTGTCACAGACCATGACGACTTGGCAGTCGTGATGTCCAAGAAAGTTACGCACCACATTCGGACCCCAGTATCCATACCCAATCACACCGAGTCGTATCATTGTGACACTCCTTGCAAAAGGTTAGAGAATCTCGCCATCGGAAGCAGAAAACGGAGCAGGATGGTCGGCTGCGTCGATTGCTCTCAGCTCATCCTGCCCGAGCACCTCTATCTGAAGCGCATGATTATTCACGAGAGTGAAGACACTAGAGAACCTGTCCACCAAACGGTCCTTCAGACCGTCACGCCCATAGCTAGCAGAGTTTGGCCGTAACGCAGTCAACAGAATTCCCATGATCCGCCCATGCCGATACCACCCGATGTAATCGGTCTCACGAACATGATTGAACAATACGGACGCTGCGTTTTTGGTAAACTCCGACCCCAGAGGTACGATCAGGTTTTGCTCGTTAGTGCGGTAGATAAGCAGAATCCGGCAGAGCTGCCCTGTTCGCTCGGAACGCTTGAATTCTCTATGAATCAGCTCTCGGTATACCGTTTCAGAATAGATGTTTGGTGAAGTTGGGGGCTGATTGCTCCGTCTCATAGCAAGGAAGCAAGCAAGCCTCTCCCACCATCGATTTGCTGGTCTCATATGCACGTCGTGTAAGGAGATTACAGTCCTAGGTCGGATGCTTGAGGTGAGGGCTCTTTGAACAGGTACTTATATGACGCGAAGGTCAGCGTGCCTGGGTATATAAGAGAGTGAGGGCCCTGGCACATCAGTCATATGGTTTCAATGTCTGATATCGGCCACATGGCAGAGAAGCGACGCGAAGACCTCAGGTATATGTACTGGGAACGAGTGAAGGTCTAAACTGCGCGGCATAGGTTGCCACCTCACGCGGAAGGGCAACCCAACAGATATCACCGTAGCGGGAGATGACATATTTAAGCAGGCGTTTGTACAAATCGGCCGGATACTCTGAGTCATTCGGCTTTCCATCAAATGAAATATAGTCCGGATGGACAATTACCAATGCCATGCCACCGTGTGACGCCACCCAATCAAGCTTTTGTGTCCACAAATCGATCGTCCTTTCCTTGAGGAGCACGAACAGGGTGAAGTCCTGTGGAAGCGTATAGGGGAGCTCGACGTACCCTTTCCTGTCCCCGTCCTGTACCCAGAAGGGGAAAATCGTCCCGACTCCATCCGGTTGCGGTTCGAACGGATCGGTATCGAAGGTGGAAGAATCATAGAGCATGTTGAGTCTGTGGACCCAATCAAGGTTATGGAACATGAACCCAGACCGGAAGCCCGATGCCACCCATGCGTTAAGGTAACGATTGATTCTCGGAGCCTGCTCCGAAAAGTGCCGTGATGATCGATACAACGATCCATCATGATGCAGATCATGGATGCCAACTTCAAAGCCATCCTGATCAAGCTTTGCTCGAATGGTATCGGGTACGCGGTACTCCCCTTCCGGTACGAAGTTGAACGCTGAACGAATGCCCAACGCCTGGTCCAGATCGGCCAGCTTCCTGCATCGTGCCAATCCACGTACGCCCTCGACGTCATGAGTCACGACGAAGGCAAATTGTTTGCTGTTCGGCCACCCTGGCCAGCCTTTGGGAGGTTTAGCCGAAGACGGGAGAATCGGCCAAGAATTCCTGATCTGCTTCCGTAGATGATCAGCAAGCAGACGCCGTGCTCGTATTCTGATTGGCCATGGAATAGCAGGTTTCAGGAAATAGTATAGCTTTGACGTACAGAATGTAATCATCCCCTCTGATCCCTATGGCTACAGTTGTAGCAAACTGAATTGCATCAGTCTTGAAGCCGTCTGACACCATGAAGCCATATCACCTTCTATCTGAAAGAATGAGTCCTGAGCCTAGTCATTCGCCAAGATCCCTAACCGCTGTCTCTCGTAGCGATCTCCCAACACCTGTTGGCACCATTCACGATTTGGAAAATACCACTCAACGATTTTTTGCAATCCAATTTTGAATGTATGCTGTGGAGACCATTTCAACTCAGATCTGATCTTTCCGGAGTTGATAGTGTAGCGTCGGTCATGACCTGGACGGTTCTCAACAAACTGTTTCCGGTCGGTATACAGACCAAGATTTTTCTCCATGCAGCATGCATTCTTGCTAGCCGGCATCAATTCTTCGAGAATGGAACAGATTCCGTCGACAATCCCTCGAGTAGTCCTTTCTTCCTCGCCTCCAATGTTGTAATTTTCGTCTACTCTCCCGTCACGAAGGACCAGCAAGATGGCTCGACAATGTCTTCCACATGAAGCCAGTCTCGAACTTGGAGCCCATCGCCACAGATGCGCAATGGCTTGCAATCAAGGGCGTTTAGGATTGTGAGAGGAATCAGCTTTTCAGGAAATTGATACTGACCATAGTTATTTGAACAGTTCATAATCAGAGTTGGAACTTTGTACGTATGCCAATAGGCCAGGACAAAATAGTCAGCGGCACCTTTTGAGGCAGCATACGGTGAATTGGGAGCGTAAGGAGACGACTCGCTAAACTTTCCCTCTGCCCCGAGTGAGCCACACACCTCATCCGTTGAAACGTGCAGAAATCTAAATTCGTCTTCATGTGCGCATCGGTCTCTGCGAGGAGTCGACGCGCTGCTTCAAAAAGTACGTATGTGACGGACCTATTGTTTTCCAGAAATGGCTTTGGATTATCAATCGACCGATCGACGTGCGACTCCGCATCAAAATTCACGATCCAGGTCGGCATCTACCTTTTGAAAATGCCCTAGATGGTCTGCTCACCGGTGATGTCTTCTTGAAGAACTGTTACGCGCCCATCATTTTGAATATCGATTAACGTGGCTGGATGACCTGCGTAGGTCAGCTGGTCCACAATCACAACGTGAACGTTTGTTTCTTTAAAAAGCAATCTGACAAAGTTGCTGCCGATAAACCCTGTTGCACCTGTTCCTATTGCCGTAATCATGGAATTACCCTTCTCATAGCTTCCACAGGGTGGACGCTGTGCTCTTCCGTTTTATATCTAGGAAGCCGACTCAACACGTGCTGGAGCCGTAGAGCAGTGGCATCCTTCTGCGAGAGAAGCGGGTTCGAGATTGGCCATTGAATTGCTATCTCCGGATCATTCCAGGGGATGGTGATCTCGTCGCCTGGTAGATAATAGTCTGTACACTTATACAGGACATCTGCCCGCTCGCTGGTGACACAAAAGCCATGCGCAAATCCAGGAGGAATGTACAGCTGTCTAAAATTGTCTCTGGTCAGTTCAACACCGACCCACTGACCAAAAGTAGGGGAACCAACGCGTACATCCATAGCCACGTCGAAAATAGATCCTTCGAGCACATATACCAATTTCCCCTGCGGTTGCGACAGTTGGAGATGCATGCCACGCAATGTTCCCTTTACGGATTGACTATGATTATCCTGGACAAACTCCTTGGGGAGAGCGTATTCCGAATAGGCCCGAGCCTGATACCTTTCCACAAAAAAACCTCTCGGATCGCGATGGACCACCGGATCAATAATGAGCACGCCTGGCAACTTAGTTGTCTCAACTTTCACGCGTGTAATCCTTCTTGTTGAAGCAGGCGGAGCAAGCAATCACCGTATTGGCTTTTTCTTATTGGAACCATTTGCCTTATCAGATCGTCGCTCGTGATATAGCCCATGCGAAAGGCTATTTCTTCCGGACAGGAGACCATGACTCCTTGCCTCTCTTGAAGTGTTTGAACAAAGTTAGATGCTTGCTGAAGAGACGCATGCGTTCCCGTATCGAGCCAGGCAATTCCTCGCCCAAGTTTTTGTACTCTCAGACTCCCACGAGCCAAATATGCGGAATTGACATCAGTGATCTCTAATTCGCCTCGCTTTGATGGCTTCAACTCGGCTGCGATATTCACGACATCATTATCGTAAAAGTAGAGTCCTGTGACAGCGTAATTCGATCGCGGGTTGACCGGTTTTTCTTCCAGCGTCAGCGCTTGACCGGTTTCAGCAAATTCGACAACTCCGTAGCGTTCTGGGTCGCGGACGTGATAGGCGAAGACCGTCGCTCCTGTTTCGGATTGAGCCGCCTCTAGAAGCGCTTCAGGGAATCCATGGCCATAGAAGATATTGTCCCCTAAGATTAGGGTTACAGAGTCCTGTCCGATAAACTTCTTACCGATGATGAAGGCTTGCGCCAAGCCTTCTGGTCGTGGCTGTACGGCATAATGAATTGTCAGGCCAAGATGAGCACCATCACCAAGGAGTCGAACAAATGCTTCCCGGTCCTGGGGAGTTGTGATGACAAGGATTTCGCGAATCCCAGCAAGCATCAGAGTGGAAAGCGGATAATAGATCATGGGTTTGTCATACACCGGCATGAGCTGTTTACTCGTACCAGCCGTAAGCGGATAGAGACGAGAACCTGAACCTCCAGCTAGAATAATGCCTTTCCTCACACATTTCCTCATTCGCAAACTCGGTAGGAATCTATCTTTGCTCTGGATATGGGATTCTCGGTTGCATCTATTTTTGAGAGGTATAGCGTCATCATGAGAAAGGTGTCCTCACGCGTGACCTTTTTCTGCATACCAGATGTTTCAATGCGTTCAAATCAGGAATTTGCAATACACGCTCTAGGGGCTGTGGACATTCCTTTCATCCAGAGCATGGTTGCGGCAAGATCGATGAGACTGGCGAAGTTACGGGCGCGTTTGGCGTAGTGAGTCGCGACGGCACGGTAGTGCTTGAGTCGGTTGAAGAAGCCCTCGATGCGGTAGCGCTCGGCGTACAGGGCGAAATCCGTCTCGCGCGGATTGTTGAGGCAGGCACGCAGCGGAATTATAGTAATTGCTCCGGACCGTTCAATCGTTTTCTCGATCGTGCGACTATTGTACCCTTTGTCGGCGATCACGTAGTGTGCGGACCATCCTGTCAGCAACGGCATCGCCTGCGCATAGTCAGATGCCTGCCTTGGTGTCAGGATAAAGCGCAATGAATTACTCAAGACATTGACTGCGGTGTGGATCTTGGCGGTTAGTTCTCTCTCTCGAGCGGCCAAGGGCTTCCGTTTCTTGAGCCCCCCTTTTGCGCCCGCAGCATGCTGGTGGGCGCGAACACTCGTCGAGTCAATCATCACATATTCAAAGTCGGGCTCACCTGACAGGGTCCGGAACACGCACTCCCAGACCCCTGCCTTAGCTTATCCGATTATAGCGCTGGAACACGCTGTTCCAGGGGCCGAACTGTTCCGACAGATCCCGACAGTGTGCACGGGTTCGTGCAATCCATAGCACAGCATCCACGAATATCCGGTTATTGGTGGCGGTCTGTCCGGGATCACTTACCTTGCTTGGTAACAACTCCTCAATCTGCTTCCATTGATCATCCCGTAGCTCTCGTCTTGCCATCCCCCTCCTGTGGGCGTTGAACCATGCCACCCCAATGCCTCGGGGAGAGCTGAATGTCAACAGATCCTAGCAATTTGCTGAAAACCCATGGGCCAGCTATAAAAGCTTCAGCCCAAGACGTTCTGGCAACGACGGCGTGGATCTTCACAACTCAGAAGCGAAAAAATGACACGCATGTTAGCACAATCGACCCAACCGCCTCCTGTATCGCAAGGCACAAGGACTATATGATACGAAGGACCAATGTAGCCGCTACGCATGCTCGACGTGGCACCACATGTGGAAGAACGCAATGCCAAAACCAAAACAGGCCACCACTGCCAAAACGCGATCGATGCCAGCGCAACACGGCAAAACAGTTACGGTATGTTGCAGATCTGGTACAAGATATTCGAATGCCCTTTCGGTTGGGGTGACCGGCACGGCACAATGTGTACAGCCAGACACCGAGGCCTCGCCTGCGTCCTCCTACAAACTGCTAACACGATATTTTGTTTCCGTGGGAGGCACCTACTGAAGGAAAAAACGTACACTTTAGAACCTATAAGGCCACTTGCTCAAATCTTAGAGTAGAAGATCCATCGAAATTTGAGGCGATTTGCACATGCCTAAAAAATAATGTCTGGCATTCGTTTTGCTTATTACAGCCATGCTTAACTCGACGAAACGCCGCTCTGCAGAACAGGCGGCACACTTATTTTTTACTTTTTCCTATTGGCTCAACAGCTTCAATCTGATGTTGGGCTACATTTATTACGCATGTTGAATTCATCTACTCCTGGAGGCACAGAAATGAGAACTCTGATAGTTTCAGCATTACTTTTTTCAATGCCTTTCCTTAACACTGCAAGCATCGAGGCAGCTAATCATTACATCCGTGCGGACGCCACTGGAAACGGCACCGGCAACGACTGGACAAATGCCTGCACTGGTTTTACAGGTGCTTGCGCCCCCTCGACAATGGTACGTGGTGATACCTACTACATTGCAGATGGCAGTTATGGATCGGTTACGTTTAACAGCGCGACTAGTGGAACTTTAGTGATCACCATTAAGAAAGCAACCGTGGCCAATCACGGCACAGAGTCAGGATGGACTAGCAACTATGGAGACGGCCAAGCAATCTTCAACTCGCCCGTCACTTTTTCCAGCAGTTATTGGACGTTGGATGGGTCGACCCGCAATGAAAGCAGTTGGTTTAATACCACCGCCTACGGATTTCAAATCTCTAACAACGCGAACGCTGCGCAGAGACAAATCATCTTTGGATCGCCGCTCAGTAATCTGGTCGTCAAATACACCTGGGTGCAGGGACGGACTGGGTCGTATAGTGGCGCCGAACGGCGCTACGCAATTGACTGCGAGACCAGTGGCACATCGACCAATCTCTTGTTTCACCGAATGCTCGTGACAGATAGCAATCAGCACTGGTTTATCCGCAATACCAATAGGGCCACAATCGAATACAGTGCGGCAGATCGTATGACTGGTGATGATACTAATCATGGTAATTCCATCAACCTTTACTACTCCGCCGAGAATAGTATTATCCGTTTCAATCAATGGCGGGACATCGGGAGTCCGGGGTGGTCAGGCGTAACAAATATTATCTCGATCGCCGATGCGCTCAATTCCTCAACGAAGCCAAACACGTGGATATATGGCAACCTGGCCTATCGCTTTAGCGGTGGAGATGGTGCCTTTGGCTTTCTGGGCAACTCGGTCAATGGCGGAAACTGTACCAACTGTCGCGTCTATAATAACACCCTCGTTGATGGTAATATGCAGTTCAATGGTGGCTGGGGCATTCAGTTCCCCCAAGGAACTGGAAATATTGCACACAATAATCTGTTCATGAGCGGCACGCGCGGCCGCTCAGCAGGCGATACGCCATCCCTTGACCTGGGATCAGGTGCTATCAATTCACATCAAGCCTACGGTACCGGTGGTAACGGATCAGGTAGCAGCGCTCAGAACAATGTTCCCCTCTCCATCTTTGTGAGTTATACCAACGACAATTATAATTTAACAGGACCTACCGCAGCAGGTATTGCCATCACCGAAAATGCACCGGATGGTGGATTACTCAACGTCGATATGTTCGGATGTATTCGTGGGGCAGATGGCTTGTGGGACCGTGGTGCCTTAGAGTATCCCTCCTGTGTTGGGAGCTCTGCGGCCCAGGCTCCGCCGGCACCCACAAATCTAATTGTCAACTAACGATGTCGTCATTTAACATTTACCGAGAAAGCGATCACAGTGTACTAACGTAGAATTTAACAGCAGTCTTCACAGACTAACGTTAACTTTCAGTGTATAGCAGAGGCCGTCGTTGAGAAACTGAATCAGCATCTTTCGCCTTGGCGAGCCGCTTTCGATCTAGCGCGGCTTGATCAAGATGGTCTTCAGCCAGCAGCATGAGTTTCCGATGATGTTCTCCTGCCCCTTGTCGGAGCAATTGTGGAAGCCAGACCATAGTGATCCTCCGTGCAGTAAGAGTTCGCGCGCCCACATCCTGCGGCACAATCGTGATGTGTGCTGCCATTAGGTCATGGCTATCTTATAGACGGCAGTGCACTGCGTTGGATACAGACCTTTCTGAGATTTTTGGCCTATGCACGACTTTTGCGGGCACTCTCAATTTAATCAGATGAGACCCCACTGAGCCGATCAGGGCAAGAGTTAGGTAAATGAATACAACGGACTGGTCGAAATACGTAACTGATACAAAGGTGGCGCTGTGTGCAAAAAGTGATGCCCCAAGTGCCCAGATCATGAACTGAGACTGCAGCGACAACTTTGGTGTTTGCCGAAGAGTTCGTCCTATAAGGGAAAAGGCTGTTGCCAAGACGGCTATAAACAAGAACATCAAAGGCAGTCCCCCCCATACACCCATATTCAAATAATAATTCGTAATGTCTGCCTGATCCTGACTCCATGCAACGCCATAAGGCATCCAGTGGCGGGTAACATCCGTACCTGCCAACCACCATTCAGAGATGTGCTGAATAGCTGATTCGATTAACGCTGCTCGATGCCAGCCGGTGCTACTGCCTGTAAGATCAATTCGTGCTAGAAGATAATACGCTGGCGCATTCATAACCAGATCCAGTCCGATATAACCCAGCACCGCAACCCAACGGACAACCCGCATTTGGTTACGCGAATGCCACATGAGCAACGCTCCAATGCCGAACAAGGTGGTTAGAATCGGCCCGCTTGAAGCAGATGCTAAAACTATTGTGAGACAAGCCCCTATTCCTGCAATCGCGGTCTTTCGATGGTGCTGCCAGAGAACAGTCATTAAGGGAAGGCAGACCGCACCAACCGTCCCGGCAAGAATCGAATGCGAGAAGGGCCCTTGCGCGCGAATTCTTCCGTTCCGAACCTCAGAAAGTTCTTCGACCCCTCCCAATACGGAAAATACGTTCCGCCCTGTCGCTTGTTCCAATCCCATTACGATGGAAAGTGGAATCAGAAGGATGGCAATGATCCTGCATAGGCCCACCAAGTCTTTGAGCGATCTGCAGAACACACGAAGAAGGAAATAGATGCCACAGCCGTTATACACAAGACCAAGTCGATTCACTAATACTTCGGACACCTCTTTGTGAAATACGCTGCTCATCAGTGCCCAGGTAGCCCAGGCCACCATGAGCCAATCGAGAGTGTTCATTTTCTCTGGAAAACGTTCCGATCTAACAATTACACGAGCGACACCCACAGCCACCAATATTCGAATTACCTGAAAGTGAAACGGTCCAATTTCAAGTCCAGACCCTAGCGTCATGTAACATGCCCCTATCAAGAGAGGAAGGGGAGCCCATCGCCGGGGAAGGCCTACTAACGCGATCGCATTTACGAGTACGAACGCGACTGCAATACCATTCATGTTACTGCCCCAGAGAGATTGCGATCGCCATAAGCTGAAGCCCCATTACAATTCTCGGAGCCACACCACGTGTGTTTTCAGTGGACTCTCTGCGGCTGAAGGTGGCCTTTGGCGAATTGCTGATGCCATAATTCCAGCATGAGGAGAGAGAAAACTTCTTGCGATCCTCCTTCCCCTCTCTGGTGGATCTGGAGCAGTTTAAGAAGTGTCTCTTTGTGAAAATACGCACTTAACGCGCTGTTCTTATCCAAAATCGTCTCAAAAACAAATTCTTTTAGTTCATTTCTGAGCCATCCCTCATACGGAACAGGGAAACCAGTTTTCTTTCGTTTAAGAATTGCTGGTGGAACGGAATCCTTTAAGGCTGCCTTCAGAATGCGTTTGGTGGACCATCCTTGGACCTTAAAGTGCGGTGGAAGCGACGCTGAAAATTCGAGGATTTGATGGTCAAGTAGTGGTACCCGTAGCTCAACGGAGGTCGCCATAGTCATTTTATCCGCTTTGACTAGCAAGTCATCTGGAAGCCACGTTTTGGTATCCACATACAGCAGTTGATGAAGCAATGGGAGGCCATCTAATTGCCGAAAGAGTTGTCCGGTCGGCTCATCGGACCTCTCCACGAAAGATTCAGCAAAGTCTCTCTTATAAAGAACATGCTTGAGCCGGTTAAATAGGGTATCGGGTGTTGCCGTACAACTGAAGTAGTATTGCGACATCGGCCGGTCAACAAGTCTCGCGTACTTCTGGAATCCCTCTGACCCAATCGATCCCATCTGCTCAAACACAAAACGTAACATGCCTCTTGCAGGACCAAAGGCCGACTTCAATCCTTCCAGTGCGAGCAGATTACGGTACTTAATGTATCCTCCGAACGCCTCGTCACCCCCTTCTCCTGACAACAACACCTTGACCGCCGATTCACGGGCCAAACGAGACACATAGTAAAGAGCTATGGCGGGAGGCTCGCAAACAGGCTCTTCCATATGCCAAACATATTGCGGAAGAAAATCACAAAAGTCTTTTGCGGTAATCGTGATTTCGTGATGCAGCGAGTTATAATACTGTGCTGCTAGCCGTGCATACGGCCGTTCATCGGCGAACTCTTCCCCGGAAAAGCCGACAGTAAAAGTGTTGATCCGCTTATGCGCCTGTTCCGAGGCATAGCGCAACACGCCGGTTGAGTCGACACCGCCGCTCAATAGGACGCCGATAGGCACATCGCTGATCATATGATCTCTGACTGTATCACGCAGCAGTACTTTCAGCTCTTCGACCGCATCTTCAAAACGTGTCCATCGCGGAGAAATCTCAAAATGCAAATCCCAATACTGGTATTTTTCTATCCGACCGTTATGAACAGTCATAAAGTGGCCGGGAGCAAGCTTGTGAATTCCCTCGAATAGAGTGTCCTCCCCTGGAAGATAGTAATAGGTCAGAAAACGGTCGATCGACCGCCTATTTATTCTGCGTTCAACGGAGGGATCCATCAGTAACGACTTGATTTCAGAACTGAATACAAGTGCCTGCCCGGTATTAATATAATAAAGTGGCTTGATTCCGACTCGATCCCGAGCAAGAAGAAGGAATTGCTTGCGTTCGTCCCAAAGAGCAAAAGCAAACATTCCACGAAGCCGCTTGACCAATTCAACCCCGAACTCCTCGTAGAGGTGGACAATAACCTCCGTATCTGAATTGGACTTAAAGATATGGCCGCAGGACTCAAGTTCGCTTCGAAGCTCTTTGAAATTATAAATCTCTCCATTATAGACCACCCAAACGCTATGGTCTTCGTTGCTCATTGGCTGGGCGCCACTCGCCAAACCGATGATTGAAAGCCGTCTGTGACCTAATCCAATGGGACCTGAAAAGAAATCGCCGTCCCCATCCGGACCGCGATGGACGATTTCATCTTTCATCCGAGCGATGAGTTGAGGAGGAACCGACTCGATCCCGTCCAGATTCAGTTTTCCAACGATGCCACACATCTTATGCCAGCAAACGATTGCCCAAACTTAGGCCATGTGTTTCGGAACGATTGGTTCTCCTCTTCATAATTTCACCCCGGTCTCTTTGAGACCTATGCTCCAGGACGAAATAGCCCACCACTTTCGCAGTGACGCCACCCACGCGGAGAAACTACCACGGGTGAGAAAAAGAGGCGAAAGAGCCAGTAAACAGAGAATCCGTCCAATGGCTGAGATCAGCATCGAACACCGATAGCCCCAACCGTACATCTTTCCTCTAGTTTTTTGCAGAAAACGCCAAACCGATGCCCGCATCATGACTATGGCGAAGTCACTTGGTCTCTGTTGCGTACTTGTACCGCCAAAGTGGAAAATGGCCGCGTTCGGAACGTAGTAATTCCTATAACCAGCTTGTCTCAATTTGTAGCAGAGATCCAAATCTTCGGCGTACATAAAGTAATCCATACTGAACTGCCCAATTCGTTCAAAAATAGACCTCTTCATCATGATACACGCCCCCGAAATCACTTCCACTTCCGTAGCCCCCTTCGTGGCGCCGAAAAGCGATGCCATCCCCCAAAGCTGAGCAGTTGGAAATAGACCTCTCAAGAACTCTGAGTTCAAGAGCTGGTTCAGGATTGTTGGGAACGACTGAATGCAATCGGTTTGGACTGATCCTCCAGCATTGAGGTGCTTGCAGCCAATTGCACCTGCTTGGGGCAACTTCTGTATCTGTTCGAACAGAATGTCTATAGCTGAATCGATGATCTCGGTATCTGGATTCAAGAACAGGATATGATTGCCGCTTGAGTCCTTAAAAGCTATATTGTTCGCCTTCGCAAAACCGACATTTTTGTCATTCTGGATAAACCTCACGTGCGGATAATATTGTTTTAGCATTTCACCGGATCCGTCGAACGACCCGTTGTCGATCACAACGATCTCATATCTGACCTTGCTCTTCGAACTCAGGATCGACGCCATGCACTTTTGAAGATAATCTTTGGAGTTCCAATTGACGATAATTATCGAAAGCTCCATCGTCGATTCAGCTCCCA
This sequence comes from Nitrospira sp., assembly GCA_018242725.1. Lineage (GTDB taxonomy): Bacteria > Nitrospirota > Nitrospiria > Nitrospirales > Nitrospiraceae > Nitrospira_D. The sequence goes on along the minus strand of JAFEBI010000007.1, from coordinate 110,076 downwards.
CCTTCAAATCCTGATAAATTCTTGGTGCCACAATTCGAACGAGACCAGAAGGTGAATGTGACGGCGAAACTGTTCCGATCCGTTGCGATCTCGCTCTAGCATCTGACCGATATATTGCTGGTTGAAATACCGGCCGACGGCCGCATCTTTACTCAAGAGCGCCTCTTCCACGAATGATCGCATCCCTGTTCTAAACCATTCTGCAAGAGGATTGTCGAACCCCTTCTTTTTCCGATAGATCACGTCTTTGGGAAGCCATTTCTCCAAAGCTTTCTTGTGGAGATACTTCCCCGTTAGACCATTTAACTTCAGGTCCAGGGGAAGACTCTCGATGAACTCCACCAGCCGATAGTCGAGGAAGGGAACACGGACTTCGAGGGAATTGGCCATTGATGTTTTATCCCCGACCATGAGGAGATCGTCAGGGAGGCTCGATCGTGTGTCGATATAGAGCATCTGGGTTACCGGATCAAGACATTGGACGTCGGACTGAAGTCGACGAATCGCCTCTTTTGTCTGGTATCCGTCGCCGGATCGTTCTCTTAAATGTGCTATAAAAAGCTTCTCTTTCATTTCTGCGCTGAAGAATGAGTACACTTTAGTGAACCGTGTCAGCACGTCGGGCTCGCTTAGGGAAACGACACCTCGTTTCAGACGCTCAAACCGCCCTGGCATTTGAGTCACCAAGCCTGCAAGCAGGCCTGTGACCATCATTGGGAGCCGGTTATAGATATTTGAAAGTTTGACACCGAGGTAGCGATCGTAACCCGCCCATGGTTCATCTGCTCCCTGACCGGTCAGAGCCACTTTCACATGCCTGCTCGTTCCCTTGGCGAGAAAGTAGAACGCACTTGCGGCTTCGTGTCCGACAGGCTCTTCTAAGTCCCTGAGGTACCGCTCGAAATAATCCAAATAGTCCTTTGGCCCCACCATCTCGAAGTAGTGATCCGCACCAAACATGTCAGCCAAAAGCCGTGCATCCGCGACTTCATTCGTTCTTTCGCCTCCTTCAAATCCCATCGTAAAAGCCTGGACCTTCCCGGACGAATATTGACTCATGATGGCCAGTAATACCCCAGAGTCTATGCCAGAACTTAGAAACAGACCCAGCGGAACATCACTTCTCAGTTGAAGGCGAACAGCGTCTTCAAGCACAGATTGGTATTCCTCGATCAGCTCTTCTTCAGTCCATCTCGTTCTCAATCGCGGTGTCCATTTCCAAAACCGCTCGACTCGAGCACCGGTCGCGCTAACGTACATGACGTGTCCGGGCGGAAGTTTCAAAATACCCTTAAACAGCGTCTTAGGTGACGGAACATATCGAAAAGTGAATAGCTCAGCGAGAGAGTCCGGGTCGACTTCGCGCGGGCAAGCCACATATTGGATCAGTGCTTTAATCTCCGATGCGAACAGCAGCAGTTTCCCAATGATGACATAATAGAGCGGCTTAATACCGAGATGATCTCTTGCCAGAAACATCGTGTTGTCATGGATATTGACGATCGCGAATGCAAACATTCCGTTAAAGCGATTGACGCAGCCTGCCCCCCACTGTTCATATGCATGCAGGATCACTTCAGTGTCGGCAGCTGTCTTGAAGAGATGGCCGAGTGCTGCCAATTCATTCCGCAACTCGACGTAATTATAGATTTCACCGTTGAATACGACTTGCAGCGTACCATCCTCGTTCGAAATCGGCTGCGCCCCACCCTGGACATCGATGATGCTCAGTCGACGATGCCCGAATCCAATTGCTCCATCAATAAAAAATCCTTGACCATCAGGACCACGATGGTGCATTGACGAGGTCATGCGCTGAAGCAGCTCTCGGTCAATAGGTTGACCGGTCCGGTCATATATTCCAGCAATTCCACACATGCAAGGTGCCTATTCAGTCTGCTAGAGAGTCCGATGGATCAATGCGGGAGCCTCAAATTCCGCATAAACTTCTCCCGCTGCTCAGTCCTTAGAAAACGAACAGCCTCAGGCGGCAAGACAAGAGGCTCGCGCCTCAGCACTCCAAGTAAGAATCCGGCAATGGCTGCACCGCTCCCGATAATTCGGGGCCTCGCCATCGAACGATATATGCATCGTAGAAGGAAGAACCACCAGTTATACCCAAGTGAATAAAGCCGTCGCCCTTCCCGTATTCTTGATCCCAGAGGACTCGCCGTGGCAGAACCGGTTCGACGGTGTTCTAGAACGGATAGCTCAGGGACTGTACGAACCATCCATCCCCTCATCCTAGCCAGGATTTCGGCGGCTGCATCAATCCCACCGAGTGGCAATGCCACATACCCTCCAACCTCTTCAAAACAACTCCGCCTGAACAACTGGACCGCTCCCGCGACGCTGTCGGGAGAGACGTTCTGCTTCACAAACTTTCCATCAATAAATGAAGCGATCATCCCTCCTGCTAACCCCAGAACGGGGTCCTTCTGAAACTCGGCAAGGAGCCTTTGAAAATAATCACGCTCAAATGAGATATCGGCGTCGAGATTACCGATGAAGTCATACTCAACGTGCCTTGCCAATTCAAGGCCCTGATTAAATGCACGTACTTTGTTCCCGAAGTTGCGGTTGCCAGAGCGTTCGACGTTGATTAGCCTTATGAAACCGTGTCGTGCTCTGTAGCTCTCAACGAGTTCCGCCGTTGAATCGGAAGACCCATCATTCACAACAATCCACATCACCGGCCGGAGCGTCTGGTTGATGATCGATTCTATAGTTTTCGTAATAAACGCCTCTTCATTGTGAGCGGGCGTAATGATGACGTATCTGTCCATGGTTGGCCACAGGACTGCGCTATGGCAGATTATTTAGCACTTCTTGAATGGCAGTCAGTATCTGTTTCAAAGCCATACGGTCGCCAATACCCGTGTCCATTTTGTTGGGCCTTTTGACCAAGCGCATTTTAGACTCCACATCTGCCGAGGTCTCAATCATCACTAGACGGCGGGACTGAACCAAGTACTTGTCTACCGCACCGAGAGGTCCTCGAAAAATACTGTACACGGGGATACCCAATGCAGCCGCTTCCCTATTCATGGTCCCGCCGCCACTGATTACCAAATCTGAATGCCAAATTAGATTGAGACCATCAATCACTTGATCAGGAATGATTATTCTCTGCTCCTGACACCACGCAGGCCAAGTCTGATAGATGTAATCCTTCTGAGTCTTTTCATTTCGCGGTAATATGACCATTCGAATTCCTGGTGTCTGGCCTAAGACGTCGACGACCTTAGCAAAGAGTCTGTCGCTATCGGGGTTATGATAGTGCGCCTCATTGGCGGGCGGACGGATCGTAACGATGATATCCGACTCTCGGAGATTGAGGTGCCCTAAGATGGATGAATCAGGCCGAAAGCTAGGCACATAAACATCTTCTTTGATGCCAGAATAGAAATGCAGGCCGTGTTTGAAAGTGCAGGCCAGGGAGGAATCATCGATGCTCTCAGGGGCGATCCCAATCGAAGGCTTGATGAATGGAAGAAATGCGGCATGCTCGTAATCAAACATGAGAATCGTGGGGGTTCTGAAAATCCAGGAGGCGAGTATCAGAGGGCGTGAGCCATGAGATAAGGATACGTCGGGTTTGTGCTTGAGAATCACACGCGTCAGTTGCACCGCTCTCCATAGGGTACCAAGAATCTTGAGCAGCTTATTTGCCCCGTAATGTTTCCCCACTTTCTCATATTGCAACTTGTAGCGATCAGCAAGACCAAGCACTTGGAAAGTATCGCGAGCCGTCAAAACGATGGTATGCCCTCTTGCCTGAAGTTCTTTGATAATAGGAACAAAGAGCGGCACATGCGGAGAATTATCCAGATCGATCCAGATCAGCTTACTTCTTTTCCTCAGACTATCCATTTGCACTTTCTGTCCCGCTCTTCGAATCGGACAATGTATTTATTTTCAATGGGAAAGGGAGAACGGATCGTTACTGAGGTGGGTGTCGCACGAGCCGACTCGACGTGCTCTGATTGCCCAGTTTCGCTTCACCAGCTGGCCAGGCCAGTGCCTGAGGTACGGTAGACGCTTCGGCACAAAAGGATTAAACCAATGCGTAGATTCGACTCCGAAGCCAGCATGCTGAAGTCCCCATTCGACAGAACTGATGCCTTGAGGGGAAACTCCGCTTTGATCGTAATCGCCCAATATTCGATAATCCCCTCTGCCAAGTCGACGTTGGAGTAGATGTGGAAGAAAATCAAAGTTGTAGCCGGAAATAATAAGAATACCATCATTCTTAACTAACTTGTTGTACTCTCGGAGAACAGACCACGGGTCCCGAAGCAAATGTAAGAGATTAGACATCAGGACGCAATCAAACTTGCGTCCACTTAGGCTTCTTAAACACTCAGCCAATGTTCCGTTAACCACTTCGATGCCCTGACGTGCTACCGATGCTCCAATGACTGAGTCCAACGGCAATGCCGTGACATGGTATCCGCGCTGCGTCAGGATGACTTCAGTTGCTCCCCAGCCACATCCAATTGAAAGAATGGTTTCTGCATCTCTAGGCACCATGCGCAAGAGTTCCTGATGTGGCTCCTCATAATAGCTCTTAGACCAGTTCCGTTGAAGGATCTTGGGCTCTACTTCGCAAAGTCTGGTAGATCGGTAATGGCCATCTTGGATCATTCGCAGGGTTTGAATTTGTTCATTAACCACGGCAAGTGGAAGGCCCATCACACCGATGTAGCGATTGGGCATGTGGTGAATCAGGAATTCCTCAAGCGCCGATATACAGATGACTTTCCGAAAGCCGCAGCATGTGTAAGGATCCGTGGCAGCAGTTTCCAGCATGCTGTACCGACTTTCATATGGGGCACGAAGATACTTACCCGAAGCAATTGCCCGTCGCAGCTGTGCCTGGGTCATGATGTAGAAGCCTGCGTGCTCGTTCGTGAATTCTGCGATGGTGTAGCTGCCGCGGCATCGCACCGATTCAGGTCTCCAGTGAAATGGTCCATGGACGTCGGGAAGATAGACCGTTCCGTCTTGCCCACGTTCGAAACGAACATGACCTGCAATCTCATCAGGTTCTAAATCGGCAGCAACACGCAAGAATGCATGAATGCTTTGCTCCGTAACCCCTATGTCATCCTCCGAATACACAAAAAGATCGTATCGCTCCATGTTTTCTGCAAAGATTCGTTTGTGCGCAAATGGGAGCGAATGAGGATTCCGCCCAGGAAGACCAACGATAACCTCCACCCCCGGATCGAGACTTTTCGAAGCTTCGGAGTTGACAACCAGGTGGATATCCATCGCCATACCGCGATAGTCGCGTATAATCTTCTTTAGAAATTCAAGGTTCTTTTCTCCGAAACTTGCAATGGCAACCAAGACTCGAACCCGATGGAGATTTTGGGGAGAACTACTCGCTCCTAGTGCGGGCAAAACCTCCACCTCCGAATCGGGAGACAACGGCCTATCTGGAGTATGTCTATGGCTCTTCATGGCTGACTGCTGTTAGGCCCTTATTCTGTCTGGTATATCCGCATTGACTTCCAGTACGGCCAACAATTTACCGTCGCCCACATTGGCTGTCGTGATCACTTACAGCTGCAGGTCTCTCACCTTTGTCACTTGCTTTTTTGTGATCGAGGTCCAAGCAACTCTTCAAAATAACTTATGGTCTTTTGATTAACCCTCTTCCAACTATACCTTTGGGGACCAGGGTGTTCCTTGGTGGGGATGAACGAATGTGATCTCTACACTTTAACTCTGCGTGCTCTGATTCGCCGCCCGAGGACATGCCCATGGGGTAGGAATTTTCTTTCTCTCAAGCAGACAGCGGCGGTTCTGAGTCCGTCTGTCATAACGACGTGGAGTTTCGGCACTTGTCTAGCGGCACGGTGACAGAACCTCTCAAGTTTTGCGCAGACCACCTCTAGGGAAAAATGACGCACGACGAACTGGCGAGAGAACTGTCCCAGTACTAAACGCTGGGCGGGATGTTCCGAGAACCCACGGATGTCCGCCACGAGACGCTCAATGCTGTGGCTACCGTTCCCTAAGCCATAGATTCCCTTATAATAGAAGGACTCTGCTGTTTCCGGGGTTAGCGGAGAGGAGAAGCCCTCCTCACCTACAATGATAACCGATTTGCCGAATGCCATCCCACGCAAGGCTGAACCACCCATACCGATGACGATGTCGGCCGCGGCATAAGCCGGCCGAGGATCAAGGAGCTCCCCAGCCAACACTATGGAAGACCGTCCGAGTTCCATATTGACTTGGTCAGCTAACTGTTCGAGTTTTTGACGGATCGCACCATCTCCTACGATCACGAACCGCAGCGGCAACTCACGGCCCAATTTACGGACAGCATGAACGGTCCGGACCAGACTCTCTGCCTTCATCGAATCAGCTAGGCGGGAGACAGTCACTAAAGTGATATCGCCATCTTTGACTCCGTATCGCTCGCGGAAGGGGAGCGGATCCACAGCATCCGGTGCATTCAGATGGATATCTACCGGCGGCAGGAGGAGTTCCACTTGCCGTCGGCCTGCAGCCTTTGCCTGGTCCAGTACTTCTGGTGTCCCAAAAGTCGTCGGTAGCTCCTTGGGCAGCACACGGGTAAGGCTCATCATCATGTCTGTCACAACCATCGGAACCCGCATCGGAAGGTACACGGCATAGTAAGCATCGAGGCACTGCCACCAGTCCCAGACGTGGAGGAGGTCAGGTCGTTCGCGACGTACCACGTCACGCAAGGCGCGCATTCTGGAAAACGACGGATGACCCCCGAAGTCGTGAGGAGCCGGCAGAAAGCGTATCCCCTTCTCCTCGACCAGCTTGGCCATCGGTCCCGGCGTTGCAAAGAGTACTACTTCATGGCCATGGAAATCGCGAAGCGCTGCGGCGAGCTCGATCGCATTCGTTTGGGTACCACCTATCTCCAGTCTATGGGCAAAGATGAGAATTTTCATGTTGTCTGCTCGACCGAGAGCCTGAGTGATAAGCAATACGAGCCTACCGTAACTTTTATAACCGTTCTAAGGAAACATGTTCCTACTTTTTTCCGTTTCTGTAATCCAACGAATCAGGTTTCTCACTAGCAGTTGCTGTCGGCACTGTGATCCATGGTCACAGTTTAAAAGCGGAGCGTACGAAACGGAATTTCCCCACCACATGCTTCATGGAACACGTAATCCGGTCCATCGATATGAGATTAAGAAGAACACGAAGTGAGTACACACCACTCAACATTACAGCTAAGGCCCCGATGCCAATTGCTACCAAGGGTGGCAACAGATGGAGCCCACCAAAAACTACTGAGACCATGAAAAGAAAGAGCAGGCCAGTATTCCTGTTCGTGACCGCCCATCGAAATCCACTGATCCGTCGAACGATCGAATTAACCAGAAGCCAGTGAAAAACGTACGATCCCAAAAACGCAATGCCAGCGCCGGTCAAACCAAAATAGTTCAGACAGACCCACGAAAGACCGATGTTTACGATCGTCCAGGCCAGTTCAGCCAAGAAGAAAATCGTTTGTTCACCTTTGGCAATGATGATGTAACCCATCGGCCAGGTGATCACTCTGAGTGCCACACCGACACAGATCCAGCGGAGTACTTCTACTGCCGCCTCAAATTGGGAACTATAAAACACCGTAGTCACGAGAGGAGTGAAGACGAGAGTGGCAATGACACCAGGTCCCGCCAACAACAAACCGATTTGTGTTTGTTCGTTCACCAGACGGTTACATAAATCATTGTCTTGAGCGACTGCGGTGAGACGTGGGTAGAAGTCCGCTCCCATGGCCTGAAGGATGAATCCCACATAAAGTCCACCTAACGTCCAGGCAGCCTGGTAGTATCCGGCTGCTTCAAGACTGACCATGCGGATAACCATCATCCTCACAGCGTAGGCCGCGCCCATCGTTAGCAATCCGCTTGCCATGAACGCGAACCCTAGTTTCAAAAGTGCGGCCGTCTCCTCTTTTATCTCTGACATTGACATTGCAGGAGACTGAATCTGCACCTTCCGGCTGAACCACCATGAGGTGATGACAGACATCGCTGCGATAGCCACGAGAGCGAGCACCACCCCGTCTTCCTGCCAGAAGTATACGAAAGCGATACTCGCGATCGCTCCGAAGGCAGCGCCAAGCATGTTCATCTTGGCAAGATCGGAGATGTGCCGCATTCCCTGTAGCAGAGCGCCCTGACCGGCGGAGATTAATCGGAACAATAAGGCAAGGGATAAGAGCGCCACCGCAGTCGCACGTTCGTGGGTACCAAAGGTGAAGTCAGAAATCGACCAAGATAAGGCTGTCAGAAGAACTGCACCGACTATCCCCAGCACAATGGATGTTCGCCTTAAAACGACCACTGTTCGTGCAATATGATTTGTATCTCCCGATCCTGTGGCTGAGGCAATCTGGCGAACACCACTGCTGCTGATCCCCATGCCTGCAATACTTTGAGCCAGATCGAGAATTGACCCATAAACGCCCATTAATCCGAATCCCGACGGGCCCAAGAGCACCGCCATCGCCTTGGTTCGAATAATTCCGATGACGATGTTGATGGCCGATGAACCGCCGATTAAGGCCGACGACTTCAGAATCTGGCCATAACTCTCTTTATTATCGGCCGTGGCCACCTTCGCCGTTTCTGTTAAAACGTGTGCAGGAGACATCGCGTGATTTCTATCAGAGCTGCTCATAGCTGAAGGGCAGAGCCAGCGTGGCCGTGTAGGGGCCATCTGCAACTTTCGCTGGGCTAGAAGGTCGTGGTGATGTTCGGCAACGTGTTCACCGATAAGACCTGTATCTTCGTACCGACATCATGCCGAATCCGCAGAACACTTTGGAGGGGATCAAATATCCAACCAGGCTGAGTCAAGTCAGGCCGTTGACTCAGTTCCAGGCCATCAACTGCCACACTCGCAGGGATAAAATTGGTTCGCAATATTTCTGTCGAGGCAGCGTCGGTGGTGCTGTAGTTGATCTCCGACAGTGAGTACGTGATATTGTTCACGAGCGAGGTTGACCTGACCAGGTGGCTTTGCCGATTTGGCGCCCAGGTTGGTACTGCACCAAGACTGGTCATAAAGTGGCGAATGTAATCACCATACCCGTCCGTAAACCACTGGTTGTTCACCTCCGGGCCATCGATCACGACGCCGTTTGGCCGCGCCATATAGGTTGCCCAGTTGAGTGATCGGTAGGCTATTTCTTTGGCAATTACATCGCCGGTTTTTTCGTACAGGAGGGCATTCACAGATGCATATCTCGCGGTATGGCTACCCATCGGATACCAAAAACTTTTCTGCTCACGGATTGTATTGGCCCCGTATGATGATATCGCAAAGTTACCCTCAACCCACCCGATCAAATCGCGAACATGTCTTTCCCAGTCGGGGTCAAGCTCTGGATGCTCCAAAAGATAACGCGCTGTCATCATGGGGCTATACTGATTGAAGTTGTTCGTATCTGGCTGAATGGGGACATCCTCAAAGTAATTGGACCAGATGTTATTTTTCATGGGATAGGTCATCAGCCAGTTCCAGGCGGTCTGTCGTGCTACTTGATAGGCTTCTGTATCGCCCAAGCCAAGGCTGATGAGCCCGTCAAATAACTTGATCGGACCAATCACATTCGCACAGTAATCTTCGCGCACCAGGCCGCTATCGGCATACACCCGAAACGGCCAGGGTGACTGGCTCGAGTTTCCTGTACGTACGTGACGTGCCAGAGCATCGGCCGCTGCAATGGCAACGTCTCGGAAGTCAGTATTACGGCCAAATCGATACAACTGTAGCCAGGCATCACCCATTTCACCGACCTTGTCTGGCTCAATGACACCCGTACCATCTCCCACTCCATCGGCCTCTCCATAAGCCGCACCACGGTAGGTGAGAGAGCCAGCATCCCCGCTCGCGTAAGGAACGTTAGGCCAATCTGAGCTCTTTGGCGTCATTCCATGACTGATCATGGCAGTAGCCACATTCTCCGCTATCCGAACAGGAGCGATATTTCCTGAATAGCCATAATACTTCAATGCCGACTCGATCAACATACCGTACAAGCCAGTTGGATTGTGAGGCCAGTCCGATGGCTCCTGTGTGTCCGGAACTGTGTAACTGTGGCTGTAGTAGGCTGGTTTACCGTTTCGGCTGTCACTTGGCACAGCATCGACCAAGTAATTCCAGGCGAGATTCATCACCTGGTCATAGCCTTGGGTCGGATCAGGCGTCCACGGGATGATCTTACCGCTGCTATCCAGCACCACACCGTGGCCATTAATGATACCCGGAGCCCTCACCGAAACAGCTGACAGTACCATTATCAGCAATGTCACTGGTAAGCCCAATTTAATAACGATCGATTTCAATTGGACTTATAACCCTCCTTCCTGGGAGGCTACGCTCCGGCAAAGACTCATATGATCGGATCTTGCTACATTTTCTAGGTCATTGTTGTTGAAACAGCACATCAATCCAGTAATTGGACGCGTTATAGCTCTGGGCAGGAAAGAGACTGGTCGTTCCATACGCATAGACCCCGTTCCCGCCAGAGACACTGCTGGCCAAGCCATGGAGCGGTGGGCTGTCTACCCCTGTTACGAAGTAGTTCCCATTGAAGCTGTAGTGGCCGTTAAGTGCATGGTAGGACGCGACGTAGACCGTATTGGCGGTAATCGGGACCGGGCTCGAAAACAACACTTGCTGCCAGCCGGACGCGGTCTCTCCCGTGAAGGTGGCGGTCGCCAGTAAAGTGCCGCTACTCGTCCAGAGGTTGGCCACATGAGTACCAGTATTGGTGCTCGCCTTGTAGAATCGGACGCCGGTTATACTCCCGTTCAGATCAGACTGGAATTTCATCCCCAGCTCCACAGGACTGTCTGGCCCTGCATCCACTACGGCAGGGACCGTCGTGCTGGGCCAGATCGAGAGAACATTGCCGATGAAGATGCTCAAGGCCTTGGTGACTGATTGCCCGTTCGCAGCCGTTACTCGTACGGTGAAGTTGAACGTACCAGTCGCCGTGGGTGTTCCGGAGATGACCCCTGTGCCGCTAGCGAGCGACAGACCCGTCGGCAGCGGCACACTTTCGATCGACCAGGTGTAGGGTGTCAATGCGCCACTGGCTGCCAGAGTGGCCGTATAGGCAGCATTCAGGTTTCCAGATGGCAAGGCGGTGGTGGTAATTGTCAGTGGGGTCGCTTGGACGGTCAAGGTCGTGCTGCCGATGACCGTCCCGAACGTAGCCGAGATGGTAGTGCTACCGGCAGTACCGGCAGTGGCAGAGCCGGCACTGTTGATCGTGGCCACGCTTGCGCTGGAGGACGTCCACGTGACTTGGCCCGTCAGGTTCTGGGTACTGCTATTGGAATAGGTCCCGGTAGCAGTGAAGGCCTGCGTGGTCCCCGTGGAAATTGTGGAGGCGGTCGGTGTCACTGCTATAGACCACAGTGCCGGTGGTGGGTCAGGAGAGAACGCGACATCCACCCAGTAGTTGGCCCTCTCATATGTCTGGGTGGGGAAGACACTGGTAGCTCCGTACGCATAGACCCCGTTCCCACCGGAGACCCCGTTGGCAAGAGCGTGGAGTGGTGGGCTATCCACACCTGTTGCAAAGTAGTTCACGCTCGCACTGTAGTGGCCTTTGAGCGCTTGGTAGGACGCAACATAGACCGTGTTAGCGGTGATGGGGACCGGGCTCGAGAACAGCACCTGCTGCCAGCCGGAAGCGGTTTCTCCCGTGAAGGTTGCCGTGGCCAGTTTGGTGCCGGTGCTCGTCCAGAGATTGGCGATGTGAGTGCCCGTATTCGTGCTGGCCTTATAGAAACGGATGCCTGTAACGGTCCCGTTCACATCAGAGCGGAATTTCACCCCTAACTCCACCGGACTGTCGGGTCCTGAATCTACAACGGCAGGGACCGTCGTGTTGGGCCAGAGTGTGACAAGAGTGCTACTGCCGATGCTCAGGAGCTTGGTGACCGATTGCCCATTCGCAGCCGTTACCCTGGCGGTGAAACTAAACGTACCGGTATCCGTGGGTGTTCCAGAGATAATCCCGGTGCTGCTAGCGAGCGACAGACCCGTCGGCAGCGCCCCACTGTCGATCGACCAGGTATAGGGTGTCAATGCGCCACTGGCTACCAGCGTAGTTGTGTAGGCCACATTCAAGACACCACCGGGTAAGGAGGATGTGACAATCGTCAATGGCGTAATCTGTACAGTTAGGGTCGTGCTGCCGGTCACCGTCCCCAACGTAGCCGAGATAGTGGTGTTCCCAGGATTGCCGGCGGTGGCCAGGCCCGTACTAGTAATCGTAGCCACACTTGTGCTGGAGGACGTCCATGCGACTTGGCTCGTCAGATTCTGCGTGGCGCCACTGGCATAGTTTCCAGTGGCGGTGAATGACTGCGTGGTCCCCGTCGAAATCGTGGAGGCGACTGGGGTCACGACAATGGAGGAAGGTGCTCCAGAGGTGAACATCACATCCACCCAATAGTTTGTACCGTTAGACGTTGTGGTCGGAGCGCTGCTGGTCGTTCCATACCGGTAGGCGCCGTTGATGATGTGAAGCGGTGAGTTATCCGCACCAGCCGCGGTGAAGTAGTTCGGATCGGCGCTGTAGTGACCATAGTAGCTGTGGTAGGACACCGTGTAGACGGTATTGGCAGTGATGGACACTGGGGTTGAGAAGACCACCTGCTGCCAGCCTGAAGCAGTTTCCGCTGTGAACGTGGCTGTCGCCAACAAAGTGCCGGTGCTCGACCAGAGGTTGGCTACGTGGGTGCCTATATTGGTGGTCGCCTTGTAGAATTGGACGCCGGTAATGGTCCCGTTCACATCGGAGCGGAACTGCATTCCCAACTCCACCGGACTGTCGGGTCCCGAGTCCACAACAGTAGGAATCTCCGTGTTAGGCCAGAAACCGCCACATGATGTGCATGGAGCGACCGTCACTCCCCGCCCCGCCAAAGGACTCTCCAGATTGCCGCTATCGTCAACGGCTCGACTTCTAATGACTGTGGAACCCACAATTTTCGGCTGCCAGCTATAGCTCCAACTCTCACGCCCCGATGCTGGGTGCCATGTCGTTCCTCCGTCGGTCGAAACTTCGACTCCACCTACAACTCCTCCTCCGCTGTCTGTTGCCGTACCGGTGATTGTGACGATCGTACCGCTTGTGACAGAGGAACCACCCGACGGAGCCGTGATGGTGGAGGTTGGCGCAGTATGGTCGGTAGAAGCGGTAGCTGGTACAAGTCCTGGTTGCATGGTTGTGGGCTGCACACCCATATCGGCAAAAAGGTTGACCGTAGCCTGCTGCATACGGATGTCAGTTGTGTTGCCAAGCCCACCGAGATCATGGTTGGCGTCCAGCCCCCAAGCCCAGCGATAAGTCCCAGCGCTGAACACCAGTGCCCCACTCGAGTGGCGATACAAGGTCAAGTGGTGAACCATGGTGCCCGAACCGACGTTGCGCCCGTAGTCCAACAGAATCTGATCCGAGGTGACTGTAGTAGTACTCATGTGTAACAGGCCTGCCGGGCGAAAGCCGTTGTCTTCATCAGCGTCCATCTCTGCCCCAAGGGAGCCGGGAGCTAAGGTAGCGGTCTGCCCTGGATTCAGTGTCGCAATGTTGGTATTGCGCCAGAAGCGCATCTTGCCGTCGGCCTGGGGGACAGTCATGGTGCTAATAGTTTCACCAGCGATTCTGGTCCATGTCCCCGTCAGCGCATTTTCTGGGCGCCCGCCATCGGCCGGAGGGCTGAAGCGCGGGTCACGCCAGGTGCCGGTCCAGGTTGGGGGATCTTCCGGATCGATTACTGCGTTGGCCCAGGTTTCCTTGTAGCAGACAAGAGTGCGATACGGCACACCTGCACTATCGATGCTATTCTCCCATCGCGTCTTCCAGTAGACCGTATTTCCGCTAAAGAAAGCCAGGTGAACCCCAGCGTCGCGCGCGGCTTCGACATTGGCCCGCTGGTTCGCCGACCAGTATTCGTCGTGGCCGTTTGACAGAAACAACTTGTGATTCCGGATCAACAAGCCGCGACGGTCTGCGTCCACGTCGGTAAAATAAGTGACATCGTAGCCATTCGCTTCCAGCCAGCGCACCATTGGATAATCGGCGTTGAATACCCAGCTATCGATCTCACCCACTCGTGAATACAAGGGTCGGTTGTAGCTGATCTTAAAGGCCCGGCATTCGTTGATGAAATTTCCGTTGCTACAGCCATAGAAGCTCTGTGAATAGTTATTGTATGCCTGCCACGTAGCATCTGCGGTCTTAAAGAGGATATCGGAATGACTGGCATCGTTACGAACGATGAAAAAAATATGACTGGCCCCGCCGGTGTCATTCCGGATGGCTTTAGCAAAATAAATCCCTGACGTCGCATTGGCTGGTATGGCCCATGATGCGGTTTCTGTCCAGTTGCCGCAATCCGTCAATCCCGTGGGCGCTTGATAGATGCAGGGCGGTTGCTGAGTGAATGCAACAGGATTGACGGTGGTAACTTTGCGAGCTCCCATCCCGCCGTAGTACCCCATTCGGTAAATATCAAGTTTGTAATTCGAGGTGTTCGAGCTGACTTTGAAGTGGACCGTGCCTCCCACATTCGTACTTATTTCTGTTGCGAAACCCTGAATGGTAGTGTCCCCTTGATCGGCATTGTCGAGATCCCAGGTACTGCTAGGGGTGCCAGGCAGACAGTTTTCTGCTTCAATCTGATTTGCGGGTGATGTGCAGGAGCTTGCCGCTTCTCTCGCAGAAAATAGCGACGCCATACAGGTGATGAACAACACTGTGAGCAGCGATGCCCTAGGATGGCTATACTGTTTTTTCATAATGGAAGGAGTTTCCCTTTTTTCATAATGGAAGAGTTTTTCTTCTTGACGGGGAGCGATCTTGAGCTAGTCTAATTGAATTAGTCTAGTTGTGGAGAATTCGTAGAGGGTCTGCTGTGCTTGAATTTGTAGCAATATCCACCTGCCAACGGACAGAAGAATCGCGGATCATTCAGTCATCTACTGAAGGAGGTGTGGAATACGAGGCACCATGCAACACAAATGGTCGCCTCTTGGATCATCTGATTGACGTGATGTGACCACCTAATACCACCAACCGAATGGAGATAGAGCAGTGTCCTACGGTACCTACCTTGCTCATACAGCTTGCACCGATTTCCTAACGGATCGTGCTGGATTTCCGATCGCGACTGTCTCTTTTTCGATATTTGAAACTACATTTGCTCCTAATCCGACAAGCGAGCGTTCTCCGATCAGAACATTTTCACGAATCTTGACACCAGAGCCGATATAACACTCGGATCCTATACCGACCGAACCAGAAATCGACACATTAGAGCCAATGCAACAATAGTCGCTTATGTTGCTATCGTGTGCGAGAACTGTATTTGGCAGAACGATACAGTGATGCCCAATTTGACTTCCGCAACTAACGACGACATTGGACATCAGCAATGTGTTATGTCCGATTGTAGCGTCAGGTGCGCGCACGACCGAAGGATGAAGAATGGTCGCAAAGCGAGATTTGTCAAGACACAAGCCGTCGATGATGGTCTTACGCTTCAAGTACCCTTTGGGACTACCGGGGACTGCGAGGACGTATGCACCGTCATACGCGCCGAGCAGTTCCCGGCCACCCAATACGGTTATGCCGCAACAATTTTTACCCTGAGCAACGGGATCATCGTCCAAAAAGCCTATGATCTCCCATTCTGGTCGAATGCTGTTGATCGCAAAGATGGACAGGAGTGCTTCCCTTGCGTTGCCACCAAATGGGAAAAGCAGCAGTTGTTTAGACATCCTTGAGTTTCTGGACAACGGATTCGACTTCTGTCTCCGTCATACCTGTAAAAAGGGGCAGAAGAACTACCGAATCTCTCGCCTTTTCTGACTCCTTCAATGAAGGGTGAGTGCTATAGGGAGGTTCTTGGTGCGCGTTCATAATGCCGCGGCGTGAAGAGATGCCGGAATCAAGCAGGTACTGCATCAACTCATCGCGACTGACGGGCGCATGGTTTAACACCTTGATGGGATAGCTCTGCCAATTGCTTCTGCAATAAGACGGCTTATGGGGGTGGGCCAGCCAAGGGATAGTCTTCAATTTTTCACAGTACAAAGCGGCAAGCTGTTTCCGCTGTTCTAAAAATCCGGGTAACCGCTTGAGTTGTTCGATCCCTATGGCAGCCTGAATGTCGGTCATTCTGTAGTTAAATCCCGTCGTGACATAGTCTTCAAATATGATCTTGTTGGCACTATGCCGCACTGTATCTGGGACGCTCATGGCATGCTGGCGGAGCAGACGTAACTTTGCATCATACTCAGGGTTGTCTGTCGTGATCATTCCGCCGTCACCGGTAGCAACAAGCTTCCGCGGATGAAACGAAAAGCAGGCGATATCACCGTGTGGTTTCCCGATTCGTTCCCACTGGTCAGCGATCTGAACTTCACTCCCTATGGCACAGGCGGCATCTTCGATCAGAGGCAGCTGAAACTGGTCGGCAATGGACAGAATGGGGGGAAGATCGCAGGGCATTCCCATTTGGTGCACAGGCAGAATAGCAGCCACTCGCCCCAGCTCACCTCGAGTGCCACCAGGCTCCGTAGCGACGAGATGCCGTAAAGGAGATTCACCTGCAGCGAGTCGTGCGATGTCACGATAATAAAGGTTTCCTTGGATCAAATCGCATTGCTCGCGCAGGCACAGCTCAAGATCCTTCGGAGACATATTGTATGTCAGCGGATCGATATCGATGAACACCGGTTCGGCGGAACAGTAGCGAATCGCATTGGCAGTCGCGATGAACGAGTGACTGACTGTGATGACGACATTCCCAGGTTTTACACCAGCAACAAGAAGCGCCAGGTGCAAGGCGGTCGTGCAACTTGACACAGCACAGGCGTACGGCGCCCCAACATACGCAGCGAAAGCCTCCTCGAACTGTTTGACCTTTGGGCCTTGCGTCAGCCATCCCGAGAGAAGGACCTCTCTGACTGCAGCAGCTTCTTCTTCTCCGATGAACGGTTTGGCGATAGGAATCATGGCGAGAAACCTCAGGCGGATGTGTGTGGCACAACGAGTCAGGCTTCTTGACGGGCGAGGACCGATTCCCGCCAGTCAATGAGACGTCTCAATCCTTCCTCGATATCGACTTTAGCTCGGAATCCCAGTAGGTTTTCCGCTTTCCCCGTGTCGGCAAGTCGTCGCGGAACGGGATTGATCGAACGGGCAGGCAAGAACCGCGGCGTAAGGGTCGATCCCGTGACCTTCAGCACGGCTTGAAGCAGGTCTAACAGACTGGTCTCGCTCCCACTCGCAACGTTAAATACTTCGTCCGTCACATCCGATTCCATGGCCGTGATATTTGCATCAGTCACATCATCGATGTACACCATATCCATGGTTTGTAGACCATCACCATAAATGACGGGAGCCTCTCCAGTCGCGATCCTTTCCAGCCAGCGAATAAGGACTTCGGTATATTTCCCGTGAATATCCATGCGTGGTCCGTACACATTGAAATAGCGTAGCGCAACATATTGCAGGCCATACATATCTGCAAACGAACGGGCCATCCCTTCCCCGGCCATTTTAGCAGTCCCATACAGGGTGCGGTTGTTGAACGCATGATGGTTTTCGTTGGTGGGGAACACGTCCGCTAATCCATAGACGGAAGCGGATGACGCATAGACTAATCTTCCTACCTTCTTTTCCACCATCGTTTGAAGGACATTGAGAGTCCCTACCAGCATTACTTCCATCGCTCCCCGCGGATCGTCGGCACAGGCTGTGATTCTCAAGGCGGCCATATGAAACAGGCCATCGATTCCAGTCGCAAGATCGCGCAGGAGGTCTAGATTGCGGATGTCACCTTCTACAAGCCGTACACGCTTATCTTTCAGCGAATCCTCGATATTGCGCAAGCTTCCACGAACAAAATTATCCAATAGGATAACTTCCGAAGCCCCTCCCGACAGCAGCCGATCCGTAATATGGGATCCCATTAATCCTGCGCCGCCTGTTATCAAAAACCTATTTCCCTTGATTTCCATGATTACTCCTTCGAACCAGGTGCGACAGGTTTCTCATCAAAAATGATTTCCATGGGAATAACGAATTCTGATGGTATAAGGTCCGTTTTCTCTCAGCTCACCGTCGTGGTTATGGAATGAGACTTCAGAACTTCCGTTACCACTCTCCGCTGCTGATCAACAGTCAGTCCGGGGAACATCGGAAGTGAGAGGATATGAGCCGCTGCTTTCTCCGCGACCGAAAAATCTCCAGTTTTGAAACCGAGCCCTTCATAGGCTTTCGTCAGGTGCAAAGCGACTGGATAATGAATCCCCGTCCCAATACCAACGTCGCTCAGTTTTTGTTGGAGACGCGCACGGTCCTCGACCTGCACCACGTAGAGATGATACACCGACCGCGCCCAGCTCGGCTGATGAGGTGTCGTAACGAGCCTCTCTGCTCCAGCAAACAATTTATCGTACCGTTCCGCCGCCTCTCGGCGCTGCTCATTCCATTTCTCCAAATGGCGTAGTTTGACGCGCAGAAAGCCGGCTTGAATCGCATCCAGGCGACCATTGTAGCCTTCGATGTCGTGAAAATACTTCTTCGACTGTCCATGATCCCGCAAGAGCCGGCAGGTCTGGGCAAGCTGTTCGTCGTTGGTCGTCATCGCACCTGCTTCACCGCAGGCTCCCAAGTTCTTGCCGGGATAAAAACTAAATGCCGCGGCATGTCCCATTGAGCCAGCCCTGTGCCACCGATTGTCTTTCTGTGAGAAGTACTCCGCTCCCTGCGCTTGGCAGGCATCTTCGACTACTTTGAGGTTGTATTGGGTCGCCAAATCAAGAATGGGGTCCATATCAGCCATCTGGCCATAGAGATGGACCGGAACGACGGCTGTGACTGGCTTACCCGTGGCATTGTGAATAACTTGTCGTGTTTTTGCATTCCACTTGCAGGTGTGTTCTATATACTCCCGCAATTTTCCAGGATCCATGGTGTAGGTTCTGGGATCGATGTCGACAAAGTCGGGGCGGGCACCTGCCTGAGATATCGCCTCGGTCGTGGCAATGAATGTATTGGGCACCGTGACGACGATGTCACCAGATTTCACACCAATAGCGATGAGGGCAAATCGAAGTGCATCAGTGCCGCTGGCTAAACCAACGCAGAATCGCGCTTCACAGAATCGTTCAAAGTCCTTCTCGAACCCTTGGACCATCGGCCCGCCGATAAAGCCGGCGTTCTTGAGTGTGGTCGTCAGTACCTCAACCAATTCATCTTGTAACTCACGATGAACCGTGACCAAATCCAGAAACGGAATATGCTCGTTTGTCATTGTTGCCCCCTTGATTTCTTCCCCACATTATTCCTGAGTGCTTCAACTGTAATGCTGTCATGTTTCGAGTTTTGGATTTCAAGTTGTGAGTAGCAGGTGGCACGTTCTACTTAAACTGTGGAACCTGAATCTTCTCTCGAAACGTCAAGCCGGTGTCCGTCACTAGCCCTCGTGGGCATACCGCACCACTCTGCCAGGATTACCTGCGACAATCGCACGAGCTGGTACGTCCTTTGTCACAACTGCACCAGCCCCGATCAGCGCCTGTTCCCCGACCACCACATTAGCAAGGATCGTTGCGCCGGACCCAATTGATGCCCCCCGCTTCACCAATGTGGTCTCAACTTTCCAATCTGCTTCGGTCTGTAGGGAGCCCGTCTCAGTGGTTGCCCGAGGAAATGTGTCGTTGACGAATGTGACGTTGTGTCCGATAAAGACTTCGTCTTCGATCGTGACACCCTCACAAATGAAGGTATGGCTAGAAATTTTGCACCGTTTGCCCACCTTGGCATTCTTCTGAATCTCAACAAAGGCCCCGATCTTGGTGTCGTCCCCCACCTCACATCCATAGAGGTTGACGAATTTTGAAAATTTCACATTGTTTCCAACCTTCACATCCTGGGCGATACAAAGATACTCGTTGGTCGGCGGTGTACTCATTTTCGACTCCACCGCGCAAGGCGGCAACTGGGGAGCCGTTAGGTCGTCAGACTTGGTGGGTAGGATCGTCTGGCTGTTGGCTCGTTCGGATATTTGTTCCATCGCATTCTCCGTAATGATAATCATTGATGCGGTGCGGCACAGCGCATTGACAACGGTTCAGTTAGGAGGGGAGGGTAGGAAGTGAGAAGCAATTGTAGGCGGTGCCAAGTAATGTGAAGACGACTCGTAAATCCTACCGCCTCACACTCTCGATTGCACGATCTCCTCCATAGGGTAGGGTATACCCGTATATGTGGTGTGACATGCTCTGCGCATCAACTCCGTTGAGTATCACATTCCGTTGCCCAGTCAACCCAAGCATTATGAAGGCTTTTTGCACCAAGTGCTTGGGCGAGTGCCCTGCTCGGATTACCCATACAAGCTCGTCGGCCAGACTAGCCAAGATACCCATTGTCGCGTTGGATAAGACAGGCGGTGTATTGATGATGAGATACTCAAATTGCACACGAAGCTGAGGCAACATCGCTTTCAACTGTTGAATCCTCGCAAATTCATTCTTTTCACCGCCCCCTCCACCGGTCGCCAAGATTGCGCAGGGGGATTCATCGATCACAGACAAACATTCATCGAGTGATGCCTGCCCATCCAAGAACTCGATCAATCCCGCTCGAGCGGGCAGCATAGCATAATGGTGGAGGGCCGGCCGTTGAAAGTCACAATCGATGAGCAGAGTCTTTTTTCCTAGGTCTCGGGCAATAGTGTAACCTAGATTCACCACCGTGGTCGTCTTCCCCTCGCCCATCAATGCACTAGTGATTTCGACTACCGTGGAATTGCGCCCCTCGGTAGAGAGGGTCAGTTTTGTCGCGGCCATTCGATACTGTTCAGCTGCAACGGAGCGGGGCTGCCACTTTGCGATCAAGTTGAAGTTTTCCGGATTGAGCCCGTTCCTATTGCCGCTCTTTCCCTCAAGCACACGGTGACTATCGCTGCCCGTTATCCGAGGGGTAGACATCGGCATCACACTAACTGGAGAGCTCAACGTGAAGAACTGGGGTATGGTCGCCAACACGTTAATGTCGGGTAAGACCTCCACCTCTTCTCGCCGCTTAAACGTCGGATTCAATTGATCGATTCCCAACGCCAAACCTACCCCAAGTCCAGCCCCTCCTATCAAGCCCAGCAGCAGTATCAACAATTGATTCGGCTTTTCTGGTTTTTGCGGTAGGTTAGCTGGATCCAGTACACGAATCTGTTCCCCTTGTTGCCGCTTTTCAAGATTTTCCGCCACGTGGGCGTTCAATCGTTTGTTCAGCAATGCTTGGTAATTGCTCTGCATGTTGTCGTAGTCGCGGACCAGGATCATCAATTCTTGTTCGCGCGAGGGCGTCCGTTGGACCCTTCCTTCAATCTCCTTCATTTCTCGAATGATTCGAGCTTCTTTCGTCTTGAGATTCAAGATCTCGAGTTTGGCTTCGTCTCTCTGCGCCAAAAGATTCTGCAACTGTGGGTCAAACAGTCTCCCGGCTCTCCCATTAGAATCTGGTTGGGATTCTTCGGCCTGGGAATGTTTATTTTGCTCAGTGATCTGAGTCTGTTCAACTATTTGAGCTTCTAGTTGTTTGATTTCGTCTTTTAAGTAAACGACATCCGGGTACGTCTCCTTGTAGGTGCCCATTAATGTCGCAAGTTGCTTTTGAAGCTCGCTTAAGCGAATGACCAGAGGATTCTGAATGGGCTGATTCCCCATCCGAGGCATCGGCTGACTTGAAGAGCTCTGTATCGATTCATATTGCTCATACTTAGCCACAGCCTTTTCAGACAAGCTCTGCCGTGCAGTGAGACTATGGTATGCTTCTACGGTTGTATTGAGCTCTGTCTGTAGTCGATCCAAGGTCCGGAGGTTCGCTTCCTTCTGCTCAGGAAGCTCGTTCACATAGCGTGTCTTAAATTCGCTGATGGTGCGCTCTTTAGTCTCCAATGATTTTTTAGCATCATGTAGTTCTTGCTCCAGAAAGACCATGACACCTGTCACGAGCTGCTCGCGCGATCTGATGTTTTCTTGGATGAACAAGGAAGCCAGTTTTGCCGTCACGTTCATGGCAGTTGTCGGATCTTCGTGGGCAAATGAAAGTGTGATCGCCTCAACACTCTTACCTGATACCCCCGGGGTGCCGACGGTTTCCACCTTGATCAGTTTGCGCAAGGTTTCAATGGCCGGTTCGAGCCCTTCTCTCCGAACCAGTTCCTCATAAAGCTTGTATTCGTCCCTAATCTGGCTCAGAAAGGTCCTGCTCATCACCTGTTGGTGAATCATCGTCAGGCGTTGTTCGATGTTCGCCCCTCCGATACCCTTGACGTAGTCCTCTGGGATCTTCTGATTTTCTATCAGGATCAGGGTATTGGAACGATAACTTTTTGGCAGGACAACACACAAAATAGCGGCAATCATGAGCCCTGCTGCAGCGGAGCACAGCACGACCCATTTTCGGCTGACAATGTTGCCCCAATATTGCTGTATGAGCACCGATAACGGCTCCGCCTGTACATTGGGTTCCGTTTGTGTGTCGATTTCGTGCAAACTCATTTTTAAGCACTAAGTTGAGTTGTATGCGAACGATCTTAGAGACCAAACTCAATTATCGAGCGGCAAGTTATTGATGATTCAATGATTATGCATGCGACGACGGGAGCGCATGACCTTGAAGCAATCGAGAGCACACCATCTATTGTCTATGTTACAGCCGCATTTGCCGACAAGGCAGACCGGTCCGAAACGCATGGATGACCGCCGGATCATCAGGGGGATCATTCCTGTGCGACAATCGGGCTGCCGGTAGCAGGATTGCCAACCGGAATATAGGCCTTCGACGACAGTGTACAACCGCGAGCATCGCTGGGCAATACGCGAGATCTGAGAAGATATATTCCGTGATCTGACATCGATCGTCGGCACGCATTACGAGAATAGCATTGATTCTATGATCATCAAGCCACACTGCTCGGCGAGCGGGAAAAAGTGGGCGGATCGGAAGCGATTGGCCGGAGCCAGGGTTGGCGTACAACGAGAATTCATGCGGCGAAGCACCGCAACGGCCTCCCGATAGCCTTTTTGCTGACAGCAGGCAATACGTCCGACATCAAGGCACCACAACAACAACCTCTTGCCGGCAACGCGTATGACCGCGACGCGCTGCGGGCGTGTCTAAAAAACGTAATACCGAGGCAATTATTCCCAACAAGAAAACCTGCAAGAAACCATATATCAGTTCAAAACACGCCGCGACCGCCAGCGCAACAAGATCGAGCAGGTGTTCAGCCGTCTCAAAGATGCAAGACGCATCGCCACCCGCGACGATACATTCGCTCAAACAGTCCTCAATGCCATATGCCTTGTGGCAATCGTGTACTGGTGGCTCAATTGAGTTTGGACCCTAATATTTTTTAGTAAAAGGCTTGGGCTAGACTCAGCTGAGCGAAGTGCCTGTCGAATGCAAAGCGCGTCCCTCCAAATATGTTGTCAATATTTTGGTAGCTATAGGTCATGGTAAGATACATTTTTTGGGTGGCTCGATACCGCAATCCAGCCGTTCCTCCCACTGTGGTCCAGGAGAGGGCACTTCCTGACTTTGATCCGTACTCGTTGGCGATACTATAGTTGGCTCCAACCAGGGCAGCCAAGTCACGAATCGAGGTATTCTGAGTCATGTTGAACGATATTGTGTGATTGAGCATGGCCCCTGCTTGGGACTGAAAGGATGGTGTTATAGCGGACCGATATGCAAGGACAATAGACGTCGTAGAATCCTTCCAATCGAAGGCAAGGCTACTAACTGGTGCAATCGTCGAGGAGAAGGGCACTCCACTCAATTCTCCCGACAGCATCTGCACACCACCGGTAGCGTTGAGACTCATGGTAGAGGTAAACCTGTGAGTCCAGCCTAAGGTTCCGCCCCTTGCACTCAAAGATCCTAGTCCGCCTAGATCAAATTCGTTATCAGTGAAGACTGCTCTTACCGTATCGTACAGGGAAACCTCCTTTACGAGACCAGCGGTATAGGCGTGAAGGTCTTGGCTAATGAGAGTGGGAGCACCCGGAACTTGCGATGTCCCATACCGAATGAAACTATTCGTGTAGCTCCCGCTCAATTTGACAGTACTGTTGAGTGGAAGCTCAAACACAGTGTGGACGCTATTAGATTTTGTATTATTCCGAAATGCTTGAAACCCTGCCACCAACGGATTCACTTGTTCGCCTGATTGGCCTCCCGTAAGAAAGGCAGGAGGCTGAGGGCTGTAAAAAAATGTATCAGAAACCGTCAGTTTTGCTCCAGGCCTCCATTGACTCAATAGATCGCTCATATCCAGGACTGCACCCGCATCGGCCCCCACATAGCTGAGTCCGGTATTGTTCACATAATAACTGCCGACGGCCCCCACCACTGCGTTGACCTTCACCAGATGTTCATGATCGGTATATAGCCCTCTGACTTGAGGTGCGACCGTAGTCACAACATCTTCCGGTGTCAGACCCTGGAGCCTGCTCTTCGGTGCAAAAAACACATTGCTGTCGTATCGCTCGGAAATTTGGACCGAGGGAACAACGTTCAACCCCGTTCCGACTCGAATCGAACTGGGGTCTGTCGCCCCGCCAAATGCTGTTCCAGGAACGGCCGGCATTCCTCCACTCATCGCACCACCGATTCCTCCACCCATCTGCGCGTGACTGAGCGAATACCATCCAATACCCACCCCAAGAATGATGCCTGTCACCCAAACAAACAGCCATCCTAGTTTCAATTATGGCACCACGATGACATCGCCACTCAGGAGAATAAAGTTTCCCGGTACCGCAATGCCTTTTAAGATATCGTCATATCGGACCGGAATTTCGATCTGATGTTTCTCTTCGTGCCCCACAGCCCCAGTACTCACATTGCGCAATACCTTGATCTTGTTTTTGTTCGCAAAGGGTGCGAAGCCGCCTCCCAGTGCAACCCCTTGCATGACATTGGTATAAGATTTCAGTGGATACTTCCCTGGCTTTAAGACCTCTCCCATGACGTAAATGAAGTAGCTGTTCACTTCTTTGACTTGAACCGTGACGATCGGTGATGATACGTATTCTGTGAGTCGCTCGCTGATGCGTTTTGCTAGTACGTTCGCTGTCAGGCCAGCAGCCGGCACGTCCCCAATAAGCGGCAAGGTGATCGTGCCATCTGGACGAATTGCCACCTCACCTGAGAGGTCAGGGCTCTTCCAGACCGTTACTTTGAGCACGTCTTCTGGTCCGAGGAAGAAGTCAGATGGTTCAGTCAGGTGGACTTTGTAATCCATCCGATTTTCGGCACATGCCGCCATGCCCAATGTCATGGTCGTGATGAGAGTCACAGTAAGCAAGGCGTAGAACCTCTCCCTGCTCCAGGTGATAGATATCATGTATCGTCCCTGCGATCTGCTTGTTGAATGCACCGCGTGGGTACTCTAAAAATTGGGGTAACCATCAGTGACTCATGTCGGCCCACGATTTGATTGCAGGTGTAAGTTCCCTGGGAGAGGCATCTTTCAGGACTCAACCGGTGTTCAATTCCGCGCGTGCAGGGTCTACGACCCTTCCCGCAATACAGGCTTGGGCAGACACCATCCTAGCAGCTACCGCGCTAAAAAGATGTGGGAATGTAACGGAGTCTGGAAGGTTTACTGTAAGGAGACAACCTCATCTGCGTCGATGTGGACGAGAGCGGCCTGATGAATGAGGTTGGCGCGGATGACGATGGCATGATGATTGGCTTTCCTCACAAGTTGCCCGCGAAGACCGGTGAGTGGGCCTCGTGCTACTTCCACCCAGGAGCCTTCTATCAAGTAGTCGCATGGTTCTACGATACGATTGACAGAGCACATCTGCTGAATTGCAGCGATTTCTTCAGCCGGAATGGGTTCAGGTTTCGGGGTGCCAACGATGCGGAGAACCCCCGCTGTTCGCAGGACGACAGGGCTGTTGTCCACCGTGAGCCTTGCGAAGCAGTAGCCTGCAAAGAGAGGGAGGTTCATCCATACTTTGCGGTCTGACCACTGACGGCATTGTTTACTCAATGGAAGGAAGGGTTCAAGCCCGACTGCCAATAGCCGGTCCCGTACCTGTTTCTCGTGACGAAAATGTGTCTGCAGAGCATACCATTCACCCAGGGTTTTGTGTGCGGTTTCCTGGTCTTGTTTTAGGAATATTTTTTGGTCTTGTCCTAGGATTGTTACCACGTGTTATCCTCTGAATACGATCTTGTATTTCTTATAAACATGTACGAAATACAGCTTCGCCCCGCAAGTCACAGCCTCGCTTGAGCCAGAGCCATTCGGCAGTACTTTATAGTGAGTCCGTTTAGAAGGATGATATAGTACAAAAGGTGGATCTTCTATTTGGCTTCGTAAGAGGTAAGAGTGAAAGCGACCCCCTACTTTAGGGGGGGGCGTAGATGTCGGAATCACTGATTCCACAAAGTATCTGCGAAGCGAAGAAGGAAAAAGAGAAGTCGGTAGTATAAGCATCGAGCTGAGTTGGACGAGCTTGCTCCCTCTATCAGAGTACCAATGATAACCTTGGATCTAGCTGATATGGAGCATGTCATGGCAAATAGATAGGCTTCAGGAGCTGTAGTTTGAGTGCATCGAGCATCTTCACCACACATTTGAGAGGTTGGCATTTCCGAGAGTAAAGTGTATAAACTTAAATATATATACCTGATATTACTTGATACCCTTGCTTGAAAACTGTTCCCTGTATTGTTCCGTGAATACAGTTTCCTTTTCGATAGTGCATGTACGAGGTACGCATTTCATCCCAAGTCACAATCTTGAGCTTGCGTAATGGGGCAGTGCTGTAAAGTCGGGCTGCTCGGAACGATGATGTGGTCGTAAAGGCAGAGTCGTTCTTGGCGAATGGAGTGAAAACGGGAATGACATCCTACTAATGAGTGAGTCGCAGACATTTCAGAGGGGATTTGGATGGTGGCCGACAAGATCTGGATGTCTCGCAGGCTTTTCAGAAAGGCTCCAGCAAGTGATTAGGGAATTTTGGATCAACCACACCCGATGGCAAAGTGGATTGGACAACGGGGATCGCGACAGCTCACGGCATCGGCATTTCTCCCAACAATGCGGTCAGCTCACTGCAAGCGAAAGAAATGACCAGGGAAGGGGCATGGAGTGTGGCGTTGCGGAACCTGATGAAACTGGTGAAGGATGTGCATATTGATTCGACGACAGCCGTCAGTAATTTCGTCACGACCAATGATGAGGTTCGAACGCACATCGAAGGGTTTGACAGTCTTTGCCAGTTCATAAGTGGTGCCTGGCAGTTGAGGCCTACGCAGCGACAGACTGTGTGGGCCGGGCTCCCCAATACACGCGATCAGGCGTGTGTCCATCAATCGCTCGATGAGGGCGTTGCTGGTTATAGAACGTGAGATAGCGCGCTGCCTTCGCCTTGAACGTCGCTCCGTGGTTCCGTCTCATTCGTTTCATCGCCTCTTGCTCCTTGGGTTCACCACCACTCGGTGGCATACGTGAAGCCAGGCTTTCACTGATCACGCTGTCAGAATTTCAGGAGCCTCCTCTCCTGAACCAAAATGACTGGTTAGGTAAAAAAGAAACCGGGCTTGAGCCCAGCCTACTTTTTTCACAGTGCTACGGAGGACAGTCTCTGCGTGAGAAGAAACCTCAAGGAGGCTATTGAAACTGGAACTGCGACGAGATCTCGCCAGATTTGAAGACTCCGCGCTCGGTGATGATACCCGTAATGAGTTCTGCTGGCGTGATGTCAAAGGCTGGATTGTAGACGGCCACCCCTTTGGGGGCGACGGGATGACTGCCGTGGATGGTTGTGACTTCTGATGGAGTGCGCTGTTCGATGGGAATATCATCTCCGGTTTTTGTCTTCAGATCGATGGTCGAATAAGGAGCTGCAACATAGAAGGGAATGTGATGGGCTCTCGCTAAGACAGCCACGGAGTACGTCCCGATTTTGTTGGCCACATCCCCATTGGCTGCAATACGATCCGCTCCGACGACGCAGAGATGAATCTTCCCTTGTTTCATGAGCGACCCAGCCATATTGTCGGTGATCAAGGTGACAGGAATATGATCCTGCATGAGCTCCCATGCCGTCAGACGAGCTCCTTGAAGAACCGGGCGAGTTTCATCCGCGATCACATTGATTTTCTTCCCCTGTTCCCATGCTGCTCGAATAACGCCCAGCGCCGTTCCATACCCTGCCGTTGCGAGTGACCCGGCGTTACAGTGCGTGAGGATCGTCTGTCCGTCTTGGATGAGCCTTGCTCCATGGCGCCCCATGGTCTTGCACAGCGTAATGTCTTCTTCTAGGATTGCTTGAGATTCAGCAATAAGGATTTGCTTGATCGTTGAAACCGGTTGTCCTTGCAAGGACTCCAACTTCCTCCTCATTCGCCCAATCGCCCAGAAGAGATTGACCGCAGTCGGTCTGGTCGCCGCCAGTTCATCACAAATGGCGAACACGGCTCGTGAAAAGGCTGGGTAGTCCGTTGTGGCAATCGTCTGTGCGCCTAAGGCCACCCCCATGGCTGCAGTCACTCCGATGGCCGGCGCTCCGCGAACTTTCAAGGTTCGAATGGCATCGGCAACCGTTTTATAGTCATTACAGTCGATAAACTCAACCGTCTCGGGAAGCCGACTTTGGTCCAAGAGACGGACGGCCCCCTTTTCCCATTCAACTGTTGAGACCATGACCTGATCTTGTAGCGAGAATACGATCGAAGTGCAAGCCCTCTTGCATACGACTGTCGGCACACCGATCCAAGCCAATCTGAGAGCAAGTCTTTAATTATCTGAATCGGGCAAACAATCGTTGCCAGTTCTGTTGTTCACAACGCCAGGGGCATGTGAACAGGTCGATGGGTTGGATCACAAGTTCGCGCATACTGTTCACTGTAAGCTCGGTACTGGATAATCGACCTTGCACCCAGACGGCTCCATCACGATCAGTGCGATAGACCGTCGTCCCCTGCTCTTCGTACGTCCTGAGCACGGCTGGAGCGGGATGTCCATAGGGATTGGTCGCTCCAACAGAAATAATGGCATATTGGGGATGAATCAGCCGAATCCAGCCTTGATCCAAGGAGCTCCTCGCTCCATGGTGCGGCACCTTCAGAACCGTCACAGGCTGATGTCCGCTCTCAGGCAACTGGCGCAGCCCGCCGGCCTCAATATCGGCGGCAAAGAGAATAGAATGGGCCCCACAGTCCAATCGGGACACGATCGAGCGATTGTTCAGCTCGGTCCCTGTATGCAACGAAGTGGACCCTGTAGGCCTCACATCCTGCTGCGGATTAAGAATGCTCAGCCGACAAGGACCTGAGTCTAAGACTTCCTGTCCTTGCACAGCCGCTTGCTTCGGAATGCCGCCCGACTGAATGGCCGATGTCAGGTCTGTCACGAACTGCTCCTGCCGCTCTACCCCTTGGTCCCAGAACTGTCCCACGGAGAGATGTTGGAGGATCCAGATCAACCCGCCGACGTGGTCCATCTGCTGATGTGTGCCGAGGACATGGTCGATATGCGAAATGCCTCTGTTCCAGAGAAATGGCGCGATCACACTTCGTCCCATGTCGAACCGCTCATGGCGCGCACCACCGTCGATCAAGACTGTGTGTCCATCAGGGAGTTCGAGGAGGGCGCTATCTCCCTGTCCCACGTCAAGAAAGGTGACACGCCAGTGATCGCTGTCGCCTCGATGACCGGGAGGCACCAGCCACCACATCGTCAGAGCGAGTGCCAAGCCGGTCCCTACCATTCGCCATCGCGTTGAGAAGGTCGGTATGCTTGCGACAAAGGCTCCGGCATAGAACAGCATCATGGCCGGAATTGATGGCGCGGCGATAGGCCATTGAGCTCTCGGAATAGTGGCGAACCAGTGAACACCATCGACTAACCACATGAAGGCATATTCCAATCCTGCTCCCCAGACCAAACTATCGGCACCGGTCAGCATGGCCCAGATTGCCATACAAAGCCCAAAGGGAACGAGAACGAAACCGGTTAACGGGATGGCGGCAAGATTCGTAAAGATCCCAAGCCACGGCACCTGATTGAAATAGAATGCGACTAACGGGAATGTGGTCACGGTGAGGACTACGCTGAATGACAACGCGTTAACCCCATAGCCGGTGGCGCGAGAAATCCATCCAGACTCACTCTGGGTTGACTCCTTGTCCCCTGACGGGATGAGGCTGATCATCTGAATCATCGCGAATACGGAGAGAAATGACAGCTGAAAAGAAATGTCGAAGATGGCATGGGGATCATGGCAAACAATCAGGAGCAAGGCGACTGCCATGGTATGGTTCAGATGCCGGTCGTGCCCCAACCAGACGGCAACCATCGCCATCGTGATCATGACAAGTGATCGAACAGTAGCCAATTCGGCCCCCGCAAGAAGGGCGTATAGTGCGACAGCGGGCCAGGTGAATAGTATCGCAAGTTGTGAAATGGTCAGGCTTCTGGTGATGGTCAGTATGAAGATGGTCGGCATCCGCACGATCAAGAATCTCACGACCCAATAGACGACTGCCGCTACCAGCCCGAGATGTGATCCGGAGATCGACAGCAAGTGAATCGTGCCTGTGGCCATGAACCAATCTTGAAGCTCTTGTTCGAGATAGCCCCGTTCCCCAATGATCATGCCAAGTACAAGTCCCAGTGCCGGTTGCCGTATACTACGAATCGAAGCCTCTCGGATGCTGGTTCGCCACCGATCGATCTGGTTCCATCCGCGCCATCGGAGACTCACGGCTCCGGACTCCAACAAGGTGACTGCCTGAGCTCCAACAATAGTCCCGACAAGATCGATCCCTTGATGTTCAAGATAGGCGGCATAGTCGAATCCACCAGGGTTCAGCGTTCCTCGTGGGGGATGATAGCGACCGTGGACGGCCACACGGTCGCCATGATGTAAGGTAAGTCCTGAACTGCGCCATACTAGGCGTAGGCGCATGGTTCCATCATCTGTCTGCAGTAGAAGTGTTTGACGACTCACACCATGCTGAACCGGGACGATCACACGACCGGTCTGAACGGTTTCCTCAACGGACTGGACCACTGGCGATGGGTGGCGGGACGGTGGTGCGGTGACCATGGACCAGTAGATAATCCCAGACAGAACTCCGAAGTATAGAGCGAGGGTTGATCGTGTCGTTAGGCAACCGGTTCGTTGGTAGTGCATCATTTTGAAATTGGAGGGTAATTGAAAAGCGGTCCCACCTGTGCCATGCTTAGCGGTATGCAGAAGAAACCTAAAAGACCGCGAGATCCCAACCAACTCGGCAAGCTCATAGTAGACATCAGCGTGGGCGAGGCCGACGACTCGAAGAACCTGCCAGACGACAGTAAGAAAGATCCGGCGGCGGTGGCGTTAGGGAAGAAGGGGGGGGAAGCGAGAGCCGCAAAACTTACAGCCAAGCAGAGAAAATTGATCGCCAGGAAAGCTGCTCAGTCAAGATGGGAAATTGGTAAAAATAAAAATGCTCGTTAGTCATTGAAATATATGACAGTTTATCTTGTTACATGCAAGATATGCACAGTACTTCCCGTTTATAAGTTATACCCACGCTCCACGCTCGCAATTCAATTTGACACGCCTGAGTACTCCGTCTAGAATGGGCTTGTGTGTGGCGGTTTTGCATTGCACAACTGGAAGTGTACCGGAGAATTAAATGCCTTACAGGGTGAAAATCGATCAAGCTGTGGTGGAGTGTGACACTGCCAGTGAGGCGATGGAACTGCTCAATATTACCCGTCTATCTATTGCGCACCCCCCCCTTTCCGTAATCAGTGAGGAGCCTGTTTCAATGCGGACTCACGCCATGAGCTCAAGGCGAGAGCCGAGGGTCAGCAATCGCGTAACGGAGTTCTTGTTTGCTTTGAAGGATGCTTACCCAAGCCCACTCACATCAGAGGAAATAGCTGAACGACTTGGAACAACACCTAAAGGGATTCCTGCGGTCGTAGTTGGAATAAGAGTCTTATTCAAAAGGTGGGGAGTCGAATTCGAGGATATGATTGAATGGTCCAAGCGAATTGACAATGAAAATATTGTGCGGCAATACCGGCTTACTAATACGGGCTTAAACATCCTAGAAGATCAGTACAGAACCTCTCAACAAGAGGACTCAGTTGAAGAATCTAACGGTCTTGCTAATTAAGTGTAAGGAGGTGATTTATGGTGAGAAGAATTGTAGATCCAGCGACCACGCTCACCGGCGTTTGGATCTATAACCACAAGAGCCGCCTCTCTGCTTACTAGGCGGAGAAGAGGCGGCTCTTGGTGAGCCCAAAACCTATAAGAAACTTAGACGGGGTGACTGACCGGCAAGGTAGGGGGCTCGCAACCCCCTGTCACTGTGTGGTGATGCACACATGAGCGGGTTCGATTCCCGCCCCCGTCTCCACCATCTTTAGGAGCTGTCTTTACTATACCAACCAGTTATCTCCTGTCAACCACTTTACAGTAGAAGACATCTCGATGCTGCGATCGGCTATTATCTAAACTGAATTTTCATGCTTGACGTTAAGAACTAAAGAATAGTATTGTATGGGCATGAACAAACTAACCCATGCCAAGCGAGTCCAAATCATCAATTTGCTGGTTGAAGGCAACAGCATGCGGGCCACGGCTCGCATTGCGGATGTGGCATTCAATACTGTGGCTAAGCTGTTTGTCGATACGTCCAGGATGTGCGCTGAGTATCAGGATAGGACTTTTACGAATCTGCCATGTAAACGGCTGCAGCTAGACGAAATCTGGAGCTTCGTATACGCCAAGGCCAAGAATGTTCCAGATGGGAAGCTAGGGCAAGCTGGTGATGTGTGGACATGGGTAGCCATTGATGCAGATAGCAAGCTGGTTCCCTCTTGGAGGATTGGCAATCGTGACGCTACTACGGCATGTGAGTTTATCGATGATTTGGCGAGTCGCCTATCTAACCGCGTACAACTTACCGCTGACGGGCATAAGCCTTACCTTGAGGCCGTTGAGAAGGCTTTTGGTGCTGATGTGGACTTCGCCCAGCTGATCAAGCTCTATGGGGATACCGTAGAAGGACAGAAGCGGTATAGCCCTGCGGCTTGTGTGGGAACCAAGAAATCGGTGGTGGTTGGTAATCCTGATATGTGCTGTGTAAGCACATCGTACGTGGAGCGTCAAAACCTCACCATGCGGATGAGTATCCGACGATTCACCAGGCTCACCAATGCGTTCTCGAAGAAGATCGAGAACCACGCGTTATCGGTTGCCCTGCACTATATGCATTACAACTTCTGCCGTATCCATAAGACGCTTCGGGTTACTCCGGCTATGGCCGCTGGCGTGACCGATCATGTCTGGTCGATTAACGAGATCGTGGGATTAGTTGAACAGGCTGAGGCGATTTCAAAATGATGCACTACCGGTTCGTTCGACCAGCGTGAGCGCAACAGCTGCCGCCACGAGAGCCGTCAGGATCGAGAGGGGAAAAAAAGGAGCCTGTGCTCCGCACACAAGCCCGATGAGAAAGGCAACGGTAAGGGATGGAAGCATGAGCGTTCCTCATGCGCGTCGGGAACGCTCAGCCGATATGTGCTTGTACCACGCGGGCAAGATCGTCGGCGACTTCTTTGACGATCGACGCGTGCTCGCCTTCGACCATGATGCGTAACAACGGTTCGGTGCCGGAGTAACGGATGAGCACACGACCGCTTCCATTGAGACGACGGTTGTTTTCTTGAATAGCCTGGTCAATCTCAGGAATCGATTCCAGAACCGGCTTCTGGTTGACTCGGATATTGACCAGAATCTGCGGCACAGCAGTCATCGCCCTGGCCAGTTCGGACAATGGCTTCTTCCTGCGTTTCATCAACGACAAGACTTGCAGAGCCGAAATCAGCCCATCTCCGGTCGTGTTGTGATCGAGAAAGATGAAATGCCCCGACTGTTCGCCGCCGAAGTTATATCCCTCCGCCAACATACGTTCGAGCAGGTAGCGATCCCCGACCGGCGTGCGAATCAGTTTGATGCCGGCTTTGGCCATCGACAACTCCAGACCGAAATTACTCATGACCGTACCGACTAACGTACGGTTGGCAAGAAGACCCTGGTGGTGGAGATCGAGGCCGAGCGCCGCCATCACATGGTCTCCATCAATGACCGTTCCCTGCTCGCAAACAAAAATGGCTCGATCGGCATCTCCGTCCAGCGCGATTCCCAGATCGGCTTGTTGGAGACGAACAGTCTCTTGAAGGACTTCGGGATGAACGGCTCCACATCCCTTATTGATATTCATGCCGTTCGGTTTATTCCCAATGATCTCCACCGTGGCTCCCAATTCTCTCAAGACGGTCGGAGCCACTTTGTATCCTGCACCGTTGGCACAGTCCACCACCAGCTTGATCCCCTGGAAATCCAACTCTTTCGGCAAGGACCGTTTGGCAAATTCAATGTATCGCCCGTCGGCATCGTCGATGCGATAAGCTTTCCCGATCAGATCGGCAGTCGGTCTGAGATGATTGATCTCATCGGAAACGATGAGCTCCTCGATACGCGCTTCGACCTCATCGGGCAATTTGAATCCATCGCCTGAGAAAAACTTAATGCCGTTATCCTGGTAGGGATTGTGCGAGGCGGAGATGACGACACCTGCATCGGCACGGAGACTCCTGGTCAAGAAGGCAATAGCCGGTGTCGGCATCGGCCCTACTAAGAGAACATCGACGCCCATGGAGCAGATGCCTGCCGTGAGAGCGGATTCCAACATATAGCCGGAAACTCTCGTATCTTTCCCGATGACGATCTGATGACGTCCCGCTCGTCGCATAAAAATATGAGCGGCGGCTCGCCCCAGCTGCATGGCTGTCTCACTCGTCATCGGATCGAGATTGGCGACCCCACGCACACCGTCCGTTCCAAATAATCTACGCATCTTTCCCC
This sequence comes from Nitrospira sp., assembly GCA_018242725.1. GTDB lineage: Bacteria > Nitrospirota > Nitrospiria > Nitrospirales > Nitrospiraceae > Nitrospira_D. Next base: position 75,063 of record JAFEBI010000007.1, on the reverse strand, counting down.
TCTCCATTCGATGGCCAACCACGGCTTGCTGCCGAGGCCACCTTCACGACATCCAGCATCATGGCGACATCATGAACACGAATAATCCGAGCGCCTCGGTCCACGGCTAATGCGACTGCAGCGGCCGTCCCCCATTCTCGATATTCGACCGATTTCTCGACGATCGTTCCGATAAATGCCTTCCGTGACAGGCCAACCAGCAGCGGACGATTCAGAGTCGACAACGATGATAACCTTCGAAGGAGTTCGAGGTTATGAAACACCAGCTTACCAAAACCGAATCCTGGATCAAGCACGATATTCGTTCGTGCAATCCCCGACTGGACGGCATCTCGAATACGCATTTCAAGAAACTGCGTCACTTCGCTGAGTACATCCGCATAGCTCGGCGCCAGCTGCATGGTTTGAGGTGTTCCTTGCATATGCATGAGAACGACAGCGGCGCCTGAGCGTGCTATCACCGAGGCCATTGCCGGATCCTGCGTCATCGCGCTCACATCATTAATGATCGAGGCCCCATGATCCAAAGCGCGTTGAGCGACTCGTGATTTCGTAGTATCGACGGAAATCGGAATGGATATCCGGTGGGCCAGTTCTTCAACGACCGGAAGCACACGGTCGAGTTCGTCCTGCTCGCTGACGGGATATGAGCCGGGCCGGGTCGACTCTCCGCCGATATCGATCAGATCAGCGCCTTGTTCGACGAGTTCCATCGCGTGCGCAATGGCTTGTTCAGGCTTGAGATAGCGTCCACCGTCGTAAAACGAATCTGCCGTAACGTTGACGACGCCCATAATGAGTGGGCGAGTCCGACAATCAATCTTGTGACCTTTCGCTACAAACCACACTGTTCAGAGGGTACCGATTGTCCGAATATCTGTTGCAACGAGACCATCACCAGGGGTAAGTACAAAGCTAGCACTCTGTCCACACGAGTCAATGCTCATGCGTAGATCAGGATCAGTCTCCATATGTTGGTCAATATCAACCCGGCTCCTCATAAAGGGAGCCGGGTTGTAACTTAGGCAGGAACAGTTTGAGAGGAAGATTGCAATAAAATCTGATCGATTTCCGGAGCGTCTAACACTTCTTTTTCAAGCAAAGCCTCTGCCAAGGCCTTAAGACTGGTCATCTGTTCAGTCAGTACACGGCGCGCGCGTTCATAGTTCTCCGTGACGAAACGCTTGATCTCAAGATCGATTTCAAGAGCGACTTGGTCGCTCACATCCCGCTTCGTCGCGAAATCCCGGCCAAGAAATACGGAGTCTTCCTTCTGCCCAAATGTCAATGGCCCTAGTTTTTCGCTCATACCCCATTCGCAGACCATCTTACGTGCCAGGTCGGTGGCACGCTCCAGATCGTTGCCTGCTCCCGTCGTAATATGCTGAAAGACAAGCTCCTCGGCCACACGTCCACCCATGAGAATGGCCAACGTATTATAGAGAAATTCCTTGGAATAGTTGTGCCGATCGTCTGTCGGCAATTGCATCGTCACACCGAGCGCACGGCCTCTCGGGATAATCGTGACTTTATGAACCGGATCCGTGCCGGGGAGGAGTTTGGCCATCAAGGCGTGGCCGGCTTCATGATAGGCCGTAATACGCTTTTCCTCATCGGTCAGAATCATGCTTTTCCGTTCCGCACCCATCATGACCTTGTCTTTCGCCATCTCAAAGTCGATGTTTTCGACTTCTTTCTTGTTTTGACGGGCAGCCCACAGCGCGGCCTCATTCACGAGATTCTCAAGGTCAGCACCTGAAAACCCTGGGGTTCCCCGAGCAATCTTCTCCAACTCAACATTCCCTGAGATAGGAACCTTTTTGGTATGAACTTTCAGGATTTCAGAGCGCCCCTTGAGATCCGGCCGATTCACGACAACCTGGCGATCGAAGCGCCCCGGTCGCAGCAAGGCAGGATCGAGCACATCCGGACGATTGGTGGCTGCGACCAAAATGACTCCCTCGGTCGTATCAAATCCGTCCATTTCAACAAGTAATTGATTGAGCGTTTGTTCCCGTTCATCATGACCACCGCCAAGTCCTGCGCCACGCAGACGACCAACGGCATCAATCTCATCAATGAAAATGATGCAGGGAGCATGTTTCTTCCCTTGCTCGAAGAGATCGCGTACGCGTGAAGCCCCGACGCCGACAAACATCTCGACGAAATCAGATCCACTGATGCTGAAGAACGGCACCCCAGCCTCTCCGGCGATTGCTTTGGCCAATAGAGTTTTCCCTGTTCCAGGGGGGCCGACAACCAGCACGCCTTTCGGAATACGCCCCCCAAGTTTCTGAAACTTTCTGGGATCCTTTAGGAACTCGATAATCTCAAGCACTTCTTCTTTTGCCTCATCCACGCCGGCCACATCGGAGAATGTGACTTTCTTTCGTTCTTCCGTCAGCATCCGCGCCCGACTCTTACCAAACGACAGCGCTTTGTTTCCACCGATCTGCATCTGCCGCATGAGAAAAAACCAGAGGCCGAGGAACAGAATAAACGGTCCCCATGTGACGAGAAATGTAATGTACCAGGGACTCTCATCGGGTGGTTTGACCTCGATCTGCACCTCTCTTTCCCGAAGCACTTTCACAAAATCGGGATAGTCGGCTGAATAGGTGCGGATACGAGTTTTGTCTTTTAACACTCCGCTGATGTGATTACCCTTGATAATGACTTTTTCAAAATCACCTTTATCGAGCTTCGACATGAAGTCGCTGAAGATCACTTCTTCTTCCGGCGCATGCGTCGGAACACTGAATAAGTTGAATAGGAGAATCATGAACAAGCCGACGACGACCCAGAAAAGCAGGTTCTTGACCCGGGAATTCATCCAGTTCTCCTTGGCGATAACGTTGGATGGAAAATGTTTAGGAACTGAAGTGATGTTAACACAGGCTTGCGCATATTGACAACAGCTCGCGGGAAAATGCTACGCGTCTTTCTTACTTGCTTGATCGAGCACCGCGAGGTAGGGAAGGTTGCGATACTTCTGTTGGTAATCAAGACCATATCCAATGACGTACTGATCGGGAATTTTGAACCCGATGTATTGCACGTGGACATCGACCACACGCCGATCAGGTTTACTCAACAAGGTGCAGACCTGGATACTCTTCGGCTTTCGTTTGGCCAACGCCTTCATGAGATATTGGACCGTCAATCCTGAATCGACAATGTCCTCAATCAAGAGGACGTCTTTATTCTTAATCTGTTCGGTCAACTCCGTCACCAGCTTCACTTTTCCCGATGTCTTGGCTCCTGCCCCATAACTCGTCACGACGATAAAATCAACTCGCACAGGAATTCGAATGGCTCGAGCGAGGTCGGCAAAGAACGCATACGCTCCCTTTAAGACACCGACAAGCACCAGGTCCTTGCCGGCGTAGTCGGCGCTGATCTGCCGTCCTAACTCGCGGATCCGATTCCGCATCTGCTCTTGGGTGACGATCGGACGTCCAAACATACGTTCCATCTCAGGCGGTTCCTTCTGTGAGAGGTGGAGGATTTACCGTGATCACTAAGCAGTGTGCTGTCGAAGACGTCGGCACCCAGCGTTCATCTTGCCGATACCCAACGATCCAGAGAATGCCCTCGGGAGCCACCACCAGGGGAATACGAAATCGCCGTGCCACCGGAATCTTCAAATCCGTAAAAAAATCCTGCAATTTTTTCGAATGTCCACCCATACCACGGGGACAAAAGCGATCGCCCGGTAACCAGTTTCGGATGGTCAACGCGTGGGTGACTCGATCGGCATCCACCAAGATCCGTTCCTGCCCCTGGATGGCGTCTCTTCCGTCGTATTTCTGCAGTTGTACCTGAAGTCGTTGCCCTGTTCCAGACCATATGAGTTCTCCTGGGACTGGGAAGGGGGCCCGAGGCGTGTCATCATCCCAGTGTCGTCTAGAACCTTGATGCTTTATCGGAAACGGAAGAAACCGGAGAGACTGAGTGGTAACGACAATATGCCCAGCCTTCATATCCACTCGAGAGACCGACTCCGGAGTTGATGCGAGACGCAGCACTCGCTCGATCATATGAAGACTGGGGGGATGCTGCTGAGGGTCAGATCGTCGAAGCAGCAGTCGAAGACAGCGTCGTTGCAGAGGCAGTGGAAGCTTTACAAGAATCCGGCGATCGAGGATCCATGCTCCGGTTGAGTCCCACGTCACAGCAACAGCCATGCGGGCCGCAGCTTCTTGGTCTAGGTGCTGATCATCGGCCCGACAGAGATCCGCGAGTCTGCAGAGGGCCTTGATGCTTGATGGAACCACCTGAGTGAGCACTGGAATGACTTCTCGTCTCATTCGGTTTCGGAGGTAGCGCGGGTTGGTATTGCTTGAGTCTTCCCGGTAGGACAGACCTGCCGTGCGCAGGTGTGTCAAAATCTCCTTCCGCGTAGTCTCGTACAACGGTCGGACAATACTATCGTTGCGGACGGCCGGCATGCCGGAAAGGCCGGCTAGCCCCGCTCCGCGTAGTATCCATAATAAGACGGTCTCTGCCTGGTCATCGGCCGTATGGCCGACTGCGATGCGATCCGCTCCGCAACTCGTTCTGATCTCTTGCATCAAGCGATAGCGAATGTCACGGGCTTCGGCTTGCAGAGAGTTGTGACGAGGATGAGCGTCAATTCGCACCGCGCGCACATGGAGGGGAACATCCAGGTTGCGGCAATAGCTTTCGACAAACCGTTGGTCCCCCTCGGACTCCGCCCCTCGTAACCCATAGTTGAAATGGACAGCCGTCAGGGTCAGGCTCCAATGAGACCGGAGATGATGCAGGAGCGATAATAAGGCGACGGAATCCGGACCGCCGGAAATGGCCACTAATACATGCTGTCCTGGTTGAATGAGGCTTCTGGATCGAACCGTTCGAATGACGCGATGCAAGAGAGGAGGCCAAGCCGTCCTGTTCATGGAATGAGGCACAGGTGGTTGCAACAATCCATCACGTTTCCATGCGGTCGTGATAGCGACGGAGGACCTGTCGTGCTGATTCGACATCGAGTACGATTTGTCGGCTCAAGGCTTCCTCACTCTCGAACCGCGCATCACCACGGATCCGATCGATCAATTCGACCGTGATTCTGTGCCCGTAGAGGTCATATTGTCCATCAAGGATGGAGACTTCTAATCCTCGTACTCCTCCGTGAAAGGTCGGCCTGTTCCCAATATAGGTGACGGAGTCGTGCCGATCGGTTCCCAGGATCGTGACCGAGGCATATATACCGTCGGCAGGAGTCACACGGTCTGGCGGGAGTGGCACATTTGCAGTCGGACAGTCTAATGTTCGACCCCTACCCTCTCCAGGAACGACAATTCCGCTCAGTGCATAGGGTCGTCCGAGTAACCGCGAGGCGCGGGCCATGTCTCCGGCCATAATGAGCTGTCTGATTCTTGTTGAGCTGACGACGCCCCCATCAAGGGTGACGGGAGGTGTTGGATGGACGATGAAGCCAACCCGCTCACCGAAGCGCCGGAGGTCGTCGATCTTGCCGGCCCGCTTATGTCCGAACGCAAAATGCTGTCCGACAAAAATCTCTTTGAGCCCCAGTCCGTGGGCGAGCACCTGTTCAGCGAATAGGTCGGGAGTCAGCGACGCAAACGTTGGCGTGAACTCGACAAGCATGACCTCATCGATGCCTGCTTGGTTGAAACGAGCCAGTTTTTCGCGTTCGTCGGTCAGAAATCTGAAATCGACGTGCGGCGCCAAGATTTTCACTGGATGCGGATCAAAGGTGAGCACCACCGCAGTGCCTTCGTTCTTGCGCGCCGTCTCAACGACTTGTTGCAGGAGAGCCTGGTGCCCACGATGATGCCCGTCAAAGTTCCCGATGGTGCCCACGGGATAGGGTCGCGCGGCCTTGTCCGAATATCCGCGGGTGACTTTCATCGTAATGAACGAAGCAGCTGAGCCGCGTCTTTGGCAAAATAGGTCAGGATCAGGTCGGCCCCTGCCCGCTTGATGGCTAACAGTGACTCCATCATTGCGCGCGACTCATCGAGCCATCCCGCCTGTGCCGCCGCTTTGATCATGCTGTATTCACCACTCACTTGATAGGCTGCCAGCGGCAGAAGCATGCGGCGGCGGGCGGTGGCAATGATATCGAGGTACGGCAAGGCCGGTTTCACCATGATGATGTCGGCGCCCTCCTTTATATCAAGATCGATTTCGCGCAGCGCTTCCCGCGCATTGGCCGGGTCCATTTGATAGGACTGTCGATCACCAAAGTGCGGCGTCGAGAAGGCGGCATCGCGAAACGGGGCATAGAAGCAGGACGAGAACTTGGCGGCATACGCCATAATGGGTAGATCGTGGAATCCGGATCGATCGAGCTCTTTTCGTATTGCGGCGACACGTCCGTCCATCATATCGGACGGCGCTACCATATCGGCTCCTGCTTCCGCATGGGTCCGTGCCATGGTTGTCAGGCAGTCCAGCGTCTCATCATTGAGAATTTTTCCATCTCGGACGATTCCACAATGGCCATGGCTGGTATATTCGTCGATACACACATCGGTAATTACCATCAACTCCGGCACCTGCTGTTTGACGGCTTTGATCGCTCGTTGCACGATCCCGTTTGGATCTAAGCCGGAGCTGCCTCGTTCGTCTTTGGAGTCTGGAATGCCGAACAAAATGATGGCTGGAATACCAAGCGCAAGCAGCTCTGTCCCTTCCTTGATCAGCCAATCAATAGAAAGTCTGAATTGACCGGGCATCGACCCGATCGATTCACGACGATCCTGTCCTTCAACCACAAATAGCGGGGCGATCAAGTCCGCCGACGAGAGATGTGTCTCTCGCACCATGCGCCGCAACGGTTCCTGTTGCCTGAGTCGACGAAGGCGATGGATTGGAAACCCCATAGTGTATTCCTATTTCCTCGGGAGATTGGTCAAGAAGACCACAAGGTCTCGGACTGAGATGATTCCGACCAACTCGCCATCACGTGTCACACCTAAATGACGAAGGTGTGATTGGGCCATGAGATCATTGGCATCCAACAACGTCTTATTTTCTTCGATTGTCATGATCGGAGCCGACATAATTTGTTCAACCGTGGTTTTGGTTGCATCGGCCCCGGCGGCGACGACTCGGCGCATCATATCCGTATCCGTGATGATGCCGATAATTTCACGGTCATTCGTGACGAATAAACTGCCGATCCCGCGATCGCGCATGATCCTCGCCGCCGTCTGTGTGTCGGTGTCACGTGGGACGGTTACAAACTTGTCTCGGGGAATCATGAATGACTTCACTGGAACCATCGTATCCTCCCTCCTTAATCATCGGAAATGATCGGACTGGCCCGTGCCTTAGGGCCGTCTCGTTACGGAACGACACCCGCAGCATATGGCTCGCGGCTCTCATAATGGTGGGCGATTGCATCCACCAGCGCAGGAATTGTATTTTGACTCGGCATGATGGAGACCGTCAGACCATATTCCTCCGCCGTCTTGGCGGTGATCGGGCCGATGCACGCAATGGTGACGGATTGCAAGAGCGGACGCACGGCTTCCATTCCTCCCAGCATATCAACAAAGTTCCGGACTGTGGAAGAACTTGTGAAGGTCACGATATCAAGGCGATGGTCTCTGAGGTCCTGCCACCAGCCACCGGCATTCAGGTCGGGAGCCAGTGTTCGGTAGACTGGAACCACGTCGACGTGAGCCCCACCGGCGCGAAGCTCTTTCGGCAAAATCTCCCTCGCCACTTCGGCTCGAGGAATCAGGATGCGTGACGTTCTGCCCGTCTGCTGATTCAGTGCGGCTAAGACGCCCTCTGCTTGATACTCAGCCGGAACCAGATCGGCTCGAACCCCGAAACGCTCCAATTCCTGAGCGGTCCGAGGTCCAATGCAGCACAACCGTCGTCCGCCCAGACATCGTGCGTCCAGTCCCTTCGCCCAGAGGCGAGTCATAAAACGGTCCACGCCGTTCACACTGGTGAAGATGACCCAATCATATGTGCCGATCTCAGAAATAGCGCGATCGACCACGGTCCAGTCGAGAGGCGGAACGATGGTGATCGTTGAGCCCTCGACCGGTTCAGCTCCATAACTGGCGAGGTGCGTGGCCAACTCGTGCGCCTGTTCTTTGGCTCGCGTCATCAGTACACGTTTCCCGAACAGAGGACGTCGCTCGAACCAGTTGAGCGTTGATCTGAGTTGAACCACCTCACCCACCACAATCACGGTGGGTGGTTCCATTCCAATGGAGTCCGCCTTTGACACAATGTCCGACAATGTCCCTACGAGCGTCTGCTGACACGCTTTGGTCCCCCAACGGGTAATCGCGACAGGTGTGGATGGAGACAACCCTTCCTGCATGAGCTGGGCCGCGATCGTGGAGAGCTGTTTCATGCCCATCAGAAAGACGAGTGTCCCACGGGTTGCCGCGAGCCTCGACCAATCCAACGCAGTGGCAGATTTGGTGGGATCTTCATGCCCGGTGACGATCGTCACGGTAGAGGCCAAGGTGCGGTGGGTAATAGGAATTCCCGCATAGGCCGGTACCGCGACAGCGGCCGTGACACCGGGGACCACTTCAAAGGCAATCCCCGCAGTCGCGAGCGCCTCCGCTTCTTCTCCACCGCGACCAAACACAAAGGGGTCTCCGCCTTTCAGCCGCACCACCATGTTCCCGGCTTGGGCGCGTTCGATCAGCAGCCGATTGATGGACGCTTGTTCTGGATATTTCCCTGTTCCACGCCGTCCGACATACAGGCGCTCTGCATGCTCAGGCGCATGGGTCAGCAGTGCAGGATTGGCAAGATAGTCGTACAGGATAACATCGGCCTGAGCAAGACAGTCTCGACCGCGGAGCGTCAGGAGACCTGGATCTCCAGGGCCGGCTCCGACGAGATAGACCTTTCCTGTGCGTTGTCTCAGCCTGTTCATGCGGATCCGTAAATCTCGCGAAGAATCTTGTCTCCTCCTCGTGTCAACAGCCGTTCAGCTAACTGTACCCCAAGGGCATGGGCTTGCTGACCTGTGCCTGCTATCTGATCGCGAATGATGGTTTTCCCGTCGATGCTCGCCACAAGTCCCTCCAGAACCACCCGGTCACCGGACAAGGTGGCATGCGCGGCAATCGGCACCTGACAGCCGCCCTCCAATCGTTGTAAAAATGCTCGCTCTGCCGTGACCGTCGTCTGGGTTTCTTGGTGATTGAGCCGCAACAGAATTGAGCGGACAAATTCGTCGTTGGCTCGGCCTTCAATACCCAGCGCGCCTTGCCCAATGGCAGGAAGACTGAGAACGGGAGAAAGATATTCAGTGATAGTCTGAGTCCAAGCCAATCGATGCAAACCCGCTGCGGCCAGGACAATCGCGTCAAACTGGCCCTCCTTGAGCTTTCGCAGCCTGGTGTCAAGATTTCCTCGCAGCATGGTGATTGTGAGGTCTGGTCTGGCCTGTAACAGTTGTGCTTGGCGGCGGAGACTGGCCGTCCCGACCGTTGCACTCACGGGAAGGTCTTGGAACGAACAGCCGGTTCGGCTGATGAGAGCATCACGGGCATCTTCGCGTGGAGGAACGCAGAGAATGTCGAGTCCTGCCGGCAGTTGCGCGGGGACGTCTTTCATACTGTGAACGGCGAAGTCAATGTCACCGGCAAGCAAGGCATCTTCAATCTCTTTGACGAAGAGCCCTTTTCCTCCAATTTTGGCCAGCGGGACGTCAACGATCTTGTCTCCTGACGTCTGAATCTTTTTGAGCGTGACGCGAACCTCGGGTGCAACCTCGTGGACTTTTGATTGAAACCATTCACTCTGACAGAGCGCCAACTTACTCCCCCTTGTCCCAAGTACCAGGGTTGATCGTTGACTGTTCGATGTCGACACAGGGTGATCCTTTCTCTGTACTTCTAGGCTAGCGGGCTCGTTTAGGAACGGAGGGTTCCGGGGTTGGCACGTCGGCTTCTGATTGCCGGCGACCGTCCGTGAGGTAACGAGATGACTCAGTATAGGGCTCTGTCTGTTGAGTAGACGGAGTTGGCCGATCGAGGGCATAGAATTGCCGGGCTGCCTCGACGAACGCCGGCCCACTCGACGAATTCACCTCGTTTTTCAACGTCACCATCGTCCGATGTATCAATTTATTGACGATCGATGAGGCGAGACCTTCGACAAGTTCACGATCCTGTGCGGAGAGGTGTCCCAATCGTCCCAGCACTTTCTCGACCTCCGCCCGCTTAATGTCCTCTACTCGGTTGCGAAGAGCCACGATGGTCGGTGTGACTTCCAACGATTTCATCCAGTCGAGGATCATCGTCACTTCTTCAATCACCATGCGCTCGGCTTTCTCCGCCTCCTGCACCCGTTCGGCGCGGTTCTGCTCAACCCGATGCTTGAGATCGTCGATATCGAAGAGGAACGCGTTGTCGACGTGGCGAACTGCGGGGTCGATATTCCTCGGCACGGAAATATCGATCAGAAACATCGGACGATTCATTCGTTCCTGGACGGCTCGATGCACATCTTCAGCCCCGACCAGGTAATGGGCCGCGCCGGTAGACACCAACACGATGTCGGCTGAGGCCATGTCATCCTTGAACTGATCGAACGGGACCGCTGTGCCACCAAATTTCTCGGCGAGATCAACGGCGTGTTGCGGAGTCCTGGTGGTAATCCGCACATGCCCCACGCCGTTCGCAATCAAATGTTTCGCCGCCAGCTTGGCCATTTCACCGGCCCCGACCAGCAACACCGTTTTTTCGTGCAAATTCGAAAAGATTTTCTTCGCAAGCTCAACGGCGGCATAACTCACGGAGACTGCCATCTCGGCAATCTTGGTCTCCGTGCGCACGCGTTTGGCCACGGAGATCGCCTTCTTCACCACTTTGTTCATGATCACACCGGTGGTTTTGTGTGCCAGGGCGACCTCGAAGGCGTCTTTCAGTTGTCCCAAGATTTGAGACTCGCCGATGATCATGGAATCCAAACTGGACGCCACGCGAAACAGGTGGGCAATCGCCCGATCCCCGGTATGCCAATACAAATGTGGGGTCAACTGTTCGGACGAGAGAGAAAGATGCGTGTCGGCCAGAAATTCCTGGATACGGCCATACCCGGTATCGACATCATCAACCACGGAGTAGACTTCGACTCGGTTGCAGGTCGACAGTAAAATCCCTTCCTTCACACCCGGATAAGAACAGAGACGAATGAGCGCTTCGCCCAGACGGCTTCCTGGAACAGCCAGACGCTCTCGGATTTCCACCGGAGCCGTCTTATGGCTCAAGCCTACGACGATCAGATGCATGACACGATCACTTCCATCTACTACGACAAGGCGCTATGCCCTTTGAGCAGTACGCCGACCAATGTCAGGATGACACAGGCAAATCCGACTACTGTGAGATAGGCTGCCCGTTTGGCTCTCCAGCCGATGGTCAGTCTTCCCAGAAGGACGACGAAATAAAAGAGCCAGGTCACAACGGCCCATGTTTGCTCAGGATTCCAGCTGACGTACGACCCACGAGCGAGCTCGGCGGAGATGGCACCGGTCACGATTCCCAACGTCAGCAATGGGAACCCCAAGACGATTGACTGCTGATTCAGATGATCGAGAAAATCGAGCGCCGGTAGCTTACTATAGAGCACGTTGAATTGTTTCGACTTGAGGAGCCGATCTTGAATGAGATACATCACTCCTGCGACAAATGCGACGGCAAACCCTACAGTGCCCAGCATGCTGAGAGTGACATGGAACCATAACGTTTTGAAGACGGGTTGAAGCGTCGGCTCGCTTTCCGGAAGGGCTGCCGCCGAGATGAGCGAGACAATCGCCAAGGGGACCATGAAGGATCCCAGCACATGAATGCGATGACGAAACTCGACGATGAGCAACACCAGGATGATCATCCAGGAGAAAAATGACAAGGCATCGGAAAAACTTGGCGGAGCCGAAGATGACGCTCCCGTCATTCTCATGATAAGGGTGATCGTGTGGAACGCGAATCCGACTGCGGTGATGCCCAGCGACACATTTGAAAGGGCTTCGGAACGCCGTAGCGAGTAGGACAGAAACGACACGGTGGCCGCGATGTACAGGATAAGGGCGATCATGAAACAGACGACTGCCATTGGGAATGTTCCAGTAGGATACCCGGCGCGACATTCGAACAGATTGAAAGGAAATTATATCGGTGCCGCCTAAACAGAGTCAAGAAAACGCTGGCCAGTCAATGGCTTCGGCTACGTCATCGGATGAGAGAGGAGCGGTGTATGTGGTCGCCGTCCCTATTGGACACGCTGATGATCTGACCCTCCGTGCCCTGGCGATCTTGAAATCTGTTGATCTTATTGCCTCTGAAGATCCTATGCTGACACAGCAGCTGCTCGTGCATCATCGGATCTCAACGACGGTGACGAGTTATGGTCCTGTGAATGTGAAGGAAAAAGTAGCGGTATTACTCCAACGCGTACGACAGGGAGCCAGGATTGCGCTCGTTGCAGACAGAGGCTCTCCTCTTATTGTGGATCCAGGCGCTCGATTGGTGGCGGGAGCCCACGCCCTGGGCATTCCAGTGATTCCGCTCCCTGGACCGTCTGCAGGGATTGCTGCGCTGACTGTTGCAGGCTTTCCTTGTGAGTCGTTCCATTTCCTTGGCCAACTCCCGAGCACCGGCCTGCATCTCTCAAGAAGCGTGACTGCCGCACTGAAGAAAGAGGTTCCAACTGTCGCCTATGGCACTCAAATGACAGCCACACGTGCCCTCAGCACCCTTGTTCGCCTTGCACCGAGACGGCTGGTCGTAGCGGCCTGCAACCTGACCAAACCGAATGAGGTGATTTTTCGTGGAACCGCGCGTCAGGTAAGCCGACGACTATGCGGCGTACAAAGAGAAGACATCACGATTGTTGTGTCGGGGAGAAAACAGCGGTAGGCGGGGCAGAAACTCTCATGGAGTCATGACGACCAAAGGATGTCTTCGGGATGGTCGACACCCCCTCAGTCGCTATCCTCTCGCCGAATCAATACTCGGTAGGCTTGATCAACGCGTTCTTGGCCCAAGACCGTGTGTCCTTCATTCGCGACACTACGCGGGACATTCCGAATGGGGTCACCATCGTCCAGGAGGACGGACAGGACCTCTCCCTCTTTCATGGTCTCAAGCTTGAGCTTCGTCTTCACGAAGTTATAGGGACAAATCACTCCGCGAAGATCCAGCTCAGAGGTAGGGGTAGCAGCCGACTTCTCTTGTTCACTCATGGTCACAGACTCAGTCATTAAAAAAGATAACGATCTAACTCGCCGATGGTCAGCTAATTTTTATTGGCAAGCCATTCGCCGTTCGCTTTAAAAAAAAGGGGGCAGCAAAAGCTGCCCCCTATCGAACGCTCAGACTCCAAAATGTCTCAATTGAATCCTTTGATCAAATTTGGCTTCGACGAATCTGTTCCGTAGTCAGACTTATTGGGCATTTTTGTTTCAGGTGCCACAGTTTGATAGCCCCAGCCTGGTTGCGGTTCACAGTTCCAGCACGGAGCTGATCCTGTGAACTCTCCGATCGTCGTATCAATAGTCCCTGTAATCTTGCCTGGCAACACTGAACCCGCCACCCCACCTGTGGTGCTCCCGTTGCTGGTCTCAATGGCTCGTTCAGTTGAAGGATTCGGACGCTGGCCTAAGCCACCAAATCCGGCGAGTCTTTCGTTGCCGCGTAACAAGTATACTTCACGAACAATCTTGCGACCAACTCCATACTGCTGATTCGGCGTGACCGCTTCGATCACTTGGAGCGAAATGTCATCCCCATTGTTCAAGACTTTGATCTGGTCCAGGCTGGTCCGTTCATCAAAGTAAACGGTCATGGAACTCATAGCTCCCGCTCCCGCACGACCTTCATCATGCGAACTTCCACCCGTTTCCAAAAGCATTTTGCCGGCTGGAAAATCAATCGCCAACACACGACCGTAGATCGTCTCAGGAAGAGAAAGCCGGTCGAGAAACGCATTGCGATCAAAGGCCTGAACGCGATTCGAATTACCAGCCACGTCGCCAACCCCTGTTCCCACACCCATTGCAGATCCCCCGGATGACTGCTGGAGTCGCTCTTGAGCCACTGCAACATTCAGTGAGCCGACGCAGAGTATGGCGGCTCCCAATGCCAACACGTTACGCATGTGCTGCCTCCTTCTTAAAGTAAGTGGACGGATCGTCCTTATAGTAAGAACTCACCCTGTCGTTGTTGAAGATATTCAGCCTGTTCCATATTGACGGTCTCAGAGTCGAGCGAGTCACCGCGTACGTCCTTGAGAAATATGATAGAAACTAGGCTAATAGTACGGCGCTGTCAAGAGGGTACTTTGTGTTGAGTGACGGAAGCCCTACGTCTCAGTGATTCTTTATCACCATTTTGGATGAGAGCCGCACATCACACCGACGATCTCGGTCTTGTTTGCTTTATAAAATATGGTGCCCAGAGGGAGGGTCGAACTCCCACTCTCTTGCGAGAACCGGATTTTGAGTCCGGCGCGTCTGCCAGTTCCGCCATCCGGGCGTACCCACACTTACTGTATCAAGCGGACCTGTTTCTAACATGCCGCCGTCCAAGGGTCAATCGTCAACTCTCTCCCCTTCCCACACTAATTCAGATCAGACGCTGGAAACAGATTTCAGACTATGTTCTCGTTTGATTCCCTCAGAATACCATGCTTTGAGGTATTTCCTCACTTGGTTATTCCAACGATGTGTGATGCAGGAACCTAACCTAGCCCTCCGTTTCACTTTTGGCCAGGAGGAGAGTGTATGCTTGACGGTTCGCTCATCTGAGGTACGGTTGTGAGCGATAGTGATCACACCATATCCGTCACACAGGCATTCGTTATGACTCGAGAAGAGTTAGATTCTGAGAGGATATTTCTTTTGCACGAGTTTCTGTCAAAAGACGAGTGTGCAACACTGATCCGTTCAAGCCAAGGACTGACGTACGAGACGGGAATGGTCGGTGGGGTGGTGGCTGAGGGTATCAGAAACAATGAGCGCGTCTTGGTCGACGACAAAGCCCTGGCAGATACGTTGTTCCAGCGTGCCGCGTCATGGCTCCCACCTGTTATTGAACATCGCCACCTGGTTGGGTTCAACGAGCGTTGGCGGTTCTATCGCTACCGTCCCGGACAGACTTTCCAACCGCATCGAGATGGATCGTACCTATCGCTTGAAACGTACGAGAAGAGCGAGGTGACGTTCTTGATTTATTTGAACGAGGATATATTGGGTGGAGAAACACGATTCTTTGCAGATATGGACCAGGTCGCTCGTCGGTGTCCCTATCTGACGGTGAAGCCGACGACTGGAGCCGCATTGGTCTTCCTTCATACTATTTGGCATGAAGGAGCGGTGGTGGAGAGTGGCGAGAAATATGTACTGCGCACCGATGTGATGTACAAGCTCTAGAATGCCTAACAAAGCCGAGCGATGACCTTTTGCTTCCTCATTGATGATCGTCCTTCCTCTATACAGACTTTCTACCCGTCCCGTTAGGATTCGGACAAAGGGAGCCGACACCAAAGTATCCTGGAATTCTTTATCAGGCACAACTCCTTATCTCGCAGCTCATATTTCAAAAATGCACACGTCGGAGCAGTTCTCTCATTACGACGAACTTTTCTTAGTGGGTTGACACGCGAGCGCTACGAGCTTGACTTTAGTCATATAAGGGAATAGTCTCCGAGAAAATTGTTCCAAAAGGAAAACTAGGGTTCCGGCTTCCTATCCTACTCGGATGGAGCGACTGGTCCAAGAGTTTTCGGCCTCGCATAACGGGGTTCCACGGAGGGATAAAAGCCCGGGAGATCATGTACGCAGGTACATGGCCTTTTGGGAATCACGCCCTTCAGCAGGAGACTTCGTTATGCAATTCCATCCCAACGTCTATTCCTTGACGGATCCGCCAGACCTGCTGCCGAGCCGGATCGGTCTGTCATGGTAAGTCACGAAAATCTGGATGGCAATTCTTTGGCGACAACCACCAGTACGTCCGAAACACTTCGGCGCAGTTTGACGCTCTGGAACAGCCTGACCATCGGCTTCGCAACAGTCTCGCCGGTGGCAGGGCTCTATGCCATTATCGGCGTACAGACGGTTGTGACGGGTGGCGGTTGGTTTGCCGCTCTGGCACTCTGCCTAGTGATGCAATTGTTGGTCGCCACGGTGTATGCGGAGTTATCCTCGCAGATTCCGATCGCAGGAGGGGCATACAAATGGGCAAGAAAGCTCGGAGGCGCCACCACCGGTACCTATGCCGGAGCCATCTACGTCAGTTCCACGATCGCCATGCTCACCACGACCGCCTACACCGGCGGAGTCTGGCTGGCGATTTTTTTCGGATCTACCAGCGGCACAGGAATCACTCTGGTCATCTGGGGCGCGGTGTTCCTGCTTGTCTGCACCATCCTCAACCTCGTCCACGTCTCGGTGTTCAAGTTCCTCATTTCTTTTGGCGTCTATGCGGAGATCATCGGTTCGTTCGGCGTCGCGCTCTTGCTGTTCTTCTTTTTCCGGCAGCATGACTTTTCCGAACTGTTCGCCCATCTGGGGACAGGAACCGCACCCAGCCGGACGGCTGCGTTTCTGGCGGCGCTTGCCATTTCCGGTTGGGCTTTCATCGGATTCGATGCCTGCTCGACCATTGCCGAAGAAACGCATGAACCGAAACGGATGGTGCCACGTGCGATCTTTTTCTCGCTCTGTATGGTGGGGAGCGTCGTGCTCTTCAACTCCGCCGCCCTGACCCTCAGTTTCAACCGTGAAACGTTACAACAGACAAGTGCCGTATCCGACCCTGTCACTCCCGTGATCGTCGCCAACTTTGGAGCGTGGGCGGAAACGCCTTTTCTGGCGATCGTCATGATCGCATTCCTGGCTTGCGGATCTTCGATGGTGCAATATACTTCCCGGATTGTGTTCTCCATGGCGCGCGAAGGCAGCATGCCGGCCATCCTCAGTCGGGTCACCTCAGCCGGAGCTCCGCACAATGCCGTGTTGTTTACGGTTCTCCTGGCCACGCTCGGATTGCTCTTCGGGCTCAACGATGAAGCGGTGGCCACAGTCTTGGCATTTGGGACCGGCGGGTTATACGCCATGTTTGCGATGACGACCGGCGTGGGGCTCTACACCCGCCTCACTGGACGCTGGGATCCCTCATTAGGTGAATTAAAATTGGGTACCTGGGGATTACCGATCAATATCGCAGCGTTCCTCTGGTCGATATTTGAATTCCTGAACATCGCCTGGCCACGTCCCTATGCCACCTCGCCCGATGCCCCCTGGTGGCAACTCTGGGCGGTCCCGCTCGTCCTGGGCAGCATACTGACAGCCACGACCCTCTATGTTCTTGTCGGTAGGAACGAGACATCAGCCCATCCAGAAAAGGCCGAGTCACGGTAAGCATGACGGAAGGCACTGTATCAAGACCTGTGTTGTAAGGAGCAATTCGCAGCGAGTCGGAATCTATTCATCCGGTAGAAAGGAGCACTCATGGCAAAGAAGAAAACGTACCAAGGCAAGGTTCCTCTCCATGACAACTACGGGCCTGAGGCGAAGTTCGCCGTGGAAGCGGAGGCACTGCTGCCGACCACGAAATATGAAGAAGAAGTCGCCCGAGGTCTTGAATTGGGCCTGCCCGGGGCCGATTCCATCAAAGATCGCCGCATTCCCACCTTCAGTCGTGGAGAGCTTCCCCATTTTGCCGGCATCAATACCTTCACTAAAGCGCCCTACGTCGAGGATGTCCGCAAGTGCGGGGACTACGACGTCGCTATTCTCGGAGCCCCGTTCGACGGTGGAACCACCTATCGAGCGGGAACCCGATTTGGTCCCCAAGGCATTCGCAAAATCTCAGCCCTCTACGGCACCTATAGCTTCGAGCTTGGTGTAGATCTCCGGGAGTCGATCTCCATGTGCGATCTCGGCGATGTGTTCACCATCCCGGGCAATATAGAGAAGACCTTTGACCAAGTCAGCAAGGGCGTGGGGCATGTCTACGCCAGCGGAGCCTTTCCCGTGGTGTTGGGTGGAGACCATTCTCTGGGATTCGCGACCGTGCGAGGCGTGGCGCAGAATATGAACGGCAAGAAGCTTGGTATCTTGCACTTCGATCGACACGTGGATACGCAAGAGACCGATCTTGACGAGAGGATGCACACGACACCCTGGTTTCATGCGACCAATATTACCAACGTGCCGGCGAAGAATCTCGTCCAGATCGGCATCGGTGGTTGGCAAGCTCCCCGCCCCGGCGTGAAGTCCGGCCGTGAACGCCAAACGAGCATCATGACCGTGACGGACTGTGTGGAAATGGGCATCGAGAATGCCGCGAAACAAGCACTCGAAGTGGCGTTTAACGGCGTCGATGCCGTGTGGTTGAGCTTTGATGTCGATTGCTTGGACGCCGCCTTTGTGCCGGGTACCGGCTGGCCGGAGCCCGGAGGGTTTCTCCCGCGTGAAGTGCTGAAGTTTTTACAGATCATCGCCGATACAAAACCGCTGGCCGGGATGGAAATAGTGGAATGCTCCCCGCCCTATGACGCGGCGGAGATCACAAGCCTGATGGCCACCAGGGTGATTTGTGACGTCCTGGCCTGCCAAGTGCGATCAGGCCATCTGGCCAACCGGAAGAAGCGCTAAGAAATACCAAATCGTTGGATGAACAAAGATGGAGATGGAAGGGGGGTCTGCAGGGATGCAGGCCCCTCAGTGGTGTCTCAGTGAGTCACTAAATGTATCCGACCACTAAAGATTCCCAATTGCCGTATGCCTCGCGACAGATTCGGCTGTGGCGTTTCAATCAGCAGATGATAGTAGTTGTCCATCGGTAATAGACATGGCAACGCCAACTAAAACGATCAAGAACGTGGGCCAGCGTCTCCAGTAAGAGCGTGCGGTCGCGATCATCCTGCACGATGGCCTGTCGGACATTGCCCCGTATATTCTCCCCGGAACCTAGGACATTGATCGTCGATGTGAACGTCAATGTACCAATCGTCGCGCCACAAGAATTATCCGGGGTCGTCCTGACAGCCGCGGCTCAACTCCCCACATCCATCCGCACATTCCTGAAAGCCGCCACTTCTTCCGCGAACCAGCCCGTCAGGCATCGCTCTCATCATTTCTCACTCAAGCAGACATCGCAACTTGATAGGTCGCAATAACGACGAGATCATCAATCCATTCGGACGGGGGACCCAATGAGGTTGTGCTCACCCGAACGGTCCACAGGCCGGGACTGACTCCTTGGTATTGGACGACTCCGCTCGGGTTCCCGCCATAGAGGTTATCCGTTGATGCCAGTGTGACTTCCTCAGTCCGTTCTCCTTCTTCCACTGCTACCGTGGTATCGGTCCATGTCGACGGACTTTTGACCAACACGACCAGTTCGATCTGGGAAATCGTCGGCTGCAGGCCACGGGCGAAATACGGGAAGCGTTTCTCCGAAAGATCCACCTTCAACACCGCTTCATCATCTGTGGTGGGTCGAAGGAAGGCATTCCATTCCGTGGGAAACTCATGCAGGGCGGAAAATGATCGTTGCAGTGGAATCCCCGCAAATTCCGATTCAATTGACTTGAGCGCCGCTTCGCGTAGCAGATCCCCGCCTTCCCGGGCAGTGTATCGCACATGAAACACGACATCCGTGATCGTCGACCAATCAAATGTTTGCACGGCACTGGTCAACGTCAGATTCCAGTCGCTGATTGCACCGCTACCTTCGAACGGCAGATAACGTTCATCGCGATGGTCTGCCATAAACAGGCCCGCGTCGTCGCGGCCGGCGCTGATGATGATGGATTGAACCGCACCGGTATATAACTGAAATCGAGCGTCTTCCCCACTTACATCGAATGGATAATCCTCGGTCGCATTAGGATCCACCCTGGTGCGACTGGACACCAGAGTCAACCGTGCCGGCACACTGGTGTAGGGCCCCGTCACACAGGGAATCGACACACTCGCCGACTTAATCCTGCGCAGATAGTGCCCTGGATACTCCAGATCGAACAGCGCTTCAGGAATCGAGAACTCGCACACTCCATCAGTTTGAAGCTTCAGTAATGCGACTGGATCCAATTGCGCAAGCGACACATGCTTGGTGATCTCGTATTCTCGCCGGTTATTGTCGAGATAACTTTTATCCATTCGCTCCAGATCAAGCTGGAGACGCTCACCGGCAAGAAGCCCTTTCTTCAAGCTGTCCCAATAGCCGAAGTTGATAAAGGTGGCGTCTGGCAGAGCTAATTCGTGACGGTAGGCCCGCTCAGTCTGCTTGGCCAGATCGTAGGCCAGCTGATAGCTTTGGAAGTAGAGCGACGAAATCTGCCCCACCATCCATTGATAGAGCTCCGTGTTGCTAAATTTGCTCTCCATGAACTCACGCACGGCCTGTGCCTGTTCAATCTGCCGATCGTGGTTCTCCAGATCACGCTCAGCCATGGCGACACGAACATTGGCCGCTTCAATTTGCTTTTCGATTTGCTTGATTTCTTTCTTGGCACTATTTAGTTGATTTTCCCATTCTGCAGCGCGACGTTGATATCCTGAGGTTATGCCGAGCATAGAGGCTGTATTGGAAGCCACACCGCTTCCAAGAGTTAAAGCATAACCGACAAGATCCATAGCTTTGGCGAGCTTGGCACCATCTACAACATCAGCGGTGGCAACCGGCGTTCCCATTGTTCCTGAGGCGCCAGTGGTTACTCTCGGTACAGCAGCAAGTCCAGCTCCAATTCTCGAAACAATAGACCCAGCCATTTGGAGTGTTCCTGCGGTTACTAACGATGCAATCTGTCCCTTTTCTTGTACTAACCAGCCATCGTGTACTAAACCTTGGTAGTAGTTCTCACGTTGTCTGATGACTTCTAGGTTATTTTCGGCGGCGGACAAGGACTTTTGCGCCTCGTCGATCGCAAGTTTCTTGACCTCGCGCATCGCTTCAAATAACGCAATTTCCTGATTGGAACGGAGTGCGGCTAACTCCTCCGCGTCCTTTTTCTCCAATACACCCAAGAGCGCGCCGCCGAGGCCACGTACCGTTTGGTTCAAGGCATAGGCTTTCTGCAGCATGACGTTAAACCGGTAGTGAGGCAATGGAGCATTGAGATCGGCCAAGGCGCTGGCAACATCGACGCCGGCTGCCCGCGCACGCACCAACATGCCAGGATCGATCGGCGGCTCGAAGAGTGGCAACTGACGCACAATGCCTTCGATGTTCATGCAATGACGAATTTTAAACAGTCGATCTTCAACCGTATCCCAATAGCCCAACAGTTTATCGTTGGGCGGTATGCAGAAATATGGTTTAGGATCTTGCAGCGAGATTGTGAGGAACGTGTTATTCAACTGTGCAGGAACTGCCCAGGCAGGCAACGTGGCACCAACGTTGATCACTGGCTTGAATAGAGTGTTCTCGAGCTGCACGAGCGGATTATTCAGCACCGAATCCGCCAGATCTTGCCGCACCTGCTCAAAGGTCTTGACGACCGGCACCTGACGAGGCGGCAGGGAGTCCGGTCGCTCGCCGAGCAACTCGAGTGCCAGAACGTAGAGCTGCGTGGCTTCATTAATCGACTCAATCGTGTCCTGTCTGAAAAGGCTGTCGCCCCACGCAAGCAAATTATCGAGATACTTCATCACGATGGTCTTTTGATAGGCCGTGGTGCGAAGCCGGGCAATGGCATGAGGATCGAACGGGTTTTCGAGCCACGCCTCAATCTGCTCATCGTATTGCTCACGCGCGTCTCCAGCTTCGACACTTCCGTCTGATGACGCAGCGAGATCGAGAAAATCTGTAATTGGTGCATCTGCCTCACGATAGAATGGCTGGATCTTCCAAAACCGAAGCGGATCGGTGTCGTCGCTCCGGTTAGTCGGGTCGAAGATGTAGTGGTACCACTTGCGCGCCTCTTCGAAACGTTGGTTTTGCGAGAGGCGATTTGCGATTAAGAATGGAGCGTGAAAGAAAATTTCCCAATTGTAATCGGCATAAGCACCGCCAAATTCAAAATCGATGTCCTGGATGGGATAGGGCTCTAGTACATCGGTCGTCGGCTCATAGGTCTTGTCGAAAAATTCGAGTCGATGCCGTTGCTGACGGACTAAGTTCTCCGCAGGCCCGTTCGGATTGGGATCGAGGAGACCCGCCACACCGAGCCGACGGAGCTCCATCAAAAAGTCACAGACATAGGGGTGATAAAAGAGTGAAAAACGATATTTCGTAACCGTCGAAGAAACTTCCGTAACTGGATCAAGAGTCACGTCGGTTTCGACGAGCTGATTCTGGCTGTACTGAAGCTGCTGGTTTGAAAGACTTTGCAGAGTGGTTCCAACATCCTGAACAGCTACACTGGCGCGCACTGTTGCAGGACTTCCAAGCTGCCCGCCAGGTAATGGCAATTCCTGATCACGTGGACCTTCATCCCACGGCAGTTCAGATTCGAATTCCGGAAAGCCTTCCTCAGGGATAAAGACATCACGGCTGGTGACCGTGATGCCCACATAGCCAGGCTCGATGTCATCTTTGAACTCCTCATCGAAAACATGACCAAAGTCATACGCCTGTTCCGGCATAACATGAAACGTGCGCTCATTATCGTCCAGAAACACACCATGCTGGGATGCGAATTCGCCATACTGATGTGGGTAAATGAAATTTCCGAAGGTTCCGCTGTCGAACCAGCCGCCTCTTTCTTCATCATCGTTGGCGATTCCTATCCCTTGAGCCGGAACTTTACCAAGAACGTCTACTGGTTCGGCCTTGCCGATCAAACGTTTGGATGCGTCCAATCTCCCTTTCATCAAAGTAAGCGGTGTGGACACTCCCAAATTATCCTCCCCGGTTGTGAGGAAGAAACGCATTCTCTGAACAATATTGTTCATTGGCGCAACAACCGGCGCATCGTCAAACTTATCACTATTGTCCACATTTATTGTCCCGGAACATGGGTTCAAGACAAATCGGCCAAGTAGATTAGAAGAAGCGGGAGAATCTGAATCCCACATAGATCGATACGCTTGATGGCATTCAATCGTCAGTGGTTCCTGTTTGTCTATTCGAAAGTAAGTGAGCCATTCACCTGCGGAGCTGATGCCTGATTCACTTTGCGAAAAGAAATCCACGCCATCCCACTTTCCGTAAACTTTTAGGCAATCGACAGAAAGTTTGCGTGCCCCCCACTGGCCATGTAGCCGTTCAATCCACGCCAGCTTCATCTCAAAGAAATTCGTCGTAGAGCTTTCAGTCCCGACAGCTTTCTGGACCACCGTTGGCCAGAAGACATACAGCCTTCGATCCCATATGGCTACAATGACATGCTCAGCTTCGATATCGGCGTCCAGCTTTTCCCATGGCGTCCATTCCCGCTCATCGACCCATTGCCGATAATAATATTCACGCGGATGGCCCTTCGTCCGTGCGACGACATGCAAGATATCGACTGTGCCGTCTTCGTCTTCTTCGAACTGATGGTAGATGCCCATCACCTCGAGGCGGCCGATCTTGAGCAACCCCTCCAGGTATTCCATGTAGGCCTTCTCAACGGATACATCCGTCACTTCCCCTTGCAGCAAACTGTTCTCCAATTGTTCGAACAACTGACTCTTGCTGATCCTCAGTTCCGGCTCGATCCAGTTTTCCGGGTAAAGAAAGACCTTCCTGTTTGCTTCCCAGACGCGATAGTTCTTCATCCACTCCCACTGGTCGCGATCCGTACGGGTGAACTCCACGCCTTCTTCAAGGTTTAAGAATGTTCGCTGAATGAAAAGCTGAACGGATGAGATCGCCTGCTTGATACGCGACGTCAGCATGCAAGGCGCCATTTCCACGTCGATCAGCAGGTCGCTATACAGTGCGTTCTCATCGTCATAGACCTTTGGCGATGTAGCCATCAGATAGGCCACCAACGCAGCTCGCTGCAGTTCCCGCACGGGGTCTCGCAGACCACGAGCAATAGTAGGCCATTGGGACTCGTCATGTTTCGATTTGGCAGCCAGTCGCAACGCCTCGGCTTGATCCATATCGATGTCGGCAGCGACCCAAGGATCAGCCGACATAGCCGCCACACCAATCCGGCCGATCAACTTGAACGCCTCAACTAATCGGTTCAATGCCTGGCCATCGAACCAGTCCTCCGGGAAGCGTAGTCCAAAGGCTGTGGTCATCGTGCTGATATCGTCGACTGTCCATCCTGTGCGGGCCGACAGCTCGTTCTTGAATGTGGTCTCGGCTGCAGGAGCATCACCTTCGAATGCCAACAACTGTAATAGTTCGACTAAGCTCGGTTCGCCTCCCGGCAAGCCCTTGCGGAGCCAGAAAAGATCCACCAGGTTGATCCAGGCAGTCCATGCTCCAACTGCGATGGGTTGGGGAGTGGTCGGTAACGAGACTGGGTTCAGCAGCCCTTTCGATACGCCCACATCGAACAGCCACAGCTGTTCATCAATATCGACTGCGAGTTTATTCAACACCAGACACGTTTTAAAGAGGCGGCGCAGAGCGGCGAATGCTTCCGCATCGTCCTCAATGAGTAGCTCAGTCCCATCGGTGTCAATGTACGGGCTTTGTTGCAGTCCAATCAGCGCCGACGCCTGACTTCCTTCGACCGTCATGGTCACACGGAGAGTTAGGAGATCTTCGATTGAGTCGAGAGCCCGCCCCGCAAAAATGGCGGTCTTCTCTATAACCAGAGCTTTGCTTTGCAGATCCTTGAGGTAGGGCACCAACAACCCGACCATGGTGTTGTAGCGAAGCTCGGTGGACTGAGCGATCACCGTCTCGGCATCAAACGTCAGCAAGCTGCTGAGATTGTCGATCAAGACCTGTGCAAGCTCACTGTTGTTCGTCCCATCTGCTTCAGTCTGGAGGGCCGCGACAACCGCGGACGCAGCATCCGCCTCCAGCGCCATGCCCAAGTATCGGGTGGTCACATCGCCGTTGGGATCGGCAACAATGATGAATTCATTTTCGATGGTAATCAGGCCATCCCGGATTTCGATCAACGTTTGCGAGATAGCCTCATCGGTCACTCCAACTCGTGTATCTGCGTCCAGGTCATGCTCATGCAAATAGTGCAACTCGTCCAGGGAGAAGCCGGATGCGCGAACATCGGCAAGCAAGTCAATGAGCTCAACAGCGTCGTCGGTATTTTCAAGATTGAAGGGATTCAGGCCTGTGAGATCCAAGACCCCGAGCAGCTCCTCCACATTTAGTTTCAGCGTCCTTGCGAAACTCACATGCCGATAGAGTGCCGACAAGTCTTCCAGCGTTGCATTTGTTCCTGATACCACACGTTGTGGATTGGGAAGGCCGTCGATAGTCTCATCGACAAGCAGGGACAGATCCGCGTCATCGACTCTGAGGGCCGCCAGCAGTTGAGTACGTACCTCATCCCAAGTAATCGTGTTGCGCAGCGCCGTGCGAGCCTCATTTAGAGCCAAGGGGTACGCCTCTTCTTCAGCAGCTGGATCGACGGCCCGATTCAAGAACACTTGTTGGTACAGGGACTGAACCGGTTCGTCCTTTTCAGGCCGGTCTTCAAAGGTATCAATGACGGCCCACCAACATGCAATGTCGAGCAGAGAAGCCTTCGTACGGGCTTGAATCCGGTCAAGATCCGCCAGGGCATGCAAACTCTTGGCGTTGATCTCGGCAGGGTTAAGGGCATACAGAACTTTATCCATATTCAGTATCGACCAGCCGCGATTCCGCCAGAGCCGAAGAAACCGCTGCATCTT
The DNA here is from genome assembly GCA_018242725.1 of Nitrospira sp. Classification (GTDB taxonomy): domain Bacteria; phylum Nitrospirota; class Nitrospiria; order Nitrospirales; family Nitrospiraceae; genus Nitrospira_D. The sequence continues at coordinate 49,322 of JAFEBI010000007.1, read as the reverse complement.
GTCGAGATCGGAATCTGTCACAGTCTCCAACGTCAGATCGTCGGTATTACAGGCATCTCCCACGATGGAGATGTGGTTCGGGTTCGCCACTCGACTATGCAACAAGTCGAGCAACTCCTCGTATTCGCAATCGGCACGATCCAAAAACTTCGAGACCACGGCAAGGTCGCTTTTAAAATTCATACCCTTTGGGTTCTCGGAGCCGTAACCCCAGAATTTCCACACGGGACGGTTATCGGCACCGGTCACAATGCGCCACTGCGCCGATGACAACCTTAAACGCTCAGCACTGATTGCGTGGTGACTGGGTGTGTTCTGCCTCGCCAGGGCTTCCATCAAGTCTGATCGTCTGACGCCAAGATGCTCAAAGTAGACTCGGCCCAACTCGCCCCACAGGTCGAACGGCAACACCCAGGGATAAACTTCCTTCGCGAGGTGTTCATCGTAGACTTCGGTATGCAGGGATTCCGGATTGGCGAACAATTCTGCGCTGGTCGCTGTCGATGCCGTCGGGACTTGCGCTCCATCGACTGTGGGGAAAGATAGCACCCGATCTTCTAAAATTTCCGTGACCAGATCGACATAAGGCAGCACCGTATTGGTGTTGTCGCAGGACAGTTCAATTCGCTTGATATCCGGGCGCCGCGCATCCAGTTGCTCGAACGCCGTACGGCCATCTAACTCGTGGGTATCGAGCCAAGCCAACAGATCGACCAAGTAGGCAGCGGGACTATAGATCGATCGGCAATGTTCGCATGCACAGTAGTCGACATCGCCAAAGAGGGAAGACCAGGTGGCATTGTCCGACACCTGACTTGATAACGCTCCGACTGCCGATACTAAGGGATCGGCCAGACTCGGATGCATCAGGCTGAAGGCTCCCATTGCGCGACTCGTCTGGAACTGCGCGTTGCGGTAAACGTTCTTCGCAACGGTGTCGCCCCCCATGACGAGAGTGGTCTGTCGGACAAACGCATCTTGAGATTTGCGTAAGATGGAAAAGGCCGACTGGTACCCATTGGTTAACAACCCGTTTACCACCGTTTCGTCTTGTCCCTTTGGTGCAAGACGCATGACGCGTTGAACTATCGACAGCTCCGATACCAGTTTCTTTCGATCCCACTCTGGTTGGGTAATATAACCGTCAGATTCAACGAGGCGGTCGATCTGGCTGGTCGCCAGATTGAAGGCGGGGTTGGCATCGAGAAAAGCCACCGCGGTGGACGTTCGCCACACCGGCATAGTCCTGAGCTTGTTCGTGACCTTCGTGGTGGGAAAGGCCAGCGCGGTGCGTTCCATGAGAAGCGATATGTAGTTGTCGGTGCGTTCCTGTTCTGTGTCTCCCTTGATGTTGGGAGGAGTGCCTACCCGTTGGCCGGCGATGTCAGTCGAGATGAGTCTCTGCCAATCTTCTCTGGTAAGAGCGGCGGTCTCCGAACTCCGCTTTACCCCACGGGCGCGCAGCGCTGCTACCAGCGGTGGATGGTTTGCGGTGAGCGTCGCTAGTTGAATGGAAAATTGTAAGTCAGCGACGACCTCGGCGCCGAATGCGGGATCGTCTCGAAGCGATTGCCAGAACTTCGAGGGTTTTCTCTCGTACTGAGTATAGCGCTGGAGAAAGGCGCGCTGCTGTGCAGCAGACGTCTTCGACGACGTGCTCAGCACCCGACCAAGGGAACCAGGTAGCTCCTTCGAAGCGCTCAGCGTGGCAGCGAGCTGCTTCAGGACCACGACGGTCTGTTTGGCCTCCTTGCCCACTTCAAAAGAAACCATATTCGTACGGGCCGCCTCTTCAAGATCTCGCGTCAGCCGTGCACTGGAGCGTTTCAGCAATCGCGAAAGCGAAGCCGTGTTTTCCATACGCACTAAGCCGTACAGCACCTCATGTGGCACCAGTGTCCGTTCCGCCAAGCGCTTCGCCGCGATCCACGCCGTGACATCTTCGCGCGCCATGCCGGTGTTGCGCACCATGAGTGCGACGTCGTTGGCATCGAGCTCCGCCAGACTTGCACCACTAATCTGGGGTGTGAGCGTCTCAGTAGCATGAGCAAAGGCCGACGGTCCACGCAATTCCTCCGCACTCACAATCAGGTCTCGCACGGCTTCCACTGAGGCACCAATTAGAATCGCCGATACCGCTACGATGCGGTTCTTGTCATCGAAAGCCCGCACAAACAGGTCAACCTTGGAGAGACCGGGCGGTAATGCATATCCGATCGCATAGGCACCTTTCTTGTCAGTGAGCGCTTCATTGCCGAGCGCTTCTTCACCGCCGATGCGTCGGTGGAAGGCTTGGACCAGCAATCCCTTCAACGGAGTCCCATCGATATGAAGCACCGTACCGGTGACACGGCGTGTTGTGGATGGTGGATCAGAGTCGGGCGTGGTCGAGTTCTGATTAGGCGTTGCACTTGGTGCCTGAGATGATGGTGGCGCCGTTGGTATTTGTCCAGCAGCTACGTCGTTTAGCGCCCTGGCCGTAGCCTTATCGACAGTGCCAGTGACTTTGAGCTGGTGTTGAGTTTGAAACTCCTGCACCGCCGAACGGGTCGAGGCACCAAACCGCTGGTTCTTTTTTTCACCCTGAACGATGATAAAGCCAAGAATGGACAATGCTTGATGGAGGTCACTGACCTCAGCGCGCTTCATCTGGAATTTCAATGGGAAGATAACGGGATTCATGGCAACCTCCGTGTCGCGCAAAACTGTCTGTACCAGAAAAGAAACTCAGAGCCTCCGGTTCACCTCAAATTGCCAGCACAACTGGTATCAAATGTATTTTTCACTCTCGAAAGCATGCCGGTCCTCTTTCAATTTGCTCCGTATCGCGGCACTACTGTGCTTTCATATTTATGTACTAGAAATGATTCTCACCAAGTTATTCAGTCTCACCGCAGGGGCGAGCACGCTGCCCAATTTACAGGACCCATACCAGGTACTAGTATTTCAGATAGAAGAAGTCCTTCTTGCTGCATCGGATGCAAAAAAATCGGATCTCCAACCATCTTCAGCGTGCCTAAACTGTTGAATGGTGGGAACAGCCGCATATTAGGAATTAGGTCGCCCGGGCCATACGTCCGTATAGGATTAAGTAGCCCCCGTTCCACAAGATTGGCCTTATCGTTGCTTAGTAACTCCCCCAGAGGCTCATACAGATTCACCCAGGTGTTTTCAGGAACGACTGTATAACCTGCGCCTTTTTCCCAAACTCCATGCCCTGATAGCGTAATTTCTGGGCTAGTGACCGGTGTGAATGGCTCACGACCAAGATGGGAACGTTGCAAAAGCGTATCTGTCCCCTCAGCAGCATCCAGCAACTTCTTTTTTGCTACATTGGGATTAAAACTGCCTGGCCGCTGATCAGTGAAGTCCAGGGGTACAGGGTTTCCTGAAGAAGTCGACTTGCCTTCCACCAACGTGGTGATTCCCTCACCTACTTTCTCACCAGCTCGAGTCCCCCTAAACACGGGAGTATCAGAAACTGACCGAAGTCCATCAAATACCGGGGTAAATGTGGGAGAATCAGGAAGAAGTTTATTCAATTTTGTGAGTGGCCCCGCGTCTACCAAAGCTCCCATAGCCCACACTCCAGCATCTAGCCATAACGCCCCTCTTGCCAACTCTCTTTCTTGTGGGTCTTCGCTTAGAAATGCAGGAACTACCGTCTCAGCGACGCTTGTCGCGCTAGCTTCGAAAAGATGGCCAGGATTAAGGTCAATATTCTCCCATACCTCTGCCCAATCTTCCGTTGTCATTGAAAACAAGTTATTCAGACTATCTATATTTTTGTATAGTTCTAACTCTGTACCCAAAGCCCGCGTTTCCTCATCACTTACTCCATTGGCAAGCGCATGATTTATGGCTTCGATCCTAAGGTGCATATTTTCGATAGACAAACCGGGTTGAGGTTCCCTGCCGTCCGGATCAATAAAGACCAGAGGATTATTGACAACGGATTGATAGGTGGACCGACCAAGAGCTTTGGAACCCAGTGGATCTGTACCACACCACCGCCCCAGCCACGGGGCATAATACCTTGCACCGTGGTAGTACAGCCCTGTTTCTTCATCCCGTTCCTTGCCCGTATATCGATACCGCTTCGCTGCTGTTTGAATCGCAGCATTCACAGCCTGATACGATGTCGTCCCATATGGATGATACTCCTCGTAAGAAATCAGTTGTGCTATATCATCTAGTTCTAGGCTGGCCGAGCCGAGATGATTACTCAATTGGTACCGGTGCAAGGGTTGAGGAATGAGGACTGGGGACTGAGTGTCGATGGTCTTGGTTTCGACAAGCGCGACGCGCTGTTTGTCGTCCATTATGTGCAGCGTCTCGCGCTCCAGTGCAATACCGACTCCATTCTCAGAATACTCCCGATAGATTTCGAATCCGCCAAGATAGACCCGTTCGTTTTTGCGGGTTGGAGTCGCTCCATTCAGTGCTTGCCGTTCCGTCACTTTGCGCACGCGCTGGCCGGAGGCGTCGTAGACGTAATACGTCGTTTCGGGTGTTCCATCATTGACGACCTGGATAGTCGAACTCTGCATCCGCTCGGCAAAGTCCCACGCGATCGCCGATAAGTGTGGCATACGACACATACTGCCCTGTGTCGTGTATTCATACGTTCCGCTGTAAGGACCATCCGGATCGTCGCCAGGCATGCTCGTCGCCAACAGCTGATTACTGTCGGTGGCGTATTGATAGTGCCGCGTCCAACTTCCTCCGTTGGCCTGGTGAATCATGGCGAGAATGTTCCCCACCAGGTCATATTCATATTGCTCGGTATAGGGCCGCATGGCTTCGCCGTCGTTCGGATGCGGCAGCGGATGGATGGGTGGATCGCTATGATCCACCTGCCCGACTTGGCCGATATGTTCGCGGCCGGTGGATCGGATCAGTTGATAAATCGCGTCGTAGGTATGGTTAGCATCGGGAGTAATCTTGGTGTTGGCAAAGAAGATGGTTTGCTGCGCGACATCTTTGATATAGGTGATGTTGCCCGTTGGATCGTAGGTATACGAGAGGTTCTGCAAATCACCGTTGGCGCTTCGAGTAGTTTTCAAATTGATCAATTGAAACGTGAGCGGATCGTAGCCATAGGTCGTCTCGACTGAATTCCCGTACCGAATCGATTCCCGTTGTCCCTTGGCGTTATAGTCGATATCTTCTACAAAGGTTGTCCACTCGACAGCTCTGCGGAGTCTAGTCTGAATCTGTTCCAGCAGATTGGCTTCGTTATAGGTCGGTGCAATCTCGCTGTTGTCCGGCGACATCAGGCTGAGAGGCCGATTCAGAGCATCATAGACAGTGCTACTGGTAAAGATTTGCGGTTCGAGATCTATCGTCGTTGACCAGTCAGGCACCCCTTTGTAATCAGCGGCGAGCTGACGGGTTCCGCGCAACAAGTTGCCCTTAAAGTCGTACGCACCATTCGTACCGACACCGGCATTGTCATAGCTCTTGTAGGTTCGCGTGCGAAAATTCAGTGCGACATCATTCGGTTGGCCCTCACCATACTCGACCTTTCCGAACAGCACGTCTCGATTCAGCACACGAGGGTCTGATTCGTTTACATCCGTACCACGCACAAACTGGCGTACCGGACGGTGCAATTGGTCGTACTCGGTTCTGAATTCATGCCCCCGTGCGTCCCAGGCCCGCATCGGCTGGCCAGCCACATCGTTGAGCATCCACCGTTCCCCCGCATCCATACTGGCGGAGTGAATCGACGTACTGAGCAGGTCGTAGTCGTACCGCATCACGACCCGGTCCTTGGCATCAATCACCTGACGCTGGTTGCCTTCTACGTCATAGACAATGCTGGTTCGATAGAACTCATCGGCGAGAGGGCCACCGTTACGAGCGACACGATTGTGCGCAATCGTGAGAAATGTGCGACCAAGAGAATCCATGTGTGCCACTGAGGGGGTGTTGGCGTGAGTCTCGGTCTTTTGCGCCGCTACCTGCTCTTGCACTCCCATCGCACCATCGATGCGCGCGCTGTACCAAGTAGGTAGATATTTGTCTGGATCCAATCGACGAAAATAGTCGGCGACATGAAGATCATCAACTGGGTTGAGCAGCAACGTGTCGTTGACGTCCCAGGTTTCCTGCCGCCAGGGATCGAAAACCACTTTTTGCCAGGTATGGTTTGGATTCAGGGTCGCAACCCCGCGTTGCAGCGGATCATAGAACACAATCGGGCTCACGCCGACTCGCACATCGAACTCGAACGCATGCGTCGCGCTGAAGTACGGCTCGAACTGCCGAACTGGTTTTCCCTTGTTGTTGAACACTGTCCACCCGCTCCCCACCCAGCGTGGACTGATGACTGGACCGCCCTCCACCACCGCGCCCGGCTCTGCCTGAATCTTTTTTTGAATCGCCCGACCAAATCCATCCGAATAGGAGAACGAGTGCTGCACCTTGGTTTGCGTGCCGACCGCCAGATCGGCCTGGTGCGTTTCCCGAGCCAGGGCATAAGCGACCCCTGGTTGTGGGGCCGGCTGATCTTTTGTTCGATAGTAGGCGAACGGGTCGTACAGCAGGCGCGTCGTGGCACCTTGGAGAATCGCATGTGGATCCGCCAGCGGATCGTTCAGATGGGCGAGCACCGTGGTTTCGTCCAAATCCGGAGTAAAGCCGGTGAGGCTATCGCCTTCGTTCTTCGTCTCTTTCCCCATCACCGCCGTACCGACAACCATACCGAAGGTGTCGAAGACTACTTCGTTGCGATTGCCGTTGGGATCAGTCAGCAGACTTGGCTGGAGCACGCGGTAATCGTGGCGAGCGCTCATCACATTGCCCAGAGCATCACGCGTTTGAATTACCATCAAATCATGTGAGTCATAGTCGACGATACTCTCCGTGTTGAAATCGACGCGATGAAACGGGTCGCGGATACGCCGGGTCACAAAGAAATGATTCGTTGCCTCGTCCAACTCCATTGCTGGATCAGCACTCGCATCCGTTGAGAAGAATGCGCGCCCGGACGGAATCCACCAGTTGGCGTCGCCCTCGCTGTGCACATAGCGGCCTTCTATTTGGAACCTTTCATCTGGGATTCTTGCACCGTAGACCTGGCCGACCAGACCTGGCGTGAAGGCCAACTTGTAGCTCTCGCCCGGCAGTGCCAGCGACTCCACCTGGCCCAACGGCAAGAGTGCCAGTGCATCGTTTCGTGAGAGTCCCAGATCGTTGGGCCGATAGAGGGTTCTGACCTGTTCGATCAGACGCCGCTCAATTCCTTCTGAAGGCGCGTCCTCATAGGGAATCTCCGAAGCCTCACTTGCCTTCGTTGACAATTCATCGAACATGAATCGGCATTGCCCGATTGCCAATGTGAGTCCGGTCAATTCGTAGGTTCGTGCCTCACAGGGCAGCGGCGTGCGATAGACATCCTCGTCATCGATCTGGTTGGCGAATCGGTTCTCGCTGTACGTAATAAAGGTCTGCGACTGTTTGGCTTGATCTTCTATCGGTAGCGAGACGTCCGACTGTCGCCGTCCATAGCCAACGGCGGCGGACTTGAGCACATTCCCAAACTCATCGACCTCCAACGTCAACGCCTGGCCGATGCGGGGATCATCCGAATTGCGCTCATATTGGTACGTCAGTGCTTCACGGGCATGGGTGAAAAAGACGGCATGCCGGTTCTCTACCTCCGGCTGCAGCATACGAATCGTGAAATTCTGCTCGGTGACAACGTAGGGATGGGGTTCTTTTTCCGTGCCATCCAGCGCATAGACCTCCTGGCGCAGCATGGCCCCCTTCAGAGAGCGACAAGCCTCGCGTTCTTCTTCCAGCGTCAGACCTACTGGTAAGACCGTATCGTCAAGAAGCAGCGATTTCGCCTCTTCATCGCCCAACCCCGGCTCACGGTAATATTCGCCGACATCCTGTTCGTCCAGTAACCCAGCAAAGTAATTGGAGACCTGCTCTCGCTTGATGTGGACTCCCGTGTGGAACCAGGTCTTGGTGAGGACTGGTGGCACATGAGACGATTCGTCGATATTGTCGCCGGTGAGGAAGGCTTGGCTTTCGCTGAGAGCCGCGAAATCTTCCGTGTCCCACTGCTCCACCATGCCGAAGCCGCGAAATTCCCGCTCGGTCCCGTCGAAGTACCCATGATGATAGGCGTAGCGGCTGACAAAGCGGTTGCGGCTGATACGGTCATAGGTTTCGACGCGCTCCACGACATGGACCGGGAACGGAATCTTGCTGATCCACGGTCGGCCTGAGAGTTTGTCGAGGAGATAACATTTAGTTGATGGTGCATAACTTACCAGCGTCTCCGCACCGAGATTATTGACCGACTTGATCAGCAGATGCGGCTTCTGCCCACCCATCAAATCGATGTAGCGCAGCGTATGCGCTGCCTCAGGCAGCGGCGAAGACCACACCAGACAGGCTGTGCCATTGCCCAAGAGATCGACAACTTGCACAGAAGCGAGGTCATCGATGGCGGGAAAGGCTGGCAGTTGGTGCGCCCGACTCCAGCTGTTGCCGGATTGATTGAAGTAGAGGGAGACGCCGTCTGCACCGAGATAGACCACATCGGTCACCCCGCTGCCGTCGATATCGGCCAGGCGAATGCGGCGTTGATCGAACAGGTCGGGCGCATCGAACCAAGGAGTATTGTCCATGGTCACCTTGGCGCCGAATCGGCCATAGCCCAGGTTGGGCCAATAGCAGATCTCTCCGTTTCGGATACGCACCAGGTCGGTCAGGCCATCCCCGGACAGATCGGCCAGATAAATCGATTCCTTCTCATCGGCACACATCAGCCGAGGACCACTCTCTTCATTGAGCGCCTGCTGAACTCTCTCTCGTGTTCCGAACCCCTCCTCAGCCAGTGAAGGATACCAACACAGCGCCTCGTCCTCGGTGATGAGAATATCCGCGTGGCCGTCCCCGGTCAGATCGACGAACCTCAGATTAGGATCGCTCCAGTCAAGCACGGGCAAGGACGAGAACGTCCGGAATGAGTTCCACCCTTCCTCCTCAGTCCGTTCGTAAAATCCTGGCGTCGGCCCCGCCATCCCAACGAGATCCAGCTGACCATCGCCTGCGAGATCGAGAAACTGACTGCCCGCCCCCACTGCCGACGGCATCACTGCCACCTGCTCGATGGCGCCGAGACTCACAACCACACCGCTCCCATCCACTTTGTTGTTGACCGGACTCAGGTTGCGTTTGTAGAACCAGCCCTCCGCCTGCCTGATGAGCACCCCCGACAGGCCTTCTCCGTCGAGATCCACCCATTGATAGGCACTTCCATCGAATCCATACGGAAGATTCTCGACACTCTCGGAGCCGGCTTCCTGAACCGCTTCATCAACCACAGGCTTCGTGTATTCGAATTCCAACGGAGGCAGAGACTTCTTGAGATAGGTTTGATCGCTCTGTAATCGATAACTCGATTGCGTCACGGAGTCGAGACACGAAAAGATCGGGGTGCTCACGTCTGCCGGATTCGCCTCGTAGGCATAGGTGAAGTCGGTGGATCGCACAAGATAATCTTGGTGCGGCAACTCATCAGAAAAATGATGAAACATGAGCACGCGCTGGCACAAACGGTATGTTCGAACTTCGAAGCCTGCTCGATAGGTGGAAAATGGATCGAGGCGTACTGGCCAACTTTGATTAGTTTCGTGCGGAGTCGGTTTATCAGCGTCATGCTCGCCGTAATCGAACACGAGCTCGAAGAGCCACTCTGACGGCGGCATGGGTAGGGGTTGGTTTGGAGCCAGTAGCGGGAAATAGGGAACACGGTTTCCATAGTGAATATGTTTCAGGTAACGATTGCTCGAACGGCTGGTATCCGTTCGGTTTCGTTCGTGCGCTTGAGCCGTAAGGATGCCGTCGGAATTCTCCTTCTTGTACTCGTAGACAATGGCGTTACCCTTGTCGTCATGACTCTCGCAGATCAACCAACTAAATATGCGCGTGAGGTCTTCTGGATCTTGAATGCGGCTCTCTGAGCTCTTGCCGTACCAAGTCGTGATGTTGCCTTTCGAAATGGAACGCCAAAAGACGTCGGCAGGATCTGCAAGGTTGCTCCATCGCTCAATGCGCGAAAACAATCCTTCAATACGCGGCCGGTAGCGGCGAATTCGATAGGTCGTCCCGTCAACCGTGCGATCTGGCACAGACTCTGGTCCCCATTGCTCATTCTGTGTTTGAGTGAGAACTGGCACGAGGTCTTCGGCGCCGGACAAAATGAACACATCGGACTCTGCCGCGTCGTTGTACTGCGGCAAGCCCTTGTCCGTTTTTCTCGTGATGGCAGGCAACGACAGAGTCCAGCCAAAACCGAACGGTCCATTGCCGGCGCCCGAATCGTAGGAGAGAGACAGCTGCGGGCCGAAACCGGAGCGACCTGGTGAAATGGCAATCGGAACCGACAGCGACCCCGTACCGGTGACCGGATTCGAGGCGAACTTTTCGCCCAGCCCCTGAATCGCCCCGCCTCCCTTCGGAAGCGACAGCGAGGGCGCGGCGACGCGAAAGTTACCCTGGCTACCTTGGTCCGCTTGTGACCCAGTTGCAGCCCCTGATGTCGGTAGTGCTTTTTCCGGCGACTTCATCACGTGAAGTTTCTTCGACGGTCGTTGAGTGTACCGCCATCATTGCACCTTGCATACCATACTCCTCTCCGGGGATTTGAAACCTTTCTTTCTTTAAGAAATTATTGCTTCCGCATTAATTCTGATCAGGACTGTTCCATAGTTGGACAGTCTCTCGGCAAAATCACGAAGTTCCTGGGCTGCTCATTGCAGAATTTCTACACAACATCTGTCCACTTTTAGATACAATCTTTATCCGATCGGATACGCTCCATCGTCCAAGCTTCATGGTGTCTTCAAGACCGTCCCATCTCACTTTCGACCTGAACGCCAATCGCCATGGGACGAAATAACCTCCTCGGCGTTGTCCTGGCCACTGCCGCGCAACTCCCCGCCTCCATGCACACATTGCACACATTTCTGAAAGCTGCCGACTTCTTCTACGAACTGGCGCGGCAAGCACCATACATGCACCGGCACTAGACGGTCGCCTAATAGGCCCTCTTTCAAACAGTATCCGACCCCTTAATCATTCCTCACAAAAGAAGACTTGTCCCTAGAACCATTATGATGACCGCACTTAGTCACATCTTCTATCGCCCTTCCAAGGTCAGCTAACACTCTGGTTCTGCGTCGGCGAGTGCCGCGACATATGCTGGTCGAATGTTCGGCTGTAATCGAGGAACTTCACCTTACACAAGACATTTATGCTCCAAGCCGATGCAACGCGAATGCAATAACTGCCAAAACGTTCACCCAGATAGGCGCAAAGTAATCTAGGTCTTCAAATACCGCCGCCAATCTGCACCGATTGGGAATCAGAACATGGAGTCGAACTCGCATGGGTAGATCAGAAGACTCATAATTCCACCTTGTCCAAATTCGGCCACCAGCGAAAGGCGGGAATAGCACCTGCAAGTCTTTCTGAAATGCCACCCCTTCCTCCGGCATGGTAGGAACGCCATTCTTGTCACATGTGACCGACCAAGCGCCGGGTGTGTCATGTCCTGGTTCCGATTCCCCTTCTTTGCGGTTACGCTTATACATCCATGGACGCTCTGGCTCGAGTTCAAATTCAATCGGGCCATAATATACGCCGAAGGAATGAAGCTGCACCATCTTGGGTCCATCTCGCATGGTGGATATGGTGGACAAGTTTGTTTAGGAGATCCCGACGAACTGCATAGGGTGTTTTCGTCAGCAATATGAAATAGTAGTAATATCAAAGGAGCCCATAGATTGCGGCCGCAAGCAATACATAGGGTAGCAATTGGGGATGAGAGAGGCGTAATGGAATCCCGATAAGCTCAAAGGCATGATCGGGTTCCAGCGATAGTCCTGCGATGGAGTAGCTAAGTAGTAGTACCATGGCGAGCGAGAACCGGCGCATACGGTTGTGGTCTGGTCTGTTTAACTCTTTGCGACTTACGCTCACGTCGGGTCCATATTCTCTGGGGCCAGTCGAGATGGCGTCCGAACTGTGTTTAGACCGCTCAGCCTAAGAACCGGTTCGAAAAGTTTGTGCCTGTTTAACATGTCACAATAATCCGCGAACAATACGCCTTACCACCTTTGTTTCAATGAGTTGCAACTCAAGGACTATTTATCACGGGGTCTTATCCACACTAATGCATTTGCTATTGGGTCCACATCCCATCCAACGAGTGCAAGATACGCATCCTCCCTCTTCATGGCCGTAAGACACCGGCGATCTGTGTATGAAGAGCTGACCGAGCGAATTCACCGGAAGACCTGAGAGCAGTCAATGATCGGTTGACTCCCGCCCCATCCCACTTATAAGTTCTGCTCAAGCCGATTCACCTTCGATTCAAAGGAACGTCCGATGCCCACATTGTTCACACCGCTCCAAGTTGGAGAACTCCTTGTACCCAACCGCATCGTCATGGCACCCCTTACTCGTGCGCGAGCTGGATTGACTCACATTCCTAACGACATGATGGTCGACTACTATTCACAACGCGCCTCGAGCGCCATCATGATGACGGAATGCACCATGGTAGATGCTCACGCGTGCGCCTTCATGGGTGAAGGTGGGATCTATAGCCCGGTGCACGTGGCCGGCTGGAAACGCGTGACGGAGGCGGTCCACGCCAAAGGAGGTCGTATCTTCATGCAGATCTGGCATCCTGGTCGCGCCGCGCATTCGTTGTTGAACGACGGCGAGCAGCCGGTGGCCAGCAGCGCCAAAGCGATCCGCAACGAGATGACCCATACCCCTCAGGGTGACAAGCCCTATGAAATCCCTCGCGCACTCCGCACCGAGGAAATCCCACGCTATGTGGAGATGTTTCGTCTCGCTTCCCGGAACGCTAAACAGGCTGGTTTTGACGGGGTACAAATCCACGGTGCCCACGGATATTTGATCGATACCTTTCTCCGCGATATCGTGAACACGCGCACGGATGCCTACGGAGGATCCATTCCCAATCGTGCTCGATTTTTATTGGATGTCACCGATGCCGCTATCAGCGTCTGGGGAGCCGGACGTGTCGCGGTGCGGATCTCACCTCTCGTCCCGTATAACGATATGCACGAGAGCCAGCCTGAAGCCCTCGTCACCTATGTGGCTCAAGAGTTAAGCCGCCGCAAGATAGCTTTCCTCGAAATCCGGCATGAGAACCACACGTTGCCTCCGGAGCAAGCTATCTTGAAGGTCGCTCGACAGTATTTCCAAGGCATCCTCATGAGTAACGGCGGCTACACCCGCGAAAGTGGTGAATCGACGGTCGGACGAGGAGCCGCTGACGCCATCGTCTACGGTCGGCCGTACATCGCCAATCCCGATCTGGTCGAGCGCTTTGCCAAGCAGACCCCACTGAATGAGGTGAATTTCAATCGACTCTATGGAGGCGGCGCAGACGGGTACAGCGACTACCCAACATGGATCGGATGACAGCGATCCCCATCCCATCAAATCATGTTGGTAGCTTGGTGAACGGCACTCTCAGCTATTCAAATAGAAGGACTGGAAGGACACAATCGAATCAGTTCATAATCGTCGAAATTCGTCACTTGACCAATGTGGAGATTGCCATGCGTTCGCAACGAATGACCCTTTGCATCCTCAGTGCCCTGCTCCCGCTGCTCCTCGCCATGCAACCGATAGATGAGAAACTTCTGATAGCCGCAAGAGATGGACAGGTCGCGCAGGTGAAAACTCTCGTTGAGCAGGGAGCAAATGTTCAGGCTGCCAATGAGCAAGGAACGACCGCCCTGCATGCGGCAGCCTGGAACGGGCGTCGCGATATCGTCTCGTTTTTACTGCGAAGAGCCGCACCGGTCAATCATGTGACCAGCGACGGAGCCACCCCACTCTACATCGCGGCGCAAAATGGTCATCCGGAGGTGGCCGCCCTCTTGCTCAATAACGGAGCAACCGTGAATCTCTCGACCACAACAGGTGTCACACCGCTCTTCATCGCCGCGCAGAACGGCTATCGAGACATCGTGGCGCTTTTGCTCCGACATAAGGCCGATCCGAATCAGGCCGCGGAAGACGGTGTGACGCCACTCTTCATCGCAGCCCAACGAGGTCAGTACACGGTCGTTGAGCTGCTGCTTCAACATGGAACCTCGGCGACCCGGACCTTGGCTGACGGATCGACGCCACTGTTCGTGGCCGCCCAGAACGGCCATCTCCCAACCGTGTCACTGCTCCTGGAACAAGGCGCGGACGTGAACCAAGCCATGACGGATGGCGCGACCCCGCTGCTGGTCGCGGCACAAAACGGCCATCGCATGATCGTGGAGCTCTTGCTCGAACACGGCGCACTCGTGAACCAATCAGCCCACAGCGGTGTGACGCCGCTCCACGTGGCCGCACAAAACGGCCATCGGGATGTTGTCGCGTTACTGCTGAAAAAGAAGGCTGCCGTCAATCAACAGGCACGAAACCGTGCGACCCCGCTCTTCCTCGCCGTACAAAACAACCACCGCGATGTCGCGACACTCCTCTTGGAAAAGGGCGCCTTGGTGAACCAGTCCACACCTGATGGCGCCACCCCCCTCCACATCGCAACCGCAGCAGGCTATCGCGAGATGGCCGCCCTCCTCCTGAAAAAAGGGGCCGCGATCAATGCGCAGACTGCGGACGGGAAGACCCCGCTGCATCTGGGAGCCTATCATGGCAATCGAGAGCTCGTGTCGCTCTTGATCAAACACGGAGGGAACAAGCATGCAAAAACACAATCGGGCGAGCGGCCTCTTGATCTTGCCCGTCAACAAGGCCATGGCAAACTCCTTGCCCTTTTAAAACCATAGGAGCCTACGTGCGCAGTTGAGTGGATATGATATCGCGGATTTCATGGACATCCCGAGATGTCGTAATTTCGCCAAGCGAACTCCCTTCGGCGTTGCTTTTCAATTTTAGTCAGGCTATACAGACATGTCCTGACTGACGCACAGGTTGAAGGAATGAAACGACACTTTGGCAGTGGCGCTCAGGAGTGATATCCGGCAAATCGCTGTGGGCCATTCGGACATTAGGCATGAATTGCAGCAGATGAGGGATGAAGTCCGAGAGGAATTTAACGAAATGCGTGCCCTGATGCGACGTTCTTTTTCACAGCTCGACCAACGAATCCGTACACTCGAAACAGACATCTCCACGCTCACGGCCGGAATGGATCGTCTCGAAACCCATCGTGCCTAACTCCTGCTGGTTTTTTCTGAATAGGCTCTATCGCATGGCGAACATTCCGATCCGCAATTGGGGACTGACGGTCTCTCTATTCGTCCTCATTCTTCTGAGCGGTTGCGTAACCGATCCTGAAAAGAAGCTGCGACAAGCTGCAACAGACGGCAATCTTCTCAGAGTGGAAACCTTTCTTGGGCAGGGAGTCAATATCCAAGCGGCCGATGCGCGTGGGATCACGGCGCTCCACCTCGCAGCCAAGCACGGGCATCGGAACGTAGTCGCTCTTTTACTGAAACAAGGTGCAGCAGTGAATCCAGCAAGCCAGGACGGCGTCACGCCGCTTTCTGTAGCGGTCCAAGAGGGGCGGCGAGAGATGGTGGCGTTACTCTTGGCGAGCGGCGCACAGGTGAATGAACAGATGCAGATCGGTGGCGCAACGCTGTTGCACGTCGCAGCCTACCGAGGGGATCAGGAAATCGTCAGCCTCCTGCTGCAACATGGCGCAGATAAGGAGGCGAGAATGACATCTGGAGAACGCCCTGTGGATTTAGCTCGCCAACAAGGCCACCACGCGCTGATTCCACTGCTTGAGCCATAACGGACTGGATCAAAATGCTCTGAGGGGATAAGACGATTGACCAATCGCCGCGTGATGCGAGAATTGTCGGTCGTCTTCACCACGACACTTTCACCCTTGCTCTTCTGAGCGGTACCTCTTCGTCTATGAAATGGTGGTGTTATCGGCTGTCCGTCCTCCTCGTCATGGTTTCCTCCAGCTGCCTGTCCAATGCTCTAGCCCAAGCTCCCGCCCATCTACATGGCGCAACTGACACAAGTGTTGCGACTGTTTCTCCACACGGGCATACCAGTGGGCAGGGAGAAGAATCCCCAGAAGGAATGGATTTCTCAGAGTTTCACCATCACGTTGCTGGTTTTTTCATCGTCGTGTTTGGCCTGGCTGAGCTAGGCAATGCACTCCGGTATCCCCTGCCATTGTGGACCCGGTTCATGCTCCCTGGTGCGCTCACGGCAATCGGCCTGTTGGTGTTGTTCGGGAATGACCATGGTGTGTGGCCAATTCGTTCGCTTGATGTTCTCGACACCGTACGGAGCCATGACCAGGAACTGATCGAACATAAACTCTACGGAGTCCTGGCCCTCGTCATTGCCTTATGTGAAGCGCTCCGTCGAAGCGGGAGGGCCTGGCAACCTCTGGCAGCTGCCCCTCTCGTCCTATTGACCCTGGCCGGTTCATTGTGGCTGTTCGTCCATTCACACGGAGAGCACCCCGCTTTTGCCAAGATCCAGTTTCAGCATTCCTTGTTGGGGATCGTAGGGATTGGTGCCGCCTTGTCGAAGGGCTTCGCATCTTGGCTGCCCAGTGCGTCCCCCCATGTGACGACACGATGGGAAATCGCTTGGGCGGGATCCGAGATCCTTTTTGGTGTGCTGCTCCTCGTCTACTCCGAATAGAAGAGGTCGTGAGTCTGGAGGAAATTCGACTGCGTTGTGAGACCTCTCCCTGGCTTTCTGAGTCTCTTATGAAGATCAAGACTCACTTAGCAGCATGCACAAAACAAGACTTGACCCTATCTTTGGTTCTGACAAACACCTTGCTGTGATTCACTCGCCGATGGTGAAATTTGGATACATCCAACACGTCATAGACCAGAAAGCTGTCCGTATACACCACGCTGTCGGGCAATACGTTCTCCCGGATGATGGGAATCAACGTCGATGCCTTAGCGTCTGGAATGATGGCCGTGTACGCTTTGCCGCCTCGCTTTAATAAGCCAAAGACGGGTACTTTCCCCGTTGCGCCGCGACCTCGTCGGCCCTTGCGCACACCGCCAAAATAACGCTCATCCGCTTCAATCTCACCAGCAAGCAGATAACTCTCTTGCTTACTGGCGATGAGCTGTCTCAACCACTGATAAAACAGCTTCGCGGTGTTCGCTCGCACTCCGACTAACAGCGCCGCCGCCCGTGCAGTCGTGCCTGCCACGAAATGCTCCAAGAGCTTCTGCTGGAGCTGGATCGACATTCGACTCTTCCGCAGGTAGATCATTCGCTAAACCTAACTCCGCCATGGGTCGCTTAGCTACTCCAGCCCCAAAATAAATGCACAAGCAAGTTTGCGAAGCGTCCGACTCGACAGACTGGTCGGGTGGCATAGTATTACGAACCCTTGATGCCAAACCACACGAGCAAGACCGCACCAACAACAGCACCGATGAGAGTGAGAATCTGCTTCGTTCCCTCTTCCTGAAGAGTCTTTAGTGCTTGCTCCCAGAAAGTCGGCTGTAGGCCCTTCGTGGCAAATAGGTCGTGGCCAAGTTTTAATGCTATTGCGGCAGGTGTACCGACCTTAGATGTAAGGCCTAACCACTTCTTGCTCAATACAAACTGCAGCTCTTCAACGAGCTGAGGGAGTTTATCTGTCGAGAGTGCATTGGCGCAATGACCGCATACAAAAGCGTTTAGCACCTTAAATCGAGCATCATCTAGCTGAGGCGTGAAGTCGCACAAGCAGCCTTTGGTGCCGAGATGAACCGATCCTCCCAGTAGAGGTGAGACAGATGCAACCGCTTCACGCACAATAAGCGTGAGCAGAAACTCGACTATGGATGGGGGCGCCATATGGCGTTCCCAGTTACCAAGAGCGATGACAGACACGCGGTCTTTCCGAGTCGTGTAGTAGTCATCATCAAACGTAGCAAGGCACACGACTATAAAGTAGTCAGGAGGAGCCTCCTTAAGTAAGAAGTCTTTATTCAGTCCTGCAAGGTACGCTCTATATCGCTGATGGAAATCCGCTGTTTGGGACTTGATGTCAGTTCGATTGAGACGCATTTGTGAACGAAGTGTCTCAAGTAAGTCGTCCCTCTCAAATGGTAAGAATTCATACTCAAACGTTCTTTGAATACGATTCATCTCGAGGATAAGGAAACGAAGGGCAACGGTGTTCGCTTTCCCATCTAGCCCATTCAGCAGAATGCCGATACGTCTCGGCCTCTGCACCGCTATTGGATGTGCTGTGCTATGCTGATTAGGCACTGAGCACTCATCCGTTGGATCAAGATCGTGCATTGTTTCCGCTACAGCCTATACAGCTCCATGGCTCACCGGTAGACATAGTGCAACAGAACGGTTATGTAGCCCTTCTATCCATGCAGAACCGACCAGGGGCGGCAAAATCTTGCGTCGTGCCTGAGGTGCTGTCAAGTAGAGCGTACGTATAACCAGCCCCATGCTATTTGACAACCTGCCTCTTCAACTTTCACGCGTTCGCGAAACATCCACTGTTTCCTTCGCAAGTGAGCAGCACACTCTCAGCCTGATTCAAATCCCATACACGGAACCAGTTATTACCGAAACGCATCACTACCGCCTTCCTCCACCTCCCACAACTTGGTATAGACAGGTCCGGTCGGACGCAGCTGGCTTTTCATCAGCACGACCGGCCCGACGGTCACCGTTCCTAGCGAGACACGACGCTCATACACGCCACTTTGAGCCAATAGCGGCCCGACCTGTCGTTCTCCGGTTTTAATCCTCGCCACAGTCAGATGGGGACTGAATGGTTTCTCATCAGGCGCAAACCCGAAGGAACGGCAGCAGGATTCTATCTCCTGATACAACTCCACCAATCGCTTGGCTGGTTCGCTCTGAAGCCATGACTCAGACGGTCCCACCCACAGCACTCGTGGTTTCATGGCATTCGGAAACGCCTGGAGCCGATCGATAGGGATCTGAATAGCCGGATGAGATTGCCTGACACTCGCCATTGCTTCGCGTAGTGGGTCGATGAGCTGCTTCTCTATATCGCCGAGAAACCTCATCGTGAGGTGAAATGAATTCCGTTGCCCCCAAGCGATGCGGATCTCCTTGGAAAGATGAGGCGCAAGCCGTTCCTTGATATCCTGCTGCACCTGGACGATCGCCGTTCGGACCTCGTCACTGATCTCAACGGCCCAAAAAGCTCGGATCATGCTTGTCTCCTCTCAAGGAGCCACCGACGCAAGAGATCCAACGCCGCCTGTGAAGACCGCTGTTTGATGACCGACCGGTCGCCATGGAAGCGGAATTCTTTCGTGATCGTCTCGCCCGCTCCTCCGTCGAGTCCGATATAGACCAGACCGACTGGTTTTGTTTCCGTCGCCCCACCAGGCCCGGCAATACCTGTGATACTCAACGCCACAGAAACGCCCGCTCGCTCACGCATCCCGGTAGCCATGGCATGAGCGACCTCTCGGCTGACTGCCCCATATTGCTCAATAAGACTCACCGACACACCCAACATGTCCGTTTTGGCTCGATTACTGTAACAGACCGCTCCGCGATCGACATAGGCAGACGCTCCCGGCACTTGGGTCAGTCGATGGCTGATCAATCCGCCCGTGCAGGATTCCGCGACTGCAATCGTGCGTTGTTGTTCGACCAGTAACCGACCGACGACGTCTTCCATGCTGTCGTGTCCTTCGGCAACGATCCACTCCGCTAATTGCCGACGCACCTCTTCGATTCTCGCAGTGAGTACCTGCGGCTTGATCGCATGATGGGCGCTCGTCGTCAACGACACCAGCACCCCATTGGGCGAAGCAAGCAGCCCCAGTGCGATCGGCTCCTGCTTGGAAATCACTCCCTGCAATTTGGTATCGACGTCAGCCTCCGATAATCCCCAGGTCTGAAAGATCACCCGTGTAATGGGATGTGGCCGTGCGTACGTCGACTGTTTCAGTCGATCCACGATCAGGGGAATGACCGTCTTTTCCATCATGGCTCGCATCTCACTCGGGACGCCCGGTAGTGCCGCGACATACGTCCCCTTCCAGGTAAGGGCAAATCCCGGCGCAGACCCGACTGGATTGGGCAAGACAATGGCATTGGCGGGAATCAGCGCTTGTCGCAACTGCCCCCGATTCGGCACCCTCCCCCACTGAGCCAATCGAGCCGTCATTCCCTCAAATGCCTCCTTGCGACGAGCAAGCCGGAAACCCGTTACCGCGGCAACGGCCTCCCTGGTACGATCATCGACCGTAGGGCCCAGCCCTCCCGTCATGATCACCACACCAGCCCGTTGTCGGGCAATATTGAGCACGTCGCCGATACCAACCTCATCATCACCGACAATCGATTTAAACCGGACTTCCACACCGATCGTGGCGAGGGCCTCCGCGATGAATACCGAATTACTATCGGTCCGCCCCCCGATCAACAACTCCGAACCAATGGCAATGGTTTCCGCAAGACACATACGAGCTGATGAAGCAGACTTTGGCATGGGTCGCTTGAGTCCCTATTCAATGTGAGCAAAATCAACCACGAAACGGACCTCTCCTCCATCGGCAGGAAAAATCGTGATCGTCGTCCTCGCGTTCGGGTCGAAATCAGCATAGCGGAACGTCGCAACGATTTTGGCGTGAAATTCCTGCGACTCCGGCCATGTTGCCGAACGATCAGCTCGGCCATCGGCTCGCACCGTGAACGGCTTGATCGTTCTGCCCCCTTGTTCAAGAATCATGTAACTGTTTACGGCAAAGTCTTGACGCGCTCCGACGAGTGTCGCACCGACAAGCATCGTGGAGGCCTCGATCACGTGGGTCAACTCGGTTGCACTCGGTTCAAGTCCTCGTAACTCCATATGGGCGGCCAACACCGACACCCCTCCAAGCTTCGTCAGAAGAAAGCCTTCCGGCTGTACGGAATCGGCGCTTCCGAAGCGACTGTACAAGGTTTCAGGAGATTGGTGCTGTACCGCCGCCTGTTTACCCCGATCAAGTGCACGTTGAATATGGGTCGGCGTCGGATTCACCTCGATCGCAGCTGCAAGACCGACGAAACTCAATAGGTATGCGACGGTCTGTCCAACCACTGCATGAGTCCAAACCCTCATGTTGTCAGCGGTTAACAGAATGATTCGACCTTGTCAACGGGCGCCTCCTCGCCTCGCCCTCCGGTTGACAACACGGAAGGGGAAATGCTAAACGAAAGAAAACTACAAAGAGTACTGCCGCTCAATATTACTAAAGGAGCTTTGTAATGTCGACTCCGGAGACCACCCCTTCCACGCCGGCACCTCGGCGCCAGTTCGTCAATTTTGCGTTCTACAAAGTGGACCCGGCATGGCGGCGTCTGCCGGAAGACGTGCGCACCCAAGGCAAACAGGAGTTCTTGCGCGCGGTCGAAGATTTTAACGGCAAAGTATTGGTCGTCCCCTATTCCACCGTCGGGATCCGAGGGGATTGTGACTTTATGCTGTGGCGCATCAGCTACGACCTTGATCTGTTTCAAGATATGAGCGCAAAGATGCTCGCCTCAGGTCTTGGACAGTATCTCTCGACTCCCTATTCGTATTTAGCCATGACCAAGCGGTCCATCTATGTCGACAATCATTCACATGCGGGGCAAGAAGGGAAGCGGCTGACGGTCGTTCCAGGAAAGAGCAAGTACATCTTTGTGTATCCCTTTCTCAAAACGCGGGAGTGGTTCCTCCTGACCAAGGCAGCTCGGCAAGGTATGATGGATGAGCATATCGAAGTGGGGCATCGATTCCCGTCTGTAAAGCTGAATACCACCTATTCGTTTGGATTGGATGATCAGGAGTGGGTTGTCGCGTTTGAAAGCGACAAGCCGGAGGATTTCCTTGACCTGGTGATGGCCCTACGGGAGACGGAAGGATCACGATATACTTTGCGGGATACCCCGATCTTCACCTGCGTACGAAGAAGCCTTAAGGAAACACTCGATACTCTTGGCGGCTAAGTACCAGGGATATCAGTACGGACGAGGGCCTTCGGTCATCCGATCGAGGGCCCTTTGCTTTTCAGGAATGATCGCATAGTGGCACAGAGAGTCCCATCACGCTGCACACTCACCGGCCTGAATCGACGTCAACCCGTGGTTTTGACAGTTCGACAAACCCTATGGTACCTGTAATGAATGGAACGATTAAGAAGGTGAGTGGCCATGCCTGACACGACTTCTCTCTATGCCCTGCGTTTCCCTGATGGCTCGGTCAGTCTCTACATCGATGAGCAGTATGCTCAGGATCGAGGGATTGATCCGTCTCGCCTTGTCCGGGTAGAAATCCCACGCGAGATGTTCATTAGTGGGACGATCCAGGATGTTCGGGAATATGTCGCGCATCAGCTGGAACAATCTTCTCAGCCGAAAGCCGGTACGGCATAACCGACATCTCTCTGCCGGATCAACGGACCAAAAGGACGCGGCATCAAGACATCATTATCTCTTTCTGTATGAGCTAGCCTGAACACCATGATACCAACACTCGCACCATCTCCCCTCACCGTCGACATCATTGAAGAAGCGATCGCGAACTTGCCGATTCAGGGGCGCATTATCCTCCGCCTGCTGCTCCTGCAATATCTCGATGTCACACAGGACGAAATCCTGTTCATGGTGGCAGATCGGCCGGACCCTCGCTGTGTCTCGGGCAAGAAACCCGTCACGACCATGACCCAAGAATCCATCATGGCCATGGTCGACCGCCGGAATGAATACCGACGACGAGCCAGACTGCGGCGAGAGCGAACCTGGTTGCAATGTGTCGCCCTTGAACATCTCATCAAGACGGCCGATGCATTCGCCACCCGTGCTGCCGTCCTCCTCACCGATCGAGGCGTCTCATCGGAAACAATCGAGGCGCTCAGCGCACAGGCTCGTTCTGCAGTCCCGTCAACGACGGTACGGATCCTGGAACAACAGTGGGAGACGGACGAAATCGGCGCTGAGGAGTATCAGAAACATCGTTTGGTCGTTGAGATGCAAACGCAGCTTCGCTTTGTTGAACGATTCAAAAAACGCCTGGCCTTGGCAGAACGGGAACGTCGGACCTCCGACTCTACGACGCTACAGGACCATGAGATCGGCCACATCTGGGGTATCCCAGCCGGAACCCTTGCTGCGCGCAAGGTCAAATTCCTCTCCCAGTATCTACTGGCGACCCACGCCAAATGTTCAGACTCTCCAGTCAGCGGATCTTCCGTTCCGTCACCCGAGATGTGGCACGCCACTCTACGTACCCTCTCCCAAACTCCGATTGAGCGATCGATCGCCACGTACGATGGACTGGAAGGAACTGAATCCGCACTGATTGAAAAACTGGGGATCTATGCGATGATCGGGATATCGGAAGCGACGGAGACCAAGTTCTGGAATTCGCTCGTGTATGGAGCCAGTTCCAACGCCGTTCATACCGAAACGACCCGAACCTTGTTCGGTCTCCAACGGCTGGTCTCCATTCAAAAGGACCTGGATACCAGCAACGCCGCATTGGACGAGGAGTTACTGAAACGGTCGATGCCCACACCCAAGGCCGGTGAGCTTCCATCTCCGGCGCCGGAGTCCGGTCAGGGGGAACTCACAGACTTCCAACGGCATATTCTCCATAACTTTATCGGAGAAGATGTCACCGGTCGGCCATCCGACAAATGGTGAACTTTCGATCTTGCCAATCAGCGGCGGTTGGGTATAATGGCCTCCAGCCATGACAACAGGGACCATTAGTCGACACCCATTTGCGACCACTCTGACTCTTTTTCTTTTCCTCTTCATCCTGTGTGTGTTTGTGCCTGGCTCACCCGGCACAACGCCAGCTCTCGCGAGCGGTCTGATTGAGATTGCGGAACTGTTAGCGCACCCCGAGCAGTACGATCATCAAGACGTCGTCGTCACCGGAAAGGTCATGAATGTCCAGCTGGCGACCAATCGCCAAGGACAGCCGGCCTACGGATTCCTCCTCCAAGATCACGCCGGTACTCTCAAGGTCGTGAGCCTTGGCCAGCTTGAGGTTCATGAAGGCGATCAAGTGATCGTGGAAGGTGTCTTCAGTCGCCTCCGCCAAGTCGGCCGCACCATCGTCTATAACGAGATCAAGGCCATCTCGGTCAGACCGATGACGCGTCTCAATCCAGACCTTGTCGGCTAATCATACTCAACCCCTTAGCATCCCACTTCGGACAACATGCACGCAGGGGTCTTTTCTCCTACAAGAGGCCACGATGCGGTTTTTGATTTCTTTTCGACTCTTCGTCCTTGCTCAAGGGCTCGCCATCATGATGTGGCTGACGAGCTGTACGACACCGGCACAAGTGGGAGAATACCCCAACCAACAGCGCATGGCAGGGCAATCAAAGTCAGCAGTCCTGCGCTGTGCAGGCCTCCCTCAAAAAGAAGTCACCGATGGTGAACAAACCGTTCTTCGCTATTACCGGGAGGCACCCATTCTCGAAGAATCACGCCCTGTCGGCAAAGGCAGTTTTGCGACGGTTCGTCATGGCTGTTGGGCCACCGTCATGCTGGTCAACGATCGTGTCGTCGATGTTCAGTATCGCTTCGTTCCTCCAACATTTGATGCATCCAACGACTGCGAGGATATTTTCGATTCTTGTCCGTAACGAACGGCAGCATCCGGTTGATACATTACCCTCACGACACTCCATGCTCTCTCTCAATGTCAGGATGTCGACGCCCCTCATCGCAGGCGTTGTACTCAGCCTCCTCTTGATCGGCCATTCACAGGCTTTGGCCCTGGAAAAGTACGGCCGTCCGCTTCCTTCCATGGATGATCCCAACGGTCGAGAAGCCGAAGAATCGCTCTTTGCCGGCTATTTCCTCACCGGCGTGTTTGCCTCGAACCCCTCCTTTGCCGCCAGACCAGACAATACCGGTCTCGTGGGTTTGCGTCACATGCTCCATCTTGAGACTGATCTGTACAAGCAGTACCTCACCTTTTACACTGACCAGAACTTTTTCTCGGATCGCACGAATGGTTGGATTGAATTAAGCGAGTGGGACGGGACCTATGCCTTCACCGGTGTGCTGGGCCATTTCAACTGGCGCCTCCAGTATGAACGCGACGCGCCAATTGACCGAAAGGGTGTGACGCAAGAGTATGCCGACGGGCTGGTGACAGCAAAGTTTCAGGCCGTTCAAGATCTCTCATGGTGGCAACGCCATTTTCCTTATCAAAATCTGACGGCTTACGCAGGGGCTGGTTGGCTCTTTCACAACAGGAATTACTTCGCCAGGCCTGATAATACCGGTCGAGCGCTCTTCCGGTATGTCGCCCATGCCGACCTCGATCTTTACAAAAATAAGATCGTGCTCTACAGCGACGTGAATATGTTTACGGATCGAGATGCGGGAAACCAGGCCAGCCCGACCGAATTGGATTGGATCATCGGGCTCGCCGTACGCTGGCGCAACATGGAATTTGCGGTTTATCACGAACAAGATCAGCCTCTGGATCGAGCGGGACTTGTTCAAAAATATCTCGCGCTCCAACTCCGCTTTTCATTCGACATTTCAAAGCACGATCTTGGGATTGGATTTACTCAACCAACGTCAGGAGGTCAGTGAGGGAGTTTGAGGACCGCCGTGAGAAGGCGGTCCATGATCCGGTCTGGAAGAATCTGCCCGATGAACGCACGAATCTTTGCATCCGTACCGACTAGGTAGCGGGTCTTGGGCACCGGAGCCGTTAAAGCCTGCTCAACCACCTTCGCAACCACGTCTGCCGAAATGGCTCGCTTCGCTGCCTCGTCCACCACCTTTCGCACCGCCTCCACTGTCGGCTCATACAGCCTTCGAAGCTCCATTCTCATCACGGCCTCTCGTCCGGCGGCATCGTCGGCAGACTTCCTCCAGATCGGGGTCGTAATCGCACCAGGCTCAATAATTGAGACCTGGATGCCCCATGGTTGCACCTCCAGTCGCAAAGCATCGGTCATCGCCTCCAATGCGAACTTCGACGCCGAATAGGCGCCCATCATCGGAATCGTGGACCGTCCCGCGATCGAGCCCATATTCACAATACGCCCACGTGCCTGACGGATCAACGGCAGAAACGCTTGCGTAACGGCGAGCTGCCCAATCACATTCACGTCAAGTTGCCGCCGAAAGTCAGAAAGAGGGATCGCTTCGAGCGGTGCCGGCACCGCAATCCCGGCATTATTCACCAGGCCATACAGCCCGCTCGCTCCACATCGCTCGGACACCACTGCAAGAGAACGTTGAATGGAGGACTGATCGGTCACATCGAGTAGAATCGGCATGAGTCGATCAGAGGAGGATTGTTGAAGCGCTGTTCCGTCTTCCGATTTCCGCACTCCGGCAAAAACCGTGAATCCCAATCGATCGAGATGCAGCGCACAGGCCGCTCCAATTCCCGTGGACGCGCCCGTGATGACGACTGCACGATCGTTTCCGATTGGCATCACACTCCTTTCAAGTTTCTACCGAGAAACCATAACAGGTTTGGAATGGCTTTCTCCAGAGAGCCCGGGTTCTTGGTGGTCAGAGTCTCTTCCGTTTGTTTTACATTTAGCCATGCTGCGATCTTTAAATGGAAAATCGATTCCCACGCGATACGAGTCACTCGGCTTGAGGTGAATCGTTTTGGATACAAAGTGAATCAGTTTAGATACAACCCGAATCTTTTTGTGTTCACCCCTCGCACCCTATTTCAACGCCACACAGAGTTTTTCCCATCACCCATAGAAGCCACGTTGAGCCCACAGACCACGTATTGCCCCATTCTGCTATGCCTTACCAGATTACGGCGCATTATTGGCTTGTAATTTGCTTAGGAAGCAACCATTCACCGTATCGTCATGGTTAAGTCCAAACCAAGAATGATTACGTATCGCCATTTATCCCTGATGTTAGAGTTACGAACTCCTACTCCATCGCCTTGTTTCCTCTCTTTCCCAAAGTTGAGTCCCCTCTTGTCATTTGCCATTCTCTTACTACATCTAACAAATGGGGTTCTCACTGTATCAGCGGAGATGCCCATTACATCCTCTGGTTTGAACACGCACATTAGCAGTCCGGTCTCAGTAGGTGGAAAGACACAATACGACATTACAGGGGGGACCAGGGCAGGAGCAAACCTGTTTCACAGCTTTGGGAACTTCGATGTTCCTCACAACACCATCGCGAACTTTCACAATGAGTCCATGTACCCCACAGAAAATATCCTAGGACGCGTCACTGGCAATAGCGTTTCAGACATCTTCGGCACCATTAAGACCACTGAATTCGGTTTGGCAAATCTCTTTCTTATGAATCCAGCTGGGTTCCTATTTGGACCCAATGCAAGCCTACATATCGGTGGGACTGTTGCGTTCACGAGTGCAGAGTACCTACGTCTATCGAATGAAACCCAAACTGGATATTTTTATGCTGACCCAACTCGTTCGAGCCTCCTCACTCCATGGCCGGTCGCCGCGTTTGGGTTTCTGGGTTCGAGTCCAGGAGCAATCACCGTACAGGGTAGCCAATTGAAAGTGACGGAGGGAACCAGCCTTTCACTAGTCGGTGGTAATATCATTATCGAGTCTGCGTCAACTAACAAGGCTGTCCGCTCGGCACAACTCTCTGTGCCAAACGGCAACATTCATCTCGCTACCGCAGCATCGCCGGGAGAATTACCTGCTGACATAAATGTTTTTTCTCTTGGAGAACCACTTACGAATATTGATGGACATTCACTTGCAGCTTTTGGAGCCATTACACTTACGCCGAACTCAACCATCAACGTCAGTGGTGCAAACACCGTTTCGATCCGAGGAGGCCATTTTGTCCTAAGTCTGAACGACGCGACCCTCAGCACCACTGAAAGTACCAGAGCGTCCAATTCGATCTGGCTCGCTCAAGACAGTGCAGTTATCTCATCAAACAGCGGGCCAACGCCTGGCGCAAACATTCACATCGGAACAGAAACATTGCTGATGAATGGGGCCGAGATAACGAGTCGGACATCCGATGCCGGGCCTGCCGGTTCTGTCGGAATTATTGCCCACGATTCCATCCTTCTTGCCAACAATTCCACCATCTCTGCTTTCACTTATAGCTCCGATAGGAGAGGCGCGGGAGGAGATATCTTTTTACAAGCACCCTTTCTTGATCTGCTACCAGGTAGCCAGCTCTCTTCTCAGTCGCTTGGATCGGGGCGAGCAGGAAACATTTCAGTACACGCGAACATGTTAAACCTATCGGGAGAGGCAGG
The DNA here is from genome assembly GCA_018242725.1 of Nitrospira sp. Classification (GTDB taxonomy): domain Bacteria; phylum Nitrospirota; class Nitrospiria; order Nitrospirales; family Nitrospiraceae; genus Nitrospira_D. The sequence continues at coordinate 21,061 of JAFEBI010000007.1, read as the reverse complement.
ACAATCTACTGATGAGCTAAATGGTGCGGTCATTACCACGACTACTAGTGGATCAGGAGCTGGTGGAAACATCTCCATCCTTGGTCTGGCTGGATTGGGCAGCAGAGCTCTTCATGTGACCTTATCCCACTCTAGCAGCCTACGGAGCGAAACTCTCGGCGGTACAGGCCACGCTGGAAATATTACGGTTGAAACAGCACGCCTGAGTCTTACAGACGACGCTAAAATCACTACGACCTCACGCGAGAATAGTCTTGCTAATGCAGGTAGCATAGCCTTGAACACAGCTGAATCAATTCTAATCGCAAAAAGTTTTGTAACCAGCGATGTGCGTGAAGGCAGCGGAGGTATTGGAGGTCAAATCACAATCACTACCCCACAACTGACCGTCAATGGAGGACTCATTTCAACCAGCACAAGCTCTATCAGAAACGCAGGAACTATCACAGTTAACGCAACAACCGTCACGTTGACTGATGGAGGAAGATTGGCAAGCAGCAGTTCACTCGAAACCCCTCTTCCGCCTCCGACCGGATCAGCAGGTACCGTGGTCCTTCAAGGCCTCAAGAGTTTTGGTACCCATGCAGAGTCAATCGTGATCACGGGGCAGAACTCTTCGGGCCTATCGAGTGGAATTGTTACCGATACCCAGGGTATCGGCCCCGGAGGAAATATCACACTTATCGCAAATCATGTGCAGCTTGATCATGGTGCAAAGATCTCGGCAAATAGCTCAGGAGTAGCAGATGCAGGCAACATCAACATCACCGCCACCAATGGCTTCAGTATGACCAAGAACAGTAGCATTACGACGCTCGTGCCTCAAAATATTACCGGCGGCAGTGCTGGTGGCGGAAATATCAAGGTCACGACCTCTCCATCATCAACCGTCCTTCTTCAAAACAGCACAATCAACGCCTCAGTCGGCGACGGACGAGGAGGGGGCGGAAATATCTCTATTGACCCTCAACTCGTCATCCTTCAGGGGAGCAAAATTTTAGCCCGGGCTGATGAAGGCAGAGGTGGAAAGATCACCATTGTCGCAGGATTGGTCTTGCCAGATGCGAACAGCACCATCAATGCAGATTCGGGATCCGGTGTGAATGGAACTGTAACCATTCAATCGCCGACATCGAATTTGAGTGGTACCGTTGGCCAGCTGGTGTCTAAAACGAGCCCGCTCCAGACACTGTTACACAGCCGTTGTGCCGCATTAGTTGGTGGCCATGAAAGCACGTTTGTTTTTGCTGGCCGCGGCACACTCCCCCCCGAACCTGATGGGTGGCTCTTAAGCCAACATCCCCTCATGATCTCTGAGGCCGATGGTAGTCTATCGACAGACACGAGCTTGCGTGCAGGCAACAACACACGGACAGGAGAACCATCCTTCTTGCCTTTGCGCCATATCGGGCCTCAAGAGTTCTTGCCCCAGATATTCACCACCAATCATTCAGCAGGATGCATGTCATGAATGACACATTCAAAAATCCATATTTACTGAGCCACTCAATCCACCGAGCTACCCTGTCGTCAATTTTGCTGAGATAGGGACAGAATATGCACAGCCCTTTTAGCCTATAAGCAAGGAGGTATCGAGACATGCCACAATTAACCTGCATCCTTATCAGGGGGGCTAGAGGAAGCAACCCGGGGACCTATCGTGTGACCTGGAATACGGCTCGGGCAGTTCGGCAATATAAGTTTCTAGTTGGCACCGTCCCAGGTGGAAAGAAGTATGTCACCCCTACGCAAGAAGCAAATGGAGCAGGGCAATATACTGCCCAGGTGAGTGGTCGCAAGGGAATGTACATACAAGTTGATTATCGGACGGATCTAGGCCCAGACCACACTATTCCAGAACGATTACCCTGAGGGTTACCAGAACAAAAAGAGACGTGGTGGTAACCATATCACTTTTCATGTTCCTAATCATGCCATGGCACTTTCGGATGTATCCAGATTGAGTCGTGAATGGTGATGGCAGGCAATCACCAAACCCTACCTGATTATTCAGCTCGCTGAATGTTCAGGTTCTCTCTGGTTTACTCTCAGGGTTCACCGTGAAGCTCATCGCTTTCTCGGCACTAGTGGCTTTCCATTCTTAATCTCCAACTGCTGCCCCGATGCACAATTACCTTTCCCATGATCCCCTCCGGCAATCTGTACAGCCCGCTCTGAGCGTGCTATAGTGCGAGCTTATTCGGGTTGCAGCAAGAAAGCGGGGCAGTCTATGCTAGGGCATCCGTCTAGAAGACCTCAGCCAACAGTGAACGATCGAGTAAATCACAAGAACCCACGCAGGCTCTCTTAAATACAAAAGTGGCGGTGTAGCTCAGTTGGTAGAGCAGCGGACTCATAATCCGATTTCACCATCAATCAAATCAAGCACTTCTCATGTTTTCAAAGACTTACAGAGGCAGTAGAGGGCAGTAGGAGGCATGGAAACGCGCCCGAACTGCCACGTGGCTGCCACTATTTGCTCGATGTCTGCCTTCTCAAATTCCCGAGGTCTTCCAGACACGCCGCATAGTCCGCTGTGTACTGATACAGCTCCATTTCCACTTTCTCGCAGTCGCACGGCTTAGGGCTTGTTGGCAAGAGCCCGCAGCTCGTCAATGTGGCGATGCAGGCGATCAAAATCATGTTGCTTAAGCGCACGCAGCACCTCCTGCTTCTTTGCCCGTAGAGCTCGTCGCCTCGACCAATCAGCCAGCCCATCAGGTGAGAGCACCCAACTGGCCAGCGTATTCAGCAGCGTGGCGACGGCACCCACGTCTCCCATCACTCGACCTTTGCCGCAGGGGCCGGAACAGGCGCGTTGCTGATGTTGGCGTCTTTCGAGAAGCGCAAGCCCACCCCGAGGATAATGCCCCCTACGAGTCGAATCCATCCGCCGGTATCATGCGGCATACCCTGCTCGGTGAAGACCTGTTGAGCCACCGTCAAGACGATGGTGAGATAGCCCATGATTGAGGTAATCGGACTTGATCCTAAGAATGACATAGCGGACTCCTTTGGTTTATCGACTGTGCACTCTATTCCACAACGCATCTGTGGTTTTCTCGATCTGGTCATAGCGTTCATCATCATTGCGCTCGTGCATCACCTGCCAGGTTTCCATCTTGCCCATCCGGCCGTTCATGGTGGCCAGGTGCTCGGTCATCACTTTGAGCGCCGCATTCATGGATGCGACGGCGGACAGCATATATTTGATGACCCATCCGGACAGCGTGAGCGCAACACTGAGAAACAGCGCAATAAATTCAACCGGAATAGTCATCCCGCCGTCCTCCTTTTGGTACACTCAAACACGTCATGCTGGTATTTCTGATCGTGCGTGAAGCCCTGCTGCCCGCACCGTACACATTGATAGAGCCGATCGCCGACATACCCCTTCACCCACTCTCCCGCCAGTCGCTCGCAGCTCATCAGATCTCCGCCGTCGTCGCCGGTGCCTTCCGGCACTCCCAGTGCCAGCGCCGCAAGCCGCCTTCTCGCATGATGAAGCGCACCGTGTCGGGACAATTCTGAATGAACCGCATGACATCTTGCCCTTTCACCGTTGGATCTCCGAACGCATCCTCAAGCGGTTGCAGATCCACACAGGTCCCATCCCGATGTTTCCAGACCAGCGCGTCCGGCTGCTCCTGGATAACCGCACGAATCGTCTGCGCGACTTTCTCGACCGACCGTTGATCCACCGGTGCCAGCTCCACAATCGCCGCGAGAAACACCTTGCCGTACTGGTAGGTTTTTGTCAGATAGGTCTGCGGATCGGCGAGATGGTTCTGCGCCATCGCACGCGCCTGCGCCGCCACATCCCGCCGCCCGCTCGTATAGATCACCCACGGACATCGCGCCAGCAACTCCTCCGCCCGACTCCGCATGATGGGATCAAGATCAAGCTCATCGATGGATTTCATCATGCCACCTCACAACGGAATCTGCGTCCAGGCCCCTTCCCAGCGATTGACTCCACCGCCCACATAGATCAAATCGAGATGCGAGACCTGGAGGGCCGTGGTCGCAAGACTGCCCGCGATTTTTGCACCGGACGGCGCCGCCACGGTGCGGCCTCCGGTCGCATCTTGCGCGAAGCGGATTTTGACCCGCCGCCCATTGAAGCTCGTATTGAGATTGAAGGTCGTGACGTTGCCGGTCAGCGTCGACACTTCGAAGTATTCACCCTGGTTCGGATCGACGGACAGCGTCGCCCCAAAGGTAGCCGTCTTCAGCTTCGGCATCAGAAAGCCGGTCGTGCTGTAGAACGCCGATCCATTGCACACGATCTGCGTCCCGTTCTTCAGCGGCAGATCAAACTGCGTCACGCCGTCGATCGTCTCAAATCCGTTCGGTCTGAGCGTCGTCACATTGAGCAGCGTCGTCTCGACATTGACCACGCCGCAGACAAACCCGTTGCCGATGTTGGCCGCTGGGTCAAAATTCACCGTAATGTTCCCGGTGCAGAGAAACACTTTGCCGTGGTCCGCCGCCGTGATCGTAAAGTTCGACGATTTTGCCACCGTCAGCATCGAGGGCACCTGCGGCCCGCGGCAGACCTCGTAGAGATCGTTGCCGCGCCGTGCTAGGAGGATGTATTTCAGCGTATCGTCCAGCACCATGCGGGCACCGCGCTCGAGGAACATCTGTCCGCTGCCGGTACTGGCATGCCGGAGCACCACCGATCGGGACGCATTCGCATTGCGCACGAGGATCGTGGCGTTGTCCGGATAGTTCGTCATCACGATATTCGTGAGATCGTCCGTGGAGGCAGCCGCCTCGGTATCCACCACCAGAATCCCGCCGCTGCCCGGAGGCGTAATCGCGCCACCGGAGATCGTGAGCGCCAACTCTGGGGCCGCCGCGCCTGGGATCTGCTTCACGCCGGCCAGCAGGGCCTCGAACGCCGCCTTAAATTCGCCTTCGGTCCTCGCACTATCGGTTGCATAATTCAGTGCCGGTAACGTCGCCATCGTGTCCTCCTAATACCAGTGAATCACCGCGTCCACCATCCCGCTCGTCGCCGCATCCGATGAAGTAAACACCTTGATCAGTGGCCCAAGTACGGCGTCTTTATCCATCACCTTCGCGTACGCCGCCGAGCCTCCGTCGTCTTCGATCGCCACCCGGACCGAGACGATCTTTCTCGGCGTGCCCGGGACCGTCAGTCGCGTCCCTCCCGAGGCGATCACGACATCCTCCAGCGTGGTGATCTTGTCGGGCACATCGATCACCACCGACAGCTCTTGCAGAATGGCTTGCACCACCCCGGCATGCCCCGTGATGCGCACGGCATAGCGCTGCTGCCGCAGGTGGTCGAGCAAGCCAGGCCATTGCGTATAGTCGCCCAGCGCATCCCACATCAGGGAAGCATCCACTCCCCACATCGGTCGGCTGCTATCGGTCTGCCACATCAGCCGGCTGGACTCACTCTGATATTCAATCGACCATTCTCCGGCCATCGTCATCGGCAGTTTTAAGGTGCCGTCCGCTTCATCATCCGTCGGAATCACCTCCAGCTCGTAGCGCATCTGAGTGTAGGCAGCCGTCCACATCAACGCCGCTGGATTACTCCCCCACATGCCTGCCGAGTCCATCGTCCACATCAGCGCGCTGGCGGTCGCGCGGAGATCCCCGGAAATGACGCTCGCGTTCGTAACTGTCCCCGGCCAGCCTTGCGTCCGATGGTTCGTGTTGTGAATGATGTTGTCCACCTCGCGGAGTCCGAAATCGACCGTCAACGGCTTGGCATTTACGCTTTCATTGCCCATCTGATCGACTGCTTTGACCAGAAAGGTCTGCACGCCGGAGCGCCGAAAAATCTGTAGGTCCGTGGTGAGCACGAGATTGTCGTGCGCCGGTGTGGCCGTCGCCCAATTCGAGGACGTGCCCGGTCGAAAGCGCACCAAGAATCCGGCGAGGTCGATAGGCGGATTGGGATAGTTCCACCGCAGCCGATCCCCCTCCAGCACCAGCGTCGGCACATCCGGCGGATTTTGATCGATCGCCACCAGCGAGGCCGTCGGCGCCGAGACATAATCGCTCTCTACGCCCACCCCCGACACCGCCGTCACCTTCACAGTCACCAGTGTGCCGCTCTTGACGGAACTGATCGCAAACGATCCGTTCGTCGATGAGCCCAGCAGCACTTTCCCACTGTCGATCCGGTACACATTCGCATGGTGAAAATTCCCCGAGCCCGGAGGAGCCCACGACACCCACACATTTTGAATCGCGCCGTCCTGCGCGAGCATCGTCAGGTGCTTGACTTGTCCCGGCGGACCCAGCAGATCGCCCAGCGAGCTGTACTGCACCGGATTGGGTATCGTGAGCCCCGTCTCGTCATAGACCGCGTCGCTGTATTCCACCGCCGTGATCCTGACATCCAGATCTTGTGTGCGTTCGACCGTGATCATCCGAAACGGCTTTGTACTGATTCGCGTCTCGCCGAACGCCCACACATCGCCCTGAGCCGGTGTCTGCGAAAAAAACCCGGCGATCGTCAGCGTGGTCACCGTTCCGGGGCCGGTCGCCACCGTCCTCGTGTCCACCACATCATTCTGATACCGGATCAGCACCTCGTAGGATTTCCCGGCCACAATGGTCACCGCTCGATCCAACACGATCGTCGTGCTGCTCGAACCGGCTGCCGCCCGGCCACCGAATCCCCACTGCGGAATGTCGTGTTGAAACCGGATGACGTCGCCTGGCTCACAGGCCACGGCGTCGAGTCCGACCTCAAATGTAATCGTGCGGGTCATCAACCGATTCACGCGCTGATTGAATCGTGCCACCCGCTGCGCCTGCGAGCGGCGCGTGATGCCGTAGACCTCGATCGTCTTGCGTCGCGGCTGCTCCGAATTGGTGAAGATCAGCGGATCCTCGAGCACCACTACGTCCTGCTGATAGCTGTTCGTCTCGTCCAGAAACTGCACCTCGAAAATATTGGAGCGATCTTTCAGCGAGAGAAAGACCTCTTCGAACGATTCAGGCTTGATATTCGCCATCGTGAACAGTTGCACCGGCGTCGCGACCGTCTCCACCTTGATCCTGATATATGTCCCGATCTTGATTGCCGAGGCTTGCCCTACCCCGCAGACCCGCATCACCACCGACCAGACGTCCTCCTGCTCGGCATCGAGCACGAGGTTGCAGCGCGCGCGTGGCTCCATCGCACCGTTGCCGTTAGGGACCATCGTCTGACAGAACGCATCCCACTGCACAAAGCTCGGGATATCGAGATCGTTTGACCGCACCTCATAGGCCCGATTCGTCGCCGACGGCCCACCCCACGCTTGCTGGAAGGTCCCACTCTGCGCGCCATAATTGATGGTCTTCACGATCCCCACAGCCTGGCCCACTGGATCATGCAGCACATCGCCCCGCCGCAGCGTCGCCGCCGTCCATGCGGTGCCGGTGTTCGTAAACGCCGTCGAGCCGTTCGTGACATTCAGTCCTGTGCCGTTCTGGAGCACGCGCCAGGTAAATTGGCCATGGCCATAGCGCGGATTCGTCAGGATGTCGAAGGCAATCCAGGCCGGGCTTTGCGTCCATCCGACCGCATAGGTCAACAAAGCCGTGAATTGCCGAACCTTCACCCCATACACCAGCGCCGTCACTCGCGGAATGCCTCCGCTCAACTGATTCGTCGCCAGCGCTTCCAACGACATGACGGCTGTATTAGGATAGGTGTAGCCGTCGTTGACCAACTCGGTCACCGCCGACCGGAGCACCGCGTCCACCTTTGTGGTACTCGTGGACTCCGTCGTCGTCCGGCTGACTCGAATATCGTATTGCCCCGGCACCTCTCCGTCGATCCGTATCTCTCGGCGCAACGCCGCGCGCTTGCTGTCGACAATGGTGCGCGTGATGCCGGTCGTCCACGTGCCGGAGCTGTGCAGTTTATAGTCCAGTTGGATCGTCACCCCGGCCTGGCCCAGCACGCCGGACGTATTCAGACTGAACAGGCCTCCCGGAAATAGGAAATGGACGATAAACCCCGTGATATTGTCAGCTTGCGTCGTGTACGTAATCGTAGCGGTCGTCAGCTGCCCTTCGGCGCTGTACGTCGTCGCCGACTTGTCGCCGAATAATCCAATCGCACTTTGACTGTTGGTGCCGGCCCGCGCGTCATACGACACGCCGGTATAGTTAGAGAGCGGCTGCCCGTTGATCTCGACCTCGGAGATACTCAAGACCTCTCCTTCTGAAAGGGCCAGCAGCATATGCAGCACATCGTTATCGTCGCGTGTCTCGACAAAGGAGTTGATGATCTGTCCGCCGACGCGATGCCGTCCATACACCACCGGAATCGGCGCTCCGATCCTGGTCGTGTTTTGGATACCGGAGAATCCATAGGTCGGCGACGATTCCAGCGCGCTACCGGCGCGCGGTACATTGGCTGGAGAGGGTTTGCCCGACACAATATTTTCAATCGACTGAAACAGCGACATCCCGATCGGGCTGCCGGCCACAAGCCCAGAAGCCCAGCTCGGCATGCCTGCGGCTCGCAAGGCCCAATAGACGCCCAACGGCGCGAAGACGATGCCGGTCACCACCTTGACGACGGTGCTGTCCGTCACGCGCGGATAGAGGAGGATCTCAGATCCAGGCACCAGGAGATGCTGGTCCCACTCGTCGCGAGGCAGCACGCGCCCACCGTCGACCGCCACCCATTCGCCCACCGCGCAGCGATCCGCCGCCACTTCCGAGAGCCATTGCCCCACAGCACAGGGTAGCGCCTGCCGATCCCGCTCCGGCTGGAGCGGATCCGGCAACAGCGTCACCGTGCAACAGGCACGCTCAGTGTCCATAGACATAAAATCCCACGATCCGATGGCACCAGGGCTCGCGATCGAGTCGACAGAGCACCGCCCCCGTCTTGCGCATGCTGTGCAAGAATTCCGTCTCGCTCACCAGAAACCCCACATGCGCCGGATGCTCGTTCGTGCGCAATTCAACCACGCCGCCGACCACCGGCCCGCCACAAGCACGCCATCCCGCCAACCGCTCCGCGATCCAGTGCTTCGCATCGACCGGCACCTCGGCGGAGACGTAGGGATCCGGGATCGGTCGGCCCATGCGCCGACAGCACTCCACCACCAACCCAAAACAATCCGTCGCCGCTCCTGGCAACCGCGCGCCGAGCCGATAGGGCGTGCCCAGCAAATCTTGGACGAGCTCGATCACAACTGCCTCCCCGGCACGGGCGTGAGTAACGGATACGCCCCGAACCGCGCCACATTGTGATGATCACGGCAGCCTTGAAATCCCTCGAGCACCTTGGTGCAGGAGGGAATCGCCCCGGTATAGCCGCACTCCGTGCTTTTGTAGATCCACCGGCAACTATCTCGAAGAAACCGCCCAGCTGGAAACTGATGTTGACTGATACGATCGTGCCCCAAGCGAAACATCACAAACGTGGATCCCTTGACATGGACGCTCATGATCTCATAGCGCTCTTCCACGAATACCGCATCATCATCGGCCAGATTGGCGCTCTGGACGTACTGGATCGTTACCCGTTTGCCTCGCAGATCGTGCACCTCGAGATACGCACTGACCTCGCGCGTCACGTTCGACACCGACACCGACAGGTCATGGAGACCGCCTTTTGCATCCTGCGTGGCCTCATCGATCTCCAGCCCAATACTGCCGTAAGTGTCTCCGCGAAAGACCACCGTGGTGGGATGCGCCGCCAGCCTCAGCGTCGTCGTGGCATCGATTTCCAGCGTGAGCAGCGGAATCACGGCCGCCGGGCTCGATAACTGATTCTTCGCCTGCGTGAGCAGGGAGGTGAGCACGCGCATTACAGCGCCTCCTCGAGCGAGATCGGCCCGATCGTAAATCCGATATTGGCTCCCCCAATCGGCGAGATCGGCGGCGGCCCATCGGCCTTGAACCGGCACGACACCACCCCACCCGTGCGCGGATCTGTAAAATCAAACGCCTCGGCGCCACCCTTCCGCGCATCCCAGAATGTGACCCAGGTCGCCACCTCCGCCGCCGAGCAGCCGCGATGCGAGAATTGATATTGTCTCGGCGCCGTTGTGGACTTGGCCCGCGTCTGCACGTAGCCGGACTCGAACTCCGTGCGCACCGTCACATAGGCGCGCGGGAGTTCGACAAAGCCTGCAAGATCAATCGGGATCGTCGGATAAGCGGCCATTTATGCTCCTGCAAAGCCTCGACGCAGATCCGCATCGTTATACAAAATATCAATCACCATGCCCTTTAGCTCCCGCCGGTAATTCACCGTCGGTCGATCGCTCCGACCAGGATTGTAGATATTCACGTGAATATCCCCTTCTCTGGCCGACGGCATCGTGCCGGTATTCAACTGCGCCAGCGCCTGCATCCCCTGGCGGTTCAATACGCCCTCGCCCGGCGTGAGCATCGCGCGGACCGTGTCACTATTGCCCGCGCCCAACACCGGCCCACCGGAGGCAAACTGCAGCCCGCCGAAGAGCCCACCGGCATCCGCCCCGCCGCCCAGTGCTCCGCCGCCGAATCCGCCGAAGAGTCCACCGAGGCCGCCGCCGAAAACACCCGTGGCCGCCTTGAGCGCCAGCATCGTGGCCAACTGCGCCAGGACCTGCGCGATCATCTGCTTGGCGAAATTCGCAAAGCTCGCGAAGAGATCCTTCAACGACTTGATTTTGTTGTCCATCGCATCAAAGAAGAATTGCCGGAAATTCTGCTCCATGAACTGCGCTGTCCGCTGCGCCATCTGCGCCGCGAACCCAAAGGCCGAATCGGTACTCCGCACGTAGTTTTCAAGACCGCGCTTCCATCCCTCGAAAATGCTCCCGGAGAATTCCTGATGCAGCGCCGCGAGGCGTGTGAGAGATTGTCGCTCGATCGTCTCCCGCTCCTGCGCCGTCAGGGCCGTCCGGCCAAGAATCTCTCTCGACAACTGCTCATCATCGTTCTGCCAGGCAATGACCAGACGTCCTACTTCATCCTGCGTGAGCCCCGTCTCCTTCGCGAGCGTCGCCCGCAAGAGGTCCATCTGATGCGTATACCGCTGCTCCGTTGAGGCCCCGACCTGCTCATCGTACGCAATCCAGGCCTGCGCGAGCGTCACCAACCCGGCCCGCTCCCGCTGCTGTGCCTGCTCCTGTGCCTGCAGCATCAGTTCCGCATCGGCCACCCCACGTGCAACCATCTCACGCTCTGTCGTATCGCGTTCCTGACGCACCTCATCGGCGAGCTGTTCCTGCCGGAACATGAGATCCAACTGCTCACGAATCGCTTTGTTTTGAATCTCCAGCGCGCGCGTGCCGGCATTCCAGATTTCAATCAGATCCTTGGCATACTTGGCCTGATCGAACGGTTTGGTGGTCGGCACCGTGATGCCCATGGAGACGTCACGCCCCGTCTCAGCACTGGACTTCTGTCCACCCATTCTTCCCAGCTGATCCTGAAAAATCTGGTGGAGCCGCAGATCGGTTTGACGATCGAGCTTCTTCCTGCCTTCAACTAAGGCATCATTCCAGAATTTCTTAACCGCATCGTCCTTTCCCATTTTCTTAAAGAAGACATCGATCTCCGCAGTCGTCTCTCGAATCGCATGATTGAATAACGTGAGGGCAGCCGCCCACCCTTGCACTTCAAGTTTAAACATGCTCCCACCAGGTCCTGAAGTCAGATTGGTCATGGCCTTCAAGAGCTCCGTGATCGCCGGGATGAGCTGCTTCCCGACAGTAAGAGAGAGCCCCTGTGAGGCCGCTGATAGACGTTTCAGCTCATCATTGAATCGACTCGCGGCCTCAGCATCCTCTTGCCCGAGCACCACGCCGAGCCGCTTCCCATCTTCCATCGCGGCCTTCGTCGCCTCCGAGCCTTGTCGGATCAGCGGCACCATCTCCAAAAAGCTCTTGCCCAGCGTCCGCGTCCCGGCGTCAAGAAACTCCGCTTGCGAGCGCGTGCCGTTCAGCCGGTCTTGGAGCTCCAAGAAGAGCTGATCGAGCGGCTTCATCTTCCCCGCCGCGTCCGTCGCACTGATCCCCAGCTGAGCAAAAACCTGCGCCCCATCGCCACTCCCAGAAGAGGCCTGCACCGCCGCTTGCGCGAGCGTCTTCAGCCCCTTCTCGAGCGTGGCAATTGGCACATCGGCCATGTTCGCCGCATGCTGCAGCGCGGTAGTTGTTTCAACGGTGGCACCAATCCGTTGTGAGGTCTTCAGCGCCTCTTCCCCATAATTGGCCGTGCTTTTTGCCACGGCAAACAACGCCGTGCCCGCCGCCGTGAGCTGCGTGCGCCAGTCCTTCAGGAAATCATTGAACTGGCCGATGGCCCCGCGGGACGATTGCAGCTCGCTCTTGAACTGATCGGCCACCAGCTTCAGCACCACCGCGAGTTCGTTATTGTCCGCCATCACCTCACCTCCTCAATAGGGCTTCAGCGACGTCCTCGGCCAGAACCGATTCGGCGGCTCGTCGTGATACATCAGCCGCACGCCGCTCGCTGCCGCCATGCCTGCCTCGTTCCCATCGACCATCACGCCCCACACCGCCGCAATCCCGGTCCCGATCCCCACCAGATCGAGCTGCACCGGCACCGCCAGGATCAGCACACCCAGCACATCGACCTGGCCGGTCGCCGTCGCCACAAAATCCACCGCGTTCGGCGTGCTGCTTCTCCCCGCCAGGAGCAACGACATCTCAGTACCCGCTCACCGGCACTTCCGCCCAGGCCACCGTGATCAGCACCACCACCGCGTTAGCCGTGTCTGGCCCGAGTTGCCCATTTTCAATCGAAAACCCTTGATTCGTGGCGTACACCGGTGGATGCGTCGCCTGATCCGACGGATCGACGAACCGCTTCACGCGCGACGGGCGATCCGCCGACGCCGACGACAGCCAGGCCACGAGATTGCTGTGCGCCCCACTATCCTTGGTGGCCGTCCATCCGGTCATACCTGCCGTAAACGTGCTGCCGAGGCTACGGATCTGCGCGCCTCCCGGTGCCGCCGACATGCCCGTCGGTCGGACCACCATTGCTGGAGGCGTCGTGACGTTGGTGGTATCCACCGCCGTAAAATTCGTGCACCCATACATGGCAAGCCAGAGAAAATAGTCAGGCGCCACATCGCCCACCGCCGCGACCTCCAGCTCAATCAAGGTCGGCACAATCAGCTGACTCCCGGCGTTGCGCAGTTCGAACAAGCGCGAGTTTGCGGCCTGCAACGGAGACAGCGCCACGGAGCACACCGCGCGATAATGCCCGAGCGTGCCGTAGTCGATCGGTTTGACGTGCGTATTGGCTCCCAGGAAGGCCGCGCCTCCGCCGCCGATCACCGACCCATTGCCTAATTGAACCTGTATGGCCATAGCTCCCCCTCAGCTCCAGACCCAGAACACATTCCACTGCCCAGAGATGCGTGTACCGATGCCGTGACTATCCAGCTGCGAGGTGTTGATCCCGTAAATCGTGAAGCCCGTCCCTGCAACGATCGTGGCCGCCCAGATCTTGAGTGTCTCCAACATATGCTCGTCCGCCGAATGGTCGATCGAATCAATCGGCCTGATTTCCGCCTGCACCAATGAGCCAGACGAGATGGCGGTTTGCCCAACCACCGTCACCGAGGCATCGGAAGCACCGGGAAACGCGCCGAAATCCAACACCGCCAAGCCTTGAGCGCCCATCACAACTCCTGAATCGTGCTCGTCGCTTTCAACCGAGGAATCTGTCCGGCCGAGAGCGTAATCGGCGTCACCAGCGGCCCGCTGTAATCGATCATGCCACCGCCGCGCGAGACACTCCAATGCGTGATCGGCGGACCCGGCGATCCTGTACATAGATCGAAATCAAGATCGACAGCTGGGCTGACACTATTTCCCGCGACCGTCCATCCGGCGGTATTGCGCGGAAGCGTCTTGCGGCTATAGCCCCCATAGGCCGTTTCGTTCGTTAGCTGTGTGCCGCTCGATCCAGGATCCGCCGTATGCAGCGCGATGACATGATTGGTGAACGGAGACGACGCCGCATTGTCTGCAATCGACGGCATGGCCGCGCCGAGAAAATATAAACGCAACCATTGATTCCGTAGCGTGTCGCCCTTCGCCATTAATCGCCGCTCCCTTGTTGATCCATCATCGTCACGACCGGCGTCTGCGTATAATGTGCCAAGGGCGTCGTCCCATCCTGCAACGTCAGACGAAAGGGATAGGTGCCCGACGCGGACGGAGTAAACGCGACGCAATATTCCAGTTCGGTTTTCTGACCGACGGCGAGCGTGACAGGAGGAACCGCCTCGGCGGTATACATCACGCCACCCGGCACACAGGTCCCTCCTATTGACAGTTGGCACGTCGACGGCGTCGGATCAGGCAAAATACCTGGACCGCTGTAGCGATCCGCGCAGAAACTCACCTGCCCTCCTCCAGGCACATTCAGCACCGGGCTATAGCCGCTTCCCTGATCGACACCGAGCGCAAAGGAGGACTGCGGGCAGTCGGCGACGCCGCAGGTCACCGCAAAACGGATCATGGTCGCGCCGTTGCGCACCACGTAGTACAGTCCGTCGTTCTCCCCGCTGCGGATCTCCGGTGTCGCTTCGCTGACCCGGTGCAGCGCGTGATACCGGAACGCCGCCTGTGTAAATTCGTAGGTCGATCCACCACCTCCGCTGCAGCTGTTCGTGACCGATGCGGAGGACACCGCCAGCAGCGGCTGATTGACGGTCCCGATGGCGACGCTGTCGGTGGCCGTCCCGCCGCTATAGCTCCACGTCCAACTCTGTCCGACCGTACAGGCGGCCCCCGAAAAGGTCAGCCGGACGATCGAGCTGCCGACACGCGAAACACCGGTCACCGACCGGCCATTATTGACGCTCCAGCCGGTTGTGCCGGGCTGAATGGGCGTGTTGAACGCCATGCCGAGTTGCGCGTCGAGCGTGTTGCCGGAGACCGTGCCGCCCGTGCCGGTAAACGTCTCAAACGCCCCACAATCCGGCGCGGATCCGTTATAGGTGAGCCCGATATTCGGACAGGCATCGATCGCCGCGCTCCCAGCCAGGAGCGTCAAATCGTAGGACGCTGTGCTTTTGTAAGACGGGTTGGACGTCAGATTCGTCCCGATGGTCGATCCAGTGCTTGAATTGCTGATCGGCGTCGTATTTCCATATAGGTTATTATTCTGGACCTTGACACCACTCGATCCTGACTGGAGGTAGACCCCGAGGTTACATCCAAAGACAGAGTTATGCCGAATGATCACATTCGTCGATCCGCCATAGGTGGAGATGCCGTAATCGTTCGAGGTCGAGGTACACTGGACGGTATTGCGTTCTACAAGATCATTGGCCCCGTCTACGATAATCCCTCCGCTGTTCGGAATCGTCGCAAGAGCGGTGACATAGATGTGATTCAACGTAATGGTGACATTGTCGCAGTTAAACGAGGAGGAGTAGCAGTGTATCGCCCACCCGTAAATGTCGTGCCAGTCGTTGTGCTGGACGACCGACGAATCTCCTCGAAAATAGAGCCCGTGCCACAGGTACTCCCCAGATAGCCCACAATGATGGATTTCATTCCAGGTCACCCGTAAGCGTGCCGCCGCCGTCGTGATGCAGCTCTCATTGCCGTTCCTAATTTCGATGCCCGTAATTTCCAGATCGGTCGCATTGTCGGCCGTCGTAATGATGTATTGATCAGTCGCCCCTGTATCGTTGTTGCCGTCCATGATGAGCGTGCCGTATGTCGAGGCATAGGCTGGATTTCGGTTGCCCCTAATTGAAATCCATGAGCGCGTGCTGAACGAAATCAGACAGTCGCGCGCGTCCCCCGCCGTGTCCTTGATCCATGTCGCGATTTCACCGGGATAGGCCGCAATAATCGTAGGGACGCTGGACGTGCCGCTTTCGATGAGCGCCACCGCGCAGATTTCACTATAGGTGCCGGATCGAATCAGGAGGATATTGCCGGCACCGACATTATCGATACCTGACCGGATCGAGGTGTACACCGTCGCGCTACCGGACCCGCAGGTGTTCGTCGCGGGATTGTAATTCGTGGCCCCGTTGCTACAGGTTCCTGACTTCGTGACATATTTCGTCACAACGGATTGCGACAGCACAACAGCCGCCGTCCCGGTGACGAGCAACAGAGTGAGCTGTAGCTTGACATAGGTAGCCCAACTCACGAGGCCCTCCGGCGTACCGCCGCCGCTCCCGCAGACTCAGAGATAAATAGCCCCACCCATTTCCGAGCAGTGCCGTTGGCGGTCCCATAGTTGAAGGTGGCGGTCCCGCTGCCGAACGAGGTGAACGACGCGCTATAGAAGAGCGCCCCATCTTTCCGCAGACAGACCGGTTTCGTATCCGTTAACGACGTGGTGCTGCTCGTGCCCACGTTATCGTCCGCGCTCATCGCGACGCAGGATTGCGCAGCAGCCGTAAACGAACTCACGCCCCACACTTCCGCATCGCCCGAGGTATCGACAGATCCAGATGTTTGATCCGCCGTCATCACCAGGAGGCCCCACTGCGGCGTCAGTCCGATGCTGGCAATGGATTGCGATCCGGTAGCTGTCGGCGAGGTCACCTCCATCACGGTGGCCGTCACGCCGTTCAACTGGATCGCGAGATAACCCATCGTAGCCACAAAACCGGTCGCCTGGCGCAGCGTGGCATCGAATCCAGTGCTGGTATAGTTTTGTATTTCGATCTGCGACGCGTTGTTGGAATTGCGCCCGATACGATTCGTGAGGGGAAACACGCTCTGCGCCGTCGTCGTCACATTGTCCGTATCGAACCATGAGACCCCGCGTTGACCCACTCCACGCACGGCGGCGCCGACGGAAATTTCGAGCTGCGCCTGATTGACATCGGTATAGCCGGTCCCACCCGAGATCGCACCAAGGATCACATCCGGTTGAAATCCTACCGAGCTCACCGTCGTGGACGTATCGACCGTGCTCGGTGTCGAGACCGTATTGACGTAGGCTTGCGAGATGCCGGATCCACCAAACAAGGTGCACGACACTTGATACGCCGTGCCAGGCGCCACACTGTAATTAAGCCGCACCCCGTCGGTGATCCAGGAGGAAAACTGCGCGCGGAGAATGACCGTGGCGTCTTGGTCCGCCAAGAGCAATACGTCGGTCGTATCAGACCGACGCCCGGCAACCGTCGTCGTCACCCCGTTTTTCGTGCGTGCCGATGTGACATTCTGATTGGTGCCATCCGTGAACCCGATGGCAAATCCACCGTGCGAGACCGACGTCCCACTGGTCGCGCCGAATCCCACCAGACACATCGCCGCTTTCGGAGTCCCGAATCCCGCACTGGTAAAATCTTGCGTGCCGGTCGTGGTTCTAGCGGCCTGCTGGACGACGGCAATATCCGCCGCTGATGCGAGTCCCACCTGCACGAGCAGCCCAAGCGCGAGGAGCCAGATCCGCATCATCAGTATGTCGTCCTTCCCCACGGCTCAAATCGCTCCACCTTGAGCGCCGCTGTGGCGGTATCGCTCGCATGCGTCCGATTTCGGATCAACTTGACTCGCAGGATGTTGCCGGCGGTGCATCCGGTCGCCGTGATATTCGTCGCGGTGTAGAAGTTCGGCTCATTGGCCGTGCCCAAGGTGAACACATGCGGAGACACGGTATTCCAGGCCGCATCTTTGGCGGCATCGTTCGCGTAACACTTGGTAAAGATCTGCGCGACGAAATTGCCGGATCCGGATGAATCCACGATCAGCTTGGCATCGAGCTGCCCGCTCCATCCCGCGTGCAATTGACAGCCGAATTCATACCCATAGTCGCCGTCCACATCAGGAAAGGTCGCGACTCCTCGCGTGCTGTTGGCACCCACCTCCGCCGTTGCCGTCGGCACTGTCGCCCCGACGGCCTTCGTCCAGATGTGACTCGCCGCCCCCGTCGCATCCACTGCGACCAGGTCTCCGCCACACCCAGGTAGTTTTTGATAGGTCGTACAATTGACGCCGGTATCCTCGCAATCCACGGTCATGGACGAGATTTTTCCGGTGCTTTCCGTGTACTCAAAATCGATATTCCCCGACGAGTCTTTATAGCCGCCCTTCTTTCCGGCATTGAACTGCCGATAATAATTGCAGCCATTGACCACCCCGCCGCAGATCTGCACGATCTTCGGACCCGTCACCGGATCGGTATAGATGATCGTGCCGTCTCCGCTGGGGTCTAACACGCCGATGGCGTTGATGAGCCCGGCGGCGTCATCGATCGACCGATCCGTCGTGCCCCAGGGCCAGCTCGCGGCCCCACTTCCCCCACCGCCTCGACTCGATACCGCCGTCGTGCCCATCCCCGTGACCTTGATCGTCCCGCTGGTGTACACCGTGACCGGCACCCGGAAAGAATAGGCGCCGCCCGGACATTCCCAATAGCCGGGCACATCCGTCGTGCTGGACTGCACAGTCCGGTCGTTCGCGTTCGTACATTGCACCGCGACATAGGCCGTCGCGTCTTTGGTTTTCTTTTGAAACTCGATGGTCCCGACAAAGGTGCCCTCGACCTGCACCACGATGGTGCTGAAATTGGCCGCGCTCATGACGGTGCCGTTGGCCGTCGTCGTCGTACCTGCGTGGAAGGTGTACGAGGTGGACGATTGCCCATGGCTCAGACCCGGCCACAGCGCCACCAGCAGCATCGCGACACAACCCCATTGACTCCACCGCCTCATAGGCTCCTCCATCGGTTCAGTTCGGGCAGGTCCGGCAGGCCACCGCCAGGCCATCCCCGAAATACGTCGTGCACTCCGTCAGGCACCTTCCTCCGCAAAATTCTCCGATCCGTTGCGCCCGCTTCGCCGCCGGCTTGTCCGTCATCCAGGGGAGCTCGACGCCGAACCACCCAAGGATGGCGCGGTCGACGACCTGTCGCTCGATGCAGCGTTTGAGATAGGGCTCGGAGTTAGCAGGCCCCCACTCGGTAAGGATGCATCGGAGCTTGGTGACGTCTCCGTTGCTGAGCGCGACGAGGCTCCGCTCGACCCATCCGCTCCAGGTGCAGACGACGGTGGCGGCACGGCCTCGACGAGCGCCTGGATCTGGCGGCCCGGCATCAGCATCGCCATCGAACCCGGTTGACAAGATTGAAAAAAATGTGGCCCGAACAGCGCCACCTCCTCGCCGCTCAACTCGGCGGCGAACAGATCCGCCCGCTCGCTAATGGCGGCCCAGGTCATCCGGGAATGCTCCGCGCGGGTCTTCCCCGTCTCGACCAAACAAATCGCCATCAACAGCGGCCCCTTCTCACGGAGCAGATCGTGCACCGTGCCATAGTCCAACCGCTGCAGATCAATCTCCTGAAAGACGTGCTCGCCCAGCCATTTGTTCTGCTGCCACGAGAGGCCATCCGGCATCACGTACCCGCTCCCGCCAATCGCATATGTCCGTTGCATGGAACTCCTTTAGGTGAACGCGATACTGAGCTCGTCGTCTCCGCCGATGCTGTTGCGCGCCATGAGAAAATCTGCATTCAAGATGGCGATGCCGTTGCGGTCGCCCTCGCCCATCTTCATGTACTGGCAGGCCGGGACGGTAAACGTGGTGATGTTTCCCGCGCTGCCTGGGTGCTTCCATGTCAGGGCACCGGTCGTGCCGGCCAGCCACCGGCCATAGAAATCATGTGTGGCTACGAGCTCGTCTTCAGGATCGAAACTGCCTTTCGGATTGCGCTTGGTGAGCAGCGTCGAGATGTAGCCGGACGATTGGTTGATGTCGCCGCGTGGTGTGAGGGTATTGCCCATGTCGAAGGTGATCTGTGAGACAAAGGCCGCAAACGAGGCGATGCTGAAGGTGGCCGAGAGCAAACTGACCGGCACCGTGGTCTCCACCCCGGACGGCGTGAGAATCGCCACGTCCGTCGTGCCGTCGTAGACTCCGACAAACTCAAACTCGAACATGCCAGGCTCACCGGCCTTCGCACTGTATTTCACATTGCCGCGTGCGCCCTTGATCGCTTTGCGCAGGCCGTCTTTATAAATGGCCAGCGACAACGTCGGAATGCTCGCGAGCGCGCTGATCGGCGCATAGGTCACACTCGTCGAGGCCACGATCGTTTCTCCGAACCCGCAGGCCTTCAGGAGTTTCCCGAGCGCTGGAGCCGTGCCCGCTGCGCCCGATCCCTTGCACTCCACTTTGAACGAGAGGCGCGCCATCCTCGTCGTGGCGATAGCCTTCTGCGGCGAGAGCGAGTTATCAAGGAACGTCCGCTCATACATCGGCACATCCGGATCAAATTTCGGCTCCATGATGAGGTTGTTGGCATCGGCTCCGGCCAGCGAGATGGCCGCACCTTCCGTGGTCTCCACTTTCGCGGCGATCACCTGGCGATTCGAGAGAATACGTCCCATGTTGTCGGCTCCTTTCCTACGGTCATATCAACCCAGACGCTGACGGTCAGTTAGTCACGCTCCGATCGCCTCGGCGGCTCCACCAGCTCGGCACTGCCCCCATTGAGCAACAGCATCGCTTCCTTCGTTGGCAGATCGAGCACATCATTCGGCTCGCCGACCTTGTCTTTTTTCTCGTTGTAGTAGGTGCAATGCAGCCTAATCTTCATGGAGCCCCTCACTTCATCCCAATAATGGATCTCAGCCTCGCGACAGCCCCGCGAACATTCACGATGCGCACAAACCCAACCACGAGGGCATTTGCCGCCCCACTCACGCCACCAATGAATGCCAACGTCCCGACGAACGCTTTTCTCGCCTGCTTGACCAATCCCCCCGCCGTGGACAGCGTACCCATCTTGAGGACGTTGGATTGCTTCACCAGCGCCCCGGACGTCGATAGCGTGGCCGTCAGCGCCTTGAGAAAGGTCTTGATTGAGGCCAGCGCACCCGCAGTCGTCAGCGTGCCGACGAACGATTTTCTCGCCTGCTTGACCAGGGCCCCCGCCGTGGACAGCGTACCCACCTTGAGGACACTGACTTGCTTCACCAGCGCCCCGGACGTCGATAGCGTGGCCGTCAGCGCCTTGAGAAAGGTCTTGATTGAGGCCAGCGCACCCGCAGTCGTCAGCGTGCCGACGAACGATTTTCTCGCCTGCTTGACCAGGGCCCCCGCCGTGG
>JAFEBI010000006.1 GCA_018242725.1 Nitrospira sp. | reverse complement strand
TCCAAGAAATCGTGAGCGGTACAGATCGCCTCTACGTGAAGGCAGGCATTGCGGACCGCAAGAGCGCCCTCCTCACGATCGTGGGCGCACTCACCACAGGAGAGAAGATCGTGCTGGCGTGCGAGAGCGGTGAACGTGAGAGTAAGGAAAGCTGGCTCACGCTCCTGCGCAATCTCAAGTGCCGTGGACTTCGCTTTCCGCAGCTGACGGCGGCCGATGGACATCTCGAGATCTGGGCAGCCTTGGGTGAGTCCCATCCGACCGGTGCAGAACAACGGTGTTGGAACCACAAACTCACCAATGTCCTCGATGCGCTGCCAAAGAAGGTTCAACCACAGGCGGCCGAGATGCTCAAGGCGATGCCGTATGCCGAGACGCAGGCCGACTGTGAACGACAGCGAGATCCCTTCGTCCGTACATATCGCAAGACAGATCCGAAGGCCGTCGACACACTCCTACGAGGCTGGGACCGGATGGTCACGTTCTATGCGTTTCCTCAAGAGCACTGGCGGCATCTGCGGACAACGAACATCGTGAAATCACCCTTTGCTGCCGTCCGGCTCCGCACAGACGCATCCCGTCGCTACAAACGCGTGGAAGGAGCTCAAGCCATCATCTGGAAAATGCTCCGGGTGGCGGAGACCTCGTGGAGAAAACTCAATGCCCCGGAGTTGCTGCCGCTGGTTGCCTCTGGTGTGCCGTTTATAGACGGGAGGATGAGTCGGTCAGACCGTGTGAAGTGTCATGGGATCGATCGGGCCAAGAGGACCGCCGCCTGATTCCATTTACACACCTATTGTCAGAATCTCGACGCACGCCCGATCGTGTGTAGTGTGAGAACCAGCCTGCACCGCCCACCGCTGCGTAGCCCCTAACCGGCCAGGCACCACTGATGAACTGAAAAAAACTGTCCAAATAACCGGAACCACCTCTCCCGCGGCGGATGGACCACCACGATTCATCTGGTTGCCGCGAATGCTCGAACGGCTCTGACGTTTGCCCTGTCACCGGGTCAGGCCCACGATGCCCCGGAGGGACGCACGCTGCTCCAGCGCTTCGGGAAAAGGCCATGTCCCATTCCCTTGTTAATGGATCGGGCGTATGAAGGCGATGAAACGCGAGCGTTGGCCGTGGAACTCGAGTCTGTGCCGGTGGTGCCCCCCAAGGACAATCGCCGCGTGCCCTGGAACGACGATCGCACCCTGTATAAACGACGCAATGAGCTCGAACGGTTATTCCGCCAGCTCAAGGGAGTTCGCCGCCTCTTCTCGAGGTTTGACACGCTCGATGTCATGTTCGTCACGTTCCTCAACTTCGCGTTGATCGTGGATGGCGTACGGTAGCGTTAACAGACCCTAGAACATGAACCTGACTCCCACAAGATAAGCAGTAGAACTATTTTGTTTTCCAAAGGGAAGCATCCGACTCCAACGAACTTCTGCAAGTGTTGGGGTTTCAGCGATAATGACAGGTGTCGGCACGTAGATCTTGAGGACCTGCTCAACCTTTGGGGCTTGCTCCATAAGAATCAACATACCACCATTGCTGATATTCAAAGACAGCGCCTTCCCCTTCTTGACAAGACTACTACTTTCGCCTTCTTGAGCCATGATTTCATATAATATTGGCCTCAGCAGAGCAGCTCTCTCTCTGTGACTTTCATGATTATCCTGAATTGGCCACTCCCATTCCATTTGTATCACTTCACTATCCTCCTATACACATCACAACATTCTCAACCCACATTTCATCTTTACTTTAACTGGCCTGTGCCCTTTACTTTACTGGCCGATGCCCCTACTCAGCAGCCAATGCTGATCCTAAGCTGGTAGCCCCATCACGCACCCAATTACCTAAACCATTTTCACCCCTTATACTTCGATCGACCGGGAAGATCCTATGCATGGGGGATCCAAGCCAGCAATACCAATTTTGTAGGCTGCTTTCTCAAAGGTATATGTTGACTCCCTCTAAAGTGTTAGGTACTATTCCGGTACTATGCATCAAGATCCAGACACTGGATTACACCCACATCCACTCCGTCGCCATAATCTAGCTTTTTATGACTGAATCACCAAAAGGGACCGAACAAACTGGTGTTCTTGCCGATCAGAGAGCAGGCTCCGGGATTGTCGTGCTATCGACATCTATGCAGCTACTGCATATGAATCGACAGGCTACCGAGCTCGCTAAAAAGATCACAGCGGTTGAACATGGAAGCAGTACGACTGTTTCAGCACGCGGGATACTCCCAACAGCCCTAACAGAGCTTTGCACAGAAATCATCAAAGCCCTCCACATACGGACAGAAGCTAAAGATTGGGAACAGTTTGAGCTCAAGCGCGTAACAGGCGATCCCAATCAACCGATTCTACTAAGAGGCTTTGGCTTACCCGATCGAGGCGGGATTCAACATGCCCGACTTGTCGTAACTATGGAAGAGCTCGGGCGAAAACAAAACCTGAATGCAGAACATGCGCGAGAACGTTTCCAACTCACCAACCGAGAGCAATCCGTAGTGGAGCACCTCTCAAAAGGCTGGACAAATAAAGAGATTGCTAACGCTCTACAAATTACCGAACAAACCGTCAAAGAGCACATCAAGCACATCATGCGCAAAACTAAC
This sequence comes from Nitrospira sp., assembly GCA_018242725.1. Lineage (GTDB taxonomy): Bacteria > Nitrospirota > Nitrospiria > Nitrospirales > Nitrospiraceae > Nitrospira_D. The sequence goes on along the minus strand of JAFEBI010000006.1, from coordinate 195,912 downwards.
TCCACCACCAGGACTGGCATCCTTGTCCAAATATTTAACGCTTAACCACCTCCCCGTACAGCGTCCCTGCGTCACCCTCACCAGCTGTTACACAAACAACACAGTGCGTCGAAATTACCATGGCTCTTCAAGAGCTTCATAACTGTTTTTATTTTGTTTTTCAATTGCTTTTAAATAGATACCCAGCGGCCCGTGATTTGCATTACAGCCTATTTAAATTCTATCGGAGGTGATGACTCGATGCGATCTAGATCTAATGGGACCCTGGCAATTATGGCGCTTGGATTATTTGGTTCAGCGATCCTCTTTGCTGGATGCACAACTACACCTTCTTCCCACACGAGCGAATCGAGAGACAGTGGTTTCACCTCATTGTGGAATGCTTACGGCGACTGCAAATCGACAGCAGATTTATCTAAAGCAACAGCCAACTTGGACCAACTCCGATCAGCTAATCTGCCTGATCATGATAAAAATGGGTTCATATTGCCGCTACCGAATCGACTTGCTCATCTGGTTTCAACCCCAACCAGCCGAGTGGCGGTGGATGTTAAGGCTATGACTTCATCCTGCGCTCTGCATACTGGAGAACTCGCTTTGAATCAGGGGTACCTTGAAGTTGCACGGGATCTTTTTGTTTCAATTATCAGACTTCATGAAGGGCAAAACTCCTACTACGCTGTAAAAGCAAGAACCTTGCTGACAAAACTCGAACAAGGGCTCACCATCTCACTCAATACTCGCTAACGAACTCGCCTCACATCCTATCCAGTAACCGGCTATATAAATCTATATAGGCCCTTGCCGATTGATCCCACGATAGATCCGCATTCATTCCCGCAGTGACCAATGAACACCAGACCTCCTGCTCTTCATAAATATGAAGCGCGAGCAGAATCACGGAGAGCAAGGCATCGGGAGAGGGGTCAATAAAATGAAAACCTGTTGCGCATCTGGATTTGACTGTTGACGGACGAAAGGGAATAACAGTATCGGCGAGTCCCCCTGTACGCCGCACTATAGGAACCGTCCCGTATCGCAAGCTATACAGCTGACTGAGTCCGCATGGTTCGTAACGAGACGGCATGATCAGCATGTCCGAGCCCGCCTCAATGCGATGGGCTAACCCCTCATCAAAACCAAGAGTAAGACCGATTGTCTGAGGATGCTTCTCCTTGGCCGCAAGGAACTGCTGTTCTAAGTGAGTATCGCCAGTACCCAATACAACCAGTTGGAGATCAAGAGACATAAGCTCTGGCAGGATATCAAGCAAAAGATCAAATCCCTTTTGGAACGTCAATCGACCAATGACTGCCAACAGCGGGACATCAAGAATCGGTAATCCTAGCTCCAGCTGTAACGCCCGCTTGCATGCACGTTTCCCTGATAAGTCATTGGCGTGATACTTCACCGGCAAATAGGCATCGTGCTCAGGATCCCACGCATCCTCATCAATTCCGTTTGTGATACCGCTGACACCACTTGGACGGTTTGCCAATACACCTTCAAGGCCACACCCATATTCCGCGGTTAAAATCTCTCTCGCATAGGTAGGACTTACCGTGGAAACAGCGTCGGAAAAGATGATGCCCCCCTTCAAACAATTGACTGCTCCGTAGAACTCAAGCCCACCCAGTGAGAACAGCGATGAAGGAAGACCGGTTTTCATGAATTCCTGACCTGGGAAGATCCCCTGGTAGCCAAGATTGTGCACAGTCAATAGCGTCTTGATCGACTGAAGACTACCGTGTTCATATGATACCGCCTTGAGGTAGACGGCACACAGCGCCGTCTGCCAATCGTGGAGGTGCAAGATATCGATCTTCTCCCTCTGTCTGTCCACTAAGATATGTAATACTTGAACCACAGCGCGGCAGAAAAGAACAAACCGATCGAGGTTATCCGGATAATCGCGATGATCCTGCTGGTAAAGTCCCGGACGATCGAAGTATGGGTCATAGCATACGAACAACACTCGTACCTGATGCAGTGCACCAACCACCGGCACATATTCTTCTTCGATGGACACCTCCGCCGACGTCCCTCCCATGGAGACCGAGAATTGCTCAGCGATACGACGGCCCTTAGGCGCTAACGGAGTCCGGTAACCCGGCAACAACAAGGTGACCCGATGTCCCAATTTCGCATGGGCCATGGACAATGCCCCCACAACATCGGCCAGTCCACCTGTTTTCGCGTAAGGAACCGCCTCAGAGGAGGCCATCACGACATGCAATTTATCTGACGAATTTGATCCCATGCAGAGTAACCAAGGACAACCTATGGACGTGAAACTTCCTCAACCCTGGTCTTGAATCGAGCCTCATACGCCCAACCATTAGTCAATGCTCCTAACTCATCAGGTTGGAGTTTTTCTCTGTAGACAAGACGCTCATCAAGAAAGACCAGCAACCAGCCTCGGTCGGGATAAGCAAAGTAGACACCTTCACCCGCATGGATTCCTCCCCTCCACCCTTTCGGCACCTCGCCGGCGGCCACTCGTATTCGCGGGATAACACTCAAATCTGGCATCACAAAAAAATAGGCGAACTCACTATGGTAAAAAGGAGGCCCCCCCCACGCATTCACAACGGCCCTACTGGTAATTTGATCCAGCACAAGATTTTCCCCTTGAACCAGCTGCTCTTGCTGCTCCAGTGTCGGCATACTTTTACATCCGAGCAATAGTACGAATCCTGCAACCGCGAACACACTCAGCATGGTGTTTATTAGACTACTAGCGATATGTCCCATGTCGTAGTCTCCCATCACAGCAGCCGCCTGGACTTGACTTCCGTTGGCTTAACCGGTTGACAGACATCGCACTGGCATAGTCCCCTCAGTAATGAGTACGAATAAATTCCTGTATCATGACCATCGCTCCACTTGAATTGAAACGCATAGCGCCCAACAGGTTGAATATCCTGCAGCATGATCAAAAGCGGGACATCGTCGGCCTGAAGACGGCGCGCTCCCGTCCATTCATCGACACAAGCCGCGCAGGGGCAATGCTGCCGAAGAAAGCGAATTGGATAAATTGCCTGATGGCCGTCGCTCCAGTGAATTCCCAATATCCCCTTCTCAAGCCACTCCATATCTCGAGGCTCTAATGCAGCGGCTGTCATACTCACCCCTCTCCTCTGGCTTCGGTTTATGATACAGCAATCGATAAAAAATTCGCTGGGGGGAGCCGTTTACCGGCCACAACCGTCACATACCCTTCGATCGCCGCCTCTACTTCGCCCCGTACTTGTCCGCTGGCTCGTAGGCGTCTCACAATAGTAGGGTCAAGGCGAATAGCCTGCTGGAGAAATGAGAGGCTGCCTCGTGAGAGCGCTACACATCGAACACGCTGGTGCGCCGCGCATGATAAACACACCAGCCCTCCTGCAAGTGGAGAAAACTGAGGATCCCCCATGAACTGAGTCTTCCCACATGTGACACAATGGTCGGTCTGTGGACGAAATCCCGTGACACCCAACAATCTAATCTGAAATAGGAGCGCCATAAAGGTTGGGTCTTCACTCTCGTCAAGCGATGCAAGCCCCTGCTCGAGCGTCTCAAACAAGAGCGGATCCGGATCTCCATCCGGCGTGATCGCAGCCACTACGTTCACCATCCGCGCCGCCGAATCTATAAGGCCGAGAGATTCTCGCAACTTCTGGGAAGACCTGGCAAGATCAACGTGTGAAATTCGGTACAGCGAGTCACCGGATTTTTCAAACAGATTCAATCGGCACAGACTGAACGGCTCAAGTGCTGCTCCGAATCGGCTTTTTAGTCGGCGCGCGCCACGAGCCACCCCTCGGATCTTTCCCCTGTCTTTTGAGTAGAACGTAACGATTCGATCGGCATCGCCCCACTTGCGACTCCGCAAAACAATTGCCGTCGTTTTCACAAGCGGCATTGATCCCTCTCATCCCTGCCACACCAGCACCTCGACGATCTGTTGCTCCGTGTCATCGAAGATACTCCAAGAATACCGTGGCCAACGTCAAATAAATCGAAATCCCCGTGATATCATTAGCCGTAGTTACAAAGGGGCCGGCCGCGACGGCAGGATCTACTCCTATGCGCTTCAGAAGAATCGGCATAATCGTTGCCATGCTGGTCGAGACAAAAAAGGCTATGATCAACGAAACGCCCACAACCATCCCCAGAAACCCTTGGTGCAATACCCACGCAACCAACGTTAAAGTGGCTCCGCACGCCAGTCCCATGACCAACCCAATCTTCGCCTCGCGAAAAAATACCGGCCACACATGGGAGAGCTCGACCGAACCGGTTGCCAAACCGCGGATAATCAACGTTGATGATTGCAAGCCGACATTACCACCCATCGCCGCGATGACCGGAATAAAACTTACAACCGCCACAACCTCTTGAACCGTATAGCGAAAATACCAAAGGATTGCCCCGGACAGCAGACTTCCCACCAGATTCGTAAACAGCCACGGCAATCGTAGTCTTGCTGAGGCAATGCTTGACGACTTCGAAGCCGTATCCTCTTCAATGGCTCCTGCCATCTTCAGCATATCCTCGGTCGCCTCTTCACGAATAACATCGACCACATCGTCCACCGTGATAATCCCCACCAGTTTGCCATCTCGCTCCACCACCGGAATCGCCAACAAATTATAGTTGGCCACTTGTCTCGCCACCTCTTCCTGATCCATGTCAATACTGACGCTCATGGCTTCCCGTGTCATGATATTCTTCAGCGGAGTCGTGGGAGGTACCGTAAGAAGCTGCCGAAGCGAAAGGACGCCGACCAAACGATCATCCTTGTCCGTCACATAGATATAGAACACCATTTCCGCATCAGTTGCCTGTTGCAACCGACGGATGGCTTCCTGTGCCGTAGCATCCTCAGACAGTGAAAAGAATTCCGTCGTCATGATGGCGCCGGCCGTATCTTTGGGGTATCGGAGAATGTCGGCCACTTCGGTCGAGTCCTCCGCCTTCATCAGAGCCAGCACTTCTTTACTGCGCTCTTCTGGAAGGAATCCAAGAATATAGGCAACATCATCAGGACCGAGGTCCTTCAAGAGCCAGGCAACATCGGAATGAAGCAGATCGGCGAGTACCTGTTGAATACTCTCCCCGTCCAGCTCGCTCAGCACTTGCCCGCGCTTCCCTTCCCCGCGAACCAGTTCAAAAATTTCCCGTTTTTCCTTCGGCGAGGAGAGATGGGTCACTGCCTTAGCAATATCCGCTGGGTGCATACGTCCTAACATTTTTGACAGGTTCGTGATCGCTCCCCGACGCAGCAGCTTCTGCACGGATTGGATGACAATATCTGATTTTGTCTGTCCTCGCTCGGTCTGATCACGAAGGACTTCGCGCAGAATATCACGATCCGCGGGACGAGGACGTTGTTCCGGAAGGCGTGGTTCCGTTGGTCGGTCAGTTGGCTGCATGATCGTTGCGCGGGATTTTGAGATTTGCTCCGGTAGCGTCGCCTGGAGCAGCTCAACGGCTCACTGAACGACACAGAGGAGATACTTCGTCTTCACTACCTATGGCCTTATTGGAAAGCCTGTTTAAACTGCTGCGGCATAGGAATGCCATTCGCTTTCGGTTACGAGTGCGTACCGGGAACCATCTACATTAAGTCTCCGCCAACGGCTAATAGCCCAACTGCACAAGAGCCTGCTCATCCTCGCGCCAATCTTTTCTCACTTTCACCCACACTTCAAGAAACACTTTCATCCCAAAAACCTTTTCCATGTCCAATCGGGCTTGAGTCCCGATCGATTTTAGCCGATCCCCGTGCTTCCCGATCAAGATACCTTTCTGCGTCTCACGTTCAACCATAATCGACGCCCGAATCTTCGCCAGCCTTCCCTCTTCAACAAATTCATCGATCTCTACCGCCGTCGCATATGGGACTTCATCCTCTGTCGCCTGAATGACCTTCTCACGAATCATTTCGGCCGCCAGCGTCCTCATCGTCTGATCTGTCACAACATCTTCGCCATACAGTCCTTCCCCTGACGGAAGATACGGAACCGTCACGGCAAGCAATCGCTCCACATTGTCGTTGGCCTGAGCTGACACCGGCACCACTTCCGTCCAAGCAAACAGTTTGGCATATTGGTCAAGAACGGGAAGCATCTTATGTTTGTTCACTAGGTCGATTTTTGTCATAACTAAGATCACCGGCCTCGGCTGCTTTGCCAAGGCTTCTTTCATGTACTTGATGGCAGACAAATCTCCGGGACCTGGCCGACCCGTTGCCTCCATAAGCATGTACAACACATCCGCATCTTCCAGAGTTTCCACCGCCGTGCGAACCATCCGCCGATTCAACAAATGGTCAGGCTTATGCAATCCCGGTGTGTCGAGAAAGGCAATTTGCGCTCCGTTCGCATGCACAATGCCCATTACCCGAGTCCTCGTCGTTTGCGGCTTACTTGAGATAATCGAGATTTTTTCGCCGAGCAGGCGATTCAGTAGAGTCGACTTGCCTACGTTGGATCGTCCGATGATGGCAACCGTTCCGAACTTCATGGCTTTGAGGAAGGCCCCGGTTGTTTCTCTGAGCCTGGGATGAATTGATACACGGTCTCACCTTTCCGCACATAGCCTAACTGCTCACGGGCTAATTGTTCGACCTTGGTTGGATCATGCTGGAGACGCAGAATGTCGTGCTGCAAGGTGACATTTTCGTTGCGTAACGCCGACAGCTCTTGCTCCAAATTCTTGGCGTAATCCCGCATCGCGAGATATCGTGAAAGCCCCATCTCTCCATAAAAGAGTGCGACTCCCAGCCAAAGAATCCCGATCACTCCGCCCACCTGAGCAAGAGCAAACAGACGTCGCTGCCACTCCAGCCACTCTCGGCCACGATTTTGCTTAATAACCATATCAATTAATTCAGACCATGGCTGCGGAATAGGCTAACTCCGCGCAGGCACGGCCTCTCGCCCACGGTAGATTGCCGCAGCTCCCAATTCTTCCTCAATTCGAAGCAGCTGATTGTATTTCGCTACACGATCCGTTCGTGAGAGAGACCCGGTCTTGATCAACCCACTGTTCGTCGCGACAGCCACGTCCGCAATGGTCGTATCTTCTGTTTCCCCGGAGCGGTGCGAAATGATGGCCGTATAACCCGATCGCTTCGCGAGCTCAATGGCATCCAACGTCTCTGTCAATGTTCCGATCTGATTCAGCTTAATCAGAATTGAATTTCCAATCCCTTCCTTAATGCCCTTCGAAAAGATCTCAACATTCGTCACAAAGATGTCGTCACCGACGAGTTGGACCCGCTTTCCGAGCCTTTCCGTGAGCAATTTCCATCCCTTCCAGTCCAGCTCGCTCAGCCCGTCTTCGATAGAGAGAATAGGATAGCGATCGAGCAGTTTGCCATAGTAACTGACCATATCTTCCGATGAACGCTCTGGATTCTTTTCTGCTTCAAGAATATACCGCCCCTTCTCGTAGAGTTCGCTGGCGGCACAGTCTAACGCCAAGGCGATATCCCGTCCGACCTGATAACCCGCCGCTTCAATCGCCTCCGATATGAGGCTTAACGCTTCCTCGTTCGATTGCAGATCGGGAGCAAATCCCCCCTCATCTCCTACAGCCGTATTGAGGCCCTTCTTTTTCAAGAGCGTCTTCAAAGAATGAAAGACCTCCGTAGCCATGCGAAGCGCATCACTGAATCGACCGGCCCCCACCGGCATGATCATGAACTCTTGAAGATCCAACCGATTGTCGGCATGCGCTCCTCCATTGATGATGTTCATCAGCGGAACCGGAAGCACGCGCGCATTCGTCCCACCTAAATACCGGTAGAGGGGTTGCCCAGTTTCAATCGCCGACGCTTTCGCCACGGCTAAGGACACACCCAAAATCGCATTCGCGCCCAGCTTGCCCTTTGTTTTCGTCCCATCCAACGCGATCATGGCTCGGTCAATCCCGGCCTGATCGAACGCGTCCATGCCCAGCAGTTCAGGAGCAATGACTTTGCTAATGTTCGCAACCGCCTTGGAGACGCCTTTCCCCATCCATCGCTTCTTGTCCCCATCTCTCAGCTCGATCGCCTCTTTTTCGCCCGTCGAAGCGCCAGAGGGAACGGCCGCTCGCCCAACTGCTCCGCTTTCAAGCGTGACTTCTGCCTCAATCGTTGGATTCCCGCGTGAATCGATGATCTGTCTGCCCCTGATTTCTCGGATTTCACTCATACCGCTTGTCCCTCTCTCCGGTTAGACGATCAGCTTCTTTTTTAACAACTCATTGACCTTACCGGGATTTGCCTTCCCCCCACTTGCCTTCATCACCTGACCGACAAGAAATCCTAAGACCTGTTGCTTGCCTTCTTTAAACTGCGTCACCTGCGTTGGATTGTTCCTAAGAACCTCATCGATCACTTTCCCTAATGCTCCTTCGTCTGAGACCTGGGTCAGCCCCTTATCCTGCACGATCTGTTGGGGCGTCTTACCGCTAGAGTAGAGCTCAGGAAAGATCTCACGGGCGACTTTTAAGCTGATCACCCCTTTGTCCACCATCATCAACAGATCGACAAGCCGATCCGGCGAGATCGGTGAGGCGGCGATGTCGGTCCCGGAGTTATTCAATTCTCGCGTCAACTCCCCCATCACCCAATTGCTCACCGTTTTAGGCTCGTTGAACTGTTTCAGACAGGTCTCAAAATAGTCCGCAATGCCTTTTGATGTCGTGATCACGCCCGCATCGTACTCCGGAAGACCATACTCGGTGATAAATCGACGGGCGCGCACGGTCGGCAATTCTGGCAATGACGATCGAAATCCCTCGATCCAGTCCTCATGCAACTGCAGCGGTACCAAATCCGGATCAGGGAAGTATCGATAGTCATGGGCCTCTTCTTTAGAGCGCATCACAGCCGTTTCACCCCGATCAATGTTCCAAAGCCTGGTCTCCTGATATATCTTGCCTCCCTCAGTCAGAACCTTGGTCTGCCGTTTGATCTCATACTCGACCGCATCCTTCACATACCTGAAGGAATTGATATTCTTGAGCTCGACCTTCGTCCCGAACTCCCGCTGGCCGACCGGACGCAATGACAAGTTCGGCTCACAGCGGAAACTTCCTTCTTCCATGTTCCCGTCGCATACATCCAGGTACATCAGCACATCGCGTAATCCCTTCAGGTAGGCCACCACCTCATCGGCCGAACGCATATCCGGTTCTGTCACGATTTCCAACAGCGGTGTACCGGCACGATTCAAATCCACACGGCTGCCTGCCGTTCCAACCCCGTGTACGTTTTTCCCCGCGTCTTCTTCCAGGTGCGCTCGCCGGATTCGAACTCGTTTTGTGGCCGCCCCGACAGCGACCTCAACCCATCCATGCTGGCAGATCGGATCCTCGTACTGGGAAATCTGGTACCCCTTGGGCAAATCCGGGTAGAAATAGTTCTTTCTCGCGAATCGATTGTTCGCCGTGATCGTACAGTTCAACGCCAATCCGGCACGAACCGCCATTTCGATCGCCGTTCGATTGATCACAGGCAAGCTGCCTGGCAGGCCAAGACACACGGGACATGTTTGGCTGTTAGCGGAAAGGCCAAAGGTTGTGCCGCACCCGCAAAACATTTTGGAGTTGGTCCGCAATTGTGCGTGGACCTCCACTCCGATCACCGTCTCAAAAGTCATCCTCGCTCCGTCCCCTCATCTTGAATGCGGCCTCGTTCACGCTTCATCGCCTCGCGGCCAGCATCGAACGCTTCCCGTAGAGCCGACCGATTCGACTCGACGAACTCCTTCCCTTGACCAACGACTTCTTCGAACGCCTCACCTGCTCGCCCGGCGAGATCTCGCAAGTCGGTTTCCGCGCGGCGCGCATAGCCTCGAAGTCGGTCACGCGATTCACTGCCCGTTTGCGGCGCCAATAATAGCCCCATCACCGCACCCATGGCCGCACCGCTGAGAAACGCTAAAAACACCGCTGTTGACGCGCCTCGTTCATCCGCCATTGTGTGTCCCTCCTTCAGGTTTCATGCGTTCCCGTAATACGTGCGTCGCGGCCTTGACGCCGGCAACCATACTCGCCACATTGCTCAATAGCGTTCCACCTGAACCACAGACGACCGTATGTACGTGCCGCACCGATTCACCGACCTCGCCTACGGCGTGCAGCAAGACCGATGCATGCTCGACACCCTCACGGGCCTGATTCGTCACTTCAGTGAGGTTCTGGCTCACCGCACGCAATTCAGTCACGAGAGCCGGCAGCTCCGTATTCATCTTGATCAACAGTTGTTCGGACTCGGCAACCGTCTTTCGAACCTGCATCAAAACAGGCACGAGACATCCAACCAGCACTGCAAATACTACAGCAACGAGGAGTGCCGCAATTTCAACGATCGTCATAGTTGCCTCTCCTCCCGGTCAGTCATCGCATCCATCTCGCTCATGACCCCATTATCTTTTTATCGCCTTCGTTTTACCGTAGATTCGGCTTCTGGCGGTGCCAGGCTGTGGATTGCTCATAAGCATGTGCGGCGCGGAGCATCAGATCTTCTTCAAACGCCCGCCCAATCAGTTGGAGCCCGATCGGAAGCCCTGCCCCGCTGAACCCACAAGGCAGCGCGATCGCCGGCAGTCCTGCCAGATTCACAGAGATCGTAAAAATATCCGACAGATACATCTGCAGCGGATCTTCGCTTTTCTCGCCAAGCTTGAAGGCCGGTGTCGGCGTCGCCGGAGTAACAATGAGGTCTACATCCTTAAAAGCGGCATCGAAATCCTGACAGACCAATGTGCGCACGGCCTGCGCCTTTCCATAGTAGGCGTCATAATACCCTGCGCTGAGAACATAGGTGCCAAGCATAATTCGGCGTTTGACTTCCGGCCCAAACCCTTCCTGCCTTGTTTTCATATACAGTTCGAGCAGGTCTTTCGTTTCTTTAGCGCGGAACCCAAACCTCACGCCGTCGAACCGGGCGAGATTTGAGCTAGCCTCCGCTGTTGCAATCACGTAATAGACCGCCACCGCAGCATCAGTTCTCGGTAGGCGGATCTCCTTGATCTCGGCGCCAAGCTGCTTCAACTCCCCGATTGCGGGTCGGACGGCCTGTTCAACTTCTGGATCAAGTCCCTCGGTGAAAAATTCCACCGGCACACCGACCCTCACATTCTTGAGATCACGTTTCTGCAACGCTTTCATGTAGTCCGGCACCGGGCGATCGACCGACGTGGAATCCATCGGATCGTGGCCGGCAATGGCTTGCAGCAGAAAGGCGGCATCGGGCACATTACGCGTGATCGGCCCAATCTGATCAAGCGACGAGGCAAACGCCACAAGACCATACCGCGACACGCGTCCATATGTCGGTTTCACCCCCACCACGCCGCAGAATGCAGCCGGCTGTCTGATCGATCCTCCGGTGTCGGACCCAAGTGCCGCCACGCATTCTTCCGCAGCCACCGCCGCTGCCGATCCTCCACTCGATCCCCCCGGCACACAGTGCAGGTTCCACGGATTCCGGCTGGGGCCAAATGCGGAGTTCTCTGTCGACGACCCCATGGCGAATTCATCCAGATTGGTCTTGCCCACCAAGATGTACTCCTGCGAGCGCAGCCGCGAAACGACCGTCGCATCGTATGGTGGAGCAAAATTTTGTAACATTCGAGAACTACAGGTCGTAGGCACACCCTCTGTGCAGATGTTATCTTTCACCGCGAGCGGCATCCCGGTCAGCGGATGAGTCTTCCGCCACACTTTGAGCTTTTGATCCAAACACTCTGCCTGCTGATAAGCAGCCTCTTCCGTTTGAGTGACGAAGGCCTTCACCTTCGATTCCACCTGACTGATCCGGAGAAAATAGGCGCGCACGATCTCCGTTGCGGTCACTTCCCCTGCCGTGAATTTCTTATGAAGCTCGACGAGACCTAGCTTTTGGAGAGACATGCCATACTCATGATCAACGGGTGCTTGCTCAACAAGCCGACACCGGCATTCAGCAGCCGATGGTTGGGCCGGTTAGCTCACCGTCACAATTCGATTTTTCTCATTCACGCGCACAATCTTGGGCACGTGCTTCTTGATTTCTTCCTCGCCATAATATTCGTAACAAAAGATTATGATTTGGTCCCCAACCGCCGCCTTCCTGGCTGTGGGGCCGTTGAGAATAATCTCTCCCTTTCCTCGCGCCCCGTTGATGGCGTAGGTCATGAATCGTTCGCCGTTATTGAGATTCGAGCAAACAATGGCCTCGTACGGCAGAATGCCTGCCGCCTCCATCAAGTCTTGATCGATCGTCAGACTTCCTTCGTACTCAAGGTGGGCTCCAGTCACCGTCGCGCGATGAATCTTTGAACGTAGCATCTGTCGAAACATGTATTGCCTCGCCTTCCGTCGATCATCGTCTCTCATCCAGCATGACTACGGATGAGACGGTCATGGACGGTTAACGCTCCTCTATGATTTTGGGGACGACAAAGCCATCCGACTCACGTTCCGGCGCATTGGCCAACGCTTTCTCCACCGGCAACGAGAGCCGCTTGAGATCCTCTCGGAACACATTCACTTGCCCGGTAACAGTCGCCGTCGGCTCAATGCCGGTGGTGTCATATTGCTTCAACGTGTCGACATGGGTAAGAATCTGCGTCAACTGTTTGGCAAATGTTTCCTTTTCAACAGCCGTTACGGCCAATCTTGCTAACTGCGCCACTTTTTCAACGTCCTGCTGCGTGATTTCCATTCGTCTCTCTTCCTTAGAGGATATTCAAAATGGTCTTCCAGCAAGGCCGCAGGAAGTCACGCGACTGAGGGGTACCGTCTGAGGTACCTCGCAGGGAGAGGGACGACCGAGAACATCGCTGGAAGCCATTTTCAACATCCGCTTATTCCACCGTCACGCTTTTCGCCAGATTCCTTGGCTGATCCACATCCGCACCTCGCAACACGGCAATATGATACGCCAGGAGCTGAAGCGGAATCGTAAATAACATCGGAGAGATCAATGCATGGGTATCCGGCACTGTGAATACCGCATCTGCGATCTTCCCGAGTTCCCGTTCTCCTTCAGCCACGAATGCGATCACGGGGGCATGTCGCGCCTTGACCTCCATGAGATTACTGACGGTTTTGTCATAGAGTCGATCACGGGGCGCCAACACCACAACCGGCATATCCTTGTCGATTAACGCGATCGGGCCATGCTTCATCTCGCCCGCCGCATAGCCTTCCGCGTGAATGTAGGAAATTTCTTTAAGTTTCAGGGATCCCTCCAGCGCAATCGGGTAATTAATCCCGCGCCCCAGGAACAGAAAGTTCCGCTTCTTGTAGTAGCGTTTGGCGATCGCCACGATTTCAGCCTCTCGCTGCAGAACACTCTCCACCAAGACTGGTAACCGTACGAGCCGATCAAGCCAAGCTTGGCCGTCTGCTACCTTCATCACATTACGAACTCGGGCAAAATGCAAGGCCAGGAGATAGAGCGCCGTCAGCTGCGCCGTAAAGGCCTTTGTCGAAGCCACACCGATCTCCGGCCCGCAATGGGTATACAGGACTCCATCGGACTCACGAGCCAATGTACTCCCAACCACATTCACAATGGAAACGACCCGGGCGCCCTTAGCCTTGGCCTCTCGTGCGGCGGCCAGCGTGTCTGCCGTTTCGCCGGACTGGGAAATCGTAATAAACAAATCCTTCTTGCCGACAAGCGGATCACGATAACGAAACTCGCTGCCAATATCCACCTGAACCGGTGTTCGAACCATCTCCTCGAAGAGATACTTCCCGACCTGACCGGCATGCCAGGATGTTCCACACGCCACGATCCAGATCCGCTCCAACGAGGCGAATTCTTTCGGCGTCAACCCGATGTCCGGGAGATCCGCCTCTCCCGTCTCATAGGAGTATCGCCCTCGCATGGTATCCAGAATGGTCTGAGGCTGTTCATGAATCTCTTTCAGCATGAAGTGGGGATAACCGCTCTTCTCCGCTGCGGACGCATCCCATGTGATTTTTGAGGCCTTTCGCACGACAGCCTGACCATCGGAATCGGTCAGTTGCACATCCTCTTTTGTAACGACGGCCACGTCCCCTTCTTCCAGATAAGTCACTTCCCGTGTGTGCGCCAGCATGGCCATGACATCGGAAGCGATATAGGATGCATGTGCTGTCCGACCGATGACCAACGGACAGCCTGATCGCGCGGCAATCAACGTCCCAGGTTCCCGCTCCGACATCACCGCCAGCGCGTAACTGCCTTTCACATCCTTCGTCGCCAAACGCACGGCATCAGCCAGCTTATTTCCTTGTTGAAGATACTTATCGATCAAATGGGCGACAACCTCCGTATCGGTCTCCGAGGCAAACTTATAGCCGTCTTTCTCGAGCTGTTGCTTCAGCTGCTGATAATTTTCGATGATCCCGTTATGTACCAACACACACCCTTTTGACCGGTGCGGATGGGCATTTTGTTCGGAAGGCTTACCATGTGTCGCCCACCGAGTATGGCCGATTCCGACCGTGCCATTGAGCCCATTGGACTTGAGCGCATTCTGAAGATTCACCAACTTGCCCACACTCCGTTTGACGGCGATCTTCTCTCCCTGCAGGACGGCCACGCCCGATGAATCGTAGCCCCGATACTCCAACTTCGACAACCCTCCAATAAGAACTGGCACGGCATCTTGATCGCCGACATATCCGATGATTCCACACATAGCAATACCCCAGCTTGATGGTTGGCCGGCAGATTCGCAGCGTTATCGTTCTGCGATCAACCCTTTGATGACCGACGATCAGCCCCTTTCCTTAACTTCGCCGAATTCTTCTGTCTCTTTATCGTTCCGCGCTTACCAGGAGCATTAGCTGAAGCTGCGACAGGTACAATTCTTGCTGTCAGGGCCCGTCGTTTGGCCACCCATCCAACCCGATTGACCTGAGGGACTCGGGCAATTGCTAGTGAATCGGCCGGCACATTCTGCGTCACGGTCGTTCCCGCAGCGATCACTGCTCCCTCACCGATCGTCACCGGCGCCACAAGCTGGGTATCACTTCCTAGAAACACATTCTTCCCGATCACCGTGTGATGCTTTTTCGCACCATCATAGTTACAGGTGATCGTACCGGCACCGATATTCACTCCTTCGGCAATCGTGGCATCCCCCAAATAACTGAGATGATTAGCCTTGGACCCTTCGCCCAACTCCGTCTTCTTCATTTCGACAAAATTTCCGACCTTCGCCCGTCGCCTCACCGTGACTCCAGGGCGAAGATGGACGAACGGTCCCACATGTGCATCATCATCGACACGAGATTGAGTGAGAACGCAGGAATCCAGCACCTCAACATGATTGCCGATCACACAATCGGTGATCCGAACTCCTGAACGGATCGTGGTCTCCTCACCAATCACCGTGTTCCCTTCAAGTACGACATGAGGATAAAGGACCGTATCCTTGCCGATCGTGACGCCTGCATCAATCCACACCGAGTCTGGGTCTCGCATCGTCACGCCGGCGTCAAGCCAGCGCTCACGAATCTGCTGCCGGACGACCTGTTCCGCCGCGGCCAGCTGCTGCCTGGTGTTGACGCCTAACCCTTCATCGGGATTCTGAAGCGTCACCGCAGCCACGCGCCGTCCCTGCGCAACTGCCGTTCGCACGATATCGGTCAAGTAGTATTCACCCTGGGCATTATCGGGCTCCAGCCCATCCAGCGCCTCAAAAAGAAACGCTCCGGACACCACGTACGTACCCACGTTGATTTCCTTGCTCGCCCGCTCTGCCGGCGAGGCATCTCGATCTTCGACGATCTTGAGCACGTCCAGTGACGAATGCGACTGCCCCCCCTGACTCGCTTCACGACGGATCACCCGCCCATAGCCGCTCGGATCAGTCAGCATCGCTGTCAAAATAGTGACGGTTGCCCCTTCTCGTTGATGAACAGTCAGGAGTTCACGCACAGTGGCTTCCTGCAACAAGGGCGTATCGCCATTCAAGATGAGATAGTGTGTCAGACTCGCCTCACCCTCATGAGAAAACACCGAACGGCTTTGCATGACGGCATGACCGGTCCCCAGCTGTTGCGCCTGTTCAACGATACAAACCGCCTGTGCTCCTGGCGTGCCGGTGATCCCCGCCTCAATGATCCGCCGAACCTTTTCCGCTTGATGCCCAACGACAACCGCAATACGCTGACCTGCTACTTGAAGCGCCATATCGACCGCATACTGCACCATCGGCTTCCCCGCAACTTGATGCAGCACTTTGACATGGTTGGACTTCATTCGCTTCCCCAACCCAGCTGCCATCACGACCACTCCAAGACCGAAAATAGGCGACTCCATTGCCTGTTGACCAACCATTGACGTCATGCGCTGCATACTCCTGAATGATGAGCGTTTCTGAAAGGAACCATCGGGGAATTCGATTTATCCGATCGGCACACCAGCATCCGGCTGTTTAAGCTGACTCCACTTCGCCTCCGCCAACGCTGAGGCCATGGCGCCGGTCGGCGTGTACAACCCACCGGATACAATCAGCTTCATCGCCTCTTCAATACTGATATCAACCGACGTGACCTCCCGTTCAGGCACAAGCAGAAAATAGCCCGACGTGGGATTGGGAGAAGTCGGCACATATACATGGATCAAGGTATCTTCCCCCAAAGCCGTCGTCTCACCTTTCGTCATGCCCGTCACGAAGGCAAAACAATAATGCCCATTCTTGGGAAACTGGATCAAGACCACACGCCGATAGGACCCTCGTTCCGAGAAAGAGAGAATATCCATCATGGATTTCAAGGTCGAATAAATTCCGCGGACAAGGGGCAACCGGTTGAGCCAATCCTCCCAGTGACTGACGATCTGGCGTCCGATGAAGTTGGCCGCAAACAACCCAACCAAGAAAATTAGCAACACCAACGTCACGATCCCGAGGCCGGGAATATAGTGATCGGGCACTAGCTCAGCCATCGCATCGCCCAGGATACCGTCCAGTGCCACGAACAGGGTTTTCAGAACGAGAATCGTGCCCCAAATAGGGATGACAAGCAGGAGTCCTGTCAGAAAATATCGTCTCAAAGCAGTCTTCAGCATAAGAAAAGCAGCCCATCCTCAATGGAAAACGATCCGTGATTCATCTTACAGAGTACCGAACAAACGTCGCAAGCGTTTTCTTGTTAATTTCAATGAGTTATGCGCGCAAACGAGAAGGCTCCCTGAATAGGTTCCACCTTGCTATTCCCCGCAACCTGACTTAGGATCCACATCTAAAAACACGTACGAAGCAAAGAATCGATGAGTCCTGCCACACAAAAACCATCCGGCATCTTCATCACACTGGAAGGCGGCGAAGGAAGCGGCAAAACAACGCAGGCCCGCAGACTGTGTGACTGGCTGACAGCGCAGGGCCGGCGCGTCCTCCACACCCGAGAGCCGGGAGGCACACTTCTCGCCGAACGATTACGCAGTCTCCTCCTCGACCATTCCTCCGAAACCATTGCCCCGGAAACCGAGGCGTGGGTCATTCTTGCAGCCAGACGCCAACATGTCGATCATGTGATCAAACCCGCACTCCAACAAGGAATGATCGTCGTCTGTGACCGTTTCTCAGACTCGACGATCGCCTATCAAGGCTATGGGCGGGGATTGAACCTCCGAATGTTGCGCACCATGAACAAGTGGGCAACCGGGAAACTTGTTCCGCATCTGACGCTGCTCTTCGACGTACCGGTCCGTATCGGATTGACGCGACGACGAAGCCAACGCTCTTCCCAGAATCGTCTTGATCGAGAAGCGACACAATTTCACGAGAAGGTACGAGCCGGATTTCGGATCCTCGCCCGGCAAGAACCCCGGCGCATGATTGTCTTTGATGCCGCACTTTCGCTAGAGTCCGTCCAACAGAACGTAGCGGAAGTCCTCACACGTTGGTTCAATACTCGCCGCATACAACAGTTGCGGCAGCGATAGTTTATGCCGTTTACAGATATCACAGGCCACGAGCAATCCATCGCCCTACTCCAAGCCAGTCTCACCAATAAGCGATTAGCGCAAGCCTACCTTTTTCACGGCGATGCCCACATTGGCAAGCGTATGACCGCCGTGAGGCTGGCACAGGTCCTGAATTGCGACCGCCCCGTTCTCACCGAGACTCCGGATAGTTGCGGCCAATGCCGCTCTTGCTTGCAGGTCGCAGCTCGGACACATCCCGATTACTTTGTCATCGAACCCGATGCGGAAGCGACGACACCACAAATCAAAATCGAGCAAATCCGAGAACTCGAACAACAGTTCGTCTATCGGCCCCTCGTCGGTGAGCAAAAGATCTGCCTCATTGATGATGCGGATCGAATGACCATCGGCGCAGCCAATGCCCTGCTCAAAACATTGGAGGAACCTCCGGGCCAGAGTCTCTTTATCTTGGTCACCAGTCGACTCCACGCACTTCCCATCACGATTCGGTCACGTTGCCAAGCGCTTCGTTTTACCTCACCGGCTCGAACACAAGTGGAGGCCGCACTGATTCTGAAGCGGGAGCTTCCACCCGATGACGCTCGATTCCTGGCGCTGCTGACCGACAGCCGCATTGGAGAAGCACTCACCACGAACGTGACAGAAGTTCGCGCGCGCCAACAAGAGTGTCTGACATTGGTGAAACCCGAATCATTGACCTCCAGCACCACCATCCTCTCTGCGTCGGAAGCCTTGGCCAAATCAGACCGAGGAGCGGAGACCTTAAGTTGGTTGACGCGATGGATCCGCGATCTTGTGATTGTCCTTGTGGCTGGAGATCAAGACCAAATCCTTCATCTCGATCAACTCCCTCAATTGCAACGATTCGCCGACCGGGCGAACCTTGACCTCCTCCTGACCCTCTTGAGCGACATTGAGAAACACGCACAGCAAGCCACGCGACACCTGAACGTACAAATGGCCTTGGAGACCACGTTTCTTCGCCTCCGTGAGGCACTCGGACTTGTCCCCGTCGGAGTCACGACCTAGCCAAACGCGGCGCCAACCTGATATCTTGCCTTGCCTATGTCGGAAAACGACAGATTCTACATCACCACTCCAATTTATTACGTCAATGACGTCCCGCATATCGGGCATGCCTATACCACCGTTGCGGCAGACATCCTGGCGCGCTACTGGCGACTGCGTGGACGCGAGGTCTTCTTTCTCACCGGGCTCGATGAACATGGGCAGAAAGTGCAACAGGCCGCTGCGAAAGCCGGCATTGATCCGCAAACGCACTGCGACAAATTAGCGCCGCAATTTGAGAACCTCTGGAAGAAGCTGAATATAGCAAATGACGCGTTCATCAGAACGACCGACACGCAGCATAAGCAAGTCGTCCAACAATACCTTCAAGAGCTCTTCGACAAGCAACTGATTTATAAAGCCGACTACTCGGGCTGGTATTGCACATTCGATGAGCGGTTCTGGACGGAAAAGGATGTCGCTGACGGCCTCTGTCCGGACTGCAAACGCTCCGTCGAAAAGCTCAGCGAGCACAATTATTTTTTCAAAATGGGGCAATACCAGGACCGGCTCATCGACCATATCAAGACACACGACCGGTTCATTCGTCCAGAGTCTCGACGGAATGAAGTCCTGGGATTCTTGCAAACCCAAAAATTGAGCGACCTGTCCATCTCCAGGCCAAAATCCAGACTTTCCTGGGGCATCGAACTGCCCTTCGATACCAACTATGTCACCTACGTCTGGTTCGACGCACTGGTCAATTACGTTTCGGCGTTGGAATATCTGCCTCGCGAGAAATCGGCTGGCCATGACTTTTGGCCGGCCAATGTCCATCTCGTTGGAAAAGACATTCTCACCACCCATGCCGTCTATTGGTCCACCATGCTGATGGCGCTGAACCTTCCGTTACCGGAAACCATCTTTGCTCACGGCTGGTGGACCGTTGACGGCGAGAAGATGTCCAAGAGCCGTGGCAACGTCGTCGATCCGAATAAGATGGTCGAGACCTATGGCGTGGATGCCTTCCGCTATTTCCTGCTTCGCGAAGTGCCGTTCGGGCAGGACGGAGACTTCTCGCAGGCCGCCATGGTCACCAGCATCAACAGCGATCTGGCCAACGGCATCGGCAATCTACTCAGCCGCACACTCACGATGATCGAACGGTTCGCGGACGGCAAAATCCCGGCCAGCGGCCCGCCCGCGCTGCCGGAACTCGAAGAGAAGATCGCCCAGGCCGCCACGCAATTGCCGACGACTTTGGAACAAGGCTTCAGCACGCTGACCTTCCGCGACAACCTACAGGCGATCGGCGAACTAGTCAGTCTCTGCGACGAATACATCGATAAGGCCGCACCATGGAAGTTGGCCAAGAATCCGGAAGACGCGCTAAAACTGAAGACGGTCCTCAACCACTCCGCCCGCGCCCTGCGCCTGCTGGCTGTCTCGCTCTATCCGTTCATGCCGCAGACGATGGAACAGCTGACCAGACAACTCGGCTACCACGTCGACTTTTCCAAGGCCCTGCCGGCGTCCGCCTATCAGTGGGACAGCCCCGTGGCAGAACTCACAATCGCCAAAGGCGCCCCACTGTTCCCACGTATTGAAGGCCTCAGTGGAACGGTACGCATCAAAGGTGAACTTGAAACAAAACTGATCAAAGGAGCCAAACCAGTGAGCGACACACCCATAACCCCTCAACCGGTTCCTGTGATAACCGCAACAACACCACCCGCGACATCGGCAAGTGCGGAGACTCCAGCCGCCGCCCCACCCCCTCCAGCGTCACCACAGATCACCATTGATGAATTCATGAAAGTCCAACTTCGGACGGCGAAGATCCTCTCCGCTGAGCGGGTGCCGAAATCGGAGAAATTGATCAAGCTACAGGTCTCGCTCGGTACAGAACAGCGTCAGATCGTGGCCGGCATCGGCAAGAAGTACGAGCCGGACGTGCTTGTTGGAAAAACCATCGTCATCGTGGCTAACTTGAAGCCGGCCAAGCTGATGGGCATTGAATCCCAGGGCATGGTACTCGCCGCAGGAGACACAGACGTGCGAGGGCTGCTCACCACCCACGAAGAAGTGGATCCTGGCACAAAAGTGAAATGACGAGATTCTCCTTCGTCTCATTTAGACTGATTTCTTCACTCAGCCTGCTTCCTTGTCTCACCTTTCCTGCTCATAGCCAACAAACTCCTTCCATCATCCCGCTTAACGGTCCTCAAGCAACGACCGTGCTGGTACGGGTTGTCGCGCATGGGGCCATGGTATTAGGTCGCGAAGTCGGTGGTGCTCGAATCACAATCACTGATGTCACCACCGGCCAGGTTCTGGCGACAGGAGTGCAGCAGGGCGAAGCCGGCGATCAAAATCAAATTATGCGCACGCCCCGCATGATGGAAGAACCGATCTATAGCACGCGTCCTTCCGCTGCGTTCACGACCACGTTATACATTCAGCAACCAACCCCAGTTGAAATATCTGCCGAAGGACCATTGGCCTATCCTGGCGCAATCCGGAAGACGAGTCAGACCCTGCTCCTGATCCCTGGGCAGGATCTGACACAGGACGGCATCGTGCTACACCTCCATGGATACCTGGTTCAAATTGAACGACCCAAGCTATCTGAAGCATTAATCGCACGAGACGATGTAAAACTCCGCGCCTCAGTCAGAACGCTTTCCGGCTCCTTGGTTCGCCCCCATGGAGATTGGGATTCACGGAAAATTCGTATTTATGGGGAAGTCCTCATCAATGAGCGAACCGTCGAACGACTCCAGATGTTCTACGATGAAGGCAGTCGCACCTTCGAAACCTCGTTTTTTGTCCCGTCATTGAAGGAAGTTCCCGATGGAATCATCTTGCGAGTGATTGCAATCGATCTCGCGACCGGCAACACCGGGATGGACCAGGTCAACTATTCGGTGCTAAGCGAGCGCCTCCCTTCCCAACCAGCTCGCTAGGCTCAGGACTCATTAAGTTTTAGCCTTCCCACGGGAGTCGAGCTGTGATTCACTCTGGCTAGGAGGTGGCCATGAGTGAGGAGTTTCTGTTGACCAGACAACAGTTGAACAGGATCACACCGTATTTCCCGGTTTCGCACGGCATTCCACGCGTGGATGATCGGCGAGTGATCAGCGGGATCATCTCTGTGATCCGGTACGGCCTGCAGTGGAAGGACGCACCGAAGACCTATGGCCCATACAAGACCCTCTACAACCGGTTTGTACGCTGGAGTCGGGCGGGGATCTTTCACAAGATCTTCCGCGAGTTGTCGCGACAGTCCGGAGCCAGAGACTGTCTCATGATCGACGCGACCCATCTGAAGGCCCACCGAACGGCGGCGAGTCTGCTGAAAAAGGGGCAGTACCTCGCTGTATTGGCCGCACGAAAGGTGGCCTGAATTCCAAGCTCCACGCGGTGTGCGACGACGCGGGCAAGCCGGTACACCTGTTGCTGACCGCCGGGCACACCAGCGACTACACTGGCGCGAGATGTCTGCTGCCCAGCCTTTTCAATGCCAAACATCTGATTGCCGACCGCGGGTATGATGCGGATTGGTTCATCACCGCCCTCAAGAAGCAAGGCGTCACACCATGCATTCCGCCGCGTAAGAACCGAACAACACGGCGCCGCTACAGCAAAACCCTCTACAAGCAACGTCACAAAATCGAGATCATGTTTGGTCGGATCAAGGATTGGCTACGGATTGCCATGCGGTATGATCGTTGCGCCCACACGTTCTTCTCAGCGATCTGTCTCGCTGCCACCGTCATCTTCTACCTGAAAGAATGAGTCCTGAGCCTAGGGAGTGCCGAACAAACTCCGCGCAATCCCCCGGCAGGTCTTGCCGCATAAAGCCGCTCATGCGACACTGTTCTCTATGACGGGACTGGCTTCTTACGCCCATCTCCGATCACGACTTCAACTGGCCTTAGCCGTCAACGCCGTGATCATTGCCGCGGAATTCATCGGCGGTTGGATGCTGAATAGCACCGGCCTCATGGGCGATGCCAGCCACAACCTCGTCGACCAAGGGTCGCTCTTTCTCGCCCTCTATGCGCATATCCTCACGGCACGGCCCGCATCGGAGAACCGAACATTCGGCTACCACCGAGCCGGCATTATTGCCGCCTTTCTGAATAGCTTCATTCTCTTGTTGGCCGCATGTGGTATTGCGCTCGTCGGCCTCAAACGGCTCCTGCAGCCGGTTCCAGTCGACGGTGGGTGGGTGATGGCTGTTGCCGCCGTCAGCTTTGTAGCTAACCTTGGAATCGCCCTCCTGCTTCAGCAGGGAGCAAAAGACGATCTGAATATTCGAAGCGCATTCTGGCACATGCTCGGAGATGCCTGGGTCTCGCTCGGCGTGATTGTGAGTGGTGGCGCGATTCTCCTAACAGGATGGACCGTTCTGGACCCTCTCGTGAGCCTACTGATCGTCGGAGTCATTCTCCGAGGAGCCTGGCCCATCTTTAAAGAGTCGATGGAGGTCCTCCTGGAATCGACGCCGCCTGGCATCAGCGTCACTCAGGTTGCCGCCACGATGGAAGCCATCCCAGGCGTCAAAAATGTGCATGATCTGCACATCTGGGCAGTCGAGCCTCGGCTGATCATGCTCACCAGTCACGTGATGATCGAACAGCAGTGCAACCAACTGGAATTATTGCGGCTGATTCAGGACCGCATCACAACGGAGTTCGGCATCAAGCACATGACTATTCAGCTCGAAACCGAGTGCTGCGATCCCGACGACATCCACTGCGATCTTCGGAAACTCACAGAACACCACCACGAAGCCCACACCTTCGCGCACCATCACTGATCGATCCGAATTCTTCCTGGACGTGAATCCCTGTGCCGAGATCGAAGATCTTGCGACGCTGCATGAAATAGACCTCGTTGATCTTCACACCGTCAGTGAACGATTCAAACAGGAAATTCTTCGCCATGGGATCCGCTTATGACCACACGGCTCGATAGCTTCGCTACAGCCACCATGCATCTCGGCGAAGCTCTCAGTGCTCCGACAACGGATCTCTCTCGAGATGCAGCCATCCAGCTATTCGAATTTTGCTCTGAGCTGGCCTGGAAAAGGTCATTCAAGAATGAGCTCGGGTAGAAGGGCTCGACTGCCAATCCCCGAAAGGCTGCCTCGAACTGGCCTACAAGAGCAACTGGATCAGCGACGGAACTGGATGGCCGGCCATGCTTGAAGACCGGAGCTGCACCGCCCACACCTATGACAAAACACTTGCGAAAGAGGTGTATCGCCGACTTCCTGCATATCTTCCTCTACCATATGCCTTAAGCACCTTGGGGATAGTCCGTTTATACGCGATTGGGAGATCTGGTGATGTTGATGACGCGTGAGCTAACATTTCGGAAAAGCACGCATTGTTCTCGCGATTCATGGCGGTAGCCTGTTTTTGATCAGAGAATGGAGTGTTGACGAATGGCAATAGGATTTAGACCTCCACGATGATTGTGGACGGAAAGGAAAATATTTCCATGTCATCCTTACCTACTCAACCGGCAGAAATTTCCAACCATGTTGGCCCGGTGTAGGCACTCGGTCCTTGATCTCTCCTACCATTCCCTCCTTGACCACTCAAGAGTCCTTCCGTACAATTCGTACAAATTGTACGATTAGTACCGTCAAACGGTTTCAACGGAGACACCCATGGCACATCTTCCTGCCAGCAAGGCTCGACAGGGTTTTGCCGATACAATTAACCGTGCCGCGTATGGCAAAGAACGGGTCGTCGTCCGGCGGCGCGGGAAGGAAATTGCGGCCGTGGTGCCGATCGACGACTTGCGCCTCTTGGAGGAATTGGAAGATCGGATCGATCTCGCCGATGCGCGCGCGGCCCTCGCCGAGACCAGAAAGAAAGGCGCGAAGCCGCTCGATGCAATTCTCAAGGATCTCGGCTTCTAATTTTCCATGGCCTACTCCGTCCTCCTGGCCTCCTCCGCAGAACGTCAACTCAAAGCGTTCGCCGAGGCAACTCAGAAACGCATCGTCAAACGCCTGAAAACCCTCCAGCACAATCCTCGCCCTCAGGGCGTTAAGAAACTCTCTGGAGAGGATGACCTCTACCGTATCCGGGAAGGCACCTACCAGATCATCTATACGATCCACAATAAGGAATTGATCGTGCTCGTCGTGAAGATCGCCGATCGAAAAGAAGTGTGTCGCTGAAGTTGCCCCTGACTGACACAGTCTTTCCCATACTTATCCCATCTCGGTATACTGATCTGTGCTGAGCGAGGCTGCATCCGAGACAATTGAACAGGGATCAAATTCGTAACCAGGGTTCTTCAATGTCCCATCTCACCCCTCAGAAATTCCCAACTCCTCTCGACCGTGACCAGGTGGCTCACGACTGGAGCCAACGCGGCTACTCCTGCGATGTGTTCACCGACCCGCCTGGTCGAGAGTGGAATGATTTCGTCCATGCGGCGAATGAGCTGGTAACCGTTATGGATGGAACACTCAGGCTAACGATCGGAGGGGAAGAGATCATTGCGAAGCCAGGCGATGAAGTATTCATTCCAAAAGGCATCCTCCATTCCGTCAAGAACATTTCCTCCGTCACAACACACTGGCTCTATGGGTACGATTAGACCATAAAGGTTTACGAAGTGCTTCCTTCCCCCAATCCAACCTACGACGAGACCTGCATCGACTCCCTCAATTAGGACCTGACAAATGCTCAGGTGTTTCTGGTATCCTGCTCACGCCTCTTCATCACCGAGGCTCACTTTCCATTGACTGAAGACAGGTTAAATCTCCAAACATCACTATGAATGACGAGTTAAAGGGGGAAAGCAGATGTTTCCCAAATTGATAGGCAATCCTCTCGTAGCCTTATCCTTGTTGCTGTCCTTGGCGAGTTGCACCGCACTCAATAACCCTATTGTTCATCCACCAGCACCGAAGCTCCTACCGGCGACCTCGAATCCGCCCTCTTCGGCCCAAGAATCCAGCATCAGCATTCCTGTCCATGTCGATCTGTCACCGTTTCTCGCTGCCGCCAACGATGACGGAGTGATCCTGAGAAAAATCGACCATTGGGGGAGCGTCATCAAACATCCCAAAGGCACCGAATACAGATACTATGCGGAGCGAGATGATTTCGTGATGACACCTTCAGGCACCCGCCAAGCCAATAGCTCACCGTCGAGCCTGACTCTCCATGATTGGTGGAAAGGGATTGAACTGTCCAGCTCCCACATCTTTGTCGGTGCCGCACTTCGGTACAAAATTGGAGCCCATCCATTTCATTGCGGCGAAGGCAATGAATGGCCACGAAAGGCCACCGTGCAGGGGAGCATCGCAACCGAGCTGACACCAACGTATGGTCTATCCGCGTCTGTTGCCAGCGTAGCCGTGAACGCCAGTGACGCATGCCAAATACGAGTCGGTGATCTCGACGTGAGTCAGGAAGTGAAACAGAGGCTGGCAGAGATCGTTCGAGGGGGACTCAGCCGTGCGGTCACCCGCCTCAATGCGTTAACCGTCAAATCTCAGGTGGAAGACGCCTGGAATACACTGCGCAACCCTATCCTGCTAGAACCGCAGGCCTGGCTCCAGTTCAATATCGACAAGGTCCGACATAGCGGCTTTTCAGGAGCCAGCCCCGTGATCGATGACACAATCCACGTAACGGCAAAACCGGTCATCGTCTTCGGCCAGGAACCGCCCGCAGGAGATACAGCCCTGCCTCCACTCGACACTCCACCAACTTCTACCGGATTCC
Organism: Nitrospira sp.; assembly: GCA_018242725.1. Lineage (GTDB taxonomy): Bacteria > Nitrospirota > Nitrospiria > Nitrospirales > Nitrospiraceae > Nitrospira_D. Next base: position 169,221 of record JAFEBI010000006.1, on the reverse strand, counting down.
ACGGCGCCGCCGACGCCCAGCTCTATGGCACACTTCCCACCACGCTGGCGAATCGGCTCACTCCCACGGGATTCCACGTCGTCACAGATATCCCCTTGGACTACGCTTCACTCTCCAAGACCCTTGCAAACCGACTCAATGGGAAACGCGTCGTCACGAAAGATTATTTCATTCTCATCACAAATGCCGCGATCTTTGGTAACGGCGGCAACCAAGTGGTGCTGCGGGTTGATTTTTCTGGAGATGCGCTCGGTCACGTGTATTTTGTCGGAAAGCCTGAAATGAACTTACTGACACAAACAGTTTCTATCGGCGGCCTCCGCTATGACTCCGAGACAGAAGCGATGGTACAGAAAGCGGTTACTTGGCTCGATCTCTCAACGTTCCGAGACCTGATCGCAAGCGAATCTGTTTTTGGAGCGACTGCAGCCACCGACCGTATGCGAGGCTTGCTGGCCACCACACTCAATCGGGCACTCAGTCCATCCGTTTCGATGCACGGGACCGTGGAGTCGGTCCAAGGGATCGGCGCGTTTGCTGATGTCAAGGCATTGCATATCCGCACAATGAGCGATGGGACGCTTACTTTGACTGTCATCGATAAGCCGTAGTTCATCTCGGTCGAGTCCCCCACCTCGGTTTGTGTGAATGAATTGGAGATCGGGCAGAGGCGACCTATCGCAGAAATACAAACCAAAGGTAGACGGCACTGAGCGCTACCGATCCCATCATGACCGGACAGCCATACTTAAAGAACTGCCAAAAGGTAATCCGATACCCGGCCTTCCGAGCAAGATCCACGATAACGACATTGGCGCTCGCCCCGATGATGGTGCCGTTGCCTCCCAAGCAAGCCCCCAATGCCAGCGCCCACCAGAGTGGGATGATGTCTGCTTGATGAACCAATGTCGTATAATCGGTGATCTCCGGATGCAATGATCTGGCGAGGTCGACAATCAACGGATTCATCGCAGCCACATAGGGAATATTGTCCACTGCGGCGGACAGCAACGCCGATCCCCACAACACCGCCATGGTGGACCCTGCGAGGTTTCCCCTTGTCACGGATACCAATTGATCAGCAAGATATCGAATCACTCCAACCTTGACCAATCCCCCCACCAGGATGAAGAGACCGACAAAAAAGAAGATGGTCTTCCACTCTACTTCCGCCAGATACGTCAACTCCTCCGCATCTTCTTCGTGTCTACGCCTGGCATGTCCCATCACCATGAACAGACTCGCACCTAGCAAGGCGATCGTGGCAGGTTCGAGATGAACAAGGGAGTGGAAGCAGAATGCCACGTTGACGATCATGAGTAAAAACAGACAGCGACGCAAAAATGCCATATCCGGTACCGCCTCCTGCGCACTCAACAAAAGGACCGACTCTCTCAGATGCGGGGCGACCGTCATCTTTCGCCCAAAGACGACCCACAGCACTGCGAGAAACAGCCCCATAATGACGACGACGATCGGCCCCATAAGGATGAGAAAATCGAGATAGCTGAGCTCCGCCTTGCTGGCAATCATGATATTGGGTGGATCGCCGACGAGCGTGGCTGTCCCACCGATATTGGAGGCCAACGCCTCCGTGACCAAAAATGTGATAGGGTTCAAGTCCAAGCGCTTGGTGATCGCAAGTGTGACGGGCGCCATCAATAAAACCGTGGTGACGTTATCCAGCATGGCAGACAATGCCGCCGTGAGCACTGCCAACAAAACCAGGAGACGAAACGGCTTCGCGTCTGCCCTCTGCGCGGCCCAGACGGCCAACACCTCGAACAATCCTGTCTCCCGTACGATATTTACGATGACCATCATGCCAATCAACAGAAAGATCACGTTGTAATCGACTCCGAACTCGTGAGAGTAAAACGCTTCTTCCTGCGACACCACGCCCAAACTGATCATCACGGCGGCACCGAACAGCGCCACAATCGTTTTGTGGAGCCACTCGGTCATGATGAGCAGGTAACACAGGCCAAAGATGAGAAGGGCTAGGGTCAAAGAAGACATCCGATACCTCGTTATGGCTTACAACCGATCATCCAAGCCTCCGCATTATCCGGGGACGGCAGACACAATGCAAACAGCGTTGTCTTTGAGGCGATTCCTGTGATGCCTCAGAGAATCACATTTTCTCCTTCCTAATCGGCGTCGCCGTCAGTAGGATAGGCCTATGCCGAATGAGCCAACCGTTCAACAAGATGATGTCGATCGCCTCAGAACCGGAACACATTGGGATCCGCACTCGGTGCTTGGCCCTCACGTAATCCAGATCAACGAGTGCCCCCATCTTGCGCTCCGAGCCTGGCAGCCAGGCGTCAAGGAGGTTGCGCTCCTCTCCAACTCCGTCTTGTGGCGCATGACACGCATTTACGAAGAGGGTCTCTATGAGACGCTGCTTCCTGACACAACGTCCATACCCACATACCGACTTCGCATCACACACCTCGACGACACTGTCACTGAGACATCCGACCCCTATGCCGTTTCCCCGCTGTTGACGGATTTCGACCTGCACCTGTTTGCCGAGGGAACGTTGCTCAGGGCCTACGAACACTTTGGTGCCCATATCCGCACTATCGCTGGCGTCCGCGGTGTGCACTTTGTGGTCTGGGCTCCGAATGCCACCCGTGTCAGTGTCGTTGGAGACTTCAATGGCTGGAATGGACTCCTCCACCCCATGACGAGCCGTGGAGTGACCGGCGCCTGGGAGCTCTTTATTCCCGATCTCACGGAAGGAACCCTGTACAAGTACGAGATTCGAACCAGAGAACACAGCGCGCTTTTCCTCAAAGCCGACCCCTACGCCTTCGCCGGCGAGCTTCGCCCACGAACCGCCTCAGTGGTGCGCGATCTGTCCAGCTACAGATGGCAAGATGAGGTCTGGATGGCGGCGCGATCGACGAAAGACCCTCTCACCGCTCCTCTCTCGATCTATGAAGTGCATTTGGGATCCTGGAGGCGCGTACCAGAGGAGAACAATCGATGGCTGACGTACCACGAACTCGCTGAGAAGCTCATCCCCTACGCCAAGGATCTTGGGTACACCCATCTGGAGCTTCTCCCAATCACGGAACACCCCTTCGACGGATCATGGGGCTATCAAGCGACCGGGTATTTTGCAGCCACCAGTCGACATGGCGACCCACAAGGATTCATGGCGTTCGTAGATCGCGCTCATCAGGCCGGGCTCGGTGTCATCATAGACTGGGCGCCGGCACACTTTCCTGATGATCCACATGGGTTAGCGCTGTTTGATGGAACGCATCTCTATGACCACGCCGATCCACGCCTGGGATACCATCCCGATTGGCATAGTCGGATCTTCAACTACGACCGTGTCGAGGTGCGAACGTTTCTCCTGAACAGTGCCCTGTTCTGGCTGGACAAGTATCACATCGACGGATTACGCGTGGATGCCGTGGCATCCATGCTGTACCTCGACTATGGACGAAAGAATGGTGAATGGATTCCCAATGAGTTCGGCGGAAAGGAGAACCTTGGCGCAGTCTCGCTGCTCAAAGAACTCAATATCCTCGTCCACCGAGAGTTTCCCGGGGCCATCACCATTGCAGAAGAATCGACGTCGTGGTCAGGCGTCTCGCGTCCGACTTACACGGGAGGACTCGGGTTTACGTTCAAGTGGAACATGGGATGGATGCACGACATGTTAGCCTTCTTCCAGTATGACCCCCTCTATCGCCGGTTCCATCAGAATCAAATCACGTTTGGCTTGCTCTACGCCTTCAGTGAGAATTTTATCCTCGCCCTCTCTCATGACGAAGTGGTCTACGGCAAACGAACGTTGCTCGACAAGATGCCCGGTGATGTGTGGCAACGCTTCGCCAATCTCCGGCTGCTCTATGGATACATGTACAGTCACCCTGGGAAAAAAATGCTGTTCATGGGTAGTGAGTTTGGGCAGTGGAAAGAGTGGAATCATGATACCAGCCTTGACTGGCATCTCTGTGAATACGAGCCACATCGCGGGTTACAGCGTCTTACCCGCGACTTGAATCAACTCTATCGCCAAGAATCTACGTTACACGAGATCGACTTTGATTGGGATGGATTTCAGTGGATCGACTTCAGCGACTCCAACAATTCCGTTATCGCGTACCTTCGTAAGGCGAGAAAGCCCGGTGAAGCGATCATCTGTGTGTGCAACTTCACGCCCGTTCCTCGGTATAGCTATCGCATCGGAGTTCCGGAAGCAGGGTGGTATCGAGAACTCATGAATACCGATGGCGTCGCCTACGGCGGCAGTAATATTGGGAACGGCGGCGGGTTACATGCTGATAAGACTCCCAGCCATGGGTTCCCCTATTCCCTGACGATGACGCTCCCTCCCCTCTCTGCTCTTTGGTTGAAGCGGCATGGATAGGAGCCCACTATTCAAGAGCTGAAGCTTTTTGATATCCAGAAAAAGTCGGCAACTTCACAATCGTGGTTCCGTTCAAATCTTCGATGTCATCTCGCCGAAGTGAAAGATTTCTTGGTGACAATCTTTGAACGATACTTGCAGTGCACTCCTAAAGAGCAGCACGGACAGCTACGTATCCCGTGAGGATTTAGCAATATAGAGAAAAGTTGGCGCCCCACAGAGGAAGTGCCACCCTCAATGAAGCTGGGAGGGCTAGTGATACCAGGATCGGAAGGGTCCAGAGTCTAAATGCACATAGGTCGAATTTCTATATGAACCGACTCCACCATACTTTAATTCGAGCGCGGCCTCGCGGAGTTTCTTCAGGGGAATGCCGGGAATACTGAGGTCGATCGCTTGACCCTGCACATGCAGGCTGTTTCTGGCGGCTTGTTGCCCCGTTCGCACCAAGAGATCGTTGTATTCCGGAGAACGAAACCCTGAGATGATATGGATCTCCCGCTGCGTACCAAGCTTTTTCTGCACCAAATTGACGTGCTCCAGCACCCGCACATCGATCGCGCCGATCTCCCCGGTCTTGTGGCACCGGAGAAGATAATTGACATCATCGAGCGCCGCCAGATCATAGCTGCCGGATTCGTCTCGATAGGTCACATCCAACCGCTCATCTGTCCAGATGTTGACCAACGTCAACCGGCCTTCGGGAAGCTCGCGAGCTTGAACGGGCTGCGGACCAATCAACCGCCCACTCAGCAAGAGAGTCCCGACCAGAGAAACCTGAAGAAATGCTCGACGGGTCCAATCCCACGTAGACTGATCGGCTCTATTCACGGACACACCTTCCTACCTAGATGTCCAAAAATTGAACTGCCATAGTTCCAAAGCTGAAGGCTTGTAACAAAAAACAAAAGCTCGGTCAACCAATTATTTCAGCGGATTGATGGCTGGAATCTCCGACAAGTAGGTGAAGAATGAACGTGGGATTGAATATCGATGTCCCTTGAGGTGTTCAGTCCTCGGATCAGAAGAGAGATACTACTGAACTGATTGGCCCTCCGTCATGTATCCCATTTGCACCTAACCATCTAGTATCGTTTTATTTCTAGACAGTCCCGCGCCCCCCAGGTAAGATCGAATCATAACAACGCGAGCACCTATGGCCACTATCCTAGTCATCGATGATGAGCAATCAATCAGAGGATTGCTCAAAGGCGTTTTGGAAAAAGCAGGGCACCGTGTGCTTGAAGCAGAGGATGGCCGCAAGGGACTCACTCTCTACCAGAAGGAACACGTCGATCTTGTGATTATGGACCTCTTGATGCCGGAGACTGACGGTCTTGAGGCTACGCTTCAACTCACCCGCGAATACCTCGACGCCAAAGTCATTGCCATCACAGGAGCCCAAGGCGACCACAACTTCCTCAATGTCGCAAAGCTCTTTGGTGCTCGCCAGGCGTTTGAAAAACCGTTCGACATCAATAAACTGCTCGATGCCGTGAAAGAGGAACTGGCCGCCTGATCGACCACAGACTCCCCCTTCCATCAGCTACGACTCCTAATTTTCTTTCTCTGACTCGATATCATGCCGGTTCCCTTGTGGGCTGAACACATCCCAATCCTAATTGGCCATTCTGTTCATCGTGTATACTTGTGACTCTGGATGAATGATCTGATCGGCCGATGGACTATGGGTATCGAAGCATTCTCCCCAAACGCGTTCCGCTCACGGTCGACTCTGAAGAATAGGACCATTTGGTTCTTACTCGTTATCTTGGCAATTGCGCCTCTCTTTCCATTGAGTAATTTTGTCGGACACCCACACTGGGGTCAGATCCGTTGGGTCCCCTTTCATGATTTCTCTTTTTCCTGGAATAAACTCATAGACGTCATTGGCAATACGCTTTGGTTCGTGGTGTTCGGATATCTCCTTCATTACCAACTGAATCAGAATGCGCCCTCTCGTTGGACCCTTGCTGCGACTCTCGCCATCGCCGGAGGCGTTTCGCTTTCGGCTGAACTCTTCCAAGTCTTCTGCCACAACCGCATCTCCTCTATCACGGATGTGATATGCAATGTGCTCGGCGCTGGCCTTGGTGGGTACGCGGCGGAGAAACAGCCTGCGACGACGTCAATAGAACCTTGGTTAGCTAGGTGGCTGACACCGATGCTAGGTCCCCAACGTTTTCATAAAACTGCCGGCGTGTGTAGACACGATCCCCCGCTCGAGTAGAAACGCCACTTTTATCACGGTCATGCACGCAGTGTTTTTCGCGCTAACCCTCGCATCATCGCGGGATCGGCATACCCGACTTCACTGAGCGCGTCCATCAGGTGTAGGCCCTTCGAAGATGCCAAGTCCTTTGCCTTCACATAATTCATGGCACTAAATCTCGCCACAGCCGGTTGACCATTGACAATCTGACAGGCCAGCACCTCGCCATCCACCTCAAGCGTCCCACCCTGCTGAATCAGCTCTCGGGCTTGAGCGACGGTAATGCCGTGCAGCTGCGCAAATTCTTGAATTCCCCCGGTCTCAACCAGTCGTCCATCCGGCATGATACAGAGCCGCTTAAAGTGCGGTGACCAGTCCTTCCGAAAATCGATGTACTTGATGTCACCGCCTTTGGCGACGGCGCGATCCAACGTTCGGTAATCCAAACCCAAATTTTTCTGCTGAAGTTTGGCTTGTAGTTCACCAGGGAGCGCCTTCCCAAGCACCTCCCAGGCCGCCTCGACGAGTGAACGCGCCCCGGATCGAACCAAGTGCTCTGCTTCGGCAAACTGCACGAGATCCAAGGTCCACGTATATTTTATCCCCTCCCTCGTTGAATCGATCCGGCAGGCGAACAATCCTCGTGTGAGGATACCGCCAAGGTGTGGATAGACATACACTCCACCGGTCGCCAGCAAGATGGTCATCGTTTCAAGTGGAACATCGTAGCTTTCGGACAGGATCTTGGCATGGGCTGGAAGATCCTCCTGCTCCGTCATCGCACAGACCGTGACATTGCCGGGAGCATCAAATTCCGAATAGTCCTCGACGATGTTATAGAGCACCGTCCGTTTCGGCTTGTCGGCCTTTCGCTTGATCTTGAACATTGCTCCTTGCCTCCTACCGCTTGCGCCTCGCTCTTTACCCCTCACGCATGAGATGTCCGTACGGCGGCAAGGTCTGCAGGCGTTGATCCTCTACCGGCCCACCAATTGTGAAATGATACAGCGACTGCATGGCTAAATCCTTAATCCCGACGATTTCATGAACCGGATCATCAAAGAAACAGCCAATTCCGGTCGCCCGCACCCCTGCGGCTTCCGCTTCCAAATACATGACCTGCCCGATCAAACCTGCTTCCCAAAATAGGCGTGGATACCACCAGGCGCCCCGCTCCCGCAAGGTTCCCTCAAACTCGGCCACCATGCCAAACGAGAAAGCACTGTCTCCGGCGATGTCCTGATGGCAACTAAGCTGTACCGCCAACCTTCTTGCGTCGCCTTCAAGGAGCCGATACAGAAGAAGCCCATCCGGGCAACCAGGCGCGATCATCCAGTTGAGGTCGAGGTTCATGACTTGCTGAATAAACGACAGCTTTCTGCTATCCCTCACAAAACAGTAGAGCCCGGGTGTCAGCCCATCGACTCGATGGACGAAGATCAACAAATGAATCGCCGGATCATAAGGCCAGACATCCCACGGCATCGGCCGTTCTAACTGCGAACGTTCGGCCCAGGGCATGACCCGTTGCAGCATGTGAAAAAATGTCTCGGCAGAAATCGACGTCTTCCCATCAAACGCGACGGCGCTTCGGCGTTGGTGAATGATCAGGCCGGCCGTCGGACCAGTATCACTCGTCGCTCGCCCTTCGATAACAGGCAGGGCCGTGAGCCTGCCGAACGGTAACGCGTGATGCGAATCGGATGAGGAAAAGGTTTTTGATTGAAGATCAATTGCCGTTTTTTCAGGTTGTTCTTTCCATGACGCCTCGGCGACTTCGTCGATGATGTTCCAATGGACTCCGTGTTCACGGCTCAAGCGATTGGCTTTCCCATACCAGGTTCCTTCGACCACTTCTTTCACAATCACCACATCAAGAAACAATGGCACTTTTGAATGCTCACGTTTCACGTTTTCAGATGGCCAGACAACAGCCAGACAATCAGGATGTTCAGGCTCTGCCTCGCCAAAGTCCTCCGTGCGATCCGTTCCGAGCAAAATCGCCACCGTATCCTGATCCATCCCGTCCAGCAGCGCCGTATTCCAACCCAGCGTCGCCGCCGCAATCCTCGCAGTCCCAATCGCATGACCAACGTCATGATTACAGTAGCGAAAGGCCCGTTCACCATATTTCCAGGCTTCCCGCCAGTACACCGATGTCAGTCCAAAGAGAAACGCATTAGGAAGAAAGGTAGCCATGAGTCGAGCAACAGCGTCGGCTTGGAACGCGGCTCTCCATTCCATCCCATGCTCTTTGGGCACATAGTGGTACAGTCCCGGCGTCAGATTAAGTCCCTCGATCTGCGGCAAAACCACATACCCTTCCGTTGGATGCAGATTGCCGGACGACGGGTTACTCCGTAGCGCCCACTCCGATTCGCCGGCCTTCTTCCATGCCGATAAGGCAAGAGCGAGTTCGAAAAATCGAGATAGAGTTCGCAAGTTGACAGACTGACAGGGAACGGCCCCCGGTCGGTAGATCGCATCATATGCCGGTGACAACGGCTCCTCATCGGATTTGAGTAACGGAAGAGGAATCAGCTGTGCCCCGTCGAACCGTCGGAACGGATCCGGTTGATTCGCCCAATCAAGATAGCCTAACGAACGGGCATACTGATTGAACTGATGCTTTGTGCGGACGTGATAGTGGATCGCCTGGTCGATGTGATCGTCTTGTATAGCGTGAACGGGTGGTTTAGAATTCATTGCAGGTCATCCTCAGTCTAAAGAGACAAATCCAGAAAAGCAAAATGCATTGTGTAGGCCTTGCGCCGATGGAAGGTATAAATGACTACTGTCGATACAATAACACTCAATCGTTGGACCATCATTCGAACACTGGTTTGGATCACCGCGCTCCTCCTTGTTGCCAGTGTTGCGGGACAACTCGTCAAACACGTACTTGGCTACGATGTTGCGCTCGGATTCGTCCGTCTCTTCTATTTGGATGCTGAAGCCAATATTCCAACACTCTTTTCCACAATCCTATTACTCCTTGCCGCGCTCCTGCTGGCCTTGATCGCCGTTTTTAAGAAAGTCTGTCAGGATGCCTTTCGCCGCCACTGGACTTTTCTTTCATTCATTCTCCTCTACATGGCAATAGACGAAGCCAGCGAGGTCCACGAAATGCTGAACAGGCTGGGCTGGCGGATCACAGGACAAAAACGTACAGGCGGTATCTTCCACTATGGGTGGGTCATGTTCGGAATGGCCATGGCCACGGCGGTCGCGCTTTCATACCTCAAGTTCTTTCTGCACCTTCCTGGTCGCACCAAAATACAACTCATCACAGCTGCAGTAACTTTTCTGGGCGGAGCACTCGGTGTGGAAATTCTAGAAGGCTTCTACTCCGCATCGCACGGCGGGGAGAACAACCTTGGAATGTCCATGCTCGTGACAGTCGAGGAAGGCCTTGAAATGGCCGGCGTCATCATTTTCATCAACACTCTGCTCGCGTATATTCATACTTGCCAGACAGAAGTACGGTTGAGATTCTCTTGAGCCCAAAGAAAATCCATACCCGTAGCTTCCTGTGATTCACTTCTCACCACGCCCGTGCATCGTTGTCTCGCCAGCCTCATTGACCTCTCCCCCGCACACAGCCTATCCTGCAAAAATAATCTTTGAGGCAGCACATGCGTTTTGATCCCGCCCTTGCGGCGCAAGAAGCTTTTAGTCAGGCTGAAGCCGAACTCGGCACAGACTGGGATACCGCTGTGGAGCTGGAGAACACCTTTTCCTCCAATGCCGGAGCAACAGCCCGCGAAGCCTATGAAGGCCTGCTCGCTCTGGCACAACAGCACCCCAAGGCCCATTCGTTCCAGGCCTTCTGCATCTACATCACCTGGCAGCAGGTGACGGAGGAGACGATCGCGCGGCATTTCGAGACAGGCCTGAAATTGTCTGAAGCGTATCTCGCCTCTCACGCAGGCAAGAATCCACGTGACATCGAGTGCATCACTGAGCTCCATGGTTCGTTCAGGGCTGGGTTAGGGCTGGAGGAACAAGATGAGCTGCAGATTGAATACAAGCGAGACACGCCAAAAGGGGGCGATTAGAAATCCTGCATCTCGTGAGATGCCGTTCCCATCTTGTATTGGAAATAGTCCAACCTTGCGGCTCACGCGTTACAACTAACACTCGACGATCTTATGAGCGAGGATCATAAACATCGGGCTAGGATCTTCCTCCATCGCGGTGATCTGCTCCAGGCTCGTACGGCATGGGAAGCGGCCGTCGCTGATGATCGAACTGCCACTAATCCACAAGCGCTCTCGGCTTCTCTCGGAAACCTTGGCAATACCTGCGCGCTGATGCATGAGTTTGCCCGCGCAGAACAATGTTATCGGGAAATACTTCAGATCCAACGAACCGAACGGAATCTCACCGCCGTGGCTCACACCTTGGTGAATCTCGGTAACCTCCATATTGCTTCCGACCATCCAGAGAAAGCGCGTCCCTACTATCTCGAAGCGCTAGACCTCCTGCGCGAGTTACAAGACGCTCGCGGTCTCGGCATCCTCCATACAAATCTTGCGCTGCAAGAGGCCCGCGCCGGCCAGTGGAATCAGGCCGTGTCCTCATTTCAACTGGCACTCGAGCATCATCGAATAGTCGGCAACGAGGAAGGGCTCGCCGTAACTTACAGCCAACTCGGCAAATGTTACCTAGACCAAGAGAATCTCCTCGAAGCTGAACGGTGTTTGAATAACGCCTCGGAACATTACATCAAACTCGGCAACGAACCAGCTGAGGCTGCCGTACTCCGCCTCCTCACGAGTCTCTATGCAAAACGACACGACCTCATTTCTGCTCAACGCTGTCTTGAACGTGTGGTTTCACTCGACCTGCGATATCGATTGCCCGATTTAGAGGCCGACTCAAAGAGGCTCTTGAACATGAAGTGAAATGACTAACACATTCTCCTTGATCCTTCTTCTCTCACAAGCCGACCAGGAAACTCTTTGTAATCCTGGACAGAACTCAATCCTCTGCTTCCTTTGAACACGCCGCATCGGATACCTGTCAATCAAGTTTTCGCGCACAGAAGCCGACAGGATAGTGACAAGGAGAGGGCATGGCTTGCTTCACTCACACCATACTGACTGCAATTTCGGGAGTGATCCTGATGGCTTCTCTTGCACTGGCCTCAGAGGTCTCGCCTACGATCACGGTCGGGACGCAGGAGGTTGGACTCACCGCCGGCTATATGTTCTCTCACCGACTCACGGATTTACACAAGACGAAGCAACACGGACCGGCCTTGATGCCTTCGTGGATGATTACGCTGACCGACCCTATCGGAGATAGCTGGTACCGAGGACAGATCTCGCTCGGCGCGGAGATGGTCTACCTGGAGTTCCGAGAACCGTTATTGACACATGGCGTGGGATTCACACCGAGGATCAAATACACCTTCGTCGCTCTGGGTCGTGTCCGTCCCTACATGGAGTTCGCAGGCGGACCATTCTGGACGGATCTTGGCGGTCGTATTCGCGAAGAGGCCAATCAATTCAATTTCGTGCTCACGGGAGGCGTTGGCGTTTCGTGGTTCATCACACCACAACTCGCCCTCAATGCCGGCTATCGCTTTCACCACATTTCCAACGCCGGCACGGCGTATCCGAACCTTGGGCTGAACGCGAGCCTTCCCTTTGCGGGATTTTCCTTCTATTTCTGAGGAGACGGAAACCATGATGCTACATGCCTTTCGTTGGCCGATTCTGAGTGTCATGGGACTGATCATATGCGGAAGCGTCGGATGCACTCGCACGATCGACGTAAAGCCGTCTTCGGAAGATTCACAGCCGGCTGCCGCCCATTCACTCCCCAGCGACGAACGAGTTCCGTTGGTGCTGGATTCCTTTCACCTGTCACGAAACGGCGCCCCACAAAATCCCTCAACGGAAGCCGAACGGCGAATTCTCAACAAAGTTCAGGAAACTCGTCTCTTCTCAACGCTGATACCGCCTGGAGTACCGCCTGATTCGCTCGGTGAAAAAATCGTCTCCGCACGCATCACCATGGATGAAACGATCGAACCTCACTCATGGCTGTCCGCTTTCAAGGGCATCATCCTTGGCGGTTCCATGTTTCTTCTTTCACCCTTTATCGACTTTGAATACGGCTACGCGGCTAAGATCGGTCTTGAGCTTGAGCGCTGGGATGGACAGGTCAAACGGTATGAAGGTCTCTCATCCGGTACAGTTCAGTATAAACTATTTGGTGCGACACCGGTCATGATCGATGAGCTGAAGGGACATGTGACGGAAGTCTGTCTGACAGAATTGACAAGCCAACTTGTCCGCGACACGACACTCTATATGGCCAGCAGTGCCCCGACATCCGGCACCGGTCTTCGCACAATCACTGTGAGAGCTAAAAGACCGTCAACCACCTTCCCCACTCGATCAGCTGCTCCCACGACAACACCCCCGTTTCCATGAAGAATCCCTGCTTCGTTTCTTTCGACCACGTTCTCATGTGGCCGATCCTGCCATTCTAGTGTTATAGTACCAGTCTAATTTAAATCATAGACACTATGGACATTGATGCGTTCCGACAGATGGTCGCCAAAAATCCAAAAGGATTCCTCGGCCGCTATGGACTCGGCAACAAGATACTTCAAGAAAATGGGAGCCTGGAGGAAGCCGTCGAGCATCTGACGGTGGCCACACAGCTCGACCCAACCCACGCCGCTTCTCATCTGTCCTTAGGACGGACCTTGATCCGGTTGGGAAGGAACGCCGAGGCCAAGCCCGTGCTCACAGCCGGTATTGAGGCGGTCCTTTCTGGGCGCTCCAACGGCGGAAAGGATCTGGTCCCTGAAATGCAGGAGTTACTACGCACGCTGTCATGACTGTGCTGCGACCATACAGAGAGGAAACTACCCGTGACCCTCGATGATGCCAGGAAACGACTTGACTCAGCTGTTGCGCAATATGGTCAGCATGCCGCACCCGCCATTGATTTGGTCATGGCGGAGGTTCGCTCCGATCTCGGAGCCCGAGCCTTCAATGAACTCGTCGACGAGTTTGACCTTGAGTTGATGTATAACATCGCCCCCATGGAATCAGACCACTCCAATAGTTGAGTTTGTCTGTCCTCACTGGACGTCTCTCATGATGTGCGCACACCCTCTTCTATGCCGCTAATCTGGGCCGCCATCTCCGCACACGGATTCGGTCATGCCGCCCAGGTCGTGCCGGTGCTCAATGCATTAGGTGGTCTTGTTCCGGATCTCCGAGTGCTCCTACGCACGACGGTTCCTGCAGCATTCTTCGTCGATCGCCTCAAGATTCCATGGGAAACCAGTCCCGTCCAACAAGACGTCGGGTGCGTTCAACAGGGTCCCATGACCATCAATATCGAAGCGACCTGGCGTGAGCACCACCGATTCCACAGCACATGGAACGAGCGGCTGCAGATCGAAATTGAATCGATGCGAACGGCGAAACCAGATCTGGTTCTCGCCGATACCCCATACCTCGCATTGGCAGCAGGGAACGCCGCGGCGATTCCGACCGTTGCACTCGCCAGTTTTACCTGGGACCTGATTTTGTCTGAGTACCAGGCTCCTCCTGGAATCGACACCCAACCAATTTTGCAGTTCATCCGTCAGGCCTATAGGCAAGCCAATCTTGCTCTGCGCATTACTCCCTCTCCCACATTGAACAGCTTCCAACACGTACATGTTATTCCTCCGATTGCTGAGCCAGCTATTGCCGCCCGTCCACGACTGGCCGAGCTTCTGTCCCTTAGACCAGGGAACCGAACGGTTCTGATCGGATTTGGAGGAATTCCGCTGACGTCACTCCCTTTCGAGACAGTCGAGTCACTTCCTGGTTATCAATTTCTTTTTGATGGCTCAACTCCGCCGGAAAGTAGGCGATTCGCCTCCATCAAGTCCCTCCCGTTTTCGTTTAAGACCTTGCTCGCCTCGGTCGACGTCGTCATGACCAAGCCAGGGTATGGCACTCTGGTCGAAGCCGTCGCCTTACAAGTTCCGACTGTGTACGTTCGTCGATACAACTTCGGGGACGAACAATCTCTCGTAGATTACCTGCACCGCTACGGGAGAGGGATCGAGCTTTCCATGGACGACTTTATGAAGGGCCAATGGGACACAACGCTGGAGAAAGCCATCAACCTCCCCGCTACAACTCCACCTCCGGAACCCACTGGCGCAAGCGAAGCAGCAACCATATTAGCGCCATACTTCAAGTACCATCGAAGTTGACGGTGGGTGTATCAGCCGCACACCCTGACACCTTTCTCACAGAACTGCTCGTGTGAGCCGTCGCCTTCTCACTCCAGCACGGGCCGTACCGGATTTTTCCGTCATCATGCCAAACGCTCCTCCACGCTGATGGACCGGCCTTGCGACAACCACCATTGGAAATCAACAACTATTCCATTTTCAAGCTTGCGAGAGTCGACATTCTTTTGCGCGAATTCTTCTTGCAGCAGATTCAGGGTGCTATAGTTGTGACCGGTTGATAGATCGTCTCCCTACTCTAGATCATTATCATTCTATGGACACTGCCGAACAGCACGCCGCGTCAACAATTGACCCAAAAATAGCAATTCGAGCCGGCAAGGGAGACAATCTTGCCTTCACCCAACTCTATGATCAATCAAGCACCATCCTCTTCAGCTTGGCATTGCGGATACTCGGTAGCCGAGATGAAGCCGCTGACATCCTGCAGGACGTTTACGTCGATATCTGGAAGCGAGCTGTTCGCTATGACGTCGGACGTGGCACCCCGATCGCCTGGCTCATCATATTAACCCGCAGCCGAGCCATCGACCGACTACGAGCCTCCGATCCTCAACTGCGTCGTCAAACATTGCCGACCGATGGCACCGAGCCTATCGCCCCGCCTGGGCAATTTGAGTGTCAAGCCGACCAAGCACTACGGACGGTGATCAGTAAGACACTCAACAATCTGCCGAAAGCGCATCGACAGACCATTGAATTGGCCTACTACGATGGCCTGCTTCCAGCGGAGATTGCCACGCGACTCGATCAGCCGCTCGACGCGGTGATCACCCATCTCAAGCTCGGCATGTCACAACTGCATGAGTCCCTACACACGTACTGGGAGCAAGATCTTTCGGCATGACACACCAAGATCTCGAAGATGCCGTTCCTTTCTATGCGATCGGCGCGCTTGAAAAGATCGAACGGCAAGCTCTGGAAGCCCATCTCCTTTCTGGATGTGTCCCTTGCCGTACCACATTGAAGGAGTATCAGTCGGTCGCAGTGGCGCTTCCTTTTGAACTCACCCTTATCTCTCCACCCCGCCATCTTAAGACAAAGATCATGGGCGCCCGCACCCTTCCTCAATCAGTGGAGGAGACTGCCAATTCACCTACCAAACCCAGCCTTGAACCCGGTGAGTGGATGAATCACCTCTTCCCACCATCTACGACCTCCGCGCCATCAGTTGGGTGGGTACTCAGTATGGTGTTTCTCGTTGTCCTTGGTATCTTGGCATTCTTGAGTTGGAATTCCTCTCCCCAAGCAACAGCCACCACAAACAGAGTCACTGAACTGCAAACACAAGCGGACAAGGCCCATGCCAAACTAGCCACGCTTCAGCATCAACTTAAGGAGCGGGAAGAATCTCTTGCACGAACTCAGGAAGAGCTGCAGCGGCGTCTCACAGAACTGGGGGAGGTGAAAGATCAACTGATCCAGCGCGAAGCCGAGTTGGATGACCTGAAAAACCACCTCCCGCCACAACGCACAAGACCAACGACCCTACCGTAAGAATACCAGCTACCGTTCCTTCACAAATTCTCCGCGCTTCTGTCCCTCTCTCCAGCTCCTGTGCTAGCATGCATTATGAGTATGACAAGCTCTTCAATGCCTCTCTCGATACAACTGGACAACAGTGATTCTCAATTCATGGAGCTGGCGCTTCAACAAGCTCGACTGGCTCCCTTGGTCGGGGAAGTCCCAATCGGCGCCGTGTTAGTGTCCGACAACCATGTGATCGCGGCTGCTCATAACTATCGGGAGCTCTCACAGGATCCAACGGCGCATGCCGAGATCATCATCATCAGAAAAGCCGCAGAGCAGTTGAAGACATGGCGCCTCACCGACACCACACTCTATGTTACACTGGAACCCTGTCCGATGTGTGCCGGAGCCATTGTGCAAGCGCGTATCACAAGGCTCGTATTCGGCGCCTGGGATCCCAAGGCAGGAGCCTGTGGCTCAATCCTCGACATTCCTTCTGAGCGCCGCTTCAACCATCGAGTACAGGTGATCGGAGGGCTCCATCAGGAGGAAAGCCGCGGACTCTTACAGGATTTTTTCCGAGCCAAAAGAGAGGCTCTTTCTGAACAACGCAGGCCCTCAATATAAGATCTCCCAAGAAAGATCTGATTCATGCTCGGTTCGCTCAACCGGCTCTCACCACACTGGAGAATAGAACGTCGCCTCTTCAAACCTAGGAATTGATCAAAGCTTCCAGAGGTTTAGCCTCCCTGCATCTACAACGCGGCGACCGCCAATGAGCGTAGTCTGACATTCCGCAATATATCAGCAGACACATTGCCCATAGACAGCGATATCGGAGGTGTGAAAGATGAGGTTTAGGGAACACAGAACACCGGTGAGAGTTCTCAAATTGAGTATCATGGCCTTCGCTTGTGTGTTTCTTGCAGGTTGCTCGTTGAAAGAATCGGCAACAGAAACGGCCGCTTCTCAACCCTCTATTCCTACTCAGATATCGAGCGTAACTGCGTACGGCGAAGGCAATTATATAGAAACATGCCGTGCAAAGAACGTCCCAATTCCGCCTGACTGGAAACGATCCTCATCGGAATGGGAGAGTCACGGCAATCTCAAAACCATACTGCTCACGCCAAATAGTCTGGAACAGACTCCGGTTGATGAAACCTCGTTCGCAAGCATCTGGTCCTATGCACCTTCCCAGGGAAGAGGTGCCTGCATCGCACTCGGAAGAAATGGAGGATCGTTCCAAATCATCTGCCAAAACGCCACGACCGGACACGCCTGTTTTTGGGGTAACGACCCAAGCCCCGCAGAATCAACCTGGACACCCGCGACAACTGAAATCCCCATCACCGCCCTCCGCGACCCCGTTCGGGGGTTCTCTCCTGGCACCGCCGCCTGTACCGAATGTCATCGCGGCAACAATGCTTTCCTCTACGCCCCTGACGATCCCACGTGGGCTACGGTATTGAGACCGGAGCATCCTCGCTCGACCTTTACCACTAGAGTTGAGCAATCCACCCATCAAGGACACGCCACTTTCGGCTCAACAACCATCACCTATCCCCGGTTTATCCCCGTCGGGGGGAAATCCATGATCCTGGACAATCCCCTGTCAACGACAACTGGGTGCTCAGGATCCTGTCACGAGTTACACATTGAAATATTGAAAAAGAATCATACGGTGGAAGGATACGTCCGAGCCCCGCGACCCATGGGGCCCAGCTGCGCAGAAAACTCGCCAGCAGATGATCCGACCAGAAACTGCTATGAGCGGTAAGAGACGACCTGCCGGCACCTGAGTTCGCTCTTCGATCAAACTACAAGTATCTATGAGTCCATGCAACCGTCGCACATCCATTCCCCTAAGAACTACAGGCTGAGCGCTATCCTCCCTCAGCCGGTTGAGGTTGTTGCTAGCACTTGGGTTCGTGACTGGAATACATGGGCTCGATCATCCTGACTCACCCGGTTTCAGACCGCACTTAGATAACTGCAACCGGGATGATCGCCCAAGGCGATGCCCTCTACTCTTCGATCAAACGGGCACATATCCAAGCTCCTGAGCCAAGTCCTTCACACACGTCTCCCAAGCTGACAAGGCCATGCTCGTGGCTAGCTAACTTAGACATGGTGCACCACCATAAAGTCCGCCGGACTGCGTAGCACTCTGTGATCGGCCGAAAAAGAACGCTTCTGAGATATGCTCATGTGCCATAAATAACAATGAACGATTACGACCGCTGAAACTAGCATCAGGCCAAGCGTTACTTACTGAAGCTTACGCTTCTTGCAATTTCGACACACCTTAAGGCATAGTATTATGCCATTAAATACTAAGTAATTTTTCTGCATTTCCCACTTTCATTAAGGCACACCGCAATTATGGCCGCTCGAGTCGTTCCATTTGGACTCTACGCATTATTTCTTTTCATAGATCAAATGATCGGATGGTTGGAACGGGCTGCCGGATGGCCATCATCGTCAGGAGATCCCCTTCACTTGTGGCTCTACCCGATTAAGACGTTGGTCGTTGCCGCTGCACTCGCCTGGTTCTGGCGTCAGTACGATGAACTCCAGTGGCCACCCAGACTGCCTATCCAACATCTGATATTGATCACGGCCGTTGGGGTCCTAGTTTATTTAGCCTGGGTCAGGATGGATTGGTCATGGGCGATGCAGGGAACACCTTCGTCAGGATACAACCCATTTGCGGTTGACGGGCCGGCCAGCTATCTACTGATCGTGTTTCGTCTCTGTGGGGCGGCCATTGTTGTTCCGATTATGGAAGAACTATTCTGGCGGTCATTTGTACTGCGGTATCTCATTTCGTCTCGTTTTGAAACGATCCCCATCGGAACCTTCACACCCTTCTCATTCATTGCCGTCATCACCCTTTTCGGAGTGGAGCATGATCTTTGGCTTGCCGGGATGATGGCGGGAGCCATCTACGGACTCCTACTGGTACAAACTCGGAATCTTTGGGCCTGTATAGTTGCACATGCCATCACCAACTTTGTCCTTGGGATACATGTCTTAGTCACTAGGGAGTGGTCTTGGTGGTAGCACCCACTCTTGTTCGTCGTACAAGCCCGATACGCCTATTTCAGCCCAGCTGAATCGCCCACTTCACCTACAATCGGCAAGTTTCTTGCCGCCTAATCTCTTCCGATCTTTCTGGTCGGCCGCACCAGAAACTGAAGCAACTGGCCATCTGTTGTTTTCGTCATCACGGAAACGGCCCCCGACATGGGTTGACGGCGAATCTTCCATTCCCGATATACGACAACCCCGGCCACCATTGTTACAAGCCCACCGAGCAGCCACCAGGTGATCATGTGTCCTCCCAGATTGTCAGGCTCAACGCGCCCCTTATACTTGAGCAGTCCTACGAGCGCAACGCATCACGGAAAAAAAGATCGACGTCATCACACCCACTCGTGGGTATACCGCCACTCAACTCAAGCACATTCTCCCCATAACTTACCCTCTTTTCTACCATAGTAGCAATCAATTGCATAACATCCGATACAGCGGCACTCATGGTCAAAATATCGATTACATTAGGACACTTGCCATGAGCAAGACACCTGTCCCATGTACTGTGCGCAACACCTTCGCCAAATCAGCCGATTTCTTGTAAACTGCGCCAACCGGTATAGTGCGTGGTATACCTGCCTGCATCCATCAGCTCGCGCAACATTCGAATTGTATCTACCCTCTCTAATTCCCAGATCATAGCTATGACTGTGTCCGCATGTGAGGATAGATCCCATCCCCACATAGCGATCGCTCACTGTACCCAACCAAATATAGACCGTTGCGGGGGCGTGATGTCCACCGCAAGCCACACGTTTTGATTCCTCCGAGGAGAGGGATCTATACCACACTAAAATTCGAATAGGCACTTGAACGGAATATGAGCCTAGATGTCATCTTCCTCAACCGTGACAACTTTTCCTCCTCACCCCAATGCAGATAGGCAGGAGATTTCTCAGAGAGTCTGTCCAGCATACGACAGATGCCCGTTGGCCTCCCTCAATCCTATCTCCTCGTAGCTTCTCAAGTATGCACACCCATACATACACCATAACAAACCTGTCGAAAGACAAATGTTGCCAATTGGCTCGGTTCATAGTTCGACAGGCCTGTCCCAATGAAATCGTCCTAACAGTCTGGCCTGGTGCGCTTACGGTGCATGATACGTAACCGCCTCAGTCTAGGATTCCAAGTCTGAAAATTGGTAATAAATATTGGCATTATCACGCAGCCTTGTAGAAATGATGGTGATCGGGTGAATTCTTTTCCCTACATCTCACACTGGTGAACATTTGACTGTCCTGCTATTTCACAATCCAAGTAATTGATATACAATGTCTTTCACGCGAGCTGATGATGGCATCCCCCATGCATCTTCCTCGGTCTATATGCGCTCACAAGGAGTAGACCGAGAGTTTGAGATGCCCACGCATTACCGAGCAGGGAAATGGCTATCCGTCAGGGTTCGATGAAGAGTTCTGATAATCGATCATCGGAGTTTCGTGCAGATATTGAGGGGCTGCGCGGCATCGCTATACTCTTGGTGGTCTTATTCCATTGCGACGCACCTGGATTCTTAGGTGGCTTTGTCGGAGTCGATGTCTTTTTTGTTCTGTCTGGTTTTCTGATTACTGGAATCTTGGTTCACGAGGTTCAGGCAACCTCACAGCTCAATCTCTTGGAGTTTTATGCCCGCCGTGCTCGACGATTGCTCCCAGCGTTCGCCGTCACATTAGTCGCAACGCTACTGATTGGAGCCTTCATTTTGACACCTCAGGAGTTGGATCTGGCTGCCCGTGCCGCTCGATCCGCTGCTCTTCACATGAGTAATATATTTTTCGATAAGAATACCGGGGATTATTTCAGTCCAAACGTACAATCCAACCCCTTGCTACACACCTGGTCATTAGCCGTTGAAGAACAGTTCTATCTGTTTTGGCCTTTATTGATTTTGCTCAGCGTACGATGGTGGCGCTCGACGAATGCGCTTTTCACCCTACTCGCCGGGCTGACACTGGTCTCTCTGGGAATCGGAATCGGGCTCACCCTCAAAGGCGGAACGTTTGCCTTTTACGAGCTGCCTGCCAGGGCATGGGAATTTGGTATTGGAGGACTCGCCTTGTTCCTGTCGCATAAGAAACCGCATGCTTTCTCACGTTGGGGGCCCACCATGGGCTGGCTCGGGTTCCTAGCGATTCTTGGTACCGCACACTTTCTCCCGGATATGAGCGCCGCGAGCTTTCCGGGATGGGTTGCGCTTATTCCCACACTGGGCACTGCCGCAATACTGATTGCGGGAATTGCGGGAATAGAGCAGCCGTATCGTGGTATTGGAGTCCTCCTGGCCTCTTCACCCCTGCAGCGTCTCGGAACACTCTCCTATTCCTGGTATCTCTGGCATTGGCCATTTTTGGTGTTCAGCGCTGCGCTTCTTCCAACCCTGCATGCTCCTGGGAAAGTGGCTGTCGCCGCGATATCCTTAGCGATTGCGGCAGGCAGTCACCGTTTTATTGAACGACCGATTCGGTTTCATCAGGCCTTACTCAAACGTCCCGCATTGTCCGTAGGCCTCGCAGCAGTCATTATGGTGCTTTCATTGGGCACCGCGTCGTTCTCTATGAAATTCGCTGAAGACTTGGCACAGACACCGATGATGCATGGCATTATCGAAGCGACTAAGAGCACCAACAGAATCCTGACGGAACAGAATTGTTATCCATCCCTAGAATCACCGGAAGTGAAGCAGTGTGACTTTGGCAATGAGAAGGCAGAAGTCCGCATCATCTTGTTTGGAGACTCTCATGCCATGCATTGGTTCAATTCGCTAAAACAAATCGCGGACTTGAATGGGTGGATGTTGACAACCATTGTAAAGCCTTCATGCCCCGCCTTTGATATCAGACCCAGTACGTTCCAGCCCCAGGATAGTGGGCGATTGGAACCTTACAATGCCGCCTGCACCCAATGGCGTACACAGGCACTGGGTCTCATCCATAATCTGCACCCCACTCTGGTGCTCCTCGGCAATGCAACCAGTCAGCTTGGACACAAGTATGAACACCTCTTCGCATCCACATCACAACCGTCGTTGAATGAGTTGCGCGATGGAGTCCGAAAGACTTTGCAAACATTGAAAGAACATTCTGTGGTAATCATTCGGGACACCCCCTATTTCCCCTATAATGTTCCGACCTGTCTCGCCAGATCTCTCCGCCAGGATCGAGATCCTCAAACCTCATGTACCGCCGACCAATCGACGGTTCTCAATCCAAACGTCTATGAATCTGAGAAGGCCGGAGCCCACAACTTCTCACACGTTTATTTTATTGATATGACCGATCTTATCTGCCATACGGGAACATGCAACCCCGTTCAGGGACACACCATTGTCTACAGAGACACAGATCACCTGACAGTCGATTTTGCAGGTCGGCTTATACCGGGACTAACTACCGCTTTGAAGACGATTTTAGGAACCTACTCCCACTCGAGCTAACTCCTGGAATAATAAACTACGCCGTCAAAAATCAATCCGACAGCGTCTTGGAATCACACTACGCCATCTCCCTCGAACAGTGTGTGCACATAGGTACACCGGTTCCCTTTCCGTTTTATCTGTATGCCGGTACAATGGTCCATGCATGAACACGGATACGTATGACCTTACCCCCTATCCCTTTCTACATTCTATGCGGCTCACTCGGTGCCGGTAAGACAACGCTCTTGATGCGGCTCCTGGAGCATTGGAAAGCGCAAGGTCAGCGCGCCGGTGTCCTCATGAACGAGGCTGGGACCGTCAGTATCGATGGCCCTCGAGCCGGCACACTTGCTGAGCAGGTCATGAATCTCGCCGGCGGTTGTGTCTGTTGCGATACAAAGGAAGATCTTTCTTGGGGGATTGCGCAGCTGGTACGTGACTATGCCTCGGATGTGTTGATTCTAGAATGTTCAGGACTGGCCGACCCGGCTGAAGTGATCGATGCAGTGACTGATGCCTATACGGCACGGTTAGCATCCCTAGAACGAGTCATCGCCCTCGTACATCCGGTCTCGACGGAAGAAAGCCATTCCAGCGCCTATGTGACGACGCAGGCGATCCGCTGTGCCGACGAACTCATTCTGAACAAGAAAGACCTCTATGTCCCTGGTCACTGGGAAGGATTCCGAGCTGGGATCCTCCAGCAAAACCCCTATGCCCGCCTGTGGGAAACGTCGCACGCAAGGCTTGATGTGCCAAACCTCTTGGCGACCCATCCATCAACCCAACAGCCGTCCCCGACGAACGTTCTGTTCGACAAATCTCGACCACGACATACACAGCATGCAACCTACCATCCCATCGCCACAACAATCCGATTGCCCGGGCCGCTCAATCGCCAGCGATTCCTGGCGTGGATCAAAACGATCCCGAAACAATTGGAGCGTGCGAAAGGGTATTTCCGATTTTCGAAAGAACCGGAGTTACAGGAGTTTCAATATGCGTTGCCGGGACAGGCGACAATCTCACCCCTCATGCTGCTGGATGAACCCGAATCGGCACTCGTGCTGATCGGACGGGGGTATGATATGGAGCGCTTACGGGCTGATCTCTTAGCGACGGTGGAAAACCAACCGGGGACTTCGTGAAAATCAGGACTGGATTCTGGCTTCCTTGACAGGGTTTACGACCGATTTCATCCTCGTCCTGAATCTTGGCCATTGAAGGAGAACCCATGCCGCGCCTCCGCCGATAACCCCTCCAAGCATCCACCCACCAAGGACGTCCGTCACATAATGCGCCCCAATAAACACGCGGGAGAACCCGACGAATACCACAAGGGGCCACGTGATCCATCCTGACTTGGGGTACAAGACTTGGAGGAATGCCGCGAGCGCTGCGGTGTTGGCCGCATGATTCGACGGGAAGCTGAACAACCCCCCACAGCCACTCGACTCGATTTTGACGACGTCGCTCAGAGCCCGACAGGGTCTCACTCGTTCAAACACCCACTTCAATTGCCCTCCGCAAAAATCGACTAGTCCAACCGATACTCCCAAGACCGGGCCTCCCAAGAAAGCCTCTCGAGGGTTGCGCCAAATCCAGTAGGCAATCGCGCAGGCACCAGGAAGGTAGAGCGTGCTGCGGTTCCCCAGTTGCAGAAATAGGTAATCGGCCACCGCTGATTGACCGGCTAAGCCGTTGATTGCCAAAAAGAGCTTCTCATCTACACTCATGCGTGCGACGATAAAGCGTTACCCGTCACCCGTCAAGCATCAACCGATCTCTTACTTTTTCCCCGATACAACACTAGCACGACGGATAAAGAGACTCAGGCGTCATCAGACCAAGGGTGTACCCTCAGAGTCTATCCGGAGTCCGATTCCATCCCGATGATGAGTTCCATTACTCCTTCCGCAACCGAGGAGTCACGCACCAGTGAAGGCTCAAATCCGATGGAATCGAACGCTCTGGCCATTTGCAGTGCAAAGGCTGGAACCTTCTCACGATCTCGGATTCGGATTTCGAACCCATGAATGCCTCCGCTGAACACCCCACGACTCACATGGACATCGACCCAGCCGGCGTCTTTCAGAACATCCGACACTTCTTTTGCAAGCTTTCCGGCTTCCTCATCCCCCAGCACGGCGATGATTTTTACCGCCCCCTTTTGAATTGGTTTCAATGCTTGGTGTAAGCGAGTGCGCTGCGCCTCCGAAATAGCCCTTCTCGCTATTCGTTCTTTGACTTTCATCAGTTCAATGTTCGCTTGAGCCGCTCGTTCTCGGAGGCCTGCCGCCTCGACTTCGAGCTTACCGGCGCGCTGGTTTGCCGCCGCCACATCAGCTACTGCTTTGGCTATACGCGCATGAACCTGTGCCGCCTCTTTCTTCGATTCCTCTGATTGCGCCTCTGCCGCCTCAACTTCGAGTTTCCCGGCACGCGCGTTCGCTGCCGTCAGGTCAGCCCGTGCTGCTGCATAGTCCGATTCGAAACGCATGCGGGCTTTTTCTTTCATGTCGCTATCAGAGACTGAGAACCACCAAGAGACGCACCCAAACAACGCAGCCGCCACCGTAGCAGCGACGGCTGTCGTTCTGGTCCAATCTACGAATCGTTTCAGATGGGAAAGGGCATCGGTGAGCGTTTGGGGGTTAGTCTCCCCCGCTGAACGTATCTCAGCTTTCAAAGAATTGACCTTGCAAGAGAGCCAAAGCAACAAACACCCCAACAAGCCACCGGCTGCGGTTGCCCCTATAGCAAGGATTCCCGTCCCGAACGCCACCGATCCTAGTAGTGTGGTCGGACTCATCTCCCCTACATAGCTGACATCTTGTCTGTTCAACGCTGGAACAGCATTCCTAAATGATAATCGTTACCCGAGTAGATTACAAAGGTGAGTCTGATACGCTGGAACGATGATCAGGGTAAAAAACAGCCCATGACCGATATGGAATCAAACAAGCGCGCGGGTAACCACGTACAAACCTTGATCACAATGCAAGACTGATTGGGTGCGTGGGGTCGCCTTCCATCTGAGCTTTGATGGTCTCGGCGTCAGTCACCGCGTGCGAAAATGAATACGGACCGTCAGCTCACCATCGATCGGATCATCGCCCTTCATTTGAGGATCGAATGTCCACCGTCCGAGCGCCTTGACTCCGGCAGCCGTCAGCTCGCGGTGTTTACAAGGTTCCAGCACCACAACGGTGACCCTGGCATGCTTGGAGACCAACAGGCGAGCCTTCATCCAATCATCGATCTCCTGTCCGTTGAGCGAAGGGGGAATAGCGGGCCAAGGTGTGGACTTGGCCACAGGGCCTAACTGCTGATCTTTATTCAACGACAGACCGTGAACATGAACCTCAGGAAGTTCCAGCACATCTTCCTGGTGATCACTCTCATGGGTGGCTTCGTCGCCTGCAGTTGCAAGCGCAGGCGGCCACGTCAAGACAACGGCAAAGAGCAGTCTATAAATATCTCGCATGATTTCTCATTCTACGCTATCGGCGATCGGATGCTCAAACGGGCCACTCAACAAGGCCGGAGGCGTACCCTTCTGGGGTACGTTGAGGATCCGCACAAGTCGAGAACGCAGTTGATGGCCCGTTTCCGCATCCGACTAGAAGAACCATTGCCCGCGAAAGAAGAAGGACCGCGGCATACCGGCATGGGATACCCCAAGACCGATACTGCCTTCGCCCTGGTTGATGAAATATTTTTGGTCCAACGCATTTACGATATCAAACCCGATCAAGAACTTCTGGCCGTGCCAGGGCAATGGAATGACATGGCTAATCGAAAAGTTGTAGATCGTATAGCTGGGACTATGGCTCGAGTTAGTCTTTGCACCTTCTTCTGCCGCCCGCAACCCCGACGCAAAGAGAACCTGCCCAGTGAAGGTTGTCCGATCGAATAACTGGTAACTCAGGATCCCCGATGCTGTCAGCGTCTGCTGATGGTCGCAATAGACGCCGCTACGCGAATTGATATCGGCGATCTCTTCAAGATGCACTAGATTGTGCCCGGACTGCAAACCATAGCCCTTACACTGTCCCCAGGCAATATTGCCGCGACCCGTCAGGTTCTCCATGAACCAGACCTTGAGTGCGGCATCGGCCCCCCTGGTCCATCCCCGTTCAAAGGCAATATAGTTCAGCAAGGGAGTCGTTCCTAATTGGGCTGAGTCAGAAAGATAATTGGCGAGCTTGTAATACCCCGTAAGCTGGAGGGTCGCCCAATCCGTGAGTGCATGGACACTGCCGATTTGGAAGTAATGGGCCCGCTCCGCCCGCGGCTGATTATCGGTGGCATCTTCCGGAGCCGCCTTAGTTCCTTCCGTATTCAAACTGGCAAAAGCAACCCGCTCGAGATTCGGAGGGGTAAACATGCGCCCATAGAACGCATGGAAGGCATGGGCGGGGTTGTATCGGTACGTAACACCAAGTCGAGGGCTGATTTGTGCTTCGTCACGCTGATACTGCACGACATCGGCGCGGACTCCGAGGTTGAAAGTCCAATGCTCATTCGGTGACCACTGATCTTGAATCCAGAACTCCTGTCGCCACCCAATTAACCGATTGTCGCCGCCGGCGTTGATCACACCTCCGGTCGGGTTTCCTACACCATCATCAAGAAAGGTAAACAGTCTCGTCTTATTGATCGCCTGGGTTCGATCGATCTGGAACCCAGCTTTAATCAAATGTTCTTTGCTATGCACGTAGGTGTAATCCATGCGCACACCACCAGAATAACCGATCCGGTCTTGGCTGCCGGCCGAGAAGGGTTCTTCCACATTCGGCACATAGGCAAGAACATTCAGCGGATCTGTTCGAAAGGTGGCTCTCGTGTGGCGGAAATATCCGGCCAAGCTGAAAAAATTCTTGCTGTTGATGTCATGCCGCCACACCAGATGGCCATACTGATTATTCTCTTTCTGGTTTTCATTCACCATTTCCGACGGCACCGGCGTAAACCCTCCGGGTAACAAACCGAGAATAGTCGGGTTCGCCGCAAATCCAGGGAACGTCGGGATCTGATACTTCGCGATGGAGTTCAAGAACAACAGAGTAATATTATTGTTATTGTCGTACTGATAGTCACCGCGAAACATCGTCTGGTTCCGCTCGCTCTGATCGTGAAAAATAGAGTGCCCGACGGTCGGAGGCTCGATGCCTCGATTGGTCGCCGTATAACTATTCAAGAAGTAATAGCGAAACTTCTCGCCGATCGTGCCTCCATACTCAAATGATGGGTTAATCGTCTTGTTCGACCCACCAAACATCTGGACTGATCCAAACGCCGGTTTCGTCCCGCTCTTCGTCGTAATGTCGATCAGTGCCGCTGTTTTGTTGCCCACATTGGCTTCCATCCCACCCAGCACAATATCGGCCCGCTCCCACGCCCGTGGAGAAATCACGTCGGAAAATGTCGAGGAAACCGTATCGGGAATTGGCACTCCGTCGATCCTGAGTTGAAGATTTGCATGGTCCTGTCTGATATGGACCTGTTTGAGCGACCCATAGGCCGCGCCAGGGATCGTCAGCAACACATCGTGTAAGTCATTGTTGTTCCCACGCGGAAGGATATCGATTTCTTTTCGACTGAGTGAATAGGTTTCACTGGATGCTTTAGTCTGGATAGGCGGCATGGGAGACACCACCTCCAGTGACACTTCCTTGGTCTGTGAAAGGGTCAGGGTGACCGGTTTCAGGGATCCCTCCCCCACCGTCAGCACCACATATTCGCTCCGATACGTTTCCTGCACGGCACTGACGGAATACGTACCGCCTTCAGATAGGGTCATCTTAAACTCTCCGGCATCATTCGACACCCCGGACGAGATGATGTCTCCTTCTTGATTCTTGATCTCGACGACTGCTTGCGATACCCGTCGAAGGTCTTGGTTTTGGACAACCCCCTTAATCGTCTTGGTCGACTCCTGATCCTCAGCGTAGCTGACGGAGCACGTTCCACATATGCCTGCGGCGACAGTCAATCCAACCATCCCATTCAACACACATCTCACAAACGAATCCATCGTGTCCCTCCCCGCTCACAAATCCACTGGTGATGAAACAGAAGGGGTAGAAAAGACGTACGCAGACCGCGTGCCCAATCAACCCATCCTGCCTATTGAATATGATCGTTCAGCTATACTTGTGGAGGGGCGCGGGAAGGGCCGATGAACAAGAGCGTCGATGATAGGAGAATGGATTCAGAAGGGAGTTCCTGGTGCCGAACCACGTCACAGATAGCAAACCGCGGAACATCCAGATCAACCGACCCGGCAATATGGTGCTGGACCCACTGACAGATGTCGGTGTCCGAATGTTCATGCCCATCCGTATCGGCAGAGGCCAATTCATGGTGAACATCCTGGGCCACGGAAAATGGCGCCAGCCCCAGGATGATACAGATCATCCCCACCGCCACTCCTAGGCGGAGGAAGGGTGTGAGATATCTGAGCCTTCTCAACGACATAACGATAGAATAGGCACCCGTCGGTCAGAATTGCAAGAACCCCTGAATCTAGCCGTCAGATGACTCTGTCTAGCTCTGCCGGCAATCGATATGGACTTTTGGGACGTGATTCGATACAGTGCTACCCCCCCTCAAGACCAAGGCGGTTCAGACCGCTCGCAAGGACATGAGCATGTATGAATAGACCAATCGACAATCAACACGTAATCGAAATTAAAGCGCTGCCCTCTCCGCGCGCCATCAAGACAAAACTCCCGATGACTGATCAGGCCGCGGCGCTCGTCGTAGAAACCAGAGAGGCGATTCGCCGCATTCTTCATGGAGAGGACCGCGACCGGCTCCTGATTATCGTAGGCCCCTGCTCGATCCACGATCCCAATGCCGCATACGAATATGCCGCCAAACTGAAACCGGTCGCTGATGCCCTGCGTGATCGCCTTCTGATCGTGATGCGGACCTACTTCGAAAAACCGAGGACCACGGTCGGATGGAAAGGCCTCATCAATGACCCGCATCTCGACGGAACCTGCGATATCGCAATGGGAGTGGAGTTAGCGAGGGCAATTCTCCTCAAGATCAATCAATTGGGCCTCCCCTGTGGGACAGAGCTACTGGATCCGATCAGTCCGCAGTACGTCGCCGATCTCATCAGTTGGGCGGCCATCGGAGCTCGCACGACCGAAAGCCAAACCCATCGAGAAATGGCCAGCGGAGTTTCTATGCCGGTTGGGTTTAAGAACGGCACTGAGGGTAGTCTCCATGTCGCCGTCAATGCCATGACATCCGCTCGCACGTCACATCATTTCGTCGGCATCAATGCCGATGGACAGACCGCGATCATCAGAACTATGGGCAACCCCGATCGCCATATCGTACTCCGTGGCGGAGGTGGAAAAACCAACTACGAAGCAGAACACGTCGCCAAAGCCGAAGCGGCCGTCGCAGGGGAAGACATTGCCCGTCCTATCATGATCGATTGTTCGCACGACAACTCGAAGAAAGATCATACCCGCCAAGGATTCGTCGCCCAAGAGGTCCTGCGGCAGTTCCGCGAAGGCCGCCAGACCATCATGGGGCTCATGCTCGAAAGCAACCTAAACCCAGGCAAACAAGCCTGGAAAGAAGGTGTGGTCCTTCAGCACGGTGTCTCTATTACCGATGCCTGTCTCGGTTGGGACGAGACAGAACACCTGCTGCATGAACTCGCAGCTGCGATCACTCCCAAGCCAGTCTCCTGAGTGGTTTCCTCTCTCATCCCCTCGCCCAGATATATCCATCACACAATCCTCTCGTGGTAAGATCTATAAATGCTGATCGATACCCATACGCATCTCGACGACACGCGCTACAACGACGATCGGGAGGCTATGATCGCCAGGGCACGAGAAGCCGGTGTAGAAGCATTCCTCACCATCGGGTGCGATCTGGCCACCAGCCATGCGGCCGTACGACTCGCAGACCAGTATCCGTTTGTCTATGCCTCGATCGGTGTCCATCCGCACGAGGTCAAACACATTGGTGACGGTTGGTATGACGAGTTCCGCCAGCTGGCCCCCAACAAGAATGTGGTGGCGTACGGTGAGATCGGATTAGACTATCACTACAACCACTCCTCGCCGAAAGAACAGCGCGAGCGATTTCGAGAGCAGATTCAACTTGCCCGCGAACTCAGGCTTCCCGTGATCATCCACACGAGAGAAGCCCAGAATGATACGATTGCGATTTTAAGAGAAGAGAACGCGTCCGAAATCGGCGGGGTCTTTCACTGCTTCTCCGGTGATGCCTGGCTGGCTAAGGATGCGTTGGATCTTGGATTCTATCTGTCCTTTTCGGGCATCCTCACATTTCCAAATGCCGCGATGCTGCGTGACATCGCTAAAAATACGCCGATGGACCGCGTGTTGATCGAAACAGACTGTCCATACCTCACCCCTGTTCCCTACCGGGGGAAACGCAATGAGCCGGCGTACGTCTCACAGGTGGCTCAACAGTTAGCCTCCATCCATGGGTTGCCGTTGGATGACGTTGCCGAACAGACAAGCAGCAACGCGAAACGGTTATTCAAAATCGTTTGAGGTGCCGGTCGCGCTGCCGTTGCGACTTGGGGAGCTTTCTCGGGTTTCCTTTTTTCTCGGGCCTGCGGCGTGCCGAGGGGTCTTCACCTGTATCCAGTTCTTTGTATGGCACCATCCTGCTTGGTACCGACGCTGCCCGTAACTTGGAGGCAAACTCCTGAGCATTCATAACAAAGGCTCCGTGAGCCCGAGCCGCATTCACGATTTCATGGTCTGAGCTGACGACGGCACAGTCGGGACCATGCTCCCGCGCAAGTCGTTGAATGACCTGATCGGCGCGCTCTCCCCGCTTGGAATAAATGACTTGTACCCCAGCCCGATGTTCTCGTTGTTCGGTGGGGTGGCCCTGCTGCCACCCATCAAACACGACGGTGATATGATGATTTTTGCGATGTCGGTAACTCGCTAAGTTACGCAGCAATTGCTCACGAGCGGCTTCACGATGCCCGGAAAGCGCTCTTCCACCTGACAAGAGGTTATACCCATCAATAATCAGGTATGTCGGCATCCCTCACGCTACCACAGCCGTCAATCGACCGTCACCGGGGATCTCGTCGATCCAACTCGCGTAGTTCTTGACAAGGGAACGGACATCTGAGAATAGTTTCCCATCATCTATCACTGAAAAGGGGCCACATAGGGTCCATGCAAGAACGAGAGCACCGGCTGTTTTCACTCAAGCCCCTCACGCTCATCGTGGCTGGTACCCTCTTCTCTCTCTCCACTGGGATGGTTCCCCAAGCCGTGGCCTGGTCATCCGACAAACCACGGGCACTGTCGATTCAAGGGTCGAAACAGAGCCATGTTAAGGGGACCACCGCTTCCCTCGCTCCTGTGACCATCCGTAACGTCCGCGCAACGACCAGTCCTGAGAAAATCAGGCTCGTCCTTGATCTCGACCGTCATACCAGCGTCATTGAACAACGGGCAGTAAATGCAAGCCGGGTGGTCATTGCGCTTCCTGATGCCAGGCTCAGCCAAGCCGCGCAGGAGAAAACTCTGGACGGAACAATCCCCATGCCCTTCATGGTCACTCAAATCACCTCTCAGGCCGTGGCTGTCTCCCTCCCAACGACCTCGTTCCAATCCTATAAGCACTTCCTTTTATCCGATCCTCCACGCTTAGTCATTGATGTCACCCTTCCCATAGAGCAAAGCCGTAGCCTTGCAGGTGTCCCTCAAGAGACGCAGAAACGTGTGTTCCCGACGGCTCCTCAGCCTGTTGCCCCACGAACAAAGGGTTACACCACCATTGTGATCGATCCCGGCCACGGGGGAAAAGATCCGGGTGCACGGGGAGTCCGAAAGACCGAGGAGAAAGACATTACGCTCAAGGTAGGGCTCCAACTCAAGAAGCTCCTGATCAAGCATCCCGGCATTCGAGTTTTAATGACCCGTGATCGAGATGTCTTTGTGGAACTTGAAGAGCGAACCAAGTTCGCCAACAGCAGTGAAGCGGACCTGTTTGTCTCCATTCATGTTAATTCCCACCCCTCGCGCACGGTCAAAGGAATAGAAATCTATCACTTTGGAGAGGCCAAGGATCAACGTGCGCTCGAAGTAGCCGCACGAGAAAACGGAACTCCCCTCAGCAACACCGGGGTTGGGTGGGAATATCTGGTGGCGGATCTCCTAACGGCGAAGAAGATTGAAGAATCACTTGAGCTCGCGTGGAATGCCAAAGCCGCCATGGTGGCTCAGATGAACGGCCAATATGAAATTGACGATCATGGCGTCAAAACCGCCCCCTTCTATGTCTTGAGATTCACGAGCATGCCCAGTATTCTGGCCGAAATTGCCTATATTTCGAATCCCTCGGAAGAAGAGCTGCTTCATAAACCGGTGTTCGTCCAGGATGTTGCCCAATCACTCTACCAGGGTATTGTCGCCTTCCTCTCGGCAGGCAAGTCTGATATACGCTAAGTTCCGCCCAGCAAAACGATTGCTTCACCGCCCAGTCCGAACATGTCCATCATCAAGCTCACCCTCGAATATGACGGCACAGCCTATGCTGGCTGGCAACGTCAGCCAGACCAGCCGACCATTCAGGCAGCCGTTGAAACTGCCATCTTCGGTGTCACACAGATCACCGTGCCGGTTATTGGTGCCGGACGGACGGATTCTGGAGTGCATGCCCTGGGACAGGTTGCCAGCTTCCGCATCAACCGTGAGATGACTCCGCGCGAATGGACGAGAGCCCTGAACGCACACCTTCCTGAGAACATCGTAGTCAGATCGGTTGAGCCCATGCCAGACTCATTCCATGCCAGGCATTCGGCCAAGGGCAAACTATACGAATACCACATCCTCAATCGATCAGAGCGCCCCGCCATTGAACGCGCCTATTGGTGGCACATTCACCAGTCCCTTGACGACGAGGCCATGAGTACCGCCGGGATCACCTTAGTTGGGACCCATGACTTTTCTTCGTTCCAGACACAGCCGACGGACAACGACGATCCCATCTGCCATCTACAGCAATTCACGGTTTTTCGGGAAGGTGACCGACTGCGGATTGCGGTGTATGCAGATCGCTTTTTAAAACAGATGATCCGTTCTATCGTTGGAACTCTCGTAGAGGTCGGACTGAATAAGCGTGCACCAGAAAGTCTCGCTACCATCCTCAATACACGAAACCGCTCGGCTGCCGGAAAAACAGCACCGCCGCAGGGACTGTTTTTAGTGCGAGTTGACTACGACTGAACCGGAAGCGGTCAAGACATAACCGTGAGTACGTGGAAGCACCGACGGCACCCCCTGATGGAGGCGCTATCCCTGAGATCCGATAAAATCCATGAATGCCCGCTTGTTCTGAATGGGTGTCGTAGCCGGTCGACCCAAATCTTTTCTGGCCCCTCGACGCACACGAATCTCCAGTAAACTAGGTCCGCTCGAACGTTTGAGGTCTGTGAGGCTACTCTGAAGCTCCTGTTTGGTCTGAGCTCGTAAGACTTGTCCGTAACCGGATGCGCGAGCAATACCGAGAAAGTCGATCGCCAATCCCACAGTCGGTTGCCCCCCGACTGAATCATGCGCTCCATTGTTCAGGATAATGTGCCTGAAGTTTCTCGGTTTCAGTGTTCCATTAAGGGAAAGGGCGCCCATATGCATCAGCATCGCTCCATCTCCATCCAAACAATAGACCGAACGGTCTGGCTGTTGAAGCGCAATACCGAGCGCAATGTGGGAAGCATGCCCCATGCCGCCCACGGTTAAAAAATCACGGTGATGGCCGCTCCCTTTTTTTCGCCTGTAGTCATACACCTCGCGAGACGGCATGCCGGTGGTCGACACAATCACATCACGATCATCCAGCCCATCGATCACCTGTTGGATGGCCTCCTCACGCGACAGCGGGAACGACACGCTCTCGGATTGAACAGCCGTAAAAGGTTTGAATGTATCCTTCTTCACAACAAGCGCATAGGGAGCATGGGTCTTTCGTGCATGTGCCACAGCATCTTTCAGGATTGTGTCCGCATGATCGAATTCCGGGGTCAACAGGGAAAAGGGGATTTCCATCGCGTCCAGCATGGGCAACATCACACGCCCCTGTTTCTTGTGCTGCGGCTCATCGTGGACGCCTGGTTCTCCCCGCCAACCGATCACGAGCAACATCGGTATGGAATACACCTCCTGATCAGCCAGCGAGAGGAGCGGATTAATGATGTTGCCTAAACCTGAGTTTTGCAAATAGACGAGCGGAAGCTTTCCTGTCGCCAAATGATACCCCGACGCCAAAGCCACGGCGCCACCTTCGTTGGCTGCAACAATATGTTGACCGGCGCGACTCTCTTGCGCAAAACAAGCGCACAATTCTCTGAGGAGAGAATCGGGAACTCCGCTGAAAAACTCAACGCCGTTCTCCTTGAGACATGCAACAAACTCATGTGGATCGATCATGCGTTCTTATCCTTACGGTTCTTCAATCACTGGCACATGCTGTTCAGACGCACACTGTTTCACAGAAGACCCTGGAGAGACGAAGCATCAAAAGTTTCCCGCCTGGACCACATCATCGAGACTGTTGATGTCGAGCCAATGCCCCACGGTATACAACACGCGAATCGGCAGCTGTCGCGTCAACAGTTCCTGCAAGAGATGAGGGATGCCGGCTTTTCGATTCATAGGATCGCCCATTATCGTCGAAAGAATGGTCTGAAGTTGAGCCGCTCCGGCAGGAGAAACTTTCAGAAACCCCATCCAAACTCCGTGGGTCTGCCCTCTCCCTACCGTATTCCCTAGCTGCTTCAAATAGACCTTGGCATTAAACGCCCTCTTCGAATTCGGCAAGGAGCATTCGACAAAGCCACCAAGGCGCACATAGCTGCTTTGGTTTTGCCAATCGCTATCCACAAAGATCACGAAGTCTTCGTTCTCCTGACAGAGCGCTTGCGGGATGTATGTATTGAACAGCACATCCCCATAAGAAATGATCAAGTCCTTTGATGGGCTCTTCAGCATGCCGAAAGCTTTCTGCAGTGAATCCAACTCACCGGTGTCGGCAAAGTCGTCGTTATCCAAATACCTCAGGTTGGGCAGATTGACCGATTCCTTCTTATAACCACGGACGACCGTAATGTCTTTGATCCCTACAGCGTTATAGGCATCCACAATATGGGCGAGAATCGGTGTCCCTTGAATCTTCACCATCGTCTTCGGCTGATGTTCGGTCAATTCCCGGAGTTCCTCGCCGCGTGACGCCGCCAGCACGATGGCCCCGGTGTTTTCTACCC
Source organism: Nitrospira sp. (assembly GCA_018242725.1). Taxonomy (GTDB): domain Bacteria; phylum Nitrospirota; class Nitrospiria; order Nitrospirales; family Nitrospiraceae; genus Nitrospira_D. The sequence continues at coordinate 133,057 of JAFEBI010000006.1, read as the reverse complement.
CTCGAGGAAGATAACGGTCTTCGGCATCCTGCAGTTCAGCCGCATTTTGCAAACGAAAGATCTCGGCGACGGAAGCTACCTTGTCCTCAATAGACAGGAGATGCTCCTGTTCTTTCAACGTCGAGGCTGTTTTCTGCATGGCCGCCACGGCGGCCCGAAGCAGGTGATTGGCCCAAATGACAATCGAAAATCCATGCTGTCGAAATACCTCTGTCGGGGTCGCATAATACTTCGTCGGTACGATCACGACGGGGCATCGATTTCCCCATTCCTGCTTGAACGACAGTATTTCATCAGGCACCGACAGCGCACTATGGATGAGAATCCCGTCCGCACCGGCCTGGCGATAAGCCTCGGCCCGTCGCAGCGCCTCCGCAAGCCCCCAGCCACAGATAAAAGCTTCGACTCTGGCGATAATGCAAAAGTCCGAGTCAGTCTGGGCATCTTTGCCCGCCTTGATCTTACCGCAAAACTCTTGCATGTCCGCCATCGGCTGCGCGTCCCCCTTGATGAAGCTATTCGTCTTGGGGAACAGCTTGTCTTCGATGCACACGGCAGCAATACGCCGTTGCTCCAGTTTACGGACCAGCCGCTGCATATTATTAAAATTGCCGTATCCCGTATCACCATCGAGCAGAATAGGAATCGTGGCCGCATCGGACATGAACTCCAGATTATCCAAGACCTGAGTCCAACTGGCCTCGTTGTTATCGCGAACTCCAAATTGAGCCGAGATGGAAAGACCACTGGCCCAGATACCTTTGAAACCTGCTTCTTGAACGATCTTTGCACTAAGGCCGTTATGGGCTTCGCAGATAAATTCCACCTGATCCGACAAGAGAAGCTTCCGAAACTGACGCGCTGGCATGGTATCGGGGGGTGAGCTCATGGTCGACCTTTCCTCTTCCCGTCGAGGCAAATCCAAGACAGCCTGCATGGATAGAACTGTGAGGTGCTTTTTGGGCGCACAGCATATCCTTTTCTCAAAGAGAAATCACCTTTCACCCATCCTGTCACATCACCAATGGCCCCCGGCATCCCATACAGAACTATGCTCCAGCATATTACTTGGGAGGCTCAACTTGCCAAAGCTCTACCTCATGACACGTACGTATTTCTTTGCTATGATACAAGCCAGTTGAGCACCTCACCTCATAATTTCAGATAAGGAGATTCGACATGCGGAGAGTTCTACGTGTCCTCACACTGACATGCTTTGCGTTCACTCTTGGGGCGACTCCATTCGCTGCAGCCGCACCCGAGCAACAAAATAAGATGAAAGCCTGTAACGAACAGGCGAATGCAAAGGGGTTCGGCGAAGGAAAGGGCGACGAACGGAAGGCGTTTATGAAGGAATGCCTTTCCGCCAAATCGGAGAAAGGCGGAGGCGGCAAAGATACTCAGCAGAACAAGATGAAGACGTGCAACAAAGAGGCTGGTGAAAAGCAGTTAAAAGGCGACGAGCGGAAGAAGTTTATGAGTGACTGTCTGTCCGCATAAGCTGCAGTAATCCGGCGCGGCCTCACGCCGCGCCGACTCCATCAGCACGCTGACGGCAATCCGAACAACTATTGACGGCGCAGTTCATCGTGATTTTCGAGCTTCTTCCGAAGCTCAATCAATTCCTGTTCCAATGCGATGAAACGGTCACTGATGGGATCCGGCAAATCGACTTGATCCATCGTGGCATCGGGCAAACGTTCGCCCTGGGATTTGATGACACGTCCCGGAACACCGATCACCGTTGAGTTGGCCGCGACATTCTTCAAGACAACGGAATTGGCTCCAATCTTCACGTTATCGCCGATCGTAATCCCGCCCAAGATTTTCGCACCCGCACCTACGACCACATGACTCCCCAAGGTCGGATGCCGCTTGCCTCGTTCTTTGCCTGTCCCTCCCAACGTCACCCCTTGAAACAGCGTCACGTAGTCACCGATTTCTGCCGTTTCCCCGATCACTACGCCCATGCCGTGATCGACGAAAAATCCCGTCCCAATCTTGGCGGAAGGATGAATCTCGACACCAGTCAGCCAACGGGCCAGCTGAGAAATCGCGCGCGGAAAGAAGGGAACTCCCATTGATTTGAGCCGATGAGAAATACGATAGGCGAGCAAGGCATGAAACCCTGCATATGTGAAGATAACCTCTAGCTTGCTGGTCGCGGCTGGATCTCGATCAAAGACCGCCTGGAGGTCCTGTTTAATGTGCCTCAACATCAGCAGTATATCCAACAGCACTAGGCCAGCTCGATCAAACAGACGGCGTGGGCGACCATCCCCTCTTCATGCCCTACCGCGTCTAATCCTTCTCCGCTCTTCACCTTCACATTGACCTGTTCAGGGTCGATACCGGCTACCTCTGCCATCTTCCGCTGCATCATCGAGAGATGCGGGCCAAGCCTTGGCGCTTGCGCCACAATCACCGTGTCAATATTGCCTACTCGATAGCCCTTCATTTTTAGCTTTGACATCACATCTTCTAATAACGTGAGGCTCGAGATACCTTTGTACTTAGAATCCGAACTGGGGTAGTGCCGCCCCAGATCTCCCTCTCCCATGGCCCCCAATAGAGCATCGCAGACGGCATGAACCAGCACATCCGAATCAGAATGACCAAGCAATCCTTTGCTATGAGGGACTTCAACCCCGCCAAGAATCAGTTTTCGCCCCGGCCCCAATGGATGGACATCATATCCATACCCGATACGGAATCCCTTGCTCATCTTGTCCCTTTCATGTCCTCGACCGATGAGAAGCCAGAATGGCCTCACCGATCACCATATCTTCAGGCCTTGTCACCTTGATATTCTCGCCGCTTCCTTCTACCACCACGACCGGGTGACCGGCCCACTCAAACAGGAATGCGTCATCGGTGGCATGTACTCCCTCTGCATGGGCCTTCCGATGGACGCTTAACAACCAATCTCGCCTGAAGGCCTGCGGTGTTTGAGCCAGCCAGAGCGGTTTCCGATCAACGGTTCGTTCGATCCTATGTGCCATTCCAACCTGTTTGACCGTATCACGCATCGGCAATGCGAGAATCGCTCCTCCCTCACGGCGTGCCGCTTCAACCACCTCGGTCACCATGAGCTCCGTCAGAAACGGGCGTACCGCATCGTGCACCACCACAATCTGCGTGTCTTCCGGCACATGCTCCAGAGCTTGCCGGACCGAATCCTGCCGTTCCTTTCCTCCTGCCACCACCCTCCTGATTTTTGAGAATCCGAATCGGACAGCAAGATCGTTGAGGCAATAGTCGAGATCGGCCTGCGGCACGGCCAAGATGATCTGATCGATGACGGGAGAGCGCTGCAACACGCGAAGAGAATGCACGACCAAGGGTTCACCGCCCAAAGCCAAAAACTGCTTGGGAACGACGCCACCCATGCGAAGGCCGCGTCCGGCGGCAGGAACGATGGCCACGGCTAACTGGGGCTGACGAGAACGAGCCTCTATCTGGTCCATCTGGTTTGCCGGTTCATCCGGGTGGCGTCATACGACTAAACACACGAGACGGACCAGATAGATCATCTGAATCTGCACTGATCATGGACGAAGTGTAAGATAAATCGTCCGCCCCTGCCGTTTGAGCAACAGCAACACCGCTTGATCCTTCGGCAGTTTATTGGCAATCCGCTCAAACACCTTCACCGAGGTGACCGTTTGACGATTCACCTCAAGCACGATATCACCTTCACGAACACCCAATTCTTCAGCCGTACTGCCCGGCTTCACTCGAACGATCACCACACCCCGCTCGCTCGACTTCAATCCATAGCGGCTTGCCAACTCTTCATTCAGATCACGCACGTCAAGGCTGGACAGTATTCCGGTCGGCGTCGCCGAGTCTCCCCCGTCTTCTTCACCGCTCTGCGACATCGACTTGGGCTGCTCGACGATGGTGAGGTCGATATTTTTGGCTTTCTTGTCCCTGATAATCTTGACGACCACCTTTTTTCCAACCGGTGTCTGTGCGACCGCATTGCGCAGATGCGCCGGCGAATCCATCGGTTTCCCATCATATTCAACAATCACATCGGCTCGCTCGAAACCGGCCTTTTTCGCGGGGCTGTCATCCATGACATCACTGACGAGCACACCCTTCGTTTCAGTGATTCCAAACTGTGACGCCAATTCCGGCGTCAACTCCTGAATCGAGACTCCCAGCCACCCACGCACGACTTTCCCGGTCTGTACGAGTTGCCCCATAATCGACTGAGCCATATTGCTCGGCACGGCAAATCCGATTCCCATATTGCCGCCATTCTGACTGAATATGGCGGTGTTGATCCCTACAAGCTCTCCCCGCACATTGACTAACGCTCCCCCGGAATTTCCAGGATTGATCGCGGCATCGGTCTGGATAAAGTCTTCATACTCAGCGATACCTGCGGCTCGTCCAAGCGCACTGACGATCCCCAGCGTAACAGTCTGCGTCAGTCCGAACGGATTACCGACGGCCAGAACAAACTCTCCCACTTCCAACTTGTCTGAATCGGCCCACGGCACGCTCGGGAGTCCTGAAGCCTCGATCTTTACGACCGCCACATCCGTCTTCGGGTCGGTGCCGATCAACTTGGCTTTGAACTCACGCTTGTCCGAAAGGGTGACGCGAATCTCATCCGCCTTGCCGACGACATGATTATTGGTAATGATCAACCCGCTCGATTCCACAATCACGCCGGACCCCAACCCTCGTTCTTTCTTCTCCTTGGGGTGCTCGAACTTCCGAAAAAACTCGTCGCCGAAAAACTTTCGAAATAGCGGATCGTCGAAAGGGGTTGCGCCCGACCCCTCTCCGCGCCCGCTCTTCGTCGCATAGATATTCACCACCGCCGGCTTCACCGACTTTGCGATATCGACGAATGTTTGGTTCCCTCCGCCCAGGATAGGTTGCGGAGCCGTCGAGACCGGTCTGGCAATGGGCGGCGGTGGAGCCACCGAAGCTGAATCAGGGACTGCATGGCCGTTCGACAACCATCCAAGGTCCGATGCGATCACAAATCCAATAATCATTCCGGCCGTCAGCAGGGCAGCTGTCACCACCCAGCTTTTCTTTCCTGGTGGAGGCGTAGGGCCCGACTCGAATTGATTCATAGTATCCATCCGCTTTTATCCATGACCGTGGGAGCGCTCACTGAATTGCGCCGCTGTAAATTCCCATGATCGTCTGGAGAAACTTGATTGCCTCGGTTTTCGGCCGCTGGAATGAGTTCCGCCCGATGATGCTGCCAAACCCACCTCCATCCCGAATCCCTCGAGCCTCTTCGAATACGTTCTTATCTTCACTCTTGGCTCCGCCGGAGAAGATGACGATCCGCCGGCCATCGAATGAACTCTGCACCACATGCTGGACTCGCTCCGCCAGCGTCTTAATCGGAATTTGCGTAGACTCATACACTTTCTTTGCGGCAGCTTGTTCCAAATGCGCGGTCGGCAACTTCACCTTGATGATATGTGCACCCAATTGTGCCGCAATCTGCGCCGCATAGGCGACCACATCCATGGCCGTCTCACCTTCCTTACTCAAGGCCGATCCTCTCGGATAGGACCACACCACAACGGCCAGACCACTGGCCTTCGCCTCTTCCCCAATGGCTTGCAATTGCTCATACATCGCATTGCAATGGGCGGACCCAGGATAAATCGTGAACCCGACGGCCGAACACCCTAACCGCAGGGCATCGTTCACACTCCCGGTAACTGATGGCAAAGGATCCTTGTCGTCATGCAACACGTCATGATTATTGAGCTTGAGAATGAGAGGGATCTGCCCCGCAAACTCGCTGGCTCCCGCTTCTAAAAACCCGAGCGGAGCCGCATAGGCATTGCAACCGGCATCAATGGCGAGTTGAAAATGATAGTGGGGGTTGTACCCGGATGGATTCGGCGAAAAACTTCGAGCCGGGCCATGCTCGAATCCTTGATCGACGGGGAGAATGACCAACTTGCCTGTCCCTGCCAATTTTCCAGAGCGCAACATGCGGGCGATATTGGTCTTCGTCCCAGCATTATCACTACCGTACCAACTAAGGATCTCTTGAACCCGATCTCCCATGATTCCCTCCAAACAACGCCTACATGTCAAAGCGATAAGTACCTATCCTCTCCCTTGAATATACGCCTCCGCCTGTTCCACATCGAGTCGACTCCCGATAAGCAAGGAGACACGCTGATGTAATTTTTTGGCTTCGACGTCCAATATCCTCATCGTGCCGGTTGAGGCCTTCCCTCCAGCCTGCTCAACCACCAGCGCCAGTGGGTTCGCCTCGTAGAGCAGTCGCAGCTTCCCCTCTGGCTTGTCAACTTCCCCTGGATAGAGATAGATCCCTCCCCCGAGCAATAGGCGATGCACATCCGCCACCAAGCAGCCTGAATACCTCGCGCTATAAGGACGCCCTGTCGCCTTATCGGTGACTTTGAGCGAATCCACATACTTCCTTATTCCCTCAGGCCACTTGTTATAGTTCCCTTCGTTGGCGGCATAGACCTTGCCCTTTTCAGGAATCCTCATCCGCTCGTGGGACAATAAATACTCTCCGATATCAGGATCCAGCGTAAATCCATAAACACCTTGCCCAACGGTGTATACCAACATCGTGCTTGATCCATACAGGAGATACCCAGCCGCTACTTGTTCGGTCCCTGGACGAATTAAATCTGTTTCTGTCGGCAATTGATCGGTTCGTCCATATCTGAGCACGGAAAAAATGGCCCCGAGCGGCATATTGTTGTCCGTGTTGGACGAGCCATCCAACGGATCGAAGAGCAGCATGTACTTGCCACGCGGCCAATTATTCGGCAGCGAGAGCGGCTTCTCCATTTCCTCAGAGGCTAAGGCACAGACATGTTCGCTGGCTTGAAAGACCTTGACGAAGTCATCGTTCGCGATGGCATCCAGCTTCTTGACGGTTTCTCCTTGGACATTGGTCTCGCCGGTCGTCCCAAGAATATTGATCAACCCTGCACGTCGAAGATCTTGAGAAATAAGTTTGCCGACCAGGCCAATTTGGGTCAGCAGACTGGAAAACTCTCCAGTCGCACCTGGATACGCCGCCTGACTTCGAATGATAAACTGGCTTAATGTGGTGGGAAACTGTCTCATCCTGAGGCTCAGTATAACGGGTTTACCCCGCCTGAACAATAACCTCCTACTCACAACCCAGGCTTCACACTGCTGACTCCTGACCAACCGTCCACGAGGTTGGCGACGATGGCTCCAAGTACGACTTTCGCTTTCATGCGAACAGGGGTCTTTCGTTCATCATTGGTGACCCACACATGAATATCCCCTTTATTCATGAAAAGGCCATGAAACGGCATGATCACCCGCACTCGTACCGTCTCCACTTTTCCCCAGCCTCCTTCAAGAGTCTCGATTCCTTCAACCCGTACCTCGACCGGCCGGTTCTTCTTATCATGATACACATTCATCTTGAGTGAGGCGCCCGGCTTAGGCGGCAACACAGCGCGCGTATAGTACAGGCAAGAAATGATGTCATGAGTCCCGCCTGGAATGGGCAATGACTCGGTAGTTCCTCCTCTGACTGCGGTGACCGTCCCTTCCTTTTGATTGAATGAATATTCGATATCCTCTTTCTTTTTGCCTTCACGCCGCCGAAAGGTCAGATGCTCCGGCATGAGCGTGTCCAGATCCAGTTTCGACTCCACTCGATTGTCCACCGGAAAGAACTTTGTGATGATCGGTGTGGACTGCGCCGTCCCAATCAACTTGGCGGTGGAGGAGGTCCCTCCTCTGTCCTCCGTAGGAGCCACTTCCATCACGGCGATGGCTGCAGTCAGGTTGAGCCAGGAAATCTCGTAGGTCAGCCGCTCTCCAACCGTGAAGGGACGCGTTGTTTCGCCCAATCCTTCTGCGGCAGTTGTCTCAAGGGGAACCAAGAGAGTCAACGAAACGCCCCCTATGGCGGCAGAGAAACCGATGCAGGCACGCAGGCGAGTAAGACCGATCCACCTGGGGATGGATTCTAGCACGTGAGCGCTCGTTTGGCCTCCACGAGTTCCTCCTCGATGAGCGCTCGAATAGCCTGGAGTTGGGCAGAAGAAGTTGCCTCAAATCTCAGGACTAAGGCCGGTTGGGTATTGGACGCCCGGATCAGGCCCCATCCATCATCGAATATCGCACGGACCCCGTCGATTGTGATCAGACTTTTCAGTGTCAGTTTCTTCGGGCCGAGCCCCTGTTTGGTCTTCAGGTGTTCAGTGAATCTCTTACGAACCCGCTCGACCACATCAAACTTGACGGTATCCGGGAGATCCACTCGTATCTCAGGTGTGACGACCGAATGGGGTAGATCGGACACTAACGCTGAAAGCGGCTGCTGAGCCTTCGCCAGGATCTCCACCAATCGACAGGATGCATAGACGGCGTCGTCATACCCAAAATACCGATCCGCAAAAAACATATGCCCGGACATTTCTCCAGCCAATACGGCCGCCTCTTCTTTCATTTTTGACTTAATCAACGAATGCCCGGTCTTCCACATCACGGCACGCCCACCGCGTTTGGCGATGTCATCGTAGAGGCTTTGGGACGCCTTGACTTCCGAGATGATCGTACTCCCTGGCTTCTCAGCCAAAATATCTCGAGCGTACAGCACCAAAAGACGATCTCCCCAAAGCACCTGCCCCTGCTCATCCACCGCGCCGATTCGATCCGCGTCTCCATCATAGCCGATTCCCACATCTGCTCGATGATCCCTCACCGCGTGCATGAGGTCGGACAGGTTCTCAAGCACCGTGGGATCCGGATGATGGTTGGGGAAACGCCCGTCCAGGTCGCAATATAGTCCCGTAACTTTGCACCCCAGCAATTCAAGCGCTTGCTTGGCAACAAGAGACGCCGCGCCGTTCCCGCAATCGATCACAACGTGCAACCGTTCAGCCTTGACATGCGAAAAGCTTTTTTTGATGTACGCTAGATAGTCGGGGATGATCGGATAGTCAGAGAGTTGTCCATTCCCCGAGGCGAAGATACCCGTTTCCATCACCCGCCGCAGTTCTTGAATGTTATCGCCATGAATCGCCGTTTTTCCGAGACAGATTTTAAAGCCATTGTACTCTGCCGCATTGTGACTCCCGGTGATCATGATACCGCCGCCAACCGGCAGGGTAAATAACGAGAAATACACCAACGGGGAGGAGCATATTCCGATATCAATGACATCCAGCCCTCCGGCTAACAGCCCCTTAAGCAGCGCTTTCTGTAACGCGGGAGAACTGAGACGACCGTCACGGCCTACGCTGATCGCCGTAACTCCACGTTTGCCTGCATAGGTGGCGTACGCAAGCCCCACTTGCTCAGCCAACTCTTCTGTTAGCTCAGTGCCGACGATTCCTCGAAGATCATATTCGCGAAACAATCCCATGAGTATCTCCGATATGCCGACATTGTGTCAGCGTGCTGAGCTGTCAGCGACTTGCTGTTCTTCCGTAATCGTCCTTGAAGCGAACGATATCATCCTCACCGAGATAGGACCCATTCTGTACTTCGATGATATGGACGGTCTCATGCCCTGGATTTTCCAAGCGATGCTGCGTCTTCATCGGAATGGCCGCACTCTGCCCAACCTGCAAATCAAAAATCTCTTCCCCCCTGGTCACTCGTGCTGTTCCCGCGATGACCACCCAATGCTCACTGCGTTGATGATGCATTTGCAGTGAGAGTCGCCCGCCTGGATTGACCGTCACTCGTTTCACTTTGAATCCTGGCCCCTCTTCCAACACGGTGTAGGAGCCCCATGGACGCTGAACGGTCACGTGCTCCAAATGTTCCGGCGCCTTCTGTTGCTTGAGAATATCGACGACCTTCTTCACATCCTGTGCCCGCGACTTTGGGCAGACCAACGTCGCGTCCGGCGTATCCACCACGACCATGTCCTGGAGTCCGATCGTCGCCACAACCCGCCTGTCAGCATAGACGATGGACCGACAACTCTCTATGTCCACCACACGCCCAGTCGTCACATTCCCAGCCTTATCCCTCGAGGCCACTTCATCCAAACTCCCCCAACTCCCGACGTCCGACCATTTGAACGCCACCGGAATCACAGCGGCCTTCGACGAGCGTTCCATCACACCATTGTCGATAGAGACTGGGTTAATGCTTCGATAGAGATCTTCAATGTCTGACTTAGATGCATGACTCATGCGCAATTCTCTGATTCGATCCATCGCTCCGGCAATGGCAGGCTGGTGCCGACGGATCTCTTCCAAAATCGTCGCGGCCCGCCAGATAAACATCCCACTGTTCCAATAATAGTTCCCGGCTTTGAGATACTGCGTCGCTTTGGCAACATTGGGCTTTTCCACAAATTTGTGCACTGAAAAGCCTCGCAATTTTCCACGTTTCCTCAATGCAATCTTGTCGTTCGGCTTGATATATCCATAGCCGGTTTCCGGACGAATCGGTTTGATCCCAAAGGTCACCAAGTATCCCGCTTCTGCCAATTGACAAGCCAGTTGAACCGCCGTTTCGAAATCTCGCTGACCGGTGACCACATGATCGGCAGGTACGACCAACATGATTGCATCAGGATCCCGTTGCTGAGCCTCCAGCGCAGCCAAGGCAATCGCGGGAGCCGTATTCCGTCCTTCCGGTTCCAACACAAACCCCTCAGCAAGATCTTCTTTCCAATCGGTGAGTTGCACACGAATAAGGTCGGCTTGTGCGGCGTTGGTGGAAATCAAGACATTGGATGCCGGAGCACAGCCCAGCACACGCCGCATCGTTTGCTGAATCAAGCTATGTTCGCCGCCGATCCGCAACAGCTGCTTTGGAAACAGATGTCGGCTCAAGGGCCAAAACCTGGTCCCGCTTCCGCCCGCCATAATGACTGGATAGACGGTATGTTTGCTGACCATCCTTCCTTCCCCCCTCACCCTCTCCGCTTAGTCGTCCTCGATTCGACTCGTGATTGAAGTATCAGCTCAGTAAGCTCCCTGACCGCTCCCTCTCCGCCCTTCTTCTGACAGACATAGTCGACGACGTCCAGCACTTGAGGAAGCCCATCAGCCGGAGCCGCCGACACACCCACAGCCTTCAAGGCTGCGAGATCGTTCACATCGTCGCCGATATAGGCGATCTGTTGAAGCGAAATGCCATGCCGTGAGGCCATTTCCCGAATGACTGACAGCTTATCCATCACACCCTGGTGAAGCTCAGGAATCGCCAATTTTTCTGCCCGCCGCGCGACCAATCTGGTTCGTTCCTGTGTCACGATCGCCGTGATGAGCCCGGCCTTCTGCAGGAGTTTGAGGCCCATTCCATCACGCGTATTGAACTTCTTCCACTCATCACCTGACTCGGAATAATACATCCCCGCATCGGTGAGGACTCCGTCCACATCGGTGGCAAAAAGCCGAATCTGTCGGAGTGTCGCCTTCGACAGTTGCTTACCTCCGAAACCTCGCCTCGCGGTTTTTTTCGCCATGAGTCTGTCCACTACTCAGTCACACATCGAATACCGTTTGATTTGAAAGACCTCACCGTGCGTCATCATACCTGGCAGGCAGCACTTTGCAAAACTAATATGTCGGATGAATCGACTGCACTACTCGCACCACCTAATTTACACCGGTTTCACGCCTAAGTACGATCACCATCGCACGTCAGTGTTCAGATGAGTAAATCTTCACGCACAAGTTGAAAAGGTCTTGGTGAAAACCCTAAGTCTCGTACGGCATCACTATGGTCAAACACCAAATCGCGGTTCATGCGTTCGGCCATTTCCGTCGTCCAATTGCGATACCGTGGAAGCAGACGAAGTGCCATCACGGCAAGCCGAAAGATTCGCCGGGGAACTGTCACCAGATGCGGGCATTTACCAATAGCAGCGAAGACGCGGCAGACCATCTCTCGGTATGACAGAGTTTCACCACCCGAGAGAGTATATATCCGATTCCCAGCAGCAGGCACCGTGAGAGCCGAAACACATGCGATTGCCACATCCTCCACATGTACCGGCTGACGCAACCCATCAGCACGCCCTAACAACGGGAAAAATCCCCATCGACGTATAAAACAAAGAATCTCCGTTACGTTCTTATCTTGTCCATATCCATAGATCAGTGTGGGACGCAAAATGACCCACTCAACTTCTCGTGCCTCAGCCCAAATGCGCAGAGCCTGCTCACCGGCATGCAGTCCTTGCGCGAGCGCCTGTTCGCTCTGATCTGGTGAATCTTTCTTTGCAAGAAGGCTCGTAGACGACAAGACTACCATCCGGCGAGCGCCGCACGCCTCGATCATAGAGAAATACTGAGGCAGTGCCCAAATCGGGGCGACAGATACCCAATCTTTGATGGGAGGAACCTCACGGGAGCCGGCGACAGAAAGCGGGAGCTGCATCCACGTCACATCTGATTCGATCTTACCATCATGTGGCGACCTGGAAAATGCAACAATGTGACGGCATTTTGTTCTCAGTCGTTGAATCACGCATTCGCCGACAAAGCTGCTTGCCCCAAGCACCCCAATCTTCGACGATTCATCCACGCTGAATCCCGAGATACCGTATTGTGAGCAATGCGGAGTGGTATGACGCAATGAAGCCAAAGCGCAGCCAGATACCGAGCGCCACCAACCACATCAACGGCCCTGGGTACTGATGCTGAAAAAACTTGCGATAGAACCGCATCATCCCTCGATGCTTATGCCATTCGACAAATATAGGACGCGAGCGGCTGCAGACTCCTTTGTCATGAATGATCCTGGCATCAGGCACAAACATAATTTTCCATCCCTTGCCTCGCAGGGTCATGGAAAAATCCAGGTCTTCACAATGCAGGAAATACCCTTCGTCCCAACGCCCAATCTCTTGCATCACGATACGACGAATCAACATGCACGCTCCGGAAATTGCCTCGACTTCAATAGGGTGAGTCGGCAGGGGCTGTTTGTGTAAATGAAAATCAAAAAACAGGCGTGGCCAACGGTCTGCAAAACGAGACAATCCAAATGCCCGCACAAAAGATCGCCACGGTGTTGGAATGGCCCGCCGCCCCCCCGCTTGTTCGGTGCCATCCGGATTGACCAGCAGACCACCCACCATCCCCACATCCGGATAGTCGTCCAGCACTCGAATCAGATGTTTCACAGAATCCAGCTCCAGCACACAATCTGGGTTGAGAAAGAACAGATAACTTCCGGTGGAGTGGTCAGCCCCGATATTACAAGCTGCCGCAAACCCAAGATTGCTACAGTTACGAACAATCTTTAACCGCCGGTCAGCTGAAAAAGCGGCTTGAAGTCGCACCACGCTGTCGTCGCTTGAGGCATTGTCTACCACGATCACCTCGCCTACCTGACTTAAGGCAGACGAGACACATGCAATAAGGCAGTCGCATGCATTGTAGTTCACGACGATCAACGAGACTGTATCACACAGAGAACAGGCATGAGGACTGGCTGCGCAACTTGGAGGGGCGAGTAAACTGCTATCCAGAAACGTCTTCACCAATATGTTCCTTCTTTAGCGGGACGCCTCACAATTCTGTGCCAGGGAGCAAAACTTAGGCGAGACCCACACGCAAGTCAAAGAATAATGACAGTAGGCAGTGCACATACTCAAAACCGCCAGAGCAGGTCTTCTGCCGCCAGCACAACTATTCAGGAAGGAGTATTGCCGTCCATCATTGTTACATCTGCCTGCCATGACAATCTATTCTCAGCATTCCCAACCAAATCCAAAGGCGCGGCCACGGAGACGGTCAGGATGATCCAACCGGCAATGCAAAATCTTGATACCGCACCTCATGATCAGTTCCCTTTGCCATCCCCATCACAAAACGCGCGCCAAAACCGTGTAAACATCAACCCAATTCTTCAGTCAATAGTCAACGACGGTCCCATTTGGATATACGCGCTTTCTCTCACCAGGATTTATGACAAATTGGACCATGCCGGTGTGGAAATAAACCTTTGCGGTATGGGCTTCTGGATATGGAGTTCCAACAAGCAGATCATACTGGTTTTGAGCCATAAACCCAGAGCCACTATCCACAATGCGCGTGAACGTAATGTTCGTGTGATGTTGGGGCGTTATCTTCACAACGCGTCCCTGTTGGTTCTTTTCGCCAGTGGACCCTACGACGTCAATCGAGAGAGAAGTATCCACTGGCATAGTGGTCTCGTTACGGAAATGTGCCAACATCCCAGTCTCGACGATTCTTTTTATGACATCAATGCGACCATCCTTGTTCGTGTCGCCAAATGCAATGATGTCACCGCCCCAACCATCCATCAAAGTCTCGTTCGCCCGTTGAAAACTCGTGCCATCATTCAAGAGAATGACTGTCTTTCTCTCATGAGTTGAGCTGCCACCGGATAGGAAAATATCTTCCGTGCCGTCGTTGTTTAGGTCGTAAATGTTCATCCCGTAAGAGTTATTATATGTCCCTGAATGGAACGTAGGGATTACGTGCAATTGCTCGAACATTCTGCCGTTGAACTGATAGAGGGTGGGCCCCGTTTCCGGATGGTGCACAACAATATCTATCAATCCATCATTATTCCAGTCTAAGAATTTCACCCCTTCATCAAACAGCAAAGGGAGCCCAAGCGCCGCCCTTTGATCGCTAAAGGTTGGATGACACGATTCCCCAATACACTGATTATTTATGAAGAAATGCCCCCCCACGTAAAAATCCATCCATCCATCGTTATTAAAATCCAGTGCCTGCGCACCTTCAACACGGAAAAACACCGAGATACCCCTGAGCGCGACACCGGCATTGTCAGCAATATCCGTGAAATTACCGTTCCCATCGTTGATAAGCAGATAGGAGTGCTCATTCTTGCTACAGTGCGAATAATATGGCAGGAATATATCGAGGAAACCGTCATTATTGAAGTCCGCGACAACAATGGTCTCCCCATACCCTCGTATTGCTTTTCTTGTAAAAGAGCGGTCCTCGGTGAACGCACCATTCTGGTTATTTAGAAACAGCAACGCGACGGAATCGGCCATAAAAGAAGCGCTTGCATCGGTGCAAATGGGACCCATTTCCGACTCACCAGCAGTCGGAAGATTGACGGTATAGACCTCTGCTGGAGAATAGGTATTGCACACGAGGTCAGTAAAGCCGTCGCCATTGAAATCCGCTAATCGGCAGTCTCTGTTGACACGGCCTATGCTGAAAAGAGGCGATAATCCGAGTGTCATCGCGGACACGTTTGTCAGAATACCACTCCCGTCGTTCTGCAGGCCGAGAGGTTCGACATAGCCATCGGCATTACGATAATCGTAGACAGCAGGCATGTACGAATCATTCGCAATGATGGGACCGCTAAAACGAATCGGGCGAACGGGTGCGGTATTGCCCGGCTGTCGTGAGGTTTCGCCATCACCGCTACAATTGAAGAGTCCTAACGAAAGCATTAGTGCGAGGCACGCATGAAGAAGGCGGACGGAGCCGACGACCTTTCCCGTAGCACTTATTCGCTGTGGCGTTGGAGTCTGAAGCAGAGTCCTGTTACCCTTCTTCACAACAACATCTCCGGAAGATGAATCGTACATCCCGCTAAAATGTGGAGGGAGCTTCGGCCGAAATTGGTAGGGGTTCTACCAGCTTTTGGAACCCATCAGCTTCTCCCGTCATAGAATGTCAGTCCGTTCTTCTCCAGCCAGAACATAGACAGTACCACGGCTCATCTTCACCGAACCGGATCAGATGGATCTATGCAGATCTTTTCTCGAGTAGGCAACAACACTGTGCTGACAACTTCTTCATTTTGTACCGATATCTCGGAAAGCCAGGACGGTAATATGAACCAAGACATGACAGCCTGACCAAATACAGATTCAATCGACCAATTTCCCTGTAATACCATTTAGTCCATCGCGGAGGCCCTTGAGCATCATCCTTAGGCGCGCACCTCTTCCAGGAATACAGAGCCCAAAAAACACCGTCATCATGAGAAGACGCTGGAAATCAAAAACTCGCCATGCATGATCTGGGTAATCCCTCTGATATAACAACATGCTGTTGCGCACCATGTAGTAATACCGATAAGGCCTATGCACAGAAACGTCACGCCAACGCAAGAACCAAATACGTTTTCTGTGCATTCCCAAATTATGTTGCATCACGGCAAACCAGGCTCCATAAATTTTGCACCCCTTGGATCGGGCTCGCAAGCACCATTCCGTATCAACATGATCGATGAACAAGCTGTCATCCATCATCCCGACTTTTCCGATCATGCACATCGGAATCAATGCACCAGACGAAATAACGAAGTCGCACTCTATGGTACGCTGATTACCGGAACATGAAACCACACGGCTGCCGGGAGCACTTGAGAATCGTACGAATCCGCTGGGTTGTGGATTCCCACTCCAATAATGACGGCACCCAACTGCAGCAACCATGACGCCTTGCGTGGCAAGATGCCGGTGAGCTTCCAATAACTCACCGATCATGTCCCGTGCAGGCTCGCTATCCTGGTCAAACAGCACCACGAATTCAGCCTCTCGTTCATGAGCCCATGAGATACCAGCATTCTGAGCTGTTGCCACACCATGATTACTGCCGAGACACAGGCAGTGAATACTTAGATCATCACGATCGGCAAGAAAAGCCTCCACATCAACGGCGGAACCATTATCCACTACAATTGTCTGTTCAACCTGAGACTTTATCGCATCTAGTAACCGCGCTAGCGCAATAAAACTCGGTTGATACGTAAC
Organism: Nitrospira sp.; assembly: GCA_018242725.1. Lineage (GTDB taxonomy): Bacteria > Nitrospirota > Nitrospiria > Nitrospirales > Nitrospiraceae > Nitrospira_D. The sequence goes on along the minus strand of JAFEBI010000006.1, from coordinate 116,343 downwards.
TACGACGGCAACAATCATTTCGAGCATGCACAGGGATTCGACTCATTACGCCTAACAAGATGGAATAGCGTCAAGGACCTATTCAATATCACAATGTGATCTACTGCATTTCTCAGAAGGTGCTCCGAAAATTCGAACAGAGTGACCCGTACTTGCCCAGCTTCACCAAAGCTACCAAGCAGTGGCGACATAAAGAAGCATGGCCATGAAATGCACGAAACATAATCACGGAGCAAGTTTCAAAAGCCCAGGGGAGCGGTGGCCGCGGCCAAAGGGGGAAAGACAGTGGTAGAATTGGCCGAACGCTTCCAGCTCCATCCCAGTTAGATTACGAAGCGGAGACAGCAATTGATCTATTTGGCGGGAGGAAAACACTGTCGGAGGCTCCGAGTCTCACGCTCCCGCACGCAACGATCGGCCAAAAGAACTGTTCGTCCAACAGGTGGGCTTCCAGCAGTGGCTATAACAGGTTCCAATCAGGCAGAGCACGAACCGATCTACTCGAACTTCCGGACTCCGCCAACCCTTTTCCTCACAGTTTTTGAATGATCCCCAGCCCACACGGGTCTTTATAAATAGGGTCTGCGTACGTATGGGCAGGCGGATAAATATTGATCGCCCGCGCTTCCCTTGTCTGTGCAAGCCATTCCTGCATCGCGACATGCACGCCGCCTTTCTTCGTCGAGTCGAACTCCTTCGCGTACTCCCCTGAATCGTGCAAGAAAATGAACCCTCCGTTGTCCAGCGCCGGATACCAGAGCCGGAGCTCGCTCATCGTATGCTCGTATTGATGCGACGAGTCGAGCACGATGGCCTTCGGTGGCGCCTGAAATAGTTCTTCCGCTTTGGCGATCATCTTGGGGTCCGCTGAATCCCCCAACTCAATGGAGACATACTCCTCGATCTTGGCAATCTCCACCCATTTTCTCGTGTAGTCACAGCAACGACGAGAAATATCGATTGTAAGGAACGTCCGCTTCTTCTGCATCTTTCTCATCATGAACCCGATCAGCAGTGTAGAATATCCCGCAAAATGTCCGAGCTGCACAATCCTGTCAATGACACTACCCATAATAAATCCCTGCACGACGCTCAGAAACGGGATATTGCATTCTCGGAGGAGCTTCTCCTTTTCCGTGTCGTCATACCAACCCTCCAGAATGTTCCATTCCTCATCGGTCAAAAACGAGTAGAGTGGGGGGATATAATTGCCGAACTGATGCCAGGCATACCTCCCTCCTTCTCGCTTGGCGAACTTCAGACTCCTTTCAGGCATGCTATTCCTCGGAGGTGAATGCGTTTGATATGCATATTCGTCCAATCCCGGAATGCCCTTTGGCCTAGCTTCACTGGTAACCACAGCATTTCCCAGGTGGCTCCGGAGTGTGCGGAGCAACAGCGCAAGCCAATGCAATTGAGGCATTACCGTGTTTTTTAGCTGGCGGAACATCCTCCTGACGATTGATAGACCCTGCTTTTCAGCCGTCATTCTGATAATGCAGTCCTTCTCATTATTCTCAGTCCTGATCACCGTAAACCCGTACCGTACGAGCACGTCGCCCAATGTCCGTTTCGTGAACAGGCTCAGATGTGCCGGCAGATCGGCGGGATTGACGGCGGACCGGTCATTCTCGTCAGGGATGTACGGAACTTCCACAATAAATATCCCACCGGGCTTCGTGATCCTTCCACACTCCTTGACCAGCGTCGCAGGATTATATACATGCTCGAGCGTGTGAATTGTGACCACGAGGTCGAAGAAATTTGCAGGCAAGCCGGCGTCTAAGACGTCGCCGTTGAATACCTTGATACCGAAACGCTGCTCGCAATAGTTCGCCCCACCCGTGCTTAGTTCGACACCGTAGGGATTCCAAGCCCGTTGCCGTGCAGTCTCGAGAAAGTATCCGCATGCCGATCCAATTTCCAAGAGACTTCCCTTCTGTGCAACAGTCTCAATGACTTCGAACTGCTGGTGGTAAGCACTGATAAAATCGGCTTCCTTCTTGATGTACTCTACTCCTTCGACCTTATAATCGTATTGTGAGAGCGGATCGTAGAACTCCTTAAAATAGTCGATCGGCGGCCTGGGGTTCAGAAAGATAAATCCGCAGCCCTCGCACCGCGCAAAAGACCATTCCTTGATTTTATGCCATAGCAGGAAGCGGTTATGCCCACAGATCTGGCAGTTATCAAGATGGATCATTCATCCTCCTTCCTAACGCCTCCTCGCAATTCTGCCAACCACTGATCGGTGTCAGAGCAGAGCTGCCTTATGAGAATCACAGTGAAGGAGGATTCAAAAACTCAGACAGTCTGTGCGTAGCAGCCTGACTTCACCGACGCTCCTAGCCTCAACCCCGTTCAGCTCAAGATGGCTGTGCGACAGACGTGCTAGCAATTCGGGGTCAGAGCAACCGACGAATTTGTCCTCATCCTGCCAGAAATGCATAGGGTTACTACAACTCTGCCTGATGTAAGACCTTAGCCAATAAGTTTAGAGAGAGTTGCTTCCCACTCAGCGAGATAGCGATCATGATTAAAAACATCTGCAGCGGTTTGCCGCCCTTCCATTCCTATTTTCTTAGCGCTTACTGGGTTCTTCATGAGAAAAAGTAGATGTTCCCGTAGTTCGTCGACGTCATCGGCGTAAAACCCGTTTATGCCGTTCTTAATAAACATCTCAACATCGTGATTCTTTGCGCTGACGGTAGCCAGTCCGCACAACATAGCCTCGCCGCGTGCCCGCGGCATAGGCGATCGAAGCGTCGGATTGAAGTACACTGAATACCGCCGAAGCTCATGCACATAATTCTGAAACATTCCTATCGCATAATTGTTTCCCTTGTAGAGCACATCAGGATCCGGCACGTATAGTGTAGCCGGTGGATAGTCCCTCGGAAATTTCAAAAACACTTTCTCGTAAATGAAAAAACCACGGTAGTGTGGACGAGATAAAACCAGTGGACCGAATGGCGAAATGATTCCTTTCTCATAAGTCGACGGTGGGAACTCGGACGGATCAAACCCGTGCCAAATCACCTTCGAGTTCATGAATCCCCATTCGCGCTGTGCCTGGTAGGAGTTGGTAATCACCAACACATCTCCAAGGAAGTCGACAACTCGACATCTTTCATCTTCCATAACTTGCATCAGGTCGGCCCCATCGTATTTAATGTCGTACTGGCCGTAGAATTGGGGAGTTCCATGACAAATAGCCACTTTGGGTAGGTCGACATTCTGCTGAAACCACTTAAAGCTCTTTCCCCAATCTCCGCCGATCACACCATTTGTACGTTCCGGAGCCAAAGCATTCTCATCGAAGTGTAAAATCGCGAGATCAAAATCTCGCACATCTAGCTCATCACGGGAACTAAACTGAACGTTGTTTGGTACTGGCCGGTGACGCAATTCCCAGCTCTGCGTCATTGCCGTCCCAGCATCTGTGATCAGGGTAAACTGATAGGGCAGTTTATAGAGTTCATACTGGTGCGGCACGTGCCAGCGGTAGGTTAGAATCCTCAATGGCCTGTTACGTTTGACTGAAAAGGGTTGGGGAACAGACCGCTGAAACATGCTATCGAGAACACGCCTGTCGTCATTCTTGGGAAGCTCATATTTGTCGCCCCATGCACAAATGTTCTCATACATGTCCAGTGCCCATCGCCTCGCGACATATACCAATTCCGGGTGCTTTTCGAAAAGTCGTCGATAATTGCGCAGCGACCTCAGTGGTTTGCTCCGTTCGTCCACGCTCGGAGGATGGGAAATATGGAGACTAAACGCCTCTGAAACATATTTGATTCGCGCTCCCCTCATATACAACCGATAGCCCATCTCGACGTCTTCCCAGCCGAATCCTGACTCTGGATCTTTTGAATAGGAAAATGCCGGATCAAATAGTTCTTCACGTACAAACGAAGTCTTGATAGAGAAGTTTCTGGTAATACAGTTCAAAAAGCTTCGGTCGTTCATCCAATCCTGAGGCAGACTATCGGCCAACACTCGTTCCAACTTCGACTCATACTCTTCTAGAACGGTCAAGGGATCCCGCCAGTGTGTCTCAAGATTGAAGGGGCCGATCACCACTTCACAATCGTCGAAGGAATGCGCATCAGCATGGCATCTCAGAAAATCCTTGTTCACCATGCAATCCGCATCGATCACGATAATGACGTCACCTTGTGCTTCACGTATACCTCGGTTGCGTGACACACAGTTTCCCAGATTTTTCTCGTTTCGAATGACCCGAATCAGCGGCAGTTTGCGATATCGGCCGCTTTGTTTCGCCGTCTGGATGCATTGCGCAATCACTCGCTCAGAGTCGTCGGGGGTCTGATCATCTACAAAAACAATCTCGACTTCTCCTTCATACGATTGTCGAAAATATGACTCCAGTACAGGCTGAAGCTGCTTGGCCTTGCCGTAGAGCACACTCACAACACTAAACATCGGCAAGTGCCGCTTTCGATACGCTGTTCGAATCTCAGAAACAATATCGGTGCGGACTATCGCATTCCAAGATCTGTGGCGCCTATCCGAATCCATCTCATACATTCTCAATGGCGTCTTGTAATTACGGCGCGACCAATTACATAAGTTCTCACTTACACAGATAGAAAAATCGCTGGCTTTGAACAGCGCGAAGCGCTCCCGCATCAGTGTGCGCCGAGGCGATTCCTTGCGCATCTCGATTTCCTCGCGCAGCACAACATCTGGGTGGATTTCTTCCTCGCACAGATACACGGTCGGCACATAGGCCATTTTGGCCAGAAGCAGTAACTGACGGACCTCTTCAGAGAGCCTCGTACGATGGAACACCAGCACCTCTGGCTTGAGATGACTCCACCGCCGGATAGCCTCTTGCGGGGACACGATATAAATCCGGTGTCCTTTCTTCCGCATAGCCGACTCAAGAAGATGGGCGTGACCTTCTTCGGATATATCGCCTTGCGCATCAACGATCATGGCAATGACGCAAAGAGACTCACTCGACTGCTGACTAAACCCGGATGGGAACGGTGGTCGCGGATATTGTTGCACGCCCTTCATGCGCTTCCCTGTGATGCGCACAATGAGTGAGCCTTCCAGACATGTTCCTTGGAGCAGGAGACGCTCCGGACTGACTAATTCGTCCGTGCCAGGCCACCGCGACAGAGCATAGAGCGGGCTCTCACCTTTTATGCTACGCCATGCCATGATACCGTTGTTTTCGGTGCCATCGGATGAACGCAGTACTAAATAGATCCGGTGCGAGTTCTGGGTATTCAAATCGCCGCCCAGACGTAGTGCATAGAAACTGTCACCTTTAACGGACAGTGAGGCGAGCTCCTCTTCGTACAGCACATGACCTCCATCCGACAACAGCGCAATCTGATTAGTATTTGTATTGGATCGCGCATCGGTTGTAAGGAGGACTTCCAGCGATGAAATGTAGTCCATATTGAGAGAGAGTTCCTGCATGAAGGTGGCTGATTGCATGATGGGCCCCAGCCGTTTCATGTCCGCTTCTTCATATCTCACTACATATTCAATCGAGAGCGCAGGAACATATTGCGTCCGCCCGTTCTCCAGGCCGCTCACTGGGTTTTCATCCCCCCACCGATACCCCAACACTCTTCGAAATATGGCCGCAGCGGTCTTAATTGGCCCATTGGCACGATAGTAAGCGAGCATGTGTTTCGCGATTTGTTTTGTTCGTAAGACAGTGTGCATCACGAAGCCTTGGTTCTGGTCACGCTTCTCACATTCACTGAGATTGCAGATAATGGCAGCGATTTAATTTGGTAATTAGGGCGTTTCGTAACCATCGGGCAGGCTGGAGGCCGCATGGTTACGGGATCGCATCGGGTATTCGAGTGTGCAGCCAACTTTTTGCATGATCGCAAATGTGTGTTCTGCGGGTCGTTTAAGATCAATCGGACACAACGCGGCTATGTGAAGTGTCGGACGTGCAGCAAGCAGAAGAGCCTCGCAAAGCTTCGGCGAGAGATTGTGATCCTGCAGGGGGTCTATCAGCAGGTGCCGGCATATCGGTTGGCCAATGACCTGGGCGTCGATCCCAAAGTCATTAGTCGGGTCTATCAGAAATTGCGCGCGGCGGTGTTTCATGTCGCCGAACTGGAAGGCATGGCCAGGAAACTCTCGGGTGAGATCGAACTGGACGAAGCCTATTTCGGCGGACGCCGGAAGGGACGCCGTGGTCGGGGCGCGGCTGGTAAAAGTGTCGTGTTGGGGCTGCTGGAGCGGGATGGACGGGTCTATACGAAGGTCGTCGAGCATGTGTCAGCAGACACGCTCATGGCCCACATTCAGACCACCACCCGCAAAGGCTCCGTCTCCTACACGGAGGCCTTTCGCGGCGATCACTCGTTGCGACGCTATGGCAAGCATCACACCGTCAACCACAGCAAGAGTCTTGTCGATCGTCGGACCAAGCACCACATCAATGGGATTGAAGGGTTCTGGTCGTTTGCAAAACACATTCTCTATAATTATCGAGGCGTCTCAAAGTATCATTTCCCGATGTATCTGAAGGAAATTGAGTATCGGTTTACCCACCGCGAAGAGAATCTCTTCAAACTCTTCTTGCGATGCTTCTTTGGTTACGTTTCGCCCTAATTACCTAGATTTTTCTGCTTCTATAGTTGTGGCATTTTCGGAATCCCATCTGGATCTGGTTTTCACAAGATGGCAGCTCCAAGCTACCACTTTGAACACACAACCACTTGTCCTATCCAACACTCAGCCACAACGAATTCTGAAACAACTCAAGATTTACTGGGGCTTCGTGCCTTGCATGCAAGATTGCCATGTGCTGGGTTCAATAACGTTAATCAAACCTGCCTCCGTAAACCAGTTACGCACTTCGTCAGGGGAATGGACACCATGATATTTAGGAGATACGCCGTCAAACGTATCGAGAATATCATTTTCGAGACCAAGCCCCTGATCAGAATGAGGGAACACTCTTGCAAGCCACCCAGCCAATCGGTCATTTCTATTTCGATCCAGAAATGGCACGAACCATCTGCACCACTTGTAAAACATCTCGGGTGGAATTTTGTTGACGAACGGAACCCAGGCCTTCCTAGCCACATAGTCAGGCGTAGCAGGATAAACCCAAATCGAGATCACACCGCCTTTTTTAAGCAACGGCACGAGCTTCATGAAGTAAGCTTTGGTATTGGGAGTATGATGCAGCACCCCGATCGAGAAAATATAATCGAACGTTTCGTCAGCAAATGGAAGTTTTCCGATATCTGCCTGCGCGATCCAGACGTTTTTCCGATCGCGGAATGTAACCGCTGATGCCTCTACGGCATAGCTGAGATCAACGCCGACCACATCTGCTCCCCATCGGCTGACCACATCGCAATATCGTCCCGCGCCGACTCCTGCATCAAGAACCAACTTTCCCGAGAGCGCCTCCTGATTAAAGCCCGTCTTCTTTACAAATTGATCTTCTGAGGAATTATCGCCCCGAAATGAGTCAAGCTGAGTCTGATTATGGGTGTTCCACTCCAGGCTGAACGATCGGACGTACATATCAGAGGCTACGAACCGCGGAACGCCTCGCACCACCTGGAACCTTGAGGATCCCGACACAAACTCGTCCCCGACCAAACGTAATTGCTCTCTAGAAGAAGGATCTATTAGATTATCCCCCACCCGTTTGAGCGCAGCGTTAGTATCCATGTCAAAGTTCGACAAGCTCATATCGCTTTCCATTCGTGATCGGGTTGGAGTTATCGGAAGAGGAGAAGTAAATCTGCGCCCCCCAGTGTGAATAACGCCCCTCGCCTTTGAGGCGGATATCTTCATGCGCCGCATGTCCGCATGGCAAAGGAATGCCATCTTCCAAAAGCGTTATCCGCGAAAACCCTTCCTGATCGGATATGAGACGAGGCGGTATTGACGCAACGAAACACTTCCCCTGATCCGGAACATATTTTTCGAGTTTTCCTCGGTATCGTTTGTAGAAGTATGAAGACACTATCCTTAGTAAGGGGGGGAGAGAAATTTGCTTTGTCAGGGCCAGCCATGCGCCGACGGCCATCAGGTATAGCGTGACCAGCATGACAGAACCTTCAAATTTTTCTGCACAAACTTCCATCTTTAGTGGATTGGTTTCCATCTCAATTTCTCGACCGTTCAATTGTACCGATCTTTCATGGCTTCGTTCCTCGCGAATCGCGATTCACTTATCGCCTTGAATCAATTCAAGGTACTGCTTGGCCATGGTGTCCACAGAAAACAATTTTGCAATGCGTGATTTTGCAGCTGCCCCCATACGAGATCGAATGGATTCGTCCAACAATATCCTGCTACAGGCCCGCACTAATGCCTCCGCATCATCCTTATCTGCCAGAAAACCGGTTTCGCTATCAACCACTATATCTGAGACTCCACCCACATCCGTGGCGACGACAGGTACACCCACGGCTTGTGCCTCCATCACGACGTTCGGCGTACCTTCATATGCCGAGGTAAGTAACAACAAGGATGATAGCTGCATCAATTCATTCACGTCATCTCGACGCCCAAGCAGTGTGACGTAATCGCCAATTCCTTTTTTCTGAATCGCCATAGCCAGTTCCGCATACAACGGGCCCACCCCTGCAATAAGCACACGAACTGCCGGAACAATGGCATGAATCTTCTCGCACACATCCAGAAACAGAAGCGGCCGCTTTTCCTCGGAGAGCCTAAACACCCCTAGAATCACAGGGCTAGCTGACGACAGGTCTGGCACACCGGGAATAGGCACTGCCGCACCATTTCCCAACCGAGGCATCAATTCGTCACTTACTGCATTGCCGATGTATTTGACCCTGTCCGGAGATATCCCAATCCAATGGGCATAATCATCGCATCCAACACGAGAGTTGCCCGACAAAACGATCGAGGGGGTTTTTACCAACATCTTATAGCAGGGCAAAAACCACTCATTTTGCAAATAGGAGAAGTTCGATGGATTCACATTTCTAAATGAGAGGATGGTCTTGGGAGTTCCCGCGATCATACCGGCGACTCCTGCGAGAATATTCGTCGAGTCAAGTTGGGCATAGAGTGCTGCGGGACGGAATTCGTCCAATAACGTGACCAACTGAACCAGCCTGACCCCAAAAAGTGAACCATCCGGCGTCAGCAAGGCATGAGCGTCTGGGTGCAGCGCGATGGACCTAGCCAGCCGCGTAGCATCCACATCTCCCAGCTCATAAACTTCCACGCCGCTGTGAGTAAGGAGCGGTTGATAGTGGGCTTTTTCACCCTCAAGCCAGCATTCCGTCAGAAATTTAACGTCGTAGCCCAAGCGCTTCAACCCGATCGCCAGATAGCACCATTGCCGTTCGGCTCCGCCTGGTTGCAACGCAGGGGTTAATATCACCACACGTTTCGAGTTGCCTCCACCTGGCGGCTGATGAGGCTTGCGACGGTTTACAATCTCCATATATTTTTCAAGCCGGGACACAAAATCCAACCCCGACAAACTTGTTTTCTGCATGGAAGGGATGGACATAGGGAGCAATGGCGCATTCTTCGCGTTGTTCTCGACAGCCCAGTATGGGCTGAGTAAACCAAGCCACCTTGGCTTTCCGCTCGCCAAGGTGGAGAAAAATATATGTTGATTCCAGACTGAGTACCGCCCCTCTCCCTGACAAGAAATGACTTCGTGCGAGGAGAACATCGGTGGCAACTGCTTCCATCCCTCGAACACCATCACCTGATGGGACAACTCTTGATCCGCAACCATGGGCAACTTTCTGAACAACCCACTCACGTAAAGAAGCCCTTTCGCATGATGCGAGCGTATCAAACTCCACCTTGCAATGGCCCGTGCTCCTAGTTGCGCCACATCAAACATCCAGCGAAGCATCCCTTTTGTGTTAAAGCATACTATCCTGAAATATGGAGGATCCAATTGGCTGTAGCATAGCTCTTTGGCGCCAGACTTTTGGAATGCGAGCAGGGTTTTTGGAGTCACATGGGTCTCACTATCCGAATCAGCAATCACAACCCTCGCACCATGCAACACAAACCCTGATTTGCTCAAGGCCTCAACAAGATTTTCATCCGCTGGCAAATCGCGCGCATCGAAGTACTGTTGGCTTTCAGTGAACCGGACGGCAAAACACTCCGCTCCCCACTCACAACACAAGCCGGCAATAACCGTCGAAAATCGATCCCGCTGCTCCCGCTTCTCTACGCTGTCACACGGCCCAGTCAAACCTTGCGTTAGGGTCCGTGGCAACACAGCAAGCACATGAGGCGTAAGCCATCCGGCTGAAAGAGGTGCAGGAGGCACTCCAGCTCCTACCGGTTGGCCACGAACTTTGCCCTCAGTGAACTTTGGTAGGCGGCCCGAGTGGGCTCGTAACCACGATTCAAGCATCACCATGCCCCAAACCTGATAGGTGGCAAACCCTCCCCGATGACCCTGCCGGGAGAGAAATTCCCTGATGCGCTCATGCCCCAACATTTCAAGCATGCGGCTATCGTCATGCGTAAGCACACGCTCCGCCAACTCGAGCAATTCTCTTTTCCCCCATTCCGACATCGGAATCCCAAACCCCTTCTTCGGCATGTCGATCAGGTGTTTTGGCAAATAACGATAGGCCAGCTCCCGAAGAACGAGTTTGCCATGACGGCCTCTCACCATCATTTCAGGCGGCAGGCGCTCGGCAAAACGGGCCAACGCCACGTTCAGGAAGGGCGTCCTCACTTCAAGCGAGTGCTGCATGCTCATCCGATCAACTTTCGGCAACACTGCACCGGGCAGGTAGTTGTCTACATCCGTCTTACGAAGTGCGCACAATAGATTCTCCCTCGATCGGTTGAGTTCTTCCTGCAGAGCACCGAGATGCTGAGCGAGCCCATCCGGAAAACAGCCGAAGAGCGCCTCGATCGACTTTGCTTCGAAGACCAAGATCCGCCCCGAGTAATACGCCTGCCCCGGCAGCCTCGCCGAGGGAAAGAATCCGCCGATTCCCTGCTGTTCCTGTAGGGTCTCGAAATATCGGCCGTACCCCCCGAACATCTCATCTCCGCCATCTCCCGAGATCGCCACAGTCACCTGGCGACGAGCAAACTCTGACAGAAGGTAGGTCGGCATACAGGAACTGTCTGCGTTGGGTTCATCTAAGACCCTGCCGATCTCCTCAAGAAAATGAGTCGTATCTGGACAGAGTGTGTAGTCATAATGCTCTGTGTCGAGGTGCTGCGCGAATTGGCGTGCAACGTTAAGCTCGCTCTCTTCCGCGCCTTCGAAACCCATTGAGAATGTTTTGAGCGGCACGCCCAGACGTTTGCGGATCAGGGCGCACACGGTAGAAGAATCAACCCCTCCGGATAAAAAGGCACCGAGCGGGACATCGGATATCAGCCGTCGGCGCAAACTCACGATTAAAAGCTCCTCAAGCTCATCCGCGAGATCGTTGATCGCCCGTCGTTCAAAGCCAGCTCGTCCCGGTTCAAACTCGAAATAGCGCCCGATCTCCTGTAGTCTGTTCGGCGAACAGAGCAGCCAATATCCCGGCTGCAATTTCTTAACCGAGCGATAGATCGTTCTCGGAGCACCGACATACTGGAACATCAGAACTTCTGCCATCGCATCCAGGCTCAGCTCCGCGTCAAATCCCGGTAGTACCTCCAAGCAATGCAGCTCCGATGCAAACGCCAGTCCCCCACCAGGCAGTTCCAAATAATAGAGCGGCTTCTCGCCGAATGGGTCACGTGCCAGTAGAATCTCTCCCGACTCGCGGTTAAAGGCTGCAAAGGCAAACATGCCGTCCAGTCGCTCAAGAACCTTCACACCCCAGGCAGCAAGACCAGCCAAAAGAACCTCGGTATCCGTACGCCCATGAAAGCGAGTCCCGATTGTTTCCAATTCTCGGCGCAACTCCTGGAAGTTATAGATTTCCCCATTGAACGCAATAACCCATGGGCTAGCATGCCCTGCCATCGGTTGACGACCAGCCTCGGATGTGTCGATAATGCTGAGCCGGCGGTGACCAAGCACGCATCGCCTTCGCTGATCTGCCCACATGCCTTCAGCATCGGGCCCACGATGCACTAGACTATCCATCATGCGACGAACAAGCCGCTCGGCAAGATCTGGCTCAGGCAGCGATGTTGCGAAGTTGAAAAGCCCGGTTATTCCGCACATAGGCCACACTTGTTCAACAATTGCTTTGCCATGCTTTCTGGCGACAAATAGGTTTCAGCATAGGCTCGACTCTTTTGGCCTATGTCAGCCAAAATACTTCGTTCTTTCTCCATCACCATCAAACAATCGGCAATTTGTTCGGGTGTTTCGGCATTAAACCCCGGCAACGCTTCAGGAAAGCGCTGACTGAAAATCTCGGGTCTAAGCTTTGCCATCACCGGGCGACCCAACGCGTAGGCATCTGTTGTCACCATGCCAGGAAACGATGAGCCAAACTGATCACACACCACATCAGCTGCAACCATTTCTTGATAGAACCGCGCAAGAGGCACTTCATCGAGCCAGTACACTTGTTTCGTAATAGCTAATTCAGAAATAAGATCAATTGCAGCTTGGAGATCTTGCCCCTTACGTGGGAGTCGCAACTCCCCCTTTCCTCCTCGCTGACAATAGAGTGCAAAGCCCTTCATTAAGACATCTGTTCCCTTGAAGTCCATTGCGCTCAAAGACGGGTTATGATCAGGTCGATACACCACCCGACTCCCGCACAGGATGGTGAGTTTATCGTTCTTAGCTGATGGTTGCGCCTTCAAGTCAATGGTATTTGAAAAATGCAGCATCAACCGGCGCGCATCCGCTACTCCGATGCCGTCTAGGAGTCGATCACCTGACGAGACTAATCCTCGCTGTCCATAGCACACCACCTCCGCCGCCAGAATCCCGTCACGCTGACGAGCCACCAGGTCAGCCATACGCCGAATATACCGTCGTCCTTGTAAGCAACGTTTGAATTCCGGATCCCACATGCCGGTTCGCATTTCGAGCGAATCATAATTGGCGTAATAAGCCAAATCTGAACCGGTCAACACAACCGCATAAGGAGTCCTCAGGTAACACGCGAGTGCAGGGCCTACATCGTTGAGAATGACGAAGTCAACATTATGCCTCAAGTGATGAATGACGTGGTCGATTGCCGGTGTTTCAAACGCAATGTCTTCATCAGATAAATTCGAGCAATCTGCAATCCAATCCGGATAAGCCGCTGCCCACTCCGGGTAGCGAGCTTCCGGGCGATGTAAGAGCTCTTTGCGATTAATTATGAGGCGAACATTATGCCCGAGTACACGCAGCCCTTGCGCCAACAACAAGGGATAGTTGTTCGTATTACCGAAGATGGCGATGGAAAGTTGTTTCACGTTACAAGGGTGTTAAGAAAATGCTGATATGATGTGTTTCACTCAATGATAACCCGGTCCGGCGTACGACTGCGGATGTGGTTCTTTGCGTCCGGACCACAATTAGCAATCAAGTCCAACACCGTAACCGCCCCTTCAAACGCCCCCCATAGTTGTGGATATGGACCGTAGTCATAGGATTTATACTCCAAACGGATGCCATGCTTTCGAAACGCCTCCTTATCTAAGTACCCATCAGCACTCGGGCCGCTCAGATACGTCGTTGCCTGTAGCTTCTTCAGGATATCAATCAAGCGATCTGTTTTTGTGCCAACCAAGGAAAGCTTCGAAGAGTTGATCAGAGGCGTGGTGATGCCAAGACATTCACAGATCTGCTTCGTCAATTCAATATTCAGAGTGCTGATCGTTTGGGGTCGGTCAACTTGAACGCTAGCAAGAATATCCAGCACGACTTTAGTATAAGGCGCGTCGCGATAAGTCTCTTGCACTTTTCGGAAATGCTTTTGGCACCATGCAGTCGAATGATCAATGCTTGTCTCACAGATAAGTTGTGCGACTTTTTTGTAATGCACAGGCACGGTAAGCCACTCTGTCCCTTGGGGAGTCTTGATGCGGTTACGATTACGCCAATCACTTTTTGTGTATTGAATGTCTTCATGAAACACGAATCTATCAACGCTGGCAATAAAATCAAAGTAGCCCCGCCAGGGAATATACGATGACTGAATGACACCCACTCTCACCAGTCAAGCTCAATGAAGCCAGTTGGGTTACTGTGCCAGGGAAATTTGATTACTCGTGGACGTTTCCCAAATTGCCGCACAAAATATTCATCGACCGCCTTTGTTTCTCCACCGAAAGTATCCACAGCATATTCATCAACAACGATGATGCCACCGCGTGCCATCTTTGGCACAAAACACTCCAGTGCAACACGGGTAGGTTCATAGAGGTCAAGATCGAGGTTAAGGAGAGCAACCCTAAGCCCTTCACCCTTCTCCACGACGTATTTAGGGATCGTCTCGCAAACATCTCCTTTGACAAACTGGATGCGGTCCTTGTGTCGCAAATGGCGATCATGATTCATAGCCTCTTGCGCAAGAGCTAAATCAACCTCGACAGATTTGCCTCCGAAATATCCACCGGGGACAACGTCCTGCACCGGGTTCTCCAATCCATCTTCAGTATCTATTTTCACAAAACCAGAAAACGTATCGAAACCGATGACTGCCTTGCGAATATCAGTGGGGCAGAATATCTCGCACAGTTTCGCCCATGTGAACGTTGACCCCCCTCGAAAAACGCCAAGATCAATGATTACTCCCGGAACCTCTATGATTTTTTTAAAAATTTCATAGTGCTCCAAAAATCGTGCGATGTTGTAGCGTGGGGTGAATACTGGAAAATTCCGAAACATTTCGAACGTTGAGAGCTCAGTTTCTGCGAACAATTTCTCGAGTATTTCTCGCTGCAGCCGCTCAGGTTCGTGTCTTGTTGACATGTCGCTCATGACTTCTCTCCTCGTGCGGCAGCTTTCTTTCTGGCGACAAATAGCTTCCGAGTCATCTGCTGGCAGAAATCGTACTCTGGATTTTGCAATATTAGTTCCCTGAGCGCGCGGTTCACACCCTCGTACGAGGTAAACGCATCGTCAAAGCATAACCAGCCGCCAGGAACAAGATATTGATCTATCAACCGTATGTCATTGCACACTGCATCGTAACCGTGGTCTCCATCTAGAAACGCGAGCCGACAACGAAAATATGGGCCTACCGCTGTTAGAAACGATTCCAGATCGCCTCTGTGTGCAACAATAACGTCCTGCATTCCCCGTCCGACGACAGTTTCCGTGAAACAATCCAAAACTCCGTTGTACCGCTCGTAGATCTTTCCAGTCTGAGACTCAAATGCATCCTTCCAGACCGTTTGGACTTGGTAACCAACATACCTCTTCCCGTCAATTATCAGTTCAAAAGAGTAGCTACCATCTGGATTTTGACGCCAATCGTTCTTCTCCGGAAACAGGTCCACACAATGAACCTTGGATACGCCTCCGTTACGAGCCGCCAACCCAAGTACCACAGCGGATCTGCCACACCAACTCCCAACTTCCACAATGTCCCCGGCAAGGTTATCGGTAACCGACGCGATCGTGTAGAGCGAGTAGAGCTCGTCGATCGGCGTCCATCCCGGGACGTCTTGCACCAGGCCTTCAATCTGGACGATCATGGGGATGGTGGTGCGATATCTTGCCATAACATGAACGTTGGTCATTCCCCTATTCCTCTCAGTTGAGACCGGAGAAGATTAACGCGGCATTTTCGACACACGAAGCTTCCTCATTTACAGAGAGGGCTGGGTATATAGGTAGAGAAACTGTCGTGTGAAATAGTTCTGTTGAAACTGGATACTCTCGGTCCGCGAGACCAATGAGTCGATGCAGAAGCATGTCGACTCCTCGACGGACATGGATGCCACGATCTAGAAATGCCTGCTGGCAGCTCTGCAGTCCCCCTTTAGTTCTGACTGGAAATCGAAAGAACATACTGTTAGCAAACGCCTCTCTATTGAGAGAGACAGAAGAAATGTGTTCGAGGGTAGCAAGGTAGCGCTCCGCTATGCTACGGCGCCTAGCTAACATGGTCGGATAACGTTTCAGCTGTGAGAGCGCAAGACCTGCTGTAAGATCAGACAGCGGAGCGAATAACCGAGGTTTGGCCTCCGCAACATTGCCATCTCGAATCTCGCGCATCTTCTCTGCCATACCGAGATCCGAAGACACCACAAGTCCTCCTTCAGCAGAAGTGAGACACTTGGTAGGATGAAACGAAAAAATGGCCACCTCACCATGCACCGGACGCTGTCGACAGTCCTCTACCGCCTGAGCGCAATCCTCAATGACAGGTATGCCAAGTTCGGCTATCGACTTAATATCCGCAAAGACTCCGTACATATGTGCGGCGATGATCGCCTTAGTCTTTGATGTCAGACGGCAAACCACCGATTCCGCGGTCATAACCCACTCCTTGCCAACATCGCATAAGACAGGTACACCTTTTACCGTGATTACTGCCTCCAAGACAGAACGACAGATATATGAAGGCAGAATTACCTCGTCGCCCGCTCCGACACCTAATGCTTTGAGAGCGAGGACGAGAGCTGCTGAGCCTGATCCCGTTGCAACGCCATCTACAGCTGCAACCCATTCAGCAAGTTTCAGTTCCAAAACCCGGCATAATTCGCCCTGGGCAAGCATATTTGAGGCGAGCACTTCAGAAAGTGCATGGTGATCGTCGTCAGTAATCCATGGCTTCGAATGAACGATGACGGCCATCAAGCACGCTCACGCTGGAGATCTTCAATCAAATTAGCATAGCCCCTTCCTTCAGCAGGCCACCGAGTCTGTTTCCAATCCGGGCATTGACCACAAAATCCGTGCGACGCAAATTTATTTGAGAGGTGGGCCTCCCGAAGCTTACGGTAAAATTCGCTCTGCCAAATCTGCGAGACCGTCGAAGTTCGATAGTCCGCAATGGTCGAGCCATGATTCCAATCGGCAGGACAAAATGCGAGGTGCCCTCTAGGATTCAACACGATCCGCTCCCAGGGATAAACACAGGGTCGGCGCTGTTGATACAGCTGTTCAGATCGCATCATACTCGCCACGTTTATGACAGCACCGGCAGCTGAATGCAGTCGCCGGATTACGGCAAAGTCAACGCCTTGTTCTTCCCAGAATGTCTGGAACTTTACAGCCTCTTGTCGATTCTCCGGCTGTTCAATGAAGCTCACAACAACCTTCGTGGGTGAAGAAGTTTGCTTAATCCACGCAAGCAGATTCAGCACATTCTTCCGCGTCACATCCAAATCGCCGTTTACCCTGATCTTAGCGTACGTCTCTGGAGTAAACGCATCGATGCTGATATCGATCATGTGAACGCCTGAGTCAAGCAACCTGCGTGTTCGCTTCTCATTCATGATCGTGCCATTGGTCGTCAGAGTAACGTAGACTCCAGAGTTTCGTGCGGCATACTCGATCATCTCGTATCCCTTCGGATGGACTAGAGGCTCCCCTTCGCTCGAATAGCGGATATACTGCGTATAGCCTTGACCATGGTCTCGCACCTCGTCGACAATCTTCGCATTGAGTTCGGGCTCAAGATAGCACGCACTATAGTACTCAGACTTTTTGAACTCTGGATGCGGACAGTGAATACATGCAAGGTTGCAAACCTCGGTAACGTCGATGATGACTTGGGACGGGAACTCTGCGGTCAACCTTCCACCGAACTCGTATGCCCCTTCCTTCCCTTCCACATCTACCTCGCCAGGTCTCATCCTTTGCACTCCAATAGCTCTTTCAGATTATCTACCACATAGTCGACATCATCGGGCACCATCCTCGCACTAATAGGTAGGGTCATAATCTTCATCGCCAACTCTTCTGTGATAGGTAATCGTTGAGAACAATATGGTGCATAGAGTCGCATTTCGTGCAAAGGAGAGTAGTGGATACTTGCCCCGATATTCCGTTGGCGAAGAGCTAGCAGAATGTCATTCCGAGCCATTCCCGTACTTGAGGGGTCAAAAATCCCTACCAGCAAATGGCGCGCATGCGACTCTTCAAAGACGCCTTCCTGAAATTGAACAGGCATGGGGAAGTTCCGAAACTTCTTCCGGTATCGTTCGGCCAGATCCCGTCGACGTGTTGCCATTATTTCAAACCTTGCCAACTGCACACGGCCGATTGCGGCTTGCAAATCAGTTAGATTCATCTTGTACCCCAGCTCAGTTAGTTCCGCTTTGAGCGCTGAGGATGGGTCTATATATCGTGACCAGGCATTCGAGACCATGCCGCTCATCCGTAAGCTTCGCAGACGATCCGCCTTGTTCGGATCTGCAAGCGCTATCGCCCCACCATCTGCCGTAGTCAAATTCTTATTCGCATAAAAGCTAAAACAGACCGAATTGCCAGATGCACCAACCCGAATCCCGTTTGGATACCGAGCACCAAATGCATGCGCAGCATCTTCAATAATCACAATGTCCCTTGGCAACGTTTGGCGTAGAGCGCCCACATCAACCGCGCGGCCGCCATAATGCACGACAATAACAGCCTTCGTGCGCGAAGAGACGTTTTGTTTTACAGTCTCAGGTGTAAGAGACATATTCCCGGGATCGACATCACAGAATACAGGAGTTGCACCAAGATAGAGAGGGGCATTGGCTGTGGCGCACCAAGTCAGGCTTGGTACGATAACTTCATCCCCGGGCCCAATCCCTTCCACTAACATAGCGAGAAAAAGAGCCGACGTACAGGAATTGACCGTTATGACTTCAGGAGCGCCGATGTATTCTGACAACTCTCGCTCAAAGGAAATCGTCTCCTGCCCCATTCCAACCCAGCCAGAACGCATCACACGGGTGACCGCATTGATTTCCGCATCGGTAAAATCTGGGATCCCAAAGGCGAGGTAGGTTTCTCTTCTCTTCACGGGCAGTATCTCATGGTCAAACCTGGCACTACTTCTTGTATGGCAAGCGACGCCGGTAACGTGACCAATCCATCAATCATTCCATTTTTTCGTGGAGCCACCCTGAACTCATATGCATGGGGCACAACATCAACAAAGATCCAATCTGCCCCAGGCACATCAGGCGGATGAGCAAGCCCAACAGCCACTGAATAATTGCCATGCAGCAGCGGGAGCTTCATGGCCCATTCGAAGAGATAAATAGTCTCGGCTTTGTAGTGACGTGACATCTCTTCTTGTAGCCGCGTATCAAAGAACACCACATCCGTCCCCTGAAGCGTACGTATCTTGATTGCGAGGTTCAGATTATTCAACGCCTTGGAAAAACTTGCAAAAACCCGAATGACTGCCACGTCATCAAAATCAAAATCTGCACTATGGTCTTCATTCCGCAACATTTGTACATTGATTATCTTTGCATGGCCATTACTGACGCGATGATGCTGGGCTCGCTTTTGAAAAGCCTCCTGCCCAAAAACACTGTCATGCATTTGACAATTGGCACTATCCGTGTCGGCACATGACTTTTCCAAATCCGTCTCAGCGGCGAAGCCCGATGCTTCACCTATCTTCTTGACAGACATGTTCCGTGCGGACTGATTTCTTTCTTCGAGTTGTAGTTTGACGTATTGGTCGGACACCGTTGCTGCCGCCCCCACTGATCGCACCACACCACCATCCAACAGCACCGCTCTCTGACATAGTTGCCGTACTGCACTGATGTCGTGACTGACAAACAAGAGCGCCACGCCAGACTCCACCAATCTGGAAATTCTTGCCATGCATTTCGCCTGAAAGAACATATCGCCCACAGACAGAGCTTCATCCACGATCAAGACTTTGGGCTCAACGGCCGTCTGAACGGCAAATGCGAGCCGCATCATCATTCCGGAACTGTACGTTTTGACCGGTTGATCGATAAAATCGCCGATGTCCGCAAAGCTCGCAATGTCATCGAAGCGATTTATCGTATCTTCCCGTGTCAGGCCGAGAATCTGCGCATTCAAAAATACATTTTCGCGCCCCGTAAACTCCGGATTGAAGCCGCTCCCCAGCTCAAGCAATGCCGTAATGCGACCTTCGGTCTTCACGCTGCCAGAAGTTGGCATCACTGTACCGGCGATGATTTGCAGAAGCGTGCTTTTCCCTGCCCCATTACGACCAAGGATTCCAATTGCTTCACCCCGCAGTACTTCAAAGCTAATATCATGCAGCGCCCAAAATTCACGATAATACTGCACAGGCTGTTTCCCGACCATCCGCTGCAAACGCGGATAGATTGACTGCTTCAATCGATCACCCGGCCGGCTGTAAATCGGATAGCACTTGCTCAGATTCTCAATCTTGATGGCTATTTCAAAGGACATCAGCAAATCCCTTGCGAGCGTTTTGGAACCATACGAACCCTGCCCATGCGATGAATAGCCCCACCGTTAACATGATGCTCCATTGCCCAATATCTGGCACCTTACCTAAAATCAACGTATTGCGCCCTTCCTCAATGATGAAGGTGAGCGGATTGAGCTGTAACCACGTTTGATACTTTCCTGGCAAGGCACTCATCGGATAAAACACGGGCGAAAGAAACATCAAGACCGTCGTGACCATGCCGGTCACCTGCCCAATGTCCCGGACATACACACCTAGCCCAGCTAAAAACCAGGCAAATCCCACGCTAGCAAACACTAACGGTACGAGCACGCAGGGGAATAACATTACCGTCCACACGAGTTGCTGGGTCAAAATGAGCTGCGCTGCCAGCAAGATCATGAGACTAATGGCACCATGAAAGAGCGCCGAGCCTAGTACAACCCACGACAATATCTCCAATGGGAAAATGACTTTTTTGACGTAGTTAGGATTAGAAAAAATCAGACTGGGAGCACGATTCAGACACTCAGCAAATAGCCCATGGACAAGCATGCCGACGAACAGCATGAGAGCAAAACTGGCCTTACTTTCTTCGCCTCCGCTCCCCCAGCGAGCCTTGAACACGACGGAAAAGACGAACGTATAAACCACCAACATGAGCACGGGGTTGAAGAACGACCATGCGATCCCCATCATCGAGCCACGATAACGGCCCACCACTTCGCGCTTGGTCAACTCAAAGATAAGTTGGCGATTGCGCCAAAAACTCGCCGCCATTTCGTGAGGAGATGTTGAAAACTGTTGCATCAGAAATCTAGCGTATTTTTTCTCAACACGTCACTCCCTGCGCCTTTCCTGAGAGGCATCGGTCCATAATAAGGAGGAGAACAAATCACCAGGGTTTTCTCATACCACAGCCTACAACGCTCGCTGTCAGACACCAATCAATCGTATCGTTGAGCGGAACAGCCTCATCGTCGCCGAAGACTTTGAGTTCGATCAACTTGACATCTGGAATCACAAGCGCGGTGGCTTTCATTAGAATACTTTTTCCGTGAGAATCTTCAGCAAATATTGGCCATAACCATTCTTAGCCAAGGGTTGTGCGAGCTGCTTCAGTTGACTGGCGTCAATCCATTTTTGTTTGTAGGCGATTTCTTCCGGACAGGCAACCTTTAAGCCTTGACGGTTTTCCAACGTGGCAATGAATTGACTGGCATCAAGCAGCGATTCATGGGTGCCGGTATCCAGCCAGGCATATCCACGTCCCATGATTTCGACGTTCAACGTGCACTGCTTCAGGTACAGCCGGTTCAGGTCGGTGATCTCCAGTTCGCCACGTGCCGAAGGCTTCAGACTCTTGACCAGACTGACAACCTGCTGATCATAGAAATAGAGACCAGTCACGGCATAGTTGGACTTCGGCTGCTGCGGTTTTTCCTCTATCGACAAGACTTTCCCCTGCACATCGAACTCAGCAACTCCATATCGTTCAGGATCTTGGACATGGTAAACAAAAATGCTGGCTCCATCGGTGCGGAACATGGCATTCCCCAGCAGGCGATGAAAGTCATAACCATAGAAAATGTTATCGCCCAGCACCAACGCAGAAGAGTTGTTACCGATGAATGATTCGCCGATCAGAAAGGCCTGTGCAAGACCGTCTGGCGACGGCTGGACGGCATAGCGGAGGTCCAATCCCCACTGCTTACCGTTGCCGAGAAGTTGCTCAAAGCGTGGCGTGTCCTGTGGCGTGGAAATAATGAGAATCTCGCGGATTCCTGCCAGCATAAGCGTACTGAGTGGATAGTAGATCATCGGTTTGTCAAACACCGGCAACAACTGCTTGCTGATCGCTAGCGTGGCTGGATACAGTCGCGTTCCGGATCCACCAGCAAGGATAATTCCTTTCCGTATACTCATGGTTCCCTCAGAATCTGTTGCAGGACATACCGGACACCCTGCTGCCAATCAGGTAGTTCCAACCCAAAGGTCCGGCGCAGCTTGCCGGTGTCTAGCCGTGAATTGGCAGGGCGCTTAGCAGGAGTTGGATACTCTGACGAGGAAATCGCTCGAAGAGCATCTGGTGCTAGTTTCAACGGTCTACCAGCCGAAAGAGCTTCCGATACGACAACCCGTGCGTACTCGTGCCAGTTCGTTTCCCCACTTGCGGCAAGATGGTACAAGCCGAAGGGAAAGCTCTCATCTCCCTCACGCTGCCGTTGACGGATCAACTGAGCCGTCACATCTGCCAGTAAGGCTGCCGACGTTGGCGCGCCATACTGATCGGCCACCACTGTCAACTGCTCGCGTTCAAGAGCCAATCGCAGGATGGTTTTCGCAAAATTGTTCCCATGAGCTCCGACTACCCAGCTTGTACGAAAGATGAGAGATCGCACTCCGCTTTCTCGGAGTGCGATCTCTCCGTCCCTTTTAGTCCGCCCATAGACACTTTGCGGGTTAGTCGGATCATCTTCCATATAGCCCCCCGACTTCGTACCATCGAATACATAGTCGGTCGAATAATGTACCACCCACGCGCCCAGCTTCGCCGCTTCTTCCCCTAAGATTCCTGGTGCAACGGCATTGACAGCATGAGCCAATCCAGAATCTGACTCTGCCTTATCCACCGCCGTGTATGCCCCGGGATTGACGATCAAATCTGGTCTGATCGATCGCACCAGGGCAGAGATCGCCGCGGCGTCGGCCAGATCACACTCAGCGTAGTCGACGGCGTGGATCTTCCCCAGAGGAGCCAGTGCCCGTTGAAGCTCAAACCCGACCTGACCATGCTTACCGGTTAACAAAATCTTCATCGCGCTCCAGCGCCGTACTGTTGACCGATCCATGCGCGGTAGGCACCGCTGGTCACGCTGGTAACCCAACGTTGATTTTGGAGATACCAGGTCACAGTTTTACGCAGACCGGATTCGAATGTTTCGAGAGGCTTCCAACCTAGCTCACGTTCGACTTTCCCGGCATCCATTGCATACCGACGATCGTGCCCTGGTCGATCTTTAATAAAAGTGATCAGAGAACGGTAACTACCGAGCGCTTGTTCCCCACTGGCTACCTGCCGCTCACCACGTACGGGTTTGAGTTCATCCAGAATATCGCAGAGGGTCTGCACGACATCCAAGTTGGCCCTTTCGCTCCAACCACCGATATTATAGGTGTCTCCCACAAGGCCGCTCTGAAGCACAAGACCGATGGCTCGGCAGTGATCCTGGACGTACAACCAGTCTCGCACTTGCAATCCATCGCCATAGATCGGAAGTGGTTTCCCAGCCAACGCGTTCAAGATACAGAGCGGGATCAATTTTTCAGGAAATTGGTACGGACCATAATTATTCGAACAATTAGTGGTCAGAACCGGAAGACCATAGGTATGGTGATAGGCGCGTATAAGATGGTCACTGGCCGCTTTACTGGCCGAATAGGGGCTGTTGGGCTCATAGCGACTCGTTTCCCTGAAGGCCGGCGCATTCTTCGTCAATGAGCCGTACACCTCATCCGTGGAAACATGCAAAAATCGGAAACGTTCTTTGGCTTCGCCTGCCAATGCCCCCCAATAGGCACGCACTGATTCAAGCAAGTGAAAGGTACCGACGATGTTCGTCTGGATAAACTCACCTGGCCCATGAATGGATCGATCAACGTGACTTTCAGCGGCGAAATTGATGACCGCTCGCGGACCATGCTCCGTCAATAGTTTCCCGACGAGCGCAGCATCGCCGATATCGCCTCGCACGAAGATGTGCCGCTCATCGTTTCCCAGGCTGACAAGGCTCTCCAGATTGCCCGCGTACGTGAGCTTGTCAAGATTGATCACAGGCTCATCATGCTGTGTCAACCAGTCGAGCACAAAATTGGCCCCAATAAACCCCGCTCCACCGGTGACCAGAATGCTCATCTCTTCACAATCTCCTTATGGACCGCACCGGATGAAACCACACGTACTGCACACAGGCCCTACGGGGTCTCATCACGACACACGTTGAGGGACGTTAGGTTGAAAGCTCGGCACCAGGCGCTTGAGATCTTGAAGGAGCTCGTCTTCATCACAATGGGGGAGATTCGCATGCAACATCTCCAGCCATTGATCCAACTCGCCAACAGAAACCGGGGTACCACTCGCTCGATTTATTTTCGCATGAGCCGTGGGTTCGGCTTGCTCCTGCTCCTCAAAGAGTTCTTCGTACATCTTCTCTCCAGGTCGCAGGCCGGTATAGACAATATCAATGTCTTTCCCTGGAACCAGTCCAGCCAATGCGATCATGTTTCTGGCCAAATCAGCCACCTTGATCTGTTCTCCCATATCGAGAACGAAGACTTCCCCTCCACGCCCCATCGCACTCGCTTGGAGTACCAGCTGCACCGCTTCCGGAATTGTCATAAAAAACCGCTTGATCTCCGGGTGGGTGACAGTCACAGGCCCTCCTTTGCTGATCTGTTCCGTAAACAGAGGGACCACACTCCCGTTGCTGCCCAACACATTCCCAAACCGCACCACCGTGAACTTCGTGAGACCGTGGCCATTGAACGCCTGCATCATGTGCTCGGCAATTCTTTTGGTCACACCCATCACACTTGATGGATTGACAGCCTTGTCCGTAGAGATCAGAACAAATCGGCTGACGCCTGCCTTGACAGCGGCCTCAGCGACCACGCGAGTGCCTAAGATATTGTTGCGAATCGCTTCTTTCGGATTCAGTTCCATCAGTGGAACATGTTTGTGTGCTGCGGCATGAAACACAATGTCAGGGCAAGTCTGACCAAACACTTCCTCCACACGATCTGGTACGGTCACATCTCCGATGATGGGAACAATCCTCACCGTCGGAAAGACTGTGCGCAACTCCAGCATAAGCGAATGGAGCGAGTTCTCATAGCGCTCAAACAGAACCACGGCCTTGGGCTTGTGCTGGACAATCTGTCGGCAGAGTTCTGATCCGATCGATCCCCCTGCTCCCGTCACAAGAAGCGTTTTCCCACTGATGTGAGGAGACAACTCTTGGGAATCCGTCCGAATCGGCTCACGTTGGAGCAAATCGTCGACACTCATAGGCCGAACTTGTTGCAGAGAGACAGGATCGCCCAGCAATTGTTTCACATCTGGTAACGTCTTGATCGGTACCGAACAGCCTTCTGAGGCCGCAAGAATTTTTTGTTTCACTGTTGTGGAGCCAGAAGGGATAGCCACGATGATCTCATCGACCTTCAACCGTTCGGCGGCCTTCTTGATATCTGCAATGACTCCCACGACAGGAATCCCATGAATAGTCATCTTGCGCTTGATCGGATCATCATCGACGAACCCCACCGGGCAGCAGTGATAATTTGCATCGTACAACATGTCCCTGACCAACAGCTCACCCGCATGTCCTGCGCCGACGATCAACACACGTCGTGCGCTCGGATCGAATATCTGAATCCACTCCCGAAACCCCCGCACAGCCAATCGGCCCCCTGCTAAATACAGCGCCGTCAACAGACCCGTCAGGATGATCACGGATCGAGGATACTGCGTCACACCGCCCAGTTGATGGATCACTCCATAAAACACCGCGGAGCTGCTCAGCGCGGCAAGTAAAATTTTCCAGAGATCGCGAAGGTCGACATATCTCCAGAGCCCCCGCTGAATCCCAAACAACCACAAGCCAATACCGTAGACCAGCAACACGGCAGGCATAAAATCCCACATGATCTTCCGATACGCGCGAGGAAGATTCGCGTCGAATCGCAGCGCAAATGCCGTCAGGTTGGCCGCAAAAATCAGAAGCAGTTGCGTGCTCATCACGAGAATCGACCGATACTCAAGCACCCGATCTCCAAATCGCCCCGTGAGGGAATGAAATAGCTTTGCAGTCGATTGTTTCATACGCCGGTTGGCACTGCGCAGCCGTTTTCACGTTCTCGAAGCATCGCGTCGGCTACCTGGATGACCCGATGCACGGACAATCGCTGGAGGCAATCACTCAGACTATTCACGTGACGATCACACCCTTCGGCAAGGCACGGGACGCACTCCCCTTCACCTTGAAGCAACCACACATTTCCCTGCCGCTGTGATCCTTGCTTGTACCACGGGCTCTGTGCCGTTGAAGGAAAATCCTTCGGCCACGGCCCCCACTTCACCGGATTAGAGGGACCGAATAGCACGACGGACGGCACGCCGACGGCAGCGGCCATATGACTGACGGCTGTATCTGTCCCCACATACAACGCAGCGCGACTTAATAGGTAACCAAGGGCTGGCAAGGTCACCTGGCCGACCAAATTGACGGCCTTGGGTAATCGATGGATGATCTGATCACAATAGGATTGTTCAGCCGATTCGACTCCGGTCACCACGACGATCAACCCACGATCGATCAACCACTGTCCTAGCGCCACCCACCCATCGACGGTCCAGGTTTTGTAAGCGAACTTCGGCGACACATGCAGCACAGCATAGGCCTGCGCATTTCTAATGTCAGGAAGCAGGGTGCCAATAGATCGCGTATCCTCATCTGTCCAGCTCACTACGGGAGTACCAAGTGGTGTGATTCTTAACGGGGCAAGCAACTTGAGATTCATGGCAACCGTATGGGTAAAAAGATTGTCAAACGAAACCCAGTGATTGAGTAATCTCCGCTTCCACCAGGATTTCTTGTCAGGCAACAACGTCCCTACACAATACCGTCCTGCAATCCAGGCATGAAACGTTGGGCGATCCCCGGCAAGAACCGAGACCGAAACGTCATAGCGTCGCCAGAGTGAGCAAAGCAAGGCGAGATGAGGATGAATCCCCGGACGCTCGGCGATCGTCCAAATTCGTCGGATATCTGCATTACCTGAGAGAATATCCTGCGTCCCCTCGAATACGAGCATGTCGATCATCACCTGCGGCAGAGCGGTCTTGAGCGAACGAACAACCGGCGTGGCCAAAAAAACATCTCCAATTCGACGCGTACATACGACTAACACACTATGGAGATCCCGTTTCATGTCGTCGTTCGTTGCGGCGTCGCGGATCGATAACCAGGAAATGCTCCGTGGTGTTGCTCAAGCCCAACAGCAGCTCGAACGGCTGAGGAACGGAGAAGATCATCCAAGCGCTTCCGGTTGTCGGGCAACTTCATGCGATCTTGCTCTGGATGCCATAAATGAAACACTGTCGCGGCGAACCGCGCGCTCTTGTGTTTTACTCCGGCATGGAGCAGTCGAATGACCAAATCGGAATCCTCGAGCCCCCATCCTTCGTACGATTCGTCCAATCCATTCACACGAACGAGGTCGGCACGCCATGCAGAAAAGTTGCACGTCTTGATCCCTTCCCAGCGATCAGGCCTCCATTTTCGAAACGGGCCATTCGGCAATTCCATCAGCGGAAGCACGCGATTGACGTCTCGCTTCGACCAGGACAGGATCCAATCGACTACGCGCCAGGTATGAATTGAGACGTGTCGAGACAGAACACGATTCGTCAATCCGGGCGAGAGCAACACCCGATTGGCTCCGAGAAAATATCCTGGTTCGGCAAGTTGTTTATGGACACGCACGAAATGACGTGAGGGAACGCAGTCCCCATCCGTGAACACAATATAGTCTGCTCCGGACGATGCAACGGCACGATTGCGAATGGCAGCGGCTCGAAACCCACGGTCCTCATGCCAGACATGTGTCAGCCGGAACGGTGCATGCCGTGCAAATTGCCGCACAATCTCCGCCGTGTCCTCCTTCGAACCATCATCGGCAACCACGATCTCAAAATCTTGATCGCTTTGACGGCAATACCCTTCCAGCACCGCTCCCAACGCATCCGGACGATTGTAGGTCGTCACGATCAGTGCTGTTTTCATTTGGAACGCGAATCGCTTGGGCGACGAAGAGGCGGTTGCGTAGGGAGTTGCCACAGCTCCTGTTGCTCAAATCGTTTGGCATACCGATAGAATGTGCCCTCAAAATTTCCAAACGCGATCACAAACCCTGGCCAGCCATCGAGAAACCCTCGCTTCGCTACGTAGTGCTTGAGGAATGACCAAATACCGTGCCACAAAGCCGCTCCCATCGACACGCGTCGATCGGCAAGCTTAAGTGCCCCAAGTGACGAATAGCGGTTGGCCTTTTTCACGACTTCTTCAAAGTCTCTGAACGGAATCTGCCAAATCGCCTGCTCTAGGTGACCGACCGGCTTGGTCGTCAGCATTTCGTACCCTTCGTGAACAGGCGACTCCACATACTTCATGGCTCCTTTTCGAAATAATTGCGGTTGGCGAAAATTAGGATACCAGCCGGAATGTTTGATCCAACGCCCCATGAAGTAATTCCGCCTCGGCACAAGGTAGGCATCATGCGCCGGAGTCCCAGCAAGAAGCCGCATGATTTCATCTCGAACCTCTGGTGTGCACTGTTCATCGGTATCGAGACTAAAAATCCATTCATGGATACAGGCTTGAATGGCTTGATTTCGAAGATGGCCGAAGCCCTGAAAGGGGATCTGAACGATGCGAGCCCCCAAATCCTCCGCGATTCGAACAGTGTCATCTGTACTGGCAGAGTCAGCCACGATGATTTCGTCTGCCCAGAGGACACTATTAATGGTCGTCGCGATCTTTTTGGCTTCGTTGTAGGCGATGATGTACACCGACAGGCTCATGTCGTCGTCTCGTCTGAATCCGTCTTTGAATACATGAGTCCGGAGAACCAACAGTAGAGAAGCTTCTCGGTATGATCAACCAGCAAGTCATTAAAGAGGCATCCAACCACCATGATGAGCACCAAACCTTTGGTGAGCAACCTGTGGCCCATGTCTTCGGAAGGAGAGATCGATCGCCATTGTTGCACAAACAGCCAAAGCAGCAGGCAGAGTCCGACAATGCCTACTTGAGCCAGGATCATCAGATATTGATTGTGAGGATGCGTCGGAACTTCTACACCCGCTTGTTTGGCATATGCCCCATAGGCCTGCGTAAACCCTCCCGTTCCGGCTCCAAATATAGGATGATCTTGTATGATTTTGACCGTGTACTGGTAAAACTCTACACGCTCCTGTGTCGCGACATCACCACCAAGAGAGATCCCTTGCGTCACATTTGACACTGTCAGAGTTACCCGATTATGGAAACTGGTCGAGATCTGATAAGCTCCACAGAACACGAGCACAAGAATGGTCACGGCTCCTGCCACGCCCCGCCAGCCAAAGACCGTGTGGAGCGCCAACACGGCAAGTCCCGCCAGCAACACATAGCCGGTTCGACCGTGCACCATCAAGACATTACTGACAGCTAAAGCTGCGACAAGCCCCCATCCCCATCGTACGCCTCGGGCTTGAGACCGCCACGCCAAGACACCAAACAACAGTGCGCCAAACGCCATCAGTACGTTATGAGTGATGTGTTTTTTGAAGACACATGGGTTAGAGAAATCACACCCGATAACCCACCCGGTCGAAAAAACTCCTGTCCCTAATGCAAGCGACAACACCAAGGTCACTGCCAACGAAGCTCCCAAGACCAGAATCGCACGCGTTCGCTCTTGGATATCCATCGCCATCGAAATCAACAGGGGAATCAGCAAGAGGTCAGCATATTTCTTCACGGCAAGCATTCGGTCTTCGAGAGCCCCTCCTCCCCATAAGGATCCTGCCAACAACCATCCAAACAACACCAAAACGCTCACCGCAACAGGGTTTGTGGTGATTCGGCGAGCCCGTTCCTTCCACTCTCCACTGGCAAGCCAACACACGACAAGCAGCACAATAAGAATGCTATCCGCGACAACCCAAATCGGGATCGTGAAACCAAGCGCGGTTGTCGTCCAACCGGCTGCCCGTCTCGCTTCGAATTGTACTCGCTCGAGTGGCACCCTCATCATGTATACACAAAGACGATCAAGGACTTACGAAAGGACAAAACCAGATCCTTGATTGCCGTGCCCAGAGACCAAATCCTTTCAACCCCTTCGCGACAGCGTCGCGATGTCAGAAACGACCTATCAAATCGTGCGAACCTCGATAAGTGGCGTACCAGTTCAAGAGCCACCTTCACTCGTTGTCCTCAGTTGAGACGACATGAAATTGAACACGATCGCGCTAGGTATTGACGGTCGCTCTGGAGGAATCTTCGACTGGTATGGCTTGCACCTTTTTCTTATCACCCACCACCGTCGTAGAATCAGGAACAGGGCAAGAGAGTGCCTTCTTCCGTTCGAACGCATGCACGAGCATCGCCAATAGAACGAACATTCCCACCCATACACCAAGAATGAGCAATCGCACGTTGTCCGTCGAGTGGTGATAGGAAACGGCTAGTCCTCCGCACAGAATCATGACTCCATACTCTGCAAGAACGGTCCGACGATGGCTCCATCCGCTAAGAACCACTCTTTGGTAATAATGCTCTCGGTGTGCTTCCCATATCCTTTCACGACGGAGAGCCCGTCGGATCAAAGTCACGGTCGCATCCACAATGAATGGAGAGAAGATCATGATCGGAACCCATATGTCGAATAATCTGTCTCGAACTCCAAGTATCATCAATGTCCCTGCCAGAAAGCCAACTGTGATACTTCCCGCATCGCCCATAAAAATACGCGCGGGGGGAAAGTTATGCATGAGAAATCCCAGCGCAGCGGTCGTAACAAATATGGAAATGATCAGCATGACTGGGAAATTCGCCTGCCACCCAAAATAGGCGAGAAATCCGAAACCCCAAAACGTCATTCCACCGGCAAATCCATCCATGCCGTCCATAAAATTATAAAGATTGGCCATCCAGACCAACAGGAGGGCACTCACTGGAATTGCTGCCAGCCCCAGTTGAATTGTAGGCCCTCCCGGAATTGGGATCGCTGATATGGTCAATCCAACACCTCCGATAATGATCCCTGCAGCTGCAGCCTGTACACCTAAGCGAAGGCTAGCCGGAAGCCCCATACAGTCATCGATAAAGGACACCACAAAAATGAGAAGCATTGATGCCACAATCCAGACACTCCCTGAGGCCATACCTTTCGGCAACACAGGCTTCGCGGGTTGTGTAATGGCCAATAGACTAGCAGCCAGAATAAGACCGACCAGTACGGCTGCAATGACGGCCAACCCTCCAGTCTGGGGAGTCGGTATGGTATGCAATGTTCGTTCATTGGGATGAGCAACAACGGACAGGAAAGATCTCGGCGAACAGAGCCGTTTCGTGAACCACCACGCGACCACAAAGGTGAGAAGGGTTGGGAGAACCATCAGCATAATCGGCTCATACCGTTTTGTATTTGAGCATTGTCAGCACTTGCCTAGACCGCATGCAAACACAATTCACGCTCCGCAATGCGGTATCGATACGTCACGAGAGAACTGGATCAAAGGCGATCCCCCATCCGAGTGAACTGCCCTCTATGTCATGAAGCCAGAACCTAACTGGTTAATCGTGTACGGAACCAGTCGGCGGTCTCCGCAAGGCCCTGATTGACCAGAAACGGAGGGTGCCAGTCCAACTCTTGCATGATTTTTGACGGGTTGACCTGAAGCGATCCGAGCAGACGCTCAACCACCACCTGCTTCCCAACGACTTGTCCAAAACTACGGAGCATGGCGATAGGCAAAGGCCAAAGACGCACTGGCAACCTCAACGCCTTGCCAAGTCGCCGAATTAAGTCCGGGGTAGAAAGATCCTCCCCGTCACTAACCAAGTAGGTTCGGCCTGCCGCTCGGTCGACCCATACGGATCGGATAAGGGCAGCGACCAGGTTCCCTCGGTAGATAAGACTGCGTCGGTTTTTTACCAGAGCAAAGGGCATCGGAATACCTTTTCGAACAATGTTCAGGAGGTGCAGAAAATTCCCTCCCACACCGGGCCCATACACAAGCGGCGACCGAATCACGACAACCTCAAGACCCGTCTGGGATGAGACTGTTGCTAGAGCCTGTTCCGCTTTCCACTTTGAAATACCATAGAGATCCTGCGGACGTGGGGAATCCGCTTCCGTGAACGGTGCACTGCTCTTCTCGCCGTTCACCTTGATCGAACTCATGTAGACGAATCGACGCACTCCCTGTCCTGCCGCCGCCCGTGCAAGCCGTTTGGTCCAGTCCGTGTTAATTCGGTAGAATTCATGAAGCCGATCGGATTCAAGACCAGTCATAACATGGACCCGCGCCGCCAAGTGGATGACCACCTGCACACCGTCGAGCACCTGTTTCAGCTCGGCCTCTGTCGATTGATCATGTAAGGTCGCCCATTCGACGCCAACGAGATGAGCACCTTCTTGCCCTGCGGTTCTGCTTGGATCTCGTATCGTCCCCCTCACCTGATACCCGGCTCCCAGAAGATTGAGACTTAGCGCCCTACCGATGAACCCCATTGCCCCGGTAACGAGTATCTGTTGCCCCATCTTAACTCGGATATGCGAGATCAGCCTGGTCGAATTGGGACACGTCGCTATAGTGGCATACCCGCCTACCAGATACACCGATCGACTCAATAACCCAGCACATAGAGTCGGTCCTTCACTTCACCAGAAATTCCAAAAACTTGACAGGGTATTTGGAGGAGATTTTAAAGATGTTCGTGCTAATCCCATTCTCTCGACACGCACGCAAGACCTCTTGATTCAACAAAAGCGTACTGCGCCAACCGCTGGTGCTGATGCCGCCAACCCGCATCCGCACCAGCGTCTCCGGAAGACTGCGATAGACCAATCGCTTCGCATGAAAGATTCGCGCACAATATTCAAAATCGCCGGCGATGCGGTAGTCTGTGCGAAACGGACCAAACCGCTCATACACATGTCGTCGAAGAAAAAGTGCCGGATGGGCCGGCATCCAGCCCCATGCGATCCGATCAGGTGTAAACCTCGCAGACCGATAGCGCCGAACCGTCCGTGCGGGATCTTCTGGTTTGAAAAACTCTACGTCTCCTAACAGAGCATCCAACCCTTCAGCTCCCATAATTGTCATCACCCGAGACAGCACCGCTGGTCCAGCATAGATATCATCTGCATGAAGGAACCCAATCACATCACCGGATGCGAGCGCCAGGCCCTTGTTCATCGCGTCATAGACCCCCAAATCCGGTTCAGACACCAATCGCGAAATCCGCCCCGATGCTTGTTGCGCGATCTCTACGGTCATGTCCTCTGAAGCACCGTCAATCACGATGTGCTCAATATCAGCATAAGTCTGTGCCGCAACGGAATGGATCGTACTGGCAACAGTCTCCGCTGCATTGTAGGCCACGGTTACAATGGTGACTTTCATGACACGCCATTCAACTTGGGACGACCGCACCCATATCCTGCCTGATCCAACACATTCAAATACAGGGCCAGGTAGCGCTCGGCAACGATCCGAAGAGCGAACTCGGCTTCGACCTTTTCACGCGCCCGCTTCGACAATGCACACCAGCGCTCTTGATTCTCCAAGATCCACTGCATCCCATGAGCCAGATCACGCGACTCAAATGATTTCGCAAGGTAGCCGTTTCGCTGATGCTCGATAAGATCCGGCATACCCCCGATATTGAACGCCACACAGGGAGTGCCGCACGCAAGCGCCTCCATCACCGTATTGGATAAGTTCTCTTGCAGTGACGGCACCACCACAACATCAACCGCTGAGGCCAACAGAGCCAATGTCACGTCATCGTTCAAAATGCCTATATAGTGAACAGGCAAGCCAAAATCTGGCGGAGAGATTGGCTTTGATGCCCCTACAATGACGAGCTCGCTGTAGCCTCGACGTTTGTGAACCTTGCTGAATACCTGCAAGGCTTCCTGCAGCTCTTGAGATCCTTTTCGTTGGCTCATGTTGGCATTGAGCGTGCCAAATAAGATCAACTGTTTACCAGCCGGAAGTCCAAGAAGTTCTCTCGCACTCTGTTTATCACGCGTCCTAAATACTGAGAGGTCCAGCCCGTTTGGAATAACCTCAACATGCTTGTCTGAAAACAGTGAGCTCTTTCTTGCACAATCAGCAAGCCATCGACTGGGGGTCACAACGGTCAGCGAAACCTCAGTCCATTTCCGTCGCTTCTGTTGCCAGACCCACCGTGACAGGTCTGTCTCCCGAGAAGACCCAAGCGCTGGACACTTCCCACATGTTCCAACATACCGTCCACAGCCATTGTCATAGTGACACCCGCCGGTAAACGCCCACATATCATGCAGCGTCCACACGACAGGCGCCCCGAAATCTACGAGAGTCGACGGATGTAGAAACCCCCCTGCCACCCAATGCAAGTGAACAATGTCCGGCTTCAGCCGTCGCACACGCTTCACATAATTCCCGGGGAGAAGCCCCGGATAATACACGCCGTTCCCACGTCTAGGATAGAGATACGTCGGGAGAATATCGAATTGCGGTCTCATGACCCCCATCAGAGTCTCGAAACGGCTGCGTGGACCTTCTACATAGGGATCGTCACTGCTCTTTGACTGCACGAGCATCTGAGATTCAATCCCCGCCGCTCGCAGACCACGATGGAGTCGATAAGCCGCTCGCGCCGCACCACCACGAATATCATAGGTATTCAACAACAGTGGTCTCATCGAGCGAGTGCGTCAACTCCCAGCATACGACAATGCCTGCACGCGCCCCGCTCGCACGTCGAAGCATCATCCATTGAACATTCTCCATATCGGTCTCACCAATGCCCTGATCGGCTCGACGATGGGGTGCACAACGCGAGACCAGCTTTTTGCGAGGCGTTCCTGCTGGCGCGTTTTCTCCCAATTTGGCTCATCACTGGTTTTCTGAAAAATCTGCGCATGTCTCACACCGGGAATAGTGCCGACATATGTGCACCCAAGCGAAGAAACGATATGACGGAATGCATACCGCAAATGGAAGGTTTGAGGAAGGTGGCATTTAATGTCCGGATAGAAGCAATTCGCCGTCACGACATATCCTCGCACATGCACATGATCAAGCAATTGACCGAAAACAGCCAATGGATCGAGCACATGTTCCAATACATCTTGCGCGACAATGCAGTCCGCACATCCTGACAATGCCGTCACAAAGGTCAGATTCGTAAAATCTCTGGAAACGGCGAGCGCAAGTTTTCGCGGGAAGGGCTCGACAACCCGCACTTGCGAAGCGGGACAGCATGCGGCAATCTTTCTGGCAAGGGAACCGTACCCACCGCCATAATCATAAATCACTTCAAAGGCATGCCCAGCGAGCCATGCGGCAATCCGGTCCCGATGCCGCTTCGAATCCGGGTCGCATTCCGTGAAGAGGCCATTGAGCAGCCACACGGGTGACTCATAGAATTTTGAAACCGCTTTCTGGTCGGTCTCCGAATATCCGGCACCGGCATTCTCCCATGCGCAATCCATCAACTCCCATATTTTTGCCAGATCAAGCTCTCTCCCTTGGAGGCGAGAGAGATACGCCGATTCATCATCAGCCAATTCATGATCGGGAATATCTATCTGGAGAATACGCATCGCGCTATTCGGCCGCGTACAGAAACCTATCTTCTCGCAGCACCTGTCGGCGATTGGCCCATCCCGGAAGCCAAGCACCTCCGCGCCCATCGAAACAGCGCGCCCAACTGACCACCCGTTTGCCTAAATAGAGCTTTCTTCACCAGCGCATAGTCATTATCCTCGACCTGTGTGACACGCGGAAACGACACCGGCTCATCCGAGATCGGCTGTCGCGACAAGGTCCATCGCAACACCCTCGACCCATGCGTGCCACTCGTAAAACCGATGTTTCGCACAAGAGATCGTGGCGGAAAGAGCGCCATCCCGCTTCTCGAGAATACACTCAGATACCAGCGAATTGCCCACGAATCGACCTTCCCATCCAGTTGCATCTGCATCATCGTCGCATAGTCGAAATGATCGTCCAGATTGAAGCGCTTCCTCAATGCGCGATCATCGCGAATCTTCTCCCATCCTTGCGCCGATGGATCGAACCGCTTCCAAGCCCTTTCCCAAGTACCCCATCCCCAGGATGTCACAAACGGCACAAATAACGCTTCCGTCCGCCTGGCAAATTCTGGCACATGGGCAATATGCCCGGAGATCTGCATGACACGGGCATCATGCTCATAGACTGTCAGTGCATCGTTCATGTAGGTCAAAAACCTTGAGGACGTCACCAAATCATCTTCCACCACGATGACACGACCATACTTTTCGCATAGACCTGTGACTCCATCGATAACGGAATGAGCCAAGCCATAGTTGGTCAGCCGCTCGATGAGCGTGACGGACCGGAACCCGGTGATTGTTCGAATATAAGACCGGACTTCCTCAACAGGCTGCCGTGGCGTATTGTTTCTTGGCGCGTCGGAAAAGACGTGAAGCGGAGTTTCACCCGCAAGCGTATTGGCCGCCAATGCTTCTACGGTCTGCCTGGTGTGATCAGGACGATTGTAGACGAAGAGTGCGAGAGGAGCGCAAATCGACACTTAGTCACCATATCGCGGAATATCCACATTCTGCCATCGAGTCAATCCGCGCATCACGACCGACCTCGTTCTTCGCACAAGATTGCCACAATGTTTTGAAACGCAAACAACTCACATCGTCGTGGGCTATATCGATCAATTCTTTGCAGCTCTCCAGGAAGCATACGATGAAACTGGTATTGAGGAAGCATCTCAAGGAAATCCTTGAAGAATGCTCGAGATACGACGTTCATCTCATTGAACTCAAACTGAATCACTTTAAAAATCCCAGCGCGAATGGCCTTCGCTCCACCCTTTAAGACGTTCAGTTCATATCCCTCCGTATCAATTTTCAACAGATCGACTCGTGCCAATCGATTGTCCTCGATGAACTCGTCCAAGGTAATGACATCAACCTCGCACTCTGACACCTGAACCTGATGAATACCCTCGATGACTTCACGAAAAACAGACGCATGCGTAGTTCCGCATTGAGAATTGCGGTCAAATAGCTTCTGACGCCCGGATAGATCTCCGACCGCACAGTTAACGGGGCGAATCTTTTTGGAGGTACCGACATTAACAACCAACCTCTCAAACGTTCGTGGATGTGGCTCAAAAGCGAAAACCACCGCCGATGAATTGATTCCAACGACTTCACGTGAATAGCTACCCTCATTCGCTCCAACATCGAGAACAACCGGACTGTTCTTACCTTGTAGATACTCACGGAGGAACGTGACTTCCCCACTGATCGTGCGATCTTGATAGTTAAGAATACCCAGCCCACGCAAGCCTAATTCAAACAGCAGTGTATTCCACATATGAAACCGCCTGCGGGCAAAAACCGAGGCATACAACCTAAGCAGAGCACTGCACACGAAATACCCTCATCAGCAGACAGGCCTTCAGCTTCATCCAAAACATCCCTCTCGTCTCTTCATGAATCACATCAATCAAGAAGGCCGCTACTGCCTGCGAAACGAGTGTTGCGAAGGCCGCACCGACACCCCCATATTGCGGGATCCACAGCATATTGAGCACGATATTGACGCCCATCCCCCAAAACACTCGATGAAAGGCAAGCAACTGACGGTTCTCCGCCAGGAACCATTTTCCGCTCGCCACTCCAAGAAACACGAACAACGCCGTCCAAATATGAATGGCAAGAATAGCTCCGGCCTCGAGATATTCCGACCCAAAAACAGCTTCTACTATCCAATCCGCAAGAAATGTCACTGGAATCGCCACCACAATTGCAACCAGCGCAAGCAGGTCATAGAGTTTCTGAAATTTCTCAAGGTAAACCGCCTCGCTCGTTTTTTTAGCTTCAAGCAAGGACGGGAACACTGAACCGACAATCACCACGGGAATGAAATACCAGGCTTCACTGATACGAACCGCCGCACTATAAATACCGACGGCTCTATCATCAAGAATTTGCCCCAGCATGATCTGATCGATGCGCATGTAAACGGTGACAGCAAGCCCGGAGAGGATAAGCGGCCAACTGTGGACCATGAGGGTTTTGATGCGAGAGATACTGCATTGCCATGCCTTGACCCGCCCCCCCACCCACTCGTAGATGCCGAACACGAGGAGCGCCGCGATGAGACCTTCAATAAACGTGACCCACGCGAATGCGAGCAACGACGCACCTGTCATGATCAAACCAATCTTTACGGCGGCCATCGCCACAAATGCGGCATTGTCAGCCAACACAACGTACTTGGACAGAATCTGTGATTCAAACCAGTATTTGATGTTTTCACTCCCCTTAATGAGCAACAGGAGGCCGATTATTCCCACCACGCTCATTACGGATCTGTCGTGTGGTCTCATGATCGGAGTCAGAAGCAGCAGCATCGCATAGGCGATGATTCCACCGACAGCCTGGAGCACGAAACTACTGCCAAGCGTCTCCAAACTGTTTTGGGGGTCACTGACAATCTCTCGAACGACAACCCCGGAAAGGCCAAGAGTCGAAAGGGCGCCAAAAAATGAGACAACCGCAACCGCAAAGCTGAACAACCCGAAGTCGGTTGGCCCCAGATACCTGGCTACCCATACACTGATGAGCAACCCTACCCCCATGCGCAAAAGCTTATCGCTGAAAAGCCATGCGATATTATTCAAGATCCTCAGCAAGTTTGGTCGATGTTCGATCCTCGCGCGAAGCGACGCCCCTAGATAGCGAAGCCAGAATGGATTTGCCGGAGAGTTCGCCACAGTCACTTCACGCTGTTGATTCAGCGGCCGAATGACGAGAGCGTGTGATGGGGAGACCATACATGATTGTGCCTACACCATCGATCGTTTCTAAGATCACCGCCGCTCCTTAGCCCATCCGACAGACAATCTCATCCCGCTACGACATCATTGACATCAATCTCCACTGCCGCCGCTTGTTGAATGAGGTGCACTCCTATAACTAATCGATGTCGCTTCTCTTTCCGTAGCAGAATTCCATGGACACCCTGCAAGGGGCCACGAACAACTTCCACCTTCATCCCTTCGTGTAAATAAGGGTGAGCATCATAGGGAAGGACGCTGGCCATCAGTCGCCGGAGTGCCTCGATCTCTGGCTCCGGAATCGGTTCAGGCCAACTTCCACTCCCCACGATTCCGACGACGCCGACCGTTTTTTGCACAGGCATTTTCTCGTGCTGTGAAAACCGCACGAAACAATAACCTGCAAATAATGGAACCTCAATTTCTTTCTTTCTATCCTTCCACTGGCTTAATCGCTTCACTGTTGGAAGCAACGGCTCGATTCCTTGTTTATCCAACTGATCTCGCACCAACTTCTCATGGCGAGACTTCGTTCGCAGGGCATACCAGTTGAGATTGTTTGTCTGACCCATCCGGCCTCTCTCACCTGTCCGGCCATTGGTCTATCTGCTGCACGTGCCCCATCCTCGCAAGAAAGACACGATCAACATCTTTCACCAAAAGACCCTTTAGGTACAGCTCCGCCCTCTCACTTACAGTGAACAAAAAACCCGGTCAGCTTCTTGGGCACTTACACCGACGACGTCAGCGCGATAATCTTGCTGTCTGGAACCTGATGGTGTTCCAGTTTGGTTCGGAACCCAGCCATCTGATCGAAATTTGCCAGCAGCACCGCATCGAACTCCCACTCTTGTAAGACGTCCGACGACCAGACCGGATATGAGAGAAACGATTCCTGCCGTCCGTCATCTACAAATCCCACTAACGTCATCCGCATCTCACGAAGCGACAAATACGCCATCTCGGCAAGTTCACTGGTTCCATAGATAACGACTCGTTTCATTCCATTTTGAGCCATATGAGACAGGGCTTCCCGAAGTCGTGCACGCATATCACGATAATGAGACAGGGCATACTCCATGTGAAGGGCAGTCAGCCTCAACTTCTCGGCAGACCCTTCTGGCGTCAACACGTAGCGAACACGGTGGGAGGGGATCGTGGTAATGGTGATATACCCGTTTCGCACCAATCGCTTCAGGTACAGATTTGCAAGCCCTAAGGCGACCCCGAGCTTTGCCGCAAGGGACCGTTGTGTCACCCCGCCATCTCGCTCCACCTCGGTCAGCAAGAGCAGATCTCGTTGGCTTTGAAGATTCATAGAGTTATGATCTAACTTGCCGCTCGTTCAGGATATGAACATATACGAACAAGGGAGTCAAGACCACTACCTAGAACCAATCGTACCCTGCTTGAATACGTACCTCACACGTGGTGGACAACAAGAGCTGAAGTCGTACCAATCACCTGCCGAATAGCAGCCATCACCTTGTCGACCGTGAGATGATCAAGACAGTCCCAGTATGAGCAGGCTTCACCGATACATTTGTTACAGGTAGGAACATCCGGGCGTAGCACAACTCCCCTTCCAAGGGGCTTCCATCTCACCGGCAGATTGTTTCGGCGAGGATCAAACAGACTGACGGTGGGGATTCCCAGCGCCGCCGCCATGTGCGCTGGTCCTGTGGCCCCTGAAACAACAACATGGGCATGAGCAATCACGGCCATGAGTTGGCGGAGCGACAGTTGCCCCATGCAATTCTTGATCTGGGTTGGGGTTTGCGTAGTCGTCAGGGCATTGGATTCAAACTGTTTTTTTTCTGACTCGCTGCCGGTCAAGATCACACCATAACCGGCTTGCGCCAACTCAACAGCCAGATCCCGGTAATACTCCGGTCGCCATCGGCGTGCAGAGAAGCCACCCGGATGAACCACGATTCGTGGGCTTGGCAGACTCGCCCACCCTGATGCCCCGATAGTTCGCTCGGGTTCCGTCATGAATAGCGTTGGAGGTTGAACCTGTCGGGGAATCAACCCCAGGCCTCTCAACATCTCGACGTTGTACTCTGATTCATGTTTGGAAAACTCACTGCGATGTTGATAGATCCGTCTATTCGACAAGACGCTATACCAACGATAGCCCGTCGCAATTCGAATCGGCACCCGCGCGAGCCAGGCGGCCCACATCAACCGACGAAACGGTTTGAGAAAGACTACCGCCTCGATTCCCGCCGAGAAAGTACGGCGCAGTTCCGTTATAGGATCAGTCAAACGAATCATGCGGACAGCATCCACGTCAGGATGCTGTTCAAGCAACGGGGCCACGGCAGGACTGGTTAAGAACTCGACTCTGACGCCCGGCACGAGTTGCCGGAGTTGGGTCGCCACGGGAAGTGAGAGGAGCACATCGCCGATACCGTCAGGACGAACGATCAAGACATTCATTGACATGACGCGTGAGCCGTCAACCTTGGACGAATGGCATCAACCACCTGGGTCGGCGTAATGAGGTGAAGACATTCCAATTCAGGAACATGTCGACAGACACGACTGAAACAGGGGCTGCATGGGACCTGACCGGTCAACACGCGATGACCATTGCCATACGGTCCGGTCCGAGTCGCACTGGTCGGTCCAAACATCGCAACCACAGGAACTTGCAGTGCCGCCGCAATATGCATCGGCCCAGAATCGTTTGTCACCATGGTGGATGCTGTTGAAAGCAGTGCCGGCAAATGTCTCAACGAAATCTCCCCACACAAATCGATGAATGGACTCGAGGTCAGAACCCTGAGCTGACTCGTATAACGACGTTCGTCTGAATTTCCAATGATCACGACCGGCCCAACCTGCGAGGCATGCAGTTGATCCAGGACCGCAGCAAACGCCTTCAGCGGCCACCGTTTCGTCGCCCACCGCGCCCCCATATTCATCGCAATCCATGGCCGATCAACTGCGAAACCTTGACGTTGACAGATTGCTCGAACAGTCGCGACGTCCTCTTTCATAAACTTGAACTGAAACTGAGGTTTCTCAGGGAACTTCCCCCCCAAGGCACCCACCAGAGAGAGATATCGATCGACCGCATGAATATTGGGGTGTGCGACAGGAACAGGGTTGGTATAGAACCAGGAACTTCCTTCTCGTGCGTTCGCAAACCCAACTCGTATCGGTGCACCACTGAACCATGCCAAGACACCGCTTCGAAACAGCCCTTGCAAATCGAG
Source organism: Nitrospira sp. (assembly GCA_018242725.1). Taxonomy (GTDB): domain Bacteria; phylum Nitrospirota; class Nitrospiria; order Nitrospirales; family Nitrospiraceae; genus Nitrospira_D. The sequence continues at coordinate 74,178 of JAFEBI010000006.1, read as the reverse complement.
CGCAAAGTCAAACCGCTCCGCTCTGAGCGCCAACCCTTCTCTGACCCAACTGTTCACCGTCATGTCGATAGGCCAGACGCGATCCACCCCCTCCGCTCGCTCGACAAACTCAGCCCATTGACGCTTCACCACCCATGTCACGTGCACACCGGGCCACTCCGCCTTGATCGCTGACACCACCGGAAACGTATGGACGATGTCCCCCAGTGAACTCGGCTTGATCAGAAGAATACGGGCGGTATCCCATAGTACGGATGAAGTGGCATCGCAAGATGTGACAGGTGACACCAAACAACCTTCCTGCCTATGCAGCTGTGGCAGCATCGGAACATTGAATCAAGCTGCAGGTCCCACATCCGTGCCTAAACCATCTCTCTTCATGCACATGCGAGGGAATGGATCCGCACATGAGGGGCATAGAGTCCATCGAGAATTGCCTTGCCGCTACCCAGAGCTGCCGTTTCGTGTCGTTCTTTGAACAATCGACAGAGACGTTGCCAGGCACGCACATACGGAGCGGGGCTAAGATGATGCCGCAGAGTCGTGTGTTGGTGGACGATTCTTGAGATCCACTCATAGTTTCCCGGAATCACTGCGGAGAAAGGATCGGCGATCAGGGGCTCCTTTGGGGTGAAAAACATCGTGATGTTCCCACCATCCTGGGAGATGAGATGGGAGGTTTCATACAACCCCTGCTTTTTGGCCAGCCGGCGCAAGGACACGACATTGAAATTGTAGAGATGGGCTTCGTGGAACGTACTACGTGGCGCCTGACAGGTTGCCTCCACATTCGGCACTTCTACGACAAGGATTCCGTCAGGTTTTAACCAAGAACGGAGACGAGCCAGGATGAAACCGGGGTCTTCCGTATGCTCAAGGACATGCCAAATCGTCACGATATCGAACGAGGCCGGAGCAAACGTCGCGTCTTGTACGAATCCAACTTGGACCGTCAGCCCATATTGTTGGATCGAATAGTCAGCATACCCTCGATTCGGCTCAATCCCGTTTACAACATAACCCAACGATTGGAGCAAATAGGCGAATTCTCCGCCCCCGGTCCCGACATCAAGCACCGTCTTCCGACTCGACAACAACGGCGCAATCTTTCCAAACCGTGACAGAGCAACCGTGCCCGCACGCAACACATGCTTGGGTTTCGGACTGTAGGTATTCTTATAGGTAAGGCGATACAGTTCTTCATAAAATTGCCTGGCATCATGTGGGCGCGGATCTGACCATACGAGCCCACAGGCTCGGCAGATGACGGTCCTCAGCGGATTCCCGCTTCGACTTCTACTGGAAAGAGTCGAAACCTCGGTCCCACCACAGAGGTTACAAGGGATGGAACAATCCTTCGCATCCTGGTTCACTGCCGTCACCATTTCTCCCCGAGTCGACCAATGTCCCCAGTCCCAGACAACTTACTCTCGCTGCGTATCCAACACAAGTCCAGCCTCGTCCGGCGTCTCGTACATTTCGCGGATCATTTGCTCGACCGGACCTGTACTACTGATGCCGTGATAAAGTGCCCTGGTTCACGTCAGACAACAACCAGTTCACAGCCTCGGCAAGGGAAGCTGCAACCCCATCCGGGATCAGATCAGCCCCCGTCAAACCTTCCAGGTCTTGCAGACGAGTCACCCCAGTGGTCACTAGAACACTTCGGGCTCCCACCCGTTTGGCTAATTCAACATCACGAAGGTGATCGCCGATCACATACGACCGCTCCAAATCCACCCCTAATTCTCGAACCGCCTGATTAATCATTCCAGGGTTCGGCTTTCGACACCCACATCCATCGTCCGGATGATGGGGACAGAAGTAGATACCGTCCAGCGTCGTGCCTGCTTGACCAAGCAAATGCGCGAGCTTCCTATGGATGGCATCAAGATTGTGACGAGAGAGGAGTCCTCGCGCAATACCCGATTGATTCGTCACAAGGATCAATCGGGCACCAGCCAGTTTCAAGCGTCCAAGCGCCTCCACCACTCCAGGAAACAATTCAAACTGGTCGGGGGATTTGATGTACCCAGGGTCCGAATTGAGCGTGCCATCACGATCAAGAAAAATGGTGTAGCCTGAAAGAATGTTTGGTTGGTCTGTTTGGTTTATTTGGTCCGTGTGGTTTCTCTCGTTCACTTTGTTGGTGTCCTGCACCTTCGCACCAGACAAACCCAATGAACTCCCGATTTGTTGCACCGCCACCCCATACACCCGGTCAACGGAGATGCGGGTCATACACCGGTGATCGATCGGGCATTCTCGAAGCAGGCAAGGAGCGCAATCAACCACCTCTCGAACAACCGACTGCTCCTGACCATAGGGAGCCGTCGTACGTGAATCTGTGGGACCAAACACCGCAACGACCGGTACCCCGCACGCAGCCGCCACATGCATCGGCCCTGTATCATTGGTGATGAGGATGCGACATCGCTTCACTACTGTCATCAATTCGCGAATGGTCGTTGAACCGGATAACACCACCGATGGTCCGTCGATCCGAGATGCGATATCCTTGGCCAAGGTCTCCTCACCCTTCGCCCCCAAAATTGCCACGACCACCCGCCTACCCGCATCACGGCCTACCTGTTCCGCAAGTCTGTGCGCGACTTCGGCAAACCGCTCAGGCAACCATCGCTTCGCGTTGCCGTAGGTCGACCCCGGATTGATACCGATCACGATATCCGACGAATCGCTACCGAGGGCAGCGAGTCTCGCATCCAACGCGTGATTCTCTTCCGCAGTCACACACAGTGTCGGGAGGGGAGCGCTGCCGGACAGACCCAAAGGCTTCAGCAAATTCCAGTAGTACTCGACTTGATGGACCAATTGGCGACGTGCAGGCACAGCAACAGGCTTGGTAAGAAAGAACACTCGTCCATCAGTTGCATAACCATACCGTTGCGGGATACCGGCAAGCCACGCAAGAAATGCAGCCTCAAAGGCGTTCTGAAACAACACAGCAAGATCGAAACCATATCCCCGCAAAAGACCAGCAAGCGTCCACTTCCCTGTGATCCCGGCATGAGCGCCCTTGTCCTCGTAGACTAACATCCGATTCAGCTCGGGAGCAGCACTGAGCAACTCGGCCACGACTGGTTTGGCCAACATCGTGATATCCGCATCCGGAAAGAGCAACCTGAGACCTCGAAGCGCAGGTTCACACATCACGGCATCACCGATCCAATTCGGTGCCCGTAGCAGGATTTTCTGTGGAAACTCCTTACGCACGAGCCTCCGATGTCACACGATCCGATGATGGTGTCTCGATCAATCGCCGGAGCGACTCTTCTCCACGAACGACATTCGCCTGAAGGCGAAGCGCCCACCATGAATCATCTGACGTCAGGAAGGAAGATAGCTTTCCCGCGTCTTTTTCGGTCGTCAGGATGATATCAACCCATTTAGTCTTCGCGTCGATACGGATTTTCTGAACATCATGATAGTCGTAGCTATGATGATCCTCAAACGCGGTCTCCCCGACAACCTCAATCCCTATAGACTGCGCCGACCGATGGAACGACCGACTGTTGCCAATACCGCTCACCAACCATGCCTTTTTCCCCTGACCCCACTCAGGAGACCGTCGCATATGCGTCCCCACGGCCACGACACACTCCGGAGTAAACACCACTTCAATCACGTCCTGCACTGGGTAGCCAACCGCATGCAACCGGCTGCACACCGCCTCGACATCCGATCGAGAATCGGCCCGCGTCATCACGACTGCGCTGGCACGCTTCACCTCGCTCAGCGGTTCCCGCAATCTTCCGGCGGGAAGCAACGCATCGAGACCCATCGCGTCGGTGGCATCCAGCAACACAACATCAATATCCCGATGAAGCGCGCGATGCTGGAAACCATCATCGAGGATGATGCAGTCGACCGGATACTGGCCCAACACCCATCGACCAAGTGCAACCCGATCGCCCCCCACAGCCACAATCGCCTGCGGACAACGTTGCGCGATGAGGAAGGGTTCATCACCGGCTTCCGAGGGACCGACCAGCACGCGCGATCCGTCAGAGACGAGAAGATGCGGGGCTGTGCTCGTCCGTTTGTATCCTCGACTTAATACCGCAACGTGCCGCCCCTTCGCCTGCAACCACTCCGTCAGGAGAATGACCATCGGCGTCTTGCCTGTTCCTCCGACCGTCAGATTCCCCACGCTGATCACCGGGCAGGGTAACCGTGTCGACACACACCATTCCTGACGATAGCACCAGAGACCAAGCCGGATGACGAGACCATAGAACCATGAGGCCCACCCGAGCTCCGTCCGAACCGGCTGTCCGGGGTTCAACCATGTCATGTTATGGTCGACCCGTCATGGGCCCTGCTCCTTCCGCAACCGGTCGTTTGGAGTGCGCCGGTTCAGACGTCAGGCACGACTCAATAAACTCAAGACTGCGTGCCAGCGCACCCTGATTATCCAGCACGGCTTGCCTTGCAGATTGACCCACCCGTTCGCGAACATCAGGCTGACTCAACCACTCGTGCAAAGATTGTACGAGATCCTCCACTCCCGTCACTCGACGCCCTCCTCCGGATTCTGACAAGAGTGTCGCAACCTCGGCACAATGGTCCGTGTAGGGTCCAAACATCACCGGAGTACCCCACACCGCAGGCTCGAGCAAATTGTGTCCTCCGACGGGAACTAACGTCCCACCCACATAGGCCACAACCGCTTCTCGATAGGCACGGGATAATTCTCCTCGCGTGTCCAAAATGATGACACGCGGGCCGGTGAGTGTTTTTTGGAGACGGCTCTTACGTTGCACCACAAATCCAGCTGCTTGAAGCATTCTCTCAACTTGATCGGCTCGCTCGATATGGCGAGGAGCCAGCATGAGAACCATCGAAGGAAAGGACTTCGCGATTTTCCCATAGGCTGAGACCAAGAGGTCTTCCTCTCCCGCATGGGTACTACCGGCGAGAATCAACTGCTCGTGCTCAGCGAGCCCAAGACTCCGGCGCGGCGACTCGTCAGGCTGAACAGAGGGCACCGGCTGATCAAACTTCATATTGCCCGTCACATGCACGCGTTCTGGTTCCGCCCCTAATGTGACAATCCGCTGTCGATCACGCTCAGATTGCATCAAGCAGAGTGTTAACGTGGCGAGCACCGAATGCCAGAAGGAACGAATGCCAAGAATGTTTTGTCGGCTGAATGATCGAGAAGATAACCGTCCGTTCACGAGCGCCGACGGCACCCCATGCTCACGTAAGGTCCACAAAAGATTGGGCCACAGTTCCGTTTCAACGAAAAGATACAGGGCAGGCTTCACGCGGCCGACCATTCGAGCCACCGCCCAGGGAAAATCAAGCGGAGCATAGCAATGTTCAGCAAGGCTGCCGAGCCGCTGTTCAACCGCCTCACGGCCGGTTTCGGTCACGGTCGAGACGAGATACCGGAATTCTGGATGCCGCTGATGCAGGGCCTTCACCAGAGGCGCAACGGCTACCACTTCCCCCAACGACACCGCATGGATCCAAATAACCGGTCTAACTGCCTGACCATTTTCAGCAGCAGGAAGGCGCCAGCCCATCCTTTGGGGGAAACCCGGGCGACAACGAGGCTTGGCCCAGAGCACTCCGATAACCACAGGAGCAGCGATCAGCAGGCCAATGTTATAGAGAAGCTTCCACATGAGAACGAAGTGACACGTAAGAGGAAAAAGGTGAAGCGTCCTGCTGAATGTCTGAGCCTCCTACGCGTCACATCTCACTGTTCACGCGTCACATCTTCTTCTGCTTGATCCGTCAGCAGATTGAGGGCAGTCTCAAGCTCCAACCGAAGCGTTTCAAGCCTGGCAGCATCAGCCTCGCGCGGGACCCAGAGCGGTCTTCCATAGAGGAATAGGCCTCTGGAGAATGGGTACGGGACCATGAAGCGATCCCAGCTCGCAAAGAGTTTTTTTTTGAGCACGCAAAAATCATCGGCACGATGGGAAGCCCGCTGGCTTTAGCCAATTGAATCACCCCAAGCTTGACCACCTGCCGAGGTCCCTTCGGACCATCAGGAGTCACAGCGACATCTTGGCCAGACCGGCCGAGTTTGATCAACGCACGCAACGCTCCCGCCCCCCCTCTGGTACTGGAGCCACGCACCGCTTGGTGACCGAATCGGGCCACGATACGCGCAATGATTTCACCGTCGCCATGCTGGCTGATCAGCGCTTGCGTACCCGTTCCACGATAGCCGAACAGCATCATCAACTGCTGTCCATGCCAAAATGCAAAAATCGCGTGATGCCCTTCTCGATATAAGGCATCCACCGCTTCATAGCCGCGCGTTTCACACCGCATCGAGCGAGCAACTCCTCGCATGAGCGTGGCGGCCACCGGAGGCAGCACGGAAAGCTTCAGCCATTTCACAAGGGGTGAATGTTTCATCAGTTCAGCGCGTCAACTCTTCGGATTGGAACTGCAACGCATGCAAACGGCGATACACACCGCCCAATCGAAGTAGTTCTTCATGGGAGCCGACCTCAACAATCATGCCTCGATCCAAGACGACGATTCGATCCGCATTCTGAATCGTCGACAGCCGATGAGCAATCACCACGGTCGTTCGATTCTTCATCAAATTAGCCAACGCCAGCTGCACAATCCGTTCAGACTCGGTATCAAGCGCGGAAGTCGCCTCATCCAAAATAAGCAATGGGGGGTCCCGCAGAAGAGCTCTGGCAATTGCCAGACGTTGCCGTTCCCCCCCGGACAGTTTGACCCCACGCTCACCAATGACGGTGTCGTATCCCCCAGGTAAGCGGAGAATAAAGTCATGGGCATACGCCAATTTCGCCGCCTGCTCGACCTCAGCCTGACCAGCGCCGGATCGGCCAAACGCGATGTTTCTCCGGACGGTCTCATCGAACAAGAACACGTCCTGCGAGACGATCCCGATATGAGCGCGTAGCGAGCGCAACTCGTAAGACGTGACGGGCAGGCCATCCAGGAGAATACGTCCTTCCGTCGGTTCATAAAAACGAGGGAGCAAACTGACCAAACTGGTTTTTCCACTTCCGCTGCTCCCGACCAGCGCAATTACTTCACCCGGCTGAATCACGAGGTCGATATCAGTCAAGGCCGAGATCGTGTGACTCTCGTACCGCAAGGAGACATTCTGAAATTCGATGGCCTTGTTGATCCCCGCCAATGACACCGTGCCGCTCTGTTGAGCGTACTCGGACTTGAGGTCCAGCACATCAAACACTCGTTCGGCTGCCGCCAGCGCTTGCTGAACCAGGTTATTCGATCCTGACAATTTTCGAATCGGGGTATAGGCCATGAACAGCGCCGCCATGAATGAGAAAAATGCGCCGGGTGTCATGGTATCGTGAATGACCAAATAGCCCCCGTACCAGATAATGGCCGCGACGCCAATCACCCCGATAATTTCCATCTGGGAATGACCCAGCGACCAGACCTGATTACTTTTGAGGGTAGTGGAGAGCACCTTGCGGTTTCGCTCCTCGAATCGTTCCGCCTCCGCCTCTTCCCGTCCAAATGCTTTTACCATCCTAATACCGGACAGCATCTCCTGAAGTGCGGAAGACAGATCGCCCAGTTGCTCTTGCCCACTGGTGGCCAGTCGTTTCAATCGTTTGCCGACCCGCACCATGCTCACCGCAGAGAGTGGGATCACGATAAGTGAAAGCCCCGCCAATCTCCAATTCTGATACAGGATGACACCAATCATGGCCAGAAACGTGAGTCCGTTCTGGAAAATATCCTTAACGACGCTCGATGCGGCATTGGCCATCATCCCCACATCATTCACGACTCGAGAAACGAGGCGGCCGGAGGTGTTCGTATCGTGAAAGCCGACCGAAAGTCGCATGAGCTGTTGAAATAATTCCTGTCGGATGTCGGCCACGACTCGATTGCCGACATAGGCCATGAGATAGCCCACACCGTAACTGAACAGCGCCTTCAACGTGGCAACGCCGAAGAGGACCAACGGCAATACCAACAACATCTGCTCGTCTTTTTGGATGAAGATATCATCCAACACCGGCCGTGCCAGCCAGGCATAAACCCCGCTGAGGAGCGCCACCAGACCGGAACAGGTAAAGGCAGCCAGAAACCGTGCCCGGTACGGTTTGACATACCCCATCAACCGTTTGAATCGTTCTAAGCCCGACATGCCGCCAACACCACCTCCGCCGCTCTCGCCGACGCGCCGCGTTCGCCTAGGGCTTCTCGTACTTGCGCCAAGCTCCGCTTCATTTCAGCATAGACTGCGGGATCTTCTAAGATCCGCACAGCCTCTTCATAGAGCCGCTGACCGGTCGCCTCACCCTGCAACAACTCCGGTACGACGGATCGATTTGCCACCAAATTCACAAGCCCGATCCATTTGACTCGCATAAAGAAGCTTCCGATCCACCATTGCCATGCGCTGATGTGATAGAGCAGCACCATGGGAGTCCCCACCACGGCTGCTTGCAATATTGCCGTACCCGACTTGACCAAAGCAAAATCCGAGACCGCCAGCACCTCACTGGTCTGCCCTTTCATCACGGTGATCGGCACTTGGCTCTGTCGAAGAAGCGATTGCAACAGATTATCCTGGATTGTGGAGGCTTGTGCCAGGAGAAACTTCGTTCCCGGCTTATGCCGCGCCAATTTCTCCGCTGCTGCCAGAAGAATCGGCAATAACACGTGCACTTCATGCGACCGACTCCCCGGCAACAAGGCCACGACCTGCTCGTCATCCGACAGGCCCAATTTGCTGCGGAGCTCTCTTCGATCATGGCGGTCTGCGACCGCATCTAGGATGGGATGACCGACAAACGTACAGGGCACTCCCGCTTTGTCCCAGAGTGCCTTCTCAAAAGGGAGAATGACCAACACGTGATCGACTCGTTTCTTGGTCCAGTAAACCCGCCATGGTCCCCAGGCCCAGATCTGCGGCGCAATATAATAGAAGACACGCAACCCAGCGCCTTTGGCAAAATAGGCGTACCGTAGGTTCAACCCGGGGTTATCAACAAAAATGACCGCGTCCCAAGGTTCGGACAAAAACAGTCGCCGCATGAAGAGAAACCGTCGGAGGATCGCCACCAGCGCCAGGGGCCCGACCATACCCATCACGTCGAACTGCCCCATCTTGCAGACTAAGTGAACTCCAGCCGCCTCCATCGCTGCCCCTCCGATCCCAGCAAGCGAGACCTGAGGATCCCTAGCCCTAAGGGCCTTGGCAAGATTCGCCCCATGGAGGTCACCGGAGGCTTCGCCAGTTACAATCAGCATGCGTGCCATGGTGACCTATCAAACGTGATCGATACGATTATTGTGGGCGGACGAGTCCGGCTGACAGCACCTGTTCCCACTGATTCAGCCAAGGATACCCGGGCTGCTTCTGTTACCCTGCCACCTTCATCTCGGACAGCACACGATGAGCCAGCTCCACTGCAGCCGCTCCATCTTCGCCAGACACGACAGGACAAGTTCGCCCGCGAACGGCATGGAGGAACGACTCAAGCTGCAATTTGAGAGGCTCTGCATCACCGGCTTGAATCTCTTCCGTTACCATCGTTGGTTTTCCACCAGGTGCGACCGATCGCCGCCCGACCACTCCATGCCGAGACTGGAAATCGATCGTGACACACCCATCTGGCTGGAACACTCGCCATTGTCGCATGGCCTTCGGCGAGATCCGGCTGGCGGTCAGCTGTGCCACACAGCCGTCCCTAAACTGAATGCGCACATTGGCGACATCATGGGTCGGAGAAAGCAGGACACCACCGGTCGCCCAGACCGCCTCGACGGGACCAGGGTTACAAGAAAGCAGGAGATCAATGTCATGAATCATGAGGTCAAGCACGACGTCGACATCGGTGCCTCGTTCACTATACGTGCTCAATCGATGACATTCGAACAACGTCGGAGTGTGAATCTGAGGTCGCATCAACGACATGATAGGATTGAACCGCTCACTGTGCCCCACTTGCAATGTGCACCCGTGACGGCTGGCCAACCCAACCAGGTCCTGCGCCTCACTCGACAGCACCGCGATCGGCTTTTCTACAAGGACATGTTTTCTCGCTTCGAGGCAGGCCTTAGCAACAGCATAATGCCCAGAGGTCGGCACGGCGATGCTGACGATATCAACCTCTTTCAGAAGCTCCGGCAACCCACGAAAGGCTTCTGCACCGTATTTCTGGGCGATGGCAGAGGCTCGTTCGCCATCTTGATCCATGATACCAACCAACGTCGTATCCGGTGATGAGGCATAGAGACGCGCATGATGTTGCCCAAGATGTCCGACTCCAATCACACCGGCACGAAGTTTGACCATACATCTCTCTAACCGAATTGGGAAATCTCTTGATCGCCCCGTCGAGCGTCGAAACCAATAGATCTTCAGACTCCTGAACTTCTCCCTTAACTCAAGTCTCCTTGCTCAACTCTTCCTCGCGAGCCACGCCGACAACGGCGATCCCCGCATCTTCAGCGTCACGAAGAAGCATCTCTCGATCCAACATCACCGACCGACCAGCCTCAACGGCAAGCACAGACGCCTTGACGGAACGCATGATCTCAATGGTTCTAGGCCCGACAGCCGGCAAGTCGAATCGCAGATCCTGCTGCGGCTTGCACCGCTTCACGACCACCACTCCATCTTTAGCGAGTGCGCCTCCACGCTTGATCGCCTCATCGGTTCCTTCAACCGCTTCGACGGCCACAATGGTTCGGTCCTTGACTATCACGCATTGCCCGATGTCGAGACGTCCGGTCTCTCTGGCCACATCCCAGCCATATCGGATATCGCCCCATTCCTTTTTCGTCGGCCGGCGAGAGGTCAACGTGCCTTCGGTGACCAGAATCCCGTCAAGGCCGAAGGTCGACTCACAAATCGTGATGCCGTCCTTTTCCAGCTCTGCCGCCAGTGAACGGAGAATATCATCATCCTTCCAGAGAACCAGTTTCGTGGCCAAGGCCAATACACGAAAATCAGGACGGGCGTTGCTATAAATGTGCGTCTTCTTAATGCCTCCCAACATCACGACATGACGTATCCCGTCGCCCTTGAAGGCATTGATTAATTTATTCAGTTGGCCGATCTTGACCCAATGAATCCGGTCAACGTGCTGCTCGAGTTCCGGTTCCGTTTCACCTTCGTGGGCCACGGCGGACACGTACAGGCCCATCTTTCTGGCGTTATCGGAAAAGATGATCGGAAATCGCCCATTCCCGGCGATCACGCCGATTCGTCCGTCGGTTATAGGCAGCGTCTGATCCATCGTCCTCTGGTCATACCGGTTGATCGAATTCACGTTCGAGGTCTGAGCTGACTGCCCTCGAGATTCCGCGTTTAGTCCCCTCCATAAACGTAAGAATCTTGGCCACGTCCTCCTGTCCCTTGAACTCCTTCTTCGCCAGCTTGATCGCCTCAGCCGTTCGATGACCTGTTCGGAAGAGCAGATCAAATGCCTTCCTCAACGACGCAATACGCTCCGTGGAGAAGCCGTGCCGTTGCAATCCAACCGTATTGAGGCCGTACAGATGCGCACGATACCCACCGGCCGCGAACGTAAATGGTGGAATATCCTGACCGATCGCGCAGCACCCTCCGACCATGACGTAGTCCCCGATCCTCACAAACTGAAGCACGCCGGTCAATCCTCCGATCACGGAATGATCTCCGATCGTGATGTGTCCGGCCAGACTCGCCGCGTTAGCCATAATAATGTGATGACCGATCCGGCAATCGTGTGCCACATGGACATACGCCATGAGGATGCCCTTGGACCCGAGAGAGGTCACTCCCCCGCCTTGGACGGTTCCCCTGTTGATCGTGACGTACTCACGGATCACATTGTCATGGCCGATGATGACCTTTGTCGGCTCCCCTTTATATGCCAGATGCTGGGGCGGCCCTCCGATGGACGCAAAGGGGTGCACTTCGTTTCGCTCCCCGAGCTCCGTCCACCCATCAATGTTCACATGAGAGAGGAGGCGACTCCCCTTTCCGATGGTCACGTGTTCGCCGACGACACAGAAGGGCCCGACCTCGACATCAGTATCGAGCGTGGCCTTGGGATGGACAATCGCTGATGGATGTATCTTCACACCTGCCCCCTTTAAATTGGTCAGCCTTGAACCACGCTCTCCCGACCATATGCGCATCCGACCTTGTGGCGTGGAGGTTGACACATGACGCTGATTGATTATTGCGTTTCGGTCTTTTCTTCCATCACCATCGCCGTCACCACGGCCTCGCACACCACCTCATTGTCGACGAATGCTTTTCCCTGCATCTTCCAGAACGGCGGACGTTTCTTGAGTACGTCGATCTCTAAACGAAGCTGATCACCCGGCACGACCGGTTTTCTGAATTTCGCTTCCTCAACCCCTGTCAAATACATGATGGTTTTGCCGACCGTCCCTCCAGACTTGAACACCAGCACACCTCCCACCTGCGCCATGGCCTCGATCAGGAGCACCCCGGGCATGACCGGGCGTCCTGGGAAATGACCTTGAAAAAACGGCTCATTGATCGTGACATTCTTGATCCCGATAATTCGCTTATGTGGTTCAAACTCTTTGACCCGGTCCACCAACAGGAAGGGGTACCGGTGGGGAAGTAACGCTTGAATTTCAGCCTGCTCGACCGATGCCATTGCCCTGCCTCCTCTCTGTCTCTAGCCTAAGGGTTTTGCCGATCAAATTCTTTAATGATCGACTCCGTCACATCCAATGCCGCCTTGTGATAGAGGACGATGCGAAGCATCGAGTCGTTGCCTTTGTCCAGAATAGCCGCATAGCCTTCCTTTTGAGCGACGGCTTGTGCGGCTGCCGCGATCTTTTTCGAGTATTCCGCGACCATTTCACCGCGCTTCTGCTGAACCTCACGATTGAACTCTTGCACTCGATTCTGATAGGCCTCGACCTTTCCCCGCAACTGTTCTTCCTTCTCTTGCCGAACCGCATCGGCGAGCTTGGTATTCGGGTCTTCCAACGATTGCTGCAATTCTTTGAGTTCCTGTTCATCAGAATTGATGATCTTCTGTCTGGTCTGGGCATAGCCCGCGATATCTTCCAGCGCCGCCTTCCCCGACTTGCTTCGCTCAAAGACGAGCTGCTGATCCATTACCCCGACCCTAGCCGAGTCACCTGCATACAGGGGCGCCACCCATTGAGCGGTGCACCAGAGAACAGTCAGCACGATCATTATGGTACGATTCATCATGATTTACCTCCCGCAGACACTTATGGATATTCGCGGTTGAACGCGTCGATCACTTGGTTGGAAATATCCAACCCTTCTTCATGATAGATGGTCGCCCCCCCCTTGCTCTTATCAACCACCACCTGCACTCCCAAACCCTTTGCAACCTTGGCGACCACCGCTTCGACTTTGTCACGAAACCCTTCCAGGACGTCTTTCTGCTTTTCTTGAACTTCTCGATTTAACTCTGCGGCTTTTTGTTGATACTCCTGCATCCGTCGACGAAATTGTTCCTCCCGCTCCCGTTTCGCCGATGAACTCAGAATGGACGCTTGTCGCGCAAAGTCCTCTTCCATCCGCCGCAACTCCCGTTCCTCGGACTCCATCAAGGCCTGTCGATTCTTGGAGAAGGAGGCTAGAATGTCCTTCGCCCGCTTCCCCACATTCGTTTCATTCAGAAGTCGTTGGGCATTGATCACCCCGATCTTACTCTCAAGCTTGGCTCCCGAACTCGCACATCCACCGACAAGCAACACGATACCCACTACTCCCGACATCCAACCAAGCCGCCATACCGAGCACCGTGACCACGTCCTCTCCACACTCAGCTCCGTCACATCAACACTCCCTTAGAACAAGGTTCCTATCGTAAACTCGAACACGCCGGCCCGCTCACCGGTTCGTGCGTCAAGATTGATCCCATAGGCCACTCGCAAAGGGCCGAAGGGAGAGATCCACCGGCCCTCAAGACCCGCAGCGGGCCGCAAATGGATCGACAACGGTTCATTGTCATCAAACCCTTTGCCATAGTCGAAAAAAATGACACCGTTCAATTTGGCTTCCGCCGAAATCGTGAAGATCAACTCACTACTGAAGATCAACTGCTTAGCGGCACCGAAGGGTGCATGAGTCGTCGGAACGACGGGGCCGGCTCGTCCAAATGCAAACCCACGCATGGTGTTGATCCCACCCACGAAGAATCGCTCACTGAGTGGGATCCGCGTTCCGCCAAGCGCTTGAACCTCTCCATAGCGAGCCCGCAGCGACACTCTCATATCGAACGGCAGCGGAGTGACCTTAATCACATCGACATGGTACTTGATGAAATTATTGGTCCCACCCATCAGAGGCGTCCCGATATCAAATCCACCACCGACCCGCCAACCAGTCCTAGGATCGAGGTAATAATCTCTGGTATCCCGAAAGAGCGCAAAACGAAATCCCGTCGACGACTGTGTTCCCAACTGGCGACAGACAATTGGCACGAGATCCGGGCAGACACCGGGCTGAGGATCTCGGAATGTGATTTGCTCTCCAAAGAGGCTGACACTGCCCGTGACGTACTCCGACAACCATCGCCCCAGTGTGATATTTCCACCGGTTCGCTGTTCAAAATAGGAAAGATAATTCGTCATACTGCGATAACCGTCTATCTGAAGCGACGTCAACGAATCATAGAGATAGGGGTTACGGAAGGTGATGGACCCGAGACTTCGGCGCTGCCCCAGCTGCCCGCGAATGCGACCGAGATATCCATACCCGCCCAAGTTCCCCTGCGTAATGTCGGCGATCGCCACAAGCCGGTCGAGAGTGCTAAAGCCTCCGCCAAGACTAAACATGCCGGTCGGCTTTTCCTTCACTCGCACATTCAGATCCACTTTATCCGGCGCAACCTGATTCGGCAGAATCTCGACCGTCTCGAAAAAGTTCAGGTTATTCAATCGCTGAAAGCTGCGTTTCAGCGAAGCGGTATCGATTACATCTTGCTCATCGACTCGTATTTCTCGTCGAATGACGTTATCGCGTGTTTTGTCGTTTCCGTGGATATTGATCTGTCGGATCCGCATCATCTCGCCTTCTTTAAAGCTGAAGATGATCGCGACTGTTCGTTCCTCATTGTTGGGATTGACGCTGGGAACCACCTCGGCAAAGGAATATCCCTTGCTGCCATACAAGTCCGTCAGCCGTGTGATCTCATCCCGGATTTTGGCTCGTTGAAAGATTTCCCCATCTTTGATCTTCAACCCTTGGCGAAGCTCAGGATCCTCGAATACCGTATATCCTCGAAACCCTACTTCACTGACTGTAAACGGTTCTCCCTCGGAGACCGGGTAGCTGACGATGAACCACTTTTTGTCTTCGGTCAGTTCGACCGATGGCTGACCGACTCGAGCGTTGAAGTACCCCTTATTGAGCAATACCTCCCGGATCCGCTCCACGTCGTTATCCATCTCCTCACGTTTCAGCAGACCGGCATCAGAGAATAAAGAGGGGAGTTTCAATTTTGTAAAAAGGCCATACCACGGAATCCACTCTCTGGTCGCCATCACATTCAGCAACTCTGCTTTACTCGTCCCAGTAAGGCCATCAAACACCACCGTTTTGACCCGTGCTTTCTCTCCTTCCGTCACATGAAAGATCAAGCGCATCCGATCTTCATCGATCGCCTGAATCACCGGGGTGACCTGCGCGCCATAATATCCATCCTGCTGGTAGGCGAGACGCAGCCGCTCGGCACTCTCCTTGACCTGTTGTTGATCAAGGAACGTCTGGCTCTTGATCGTCGTTTTCTCTTTTAACTTCTCGTCACTCAAATGCTCGTTTCCGTCAAAGACGACTTCACTGATGAAGGGTTTTTCTCTCACAACGAACGTCACCGCCATACCGGCTGGAACCGATTCAGTCTCCACCTGCACATCCTCGAAAAATCCCGTGTCGTACAGAATCCGGATCTGGCCGCGCACATGTTCCGATGTATAGGGATCATCCGGCTTGAGAGTGAGACGACCGACAATAGCCGATGCCTCAATCCGCTTAGCCCCGCGGATGTCGATCGAGGTCACCTTCGGCTCGCCCTCCTGCCCATAACTATCGAACCCACCCCAGAAAACAGAAGCCATCAGTACCACAACCATCAATGATCGGGATCTGTAGACGGCATGCCCGGTCACCAATGAGGATTCCTCTGGCGCAAGATGGAAGTGGATGGTGGAGGCGACAGCATCATCATAGCCGATTTCACACTATACGTAATACGTAGCAAACCCAGCTGACTGTGATCGCGCACAGATAGCAGACCAATCCTCAGCTGGCAGCGTACTCACAGCAGATCCAACGCTCGAGACAAAGCTCGTGTATGTCTCTTGACAACGCACAGGCTCGCGAAAATTCAGAATTATATTGAGGTCGCCGCACATTGTAAAGCAGCGTCTGACCTTCAGCTTGAAATTCACTCGTGTTCTGCGCTCTTCATCTACACACCACAACGCATCGAGACTACACCGGCTTCAGCTCATCCGATTGCGCTACGACCAAACCACAAGCGTATAAAAAGCTGATTCGGAGCTACCGACTAGAGACAGAGGTCCCATGACGAAATTTCCTGCCACGGCGAGCCAGAGTGCACCGGTATCATATCCGGACAAAGGCTTCACCAACTCATCCGTGTGGGCCATCATTCAATCGACATTCCCTGCAACCAGTTCGTCTGTTTCTTGACTTCGCTCAATCCATCACATACTATCCTCACATGTCTCGCTTTGCAGTCAGAAAAGCCGTTATCCCTGCAGCTGGTCTGGGCACGCGTTTCCTTCCCGCGACCAAAGCCTCTCCCAAGGAGATGTTGCCTCTGGTCGACAAGCCGCTCATTCAATATACGGTTGAAGAAGCGGTGGCCTCCGGCATCGAGGATATCATTGTGATCACAGGACGCGGCAAGCGTGCCATTGAAGATCATTTTGATCGTTCCGTCGAACTGGAAGAAAATTTAAAAGGAACCGGGAAAAGCCAAGTTCTCCATCAGATTCGCCAGATTTCCAACCTCGCGAACTTCTGCTACGTCCGCCAGTCAGAGGCATTGGGGTTGGGGCATGCTGTCCTATGTGCCCAACATCTGATCGGCGACGAGCCGTTCGCCGTGATTCTGGGAGACGAAATCATCGACGCCGACGTGCCGGGACTCGCTCAGTTAATCCACGTCTATAAGAAACGACACGGGGCCGTCCTTGGCGTGCAGGATGTTCCGAAGGCGGATGTCAGTCGATATGGCATTGTCACTCCGAAACGCCTTTCCAACGGGTTACATCGGGTGGAAGATTTGGTTGAAAAACCATCGCCCGCTGATGCGCCTTCTACGCTCGCCGTGATCGGCCGCTACGTGCTTCCTCCGGAAATCTTTCCCATCCTGAGAAAAACAGCCCCGGGAAAGAACGGGGAAATTCAGTTGACCGATGCGCTCAAAACACTGGCAAAAAAATCTCCGATGTATGCGCTTGAGGTCGAAGGCCAGCGCCACGACGCTGGAGACAAGCTGGGTTTTTTGATCGCCACCGTGGAGTTTGCCTTAAAGAACCCGGCATTGGGAGCAGAATTCCGCGATTACCTCTCGACCAGAACGCACACCACATCGAATAATCGTCGCGGATGATCCGGTCTGCCCTGAATGGGGGTCTATCGCAAGAATCTCGGCTACACCGATCGTGTACGAGACTATACCGTGAACGGAGTGTTCGCTCGGCACATCGCGCAATCTCATTGACTCTTTTCATTCACGTAACGGACTACAATATGAACAAACAAATCGTTCCAACTACGCCAGCAGTACCAGCCTTCTGGTCCATTGATTCAAAATTCCATGTATCGATAAACAGAACAGGCCCATAAATATGACCGACCTAAACGAGCAGGATATCCAGCCCCCCCAAAACATTGAGGTCCCCAGCCAGCTCCCGCTGTTGCCGGTTCGAGACATTGTCGTCTTTCCGTACATGGTTCTTCCACTGTTCGTTGGCCGAGATATGTCGATCAAGGCCATCGAAGCAGCCTTGGCCGGCAACCGGATGATTTTCCTTGCCACTCAAAAGGCGTTGGATGTCGAGAACCCAACCCCCAAGGACATCCATGCCGTCGGGACCGTCGGCATCATCATGCGAATGCTTAAGCTGCCGGATGAACGCATCAAGATCTTGGTCCAAGGCATCGCAAAAGCCAAGATCAACAAATATATCCAAACCGACCCGTACTACTCCGTTCGAATCGACAAAGTTCCCGACACGAAACCAGCGGCCACCCCACTGGAAGCCGAAGCCGTGATGAGGACCGTCAAGGAACAGATCGAGCGAATCGTCAGTTTAGGCAAAGTCCTGATCCCCGATGTCATGGTCGTCATCGAAAATCTCGAAGAGCCTGGACGCTTAGCCGACATGGTCGCCTCCAATCTCGGCCTCAAAGTCGACACAACCCAAGCCGTCTTAGAAATTGCCGATCCGATCCAACGACTTCGCCAGGTCAGCGACATTCTCGGGAAAGAAATTGAAGTCCTCTCCATGCAGCAGAAGATCCAGGCACAAGCCAAAGGCGAGATGGACAAGACCCAGCGCGAATACTTTCTCCGGGAACAGCTAAAGGCGATTCAGAAGGAGTTAGGTGAACTGGACGAACGAGCGGAAGAGGTCACGGAATTCCGCAAGCGTATCAAAGACGCCAAGATGCCCGAGAAGGTGCTGAAAGAGGCGGAAAAACAGCTCAAACGCCTTGAGAAAATGCATCCAGATACCGCTGAGTCCGCCACCGTCCGCACCTATCTGGAATGGATGGTCGAGTTGCCCTGGTCTAAGCGATCGAAGGACAATCTGGAGTTGAAAGCCGCGGCCAAGGTACTGAACGCAGATCACTACGATCTTGAAAAGGTCAAGGAACGAATCCTGGAATATCTGGCGGTTCGAAAGCTGAAGGAAAAAATGAAGGGGCCGATCTTGTGCTTCGTCGGTCCGCCAGGAGTCGGTAAGACCTCATTAGGCAAATCGATTGCCAAAGCCTTAGGTCGTGAATTCGTGCGGATCAGTTTGGGCGGTGTGCGGGACGAGGCAGAAATCCGCGGCCACCGCCGCACCTACGTTGGAGCATTGCCCGGTCGTATCATCCAAGGCATGAAGCAGGCGGGGACCAGCAATCCCGTATTCATGCTGGACGAGGTGGATAAAGTGGGGATGGATTTTAGAGGCGACCCTTCTGCCGCCTTACTGGAAGTACTTGACCCCGAACAGAACACGGCCTTCACCGACCACTATCTCGGAGTCCCTTTCGACTTGACCGAAGTGATGTTCATCACCACGGCCAACTTAATCGATCCGATTCTGCCTGCACTACGTGATCGGATGGAGATCATCGAAATCCCGGGATACACGGAGGAGGAGAAACTCGGCATCGCCCAGCGCTACTTAATTCCTCGCCAACTCGACGAACACGGCATCACGAACAAACATGTACAGCTCTCGGAGCCCGCCATCAGACAAATCATCTCGCACTATACGAGAGAAGCCGGAGTCAGAAATCTCGAACGCGAGATCGCAAACGTCATGCGCAAGGTCGCCAAGAAAGTAGCGGAAGGCAAGGGGCAGGGATTCTCCATCGATCCATCCAATCTCAATAAATATCTCGGTGTCTCAAAGTACGTTCCGGAAGCTGAGCTCGAACAAGACGAGACCGGCGTCGCAACCGGTCTGGCCTGGACCGAGGCGGGCGGCGATGTGCTGTACATTGAGGCCACCGTCATGAAAGGCAAGGGCCAGTTGACCCTCACCGGCCACCTCGGGGATGTGATGAAAGAATCCGCCCAAGCGGCCCTCAGCTATGTCCGTTCGAGGGAGAAAAGCTTGAACATCGATCCCAGCATGTTCAGCAAACAAGACCTGCATATTCACGTCCCAGCCGGGGCCATCCCCAAGGATGGGCCCTCCGCCGGTATCACGATGGCCACGGCGATTGCCTCAGCGTTCTCTGGTATTCCCACAAGGCGAGACCTGGCCATGACGGGAGAGATCACCTTGCGCGGCCGTGTCCTTCCCATCGGCGGGTTGAAAGAAAAGATCCTGGCGGCCAAACGGGCCAAGCTGACGACCGTCATCCTACCTCGCCGAAACAAGAAGGATCTCGAAGAAATTCCCAGACATCTTCTGAAGGGTATTCAGCTGGCTTTTGTCGATACGATGGATGACGTCATCAAAATCGCGCTCCGTCGACGAGGAAAGACGCGGCCAGATTCAAACAAACAACCAGCCTCTCCGGTGTCAGCCCGCATCCGCCCCCTGCGGTCAGGCAAAGGGCGCCGGTCTCACGAGCTCCCAGCCACGATGAAGGCGGACCAGCTCTCGGTACGTTCATAGGATCGCCTTGTGGCCAATCGCAAGGCCAAATCAGTCATTCAGGAATTCCCTCTGATCCGAGGCCTCGCGCACCGGTTCTCTCGCCGCGCTCCGGGCCTCATCCAGGGCATCGGTGACGATGCCGCGGTCGTTGAACCCACATCACGGACCTGGTGGCACGTCACGACAGACCTGCTCGCGGAAGGCATCCATTTCAATTTCAAGTCTGCGGCCCCAGAATCCATCGGGTATCGGGCCGCCATGGCCAACCTCAGCGATCTTGCCGCCATGGGGGCCACCCCTCGCTATTTGCTCATCTCACTTGCCATCCCAAAGTCACTGGCGTCATCGCACATTTTCAAGCTCTACAGCGGCTTGATGAACGCGTGCCGTCGTACGCGCGTGGCGCTTATCGGCGGTGATACCTCTGCCTCCAAGGCCGGTCTCTTTCTCAGCATCACGCTCATCGGGACTACTCCCACACGGCAAGCTCTCTTTCGTCACGGAGCTCACGTCGATGACCTGATCTACGTCACCGGGACACTCGGGGATTCTCTCGTCGGCCTTCGCCTCTTGATGCCGCTCCACAGGGCTCAACCCTCACGCAGGAGCAGGATCGCCCTTTCCACCTTGCACCAACGATTTCTGATTAATCGTCACTTACACCCAGCCGCGAGAGTCGCCGAAGGGCAATGGCTGAATCAGGAACGGCTGGCCTCTTCCGCCATCGATGTCTCCGATGGTCTATCGGGAGATCTGCGTCACCTGTGTGAGGCGAGTCAGGTCGGCGCCGAAGTAGAACTCGAGAAACTCCCGATCTCGGCAGCCTGTCGGTCCTACGGCAAAGCAGTCGGCCGCTCACCGATTCAGCTCGCGCTCAGCGGAGGCGAGGACTATGAACTGCTCTTCACCGCCGCTCCAGGCTCGCGAAGTACAATTGAACAGCAAGCCCGTGCCCGCGGCTATCACGTCACCTGCATCGGCACGATTCGCCCGAAACGATTTGGCATGCAGACGTTGTCCGGCGGAAAAAGACACCCGCTGCCAGTCACCAGTTACGAGCATTTTCAGTGATGTCGAAACTCAGCAAACAACCTGTGAAAGGGGGTCGATCGTTTCGTGCACTCTTACGCCAAGTCCTTCATCTACAAGAATCCCCGCGCCGCACGGCCTTGGCCTTCGCCTTGGGCGTCTTTATCGCGTTTTCACCGGCGTATGGCCTGCATACGGCCATGGTGGCGTTATGCACCTGGTTGTTTGGTCTCAACTTTGTCGCGTTGTTTGCTGGAGCGCTGATCAATAATCCTTGGACCATCATTCCGATCCTAGGCGCAACCTATTGGACCGGAGCGTTCTTGCTAGGACGAACTGATGTGCCTACCTTCAACTGGCAGGACTTGAGCTTCAACGGGATCTATGACCAAGTCCTCCCGTACGCCGGTCCCTTTGTGCTCGGAGGACTTATCCTCAGCGTGCTCGGTGCCCTGGCCTCATACCCCGCCGCCTATTTCTTTATTATGAAATACCGACCGGAGTCGGCATCTGATATGGCCACACCATTGCCGCCCTCTGATCGTGTGGGCTAAGATATTCACCAACTATGGAACCCATAGACCGTCCTGATGCCCCTTACGATGGCTCCGCACTCATCGCCGATCCGATTCACAAATACGTCACCTTTACCGTTCCGTTTGCAAACCCCGACTCGCATGAACATACCGAGAAGGACCTGATCGATTCCGCTTGGGTCCAGCGATTACGGTACATCTATCAGTTACAAAGTGCCCGTTGGGTCTATCCGTCCGCCGAACACACCAGATTCGTCCACTCTTTAGGGACCATGCATGTGGCAGGACGGTTCGCTCGACACTTGTATCCCTTTCTCAAAAACACCATCAAAGACGTGCCGTCGGCCAATTATGTTGAAGAGCTCTTGCGAATCACGGCCTTAGTGCACGACATCGGACATGGTCCGTTCTGCCATTTCTTTGACGACAATTTTCTCCATGGATTCGGCCTGACCCATGAACGATTGGGACAAATTATCATCCGAGATCATCTGGCCCCCTTGATCAAGAAGATCCGACGAAGTCCTTCCGGCCCCTTCGCCAACGGTGAGGAGTTGGACCCGAGCCAGATCGCCCATCTGATCCTCAAAGAAAAGGACAAGGACAACTCCCGGCTCCCTCGCTGGCTGAACATGCTCCAACCCATCATCTCCGGGAGCTACACCGGAGATAATCTGGATTACGTCTTGCGGGACTCTTATATGTGCGGTGTCGCGGTGGGACCGGTTGATCTCACACGGTTGATTCATTACACCATTGTGACGGAGAAGGGATTCACCATTCATAAGACCGGACTCCCCGCGCTCCAGATGTTCCTCAACACCCGGATGTACCTCTATTCCAATGTGTATTTTCATCGTACAACCAGAGCCATCGACATCCATCTTCGCGATATTTTTGGAGACACGATGAAGCTTATCTGTCCTCGCGATCCGCGAAAGAATATGGATGGCTACCAAACACTAACTGATTGGTCGCTCTTGGAGGAGGTTCGAGAGTGGGCCAAGAGCCGCAACACATCCCGCCGGCAGCTGGGACAGGAATGGACGAGGATCCTCAACCGCGATATCAAATGGAAGATGGCCTACAGTACAACCTTGAAAGACAAGGGACAGGAGCGCGGTATGGCATTTCCAAGCCATCGACATTTTGAGCAGCAAATCATCAAGGAGCTTCCGACTCGCCTGAAGCGAGTTCCCTTTCGAGTGGATATGGCCCTCTTGGATCCACGGCCGGACCCGAAAGATTCACGGGGTAATCCCCTCTACGTCTATGATCCTGGCACAGGCCAGGTTTCGACCGAGCTATTGGAAGAGTGCTTAGATCTGCTGCCCACAAGATTGGTCCAATTTCGTATTTACTCGCCGGACCATATCCACGACGCCGCCCTCTCGCAAGCCGCCTCGACTGTGCTGAATAAAACACCGACCAGTCTGGAGTCACACGACTGAACGCCGTTTATTGACTCACAGGACACGGATGCGGGCAGCGGCAACTGGAAAGGCCATGGCGCGACATATCTGTCACTACGCCGCCATTTTGAGCGGGAGGTTCTTCATCAATTTGGATTTCTTACTGGTCATGAAGTCTCGCTGGGGCTCTAACGGGAAATGTGAGCCGCGCTTCGATCGTGGGAACCGGCGCTCGAACTGTTCGATGACCTCAAGCGCTTCCGCCTCCTCTCCTGCCTTAAGCAAGAGTTGTACGAGCCGGAGATACGCGGGGACAAGCAGCATGAGGTGCCGCACCTCTTTCGCCTCATTGACCACATAGCGATAACCTTCGATCGAGACCTCCGGACTGCCTCGTTCAGACACCATCGCCTCGGCTAAATAGACTGACACTCGATCGGTTTCTGTGCTGATGCAACGCTCCCACTGCCCGTTTACCAAAGCGCGGACTTCTTCGGCTGAGAGTTGAATCCCGCCTTTTTTGACATTCTTACGCAGATTCTCCAATACGCCTCTGGCCTCCAACCAAGCGCCGTACAAACCAAGCAGGACTCCGTTGCAGGGAGTCGGCTTGGTACATTCTCCGGTGAGAGGAGAGAAATGTTTCTTCGCAACGTGAGACGGTAAGAACACACGGCCGTGCGCAGCCTCACAGACGTCGCAGACATGATCATCATCAGGCGCAACATAGATATACATTCGAACGCCGGAGCGATCGAAGATATCCACGGCTAGGATACGCCCAGACAAGATTTGCAGCTGGTAGTATTGCCAGAGAACCAGCAGACCGAGAATGGCCACCGCATAGATCATCACGTCCTGAGACTCAAACCCGTCAAACATCAGCACGCTCCCGCTTTGTCGTTTGAGATCAGCACCAATTTAGGATTAGCCGATGTGGGGTTCACTCAGAATTTCTTGCTTCCCCTACACACACAAAACTGTATCGGTTACTTCTCCGGCATACTTGATTCCCTTCCACTCTCCTCAGTCCCCCCTAGCTTCTGAGGGGCAATGGCCTGGAACATGCATCATCACTCAGCTAACACGGATTGACACAAGCAAAGGAAAGGGACAGATATGATGGTCTCTAGAACACGAATGATGGCTGTTTGGGGGCTCTCACTGTTGTTCATCGTTCCAGTCTATGCTCAAGGGCAGAAGGACGCTGAGAATGTCCTGAATGGAATGCCTCCCGAGGTGCTCGCCAAGATCCAATCGCTGGCGCACATCCTCCACCAGGGGCTCTCAGATGGCAAACTCACTGAGAATGAGATCTCACAAGACTTGATGTCTGGCGAACTGAATGAGAAGCTCAAACGGCTGAACCCTGAGGCAGATCAGCTCCTCCGTGACATCAGTGAAGCGTTGAAACAGGGAAAAGGACCAGGTGAGGAAGGTCTCACACCGCTACTCGGAGGGTTAGGTATCTTGCCGGAATAGAACCCGAGCAGGGGAACAGCCTCAGCCCGTATTACTCATGACAGTTCGTCGCGAAATCGCCAAGTCGCGTCGTGAGACCGGCGCGCGGAGCCTAGAGGACCTGAGGCGTACTCGTGCAGTACGTCGAAGGTCCGAGGGGCGAGCCCGCAGGCCATCGGCCTGTCGCAACAGCGGATGGGCGATTGCAGCAGAAGTGTTCATGAATAATGCGGGTTAGGGACATACCCACGCCTTGTGTGGTACAACAGGCCCATCCGCCAAACAATCACGAGCCGTGTCATCGAAACCGGAGACTGTGAGATGGACAGCCCCGCGCATATGAACCGCACAGAAAAGTTAGCCCTCATCACACCATGGATCAATCCGGAGGAGCGGATCACTGTGCAGTTCGACGATCAACGCGATATCAATACTGTCGTGACCGGGTGCACTGAACAGTTAGTCGATTTGGAGCTGGAAACTCCCGTGCCCCATATGCGTCAGAAACTATCCATCCCGCTCAGTGAGCTTGAGGTCTCCGAAGATTCCACCCACTATACGCGCGACCCCGATAAACCATTACAATTTAAACGGCTACTATTGATCGTCAAAGGCAAGCGCCCGGCCATTGTGTATTGAGTATGAGCTGGAGGATAGTTGCAGATCGTACTGGATATTGCGAGGCTCAGAGCCTTTCGCAGACCCAAGATCGTGCCTACTGCAAGGCAGTGAGATACTCTCCCAATGTTGCGTCCAGCCGTTGGTGCATGAAATCCTGAAAGGGCGTCAGATCGTCCTTCATCGACGCATGCTCAAGTGTATCAAGGTAGGCTTTTCGGTCTTCCGGTCGTACAGCAACCGGTGGATATCCGCCACGCAAGAGCAAGATATTCATCACCAGCCTGGCCGTACGCCCGTTGCCATCCGCAAACGGGTGAATGGCCACAAGCCGGTAATGCGCATCAAAGCTGGCTGCCGGTTCTGATGCCGCTTGCGAAATCCATTCGCCATAGGCCTGCATCAGCTCGGGAATTTTCACCGCATTCGGAAAGACCACTGGGGAACCGGCAATGCGGCGGGGAAGGGTACTGTACATCCCGCCGATCTCAGGCTGACTGCGGGACACAAGACGTCGGTGCAACTCGCGCACGGTGTTTTCAGCAATCGGTGTCGTTTTGGCTGCCAGTTCGCGCATCCAAATGACCGCCTCGTAGTGATCGATTGCTTCGAGATGATCGCGCAAGGGTTTTCCCCCGACGGTAATCCCATGCTCGATCAGCTCCGCCGTTTCTCGCAAGGTCAGCGTATTGCCTTCAATGGCGTTGGACGTATAGGTCAAGTCCACATCATAGGATTTCTGTAGAGCCAACAAGGCCGCGCCTGATAGAGGACGCAACGCGTCGAGTTGCCTCTTCTTTGTGGCAATAGAGGTGAGGAGCTCGTTCATGACGTGCTATTCATAGCATGTCACGCTCGATTGTACAAAATCCAACACGTTCATCATGAAGAAGCACGATACACCGTGCTATGGGCTGGCGTGCAGACTGGAAGCTCGGGTATGAAGCTCCTGGGAAGCTGGCTAAATTGGAACCTACCGTTCCTCAGATGCGTCAGAAACTGTCATATCCACTCAGTGAGCTCGATGGATCCAAATATCCCACCCACCATAGACCCGATCTGAAAACCATCGTCAGCGTGCGGCAACCACCCTCGCTGTCAAGATACTGTGATCGCTTTCCCAGACAAGGGTCTATTCCGCTGACATCAGTCGATGGCGGCAGCCATCAATGAGATGATTTCAGGGGGCCTTGGGAGGGTTGTCGCAAGCAGTGGCGCGTGGATGTTTATTCATAAGAAAAGCAAGGCAATCATCCGTGACCTCGACACGAGGTTGGGGAGGAGTTGGTGCATTCTGAACCAGCTCTGCTGCCCTTGGATAATCCGTAACGACCGCTTTCCTCGGCGGGGAGCTACTGGTTCCCTCTGACCCTGCTGGGGAGCCACCAGGTCCACAGCTTAAGGCCCCCGCCAGGAATAGACATGATACACCGCCTATAGCCGCTTTCTTCATCTGAACGAGACATCTCATACCACAACTTCCTCAATTGGTGCGCAGGAGGAGGGGCTCTCTTCAGAAGAGAGCCCCTCCTCAGGATTCTATGCTATTGGGTCGCGCAGTTCAGTCTAGTACACATCGTGCTCAGCTTTCTGGCGTCGAGAATTGTGATCTTGCCATCCTTATCGATGTCGCGGGGATCATTCGGACCGGAGGCGGCAGTCCCTTTAGCCGCCAGAATGACTGCGATATCATTCTTGTCGATGTCACTGTCGCCATCGAGGTCGCCAGAAATACTTGGCGTCGAGGTCAGTGTGGAATTCCCGCTTATCGCAGTGTCAACTTTTAGTTGTAGTGATTGGGTGGATCCTGCTGTTGCAGTACCGTCAAAGATTATCCGTGGCTGAACAGTCCCATCTGGTTCAATGATAGCAACTTCAAGCTTGAATGGCCCAGCTCGCAAACCTTTAATGACAATCGTATATTGGGCATTCTGCGGCTGCTTAATGCTGACATACCTCATTATAGTCGGCACCTGGGGCGCAGTCGATTCTTCATCAACACCCAAATCGGTGTCATAAACTGACAGTGGTATACCTGCCTGACCAGCATTTGTATGCAACCCTTGATCGTTACTGACGTCAATGTCCGCGTTGCTACCTATTGAAACAATTACCTTACTTTTGTTTGGCGGATCGGTAATTACACCCTTAGTACGATATTTCCCATCATAGGGGGGGCCAGACAGCGAGCTCCTATCTCTGTGTCCAGGATCAACAATAATGAATCTATCGTTTACGGTCCCTGTCACTAGCACAGAATGGGCATAGTCCGTGCCATCACTACCCTTAACCCTTATTTCAATTGGCAACCCGCTGTTACATAGCATGTCTTTCAAGTACAATTGTGCAGCTGGGCTTGTAGAGTACTTTACCGTTTCATCAAACATAATCCCTGCCACTTTCGGATCCCCTGGTGCCATTGGCTTAAGCTGAGATTTCACGTATTCCTCGGCTGCAACATCACGCTTGAGGTCAGCACCTGGATCGTCATAATCAATGCCTATGCTGAATGCGCCAGGAACACCCTTAAGCACATCGTTCATGAAACCTGGGTTACTAAGAAGCCTGATTCCGCTATGCTCGGCTGCATAGTTCATTTGCATGGTAAAAGCAGTCAACACGCAGCCTCTTTTCCCAATAGTTCCTTGTGTTCCTACAGGGGGTTCTAGCCACCGTAAATGCGTATCTAATCTTTCACCTTGCCAGTCAACTGGATCATCAGCAACATTCCCACCCTGCGCTAGCCGTTGAACAAAAAGAATACAAGCGCTTTGGTGATCAGCACGAAGGATAACCTGACTGGTTCCACTTTGTGCCATAAACACTACAAAATGGTCACCAGGTCTTTTGGTCATTGGGTTTCCTACAGAATCATTTCGCCCTATTTTATCCGTAGAAAGTGGATCATGGACTACCAATCCACTAATCAGAAGCTCCTCTGGGCCAATTAGAATCTTCTCGCCAACTTGAGCGACTGGAATCGGATAGTGATATACAAGCTTGAGACTACCAGTCAAAGCCACTTCATTGAAGAGCAGTGGCATTGAAGAGTTCCAATCCATCACATCAATTCTTCTTGTCCATAAAGCCAGCTGGTCCGAAAATACCAACCCACTTATATATGAATTTGTAGGACTCTTTAAGTTGGGCGTTGCTAAGAACGAAACGACGATGGTCTCTTTTAACCCAGTAGGATCGCTAGCCTCAGCAACATGTCGAGTTACTCCAATTCGCTCGTCTATTGAAACCTGAGAAAAATACCTCGCATTACCAACCACCAGGTCAGCGCCCAAGTCAGGAAATCCCACCGTTAACCCTTCGCCCGCTACTCTTACCGTGGTCCGATCACCGTAATTAGGTCCCCACTGAATGCTCGTAAAAACTCCCTCGCCGGAACCTCTGTTTCCTGCGAATGCGACAACTGAGCCATCGTCGCTTATTCCCGGTTTCGCTCCCAAAGCCGTCCACCCCAGCCCACTAAAGGCAATATCGAATGTAGTGCCAGTTTTAATGACCGATATTGGACTCGTTGCTGTATCGCCGTTACGTATGACGAAATCACCTGAAGTGGCAATGAGAGGGGCCTTAAATTGTCCGCTCCCGAACGGGCCAGCGCCACCAATTGGGCAGAGTAGATCCTTGCACACATAAATACCGCCGCTTAAAAACCCAATGTTCGCAGCAAAAAGAGGAGAGGAACCGTTGCTCAAACTTGGATTTGGAAGGACAGTGAGGCAGCTCCCAAATGACCCGCCACAGGTCACTAACGTACTAATAAATGCACCTGTTGTTAGGTTGGAGTCCCAGATTCTCAGCCTAAACTCAGGACCCAAGGCAGTGCCGATTCGATCTCGAGAAATTACCTGATTATTATCATTGATCTGTACGCCGCCATTGAAGAGCCTGGCACTGGTCGGATTCGCGGTAATGTTACGAAGGTCAACCGCCGCTGTCCCCTCACTAACGAAGACATTATCGCGGCCATCCTTAGTAGCCTGAAACGCTACCCTTCCCTGCGCATTCACTGACACTCCTGGTTGAATTGCGGTAATACCATTTTCACCCGTGGCCGCAATTTTCTTGTAATCATAAAAGACACTCGCAAACCCGGGAGCTGCAAGAAGCAGTACTGCCCCCAGCATTGACCAGATTGAAATATTGGTCCATATCAGTTTACGCATAATCCCCCTCGTGAGAATTCGAAACAACCATCACAGAACAACACCAACGCGGCCCCAGTCATGTCGAAGAACGGAATTGTCAAGATGTCCGACATCGGATGACCTGAAACGACTAGATCCGTTGGCCACATCATCGGACACATTTCAGTCTCTCACTCACACGACGTACCCCTCGTCACAGAACATTTGACCCGCCAGGCTCACTCATGGCTTAATCATCACTACCCTGCTCAGTGCACACCATATGACTACCTAGCCCTCAGACCATAGGCTTTTGCCATTCCTAATGCCACTATTCCAATCCCAAACAGCAGCACGCTCGCCGGCTCCGGCACCCCGGTCGGAGGAGGAGTGATCGGGGTAATGGTCAGGATTGAGCTTCCAAGCGTCGCGATCAATGGATCGCCGATTCCATCACCCAAGATGGCAGTGGAAGTGGGAAAGGTGAAGGTATTCACGCCGGAATCCAGCGCTTTAAACGACAGGGTCGCCAGCGTAAAACTGCTGGGTTGCAGGGCATTCAACTCTAACGCTGTTAAAAATGAGAGAGCAAACAGATTGACCGACCCCGCAGTCGCACTGCTCCCAGACAGTGATTCCCCCACCCCCTCATCGCCCAACAACGTGCTGAACGTGATCGGCGAAGCCGTCAACGCCACGAGTGAGGGATCGAAATCAATGTTGAAGTCAAACGCCCCCAAGGATGGACTTGTGAAGTCACCAAGCCCTCCGATCACGGCGCTAAGCGTCACCGTATCGCCGACAGTGGCCGAAGACGAGCTCAGCTGGAAGGAGAGCGAAATCGCCTTGGCTTCTTGGATTACAAGGCCAATGACGAACAATGTTACTAGCAGAAATCGCACAGTTACGGCCTTCATGTTTCGCACCTCATGTCTTTACTTGATTTGAATACGTGGATGAACCTGCAAACGGCGTCACCAGGTCTGACGCCGTTGCCGCCACCCATAGCCCGCAACTAGGCCCAACCCGGTCAGTAACAGCAGGACGGTTGACGGTTCGGGCACCGCGGAGACCGCGACAGGTGAGAACTGTGCGAAGACATCAAATTGGGTGGCCTCGCTCCCGGCATCGCCCAACCCAAACACGGTTGTTTGTCTCCAATCAAACATAATCTCATTGAGTCCTGAAGGTGCATTAGCCAGGCTAAAGGTTGACTGATCGTTTTGAAGCGTTGTTTGGTCGTTCGCCTGGCTACTCCACAGGTAACCGATTGGATCAGAAAAACTCCATTCATCTAGGCTAGTCCCCGTAGAATGAAACGTCCCTGTTAAATCTCCGGTGAATTCATAGTTGCCAGTGCTAGGGATGGCATGGGCAGCCGAAGTCCAGAGGAACACGAGTGCAGCGAGCAAGATAGTAATCAGGCAAGACTTATTGCTCCATGGACAAATCATAATCATGCTGAACTCCTTACCAATAGTGACCGCAATAAATGAATATGCTAAAGCCCGACTAAGAACAGGCAAAATACGGGCCAACCAATAACATTTTGAAACACTCGATGGTGTGATTAGCTGGGTGGTGTGAACTGTAAAGTTTACTTACACTCGTACGAGCACATGCAGATAGTGTTTCACGCCGCCACTATAACTAAGCGCTGAATATTCTTTCGCGTTTCATTTTTGAGCGAAGAATTTGTCACTGTACGTAATATTTACAGTGATAGATCAAAACGATCCCGAGCTAGTTCGGTAGGGGATTATTTCGCGACAGTGAATCCAATCAGATACTGAATCTGATTAGATACAGCATGGATTCAGGAGAGGATTCGGACTGCCATTGGGGGTGCCAGTGCCTGCATGGCTGACGCATCCCATCTTGAAGAGCATCAAGTCACTGTTGTGGACATATTCCCGGCCAAGGTCACACACTCTTTATAACTCCAGGCGTATAGCCGATCTTGTTCATGACAACACTGCTTCCATCGTTGCCCTTGGAATGAGCTTTTTACTGAGCCTGCTCTCGGAGCAGTTCACAATCGCATTGAAGTCGATCAGCTGATTTTGAACACTTAGGTGCGAGTTATTGAGCCGGGCGGCTAAAACTGCAAGGAGGTAGATTGCTGAAAATTGGCAGGTATAAACAACCTTTCTGGAAAACGGGTTTTCGCTCATGCCTCGTACGCTTACGACGGCATCATACTTCCATCGACCTAACCGCCGATTCAGGTGCCTTAGGCACGGTCTGTTAAGACTCTCGTCTCTGTTCTGCTGCTTGGTTCGTCACGCGCGAAGCGGTTCCTTCACAGTTTTTCTTCTCCGTCTCCATCTGTGACTTGAGATCTCGCTCGTCTTGGTGATCACCGATGAGGGCCCCGGTGATCAGCATCTGGATGCCGAGAAGGAGAAAGAATAAGGCGCCCTTGTACTGCCCGCTCGCATCGACCAGTGAAAACTTGTGCGCGGAGATGAGAAGGGAGAGCGCCGAGCAGAGGAACAAGAAGGTTCGCATGACGGATGACTCAGTGTGAATAATAATGATGTTCCAAAGGGTATGCCTGCGGTCAGACTCAGGTCAACTGGAAATCATGGGACGGGATAGAGACTGAAACCAGTATTGGCCTTAACCCTCTCGTGATACTTGGTCGCCCTTCAACGGGCTCAGAGCGAACGTATGTAGGTCATACACTTATGGAGTCGGCGACCCCATACCGGTGACAGATTCAGTGCTAGACACAGGCGCTGGAGTTGTGGACTGGACGGAACCTTTGAAGGGGAGATCAAGCAGTGCGTAAGGGTTCACGCGTGCGCCGTTGAGTTTCACGCCCCAATGGAGATGCGGGCCGGTGGCCCGACCGCTGGCGCCGACTTTTCCCACGATCTGCCCGGCCTTCACAACGTCGCCATCCTTGACCAGGATTTCCGACAGGTGGAAATACATTGAGTAGAATCCCAATCCATGGTCAAGAAAGATACCCTTGCCGGAGAAAAAATGATCGACGGTGAGCTTCACCAAGCCATCATTTGTGGCTGCGACCGGTGTACCAAGCGGAGCCCCGATATCTTCGCCATTATGCGGATTCCGTGGCTGGCCGTTCATGATTCGAACGCTGCCGAAAATACCGGTGCGCTTCCCGTTCACCGGCTCAACAAACCCAGGCTGCCACAATCGCGCCGGCGAATCAGTCGCCAAGGCCGACTTCACCTGCTCTTGCTCAGATTTCCAACGAGCGAGGGTCTTTTCGTCAAGATCGACCTTGTCCTTGGGCAGCGTGAGATGCTCGACGTGAAATTTCTCTTTGAGAACCGACACGCTGTATTTGAGCGTACGACTCTGTTCCCCTTGCTTCAACTCAACGATCAGGTCATGTGTTCCCGGTTCATCTTGCAAATCAATCCCGAGCAACCCCACAAATCCTTTTGGCTCTTCAGAACGCGGATCCGGAAAGAATCGGATGGAGCGACCAAGAAACGTTCCTTGTACTATGGCCGATTCATCTTCCAACGAGACTTTCACGACAAGCACTTGGCCCTGCTTGCCGCTATAACGGCCCTCAGCACTATGAGCAGGCGGTATGGAGCCAGGCAAAGGCGCGCCGACAAGATGAGCCAGCAGTATGACGACCATTACAAGCCATTTGGCTCTGATATGACCGAGATGGCGGAGATCAAGCAACAGTTTCATCGGTAGAATCGCCCTCCGGAAACTTGCGAAATCAGTTCTTCGACCCGCCGATTCGACGCACTAAAGGGGTCCATACAGAGAATCGTTTCCTCCCAGTAGCCATTCAGTTTCAAATAGGTCCAGTCCACCGTATAGGATCGGTTCTTTGCCCGCGCAAAACGAATGAAGTCGCCTCGCACCTTTGCCCTCGTGGTTTGTGGAGGGGTGGACATCGCCCGCTGAACGGCATCTTCCTCCACGACTCGTTCGACCAACCCACGTGACTCCATCAGATAGTACAACCCTCTCGTCCGCTTCACGTCATGGTACTGCAGATCCAGCAGCAACACCCTCGGATCGTCCCATCCACAATCCTTCTTGTCGACATAGGATTGGATCAGATGTTTCTTTGTGACCCAATCGATCTGATGCGTCAGCTGCATCGGATCTTCCTCCAACTGCTGCAACACCGTTTCCCATTTATTACACACATCATCGAGAATGGGCTCATGTGTTTCTTGAGCCAGATAATCCTTCGCCCGGCTCAGATAGACCCGCTGAAGCTCAATGGCAGTCATCTGCCGACCGTCATCGAGCCGCACCTTCTTTTTCAATGTGGGGTCGCGAGACACCTCTCGGATCGCCTTCACGGAGTCTTCGAGTTCCATTCCGTGGACCGCATAGCCCTCTTCGATCATCGACAGGACGAGCGCGGCGGTTCCCACCTTGAGGTAGGTGGCATACTCGGACATGTTCGAATCGCCGACGATGATATGCAAACGACGATATCGTTCCGCATCGGAATGCGGCTCATCACGGGTATTGATGATGCTCCGAGAGGACGTCGTCGATGACGAGGTTTTTTCATGAATATGTTGTGCGCGCTGCGAGATGAAATACTGCGGCTTTCCCGAGACCTTTAAAACTTTCCCGGCACCGCTGAAGATCTGCCTGGTCACGAAAAACGGGATCAACTGCTCGGTGACCTTCCAAAAGTCGACGTCCCGTCGCATCAGGAAGTTTTCGTGGCATCCGTACGTATTGCCCAACGAGTCCGTATTGTTCTTGAAAATATAGATCTCCCCGGACAACCCTTCCTCACGGAGCCGCTCCTCTGCGGCAGGTAGGCAGGCTTCCAGCAGTCGCTCTCCCGCCTTATCATGCACGACAAGGTCCAGGATATTGTCGCACTCCGGGGTCGAATACTCCGGATGACAGCCGGTATCTTGATAGAACCGAGCCCCATTGACCAAAAAGGCATTCGACGGCCAGCTGTTCGGAATCAGTCCCTCAAAAATATATCCCAGGACTTTTTCCATCGGCAGATAAATCCGGCCATTGGGAGAAAAAATGAGGCCGTATTCGTTCTCGAGGCCGTAAATCCGTTGTTTCATGGGACCCACCGTCATCATGCGCGAGCCACACCCAGATTATACGCCCGGACCGGGATCTTCAACAAAGGATGCCATTATGGACGGCAGAGGTTAGGAAGAGAGCGCGCGTCGAATGTCACTGATTGAGAGGCGACGGAACTTGCGGCCGGTCCGACTGCGGTCCAGCACCGCAACCTCCAACCCCTCCGGCTGGAGCTTTTGATTGGCCGTTTGATCGAGAGCCGCCACACAAAGCCGTAGAGCCTCGTCGAGATTCGGGGCATGGCTTGGGCTTTTCTCCTTCAGGAAACTCTGTACCACGTCCGCCCGTCCTCCGATCACGGCAAAGCTCTTCTCGTCGATGATGCTCCCATCAAAGGAAATACGATAGATTTCATTCGGATGGGTATTGGCACCAGTCTGTACGACGAGAATTTCTACCTCCAGCGGTTTCATTTCCTGGCTGAAGACGGTCCCAAGACTTTGCGAATAGCCATTCGCCAATGACCGACCGGTCACATCTTCCCGGCTATACATGAACCCCTTGAGATCGGCGTGGCGAATCCCCGCCTTCCGAAGATTCTCGAACTCGCTATACTTGCCGGCCCCGGCAAACGCAATATTGTCGTAGATCTCAGAGACTTTATGCAGTGAGGCGCTCGGATTGTCGGCAGCCAAGAGAATCCCTTCGACATACTCCATCGCGATGATCGATCGGCCCTTGGCGATCCCCTTCTTGGCGTACTCCGCCTTATCATGCATCATCTGCTCAGGGGATACGTAGTAGGGCATCGGCATCGTTATGTCTCCCGTGAACGGCGAGCCGCCATGACGGCGTCACAGACCGTCCGGAGTATGTCCTCCGCGACATCCGTGATGCCTTGAGCGGTCACCAGCTTCGCGGTGGGATAAATCCCCCGCACGAGGTCTGGACCACCAGTCCCAACATCGTCATCCGCGGCATTGTAGAGTGCCAAGAGGGCCAGCTTGATCACCTCCGCCTCGGGAAGATGTCGCTGAAAGTGTTCCCGCATCGTATTGCGGGCATCTTTTCCCCCGGACCCGATCGCATGGTAATCGGACTCTTCGTATCGCCCCCCGGTGATGTCGTACTTGAAAATACGCCCCTCCCCACGTTTCAGATCATAGCCGACATAGAGCGGCATCACGACTAACCCCTGAAACACCATGGGCAAGTTCGCCTTCACCATCTGGCCAAGCTTATTGGCCTTCCCTTCGCACGAAAGCGGCATGCCTTCCAATTTTTCGTAATGCTCCAACTCGGTCTGGAAGAGCTTGGCCATCTCGATACAGGGACCGGCCGCACCAGCAATCGCCATTGCCGACCACTCATCGATCTTGAAGACCTTCTCAATCCGGCGATCGGCAATCTGAAATCCCTCGGTGGCGCGGCGATCACCGGCAATGATCACGCCCTGCTGATACTTGATCGCCAACACGGTCGTCGCAGAGGGGACTGACACTGCCCCAGCAGTGCGCGCGTGATCGGAGTTCGGCACGAGTCCGTTGGCTCCCAGCGTCATGCCTGGATAATGTCGCGACAGGAACTCCACAAAACTCGACCCATCGTGGTCAGGGAGGTGGGGTAACTTCATCGTGGCCCTGACAGAATGTTGAAAAAGTCCGCCAGCTTCGTTCTCGCGTCGTTCAGAGGCTCACCATACGGGACACAGTATGCCTCGCCTCTTCGCTCGCTGCGGCCTTGCTGGACGGCCTTTTTGTCCATCCTGCGAGCGATCTTCATTGATTTGCTACCTCCCATGGTTTTGTGCTTTGCGGCTATGTTGAAGTACGTTTGGGCAGCGTACGATAACCACCGTTCGTCACACCTTGAGTTTTTCAAGAAGCACATCAACCGAATCGGAAGAATCCAGCAGCGCCCCCGTCAAAGCTTGTGTCCCACGATGGGGATCCATCAAAGGAACCTTCTTAATCGTGGTGTCGCCGGCATCGAACAAGACCGAGGTCCAACTGGCGCCGTACAACGACTTCGCGAACTTGCTCACACAGCGGCCACGAAAATACGCTCGCGTACCCGTCGGAGGATGGGACTCGGCCCGATGGATTTCTTCCTCCTCAACGATCCGCTCGATCAGCTGACTCCGCTCCAGCGTGTAGAAGAGTCCCTTCTCAGGACGCACGTCGTGATATTGCAGGTCCATTAATTTTACGCGTGGGTCGTCCCAGCTACAGCCTTTTCGCTCCATGTACGACTCGATCAAGTGTCGCTTCGCCACCCAGTCCAATGAATGGACCAGCAAACGCGGATCCTGCTCAAGCATATTCAGCACCTCTTCCCAACGGAGCAGCACTTCCTGGGTAACGGAACTATGTACCTGCGAGGCATAAAATATTTTGGCCGCACTCAGGTAAGCTCGTTGGACCGCCAGCGCTGTGGTAGGCCTCCCCCCTACCAACTTCACCGTCTGCTTGACTTCTAAGTCTCGCGATATCTGTTTGAACACTTGAACCGGATCTTCGAGTTCCATCTGCGGCAAGTCAGCACCAGCTTCCAGCAGATGCAACACGATGTCCAAAGTTCCGACCTTGAGATAGGTGGATAGCTCCGCCATGTTGGCATCGCCCACAATCACATGCAGCCTCCGAAACCTGGCCGCATCCGCATGCGGTTCGTCGCGCGTGTTGATGATCGGGCGCTTGACCATCGTGTTGAGATCCATGAGACATTCAAAAAAGTCCGCCCGCTGAGAGATCTGATACTCCGCTGGGGTGGTCTGATTTTCAGCGCCGACTTTTCCCGCCCCGGCGAAGATCGGCCTGGTCACAAGAAACGGAGTCAGCACACGCGCAATCCGATCGAACGACACCGTTCTCGAGACCAAGTAGTTCTCGTGATACCCGTAACTGTTGCCCTTGCCGTCGGAGTTATTCTTATAGAGGGTATAGACTTCAAAGCCTCGCGCGCGGGCCATGGTCTGCAGGCATGAAGCCAGAATGCGTTCCCCTACCCGTTCAAACGCTACGATCTCTCGAGCGTGTGAACACTCAGGCGTCGAGTACTCCGGATGGGCCCCATCCACATACAAGCGTCCACCGTTCGCCAGCACCTTATTCAACTGTCGGTTATAGTCCGGGTTCGGACGCTCGCGCTCACCATCGACCTCAAACCCACGCGCATCGACCAAAGGATTCTCGTTTTCGTAGTCCCAGAGCGAGGTTGGAGCCGCCAGGTTCGGATAGTGCCCGATCACGGCAAAGGACCCGGATACCGGATCCATCGCCGAGGCATCTCTCGAGGCAATCCCGAACTCCGTTTCCGTACCAAGCACCCTGGCTGAATTCGTGGGAGTGTGTTCTTTCATCATGGCGCTAGAGATAGTGGCCGGTACTCATGGTTTCAATCTGACGATGTTCCGTCGGTCCACCGCTGATGGTTCGAAGATGGATGATCTTCTCACCCTTCTTGCCGGCCACCTTGGCCCAATCGTCAGGATTGGTGGTATTCGGAAGATCTTCGTGTTCTTTGAACTCTTCACGAATGGCACGGATCAGGTCGTCCGATCGCAAACCGGTTCCCTCGTTGGCGATTACTCGCTTCACGGCGAACTTTTTCGCCCGCGACACGATCCCTTCAATCAACGCGCCACTGGCGAAGTCCTTGAAGTACAGCACTTCCTTTTCACCGTTGGCATAGGTCACTTCGATGAATTTATTTTCTTCGCTGGCCGCATACATGGCTTCGACAGTCATCTCTGTCAAGCGCTCGACGAGCGCGTGCCGATCCCCTCCATGTCGCGCGACGTCCTCCTCGGCAAACGGAAGCGCTGTCGAGATATACTTGGAGAAAATATCCCGCGCCGCGTCGGCATCCGGACGCCCTACCTTCACTTTGACGTCCAATCGCCCGGCACGCAGCACGGCCGGATCGATCAAATCCTGACGATTGCTCGCTCCGATGACGATGACATTGCGTAATCGTTCGACGCCATCGATCTCGGAGAGAAATTGGGGGACGATCGTTGATTCAATATCCGAAGACACGCCGGTCCCACGGGTTCGAAAGAGCGCATCCATCTCATCAAAAAAGACGATCACCGGATGCCCATCCTCGGCCCGTTCCTTGGCTTTCTTGAACACCTCACGGACTTGACGCTCCGACTCACCGACGTATTTATTGAGCAATTCCGGACCTTTGACATGTAGAAAGTAACTCCGAATCTCTTTCCCGGATCGATCACCCAGCTTCTTGGCGATTGAGTTGGCCACCGCTTTGGCGATCAGGGTCTTTCCGCAACCCGGCGGCCCATAGAGCAACACCCCCTTAGGCGCACTGAGTTGATACTCTGCGAAGACCTGTGGATGCAGAAACGGGAGTTCGACGGCATCGCGAACCTGTTCCAACTCTTTCTGAAGGCCGCCGATATGCGCATAGTCGACATCCGGGACTTCTTCCAAGACCAACTCTTCCGCTTCGGACTTGGGGAGCTTTTCGATCACGTAGCCGGAACGAGCATCGTAGAGCAGGTGGTCTCCCACACTCAGCCGTTCAGCCAACAAAGGATCGCCCAGGTCCGCCACCTTCTCCTCGTCGAAGTGGAGTGTGACCAATGCCCGGCCCCCTTCCAGCACATCCTTGAGTCGAACGACTTCCCCTTGGCTGTCAAACCCCTTGACCTCGATCACATTGAGGGCTTCATTCAGGACAACCTCTCGCCCCTTTCGCAGCTCAGTCCGTTTGATTGAGGGATGAAGGCTCACTTTCATTTTCCGCCCAGACACATAGACATTGCCCGTTCCGTCTTCGTTCAAACTGGAAAAGATGGCGTAGCTCGACGGAGGCGCCGTCAGCTTTTCCACCTCAGCCCGCAGGGCCTCGATCTGAGCCTTGGCGTCTTGCAGCGTTGCGACGAGTTTCTCGTTCTGTTTGGTCGCCTGGTCGAGTTGGTAGCGAGATTGATACAGCCGACGGATCTCATCTTCCATCGACTGAATTTGCACACGAAGTTTGTCGAGCTCCCGAGCCTGTTCACTGTTCTTGTGAATCATCTCCCCCTCCCCCTCGGACAACCGCTTTGTAATCTTCTTGACAGAATCTCGGAGGGACCGGAGCCGGTTTGGCTGACTCTTGCTATCCGCCATAGTGAGACGATACGACCAGCCCGAAATATCGAGCCTAAGCGAGAGTACGTTTGGTGTGAGGGATTCTAACATCCGACCCAGGGGTGGTCAACTCCGACGGGCGTTCTGACTCGGGACAAATTCACGCGCCAGCACATCGCATCACGCCTGCAACGCGTATGTGAACTCCCGAAGCGCTTCACCGATATCATCACGAGTCAACAACGCTCCGATCACCGCCACTCCGTGAGCACCGGCTCGACGAACGGCTCCCACCCGTTCGCACGTGATGCCTCCGATGGCGAAAACTGGAACCGTCGATTCACGACAGGCCGTGGCAAGGAGATCGAGTCCAAGTGGGGGACCGTACGAACGTTTCGAGGGCGTATCAAAAATCGGGCCGAAGATGATGTAATCGGCGCCCTCCTGATTCGCCCGCCGAACCTCTTCAACGGAATGCGTAGAAATCCCGATCAACCGATCAGGCCCCAGCAACCGACGGGCACTCGATACCGGAAGGCTGTCGGAACGAAGATGAACACCACCTAAGTTCAACGCCAGCACGAGGTCTACACGATCATTGACGATTAGAGGAACGGCGCGTGGCGTCGTGATTGACTGAATTTCCTGTAACAGTGGAAGGAGTTCGTTCGTTGGAAGATCACGTTCTCGCACTTGAATAGCCGGTAGACCTGCGACGATTGCTTGATGGAGGATCTCAGGAAGCGGACGCTCGCTCGTCTGATGACGATCCGTAACAAGCAGCAGGCGAAAGTTTACTGGAGGCATCGCTGAAGGACTGAGGGCAAAGGACTGAGGACTGAGACGAAGGAGCCATCTATATTTCTTGAGTGCTTTTTGTTCAACACTGTTCTGGCAACCGAATATCCCACAGGATATTCAAAACGGCCACCCAGCGAGGCCGCAGCGAGTGAAGAGACGGAGGCGTTCTTTGAGCCGTACGTCGAGCCTCTAAGCGACGCGAGAACAAAGCTGGCGGCCTTTTTCAACATCCTGCTAGAGCATTCCTTCGATCGGACTGCTCGCCGTGGCGTACAGCTTCCTGGGAATACGGCCGGCCTTGTACGCCAATCGGCCAGCATACACGGCATACTTCATCGCTTCCGCCATCGCAAAAGGATCTTGCGCACCAGCAATCGCTGTGTTCATCAGCACCGCGTCGGCGCCTAACTCCATCGCGAATGCGGCATCTGACGCGGTCCCCACACCGGCATCGACGATGATCGGCACCTTGATCATTTCCATGATGATTTTCAAATTATAAGGATTGCGGATGCCAAGGCCTGATCCGATCGGCGCCGCCAACGGCATGACGGCGGGACATCCAACATCGACGAGTTTCTGAGCAACGATAGGATCGTCATTCGTGTAAGGCAGGACAATGAACCCTTCCTTAATCAAAATCTTGGCGGCTTCGATTAAGCCCGCCGTATCCGGAAACAGCGTCCTTTCATCCCCGAGCACTTCCAACTTTACCAAGTCGGAGACGCCGGCTGCGCGAGCCAACCGCGAGTATCGCACTGCGTCTTCCACGGTGTAGCACCCGGCTGTGTTGGGCAAAATCGTATACTTTTTAGGGTCGATGTAATCGAGGAGATTTTCCTTCGATCGATCGGTGATATTCACCCGACGCACCGCGACCGTCACGACGTCAGCGCCCGACAGTTCAATGGCCTTTTTGGTCTCGGCAAAATCCTTATATTTCCCCGTCCCGACCCAAAGCCGGGATTTGAACTCACGTCCAGCGATTATCAGTCGATCGTCCGTCATGCTGTCCTCTCAAAATGATCCGCCACCGATGAAACTCATAATCTCCACCCGATCTCCGTCTTTGATCTGGCGCTGGCTGAATGCCGCACGATCGAGAATTTCAAGATTCAGCTCCACAGCCACACGTTCGGTCTTGATGTCCAACTCTGTCAAGAGATCGGCAACCGTTGCACCGCTGCGCCAGGTCTTCGCTTCACCATTCACATGGATTTTAATGGCATTCTGCATGCTTGTCATCCTATGGGACAGGAATTCGCCTTGTCAACAAATGGGGCTTGCGCCGGTATCGGTGAAAACCGCACAATAGTCCATCAAGAGTTTCCCCATGCAGAACAACAATCAGCATCTCGCAGGGCTTTTTCGCTCAATGGCCGATCTCCTGTCAGCTCAACGAGCGAACCCCTATCGCGTGCGGGCCTATCGACATGCGGCGGATGCATTGCTTGCCCTTGAAGAAGATGTGGCAGTGGTGGCACAGCGCCAGGAGCTTGAAGAAATTGACGGGATCGGCACGGATTTGGCCAAAAAGATCGAGGAGTTTCTTGAGATCGGGAAGATCCGTGCCTACGAAGAGCTGAAAACTCCACTCCCCGAGGAGGTTAAGAGTTGGGCAACACTTCCGGGACTGTCGGATTCACTCGTCTCGTACTTGTACTTCAGACTGAGTATCAAGACTTTGCCCGATCTGGCCCAACTCATCCAGTCTCACTTACTTAGAACCCTCCCGAGCTTCTCAGGATCAGAAGAAAAGTTGTTACAAGCGGTCCAACAACGGATCCACCATCACGAGCATTAGGAGGTTAAGACCAAGTTAAGAACCTTGCTACCCTTCAACCTCCATGAGGCGGAAGGGCAGTCTTGTCACTATCTCTGCTATGACGCCTTGAGTTCCTTAAATATCTTCCAGCTCTTTAACAATTCTACAGCCTTTTGCAGCTGCACATCTTGCTCAAGTGAAAGTTCCCCACCCGCTTCGGGCAAGGCTGGTGAAGGCGTCCCATTCTTTGACCCTCCCTCATCCGGAGACTTCCCGTTCTGTGGTGCGGCATCTTTCCCTGTCGGAGGCTTGACCGCTTTCGGTTCGGCTTCCTTCTCTCCAGACTTCCCTTCAGTCGCCTTGGCCACCACTGGCGCAGACAGCTTCACCACAATATCGGGAGTAATCCCGGTCGACTGGATCGATCGACCTTTCGGCGTATAGTACTTCGCAGTCGTGAGGCGAAGTCCTGACCCATCTCCCAACGCCAAGATGGTCTGAACCGATCCTTTTCCAAACGATGTGGTTCCCACCACGAGACCTCGACCCCAATCTTGGAGCGCTCCCGCGACGATTTCCGATGCGCTCGCCGAGCCCTCGTTCACAAGGATAATGACAGGAAGGTCCTCCAACTGATCTTTTGCCTTCGCAACCCATTCATCCTTCTTCCCTTCTCGGCTCTTGGTATAGACCACCAGCTTTCCAGTCGGCAGGAATTGCTCGGACACATCAACCGCCGCCGTCAGTAACCCGCCTGGATTATTTCGCAGGTCGAGGATCGCGCCCTGGACCTTCTGCTCCTTAAATTGCTTGATCGCTTTGGCCAAGTCCCTCCCCGTGGCTTCTTGGAACTGGGTGAGCCGAACGTAGCCGAGGTTATCGATCACCTTGGACTTCACACTTTCAATTTTGATGGTGTCTCGAACGAGGGTAAACACCAAGGGATCTGTCGCACCATCGCGTTGAATGGTCAGATTGACTTTACTCCCCTTCGGCCCCCGCATCTTCTGCACGGCATCCATCAACGTCAGATCTTTGGTCGGATCTTCATTGACCTTGGTGATGAAATCCCCTGCCTTGATTCCGGCTCGATGAGCAGGTGTGCCTTCGATCGGGGCGATCACCGCCAACCGATTATCCTTCACGCCGATTTGGATCCCGACTCCTCCAAATTCCCCTCTGGTTTCAACCTGCATCTCTTTGTACATCTCAGGCGTCATATAGGCAGAGTGCGGATCG
The DNA here is from genome assembly GCA_018242725.1 of Nitrospira sp. Lineage (GTDB taxonomy): Bacteria > Nitrospirota > Nitrospiria > Nitrospirales > Nitrospiraceae > Nitrospira_D. Next base: position 30,729 of record JAFEBI010000006.1, on the reverse strand, counting down.
AGCGTCGACAGCATCCCCCGAATAGCACCTTGGATCAAATCTTTCGGTTTTGTCTCGTCGACATAGTGCTTCTGAACCTGGTTCAGCACTTCCGAGAAGGTCTTCAGTTCCTCGTAGGTTTCGCTGGCATGTCCGGTTCGCTCCCAACCCTTTCCGATGATGACGCCACCAAGCAGGGCGAGTGCAATCATCGGCCCGACCACCCAAGATTTCCGCCGCGGCTGCTGTTCCATCATCTTTTCATCCCTTCTTTCTTACGCCATCGAACCATTCGGTCTGGAGGCGCGTTCCCGACTTCTCTTTATTTCTTCGTCAGCCAGTGGAGCGGATCGACCGGCTCAGCTCCCTCGCGCAACTCAAAGTATAATGTATTTTCTCCCGTCATGCCCGTGTCTCCGGTTTCCCCAATCGTCTGGCCTTCGACCACCTGCTCACCAACCTTGGTCAAAATCTTGGACGCATGGGCATACAGCGAGAAGAACCCGTTGGCATGATCCAGGATTATAACGAGTCCGTACCCTTTCAACCAGTCCGCATAGACAGTGCTCCCAGGCATCACGGCATGAATCAGACTTCCCTCGGTCGTACGAATTTCGATCCCTTTGCGTTGGACATAGGTGTCAAAGGTGGGATGCTTCTGCCGTCCGAAGAACGACACCACCTGTCCTTCGGTCGGCCAGGGCAACGCCCCTCGGACGCCACGTGGGAGCGATGCCGTCGTCGGTGGGTGCATGGCCACGGCCCGCCGACGCGATTCCAAGTCTTGCAGCAAGTGATCCACCCGCGAAGCTGACCGTTCCAGCTCTTCGACCGCACGATGATAGGCATCTTTTTGATGTGTGATTTTCGTCAGATAGAGGGTTTTCTCTTTTTGAAGCACTCGAATGTCGGTGAGCTTCTTTTCGATGTTTTGCTTGAAGACCATCAGACCATCTCGAGCGTCAGCCCGCTGATGCTCGGCCTGCTCCATCCGCGCCATGTCGGCCCGAAAACCTCGAAGGAGTTCGTAGTCCTTCTGCGAGACGGCGGAGAGATACTGCCCGCGGCGTTGAAGATCTCCGTACGAATCAGCGGTCAAGAGCGCCTTCACATATCCAAACCGGCCTTCCATGTACTGCACGCGAAGTCGGGCCAAGATGGCCTCCCGTCGCGATTGGACGCTGGTCCGCGTTGCCACCAATTGTTCTGTAATTTCATCCAGCTCACGATCCTTTTGTCGCAATTTCCGATTGATGTCCTGATGATCTTGTCGATGATGGACCAATCGTTCATCCAAGGATTGGAGTCCCTGTAACACGGATTCCCGCTTTTTTTCGGCAGCTTCCTCCCGCTTCCGCTTTTCTTCGATCTTGTCTTTCAGCGTTTCAAGACGCTTTCGTTCACGCTGAATTTTTTCGACGAGGGGATCCGTGGCCGCCTCAACAGGCATGGGCCAGCCTCCGAATGCAAGAAGCCCTGTCAACAAGAGGAGAGGGAGTCTCATACACGTCCTTCTCCAATGCGCAGAAGCGAGACCACACTGCCGGTAAAACCCAGTGCCGTTCCAGCGAGGACCAGCGCGAGACAAGCAGAGAGTGGGAAAAATGATATCAGCCCCTCCATTTCGCTGAAACGGTTGACGAATTGAACTTGTTGCCGGAACAGTTCGAACCCGACCTTGAGAATTCCCAAGGATAAGGCGCTGCCACAGGCTCCCAGCACCGCTCCTTCGAGGAAGTATGGAACACGGATGAAGGTGCCGGTGGCTCCGATCGAGCGAAGAATTTCGATCTCTTCTCGTCTGGTAAACAAGGTAAGCCTGATCGTATTGCCGATGATCGTCACCGCGGCGGCGGAGAGGAGAATCCCTACGCCGAGCGCTACCAACTCAATATAGCCGATGAGCTCGGCCAACAGGCTGATCCATTGCTGATTATAGTCGACCTTTGCCACTCCTCCCATGGTTTGAACTTGGTCGACCCACCCTTTGATGGCCTCGGGAGAACGAAAATTCTGGGCCAGTGTCACGACGAATGAGGCCGGGAGAGGATTCTCGCCAAGCCCTTCGAGTAGATGAGAATCTGCGGGAAATTGCGCGCGGAACTCTGTCAACGCCTGTTCCTTCGAGATAAAGAGCACACTGCCTACCATGTGATCGGACTTGAGCATGAGTTCCAGCTGCAGACGCCCATCTCGAGAGAGCCGATCCTCCAAATACACCATGATCTTGACGTCTTCCTGAAGCCATCCCGCCGCATGCTGTAAATTCACATAGAGAAGGAGAAAGATTCCAACACAGGTCAGCGTAAACGCCGTGGTCAAGATGGCAACGATCGTCGTCATGCGATTCGTCCGCATATTGGCCCAGGCCTCGCGAACAAGATAGAAAAGCCGCCTCATACGCCGACCCGCTCAGGCATCGCCCGTTCCGGAAGGACGACGCCCTGCATCAAACTGATCACTCGGCAATTCACTTGATGCATGACATGATGATTATGTGTCGCCACGACCACCGTGGTACCACGGGCATTGATCAGTTTGAACAGCTCGATGATCTCACCCGTGAGTTCCGGATCAAGATTGCCCGTCGGCTCATCCGCCAACAGAACGACCGGTCCGTTCACGATCGCCCGAGCGATGCACGCTCGCTGTTGCTCTCCGGTGGAAAGACTGCTGGGTGACTGGTCCCGCTTATGCTCAACGCCGACCGCCCGCAACGCTTCCGTGACCTTACGTCGAATATCTTTTTCTGAGACACCCTGCACGATCAACGGGAGTGCCACATTGTCAAATACTGATTTCTTCGACAGCAATCGGAAGTCCTGAAAGACCGACCCTACTTTTCGTCGCAGGTATGGGATCTCAGACCGCTTCAATTTTGTGACATTCTTGCCTTGGACAAAGAGTTGTCCTTCATCAGGTTGCTCCTCCCCAATCAGCATGCGAAGGATCGTCGACTTTCCCGATCCACTGGGGCCCATGAGCAGCACGAACTCCCCCTTCTCGATCTCGATCATGACGTCGGACAATGCCGGTCTTCGGTCGTACCATTTCGAGACATGGATGAGCTGAATCATCGCGTCCACGAAGACCCCTCTCGATAGAGATGAGACCTGTCACGACTCAGTGACATCAAACGCATTGGGGATGTGCTCAATTTGCGCTGAGGCCGATGGCTGCCCTTGGACCAAGACAACATCGAATCGACAGAGCTTGTCAGACCAGTGCCGCTGCGCCAGATACTGCGCGGCCAGCTTCGACAGTTTTGCCCGCTTGCGACGATCCACCGCCGACAGCGCGCCTCCAAACGCCTCAGTATTTCTGCCCTTGACCTCGACAAAGACGATGACACCCTGATCGTCCGCGACGAGATCCAATTCACCGATTGACAGCCGCACATTTCTGGCAAGAATACGATAACCCTTCGCGATCAAGAACTGCTCCGCCCGCATCTCGCTGTCTTGGCCGAACTGGTGACGCGAGTCTGCAGCGACCATGGGGTTAGGCCTCGGATAACGTGTGACCTATCAGATGAGCCTTCTCCATCTTTCTTGCTCTCATGGCAAGTTTGACTGGAGCAAAACTTCGACGATGGATGGAGCAGGGGCCGTGGTGCGCAAGCCGTTCAAGGTGTTCCGCCGTCCCATATCCCTTGTGCGAGAGAAACCCGTATTCCGGGAACATGTCATGATAGCGCGCCATCAGCCGATCTCTCGTGACCTTAGCCACGATAGAGGCAGCAGCAATCGAGATAGATAAGGAATCTCCTTTGATGATCGGCCGTACCGGAACGCTGACACCGGGTAGGCTCACCGCATCGATGAGCACATAATGGGGTGACGGAACCAGCTGCTCGAGAGCCCGCCGCATGGCAAGACGAGTCGCCTCAAGAATGTTCAACCGGTCGATTTCTGCAACGTCGGCCCAGCCGATCCCCATTCCCACCGCCTGCTCACAGATAGCGATGTGGAATCGCTCGCGTTCACGCTCTGACAGTTGCTTCGAATCATTCACCCCAACAAGCCGACTGCGTACCGGAAGGATCACCGCAGCCGCCACCACAGGTCCAGCCAATGGACCACGCCCTGCTTCATCAATTCCAGCAATACGACGATATCCACAGAGTCGGGCTGCTCGTTCAAATTCATCAGTAGGTCCCATCAATCGCTCTCTACCGACGATCCTGCCAATCGGCCAGCCGTGATGGAACGCCTGCGCAGAGCTGGCTAGGCCGTGGCCGCTCCTTCTGCGGGTGCTGCCGCAGGCTGGGCCGAGGATTTGCTCTCTCCGACAAACTCCCGCTCCTCAACTTTCGCAAACCGCCCTTTCTTGCCGCGGAGATAGTACAGTTTGGCACGTCGAACGCGCCCCTGGCGCACGACATCAATCTTAGACACAATCGGAGAATGTACGGGGAAAATCCGCTCGACACCTACGCCGTACGAGAGTTTCCTGACCGTGAACATTTCGGTGTTCAAGCTGCCCTTACGGGCGATGACCGTCCCTTCATACACCTGAATACGCTCCTTCTCTCCTTCCACGACTTTGACATGGACACGTACGGTGTCTCCGATCTCGAAGTGCGGAACTGACTTTTTCGTCAATGATCGCTGAATTCGCTCCAACTGATTCATGTCCTCAACCCTCCTCCTCACATAATAACGGGGCCGTCAACAGGCCTTCATTCATCAACTCATCCAACAATTGTCGATCCTCTTTCGTGAACGTCCGATCCCGCAGCAAATCGGGGCGTCTGAGATACGTGCTACGCAAGGCCTGTTTTCGACGCCACAAGCGAATGGCCTCATGATGACCAGACAACAAGACCTCCGGCACCGTGATACCGTCGATCTCCGCCGGCCTCGTGTACTGTGGATACTCTAAGAGCGACTCAGAAAATGACTCATCGACGGCAGAACTTGGATCGCCCAACACGCCAGGAACGAGCCTTGTCGTGGCATCGATCAACACTAGCGCCGGCAGTTCACCTCCCGTGAGCACATAATCGCCGAGTGAAACCTCTTCAGGCGCCAACGCGAGACGGACACGTTCATCCACACCTTCATAGTGCCCACACAGAATCACCATTCGACGAGATTCCGTCGCCAATTCTTGCGCATACGACTGTGTCAACGGACGCCCATGAGGAGTCGGAAACAATACCCGAATCTCTTCTCCTTGCGATTGAGCCTCTCTCCGCACCGCAGAAACCGCCTGGAGAATCGGTTCGGCTTTCATGACCATCCCCGCACCACCTCCGTACGGCGTATCATCAACGACCTTGTGGCGATCCGCTGTAAAGTCTCGCAGATTGTGCACCCGCACGGCGAGAAGCCCCTTCTCCTGGCCACGCTTGAGCATGCTCTGCGCCAAAACCGGCGCGAACATACCTGGGAACAGCGTCAGGACATCGAACCGTATCATGACTAATCACCAAGCCCGTCGATCAACCGCACCGTCATGATTCGAGCGATCAGATCAACTCCGAGCACGAACTCTTTTGCCGCTGGGATCAAGACCTCTTTACTTCCATTACGAACAACGATCAGAGAATTTCCTGGCAATTCCCAAATCTCTTCCACAGCACCGAGCGGCTCCCCTGACTCCGTCTGGACGACAAGCCCCACCAAATCGCACTCGTAGTACTGCCCAGCTGGAAGCGCAGGGATAGCCCCGCGAACCGTCTGAATCAATCCCCCCCGCCAAAGACCCGCTTCTTCTGGTGTGGTGAACGCGGACAACCCAAGAATAAAGCTCGTTCCCGCCCGCCTCACATGGGTGACACCCGTTTCCAGCGTCCTTCCGTTTGTGGCCAGAAGACTGACATGCGTCAACCCTTCCAGCCGACCTGGGACATCGGAAAGGGAACGGACCTTAACTTCTCCACGAACGCCAAACGGCCGTTCGATCCGTCCCACCGTCACGGTTTCCGGTTGACTCACCATAGCCCGAATTAGGCTTTGGCCGGCGCCGCCTTCTTCTGCGCGGACTTTTCCGCCTCAAACTGCTTCCAGACCCCTGCGCGGCGCAGCAATGTCCGCACGGTGACCGTCGGTTGCGCCCCTTGGTGAAGCCACGTCAGCACCCGCTCCTGCTTGAGCTCCGGCACACCTGCTTCTTTCAATGGGTCAAAAATTCCGAGAATCTCGATGAAACGGCCGTCGCGTGCTTTCCGCGAGTCTGCCGCCACCACCCGATACATCGGCCGTTTATGTCGTCCTGTGCGAGCGAGCCTCAAATGTACTGCCACAACGATTCCTCCTTTACACTGGTTCGAGTCTTCTGAATCGATTACCGCGCACGCAAGAGCTGGGCGAGTTGCCGACGCCCTCCCGCACCGGTCATTGCCTTTGCCAATTTCTTTGCAGACAGGAATTGCTTGATCAGCCGATTCACATCCTGCACCGTCGTACCGCTTCCCCGCGCAATCCTTTTTTTTCGGCTTCCATTAATGATCGTATGATCACGACGCTCTTTTATGGTCATCGAATCAATCACGGCAACCACACGACTGATCTCGCGCTCTGGCTTGTCCCCTTCCATCGCTTCTTTGAGCTTTTGTCCACCAGGCAACATGCCTAAAATCTGCTCAAAGGAACCCATGCGATTCATCTGTCCCAACTGGGTCCGAAAATCTTCCAACGTGAACGTATTGCTGGTGAGCCGTTTCTGAGCTTCCTCCGCCTGTTCCCGCGTGATGCTTTCCTGTGCTTTTTCAATGAGCGACAGCACATCGCCCATCCCGAGAATGCGAGAAGCCATCCGATCCGGATGAAACGGTTCGAGCGCATCAAGTTTTTCTCCGACACCCAAAAACTTGATCGGTTTTCCCGTCGCGGCCCGAATCGATAAGACTGCCCCTCCGCGCGCATCCCCCTCGACTTTGGTCAAGATAACGCCGGTGATGCCGACGCGTTGATCGAACTGTCCAGCCATGGTGACAGCATCCTGGCCGGTCATGGCGTCGGCGACTAACAACACTTCGTGAGGGGCCGCTGCGGCCTTCACCGCAGTCAATTCCCCCATCAACTCGTCATCAATGTGCAAGCGACCGCCGGTATCCAGAATGACTACATCAAAGCCCTGTGTTCGGCCTCGGTCCACACCGCCACTGCAGATCCGCACGACATCGGATTGTGAAGCCTGTGCCTGATCGACACGATGCACCTCGACTCCAAGATCTCGCCCCAGCGCACTCAACTGCTCTCCAGCGGCAGGACGACGCGGATCCGCGGCAACCAGGAGCACTCGCTTACCTTGATTTTTGAAAAGACGCGCGAGTTTACCGCTGGCCGTCGTCTTGCCGGCCCCCTGCAGTCCAACCATCATGACCACGGTCGGTGGTTGGGAATGGAGGGCGAGACCAACCCGATCCTGTCCCATCATCGCCCGGAGTTCATCCCAGACGACCTTGACAACCTGATGTCCCGGGGTCAGACTCTGCAGAACCTCCTGTCCGATCGCCTTTTCGCGGACGCGGTCGATAAACTCTTTGACGATCTTAAAGTTGACATCAGCTTCGAGAAGAGCAAACCTCACCTCTTTGAGCGCCTCGGTGATGTTCTGCTCGGTAAGCACACCCTGCCCACGGAGCTTTTTCAGAACTTTTTCAAACTTCTCACTCAGCGCATCAAGCATGACATCCTACCGCTCTACAGAAGAAAGAGAGGCCACCGAGGCCTTGTACCAGACCTCCGATCGCCTCGAAAATTCTAGGAAAAGAGCATCGGAAAGTGTATAGGACCACAGAAAGCAAGTCAAGATCACCGGAAGTCAGTAGTTTTATTGACATGCTGAAACCCTTCAGATATGGTGCGACTGTGAGACAGTTTCATCTCACAACTCACGCGTAGGAAAGCCGTCAACGAGGAGAAGCTGCGTGCGGAAATCGCCCTGGATCTTGATCGTTTTCGTGATCATCGGAGGCCTGCTTGGCGGAATTCTCGGCGAGATTCTTCATGTAATGGCGCCTGAGGGCACCATCCAAAGTATTTTCTCAACGCATTTTATGCCCGGCATTAATCCCCCCCTGACCGTGGATCTTGTGTTGATCAAACTCGTGTTAGGGTTCAGCCTCAAAATCAACATCTTGAGCGTCCTCGGCATGTTCGTCGGCATCTATCTCTACAAGCACGTCTAATCCTTTACCTGCAACGTCTGAAGTCGCAACGCTCTGATCCGATTCCGCAACTCTGCGGCCCGCTCGAAGGCCAGCTCCTTTGCAGCCGCTTTCATCTCGATCTCCAGTCGCTGAATCAGGCGATCGGTTGACTCTGCGCTTCCATATTCCGCATCGGATTCCGCGACAAGCGGCAACTGGACGTAATCAAGGTCCGCGACCGCGTACTCAAGAGACGGGATCCCTTTCGTAATACCGACCGGCGTAATGCCGTGGACGCGGTTATACTCGGCCTGAATCCCACGACGACGATTCGTCTCGTCAATGGCTTGTTTCATCGAATCTGTCACGCCATCTCCGTAAAAAATCACCCGCCCTTCGAGATGGCGTGCTGCCCGGCCGGCCGTTTGGATCAACGCGCGGTAGGAACGCAGGTAACCTTCCTTATCCGCATCCAGAATTGCAACGAGGCTCACCTCAGGAAGGTCCAGTCCCTCTCGCAGTAAATTGATTCCGACCAAGACGTCGAACGTTCCACACCGGAGATCACGAATGATCTCAGCTCGCTCAAGCGTTTTGATATCGGAATGGAGATAGCGAACCTTCACGCCCAAATCGTGATAATACTCCGTCAAATCCTCCGCCATCCGCTTCGTCAGGGTTGTCACAAGCACTCTTCCCCGCTTGGCCACCTCTGCACGGACCTGTCCTAGAAGGTGGTCAACTTGCCCTTTGGCCGGTACGACTTCGATATGCGGATCCATCAATCCTGTCGGACGAACGATCTGCTCCACGACCTCATGCCCCGCATGTCTGAGCTCGTAGGTGCCGGGTGTGGCCGACACATATACGACCTGATTGAGGCAGTGTTCGAACTCCACAAATTTTAACGGCCGATTATCAACGGCCGACGGAAGTCTGAATCCATACTCCACGAGAGTCCGTTTCCGTGAAAAATCTCCCTCATACATGCCTCCGACTTGAGGGATGGTCGCGTGAGACTCATCGACGATCAACAGAAACTCCTTTGGAAAGTAATCCAGCAACGTGGGGGGTGCCTGGCCAGGGTTTCTTCCACTGAGATGTCGAGAGTAGTTTTCAATCCCGTGACAATAGCCCATCGCTCGGACCATCTCGAGATCAAACTTCGTGCGCTGCTCAATCCGTTGGGCCTCCAACAGCCGTCCGGATTTTCTGAAATAGGCAACGCGCTCGTCGAGTTCCTCTTCAATTCCGGTGATGGCCCGCTCATAGCGATCAGGCGCGATGAGATAGTGGGTATTCGGGTAGATCGCAACCTTTGGCAACTTTGCCAAGGATTTTCCGGTAAGCGGATCAATTTCATGAATCGCATCGACCATATCTCCGAAGAGTTCGATGCGCACGGATTTCGCTTCCGACGACGCAGGGAAAATTTCGATCACATCTCCGCGCGCTCGAAAAGTTCCACGATGAAAATCCACATCATTGCGTTCATATTGAATGTCCACCAATTTCGACAAAAGTTTGTCACGCCTCGTTTCGAGACCGACCTCCAGATAAATCAGCATGTCATGATAGACCTCCGGCGACCCCAATCCATAAATACAGGAGACGGAGGACACAATCAGAACATCGTTGCGTTGCAACAGCTCTGTCGTGGCGGAGTGACGCATCTGATCAATGGCATCATTGATCGAGGAGTCCTTGGCAATGTACGTATCGCTCTGCGGAATATACGCTTCCGGTTGGTAATAATCGTAGTAACTCACAAAATACTCGACGGCGTTATGGGGGAAAAACTGTTTGAACTCCTGGTAGAGTTGCCCGGCGAGAGTTTTGTTGTGCACGAGCACCAACGTCGGCTTCTGGACACGTTCGACAAGATTGGCCATCGTAAATGTCTTGCCTGATCCTGTGACGCCGAGTAAAACCTGATGCTTGGTTCCTGCTTGGATTCCGGCCGTCAGCTTGTCGATGGCGGCAGGCTGATCCCCACAAGGCTTGAAGGGGGCATCGAGCTTAAAGGGTGGCATGACAACCTCCCGTGATGCGACGGGCTGAATACCCGATCAGCACCAAGATACTCCCACCATAGGTCTCGAAAGTAAAAAGGGCTGCCGGAAGTTCCGGCAGCCCCTCATCAGTAACGAAGGCTATCTCGAACTAACCGCGACCGCCGCCGAATCCGCCGCGGCCTCCGCCACCGGAACGCGGCTCTTGAGGACGCGCTTCATTCACGGTCAATGTACGTCCACCAAGTTGCGTGCCGTTTAACGCCGCAACTGCCGCCTGCGCTTCAGCGTCGGACGACATTTCCACAAATCCAAACCCACGAGACTGCCCGGTAAACTTGTCCGTGATGATCCGGGCCGATGCCACGGCCCCATGCGCCCCAAACAAATCACTGAGTTGTTGCTCCGTCGTTGCATACGGCAATCCACCGACATAAATCTTCGCACCCATCAGGCTCCTCCTTTGACACAAGGATGTTGTCTTGGACTCGAGAAAACAACAAGGAAGGAATGGGCCGAAGACGTCAGCACAACGGCGACTTAGCTCTGGCTTCCGATCAGATTCCCGGACCGGCCCAACACAACATCTATCCAGGCCTCATCAATTTCTGCGCCGAACTTGCGCAGGCCTTTCACAAGCCGACACTTTAATCGTACCTCAGATACAACGACAAAGGCAAGTTTGACGCATCACTCTGATTGCCAATTGGATCGCCCTAGTAGGCTGGCGGAGGAGAAAGCGGCCGGTGCGAAAAGAGCGGAACCGCATGAAAGCTATCAAACAACATAGTGGACTGATCCGACACGACGAAACCCACCTGCCCCAACCCCAATGTTTGGTCCTCAATCGAGAGCACGAGCGTGCCATCCACAAACACCTCAATGAAATCTTTGCTGATGATCGTATTGCGTTGCACTCTGAGGGTGTGCCAGTCCACCGATTTCAGATTGATAGCCGCTTGCCCGAGAATCGTTGCGACTCCGCTGGAAAGTCGAATGAAGTGAACTTGTTGCTTGCCAAGATCCACGATCGCACCATAGAAGTTTTTCGCATCACGTGCTCCGACCACCACACCGCCTGCTCCACCAATTCCAGGAGCGGCATGTAACCGAACACTCAGATCAGGATATTCATACTGCATCCCTTCGGCTAACAACACTTGATAGCAGCGTTGCCGACAGTTCGACGCAGCGGCCACGACATGGGAAGGAGAGGGAGCCGTAGGATGCTGTTGTACGACCCATTCGGCAAGCGGCTCCTCACTGGACACCGCTTGTGCAAAGCCATGAGGCAACCCTCCGAGCGGCTCTTGGTCGAACAGCCACTGCTGAAAGAGCCCACCTCGCGCCTGTTGTTTCAGGTTGGCGGCCTTTTCTTCCTGCGTCTCGCGTTGAACGCCGTAACTCAGGGACGAGTCCATCAGAAGGACCGCTCCAGCCACCACCAGGCCCAGCATTGCCAACGATTGTCTTCCGAGAGGTGACATATGAATGACCATTCTCCTCAGCACCACGCGCCCTATTGGGAGCTCCCCGATTTCTTGATTTGAAGAATGTCCCTTTGCAGCCGATCCCGCTCAGCAAGAATCGTTCGTCGACGCTTCCACCGATCCCACGTCCACCACCGCAGTTTCTCCCTGAACGCCACCATCGGAGTCGCCGCGCTTCCCCCTGGAGCCTGCTGAAAAGAATAGCCCTCGTGAGTATGACGCTCCTCAAAAAACCGCCCGTACAAGTGATCGTATAGTCCTTTTCCCTGTTCACCCCCTGCCATCCTGAATCTCCATCCTCACAACATGGACCGCCATCTTTGCCGATACTCGAACGAATAGTACCTGGGCTCGGTACGGCTCTGCAACCAGCCTTCTTCACATGCTATGATCCGTCGGGATTCCACCGTTGCTCTCCGTGGCCAAAATACCATCATGAATGCTATCGCACTCTGCCTCAATCGGTTGCTCGCACCAATAGTGCTCTGCGCTCTCTTAGCCTTCTTACTGCAGCCTCGGATGACTCTCGCACAGGCACCGGAAACGGCTCTCCAAGCCTCCCTAGACTCACTCTCTCCAGAACGTATGTTGGCTGACATTCGAACTCTCAGCGGCCCTGCGCTCAACGGCAGGCAAAGCGGCACGAGCGCCGATTTCGAGTCTGCGCGGTGGGTCACGCAAGAGTTTCTTTCAGCGGGCCTGCGGCTTACACGAATTCGCAATGGATCGCTGATCATTCCTTCCTTTACCGGAAAGGACGGTGCGTCATCCGGGGCGATGGCGACGCTGGTTCCTACTCCAGTGCTCGCACCGCATCCAATCGTACGAGTCGGGTCAACCGATCAACTGATCACCAAAACGCTTGGCGTGGACTACCTCCCCATTTTTGATTCACCCTCCGCGGAAATCCACGCCCCGATCGTCTTCGTCGGATATGGCATCGTCGATGCGACTCACAATGTCGATGATTATGCCGGCGTCGACGTGAACCATTGCATCGTGCTGTTTCTACGCGGCAAGCCGGAACATTACGCACGGACTATCAGCCATGCCGACAAAGTACGGTATGCACGAGAACGTGGAGCAATCGGCTATCTCACGGCAACGGGCCCCCTTCTCCATCCCTATGAAATCCGTCGCGGCGTCACAGGGAGTCCCAGCGCCTTCTATGGGCAACTGCCACAGGAACAAGCGATTCCCGGCGCCTGGATCAGTACTGCTCTGGCACAAGAGCTTCTCCAAGAATCAGACGGCACTGGTCCGGATCACCTGCGTGTCCTTCAAGAACGTCTGAACCAAACAACCTCATCACACGCAACCAAGACCGATCGATTTGCCTCGCTTCAGTGGAAGACAACAATCGATGACGGGTTGCTGATCAATGTGCTCGGCATGATCCCTGGGACAGGATCAGAGACGGTACTCATCGGAGCCCATCGCGATCACTTCGGCCGTCCCGGAGGGATCCTCTTTCCCGGCGCCGACGACAACGCCTCTGGAACGGCGGTCATCTTGGAGGTGGCACGGGCGCTCGCCAAAGTTGAGAGATATCCTTCCCGAACCATCCTCTTCGTCTCGTTCAGCGGAGAAGAACGCGATATGCTCGGCTCCCGCCTGTATACCTCACACCCTGCCGTGCCACTCCCACTCACCAAAGCCATGATCAACATCGACCATGCCGGAATCGGCAGCGGACGGCTCACTGTCGGGGTAACAGGGATGGAGAGGGATATTGCATCAGCGGCTGGCCAGTCTGTCGGCCTGAAGGAGAAGCTGGATCTCTACGGATTTTTCCCCGGCGGCGATCATGTCCCGTTCAAAGAAGCCGGTGTCCCGACCATCACCGTCGTCAGTGGCGGTATCCACCCACACTTCCATCAACCCACTGACACCGCCGACACCGTCGATCCCCAGATCCTCAAAATCACCGCCCAATTCGTCTTGGGTCTGACGTGGCAGTTGGCCTATGGCTCAACGGATAGGGAAGGGGAATCCACGAGCACCTCTCCGTCACCGCAGTAAACGACCCGACACACCGCACCCCCATTGGCACACAGGCCATAGACCGAGGAACTTGCTTCAAGAGGCGTTTAGGGAAATGGTTCGAACAACTCCGACTCAATCGGCGGTAATAAATCCGTCTGGCGAGGTGGAGGCGGCAGAACGGTCGGACTCCCGGTCTGGTTCGCCCCTTGTATCAGTCCAATGGACAATTGCGGACCGAACGTCATCACGGCTCCGCTCCACGCCTGTCCCGTAGTCGGATTGCGAAAGTTGTACGATTGGAAATTCTGTCCCGGCGTGAAGAGAAATCCCTGCGTTCCCTGGTTATCAATGTAGAGACTACCGCCGCCGAACTTGAACATCGGAGAAACCCCTCCGGCGAACGACCGAACACTCGATGCATTCTGCGCCGTAGCAGTTCCCTCGGCGCAGAGGATGCTCATGCTCAGCAGACACACCAATCCACCCACTGACCTGACATCTAGTAAGCGATGACTCCAATTATCCATAGGCGTGAACCATCCAACTGATTATAGTATGCTCTTTCCTTCAACCTTGATCAAGGAGACATCTATGAATGGCGCATCCTCGTTCTACCGATATCGTCTCACGATCATTGTGATCGCCGGATTGGCGTGTCTCTCTTCGCCGCACAGAAGTTGGGGGCTGGATATCACTCAACCGATCCCGACGGAGCGTCGTGAAACGATCTCTCTGGCCGACGCGGCCGTCCGCGCACTGCAAAGCAACCTCGACATCAGCATCAGCCGGCAGAATCGCGAAAGTCGACTGGCCGATATCATCATCGAACAATCGAAGTTCGACCCAAACCTGAGCATCAACGGCCAATACAACCGAACCGTGAATCCGCTCAACCGCCCCGTCTTCGGAGGAACCGTAGGAGTCCTCGACCAGATCACCACCTTCGACCAACGGAGTCATTCGCTGACGGTCGATGCACAAACCAACCTGATCACCGGCGGCAACTTCGACATCAACTATAGCCCGGCCCGAAACAGTGTGAACCAAAACGTCGCGCGTGGATTTCTGTTCAATCCATCGTGGACGGGCGGACTGGCGTTCACCTTCACTCAACCGCTGCTTAGGAATGCGGGAATTGCCGTCAACAAGACGTTCATCAAGGTCGCTCAGAACAACGCGATCGTCGAACAACATGTTTTTCGAGATCGAGTCATGACCGTCATCACTTCGGTGGAACAAACCTATTGGGAGGTCGTGTTTGCCAATGAAAACTTGAAGGTCGCCCAAGCCGCCTTGAAAGCCGCCGAAGAACTCTTGGCTGCCAACCGAGCAAAAACCAAGGCTGGGGTCATGTCGATCGTCGATGTCTTACAAGCCGAAGCCGCAATGGCCTCGCGAGTGGAGCAGGTGTTAGTGGCCGAGAAAGCCATCCGCGACCAAGAAGATCAGCTACGGCGGCTTTTGAATCCCGGCGAGGAAGATCTTCGGCAAGACGTCCGTCTCACACCGGCTGATCCTCCCGTCACCGTCCTTGAACCCCTGAGTCTTCAGGAAGCCATCGATACCGCGATCGAACAACGACCTGAAATCACACAGGCCAAGAAAGGCGTCGAAACCGGTGAACTCAATAAGCAGTTTGCGCGTAACCAACTGCTTCCGACGCTCTCGCTTCAAGGGACAATCGGACTTGCCGGCCTGGGCGGGGACTACAGCGAATCCTTCACCAGAAACTTCAGCGGTGACTTCTATAACTATGGAGCCGGGCTGGTGCTCAGCTATCCGCTCGGGAACCGAGCCGCTATCAACACCTACAGCAAGCGAAAGCTTGAAGCACAAAACGCCGAGGTGGCCCTCGCGAACGTGCGTCAGCAGATCATCGTCGGCATTCGTGAAGCAGTACGCCGAGTGCAGACGGATTTTAAGCGAATCGAAACCACCCGGTCCGCGCGCATCATGGCGGAGAAACAACTCCAGGCCGAGCAGGAACGGCTGAAGGTAGGACTGAGCACGACGCGCTTCGTCCTTGAGTTCCAGCGCGACCTCGCCACCGCGCAGGGAAACGAGTTGCGTGCGATCGTCGATTACAATAAGTCCTTATCCAACTTGTCTCGGCACAAGGCGACCACGTTGGACCGCTATCACCTCGAACTCTCGTAACATGACACCCGAGCCCCCTCGGCTCGATCATAGTCACATGATTCAATGGGGAGCAGCACTCGCGCTGCTCCCCGTCGGAGCCACGCTCGGCTATTACACCCTTCCTGCTTCCCTCCAAACTCTGCTACTGACTCAATTCACCCCGCAGCTGTTGGCCTATCTGGCGATGGGCCTCTGGGCTTCGCGCACACCTGATGTTTTGACTCATCTGGGATTGGAACGAGCGAAGGTCATCGTCGGGCTGAAGTGGGGGCTGCTGACAGGACTGATCCTGGGCTGCCTCAATACCGTCATGATCCTCTCCGTCTACCCCTCACTTGGCTACGACATCGCCTTTTTGAAACAAACCCCTCACGCCCGACTGCCTGTCTTGCTGATGGTCCCCTGGTTCATCTGCTGCATCGCGTTATTTGTGGAGGTCAACTTTCGCGGATTCCTCTTGGGACGCTTGGCTGATTACGAAAGACAATGGAGAGGGACTCACTCCCGGAAACAGCTTGCTCCCCTGGCGCTGCTCGCAACAACGCTGACATTTACATTCGACCCATTCATGGTGAATACCTTTCGGCATCTCCATTGGATCGCGCTCTGGGACGGACTCATCTGGGGAATGATCTGGCTCCAAACCCGCAACCTCTGGATCACGATTGTGGCCCACGCCGTCGAAGTGATCGTGATGTACAGTGCTGTCAGAACCGCGATCGGATAAAGTCGGCTGGTACAAAACACCCGATTAGGATTATGGTGTAGAAAAGGCCGGAGACCGCTATCATGTGGTGGCTGAGCCAATCGAACGATCAAAGCGTTTCAGAAAACATGAGGAGGATTGTCGGTGGGTGATCTCGTAAAGTATGCGGTCTACTTTCTGCTGGGGGGTACGATCGTCAGTTTGTCCACCTACCTCGGTGCCAAAGGGAACTCATTCCTTGCCGCTATGGCCAGCACCTTTCCCGCCATCACCGCCGCCACCTTCATCCTGCTCTACATGAATAGCGGCGGCGCAACAACCGTCGACTATGCCAAGAACTTGATGTGGTTCGTTCCCCCCTGGATTGTTTATGTCACGGCCATGATCCTGGGCATTCCACGCCTTGGCTTCTGGCCGGCGATGGGCGGATCGCTCGCCCTCTATCTGGGATGCGTGGGGCTGGTGAAGATAATGCTGCGCTAGCTGCCCAGACTTCGTTCATCAGAACTCCGGCTTGCCGGAGAATCCATGATTGCGCATGACTCTGCAGCAAGATCCACTTGAATAGCGCTACAGCGTTGTATCCACTGTGGAACTGAGAGTCATATTTGAGCAGCATTTGAGCCGGCATTTGCTGCTTGTCGAAGGCCGCCTCTCCCGAAGGAGACTCAAAATGGATCCTGTTTTCACCCACCCAACCCCGACACGCCGAAGCTCGGCCCTTCCACTGTTAAGACTGCAGCGAGTGAAAGGCTTCGGCGTTCGCGCTCGGGTACGTTGAAGTTCTGAACGATACAAAAACGACCCTGGCAAGTATTTTCGGCCTCCCGCTACTCGAGCACGACCGCCGTCCCATTCGCACTGACCATCAACATACTACTGTTGGCACCGATGGTCTCATAGTCGATATCGATTCCGAGAATCGCATTGGCTCCCAGATTTTTGGCCTGTGCCTCCATTTCTTCGAGCGCAATCGCCTTGGCCTTCCGGAGTTCTTTTTCATAACCGGCCGAGCGGCCTCCGACGATATCCCTAATCGACGCGAAGAAGTCACGAAACACATTCGCGCCGAGGATCGCGTCGCCAGACACCAATCCTAAATATTTCACGGTCTTTCTGCCCTCGATATTATTCGTCGTCGACAGAATCATGTGCCCTCCTGGTTACGTTCGCAATCCTCTCATCGATTGCGAACGATGGCCATGTCATTGACCGAATCACTGCATCATGAACCCACGTCCTGTTCATCTGATGCCGTTCTACTCTACCCATGAATGATACGCACCCCAGGTGGAGGGTCATTGTGTGTGTTCCCCCCTTGATTCCCTCGCGGTTTCACCGATTCATGCACGCAATCGCCTGGAAGAATCGTGCGCTGCGGATCTTTCTTTGGATCAAAATTTTTAGAAATCGGGGCCTCCGGATCACACGAGGCCACATGGGCCTGTAACTTTGCCTCGTCCACAGGAAGTCCCGATTTCTCCGCTCGCCGGAGCATCCAGCAGAGAGCAATGTTCGAGAGACCCAGGGACTGCCCTCCCCCCACATCAGAATGGACTCCGCGGAACCACACTTCCTGAAGTCGATCTCCGAGTACTCCACCTTTTCTGGAAACGATCCGGGTCGGAGTAAAGTTTCGTCGTCGCTCGTCCAGTGCCATCGCATGGTAACAATGTTTGACGTAATCCGGTAAAGTCAGATCCCAGCCAATATTCAAGTCATTCCCTGGAAGGCCGAAAGAGGCGACTGTATCCCAGAGCCCGAGAAAGCGGACATCGGCTCCAGGCTGCTCCTTCTGCACCTGATTGGCAAAATGCAGCGCCAAGGCCGCCCCTCGGCTAAACCCGATAATGTCGACTGTACGATCTCCTTGCGCAAAGTACTGGTCCAATTGTTGCTTCGCTTCGTGAATCCGAAAATGCCCACCCGCCCCGGTAACTCCACCGAGGAGCTTGCCAATAAACCCCAGCCGCGTTCCGACTCCTTCTAGGTAGAAGGCATTCGTACCAGGAGACAGGCATTTGCGAAATTGGAGAACATTGGTCTCCTTGGCTTCATCTGCTTCATCGTCATTCCACGTGCCGTCAAACGCATAAAGTGCCATGATGAATCCCTCCTTGGTATATCAAACCGTTTTCTCAGTACTTGGGAATTCGTGGATGCAATTGCGCCTCGTTTATCATGACCAACTGAAATTTTCCAGGGTAGCGCCAGGAACTCTTCCCATGACTTGTGGATCTATCCTTGATGATCAACAACTTTCCTGGAAGTACTGAAGTCGCATCGATTTGCCAGAAGAATCACCTACCGTACAACACAGCACCCATATCAAAAAGTTCCGGCCTGGTTCGACGAGCCTGTCCTGAGTTAATCGAAGGGCTCATCACGAACGGGCGGTTGGAACCATGCGCGAATTTCATCCCCATTGGTCTATCATTGAACCAACTCTCCACTGTTGCTACCATGCTCGGTCATTCACCAAGAGGAACCCTCGCTGTGCCGAACCCCTTGCCTCCCAAACCCTCAACCGATCACCTCATCATCGAAGGGGCGAGGCAAAATAACCTCAAGAACGTCTCGCTGCAGATTCCTCATAACCAAGTGACGGCCATTACCGGTGTGTCTGGATCAGGTAAATCGTCGCTCGCGTTTGACACAATCTTTGCCGAAGGCCAATGGCGCTATGTCGAATCTCTCTCGACCTATGCCCGCATGTTTCTTGACAAGGTGGCTCGCCCGGATGTGGATCGCCTGATCAATGTCCGGCCAGCCATAGCGATTGAGCAGAAGAATCAAGTGCGGACGGCTCGGTCAACAGTCGGCACGACGACGGAAATCGCCGACCTGCTGCGACTGCTCTTCGCCAAGATCGGTAAGCCGACCTGCCCTGACTGCAAGCAAGAAGGCCGTTCGTTCCAACCAGACACCGTCGCTGATGATCTGCTGAACGGCTGGCCTAATGCTCGAGCCATGGTCCTATTCCCCATTGCCACTCCTAAGCCCAAGGAAGAGGCGGCATGTGTCCAATCACTGCTCACGCGTGGGTTCACCAGGGTCAAAGCGCAGGATGATGTGATCGACCTGCACGAATCAGGACAGGTGAAACTTCACAAGTCCCAATCTCTCCATGTTGTCCTCGATCGTCTCGTCATCCGAGACGACAACCGCACTCGTCTGGTTGAAGCAGTCGAAACGGCGTTTCGTGAAGGAGAGGGCCGCTGCTCCATCGACATTATCGACCATGGACGGCAGACTTACAGCACACAGTTTCTCTGCCAGGGTTGCGGCCGGACTTTTGAGCCTCTTCGGCCAATTCTCTTTTCATTCAACCACCCGCTTGGCGCCTGTCCTGAATGCAAAGGGTTCGGCAACGTGCTGCGATACGATCCGGAGCTCGTCATTCCCGACCAGACCAAATCCCTTGCCCAAGGCGCGATCGAACCCTGGACCAAACCCAGCTCGGCTTGGTGGCAAAAGCAAATGCTCGCCGCGATGAAAAAACACGGAGTCGACATCGAGACTCCCTTCAAGTCGCTCCCTGCGGACCATCAGCAGTTGCTCTGGGAGGGTGCCAAATCGTTTGACGGGATCAACGACTTCTTCGAATACCTGGAAGGCAAACGGTACAAGATGCACGTTCGTGTCTTTCTCAGTCGCTACCGCACGCCATTTGATTGCCCCAGTTGCCACGGCAGCCGTCTGAAGCCGGACGCGCGCTTCGTCAAGCTCGCCGGCAACGACATTCACGAGACCACGGAACGAACGGTAGAGAGTCTTGTAGAATGGGTGGACTGCTTGCCCTTGCGGCGATCCGAACAGGAGATCGCGTCGGATATCCTCCGACAACTCAAAGCCAAGCTGAGCTTTCTCCAGCGCGTTGGCCTTGGATATTTGACGCTCAATCGGCAAACTAAAACCCTCTCCGGTGGGGAGGCTCAACGGGTGGCGCTGGCCAATCAACTGGGTTCGCGATTGGTTGGTACGCTCTACGTGCTTGACGAACCAACCATTGGTCTCCATGCGAGAGATACAGATCTATTGGCCGGCATCCTCCGTGATCTCGCAGCAACGGGAAATACCGTCGTGGTCGTCGAGCACGACCGCCACATGATTGAGTCGGCCGACTTCCTCGTCGAGCTGGGCCCCCACTCCGGTGAAAAAGGCGGAGAGATCGTCTGTGCAGCTCCAACGAAAGAATTTTTGCAGGACTCTCGTCCCACAACCGCCCGATACTTGCGCGGCGACGAGGAAATCCCGCAACCTCGGTCGCGACGAAACGGGAACGGCAAGATGCTCGTGCTCGCCGGAGCCACGGAGCACAACCTGAAAGACCTCTCCCTCCGCATTCCCCTCGGCATGTTGATCTGTGTCACCGGCGTGTCTGGTTCAGGCAAGAGCACGTTAGTTGAAGAAACCCTCTATCGGGCTGTGGCCCGAGCCTTTCGTGTGGCATCTCTACCTATGGGACAGTTCAAAGCGATCAAAGGTATCGAGCACCTCAAAAGCATCCGCTTGATCGACCAACAGCCGATTGGGCGTACGCCTCGTTCCAATCCAGTCACTTATCTGAAAGCGTTCGACGAGATCCGGCAACTCTTCGCCGCGGAACGGGAAGCCCAACGGCAGGGACTCACACCAGGACACTTTTCCTTCAATGCCGCCGGTGGTCGCTGCGAACGTTGCGAGGGGAGCGGAGTGGAAAAACTCGAGATGTACTTCTTCGAAGACATCTATGCGCCCTGCGAAGTCTGTGAAGGCAAACGCTTCAAAGCAGAAGTCTTAAAGATACATTACCAGGGGAAGAACATCGCCGAAGTCCTCGCCATGACAGTGGAAGAAGCCCTCTCCATTTTCAAGGGGACTCTGAAGTTGCAGGAAAAGCTTCATCTCCTGACTTCGATCGGTCTCGGCTATTTACGGCTTGGCCAGTCCGCCACGACACTCTCCGGCGGCGAAGCCCAGCGGCTCAAGATTGCAGCTGAGCTTAAAGATGCTTCTGCGAAAGACGTGCTCTACATTATGGATGAGCCGACGACTGGTCTCCATTTTGACGATATCAAGAAACTGCTCACCGTGCTCCACAAACTCGTGAACGCCGGGAACACGCTGATTGTCGTCGAACATAATCTCGACGTGATCAAGTCCGCCGATTGGATCATCGACCTCGGCCCCGAAGGCGGATCAGCGGGGGGCCAGATCGTGGCGGAAGGACGACCGGAGCAGATTGCAAAGGTCAAAGCGTCCCACACAGGCCGCTTTTTGGCCGACGCCATTAGAGCGGTCTCTTCTTTCTAAAACTGCTGTCAGAATCAATCAGAATAACCACTATCAGTATTTTCCAGTATCTTCACTTTTTCGCTTGGTTTTCGCATCCCGCTTTCAGTATGGTGTCATGAGTGACTAGGCGACCCACTACTGAATGAGCACACCAAACCGTACCGAGTAGTGCCAGGACCATGACCCGCGATACGCTTGGAGGTCTTCCATGATCATTTCCGTCGTCAATCGCTCTCGCACAATTTCTGATGGCGAGTTGCAACGTGTCATTCGTGCCATCAACCGCCAAATCACTGAAGATTTCGAACCTTACTGGAGCTTCGGCGCCACATTGAGGCTGGAAGGCAAGGTCGGGAGGCGTCCGAACAAGGAGTCGCTCTTGGGCCTACGAGGCGACGCAATCTTGTACCTGTGGGACAAACCGAACGTTCAGGACGCCCTTGGTTATCATGACACCAACGCGCGCGGCATTCCCTATGGCTTTGTTTTCACGGAACTTTCAAAGAAACTCGGCGAATCATGGAGCGTGACCCTGTCACATGAAGCGCTCGAGTTGTTGGCCGATGCGCAGGTCAATCTACTCATCCAAGGACCACATCCCGAAAAACCGACCCTTGAGGTCTTTCATTGGTTTGAGATGTGCGATGCCGTTCAATCTCAAACCTACCAAGTCGATGGAATCGAGGTCTCGAACTTCGTGCTTCCGCTTTATTTCACAAAAGAAGAACAAGAGGGGGGTCGCAACGACTTTTTAGGGCTCCTCACAAGAGGAAAGGGGCTCGCGTCGTTCGGTGTCGCGCCTGGTGGATATATCGGCTTCTTCAACCCACGGACCCGCGCGCATGAACAATGGGCTCCTCCAGGTGATGCTCGGGCCAGCAAACGATTGGCGATGAAAGCCTCTGTGAAGTACGGCCGCGGTTATTTACGTAAACACACACAAGCCACGGCCAGCCGCGACGTGACGCATCAAGCACTCTTGCGCCGACGCAACGCAAAGACGATCACTGCCCGTGCGACGGATGAGCGTGACCCGATCAAACATGTCGTCGTCCTGATGTTGGAGAATCGGTCGTTCGATCATATGCTCGGCGGCATGACCAAGATCGATCCCACAGTCGAGGGCATCCAGCCGAACCACCCCGCAGGGAATGCCGCGCCAAACGGAACCATCGTTCAGCAGCAGCCTATCGCAGACTGGGTCGTTCAGCGAGACCTCAACCATGAGCTCAACGGCACGTTGGAACAAATCGGTCCCTCTGCCGATCCGATGTCGGGCTTCGTCACATCGTACGTCGAACGCTATCAGGACGCGTCCGATGCGGAACTCAATCAGGTGATGGCCTATTTCCCATTCGGTGACAGACCGGAAGAAGACAGCCTTCCTGTTTTACACGGTCTGGCCCGTAATTTTTCCGTCTGTGACCACTGGTTCGCCTCAATGCCGGGTCCGACTTGGCAAAACCGTTTTTTTGCGCATAGTGGAACCTGTCTCGGCCATACCGAGATGCCTTCAAAAACGAATCCTTTAGCCATGCGTCTCTACTACCAAGAGACCATCTTTGACCGCCTTTCCGATTCAAACATTGACTGGACCATCTTCCATGATGGCATTCCACAGAGCATCGTGCTCACTCGACTCCTCACTCGATATCTGACATTCCGAGGCTATGACGGGATGGACAGCTTCTTTGATGCGGCTGCAGGGGATGCGGCTGAATTTCCACAATACGCGTTCATCGAACCGCATTACTTCGGATCGACTGAGAATGACCAACATCCACCAGCCGATGTGAGGCAAGGCGAAAAGCTGATCGCTGATGTTTACAACGCCATTCGTCAGAACAAGGCTTTGTGGGAATCGACTCTTTTGGTCGTGACCTACGACGAACATGGCGGCTTCTACGACCATGTCCCACCACCGAAAACGGTGGCCCCGGATGATCATACTGCAAACTGGACCTTCGACCGACTGGGGGTACGTGTGCCGACCATTCTCGTCACACCCTGGATCAAAAAAGGTGTCATCAAGACCGTCTTCGACCACACCAGCCTGTTGCGCTATCTTTGCGACAAATGGGATCTGGAGCCCTTGGGCCAACGGATGCAAGCTGGTGCCGGAGACAAGCAGGCAAATACCTTCGCTGATGAACTCACGCAACTTAGCGCACCAAGAACCGATACACCCGAACGATTGCTCGCTAAAGCGCCGCCCCAAGCGAGAGGCATGCGCGCTAAGGAAGAACCGCCGCTCGGGCACTCGCAGGAAGCTTTGCTGATGTACGTGGATCAGCTCCCCGAACCAGGACCTGAGATCAGCAAGAGAGGACAGGGGTTACGCTCACGTCGCTCCAAACAACGATCGAAAGCGCCTGCGGTAGGGACACTGTCCGTCGCCACTGCGGAAGCAAAACTCGAGCGTCTGCGGAGTAAACCGAAATCTGGTGATTGATGAGTGCGCGAGCTTCGCAACGACCGTGCACCACTGCTCATCACGTCACCAGCCTCCTGTTGGGTCAGTGCGCTCAGCCGAGAATAGAAAATGGCTGCGGACCTCCAAACCTTGTTAAAGGAGGACATCAACTGATGGCAGAATGACACCATCGCGCATGCAGACTACCGGTATTACGGACAATGTGAGCCTTCGCCTCTAACCGAGCGATCCAACTTTCGAATCAGGTATGACCGGCTATTCCGACGACGTGCTGACTTCTGGTGGCCGTTCTTTGTTAGCAAGCTTCTTCTGCAGATACTTCTTGCTCACCGTCGTAATGAGAAAGGCCAGACCGATAGCGATCGGGACAAAGATCGCCGAGGCTACATTCGCATTGCCGAGCCAACCGAGTTCGTGCAGTCCTTTGAAAACATAACCAGCCAGACCGGCCAGATAGTAGGCAATCACGATGACCGACAGTCCTTCAACGGTATGCTGGAGAATGACTTGGCTCTTCGTCGTCTTGTCGACGCTCTGGAGAAGCGTGAGATTTTGTGACTCCACAATCAAGTCGATACGCGTGCGAATAATCGCAATGATGCCTTCAAATCCGCCGCGGAGCGTATCGATCCGACGCAAGAGCTGTTGATACCCTTCCGCCACACCGGTAATACCTCCCAACACATAGTCGGAGATGGGGCGGTAGGAAGCGGTGGGTTGCTCCGCCAACGATGCCAGCGTGGTATGCACGATCTTATCGTACGGAATCGAGGCCGATAGTTCGAAATGCAACTTGCCGGCCATGCGATTGGTTTTCAGCAAGTCCTGCGTGAGACTGTTCAACCATCGCTGCAACGTCTCCGAATTGGCGTGCCCGATATGACCCGTAATGATTTCTCGCTGCTGGAGGTGCACCTGTTCGAATTTATAGACTTGATCAATCGCGGCGGAGAAGAGAGGCTTCTGCATCAACAAGAGATGATAGTACGTTTCGATCCGCACGAGCCCATCTACGATGTCTTTTAAGCGAGAATAGTCCCCCTGCAATGGGCCAACGCTCACCCAATACCGTTCTCGCCCGTGGTTGTCCGGAGTAAAACTGGTGACGACAGCGGCCTGTTCATTGAAAATCCGGCTGCCATACAATACCGGCCCCGGCAACTGTCCTCGTACCTCATCCCGGGACGGCAGAGCGTCGGTCTTCAAAATAATGTCCAAGCGACAGACGACAGAACCGAGGGGAGCCAATGACACGGGGGACGCTGGAAACGTAAGCGGTCCAAAGGTCACCGCACCAGTCATGGATGACGGCACATGCCAAAATTGGTAGTTATAGTATTCCGTATGAGCCTGCCAGATGAGAATGAGTCGATCTCCATTCTCAGCTTCTTTGACCCCATAGCCAAAATTGTCTCGCAGCTCGATCCGGTCCTCGGGAACGTTGAACCGTTCCAGTAACGACTGGAATTCAGCTCGGCTGGCCGGGCGCTGCGTGGGCGGATCGGACATGCGAAACGCTTCGTACTGCACATGGGCCGGCGCACGAAGCCACTCGCTGATCGGCTGATGCGGCCGCTCATGCAATTTCCGTAAGAACGCTTCAGGACCTGATTGCGCGATGTCCGACTGACTCACGTCGATTCCCTCCCTGATTCAATATTCCCCCAGCGCCCTACTCTTCTCCTACCACCTGCATCATGCTGTCGCAAGATCACACTCCTCGAGAACTCCCCGTTCACCACTCGGGCAGGTCCGGACAAGAGACAAACAACAGGCAAACAGGATCTGCATGACCCTACCATTCGGCGCAAGCACGTTCAATGATCCGGTGGTTGGTTCAGATGTCGACAGCTACGAGAGAGTTTAATTGCAGGATGGATCGAACGGCATCTCCGCGTATGGTTGATAGGCTTCTCCCAACGTGCACAAGATGTCACCCCACACACGCGTGGGATCCTTTTCAAACACCGCCTGTGGATCAGCGGGGAGAATTATCCACGAGCCGGTTTTCATCTCGCCTTCCAGCTGGCCGGGTCCCCATCCTGAATAGCCAAGATAGGCTCTGAAGAATTCTTTGGTGCCGGCAGCCGTGAGAATGCGTTCAACCATCCCGATATCCCCACCAAGACAGACTCCGTCAAAGACATGGTGGGCATTGTCCGGAAACTGGTCGCCCCGGTAGAGCAACATCACTTGATTGGTTTGTACGGGACCACCGGCATAAAGAACATGCCCTGTCCCTTCGATGACCGGAATCTGCGGCAGCGCCTCAGAAATGGACATCGCAGTCGGTCGATTCACAATGACACCCAGTGCGCCCTCGGGTCCATGTTCGCACAGCAACACCACGGTCTGGCGAAAATTTGGGTCGCGCAGGCCTGGAGCGGCGATCAGAAACATGCCCTTCCGGAGCTCCGTACTCATGAGCGAAATCCTACCCTGCGCGTGCGACTTGCGCAAGCTCCGGGCTTCTCTCAGCACAACACAGGTGAGAGGTTATAACTTGTACAGGGACGCACGTCGGTCACGAAGCAGATCGTTGTACCGATTGAGACTCTTATTGCGGGCTTCAGCCGGATCGATCTCAATGATGGTCAGTTCTTCTTTGTCACGAGCCGCTCGCTGTGTGATCACGCCTTTCGGTGTGACGATTTCACTCTGGCCGATATAGGTCAATGGATCCTTCCCACCGCGCGCTTCCCGACCGATGCGATTGCACGTCACGGCAAAAACCCGATTTTCAAGGCATCGAACGGGCATCGAATCCGGGCAGTTCGGCAAGACGAGGTTGGAAGGATGACAAATAATCTCGGCGCCCTGTATCGCCAATGTCCGGGCGGACTCCGGATAGTACCAATCGAAACAAATCATGACACCGATCTTGGCGACGCCGATATCCCACACCAGAAATCCGGAATCACCCGGCGTGAAGAACTGGGTCTCTTCGTAAAATAGATGGGTTTTTCGATAACACCCCAGAAACCCAGACGGCCCCACGACCACAGCGGAGTTATAACAGACTGATCCGGATCGCTCGGGAAGCCCTGCCACAAGATGCATCTTACGGCGTTTCGCGATATCAACCAGCCGACGAACCGTCTGGCCATCCGGGACCGGCTCGGCCAGCCTCTGTGCCTCCTCGCGAGACACAAATTGATAGCCTGACGCGAACAATTCCGGGAGCACAAGAAGATCGGCATCCGCCTGCTCCAGCTTCGCCGCCACCACATCAAGATTTGCGGCGACTTCGCCGAACTGTGGATCAAATTGGTAGTACCCGATTCGCACAGAACGCTCCGTTTCATACAAGAACGGGTAGGGATCCTCGCCCTACCCGTCCCAACTCACAGCTGTCCGCTACTGACGTTATTTTACTTCAGCCAGATGCGTCGCGCCGCCGTCCGCATGTTCCATGCATGCATCCGCATGTCCGGCTTTGCCGTGCTTGACCGCTTCCGTAAGATGTTTGACTCCTTCGAGCAAATGCGGGTTTTTTCCACCCGCCGCCGTCGCATGCTTCAACGCTTCTTCTGCATGCTGCACACAGGCGTCGGCGTGGCCCTCTTTGCCATGAGAGGCAGCACCCCTCGCATGTTCGACCGCTTCCGCCACATGCTTGTCACCGGCCAGTGCGACACCATTCAATAACGGCGCGCCGAGCAACAGGCCTCCCCCGATCGCCACCAATACACAATGAAAGACTCTTCTCATCATGGCTGCCTCCTTGATGGGTAAAGATTCACTGTTCACAATTCCACGACACCTTATGAATTCACCTTACACAGCGTGTCTCGCGACTGTCAAGAATGTTGAGGGGACGAGGAAAATCCAAGAATTTTCTGCAGTGCCTGCAAATCCTTCTCGACCGGGGCGGCGAAGTCTCGGCTCCACTCCCACCATGATCCTGGATAGTTGCTGAGTTTTGGATACCCCACCAGCTTGAGAATAAAGTAGAGCCAGGCTGATCGCACCCCTCCGGTACAATAGCAAATCACATCCTGGCTGGGATAAACGCCCTTCGCCTCCAGCATCTCCTTGATAAGGGCGATGTCCTTGATCGTCGCATCCTTGTTTAAAAATCCGTTCCAAGCCAGATGAATGGCCGACGGAATATGCCCGGGCCTGGGTAACCCCGACACTTCTTTCCCAAGGTACTCTTCAACGCTCCGCGCATCCAGGATCGCCGTCTGGGGATGGGGCATTTTCACGATCGTTTTCAGATCGTCTTTCACCATCATCAATGTCTGCACCGGTCGCGCCGTAAAGTTACCCATCGCTGATGATACCGGCCCATGTTCGAACGGTCGCTTCTCTGCCGTCCACTTCACCCATCCCCCATTCAAAATACGCAGACGTTGATGCCCCAGATACTCCAACATCCAAAACATCCGTCCTTCATCGCCCCAATTATCAAAGGGGTTCGAGTAGATCACGACGTCGCTGTCCTGATTGATTCCAAGACGACGAAGGATCTGTTCGATCTGGCCAAAATCTGGATTGAGCAATCCCTTCGCCACGGCCTTAGGGTCACTGTATTCATGCCACGTCGAATGGACGGCCCCAGGAATATGGCCACCGAATTCATAAGCCGCTCGGCCGCGCACGTCGATGACGACCAGACCTGGTTTCCCCAATTGTTCTTGCAATGTATCCGTATCGATCAACAGTGAATGGTTCACGATGTCGTTCCTTTACGATCCAGTGGCGACTGACTCATGTCCTCAATAGGGCTTGGATATGGGCATCTACGGAATGGGCCAATGCTGTGAGGTTGTACCCGCCTTCGAGCGAAGAGAGGATACGGCCTTTGGCGTGGCGTTGGGCGATCCCCGCGACGATGTGTGTCAAATCGGTGTATCCGGCCTCCGTCAGCCCCATACTGGCCAAAGGGTCGTCTTTGTGGGCATCGAATCCCGCTGAGATGATCACAAACTCCGGCTTGAACTCATCGGCCGCGGGCACAAGCGCGTTGAGGAAGATCGCATGGTACTCCTCGTCCCCCTCCCCGGCCTCCATCGGCACATTGATAGTGAATCCTTCTCCAGATCCTTCACCTCGCTCTGTCCCTCGACCTGTCCCGGGATAATGCGGGTATTGGTGCGTGCTGAAAAAGAGCACGGAGGGATCATCGTCAAAACTGTGCTGCGTCCCATTGCCATGATGCACGTCCCAATCGACGATCAACACTCTGGTGAGCCCATACTTCTGCTGGACATAGCGTGCGGCAATCGCCACGTTGTTGAAGAGGCAAAACCCCATCGCTCGACCAGCTTCGGCATGATGCCCGGGAGGCCGGACCGCACAAAACACATGGTCCACCTGATTGGCCATGATGGCATCGACCGCCGCCAATGCGCCACCTGCCGCACAATAGGCGGCATGCAACGAGCCAGGCGACATCGAGGTATCGGGATCGAGTGACACACGGCCGTCCGTGGGCGCATGCCGATTGAGCGAAGCCACGTAGTTCGGCGAATGAATCTGCGTGATCCATTCATCTTCAGCTCGTCGAGGCTCAATACGAGTGAGTTGAGCGACAGTGCCGCTCTCCTCCAATCGTTGCATGATGGCACGAAGCCTGTTGGGTGATTCCGGATGTCCCGGTCCCATATCATGCTCAAGATAGGCAGGATGATAGACAATGCCGGTTTTTCCCATGATGACGTCGCAAAATGTCAGAAACAAAAGGTGGAACCTACGGCTGATATGTCGTCAGATTAGCACGCAAGAAAGTTCATAGACAATGTACCAATGGCGCTGCTATCGTCCTCACATGGAGGAAAACAATGCCGAATCCACGAATTGAACCGCTCAAAAAAGTGCTGGCGATCGACCCGAACGACGACGTAGCCTGGTTTGGCTTGGGAAAAGCTTATATGGACGATGGGAATTTTGAAGAAGCCGCGAAGGCCTTGCGGCAATGTGTGACGGTGAAACCCACCTACTCAGCCGCCTACTTTGCACTGGCGCAGTCACTTCACAAGCTGAACCAAATCGACGAATGCCGATCCGTCTGCGCCACCGGCATCGATGTCTCGACTAAGAACGGCGATGCCATGGTGACGAAGAATCTTGAGATGTTGAAGAGTTCACTTTCCTAAATCTGAAGTGACCCAGTGGGCGTGGCTTACAAGAACCTAGAGCAGACGCGCAGCTACAAGCGCGCTCGTTATGACCTGCCCTGGATCAACTTGGCGAGTTCTTCGTTAAACCATCCAATCAAATCTTCGTTCTGCAACAGATGCCCGTCAGATTTGAGCTTCAGCAAAATGTCTCTTCCCCGAACCAGATAATCTTGTCGAGCTGTCACACTTTTGTCATCCCTTAGTGCACTAAGCTTGGCACACGATACTGCCACGTCGGTCAGCCACTGCGCATTATCCGGATCGCGGGCCGCCAACATCTCACGAATCGCGAGCGCCTTGTGGTACGCCGTCAGCGCCGCCGGTAAATCGCCTTGCGCCACCAACACCTCGCCGATCCGATCATGACTCACCGCCAGGTCCTGCTGCCATTCGGTGTTTGCCCGATCGCGCGCCGCCAACATCTCACGAATCGCACGCGCCTCGTGGTACGCCGTCAGCGCCGCCGGCAAATCCCCTTGC
>JAFEBI010000005.1 GCA_018242725.1 Nitrospira sp. | reverse complement strand
TTCTTGATCGTGAGGGATCCCGGTCCCTGGAAAGGCTTTCCGGCCTCGTTGACCCACTTCCCGGCACCACCGCCCCAGCATGGCGGCATTAATGCCCAAATCCTTAGCCACTTGTGTCATCGTGCCGCCGGCCTGATTGGTCAGCTGGACGGCTTCCTGCTTAAGCTCTTGGCTGTACGTTCTCCGTTGCTCCATGACACACCTCCTCGCCTAGTATGGCGCGTTTCTGATGTGTCCGTAAAATCGGGGAAAGACCACCTTCTGCGAGTTCCATCAAGAAATCCTTCACCGTCTTTCGCTTGTAGGCTGCTGTCAGTTTCACCTTGCGCTCCGTCAAGATTCTTCTCCCCGAGGTTGCTTCCTGAGCGACCAGAACAACGCGCCCACCCAGCCGATCACGGTCCATCCAAGCGAGAGATTCACGATCGCAAGCAGGAAGGAGTTGGGGTGGCCTCGTGCGAGGGCGAGAAAGGTTGGAAGGAAATACAAGAGAGTCGCGCCCAGGACATAGAGGGCAGAGGGGAGAGGGGAGATCATTGTCCATGGCACGACAGCTTGCCGATACTGTTACAGAACAGTTATGCTGAAGCACTGGCATGACACGATCCGGCGTCCTATTTTATCCGTTCCATCTGTGCCACGAGCGCACCTTGCAGTGGCTGCTTGAGCGGTATCAGCAGGTGCATTTCCGGGATTATATGGCCATACAAGTCAGTCCGTTCTGCGGGACAACGGCCTTTCCCGAACGGATGGGCGATGCCTTCCCCGACCTCGTGGCCAGCAAGCGATTGATGCAGGGGTACAACGTCAGCGGCCCGCTCACGCCGGACACCTGCATCGCTGTGGATCAGGATCTCACAGATTCAACGTGGCGTGGGCTCTTTCATCGCGCGCTGGTGGAGAATCGCCGATTCCAACGCGGTCTGTTCGACGGCACAGACATCACTGGGCGTCACAACGATGGCCATGCCGAGCAGCCCTTGATGGTTCGTCTGAAGGATGTGTCGTTCGAGACGACTCCCTTTACGGTGGCCGGTATCCGTCAACTCAGCTGGCGACGGCTCATCGGCAGAGAAGCGGATCTTTTCGACTACGGTCTCGCCCTCCTGAAAACCTCCGCCTCACTGGTGTACACAATACAACTGGCGACGGCTGAACAGCTGGCCGTTGCGACTGACTCGCGCGCCCATTTCACATTACTCACTCGGCTGATAGAACGAATGGGCTTCACGATCGAGAATGAGTTGGTCGAACAAGGCAAATCTTAACCCGTACACTCAGGTCTGCGAGAATCTTCTCCCATACCTGCCCCATCACCGCCCCAAACAATTCCGGATGTCACTGAAGACAGTGAGACCGGCAGCGGCAGCGAATTGGGGAGAAGCCGGGATAACGGAGTATTCGATCAGATCAGGGCAAATGACGCCGGGTAATTCTGCTTTGGGTCGGAGACCGATGGTCGCTCACCGGCCACAAGCGGAAGTTCGATGCCAAGATTGCACCGCCATAAAGCGGTCCTCACCCCTGTAGCAATAACGATATAGGGCTCAGCGGCGAGCAAAGTGAGTCCGCTGCAGTTGCGGGTTAGGCCACTTTCTACACATTACCATCCGAGCAGTGCCCGAAGTAGACAGTAAAGCAGGTACAACAGCCTGCCCAGAGCGAGAGGCCCGCCGATAGTTAGGAGAACATACGGTGGGCTTCGAGACTCCGGACGCGAGCCTATTGTTGGCTCTTCACCGTGGTACCTTGCATCAGGCCGACTCTTGTAGCGCAAGGCGGTCGTAATCTGGTCCTCCAGCATGTGGGCTTGTGGATGCCCAGGATACTGGTGCAAGGAATCCTCCAGTTCGTAGAGCAGCCGCCGCAAGTCATTACGGTCGGCGGCTAACATCATCCTACGACGGTACTCACCAAGGACAGCTTCTGGCGGTTGTTGACGGTCTCCGCTATCTGCACCCTTGCGGACAGCGACAGCTGATCTGATCAGCCACAACATTGAGTCAACTATGAGTATAAAGGCTTATGCGCTCGATGAGCATCGGCCAACGGTGCCCGATCTCGCCATGGTGCAAGTTGTGAAGGATGGGAAGGATCATCTTCCTTTTCAAGGTCTCCATGCTAAACAATCCGCCGAGCTCGCGCATCGGCCACACCTTGCGAGAGTATGCCGGGATGAGAATAGCGACGCCAAAGGAGGCCTGGGACAGCACTTGCTCGATCGAGCGCCGCAACCCGTCACCTAGAGCCAATTCCCACTGATCCAACCACATTTCGAGGCCCCGCCGCCTCAAAAGCTCTGCTAATGGCAGCGCAACGTCCTCTTTGTCTTCCGATGCGTGGCTGATGAATATCTTCGCCATTATGAACCAATCCGTCGGGTGCAGCGCCGTGTTGCCGGCTCTAGGAGCCGGTGTGCATATCCGTCAAAAGCGTTCAACGCAATCTACCTTCCTGCACAAAACGCGGCTCTATGGCTAGCTGTTCGGCAAGTTTCTCCGCAAGGTAACGTATGTCATAGGTCCACCGTGTATCTCGGACTTCCACTGCGCTTCTCCGAATGATGGTGTGAAGCTCCATTGGAAGTTGGTCTTCGCGTGGGATTGGAGCACCATCGATCAGCACAGGGATAATCGGAAGACTGTGCTCAAGCGCGGTCGTCAGCTCTAGCCGCACTAGGTCGTCGGGCTTAGCGAGCCGGTGACTACCAAAATCATCCTTGACGGTGGCCCAGTCTCTGCCGATCACTGTTAGCAGGATGCGAGAGTTAGCAACAGCATGCAAACTCTCCACGACGAACTCACCCCCTGGCGTGATGTCGTCTTGGTCGAAGAATACATTTTTCTCACCAAGATATAGCCTAAGGTTGTCAGCGAGTCGACCGGCGCGCCCCTGAGCATTTTCGCGGCGGTAGTTTATGAACACCCTCGGCACTCCCTTGGGCTTCCTTGCAGCGGCCCGTCTAGTAGTTTTACGCCTAACCCGCTTCTGAGACTGTTCCCCACTTGAGCGTGGATTTTCGAGAGGTGCCTGCGGGGCTCCTTGTCGTTGCGCGAACTCTTGTCTCCATCGTCCGAGAACTTCAGACAAGGCCAGGAGGGCAGGGAGAAGAGTTCTCCGATCCAAGTGAATGATTTCTTCCGCTCGAGCAATTCCACCAACCCTAACGCCATCTTCGACTAGAGCCAAGGCCGGCTTGTTGTGGCGACAAAAATACTCGTATTCATCCTTCGCCCATTGATGGGTAGTCCAAGTTCCATCCACTAACAGATCGCGCCGGGTAAATAGTGCGACCAAGGCGTCTGATTGAAGTAAGCGCTGCTTAACCTCGCCAACGAGGTTATCCCCACCCAGTCTTTCGCTGGACGCAATCCGGGCACTGTGACTGGCGAGCAGCCGCTCGACGACGTTCACGAGGTCACGATCTTCGTCTCGAAAAGAGAACGACAAGAATAATCGCATAGGTGCGCAGGTGTCTGTGTCTATTGACTGTCTGATTCTTCGTTAGGCTAACAATATTTAGACGGATCCGCGTAAGAGGTGGATCCGACCATTTCTGTCCGTCTAACGCGCCACAACAGTTTTTGAAGAATACGTCATGCCTGTTGTCGTTTCAATGAGTTGCGACGGTTGGACCATGTATCACGGGTTCTTATGCAGATCGGTGTAAGCATCCCCTTCTGGTAGCGGTCAGTCATGTGCGTCTGCTTGAGGCGGATTCCGACGGTCGCAGAACGGCCAAGAGCGGAAGTTCGGCGCCGAGATCACTTCGCCGTAAAGCGGTCTCTCAGCCCTATAGCATGAACGTTCATCATAACTGGGCCAATAGAACGGAAGCTGTCATATCCAGCCACACGACTCTCCTCCTATTGACCAGATCTGGAACCCTGCCGCTCAGATGTCAGCCTCAGCGCTGAATAGCATCGGCGTCGTGCTTGCCACATACACCTGTGATCCTGCCGCGCTCATGTTCACCTCAGCACACAGGCGTTCTTCCTACGAGGGGCAATGGAACGGACGGTGCGAGACACCGCCATATGTTCAATGGTGATCAGGAGCGAACGGCGCGGGATATACTGAACCCACGCAACAGTCATGACGTATGCCAACGTGCCCATGGGCTATCAATCAGTCACTGAGCATGTCTCTGCTACGCAACGTACGTGTTGTCTCCAGGGATCGTCAGCGCAGTATTTTCTAATGGTTAGAATCGCTGTGGCACAATAGAACCGCTTCCGTTCCATTGCCCCTGGGACGACAGCTTGCGGATACGGTTGCAGAGCAGTTATTCTGAATCACTGGCATGACACGATCCGGCGTCCTATTTTATCCGTTCCATCTGTGCCACGAGCGCACCTTGCAGTGGCTGCTTGAGCGCTATCAGCATGTGCATTTCCGGGACTATATGGCCCTACAAGTCAGTCCTTTCTGCGGGACAACGGCCTTTCCCGAACGGATGGGCGATACCTTTCCCGAGCTCCTGGCCAGCAAGCGACTGGTGCAGGGGTACAACGTCAGTGGACCGCTCACGCCGGACACATGCATCGCCGTGGATCGTGATCTCACCGATTCAACGTGGCGTGGGCTCTTTCATCGCGCGCTGGTAGAGAATCGCCGATTCCAGCGCGGTCTGTTCGACGGCACAGACATCACTGGGCGTCACAAAGATGGCCATGCCGAGCAGCCTTTGATGGTTCGTCTGAAGGATGTTTCGTTTGAGACGACTCCCTTTACGGTGGCCGGTATCCGTTAACTCAGCCGGCGACGGCTCATGGGCAGAGAAGCTGAGCTCTTCGACTACGGCCTTGCCCTCCTAAAAACCTCCGCCTCACTGCTGTACACAATACAACTGGCGACGGCTGAACAGCTGGCCGTTGCGACTGACTCGCGCGCCCATTTCACATTACTCACTCGGCTGATAGAACGAATGGGCGTCACGATCGAGAATGAGTTGGTCGAACAAGGCATGTCGTAACCCTTACCCTCAGGTCTGCGAGCGGTGTATCGACAAACACATTCATGACACTGACAACGCACAGCATTCGAGATCGCCAACGGAAATAGAATGGCCCGCGGGCTGTTCAGAAAGGCCGTCCCGCAAGGCCGCAGCGAACGAAGAGGCGAAGCGTACTTTCTGCCGTACGTTGAGCCTCTGAGTGATGCGAGAACGCCGCTGGCGGGCTTTGTCAACAGCCTGCTAGAATCTCCGCCCATGCCTGCCCCATGAACGCCCCAAACAATTCCGGATGTCACTGAAGACAGTGAGACCGGCAGCGGCAGCGGGTTGGGGAGAAGCCGGGATAACGGAATAGTCGATCAGATCAGGGCAAATGACGCTGTGTATTTCGGCTTTGGGTCTGAGACCGATGGTCGCTCACCGGCCACAAGCGGAAGTTCGGTGCCAAGATCGCACCACCATAAAGCGGTCCTCAGCTCTGTAGCAATAACGTGT
Organism: Nitrospira sp.; assembly: GCA_018242725.1. Classification (GTDB taxonomy): domain Bacteria; phylum Nitrospirota; class Nitrospiria; order Nitrospirales; family Nitrospiraceae; genus Nitrospira_D. The sequence continues at coordinate 54,211 of JAFEBI010000005.1, read as the reverse complement.
AGCTTGAGGGGAGCGGAAACAGGCGGTGAAGCCGGCTGTTGGAGCGTCCCTCTCGAAGCTCTAGTTATGGTCAATGGCCATGGTGCCTTTCTAGTAGTAATTGGATTCTGGTTTTGCATTCCCCGCCAAGGTCAATCGAGGGTTCATTGCAAATCCATCTGTCGAACTCGCTGAGTGCAATCAACAGGGCGGCATGGCCACTATCTTGATGTTCAGCCGAGAGCGCGTGGCCAATACAAACCAATAACTGCCAAAGTGGTCTTGTCTCATGGTTGTGAGTTGCTTCTTCTCGCTCCCTGCGCAGTGAAGCGACAAAATCCATACACATACTTAATTGTGGGGACATCTGATACGCGATGTAACCAGTCACTCTATGCGCGGCGCTATTGCTTGTAATGTATGGCAATAAATTGCGCCGCTCGGGATGTATATTTGTCGCTCTAAAAGATTGTCTAATTGATTCAGCAATTGCGTCCGAGAGACCGAGCCCTTGTGGTTGAAGGTATTCGGTTGCGTAAATTACTGCATCTGCCAAGTTGGCCTCTAGCACTCTAAACGCCTTTGGGATAATGCTTTCGTCTGAGCGAGAGTTGACAGATAATTTCTGCGCGACAACTTGTGCCAACGCCGATGGACTAAATTCGCCAGCCTCTAGATATACAACAGTTGGCAATAACCCGGGTATTGTCGTGTCATCGAAACGCACTGGAAGTAGATATTCTTCTGCTTCTCTAAATGCTCTTGCCTGAATGGCTTTTAACTCATGACGGGTCCAGAGTTGTGCTGAGTATTCTTTGGAGAGAAATACAATGCAATACTTTGCTTTATTGAGATAAATATCGGAAAGATGCTGATAAAGATCTTTTCCCCATAAGGCCGCGACTTCTCCCCCATCATAAAATACATTAATGCCCTTGGCGGAAAGCGCATCGTAAACAGCGGCGACATAGGTGCGCTGTTTTCCCGCGAACGACAACGCAACATCATACTGATAGTCACTCATGGTGTTTCAACTCCCCGGCATAACAACGCTTAGACAGACTGTATAATCCTCTTACGGCAACTTGTCCACGTCTGTCTAGACCTGCGGGCACACACCAATCGTAATCCCTAACCCATTGCAGCAGGACAGGTTCTGCTCCACTCCCGCTTTGAGGTCGTCGTCTTATGCAGTCTGTATAAGATGGGCCATAGGCCATCGACCGGACGCCTCACCCCATGGCCGCCTTTGTTCAAGGGGACAAAATGTGGGTATTCTGAATTCCCACAGATAGTGATTCAGTTCGGCAGCAAAAAACCAAGAATGTCTCCTTAAATCCCTCGCCTGATAGTCGTCGGTCGTGTACTTCAGCTTTGGGTCGGAAGGCGATAGTCGTAGAACGGCCACGAGCGGAGGTTCGGCCCCGAGATCGCACCACCATAAAGCGGTTCTCAGCCCTCGCTACTGCCGGGTTAGATGCGTAATCAGACAAGGCGCTTGTCTTTTCGGTATTGCGAAGGTGCAAGTCGTTTGATGAAATCAAATGTTGCTCTGTACGCACCCACTTTCCAAAGCCACGCCTCCTGGATCTGGGATTGCTGGTTGTTGAGAATCCAAATGAGAAAGTCCCATTCATAGTTTTTCGCTTTGGGCACCAACGTAACAAAGCTGCCGGGCTTCCCGCTCGGACGGTTTGCTTTGACTTGATATCGTGAGCTATTGAATATGAAGTCGTGGCCTTTCTGAACTGTCGTTGCTCCGCACATTGACGTGGAATACTCTTCGGTAGAGCAACCGATCAACATGGCGGCGTCAAATTCTGAAAGTGCGGATGTGATGGACGGCGCGATGCCAAAAGCCTGCTCCCATGCGAGAGCGGCTTCCACAAGTCTTTGGCGAAGAGCGTTCATGAGCACCTATCACCGCCTCAGCAGCGGCGCGCAGCGCCTTCCGCTTCATGCTGCTGTTAGCCAAGCCCTGGCTCATTCCTCACTGAAGTAATCGGAATCAATCTTCTTGACCTCGTACGAGCGAGAAGTGGACACCCCAACATTGTGGTCAATCATGTGCTTAGCGAGTGTCGCTCCATCTATGAGCACGATTTTGCTTTCGATACGCGTGGTAAACTCCATGGCATCTCCGGAAAACGACGAGGTCGTTATGAATACGCCCTTGCGTGCCCGGTGTCCTTGTAGTGCCCCGGCAAACTTCTGAATCTCGGGACGGCCCACAGTGCCATCCCAGCGTTTCGCTTGGATGTAGATCAAGTCGAGGCCCAGACGATCCTCCTTGATGATGCCGTCGATTCCTCCGTCGCCACTCTTGCCCACCGCCTGTCCGGCATCTCGAAGAGTGCCTCCGTAACCCATTCGAACGAGCAGTTCGACAACCAGGCGCTCAAAGAATGCAGGAGAAGCCACCTTCACTTGATCCAGAAGTTCGGATTCGAGGTTGAGTCGGACGCGTTGGTAGGCTGAGTCAAGTGCCTCCTCTGGCGTGGCATCACTAGAAGTACTGGCCGCCGTCGCAGGTTCATCCGGCCGCTCGTGACGGAGTTCGCGGAAGGCCACGAACTCCGGGAACCGCTCCAAGTATTTGACATCGATCCGTTCAGGTTTCGAGGCGAGCACTTTCTGACCACTCTCAGTAATGCGGAAGAATCCGCGACGAGTCGAGGCAATTAGGCCAGCCTTCTTTAGGTAGGTACGAGCCCAACTGGCGCGGTTCCAAATAATAGTCTGCTGACCGCTCCCGAGCAGCTGCTGACGCTCCTCTGTCGAAAGGTTGAAATACTTCGCGAGCAAATCGACTACCTCACCGATGTTGTGCTCCTTCTCGTCATCCAGAAAACGAAGAAGTGGGAGCATCACCGTCTGGTAGTCAGGTATCGCCATCGTGATCTTCTGCTGGGACGCCTAGCAATGTTTCGGCGGATCCCTGAAAGAACCGGGTCCGCATTTTCTAGCCGCGTAACACCCCGTCAATGGTCGTGAACAATATCTCATCATTGACGATGACGCAATGAGTCACGGCCCATCCACATGTATCACTACTCATATGCTGGTTGGCATAAGCCCCCTGACTGACGCCATTCCTGCGAACGGACAACCTTCCTGCCGCAACATACGGAGGTTGAACGGCTGTGTTTCAATTCGGTGATCACTCGGTTGGGTCGGGGTGAGAAGGTTAGAGAAAGGCTAACGGAAGAGGTTTGACGCTTAGGATGGTATCGTCATACAGCGGTCTCGGCTCTGTCGCGTTAAGGTCTGCATTTACCAGTCTTATATGATTATTGCGCAAGACCCGGTGGGATGATGGGTTGGACATCGCTGTCACAACGGTGTTGCGTCAAACCGCCGGATTGTTTTGCAGATACTGTATCAAGGCCTGGAATTGGGATTGGGCTTTGCCGGTCGGATCGATGATGCTATGGCTGAAGTATTTCCTGATGTTGGCGACCGTGATCTCTGTGTTGAGTGGGTCATATGTCGATCCGTTTGGGCCGCCCGCGGTGTGCCCGAGCATGCGAATGAGCGCAATCTGGCCGATGCCCTCAGCAGCTTCAGTATTGCCGCTGCCTACTGCCTTGTCATACAACGCTTTTTCCGCCGGGCTGAGATTCGCCATGGTATTCACGAAACCGCGCGCTTTTTGTTCGTAGTCGAGTTCTTCTGCGGTAAGGGTGCCGGGGCTTTGATTCACTTTCGCGGTGATCTCCCGGAGTTTCTGGTCTTTGGAAAATAGGTAATCCCAGTCTTCCTGCGACCTGTTTAGGGCATCCTTGGCCTTGATCGCGTCAAGCCGTATTTCGACCGACCTATACGCGTTTGCAGTGGATGGGGGAGGCGGAGAGGAGACATTCGAGGCTACGAGTGCCCCCCGGGCCGCCTGAGAAATGCTGACAGTGTCGGCAATATTTGCCGACGATGTGGGTATGGCTTGCCCGGTCGCTAGCGAACGCGCAATATCGCCGGCGTGAAAAAGGGAAGAAGCTGATTGAATTATCATGCTAGGTTTCTCTTTATCAACGGTACTAGAACCAAGCAATTAGCATGCCGGTGAGATGTCAGAGAGTTGCGAATGTAATGCCCAACAATACCTAGGCCGATCCGCAGAAGAGCTGGATCGGCCATGTCCTATCTGCATCACATACGTTCAATCATCACAAACTTTTCTCTAGCCGACGGTAGTGCACTGGGTTACGGCCCTTCCCCATGAGCGGAGCTGGAGCGCGCTGCTTGGAAGCGTCCGGTTAATGGACTTATTCGGCGACTTTTTCACCGACGGTGATCAGAACAGGGTACGCGAAGTGAATCTCACTGCCAACACGACGGGCACCCACACCGAGGGAATCGTGCCCAATATCCGCCGTCACCAGTTGCCGGATCTTTTCGTCGTCACCCGGATTGGGGAACGACGCGGCTAGTTGTGTTTCAAGCTCCATCTCGACCGTATAGTGCGCGGTTCTGATATGACGTAATCCCGATGCGTGCACCATGCGGGACATCTCTTCAACGCTGAGGGCTCGCGTGTGTGAAGGGTCACGCAGTTTCTCCATCTGATTGTACGCAGCAACTTTTTCAGCGGGGAGCACCGCATCCACAACCAGCACCTTGCCGCCAGGCCGACAGACCCGCACCATTTCCAACAGCACCGCCATCGGATCAAGCATGTGGTGGAAGCTATAGCGGGTCACTACAATGGAAAACTCCGCATCGGGAAATGGAAGGGGCAGCACCGTGCCGATCTGCCAGGTGACATTCTGGAGATTTTTGTCCTGTTGTCTCGTTATCGCCTGGTCGATCATCTTGGGTGTGATGTCGATGCCGGTCACATGGGCGACATGCTCGGCAAATGCGCAGGCCACTAAGCCAGGACCGCAGGCGACATCAAGCACCACATCCGATTGAACGGCTCCAGAGCATTGAATCAACAGTTGCAGGGCATCGGAATGCCCAGGCACCTCAGCGAATGGTTTGGCCTGCAACGAAAACTGCTGAATGATGGTGTCATCGTGGCTCACAGGGTTCTCCGCGAGGGTTGCTCGACTAGGTTAGGCGGATTCATCGAAGAGCCGGGTCCGCCATATTCTTCCTTTTCCTGCGTCACACACATTCAATGCTTGTAAACAATATCCCATCATCGATGATGGTGCAATGAGGTAAAGTCCATCGACCATATATTGTGGAATGGCGTTAGCCATCAGTCTGACGTCTTTTAGTAAACGGAGCACCTCTCCTGCCGAAACACGCAGGTGTTGAACGGGCGCTGTTCCATTCGAGTGTCGACGCCGTTGGGTTGGATGGCGACGGTTATGGAACGGCCAAGTGTTGTCAGTCGATACCCTAATTCGGTAGCAATATAGCTGTCGTTGGCCAAGTTTGTGCAAGGTATGTATACTACACACGATGCAGAGCCGCGAGCTTATCAAGCTCTTGCTGGCCGATGGTTGGCAGCTCAAGCGGGTGCGCGGTAGCCATCATCAATTTATGCATCCGACCAGGCCTGGCGCGGTCACGGTGCCGCATCCCAAGAAAGATTTAGGGGTAGGTTTGGTGAAGGTGATTCGTAAACAAGCTGGCTTGAAGTGAGGCTGTGGATGTATGCGATATCCGATTGCCATTGAAACAGGGGATGCCAAACATGCATTCGGAGTGGTTGTCCCGGATCTGCCTGGCTGCTTCTCTGCCGGGGATACACTTGACGACGCACTGACCAATTCACGTGAGGCCATTTTACTTCACCTCGAAGGACTCCTGGACGACAGCAAGCCGTTCCCTGCGGCATCGTCGATTGAACAATTGCGAAAGAAGCGTAGCTATCGCGGCTGGACTTGGGCTGTCGTTGATATCGATGCCAGCGAGCTCGGAGACAAGGCTGCAAGAATCAATATTACCTTGCCGCAGCGTATTCTGCGTGCGGTCGACGCCCACGCCAGGAAACAGGGTGAAACCCGATCCGGGTTTCTAGCTCGCGCGGCGCTGGACGCCATGCGCAAGCCGGCATGATCTACAATCAGCTTTGACGATCTCAGTTCCAACCTGGTGCGGAAAGTTCAACGCCGACACCGCATCGCCGTAAGGCGGTCCTTAACCCGCATATTCATGAATGTTTCTGCTGCAATCGCGGATTCGTGGCTGCGACATGCCTTTGGCGGGTAGGCTTACTCCTCGCGACCTTGACGGACTGTTTCACGTACGCATGGGTTTCCCCGAGCTCCGCGTGTCCATCTCGCCATGCACCTGCGCAATTTCGCCACGAACTGTGTTCTCACTGTGTCCCAGTTATCGTTGTGCTGCTCGATCATCGGCTGAGAGGATACGGCGATGAAAAACATTGAAAAAGTCGGTGTAGTCACTGTGTGGATTGGGTACAGTGGATCGTATCTGCCGATTCCAAATCGATGATCGCGTCGTCCATTCGGCTCTGGTTTGAAAAATTGGTCCCTAGATCTCTTTTTTTACTCGCTGGAACGATCTTTTCGGCGTCCTTCCCCTTGACAGATATGAAACCGCGCTCCTGTTGCTGAGAGCCATCATCCCCAGAAATGTGGTGAACCTGTGGATAACCATTGGATTACTGGTGGGATTGTCTGAATTGAGAGATTTTGCTCAGAATGTGTCAAGTTCTATTTCTAGGAATATGTAAAAAAGCAATGATCTCGGCATATTGACACTATTACTAGTGGTGTTGTTGTGAATGAGCGGATGCCTAAAAAATAGGCACTTTGATAAATACGCACGCCATTTCCGCCGTCTTTTATGGAATTCAGCACTTTGTGCACAAGGATATCCACAGAAGATGTGGAATGAAGATTCTCGTGCCATTCCTAATCCGGGGGGAAGAATTTTGACAACTGTCTGGAATTCTTAGATTCCTGAGCGATACATGTGCTGGTCGTATTGGCCTGATCGGTTGGATACTAGCTGGGTGGATGTTTTCTGACGAGGGTTGGTGTCGGGAGCTGAACAGATTTTCAGGAGTTGAGTGCGATTGGGATGGATTTTCTTCAATAGCCTCTCATGCTTAAGGCGGAGCATGACCCGCCTTCCACTTGATGCTACAGCCGATGCTGGGTCTCTGATTACCGTCGACAGGCTTGCCGGTGAGCACTGCTTGGATAGCGGTTCGTAGGTCACGACCTGTGACCGGCTTGTTGTTACCGGGGCGACTGTCATCTAGTTGTCCATGGTAGGCCAGACGACGATCTCGATCAAAAAGATAGAACTCTGGAGTGCAGGCCGCACGATAGGCTTTCGCGACCTCCTGTGTCTCGTCGTGACAGAACGAGAACGTGAACCCCAGACGGATAGCCATTTCTTTTAGTTTCAGCGGAGCATCATCAGGATAGCTGTTGGCATCATTGCTGCTGATCGCGATGATCCCCAAACTCGTCTCCTGATAATCGTGTCCGAGTCGGGCAAGTTCCTGCTCCACATGTACCACATAGGGGCAGTGCCGGCAGATGAACATGACGAGCAGGCCTGCCTTCGCTGAGAATGAGTCGAGCGAGTAGCGTTGTCCGGTTACGACGTCCTGTAACACGAACAGTGGTGCAGTGGTTCCAAGCGGGAGCATGGTTGAAGTCAGGGCCATGAGAGAGCTTCTTGTTGCGTGATTGCAATGAAAGGATGCCGCATGTGTTCAGCCGGGTCAAGTGGCGATGAGGGGACATTTCTTGCGTCATTGTTGTCGCGGGACTATGCTGGGTCTTCTGGTGTGGAGCTGTGGGAGGGGTAGGTGGTCATTGATGATTAAGGAGGCGGGCCATGCGGAGTCTTTGGCTGTTTATTTTGTTGGCGGTTCCGGTCACGACGCTGGCACATGATGAGACAACGTCCGCGACATCAACGCTCACCGTGAGCGAAACAGGGATTGTCCCGCATGCGCCGGATACGGCCTTTGTGACATTCGGCTTGGAGACCGCCGGTAAGTCACTCGCCGACGCGCAAAAGCGGAACAGCACCGTCATGAATAAAGTCATGGATCGGCTGCGGGAGTTACAGATCGATAAAGAGCGAATCCAAACCTCGTCATTCACAGTCTCTCCGCAATATCGACCGCTGCCGAACCGTCCGACTGAGACATCGCCTGCTACCCCGGAAATTATCGGTTACGTCGTGAACAACATGGTGACTGTGGAAATCCGTGCCCTCGACAAGGTCGGCATCGTGATCGAAGAAGTCTTGAAGGCCGGGGCAAACAGTTTTCAGGGGTTGCACTGGGGATTACGCGAGGAACAATCAGTACGGCTCAGCGCATTGAAACAGGCTGCGGCGAAGGCACGAGAGAAAGCATCGGTGCTGAGTGAGTCGCTGCAGGTCAGACTTGTACGGGTATTATCCGTCAATGAGGGTGGCCATGTGGTCAGGCCTACCCCTCACATGGCTCGCATGGCGATGGAAGCGAGCGTCGGAGATGTGTCGATTTCATCCGGTGAACTGAAGATCGAAGCGACGGTGACGCTCGTGTATGAAATCGCGCCGAAGTGAGGCGATCAGGGGGGTAAGCTACTCGTTTTGTTTCGCTCCTCCTTCCCACAACTTCACAGTCCGATCCCAGGACGCGCTGGCAAGGCGTTTGCCGTCGGAGGAAAAGGCCAATCCTCTGACCGGTCCACTATGACCTTTGAGGGTCCGAAAGTTTCGGCCGGTGGACAGGTCCCAAAATTTGATGGTCTGGTCGTCGCTGGCACTGACCAAGACCTTCCCGTCCGGGGAGACGACAAGATTACGAACCCAGCCCTTATGACCGGTCAACGCTTTTTTCTCGACTACGTTCGGCATCTCAAAGAGCTTGATGGTGGTATCCCGGCTGCCGGTGATCAGGAGTTTCGCGTCCGGTGTGAAGGTCATGGCCCCGATCCAGTAGTCCATCGGCTTCTGGAATCCGCCGTCGTCTTCAACAAAATAGCCACGATTCTCGGTCGAATCCAATTGGTCTTTTCGCCAATGGCCGTCGTGGAGGACCTTCTCCTCACCGCTTGGGAGCACTTCCCATACCTTGATCTTTCCGATGTCGGTCCCGCTGGCGAGATGAATGCCGTCCGGTGAGAATGCGACGCACACTGACCAATGGTGATCGTATTCGTCTTTGCCCAGAAGGGTCATGAGCTCGGTGCCGGTGGTGACTTCCCAAATCTTGATGTCCTTGTTATGGCTCCCGCGCGCGAGCATGAGTCCATCCGGGGAGAGGGATAAACTGCACACGTTATGGTCGTACCGGGTAAAGAGCAGCTTTATCGGTTCACCGGTCTTGCCGTTCCAGAGTCGGATGGTACGGTCTTCACTCCCGGTTGCGAGGGTTTGTCCGTCCGGGGTAAAGACGATGGCGCGGATATCGTGGGTATGGCCGCGAAGGGAGCGGAGCAGCCGACCGGTTTCAATATCCCACATGCGTACAAGTCGTTCGGCACCACCGCTCGCAAGCACGGTTCCATCCGGTGAAAAGGCAACCGTCCACACTCCATGAGAATGACCACGGAAGGTGTTCACCTCTCGGCAGTCGGTTCCCCAGTACTCCAGGAAGTCGATGGCCGGGGGTGATGTGGTTTGCATGTGTGCGGAACCGGTCGCGAGAAACGGAGTGATCGTTGGATCGGGCATAGGTCGTGTGTTTCCTTAGGCTGTCTGGTCCTTGATTGGTCGACAATCCGACCAGTATAATTCATTCTGCAATTTGGATCGTAAGAGATGCCTCACGATCAAGTCAACTCTTCGACGGGTTTGTCTGTGTGGTCGGCGGGCGCCAGGTCGATGTCGGGGGTGTTCAGCAGACGTCACTGAAATCTTAAACCGGAGATCCACTTTTGCCCGAACGGTTCGGCGGGTCGTGTGGCAATGGTCTCCTCATGTGACAGAGAGTATTTCAATGGAAATTAGGTTCCAACCAGCGTTGCTTCAGGAAGTGATCGATTCGTTCGTGGAAAAGACGGAACGGGAAGGGGATCCGACTTATTACAAGGAATTCCACGAGTATGCTGATCCGATCTACGAGAAGTTCATCCTCGAAGATCGGGAGGCGGAATTCAAGAAGTTGTACCAGTACCTCTTCGGTACTTGGGGGTTCTCGGATATCGTTCGCGATTCTTTCAATGAGTACCCGCTGCTGAGGGAGAAGATCGGCATCGTCTTGGTCAAAGGGGTTTTGAAAGAAGATCAGGAAGGCGTCGATATCCTCAGAAAATGGGGTTCGGTCGAACGAGACTTAGCCAAAGAATTTGAAGAGAAGGGGATGAAGGGGGTCGGGATTAAGCTGATTCCTCGTCGATTTTATGATCCGGCGCTCACTCGGTATTGCCGCCATGAACTGATGCATATCTCCGACATGATGGATCCGTCATTCGGTTACGACCCTGACACCAAGGTGGGACTGAACCCTGGTGAGGAGACCCTGATCCTACAGCGCTATCGCGTGTTATGGAGTTTGAGCGTGGATAGCCGGCTTGTTGCGGCGGGTAAGGAACCGATGTTGAGTAAGGAGGATCGATTCAAGGAGTTCCGGTCCTGGTACCGAAAGATTCCGCCTCCTCAGCTGAAGTCGGTATTCGAGGGGCTCTGGCAGACCTCCTACTTCTCTCACTCAGAGTTGATCGAAATGGCCGCCGACATCCTTCGCGTAATGGACCGGGCTGTGGACGTAGAAGGCGGCGAGGTACCGGAAACTCAGAATAAAATCATGCTCATGCCGGGGTTTCCCTGTCCCCTCTGCCGGTTCCCGACCTATTCGTGGGTCGAAGATATGGGGACCAAGTTGGAGTCCTACGTGCTGGACTTCATCCGGGAGAATCACCCTGGGTGGGATGTCGAATTCGGAGCCTGTGATCGCTGTGTGGAGGTGTATAAGCTGCGTGCCGACGGCGTGATGTAGCCCGGATGGTGAAAATGGCCGTCAGCGTTGTTCTCGCATCGTTCAAGGCCTCGACGTACATGAAAGGTACGCCTTGGCCTCTCGCTGGCTGAGGCCGCGCTGGACATCGATTGTGACCATCCGTAACCTTTGTCAAAATTTTTCATGGCCACCAACCCCTCCTATGGTCGGCGAGATTTCCTGAAGGATTCCGTCGTCTCTACCGTCAGGGCTGCGCAGGAGCTCGTCAAGCACGCGGAGGCTTCTTCCGTCGAGGCTGCTGCTGCGCCTTCGGTTCGACCGGATTGGTTGCGCCCTCCCGGTGCTGTGGTGGAGGGATTATTTCTGGATCGTTGTACTGCGTGCAATGATTGCGTGACGGCCTGTCCTCCCGGGGCCATTACCGCGCATCCAACTGATGGCACTCCCGTCCTCTATGCCGATCAGTCCCCCTGCCTGTTATGTGAAGATTTTCCCTGCATCTCGGCGTGCCGAACGGATGCGCTCCTGCCGGTCAGCGAGAGTGAGCAGGTTCGAATGGGAACGGCAGAGGTGGCACACCGATTCTGCACGGCCGGTCAGGGTTGCCATGCCTGTGTCTCGAAGTGCCCAACCAATGCCCTTGCGCTGGATGTTGCCTTGCTTCGTCTGTTGGTTTCTCCGGAAACCTGTGTGGGGTGCGGCATGTGCGAGATGATTTGCAAAACGGTGAACGATCGTGTCGCGATTCGTGTAATTCCGGCTTGGCAGACGGCGAGGACCGCCTCATGAATGGTGGGGCTTCAAGCATGAGGATATCAGTATGATCGCATCATTAGGGAGGCCGGTGAGTTCTCCCTTGACTTCACACCGGCCATTTCATATACATACAGAGGTTTTCCGTCACACCTTGGAACATGATGGTTGGAAGACTAGGGTGAAGCGGACGGACAGGAGGCGATTTCTATGACGAGTCACCAGCCGATGCACAGAGTCTCTGCATCTGCAACCGCCACGTTGCCGAACCCTTCCACACTTAAGGATTCCCCGGCCGTTGAGCGAGCCCTCAGTCGCAGCAAAATATATCTGCTGATCTCCTGGAGCCTTCTCTATCCGGAGGGTGAGGAGTTTCTTGACTACCTGCGGTGTGGGGAATTCGTTGAGGATGGTCGAACGGCCCTTGATGTGCTGGGTGTCGCACTTGAAGCCGATGGGAGCCAACGTGCCAAGGACAAGCTGGCCGCGCTGAAAAAGCAGTTAGAATTGGTGGAGGGGCTGGTTGCTTCAGAGTGCGTCAATTGGCAACTCAGCGATCTCCAGTCGGAACATCGTCGCGTGTTCAGTAACGTGATTACGCTCGATTGCCCCCCCTATGAAACTTTGTTTGGGAACGATCACGTGTTCGCCCAGTCTCATGTCATGGGCGACATTTCTGGATTCTACAAAGCGTTTGGAGTCGAACTCTCGAAGGACATCCATGAGCGGCTCGACCACCTCAGTGTCGAGTTCGAGTTCATGCATTTTCTTGCGTACAAGGAGTCCTACTCGCTCTGTCACGATGGGCCTGAAAAGACCCAGATCGTGGTAGAGGCACAAAAGAAATTCGTGAAGAATCATATCGGTCGATGGGTGCCCTTGTTCTGCCGCATGTTGGCCAAGAAGGCGGACTCCGGCCTGTTTAAGTTGGTGGCCGACATGACTGCCGATTGGATGGAGTTTGAGGCGGCCTTCTTAGCCGTGGCGCCTCAACCCTACACGGAGACCGATTATCGACCCGCAACGTTCAGTTCGCCGGAAGGTCAGACCTATGAATGTGGTGCGCAAGACCAAGGGAATGAGTTAAGTATGTTGCTGAACGAAGTCGGGGCTCAGTCCTTTATGGATGTGAAAGAAAAGGACAAAGATCAAGGGGAGGGGCGGCCTTCTGGGACAGCGTGAGTGACTGTGGAAATGCTCGGTACGGTTCGCGAGTAGATGTCATCTTTCATTCAATTTTCACGAGGAGGGAGTAATACTATGAGGGTAGCGCAGACGACCAACAAGAAATTGGTGTTTGCCATTCTTCTCTCCGCCCTCACTGTCGGCCTGATGCTGACGTTGGGGCGAGTACCACTCGCCGTCAGTCAGCCGGTGACGATACCGGCTAAGGCGGTTAAGGGTGCAATTCCGATGGACGGCGCCAATCCCTTATGGGAGAGTGTGCCCGGAGTCATCGTTCCTCTGAGCGGTCAGTTGATTACGACCCCGATGCACCCGAATATTTCGGTGAAATCGGTGTTCGTGAAGGCGATGACCAACGGCAAGGAGGTGGGGTTGCGGTTGGAGTGGCTCGATCAGACGAAGAATGATACGGCGATTGGCCCACAAGATTTCCGTGATCAGGTGGCGCTGATGTTCCCTGTGAATACGGCCGGGGCTCCGCCGTTCCAGTGTATGGGGCAATCCGGCGGCACCACCAACATCTGGCGGTGGAATGCCGAGTGGCAGAAGGACATCGGCAAAGACAGTGCGGGAATCTGGGATGTTGACGATCAATATCCCGGCATTTTCTGGGACTATTATTTCGAAGAACCGGCAGGAGGCGTGACCTATCCTGATCGTATCGGCCGCAGCCTCGGACCGTTCAACTCCGGGATTTGGTCCGGGAACATTATGTCTGATCCGACGCTTCGTGTGAGTTCGGTTGAGGATTTGAGCGCCAATGGTTTCAGCACCCTCACGACGCAAGCTCATCAGGATGTCATCGGGAACGGTGTCTGGGAGCCATCAGGGTCTGTGAAGGGTGGTGGGTATACCGGACCGACTTGGCGGGTAGTCGTGAAGCGGACATTTGAAACCGGTGACACGAACGATGTGCAGTTCAAGGCGGGGATGTCGATACCCATCGCGTTTGCAGTGTGGGACGGCGCCAATATCGAGCGAAACGGCATGAAGTCGTTGTCGACCTGGTTTACGTTGAAGCTGTAGGTATCTGATTTGTGCGAGACAGCCGCTGAGCTGTCTCGCCATAGAATCTTAAAAAGGCCTCGGATTGATGCCCTTGAAGTGGGGAACGATCCGAGGCCTTTTTTTATGCTGCGATGTATATCCAGCCGATTGATCCTTCCATGTAGGATTGCATTTTTCCCTGAGCGGAATGTATAAAATTCTAGAAATCGAAATCGCTGATTTTCAAGAGCAAAAGGACATATAAGACTATGAACGTCTCGCTCCTTTTTCCTCCGACCTGGCATCCCTCACAGCCCTATCTCAGCTTGCCGTCCCTGACGGGGTTCCTCCACCAAGGTGGGATTCCCAATGTCTCCCAGCGTGATCTGGGCATTGAATTGTTGGATACCATTCTGACTAGGGGATATGCGGCAGAGGTATACCAACAGTTGACGGCGAAGCAACGCGAGTTGGAACGGAGTCACACCGGAGAGACGGGGCCCGGCAGTCGTGAACATTATGGGAAGGTGACGGACTCGCTCGATCGGTTTGCGTACCTGGTCGATCGGATTGAACTGGCCAAAGACACGCTACGGAGCGAGGAGTTTTACGATCCCGACGCCTATCGCGCCAGTCTGTTCATGATCGACAAATGGCTGGAGGTCGTGTCCTCCGTCTACTTCCCGACCCGATTGACCGTCGTCGATAATCAGTTTGGGAGCTACTCTATCTACTCCTCGAAGGATCTGATGCGGGTCGTACGCGACGAAGCTCAGAATCCGTATCTCAACCTCTTCCGCGACCGCTTCATTCCCTCGATCGTCGATAGCCGTCCCGATCTCATCGGGGTGTCGATTACCGCGACATCTCAGATCATTCCGGGTCTCACGCTCTGTCGACTGATCAAGGAGGCGGCTCCCGATCTGCATATCACGATCGGCGGCAGCATCTTTACCCGTCTAGTCGATAATATCCGCCGATGCCCCAGCTTGTTCGAGCTCACCGACGATATCGTCGTGTTTGAGGGGGAGACGGCCTTGCTGGAATTGGTCAACCAGTTGGCCGGCAAGAAGGACTACAGTAAGGTGCCCAACCTGATTTATCGGCAGAACGGCAAGATCACGGTCAACCAGCCGTTCTATTCTGAGAATGTGAATCAGCTTCCGGCCCCGAATTACGACGGCTTCCCGTTGGATCTCTACCTCTCGCCTGAACCGGTTCTCCCGGTTCAGTTTTCGCGCGGCTGTTATTACAAGGATTGTGCGTTCTGTGCGTTGACCCTTGACCACCAGAATTTCAGGCAAAAGGACCCGAGCCGTACAGTCGAAGAGTTGCAATGGCTGAAGCAGCGTTACGGGGCTCGCCACTTCTTTTTCACCGACGAGTGTTTTGCGCTGTCGCCGACCAAACGGTTGTGCCAGCAACTGATCGACAAGCAAGTTGACGTCAAATGGACCTGCGAGATGCGCTTCGAGAAAAATCTCTCACGTGAGCTCTTGTCCTCGATGCGGGATGCCGGTTGTTTGAAGATCGTATTTGGGTTGGAATCCTTCAACCAGCGGATCATGGATTTTATGAAGAAGGGGATCAAGCAGGAGTGGGTCCGGCGGGTAGCGGATGACTGTGTGGACCTCGGTATCGCCGTGCACTGTTACATCATCGTCGGGTTCCCAACGGAAAAAGAAGAGGAAGCCCTTGAGACCATGAACTTCGTCGTCGAGAACAAGAAGCTTCACGAGTCATACGGGTTTTCTTGTCAGCCCTGCCTGTTCGATCTGGAAAAGGAAGCGCCGATTATGAGCGACCCGGGGGGCTATGGGATTCGTCGCATTATGCGACCTTCGGCGGAAGATTTGAGCCTCGGGTTTTTCTACGAAGTGCAGGAAGGCATGACTCCGGATGAGGCGGAGCGGTTGTATCAATATGTATACGGCAGGATCAGCGAAGTGGTGTGCGAGCTGCCGTTCAATTATGCGATGGCGGACGGATTACTCTATATCTCGCGAGCCAAAGCAGCAGCAAACCCGGCGTCGATGGCCGCACATTGACCCTATTTTTCTACGGCGGCTATAATACCGATTCCTATGGATTCAGCTATGAAGTCGGCGACACTGAGCGAGCGAGTGATCGGAAAGGTATCGGACTTTGGCCCGCTGTTTGACTATACGATCAAGCTTGTCCTTCTCGCCTCTTTCCTCGAACTTGTGTTGTACCGTTTGTTGTCGCGTCTTGGGATGCATCTCAGTAAGATGGCCGCAACGCATCCATGGATTACACCGACTTTCACGGCTTTGACCGAAGTGGGAGCGTGGCTCCTCAACATCGTCGCGGTGTTGTTGTTTTTGGCCGTTACGCTCACGATGGTCAATCGTTGGAGCGGGAGCGACAACAGTCGGCTGGTGAAACTGGGGATCATCGGGACAGCTCTGTTATTGGTGCTCACTGTTGGGTTTTTGGTTGTGCAGCCGGGAATGCTGGGCGCGATCGTCTACAATGGGTTGACCCTGTTGGTGCTGGCGGTATTTGTGTCGGACTATGTGATGACGCATCATGAGCCGTCTCAACGAGCATTGGCGGTGACCTATTTCTTGGGTATATCGGGATGGCTGTATTATCAGATCGTGTCGACGAGCTATAGCCTGATGGGAACGATTGCGCAACCTCCCTTGGTGTACGAGTCGCATCGCATGGGAGAGGCCTTGATGGTGATGGCCAGTTTTTGTGCCTTTCTGGCCTATGGCAAGAGCAAGAGCCTCTCGTTGCGAACGAAGAATCGGCAACAACGCAACCGAGCCATTTGGTTTTGGACGGTCACTGGTGTGACGTTTACGACCCTCCTTGTCGTCGACTATCTGTTGGATCGTATTACTCCTGGATTCGCCGCCGGTTTTCGGCAAGCCTCGCAAGGCATCGGGTGGATTTTCCAGTTCGGAATGGGCTACACGTTCTATCTTCCCTTTGCCGTCTATGTCGGAGGATTGCTCTGTTGGTCCTACACGGTCGTGAAGCTCGTGACCATGGGGAGATTGGCCGGCTATGGAATCGGACTGATGTTTATCGCCGGCTATGCGTTGATGTTTTCAAACTTGACGTTGATGGTGGTGCTTGGGGTGATGCTGCTGGCCTGTGATCGGGTCAAGGTGGTGACAGCCGAAGCATTATCGACGAGTGCCGGTCCAATGATGCCGGCATCGGATGGATTGATGACTGGTCGGGCGTAGGCCCAGAATGAGTTGAATATATGGACACACCCACTTCCATACCCCCGTCAGAAGACACCGCTGTTGATCTTGGCGATCAACCCCTCACTCCGGAGGAAGAGATTGCCGGAATTGAAAAACTATTGGCCAGTGAGCCGGATGATTTTCAGGCACGCTGTCGGCTTGGAGAATTGTATTTCAGCAAAGGGCGTCTCGACGACGCGTTGGCGGAGGTCAAGAAGGCCATCGAGATGGCGGAATCTCTTCGCGCCGAAATGAACCGTTCGCTCGCCATGTATTATGCAAATCTGGGTACGATTTACGCGACCAAGAACATGGCTTCTGAAGCCGAAGCTGAATTCCAGCATGCGCTACAAGTTTTCCCCCATGACGTGCTGGCGCTCTTCAACCTGGGCAGGCTCTATGCGGATAGGAAGCAGTATCTGGAGGCGAAGGGGTACTATGAGCGCCTCGTGGAAATCACACCGGACGATCCGATCGCTTGGTATAACCTTGCCGGGATCTATATTGAGCTGGACAATCCCCAAGTATCCGATTACAACACAATTGACATGGGGATCCAGTGTTATCTTCGTACGTTGGAATTGGACCCCAAACACTTGGAGTCGGCCTTCAAATTGATGGAGGTCGCGCTCAATCATAAAAAGACCGATTTGGCGATTCGAGTCATGGAGAGCGCGGTGGAACACAATCCCGACGAGCCGCTGGCCTACTACAATCTCATCAGCGTGTACGACAAATGTAAGATGTTTGAACAGGCCGAGGAGGCCAGGAAGCGGTTGAAAGAGCGGTTTGCCAAGAAGGCCAAGGATGGGCCGAAGTCCTGATTCACTTTTAGAAGAGGTGTCCTATGTTCGGCAGTCTAGGGTTCACCGAGTTGATCCTCATCCTCATGATCGTGTTGATCATCTTCGGCGCCGGAAAACTTCCTCAGTTGGGCGAAGGGCTTGGGAAGGCCATCAAGGGCTTTAAGAAGTCCGTGCATGAGGCGGAGGCCATCGAAGCCGAAGCACAAGCGGCAGCGCAACAGACCGCTCCTCCTCAAGTGGCTACGGCTGCTCCGGCCCAAAGTGCTCCGTTGAATCAGCAGCCTGCAGGGGCAACGGTGCAGCCTGTTCCGCGCACCTAGCAGGATAGTGTTGAACAAGTCCTCCGGCGGTTTTCCGGCATCGCTCGGAGGCTTCATGGGCCGAAGCGTACGCTTCACCTCTTTGCTTGCCGGAAGGCCTTTTTGAACATCCCGTGCCGAGAGTCAAAAGTGTGTGAGCAACACAATAATTTTTTAATAGTCCTTGATAGAACGTCGTACTTATGGAAACTGAACTCGGATTAGCAGCCGGATACATTGAGACGTTTGCCGGTAACGGAAAGGCTCGAAGCACGGGTGACGGCAAGCGTGCGGTGAAAGCAGGCATCCCGCTCCCGCATCACGCGGCACTTGATCGGGAAGAGCAGTGGTTCTATTTTGCGGAATCAGGATCGGATCGCATCCGCCGTGTGCGCCTCCAAGAAGGGACGATCCACAACTTCGCCGGTATCGGGGAAACCTGTTATAGCGGTGATGACGGTGTGTGTGGAGAGGCGGGGCTCTATTTGCCTCTGGGGGTTGCCTTTGACTCTCGAAACAATTTGTACATCTGTGACTCTGGAAGCAATCGGATTCGGAAAGTCGATCATGAGACAGGCATCATCACCACGGTGGTCGGGACCGGTCAGCATGGGTTTAACGGGGATGGACCAGCGCGTGAGATCAATCTGACGTGGCCGGCAGCCATTGCATTTGGTCCGGACGATGTGTTGTACATCGCCGATACACAAGCGCATAAAGTTCGACGGTACGATCCCCACACAGAGCTGGTGACGACGATTGCGGGAACCTGGACTGCCGAGGACGATGCACGGGAACAGCCGCTGGTAGCGAGGAACCTCGTGGTGCTCTCCGGTGATGCGATCGGGATCGATTTTAGTGATGATCAAGGATGGCTCATGCCGGTCTGTTCCGATGGACTGGATATGTCGATGTATCTGGACGATGGAAAGCCAGCCATGGAAGCGCGGCTTTATGACATCGTTGGAATTGCCGTTGACGACAGGGACAATGTGTATGTGGTCGACAAGGGAAGCAATCGGGTCAGGAAGATCAATGCCCAGACCGGTGTGATTTCAACTGTCGCAGGGGTCTGTCGGTATGGATACGACGGGGACGACAAGCCGGCTGTTCGGGCCATGTTGCATGCTCCGGAAGCCGCCGTCTTTGACCGAGAGGGCCATCTCTACATTTCCGACACCATGAATCATCGTGTGCGGAAAGTAGACGGCAAGACAGGCGTGATCACCACGGTCGCGGGAAACGGAGACAGCGGCTACGAAGACAAGAACATCGGTGGCTGCGGAGCCGCCCGATTTGTCGCGAAAGAATCGGCCGGACAGTTGAAACACGGCGACGGGCTGCTGGGAGTCGAGGCGGTGGTGAATTCTCCTGTCGGCTTGGCGCTGGACTCACAGGGCCATCTCTACATCTGCGAACGCGGAGAAAACAAGATCCGGCGGTTGAAGCTCGCGTAATCGTCCTCACGCCCGTGTCGTCACGGTTGTCTCGATCATGGTTTGTGGTATTCTGAGTGCGGTCACTTCTCGGAGTACAGTGACGTGCGAACGACGTCCATTGGTAGCGTCCGGTATTATGTGTTTGGATTTTTGTCCGGTTTGATCGTCATTGCCAGTGTGCTCGGCGCCTTCGGGGTTCCGTTAGTCAGTTCCGAGGGAATGACGATCAGATCGTTCTTGATCCAAGGCGAGATGCCGAAGACGGCCGATGATACGGTCTGGCAAACGGCCTCGCCCATCTCCATCCCTCTCAGTGGCCAAGTCATTACCAGGCCGGTCTGGCCAGAGCCGACGGTTCGTGCCTTGACCGTGCGGTCCCTCCATAATGGGGCTGACATTGCGTTTCTCTTGGAATGGCAGGATAACACGAAAAATGATCGCCTGACTCCTGGGACGTTCCGGGACGGGGTGGCGCTCGGGTTTCCACTTGGTGATGCCCCGTCGTTCTTTTGTATGGGGCAGTTGGATCATTACATCAACATCTGGCATTGGAAGGCTGATTGGCAGAGCGATATCGATCGTCGGGCCGCGCGTGCTCCGGAGAAGAAAGAAGGCGGCGTGCGGACATTCGAAGTCATTCCAAGGCGCGTGTCTTCCGTGGAAGACCTCATCGGCGGAGGTTTCAGTACGTTGACGACGAAAGACAAACAGGGGCGAGTGCAGGGGCATGCGTTTTGGCGGGATGGAATGTGGCACGTGATGATGCGACGTCCACTCCTCAGCGAGGAGCAGGAGAACGAAGCGACGCTCGTTCCTGGACGAATCCAAACCGTGTCATTCGCGGTCTGGAATGGAGAAAATAAAGAACGAAACGGCCAAAAAGCGGTGGCGCCTTGGTTTCAGCTGCGCATCGATCCAGTCGCAGGGCTGTAGCAGGATGGTCAAAAAGGCCGCCAGCTTTGTTCTCAGCCGTCCGTCTCCTTGCGACGTACCCCAGAGTGTACGCCTCAGTTGCCGGATACTCTGCGGCCTCGCTGGACGGTCTTTTTGACCATCCTGCGGGATTCGCACGAATCACGAGATACTAATGAAGCGGACGGCCTTGAGATGGATGATTTGCCTGATGAGTGCACTGTTAGTTGCTGATATAGCAGTTGCACAGGCTGAGACGCAATCCGGTGAGATGACCGAGGAGGAAGCATCGAAGTTAGGAGAAGAGTTCGGGATCGTCGTCGGTGCCGTCGATGAAGCGATTCGGAAGGAACTTCATCTTGAGAAACCGCAGGGGGTTGCGGTTTTCGAGGTCATCGGGAATTCCCGTGCGGATTATGCCGGCATCAAAGTGCGATCCGTCATCAAGGAGATCAACAAGCAAGAGATTCGAAACATGGCGGATTTTGGTCGCGCCATCAAAAAGGCGATGGAGGAATGCAATTTTACGATTGGCACCTACGAGCCGGCTGATCCCGGCGATCCGGTCGGCTGGGGAGTGAATTTTCACTTTGTCGGCTGTAAACGGGATTAGTTGCGAGGGGTGAAGGGTGAAGCGTGAGGGGTAAGGCGAGCGGAGGGGCCAGAAGGGTACGGGTGAGACGAGGTATCACGGTCGGTTGTCTTCTGTTGTTTGCCATCCTCTTCAGTGTGTTGGGTGATGTGCATCACCGTCAGGTGATGGCGGCGCAAGGGACCAGCGAGCAGCTGTCGCCAGATTGGGTCACGGAAATTGAAAAGATTTTCATCCGATCGGAGGACTGCAAACAGTGTCATGAACGGCACTATGAAGAGTGGAAGGGCGCCAGAGAGCAGACCACGGATTTAAAGACGTTTGGCCGGGTGGATGCAGCCCTCTTGCATGGGACCTCGTTGACATCACCAGTTTTTCGAACGGTTCTCGGCCTGTGGAAAGAGACAAATCCAACGTCGGATGAGCAGCGGCGATGTTTGTCGTGCCATGTCCCTTCCGTTACTGTTTTCCCGGCCCACACCGAGGAGATCGTAAGGCAGGTTCTCAGCGGAAAGCCGGAGGTGGAAGGGATCGGCTGTGCGGCATGTCATTTAATGGCGGGGATGGATAAAAGCGCGTCCTCACCGCCGACGTTTGCTTTACACCAAGGCCGAACCTTCTACGGCCCCTATGCCAATCCGGAAGAGAATCTCGTCCATCCGGCTGTGCAGTCGACGCAGTTTCGGGAAGTCAGTTTTTGCGCCTCCTGTCACTTCGATAAAGTGAAAGATGTCACGCAAAAGAATTTACCCGGAGAAATCCTTGAAGGGACGATCTGCCAGGATTGCCATATGGAGCCTTCAACGGGGAGCTCCACGTCACGACGTGGGGCCATGACTCGATCCATCGGGCGGCATTGGTTTCGTGGCGTGGTCATGGCCGGGACCCTGCTTAAGAACCGGAACGTGCAGGCGGAATGGATGCCGCGAATTGATGTGGAGGTGACGAAGAGCGGCACGACGGTGGAAGGAAGGAGTCTGGTAAAGATCGGGAGTCTGCCGCATATTTTCCCCGATGGCGATCCGGTGCTGAAACAGTTCTTCCTGACCGTGACGGCGAAGGACGCAAAGGGGCAGACCTTGACGGAGGAGACGCAGCGGTTTGGATTATCCTATGACAAGCTTCTCCGTGGTCCCATTCCGGATCCCTTCATCAAAGGTGGGAATACGAGAAAAGTGCCGTTTACCCTCACGCTTCCGAATGGAACCGTCGCGTCGTCGGTTGAGGCGGTGCTCACCTATGCGCTGATCCCAACCCCGACCACGGCTCAACTTGAACGGTATCTGTCCGTACTCGAGTCCGATGCGGAGCGGGAAGAAGCGAAGAAGATTATCCAAGAATATACCCAGCGACATTTTCTGACGTATCGTGTCAAACTACTATCATAATCAAAACCTGCTGAAGAAACTTGTGGGTGGAGCCTGGAGCATTGGTTTCTGCTTTGTCACCATCGTTGGTGTTTCCCAAGTAGTGTGTGGTGGATCGGCCTCTGCTCAGGTTCAGAATCCTGGAAATCAGGCGGCGATTGAGAAAACCTTCCCTCATTCCAATAAATGTAAACGTTGCCATGAGCGGGTGTACGAAGAATGGGAAACCTCTCCGCTGGCAAAGTCCATACATTCTCCTGCGTTCCGTACCGCCTTGGATGCGTATCTGAAGTCGTCTGGTGGAAAGGATCAGGCGCTGTGTTTCCGATGCCATGCGCCGCATGTTCGGGAATTCCCTGAGCAGGCGCAGCTGTTCGTGGATCAAGCCAAAGGGGGCGATCCCTCCTTGGACGGTGTGGCCTGCAGCCAGTGCCATTTAATCAATCACGTGGACCGCGCGAAGCATCCTCCCGAGCCCAAGTATGAAGTCGGCGGAAAAACACTCTATGGCCCCTATAAAGACTTTGTGCAGAATCTGGCCCATCAGTCGATGGAATCGAGTCTGTTCCAGAAGTCTGATCTCTGCTTGAACTGCCATCAGTCGGTGCCGTCGGCGGCAAATCTCGGGAAGGCCAACGACTTGTTGGGGAATTGGGACCAAAGCCGGGCCGTGAAGTCCGGTAAAGAATGTCAGACCTGCCACATGCCGCAACAAGTAGGTGAGTCAGCCAATGGGGAAAAGAAGCGAACCATTGCCAACCATAGTTTCCCAGGGCGTCTTGGCAAGCTTCGCCAGGAGGCGGCGAAGTTAGCGGTGCAGACGAAAGTCGATGGCGATAAAACGACGGTGACGGTCAAGATACAGAGTCTCGTTCCGCACAATTTGCCGGCGACCCATCCGGCCTGGGCGTCGGTGGTGTTGAATCTTGAGGTCAAGGGGAAGAACCTGAAAACGGTGTTCAGTGACAAGCGTGTCTATGGTCGGACGTATCTGGACGCCCAGGGGCAACCCACGATCTTCGACTTTGAGGCTGTCAAAGTGGCTGAGGATACGGTGCTGAAGCCGGAAGAGACAAGAGAGGAGACCTTTACATTCCCCACGCCCAAGGACACCAAGACCTTCGATGTTGAAGTCGGGCTCAATTACGGGCCGGTGACTGGTCCCGCCTCCTTCCTCCAACGTGTCGAAGCTGAGTCCTCTCAAGGATCGCAAGATCCCGCCTTTCAGCCGATCGAGATCGTGAAGCGGACGGACAATGTGCCGGTCGGGAAGTGAGACGCAGGCGCTCCTGCTGCTCATACCATACACGAGTGTTACTCGTTGCTTCAGTTGAGTAACAACTAAAGTCCGGCTTCCGCATTTTCTTGTCTTTTCCTTGTATGCGCCTACACTGCATCTGAGTCGTGATCCGGAGGTCATGAGTGGCGCTCTCTGTTTCAGGGGAACCCGTGTGCCAGTTCAATCTCTGTTTGGCTACCTGGAAGGGGAACTCGTCTTTGGAGGAATTTCTGAAAGACTTCCCGACAATCTCACGAGAGGCAGCGGTGGCTGTGCTCGAAGTGGCGAAGAAGCGTCTGTTCGCTCATGCACCTGCTGCTTGATGAGTCAGTGCCGCGCCATTTTGTAGCTCCCCCTGAAGAACCGAAACAAAGCTTGCTAAATACAGGAAAAGCTTATTAGGATTAACCGCCATCACGAAGTCGATTTGCGGCTATAGCGATGGGGTTAGTCTAGTGAAGGATTCTGTGCCCGTGTAAAACCCGCGTGAGGTGGTTTTATGAAGCTCAAAGTCATTGTTCATGAAGCGGAAGAAGGGGGGTATTGGGCTGAAGTGCCTTCGGTTCCCGGTTGTGCCACTCAGGGAGAAACGTTCGATGAACTGCTTGGAAACATCTATGAGGCGGTCGAAGGCTGTTTGTCTGTAGATCTTAAAGACGTCAAGGTAACACCGAAAGACAAAGTTCTGGAGATTGCGGTGTGAAAGCAATTTCTGGGAAAGACTTTGCGAAACTGCTTGAGAAGAAAGGGTGGGAATTGCGCAGAACAAAGGGCAGTCACCACATTTACGGGAAAGTAGGTGATCCTGCTCGAATCTCTGTGCCGATACATGGCAATAGCCCGCTCAAAATTGGTTTACTGCGGCACCTTATGAAGGTTGCCGGAATTGATGAGACTGAGCTGTAACTGAGTCCCATCGCTATCGAGTCCATCGTTTCGTAAAGCATTCGCCCCACCGTGCATTCAGTTGTAATCCGCCTGCTACTCAACAGAACCAGGACGATACTTTGTAAAACGGCACCTCCGACATCGAGAATGGCCATGAGATGTAAACCTGCGCTGCTGTTATCCCTGTGGGGAATGCTGTTATCCGGCTGTGGTTCAGACCGGGAAGGTCAATTGATCGTAGACCATCAGCGGGCAGTGTATGAGAGCCTGGCACTGCAAGACCAGCTTCAACAGCAAGGTGGTGGGTATGCTGCGGCTGATCTGGGGATTGGGATTTCGAATCGAGGGATGGGCAAGTTTCTGTCGTTGCTCAAGGGGCTTGTCATCACTCCGGTCCAGCCACCTGAGGGGCTTGAAGATCTGTCTGTCAAGATTGAAGACATTCAATTAGTCAGTAGGGCCGGCCGTTGTGAAATGGAGCTTCAGGTCTCCGTGGCGAGCCCCACGAATCATCTGCAGTTTGACGCAACGATGACAGGTGATCTTCTGTTCATGCCGCCCGAGCCGGATACGGACACCCCTGAAGACCAACTTGCATTTAGGGTAAAGGTGAGAGAGCTCCATCCCGATCTCTCCTGGTATTCCCTGCGGTTCCAAAACATTGCGGCGGTGCGTGACTACCTCAGGAACCGACTGATCGATCAGATTGAAAAAGATCTTGTGGTCACCGTGGCTACGGCGAAGCTGGACCAACTGGTGTTGGGGTTTTCGGGAAGTGAGGTGCTGAAAGACGAGGAGAAGGGTTTCCAGATCAAGATCGCTTATTCCAGTCCGAAGTTTGAGATACCGGTCGTGGCACGGTATTCCCAGTTTCTGATGACCGACTCCGGGTTCTGGATTTTTGCGCGGTACGGCGACAAATCCCCCTCTGTGCCGAAGCCAGTTGCCCGGGTGCCATCGGAGCAGCTGGAGTCAGAGATTGGGCGACTGACCTATGCTATTCGTGCCGCCGCAGCCGGCTTGAACTTCGGGTCCGGCGATTCAGCCATCATGGTCAGGAAGCCGCTACTTGAGAAACTCACGACTCAGTTCAACGAACGGTCCAGCGATGAGCGCACCGTTTCGTTTCAGTCGATCAGATCTCGCGGCAAGCTGTTTGAGAAGCAATGGCGGGACCACCTGCTCGGAGACGGTGGGTTTTCCATCGAGTTGGATAGTCGTGATGCGGCTTGGGGAACTGTCACCCTCAAGCGGGTCACCTCGGCATGGAGTGAGAAGGGGTTGGCCTATTCAGTTTCGATTGATGTCGTGGCCAACACCATCATGTATGCCCACTTCGATCCCTTGATCGGAGGCGGTATCGGCAAGCGCGCGACGCTGGAAGGGATTACATCTCCTGTCCTCGCCGGCCGGCTGTCGTTTGCACTTCGCTCCTATGATGACGTGTCGGTCCTTGTTGCGGTCAACCAGTTCGACTGTTCCAAATTCCCGATCACGGTGATGGATGAGGGGGACCTTGCTGTTGGAGTAACGATGAGCCAACAGGTCGGAGGGGGGAGACCAAGCCTCATCCCTGCACTGATCGGTCTGCCGAAAATGGTGAAAGCGGATCAGGTGCTGCGTGGAATCAAGAGAGTCACAGTCACAGCCCCAAAACCCTTTGCCGCGATGACCTATGCTCCGACACAGGTCATTACAGATGGGGACGGCCTCCGGGCGGAGTTTGCGACATCGGCTTCGTGGAGCGATGGTGACGACGTTGATGCCGAAGACCGGGTCAAAGCGATCGCGGCATTGGTCAAGAAGGATGAAACGTTCCTCTCCGCTCCGGATTGCGGGAAGCCGGATCCGATCAAGGTGCATGTCGCGGGAATTGAGTTCGAGCATGACTTGGGGCTGGGGCGGGTCATTACGTCTCTCGTCGATGGAGCACGGACAGGTACGAAAGGTATCGAAAACTTCTTGTCGACCGCTGGACGCAATGCGATCAATCCCCCGCCTGGATCTGTTCTCCGCAAGCCACTGATCAACCCACTTGGGACGCTCAAGTGCCTCGGGACATTGCTGCAGAAATGTGAGTAGGCACTGGCTTGACTCTTCCCTTCAGCTTCGGTACCGCTGTACAAATGTACTCCTGTAACGACGTACCTCTAGGTGATGTGAATCCTTTTGGATTCACTGAATCAGAATTTTGAATGGTTGCGCTACGTCCTTCTGCCTGACGAATCTTCAGCTTTGGCCTGATCCAAGTGGAAGGCACACCAATCTCCAACAATGTTGGGATAAATCCGATCAAGTCCGGTTCTATAGCTAAGCCTATAGTTATAGGCCTTGACGATTTCTTCGAGCGTCGTCTGGTCCTGATACTCCCGACGTTTCTTGAGGGCGGCGAAGTCCTGTTCGATCGGGTTGAAGTCGGGCGAGTACGGCGGCAGGAACAGCAGCGTGGCGCCGGTGACCTCAATGAGCTTCGCCGATGTGTGAAAGGCCGCGTTGTCCATGATCACGAGGTGTTGGACAGTGAGGCGCGGGCACAGCCGAATCTTCAGCCAGGTGTTGAAGACCTCTGTATCACATGTTCCCTCGAACAACAGCGGTTCTTCGAGTCGCCCTTCTATTCGGGTCGCAACCAGCGAGGTGCGCGGCCGTCGCTGCCCGGAGACCAGGCCGTCCACGTGGGGGCCTTTCGGCACGTACCCATACCGTCGCGCTGTCGAAGAGGCAAAGCTGCATTCATCAATATGGACAGGCTGTTTGCCGCGGCGAACGAACCGTTCCCGCAGGCACAGGAACGGTTTCTGTTACTGCGGGGCGCGTTTTTGGTAGCCCATCCTTTTTTATGGGGCACCCGCAGGCGTTGGAGGGCATGCCAAATACACTGCCGGAAGACCTGGAACTATCGGGCCCGCTCCGCTTAGGTTTGATCCGGATGGACGTCCACATGACGGCGCAACGCGTCCCAATCCAGTTTGCGGGGCCCTTGTGGGCCGGGACGC
This sequence comes from Nitrospira sp., assembly GCA_018242725.1. GTDB lineage: Bacteria > Nitrospirota > Nitrospiria > Nitrospirales > Nitrospiraceae > Nitrospira_D. Next base: position 26,674 of record JAFEBI010000005.1, on the reverse strand, counting down.
TTATACGCCACCCCACCGGGCTTGAGCCAATGGTAGACGATGGCCTCGCCGACCTGCTTCGGCCTTGCTGCCACTGCTTCAGAAAAAATCCACCACCCGTTGGCACAGATCCGTTGAACACCTCATACCCTGATTCTGACAGAGTTCAAACCATGTGGCCATTAGTGATTATGGGTTTTGCTATAATCCTTTCTCGGCCTCGGCTGATGAGGTGGTGGCATGGAGAAGACTTCGTGCATTGCGACCGAAATTAAAAGTACGTTGCCATGGAGAGGATCAAGGCATTATCCCCCGTGATTGGCGTGCTCGTATAGGCATTGGTGGCGCGCATGTTAAATTGATAGGCGAGCCGAAAGACCGCGTCCTCCAACGGTCGGAAATTGAGGCCCATGGTGAGCGTCTCCAAATCTCCCAAGCCTCCGGGGTGATCCAAATTGGTGTTCACCCGGTCGTACCGGACGACAGCGGTGAAGGTTGAGCCTTCCCCAAAGTGCTTCTTGGAGAAATTCCGGAGGAGCGGCGGCATAAAATGGTAATTGCCCTGAATATAGTACCCAGCACTCCGCTGCGGGGCTAACCGCCCGGTCACCGGATCAATATTCGGAGTGCCATCTAGCAATTTTGAGTTCCCTTGGGCATAGGTCCACGCCGCTTCTCCAATGAGTTCAAACGGCCCACGCTGCAGCGTCCAGTCCACGGTCATAATCGACAATTTCCGGTCACCCTGCGGACCGTAGCTCCCATGGTAGCCCGAGCCGGCAATTTCGATTCCCAGCATCGGACTGTAGGCTAAGCGTCCGACGACTGTTTTCCCATTGTGGTTTGCGAGGCCGTCCGAGGCAGACGAGGCGCGTTGGCGTGTCTCGCCCAGACCTGCCAGCTCCGTGATCAGCGGCGTGCCATCGGACCCGTACCCATTCGAGCCAGTGGTCAGATAGAGCTCGTAATCGAGCTTGGAGGTCCGGCCCGGGTAGAAGGTTCCATAAAAGCCAGCGCCGGTCTCCGACATCGTGGAGGGAATGACGAAGGTACTCATGAGGGGGCGCGGCCCGAGATCGTTGAGCGGCGAGTCATGGAGCAAATTGAATTTTCCCACGGGCAATAAGAGAATTCCGCCCCGAAGATTGAACCGCTCGTGGATCAGATAATCGAGCGTGGCAAACTCCACTCCGACCTCGAGTTCATGCTCGGATGTTTCGCGAATGCCGTGTTCGAACTCGATTTCCGCCGCCATTTTTAAATGATCGGAGATATCTGCATAAATGAAGGGAACAAACCGCTGTTGGTCGAAGGAATTACTGAGTTGGCCCAATCCTGGATTCCCGACCGCGCCATTGTCGATACTTCCCTGCGGGGTCACGGGGCCTTTCTTTGTCATCGTATAGAAAAAATCCATGTAGCCGCCGACAATAGCCTTAGGCGAGGAGACAAACGGTTTGGCATAGATGAGGCGACCCGAGCCCGTGGTCCCGAAGGATAAGGGGCCAGCCTGGGGGGTGCGTTGATCACGCCCGACTTCAGGTAAGGGGCCTAGGCCTGGCTCGGCTGAAGGGCCCGCTGGTTTCATCAGTTCGGGTCGCTCAATCCCAGGAGGAATACCTTCCTGCTCCGGTTGGTCTCGTTTCTTCAGGAGCTGTTCCAACTTTTTGACTCGCTCCTCAAGATTCTGGATCTGATCGTCTGCGCTCACGGAGGGAACTAGCCAAAGACTCCACACCACCACTCCCAGCATACGCCACATCCTCATACAGTTGCTCCTTTCGGGTGTGGCTCTGGACTCAGGGTCTCTGGCCTGGCAAGAATTGAATTGGATCAGAACCTCACAGAAAGACTCCTCAGAGAATAAGTAGACGACGAATGGTTATTCGCAGTCTATGAATGGATGCCCTCATCTTCACCATCCACTCGGTCAGAGCAGAGTGCAAAGTTTCTAAAAGATCGAACTGTTCCGGATAGCGATTGTGGTCCAGGGTGGAGGGCAGTCTCTGAATCCACCCTCATATAAAGCGTTAAGGTCTCACCATGGTTGTGCCAAGACAACGCTGGGTCTCATCGCAGGCTAACCGCAATACTGTAAGCGATTTTCTGAGCATTCTTGCATTACATGGTGATCATCATTACTCCGCACAGTTCTAGGTTATAACCACAAAGACGCAGCAGATCTGCGTGCGTGGTGCGAGAGGAACTTCTGAACGGCTGCTGGCCGTTGCAGCAGTAGCATCAGTGCAGTCGGACATCGGCTCTCAATAAGCCGGTTTTAGACTGGTCAGAAACCAATTGACAGACGGAGCAAGCATGATGCCAGTGAACGCAACGTAGTTCTGTTTTGTAGGAAGCACTTGAGGCTCAGCTGCCCCTCTCTACAATTTCCTTGTACACTCATGTGGGGCATATGGCCTTGATAGAGATGGCGATGATGGAATCGAATGTGGAGCGCGTGGATGGGGGGCTGGTCTCTCGCGGGAAAGCACTTACCTAAGGTTCAGACTATTCATGGGTACGACACATAATACCTGTGTAGCAGCACGGGATCTGACTTGTTCCCGTGATGTCAGAACGGCACACAATATCAGAATGACACATATCCAGTCCGGTGAGACACCATAAGGAGTGTTCGATGACTCACGCTCCCACACGGGTGCAAGGCAACAGAGTTCCTGAGTGTCTTGACAGGTGTACGGGACTGCCTGAGCGTTACATTGTCTCAATCCGGTTGGAGAAGCTGCGCGGTGGGATTAGACGTTACGGAGGAGGCTGCATCAGCCTCGCTCCGCTGATCTTTGACGTAGACGCTGCCTTTCATCGCCTTGGCTCGTTTCTTGAGCTCTGAAGCGATCTTGCTCACGTCGCCTGGGTGGGCAATGGGAGACCGTTCGTTGGTGACGACAGCAATCGAGAGGCTCATGATGGGAAACTGCTCCTTATTACCCCGACGGTCAACCGAGTCGATGTACCCTTTCAGGCGATCTTCACGATCGTAGAAGTCTGGAATCACGAGGTCAAATCGTTTGATGATGGTCTCGCAAATCGCGTCGATGGTGGCTGGGCGACTCATGAAGACAAAGTCGTCGCCCCCGACATGCCCCACAAATCCTTCTGATCCCGCCAACTCACCGACGACTGTCGTGAGGATACGACAGGCCACAACGAGCACTTCGTCTCCACGTCCATAGCCATAACGGTCGTTGAACGACTTGAAATTGTCGATGTCGAGGTACGCGAGCGCGAAGGGCTGTTGGCTGTGAATGCGAGAGGTGGTTTCACAGAGGATGGTGGTGTTGCCCGGCAGGCGAGTGAGGGGATTTGCGTCGAGTGAGCGAGTCAGTCGGCTGAGGCAGAGTCGTATGCGATGCACAACATCCTCTGCGCGATAGGGAACGGCGATGAAGTCATCGACCCCTAATGAACCCCAGTCGATATCGTTGAGCCGACTGTCTCGGACAAAGACGATGAGCGGGAGACGACCCAGGAAGGCATCGAGCTTGAGGTTGCGCGTGAGTGTTTCCACGGAATGGCCTCCTGTTCCTTCCGCGGCGAGGACGAGACAGGGGGGATCGTGGACGAGCTCGTGCAGTGCCAGCTCAGGCAGGTGGCCTTCCAGGACTTGGAACCCACCTTTCTCCAAGGCCGAGGTCAGAGCCGGAGTCGAGGTCAGTTCGTTGTGGAGCAGCAGAATTCTCCGGCCGGCACTGGAGTGGTTCATAGGTAGTCGTCGATGGTCACGAACTCTTGCGAGGCCTTGTCGATGTATTCCGCCAGACTCTGTTCATTCAGCCCAACTTGGTCCCAGGCCGGTTTGGACAGTGGCGGAATGAGATCATCGCCGGGGTTGCCGCAGGCCAGCCCCTTGACCAGGATGTCCGCCACATGGACGATGGCCGTTTGCAACGGAGCGTCTTTGGCCTGGGTTGGGTTGTGGTGGTAAAGGATTGGCTCCCGGAGCGTGATCGGTAAATGCCATGCATTTGCCAGGTAGCCGCCGATTTCGGCATGTGAAAGGCCCGTCAATTCAAGTTCCACATCGAAGAGGGAGTGATCGGCACGAGTCTTCAGCGCATCTTTGATGCTGGTGCCTACGTCGGACCATTTCACGTAGAGCACGACTTTCCCAATGTCATGGAGCAGGCCGGACACGAACAGCTCTTCGGGGTTCTTAATCTCCAGCCTGGTCGCGAGAAGATTGGCGGTGATAGCAACGCCGAGCGAATGGCGCCACAACTGGTCCATGCCGGCGTCTTTCATGATGGTCAGCGCCGAGGCGCAGAGTGTCAGCCCCTTCACGACGTTAAATCCCAGCACGATCACGGCGTGGGAGACGGAGCCGATTCGTGACGGAAACCCATAAAAGGGAGAATTCGCCAGCCGCAGCACTTTCGCAGCCAGTACCTGGTCCTTTTCGATGATGGTGCCGATCTCCTCAGCCGACACGGTGGGACGGCTGATCATAGTGGCTAGCCGTTGTACGACATGGGGGAGTGTGGGAAGGTCTCCTAGCTGTTCGATCCGGTTGCGCAGGTCTGCTGGATTGAAGAGGGTCATGCGGCCTCCGGCTTCTCGATGTCCGGTCCCATCCCATGCGCGGCTTGCAAGTGGGTACGGATCGTCCGGAGGATCAGTTGTTGAATAGGGTCGTGTGCGACATGTCGGAATCGATGATCGAGTTCGGCTTCCAGTTCCGCCAGAGTTTTTCCACCGGAGTCCAGTGCATCGCCCTCAATATATACGGATGGCAATCCCAGCTCTTGGAGCCGTTCGATCAACGCGGCGTTCAAGATGGTTCCCGCTGCCACGATGGGGAGTCCATTGGCATTGGTGACCGGTCTTGCCAGCACCATATCCGGCAAGAGCTCGTATACGATCACACGTTTCATCTATCTGAAGTTCCTGATTGTTCGGTGACAATCCATCAGGTGCGCACTGACACGACAACATGCCCAGCGTAGGAGCGCCTGCCAGTTGTCATCTCTTTATCGGTATCTCCGGCCCGGTTCTAAAGGACAGGGAATCGGCTGGTCCAGGACTGGATGCTGAGTGGCTTGTGCAAACGGATTTCTAGGCGATTCGGCGGTTATGCCTCGATGGTTCCTATCACAATCGCATGGGCCACGAACCGGCCGTAAGGCACGGCGCGGCATTGTTCCCAATCCGACTCAATCCAATAGTTCTGCTTGGAAATGCGCTTGAGGAAATGCTGGCTCGTGAACGGGCTCTTGCCCCGGTTCAGCAAGTCATCGAAGTATTGGTTGTATCCGATCGGAAGGCTCGTCACGAGTTTACCCGATGGAGCCAGGCAGGTGGATCGCAGATGATTCATCACTTGGAGTAATTTGGACGGCTCCTGTGGCTGTTCGTCCCATCCGACATGTTCCAATGTCGAGATACTCACAATTAAATCGTATGGCCGCTGAGGGACAAACTCGATGATATCCTGGTTGATCACGCCGAAGCTGACCTCGTATTTGTCGACGACCTCATGCTGGATCGGAAAGTAATGTGACAGGACGTTGCCCACTTCCAACACCCGCTTGCCTTCATGCTGAAGCAGGAGTTCACGGAAGATGGGGATTTCGATGCCACGTTCGTTTTTCCATGTTCGATTGTAGGGATGGTACAGATACTCATACCCCTTGCCATCAAAGTAGAAGGTCTTCGTTCTGACGCAACGGGTCAGCGCCATTTTTATAGCCCGCCAATAGCGCGCGGACGCACTGTCGTTGCCGCTGGCGGCATTGGTGTAGTCGTAGGTGTAGGGCATGAAGAAAACAATCAGTCGAAGACGATGCGGGAGCCGGGGGACTTCATCTTGAAGATCTGCAGGGCATTGTAGATGCCTTTCGCCGGGTGGTTCAAAATCAGGCGTGAGTTGGTGATGTGGGTGTCGAGCAGTTCATATTGTCCGCCGCTGTAGTACAGATCACAGTCGTCTATCTGACAGTTCTTGTACACATGATTGTCCAGCGCGAGCTTGGCCTTGCTGAACGTCTGTCCATCGACCACGATATAGTTCGGTTCGAGTCCCATATGGCTTTCGGCTGTCGAACTATAGCAAAGTCAGCGAGTGTCGTAAACCAGCGGGGTGGGGGCACTGTCACGCACCGTTGGGAAGGTTTCTAATTCGGGAGGATTCGAAACACTGTCCCGCTCAGCGTGGTCAAATAGAGCTCCCCAAGACCATCTTGGCCAAAACTTGAGATGGAGGGAGCGGCGAGCAGCGGCCATTCGGTTCGCTCAATGACCGAGCCATTATTCAAGCGGAAACTGCGGACGAATCCGGCACAAAAGTCGGCGTAAAAGTAGGTTCCTTGGATGGCTGGTGCAGCTTGACCTCGGTAGACATAACCGCCGATGGCGGAGCAGGCGCCGTTGTCGTGGGTATATTCAACGATCGGTAAGGTGAGGGTTCCAGTCTGGCAGTTCGTCGTTGGATTGAAACAGGCTGATCCTTCCATGAGCCGCCAGCCGTAGTTAAGCCCTTTCCCGGCATTGGGACCTGCCGACACATTGATCTCTTCACGGGCGTTCTGACCGACGTCGCCGATATACAGATCGTTGCGATCAAAGGAAAAGCGCCAGGGATTCCGCAGGCCGTAGCTCCACACCAGGTGATCACCTCCGGTGAGGAGAAACGGGTTCACGCCTCCGTTGGTACAGGCGGCTCCCGTGCTGGGATCGATTCTGAGGAGTTTCCCCAAACGGCTGGTGAGATTCTGCGCATGATTGTTTGGATCTCCACCGCTTCCTCCATCTCCAACGCCCGCGTACAAGCAACCATCAGGTCCGAAGGCCACCATGCCTCCGTTGTGGTTGGCGAAGGTCGGATGGGGAATAGAGACCAAGATGGTCTGCGAAGCTGGATCTGCGACGTTCGGGTTCGTTGACGAGACCAGAAACCGAGCGATGGTGATCGCGCCATCGGCGTCCGTATAGTAGACGTAAAATCGGCCGTTGGAGTTGTACGCTGGGTCAAAGGCCAGTCCCAAGAGTCCGCGTTCTCCGCCGCGCGTGATCCCGATTAGAGTCAGAAACGTACCAAGCTCGGCGCCGGTCGTTCTGTCCAGAATCTTGATCGTCCCTCCTTGTTCCACAATAAATAGGTGGTTCGCCTCTCCGAGGGGTGCCGTCAGGAATACTGGGGTGCTCAGCGTACTCGTCACTGTTTGGAGCTTAAGACCGGTCAGAGCTGAGGCAGCGGGCCTGGTGGTGCTCTCGCTGCTACATGCCGCGAGTAGACTGGTCAGGCACAGGGTCATCCAGAGGGTCAGTCTCATGTGTAACCTCTTGTTCTCTATGGAGAAGAGTGATCTCAACCTCTCTCCGTTCGGCAGCACCTCATTCGCCTCCAGATGGGAGAGAGCCTCTGTATCGGTCCTGCATGGTGTATCCGGTTAGTGTCTGCCAGTATGACTCAGACTGGGGAGGTGTTTGCAAGATGACCGTATTTGGTCTTGATCCCTCCCGTGGGAGTCCATTAGAATAGCCCAGCTTTTCGGGTGGCTCGCTTCGGAATCGACACTGCCCACCTTAAGGATTTACCCACTTGCGTCTGTACTTTGGATGGGTTGAAGCCACGGAGAGCCGTGCGACATCAGGAATCCGTTTAACCAGTAGGAGGATCTCCCGTGAGTGACTCAGCGATTATCACGTTTGCCATCATCGCTGCCGTGGCGGGCATTGGCTATGGGTTATACCTGGCGATGTGGGTGTTCAAGCTCGATGCCGGTAATGCGAAGATGCAGGAAATTTCAAAAGCCATCCAGGAAGGCGCCAGCGCCTACATGAATCGGCAGTATAAGACGGTTGGGTATGTCGCGGCAGTATTGTTCGTGGTGTTGGCCCTCGCCGGCGCAGTCTCGGATAAATTTGGGCTTCTGACGGCGACAGGGTTTTTGGTCGGGGCCGGTGCTTCGGCGATCGCCGGCTATGTGGGGATGATCATTGCGGTTCGTGCCAATGTGAGGACGGCGCAAGCTGCCCATAACGGGATGAATGCGGCCTTGGTCGTGGCTTTTCGGGGTGGCGCAGTGACGGGCCTTCTACTGATTGGTCTGGGGCTGCTGGCTATTACGGGGTTTTATTCGATCGCTGAATCGATGGCCGGTCAGGAAAAAGCCATTCATGCATTGCTCAGTCTCGGATTTGGTGGGAGCTTGATCTCCGTATTTGCGCGAGTCGGTGGAGGAATTTATACAAAGGCGGCTGATGTCGGGGCGGATTTGGTCGGCAAAGTAGAGGCAGGGATTCCCGAAGACGACCCACGGAACCCGGCGGTCATCGCGGATAACGTGGGTGACAATGTCGGCGATTGCGCGGGCATGGCTGCGGATCTTTTTGAAACCTACGCCGTCACGACCGTCGCGGCGATGGTGCTGGCCTTTACAATGTTCAAAGGAGCAACGGCTCCTATCCTGTATCCGCTCGCGTTGGGCGGCATCACGATCTTTGCGACGATCATCGGCATTCTCTTCGTCAAGGTTGCTCCGGGTGGCGATATCATGCCCGCTCTATACAAGGGACTGTTCGTGGCCGGAGGAATTGCTGCCGTAGCCTTCTTGCCCGTGACCTTCATGATTATGGGCGGAGTCGGTGGTGTCGGTGGATTCAGCTACTACATTGCCGCGCTGCTCGGCTTGGCCGTCACGTTGGCGCTTGTTTTCATCACCGACTACTACACTTCAAAAGAGTATGAGCCGGTGAAGTACATTTCAAAAGCAAGTGAAACCGGCCATGCGACGAACATCATCGCCGGTCTGGCGGTGGGTATGCAATCGACGGCGGCTCCGGTCGTGGTGATTTCCATGGCGATTCTTGGCAGCTATTGGGTCTGCGGCGGCGCTGAGTCCGGTGGGCTGTATGGTGTGGCGGTGGCGGCTGTGGCCATGCTCTCGATGGCTGGGATCGTAGTTGCGATCGATGCATTTGGCCCAATTACAGACAACGCCGGCGGTATCGCCGAAATGTCGCATTTAGGGAAAGAAGTGCGGGACATCACCGATCCATTGGATGCCGTGGGCAATACGACGAAAGCGGTGACCAAGGGCTATGCCATCGGGTCCGCTGGGTTGGCGGCCGTGGTGCTCTTTGCTGAATACTCGCGTGAAGTTGCCGCGCATAATCCGGCGCTGGCGGCCTTCGATCTCTCGAATCCAAAAGTCTTGGTTGGTCTTTTTCTGGGCGGCATGTTGCCGTTCATCTTCGGCTCTATGTGTATGAGGGCCGTCGGTGAGGCGGGAGGATTGATCGTGGAAGAAGTACGCCGTCAGTTTCGGACGATCAAGGGAATTATGGAAGGGACGGGCAAGCCGGAGTACGGCACGTGCGTTGATATCGTGACGCAAGCGGCCATTCAGAAGATGATGATCCCTGGTTTAATTCCGGTGGTGTCACCGGTCATCATCGGTTTGGTGCTTGGCCCACAGGCGCTTGGTGGGGTGTTGGTCGGCAGCATCGTCACCGGTTTGTTTGTCGCGATTTCCATGACGAGCGGCGGCGGTGCCTGGGACAACGCGAAGAAATTTATCGAAGAGCAGGGGTTGAAGGGGACCGACACGCATAAGGCGGCGGTCACCGGTGACACGGTCGGTGATCCGTATAAGGATACGGCTGGGCCGGCGGTGAACCCGATGATCAAGGTCATCAATATCGTAGCTCTTCTTATCATCTCGTTGATCGTCTGAGAGAAGATTTGAGATCGAGTGAGTGACGCGCCGTTTCCCAGATGGGAAACGGCGCTTTTCGTTTCTGCCCTTGCCTTGACGGGTTTCTGTTCCCTAGAGTAAGGTGCGTGTATACCCGGTAGTTGGGAGCTGACCGCGAGGATTTCCCTGGATGACAGGAGGTGCTCGAATGGAAAAGCAGGAACGAAAGCAAGAGTCGAGACGAGAACCGCAAGGCAAGGAAGAGGTTAAAGCCAACCCGAAGGTCGTGGAGACCGGGAAGAAGCTGAAGGAAGATATCGATAAGCTGGTTGATGAAATCGACGACGTGCTCGAAAAGAACGCGGAGGAGTTTGTGAAGAACTATGTGCAAAAAGGAGGCGAATAAGCGGTTGATTCCCTTCGAATCTCTTTGAGTCCCTCTTGTTCATACCCCCATCGGTGTTCTCCTCACTGCGTTGTTTGACAAAGAAGCAGCGACTTATTAGAGTCTGGCTCGTTTTCCTGAGTGCCTTGTCCCGAATCGCCCTACGGCCCAGGTTGAGAAGGAGGCAACGGTGAAGTCTAAGCTCTGGGTCTTTCGGCAAGTTGACCCGATCCAACGCGGCCGTCTCTCGCAGGCTTTATCCATTTCTTCTGCAACCGCTTCGTTGTTGCTCAACAGGGGTGTGACGAGTGTGGACCAGGCGTTGGCCTGGATGTCTCCGCTCGAAACGCATGATCCCTTCTTGATCCCCGATATCGAACGAGCTGTGGACCGTTTGCATCACGCCATGCAGCGGCATGAGCGGGTGTGTTTTTATGGCGACTATGACGTGGACGGGATGTCGGCGACCAGCGTGTACGTGTCATTTTTTCGCGATCTTGGAGCACAAGTTCAAGCCTACGTGCCGCATCGCTTGCGTGAAGGGTATGGACTCAATGAGCATGCGATTCAAGCTCTGGCACAGGACGGCGTTACGTTATTGGTAACGTCTGATTGCGGAACGACGTCGCATCGTGAGATCACCCTCGCAAGTCAACTAGGGATCGATGTGATCGTGACGGATCACCACCAGAGCGATATGGAGATGGTGCCGGCGTTAGCGGTGATGAACCCCCATCGGTCGGACGCGCGCTATCCGTTTCATGGGCTCTGTTCAGGTGGGCTCGCGTACAAAGTCGTGCAGGCGTATGAGAAAAAATATGGCTCTGGGTCGGTACCTCTCGACTCCTTGCTGGACTTGGTGGCGCTGGCGACGATTGCCGATGTGGTGCCCTTACAAGACGAAAATCGACTGTTTGTTCGTGAGGGCCTGGCTCAGATTTCGCGTGGAGCACGGTGTGGCCTTAGGGCCTTGAAGCAGGTAGCCGGCGTGACTCGTGACTGCGCGGCGGATACGATTGCGTTTAAACTCGCGCCTCGGTTGAACGCCGCAGGGCGGCTGGATGAGGCGATCAAAGGCGTCAGGCTTTTGACGACGGAGTCTGAACGGGAAGCACAAGCGTTGGCCGAGGAGCTGGACCAGCTGAATCACAGGCGACGGGAACTCGAGGCGGCCATACTTGATGAGGCCTTGGCGCACGTTGCATCGCGGGAGTTGCCCGGAGGCATCGTGCTCTATGCGCGAGGGTGGCATCTTGGGGTTGTCGGTATCGTAGCTGCCCGTATCATGGAACGCTTTCATCGTCCAACGATCGTTCTTGCGATCAATGAAGACGGTATCGGCAAAGGTTCAGCGCGGACTGTGCCGGGTTTTGATCTTTATCAGGCATTGGCTGGATGCCGAGACCTGCTGGTCGCATTTGGGGGCCATCCCAGCGCCGCAGGAGTGACGATCAAAGAAGAGCGAGTGCCCGAGTTTGCCGAGCGGTTTGCTGCCATGGCTGAGGCGTGGATGCGCAGTACGCACGCCGTTCCGATGTTGCATCTGGATTCCGAACTGCGGTTGGATGAGGTCACCTTACAGCTGATCCGAGAAATCGGGACGTTGCACCCATTCGGCGCGGGCAATCCAGAGCCGACTTTCGCCGTAAGAGGATTGAACGTCCTACAAGCTCGTGTCGTGGGGGACAAGCATTTGAAGATGACGGTTCGGCAGGGAGGATCGGTGCCGTTTGATAGTATTGGATTTGGAATGAAGTCTCTCGAAGAACAGGGATTATCGATTAAGACGCCGATCGACGTCGCATTTACGCCGGAGCTCAATCACTGGAACGGGTATGACCGAATCCAATTGCGCATTCGAGACATACGGGCGGCGGGAATCGAGTAACCGATGATGTACGAAACGGTCACGACGATCGATCAGCTGCTGGATCGGGTGCAATCCTATCAACCCGATGCCGATATCGAGATGGTGCGAAAGGCCTATGAGTTTTCTGCGAAGGCGCATGAAGGGCAAACACGTCGTTCCGGAGAGCCCTATGTCAAGCATCCCATCGCCGTGGCCGGCGTGCTGACCTCATTGAAAACCGATGTGACGGCGATCGTCGCCGGACTGCTGCACGATACGCTGGAAGATACGGTGGCGACAGCCGGTGAGTTAGAGAGAGAGTTCGGCAAGGACGTGGTGCATTTGGTCGATGGAGTCACGAAAATCGGCAAGATTACGTTCAAAAGTTCCGAGGAAAAACAGGCCGAGAATTTCCGCAAGATGGTCTTGTCGATGGCGGATGATATTCGCGTCGTGATCATTAAGCTCGCCGATCGATTGCATAATATGCGCACGCTGGAGCATCTCAGCGAAGGAAAGCGACTGGAGATTGCGCAAGAGACTCTGGAGATCTATGCGCCCTTGGCCAATCGGATCGGGGTCGGGTGGGTGAAGAACGAACTGGAAGATCTCTGCCTTAAACATCTGAAGCCGGATGTGTATGAAATGTTACGAGTGCGTGTCGCGAAACGTGATGAAGATCGTCAACAGTACATTCAAGAGGTGCGGGAACTGGTCGAGAACGCGTTGGGAGAACAGGGTCTGTCCGGAGCGGTGTATGGCCGACCAAAGCATCTCTATGGCGTCTATCAGAAAATGAAGAAACAGTCGATCTCCTTTGAAGAGGTCTACGATCTCACCGCCTTGCGGATCATTACCGATACGAAGATGAATTGTTATGCCCTGCTGGGAGTGATTCACTCGCTGTGGCGCCCCCTGCCAGGCCGTTTTAAGGACTACATCGCCATTCCAAAATCGAATCTGTATCAATCGCTCCACACCACCGTGGTCGGGCCCAAGGGGGAGCATGTCGAATTCCAGATTCGAACGGAAGAAATGCATCGCGTGGCCGAATACGGGATTGCGGCGCATTGGAAGTACAAGGAGCAAGGGCGTGTTCAGGATAAGGACAGCAAAGCCTTTGGATGGCTGAGGCAGTTCATCGAATGGCAAAGCGATTTACCGGATAATCGTCAGTTCATGGATTCAGTCAAGCTCGAATTGTTCCATGATGTCGTCTATGTCTTCACGCCCAAAGGGACGGTCAAAGAGCTGCCGAAAGATTCGACGCCGGTGGATTTTGCCTATGCGATCCATACCGAGGTCGGTGACCATTGTGTGGGCGCGAAGGTGAACGGCAAGATCGTGCCGCTCAAATACGAGCTGGAGAGCGGCGACACGATTGAAATTCTGACGTCGCCGAATCAGACGCCGCACAAAGATTGGCTCAAGTTTGTCCGTACCTCACGAGCCAAGACAAAAATCAAACATTGGATTAAAGCCGAAGAGCAGAAGCGGAGCCTCGAGATCGGTCGGCGCTTACTGGAGACGGAATTCAGGCGGCATGGATTAGCTCCTGCTCAAGTGTTGAAGTCGAGCGAATTGGTCGAGGTTGCCAAGCAAGAGGGGTACGAGACGACCGATGAATTGACGATCGCCGTTGGCTTTGGGCATATCGCGACGGCGCAGGTTGTGAATCGGCTTATTGCACCGGCATCCAAGACTGCAACGGTTTTGCCTGAACCCTCGACATCCCAGAAGGTATTGAGCGACCGAGGCGGAGAGCAGGGTGTTCAGGTCAAGGGGGGCCGTGATTTGCTGATGCAGTTGTCCCGCTGTTGTAATCCTGTTCCCGGTGATCGCATCTTAGGCTACATCACTCGGGGAAGAGGGCTCACGATCCACTCCGTCGATTGTCCGAATCTAGAGGCCTTGGACTATGACCGAGCTCGGTTGGTGGAGGTGGAATGGGATACCGCCGCTCCCAGCCTTCATGCGGTCAAGATCGCCGTCATTGCCGAAGATAGGACGGGTGTCTTGGCGAATGTCTCCTCGGCGATCGCTGAATGTAAAGCGAATATCAGCCGCGCTGAAATCATTACGCGGGAAGACCGAAAGGCCGAGTTGGATTTTATTGTGGAGGTTGGCGACACGGCACATTTGAATCGAGTCCTGAAAACCATTGAACGGATCGAGGGCGTGATTACGGCTCGACGAATTCGGTCGTGGCAGCATTAACCCTGATCAACATGTGTCGAGAGGCGATGCGAGCCTGGTATTGAACTAAATATTAGGGTTGCCCGAACTGTAATTTTGATCCTCTCTCGATCTTATATCCGTCAACCGTTCCCCCGGCAATCTCAAGGACGTACACCGCATCATCACTGTTCGGGCGATATTGCGGGCAGGAGTCATCACTCTTCGTGCAAATCGGCACATTGCGCTCAATGTGCATCACACGTTTCTTCCCGTCGATCCAGATAAGGTCGAGCGCCATTTTGGTGTTCTTCATCCAGAAGTTCCAGGCCTGGGGTTGGCCAAAGAAAAACAGCATGCCATGGTCTTTTTTGAGATGGTCTCGATACATCAGCCCCACCGAGCGTTTTAATGGCGTGTCGGCGACTTCGGCCTTGATCGTGACTCCCGATGGCGTTTGAATGGAGACCAGGTCGGATCCCGCGGCGCAGGCCGCCTCTATGTTACCGACAAGGAGTCCGCCAGCGGTGACGATAGAAAGAGCAAGCCAAGCTGAGAGTTTTTGGCGCATCAGCGCATCCTAATGATCGCAACCTTCTCCAGTCAAGAAGGCTGTCTTTGTGAGAGTGGTGATGGTTACCATCATGTTGCAATCTTCTCGTGGCATGTGCGATTCTCCAGCCGGATCAAGCGAGGAACCTATGCAAGAGAAGCGGCGGGTGTTGTACAAAAAAGGCGTGTTCGTGTGCCCCGGATGTCGCCAGTCCTATGTTCAAGAGAAATGGATCGAAGAGTGGCGGATTCGATGTCATCGCTGTACCTATCGAGGAACGCTGACCGAAGTGTCGGTGGAAGAGCATATGGAAGAAGAGACATTCCGGCACTAACCCTCTGACCGTTGTTCTATCTGGATCATCACCCCGTGGCGGCACTCGGCACGCAACGTTCTTCTTCAAGCTCCGCTCTGTCATTCATTGCCATAGCCCTGCTGCTCTTCACTCTCTCCACTGGCTGTGCCTCAAGGTCTTGGGCGGACGAGGCTTCTCCGGTCGTGAAGATTCTCGTGACCTATCACTCTCTTTCCGGCCATACGGAACGGATTGCGGAGGCGGTCGTTGAGGGGGCTCAGTCTGCCACGAATACCGTAGTGATCCTCAAACGTGTCAGCCTGGTGACGGCGGAAGATCTGTTCTCCTCCGATGCGGTGATCGTCGGATCACCGGTCTACTGGTCTAATATGTCCGGAGAGGTCAAGACGTTCTTCGATAATTGGCAGTTCAAGTTCGGCGTATTTCCCGAGTTCAAAATGAAGAACAAAGTCGGTGCGGCGTTTGCGACCGGAGGACAAGTCTCCAGCGGCAAGGAAGTAACGATGCTGACGATTCTCGCCGCCATGCTTGGCAATCAGATGATCGTGGTGAGCGGCGGAGGTGCATTCGGAGCATCCGCTACGACAGAGGGAGACAGTCCGGGGATTGACAAGAAGGAACTCGCCGATGCGAGGGATCTGGGCCGGCGAGTCGCAGACGTGGCCAAACTGATCAGTCGCGCCTCTTCCAAGTAAGCTGGTTCTTGCGAAATCGCATTCCGTCAACAACGATGGTCAAACAATCGGACGAAGAGTTGTCCTGAGGGGAAGCTCTGTGTGCTGAGGTCGCGAACACTTAGGCGAAGGTTCAGAGAACATACAGAGTTATAGCCTGGGGCAAGAGGTTCCAGCTCCTTGAGCGGCAACCTCGACGAATTCCTGGATGTTCTTGGCGCAGCGCCCGCAACAGCCGTGACACTTGAGGTCAAATTTGGCTTTGAGTTGGTTGGCCATCACAATTCCGGCCTGACCGGCTGCTCGGACCTCCGACTCGGTGATTCCTTTGCACAAGCACATGTACATGGAATTCTCCCTTCAGCGATTATGAGAAGCATTCTCATTGTGCCAGAAGATGAGCGTTCTGTCAACCCATGCAGAATGTCCTGCCAGAGGCCTAGTGGACGCTGCATTTCAGGTCTCCTTGAATGGACAATGGAAACCGATGGGAGTAATCGATCACAGTAGGACTAGGGACGCCCATGCCTCCACAGACCATCGCATTCAATAAACCCTACGGGGTGTTGCCGTGCTTCACCGACCCAGAAGGAAGACCGACATTGGCGGACTATGTCACTATACCCGATGTCTATGCGGCGGGGCGTCTTGATCGGGACAGCGAAGGACTGATGATTCTGACCTCGGATGGCGCCCTTGCCCATCGGATTACAGACCCTCAGCATAAGCTACCGAAAGTCTACTTGGTGCAAGTTGAACGGACTCCTGTTGAACGAGCAATCACGCAACTCTCCCAAGGGGTGGTGCTTTCAGGAAAGCGAACAAAGCCGGCAAAAGTAAGGTTACTGGCCGAGGAGCCGACGTTGCCTGAACGGCCAGTACCTATCAGATATCGGAAACACGTTCCAACTACCTGGCTGGAAATCACGATCCACGAGGGGATAAATCGGCAGGTTCGTCGCATGACGGCAGCGGTCGGTCACCCCACCTTGCGGTTGGTGCGCATTGCCATCGGTCCTGTTCAACTGGGCGATCTCAAACCAGGTGAATGGCGTGCGTTGCGGGAGAATGACATGACCTCTCTGAGCAGTCGTCACCACTCCACCTCACCTGACGGATGAACTCAATTCTGTTATCCACAATCCCGCGGCTCACATCGTTTCTTCCAGCTGTTCTACCATTTCCCGGATCGTATCGAATCCCGATTGCCAGAAGGCTTCGGATGTCATATCGACACCGACGGCGGCAAGGATCTGCTGTGGTGACAGCGAGCCGCCGGTGGCCAGGAGATCCAGATACTTGGGCACGAAGGGGGCTCCCTGTTCCTTGTACATGCGGTACAGTGCCAGCACGAGCAAGTTTCCAAAGCTGTAGGCGTAGCAATAGAATGGGCTGGCGAAAATATGGGGAATGGTCAGCCACTCCCATTGAAATTCATCCGGTACCTTCACGGCTTTCCCAAACTGTTGCCGCAGCTCCTGTCCGTAGGTTTTCGCCAATTGCTCCGCCGTTGCGCCGTCCGCAATCATCTGATGGGCCAGCTTTTCAAACCGAACGAAATAGGCTTGCCGCAGTACGGTGGCGTAAATATCGTCCAATTGGCCCAACAGAAGGCCTTGTTGAACAGCCTTGTTCTGTTCCTGGGACATCAGGGCATCAGAGAGAATGCGTTCTCCGAAGACGGATGCGGTTTCCGCCAAGGGGAGGGTCGAATGGAAGGTGAATGTGGAATGGTCTTTGGCCAGCATGCCATGGACGGCATGGCCGAGTTCGTGGGCCATAGTCGCAATGTCTCGGGCTTCCCCCGTGTAGTTCAGCATGACATAGGGCGTCATGCCTGGAACGATGCTGTAGCAGTAGGCCCCGCCCAGTTTGCCAGGACGTGTCGGGGCGTCGATATGTCGATCGCGGAACACCTGCTCGGCCAAATCAGCCAGGCGAGGCGAAAATCCCCGATAGGCGTCGAGCACCATCGTGATGGCATCAGTATATCGGTACTTTTTTGTCTCTGCCCGGTGCGGCGTGTAGAGATGGTATCGGCTCATCGACTTGATGTTGCAGATCTTGGCTTTGAGTTTGAAATAGGTCTGGAAGATGTCGGCGTTCTTCGCGCAGGACGCCAGGAGGACGTCGACGGCCTGGTCCGGTACGTCGTTGCTGAGATTGCGACTGGCGATGGGAGAAGAAAAACGGCGGAGTCCGAGGTTTTCCGATTTCAGATCATTCACGAGTGTTTTGTAGATCTCTCCCAATAAGTCGCGCTGGGTTGCAAAGACGCGATAGAGTTCCTGATAGGCAGCCTGACGGACAGGAGCCTTCGGGTTTCGCACGTAGATCATCAGCTCTTCCCGATTGACGGTCTTTTTCTTTCCGCCGACGGTCATGGTGAAGGTGAGTCCGTTGGTCACAAGGTCGTAGAGGGTGTGGACCGCGCTTCGGCCGGTGACGTTTTTGAGGTTGAGAATCTTTTCTTCCGGCTCAGACAGGGTGTGCGGCTTGAAGCGCCGGATGGTCTCCAAGTGATAGCCAAGATCGCCCGCATCAGCCATCAGGCGTGCCGCATTGACGTCATCTACGCCCTGCCACCAGAGTTCGAAGAACAGCAATCGATTCGTCAGGCCGGTCAGTTGTTCTTCCACCCGGGTCTTCAATGAACGAGCATCGGCATTTTTCGTGTTTTCAGAAAACCTCAGATAGGTATAGGCCCCGAGACGCGATGCACCCTGCGCGATCTCTTCGCTGAGCCGGAGCAGCTTGAGAAAATCATGGCTGGACATGGAAGGGGTCACTGTCGATCGTGCGGCTTCTATCTTCACGACCTTCGATTCCAGATCGGCAAGCTGGACGGCGATGTCGGTCACTGGATCGTTGACCAGCTGGGTCAGGTCCCATCGGTCAGGAAATTTCATGCGATTGCGTTTAGTGATACGTTGCGTCGTGGACGTTCCGGCCATTGGTTACTCCTTGATACGTGAATCGAATAATGCCCGATCATATCATCGGTCTCATTCGGGAGAAGAGAAAAATGTGAGGCCGCAGGATGAACTCGTGTGCCCGCATTGACGGAGGTGCCGAAAATGTGACAGGTTTTTGTGTCGTTGCCATGACTGAACAAGAAATCAATCGCGCCATTCAATATGTGACGGCCAGCACTTCGTATGGAAAGGACATGGTCGCCGAGATTTTACACGTTGGATTGGGTGAACTTGTGACGTTGGCGACACAGTCCAGCCGGCGATTCGACCGGGAGACGCTTCTAGAGTACGTGTCGCAATGGACGATCAGGCGAACCGGTCAGCCGGAACCGCTGGTCCGTGAGGTGTTGGGTTGTGCCGGACGATGGCTGGATGAGGTGTGTGATGAAGTCACCAAACGGCATTCGGAGACATTCGGGCAGGGAACGACGGATGAGGGTGGTTCAGAGGTTGCCTGAATCATGGGACGGTTTCGCCCAAGAAAATCGTACAGGTTAATCGCATCCCTACGAGGGAGTTCCCCTGAACCGCTCCCGGCTTGGAAGCGAGAGGAGGAAGGACTATCCCGCGAGCTGCACGACCGGTGGGACACCCTTCATCGACACTGTTTCGATCAATCAAGTCATTTACGCTTGGGGCGCCTCATCCGGCGACTTACACACGCCGACTACGGGGTGCGGGAATCGGCACTTGCTGAAGTTGAACTGGCCACCCAATTGATTCGAGTCGGGGTTCGCGTCACCTTCTTGCCCGAGTCGCGTGCGCGCACAGCGGATCTCGAGTGCAGAATCGGTTGCGAACGATTTTTCGCGGAAGTCACCACGATGGTGGGATCTGCAGAACGTCAACGGTTGCCGATCCGTGGACTTGACCTCGATGAGGTCGAGGGTGACGAAGAAGATCGAGGGGTGATTCTGACGCACCGGATTCTCGCGCGTATTCGTCAGAAGGCCAGGCAATTAGCTGACTACTGTGATCCGGTTGTTCTTGTAATCTCGATTCCGCGAGCCGATCTGCAAGGAGGAAGGACAACGAGACCGGAAGAAATCTGGTTGGATCTGAAGATGTTGGCCGGTACGGTGACGGTCTTGTTGATGAGCCTCCGTTCCATCAGTGCTGTGATGATTTCCTTGTGGGATGTTGAGCCCTTGCCGTCAAAAGCTGGAACAAGACTGGCCAACGTGGAGCTGACTGAACGGCCTAGGCAACAGAAGATCCAACCTCGCGTGCGTGTGATGATCCACAATCCTTGCGCTACGGCCGCACTAAGTGAGTGGCAACAAGACACCTTTCGACAGATTCTGTAACAAAAACATATCGAGAAGATTCGTTAGACATTTTCTCACTCCACACATCGTGCCGAGATAAGCAGGTTCCGATCTTAATCCGACAGAGTGACTAAGTACTTGCTCTTGACATCCTTCCGAACCTGGGCTATTAGGTCTGGCCATAAGGATGCCCTATAAGAAACTACCTATGACTAACCCTTCCATTGCAGGTGAGCTGACGATCTTTCTAAGCTCAACTATTGGGGATTACGGATTTGATGACCTCAAAGAGGAACGACCGAACTTTCGTCGTGAAGTGCAAGATGTGCTGTTCAAGAAAGCCGAATGCTGGTGCTCTCTGAGCGAGGACTGGATGGGCGGGTACGACGCGACTGTGCAGAAGTGTCGAGAACGAGTCCATCAGAGCGGAGGGTTTATTTTGTTGATGGGCTATTGGTACGGCTCGATCCCGCCAGGAAATGATAAGTCGATCACGCATCTTGAGTTCGAATGGGCATTGGAAAAATGGAAAGGTGATCCGTATCCGAAGTTGGCGGTGCTCAAACCGAAGCCTGGCAAGAAGGCAGATGATGTGCTCAAGGCACTGGCGGACCCGCTTCTTCCCAAGGTGCAGGAGGAACTTGAGCTACACGCTCTACGCCTGGCCAAGTTCCACGCTCAGGTTGATGACAAACATACGGAATGGCGCACGATCATGATGTTTGAAGACGTCCATGATCTTAGAGAAGACGCGCTGGTCATCGTGAATCACTGGCGCGGGTACACGCCGCTGGCTGCGGCCCAGAAGAAGGTTGATATGCCAACCGCTGAAGACGAACCCTTGCTGCGCGAGGATCAACTCGGCAAGTTAGGGCGGAGGGTGCAACACGAGGCGATCAAGAAAATATTCAGCGGCCTTGCTGCATATCCCGACGTGCCAGCCGTAGCGATCCTAGTGAATGGCGATAAGAACGAAGGACAAAGGGCTTTTGTTGCCTACGTACAGGGAAGCCTCTTGAAGAACCATCATCCGAAGCGGAAGATCGGCCGATTACCACCCGGTAGCAACACGGTACAGGCGCTAGTGGCATGGGTAGCTGGCACACTTGGGCTGGAGAACGTCTCGGGAGTCGATACGCCACAGGCGTTGGCGGAGCATGTCGTGGGGGAACTCAAACATCAGCAGCTCTACTTCGTCATTGATAGACTCAGGGCAGATTATGCCGGTGGATTCCCCGCTTTCCAGCAATTCATCTGGGAGCCTTTCTGGACCAGGTTGAAGGCCTTGCGCGGGCAGCAGCAGATTGTCAATCGGCTCGTAGCCATTGTTACCGACTATTCGGGTGATGCCAGTAGCTGGGCTGATGTCGCGATGGATGCGAAGCCTGGCGTGCCGCTTGATTTTTCCAAACTGATTGTAGCGCCTCGCCTTGTCGATATTGATGAGAGTGACCTGTACGAATGGTTTGACGAACATGAAGTGCCGGACAGTCCTTTGGGCCATCGGAAAGACCTGGCTCAGCGCGCGTTGATGGACGAGGAGAGCGGTGAGTTCGATGGCACACCGCTCCATGTATTCGAGCGCCTGAAGGGCGAACGGCTATGGCCAGAAGGAGATTACTCATGAATGAGCCCCGCTACACCGGCAAGGGAACGGATTTCTATCTTGCCTCCGACTCGATCGCGGAGATCGTGAATCTGGCGATCGATCTTAAACGGCCGATCCTGGTAGAGGGCGAGCCGGGTTGCGGTAAGACCATGCTGGCATACTCAATTGCCGCTGAGAAGAAGTTGGGTGAGGTGGTGAAGATTTCCGTCAAGAGCACCTCGCGCGCCCAGGATCTGCTGTATCGTCTGAACGCACTGCGCCGCCTGCAGGATGCCCAGAATCCGAACAACCCGCAGGCCCAATATGTGTATCCGTACCTGAGCCTGGGACCGCTGGGCGCGGCGATCCACAGGAAGAAGCGCTGCGTGGTACTGCTCGATGAGATTGACAAGGCGGACATTGATTTTCCGAATGACCTGCTCGATGTGCTTGATCGATTCACCTATCAGATCGATGAACTACCGGAGGCTGAGGAGCAGCAGTGTCTTAAGGAGCGCAGTTTCGGCAGAACGGTCGAAGGCAACAAAGACGCACCGCCGATTGTGGTGATCACCAGTAACCGTGAGAAGCGTCTACCGGAACCATTCCTGCGACGCTGTCTCTATGTCAGAGTGAAGTTTCCAGAGTCCGTCGATGAATTGCAGGACATCGTACGCAAGAACACCAAACTCTCGCCTGATGCGTTGAGCGATGGCGTACTGGTCTCCGCGGTGGAAGCGTTTCTGCGTGTGCGGCGCCTGGCCGTGGGGAACACTCAAAAGCCACCAAGCACAAGCGAGCTGATCGATTGGGTCCAGATCCTACATTGGAATGGTAAGACGCCTGAATCGCTCAATCAGGATCCGAAGCGTCCACCGCATTGGGGGATCTTGTTCAAAACAATGGCCGACCTTGATAGCTACGAATCGCTCTCACGAACGGATGCTAAGGCAGATTAAGGACGCCTGATGATACGCCTCCCTCTAGAGGGTTTATTCCTTCATCTGGTCCGGAACGGTTTCCCACTTTCGGTGCGGGACTACCAGGACGCGATTGTGGCGTTGCGCCTCGGCCATGGC
Organism: Nitrospira sp.; assembly: GCA_018242725.1. Lineage (GTDB taxonomy): Bacteria > Nitrospirota > Nitrospiria > Nitrospirales > Nitrospiraceae > Nitrospira_D. Next base: position 4,177 of record JAFEBI010000005.1, on the reverse strand, counting down.
ACATTGACTCGCGACCGGCTTCGATGGCTGTGTGAAACACTTTGGGCACATACCGACGAAGAAAGAATCCGCCTTGCCAGGTTGTTTCGTGATCTGCCTCAGCCGACGCCCGAGGCGATCCGTACCATGACCGGTGTCCGTGAGCAGGAGGTTACTACGCCAGCATCTCCCCGGGAGACGGCTGAGGCTGAGACGATGGTTCCGCGTAATGAAGATCAGGAGGAAGGCCGAGCACCTTCAGTGGAGTTCGCCTCCGCTGCTGAGCCTGGAGGTGTCGGCCTGCCACAGGCGGTGGTTCCATCTGCCTTGCGGCAATCACACATACTGACTCCAAGACCTTCGGTGAGTCTCCGGCAGATGATCGTCACCTGGCGTCGTTTTCGCCTCGCGCGTCGGTTTGGACCGAAAGTGCAGCTGGATATCGATGCCACGATTGCAGAGAAATCTCGCCGTGGCACACTCGTTGAGCCGGTGTTAGTGCCGGCACGTAGGAATCAGGCTCGGTTGCTGGTGCTGTTCGATGCGAGTCCAAGCATGGTTCCCTGGTGCGGCATGGGTAAAATGGTTGCTGACTCGTTCGGGCGGTCGCAGCTTGGTTTTACTGCAATCTATTACTTCAATAATGATCCCGAGGACGGTCTGTTCGATTCCGAACGGCTCACACGACCGAAATTACCGCAGGACGTGGCGCGCGAACATCCAGGTTGTGCATTGCTTGTGGTCGGCGATGCAGGTGCGGCGCGTGGTCGGACAGATCGGGAGCGCGTGCGTTCCACGCGACGATTTGTTCAGCGTGCTTACGATACATCGTGGTGGCCAATCGCCTGGCTGAATCCGATGCCGCGATCTCGCTGGGCCGGTAACTCTGCTGCGCGGATCGCAATCATTCCCGGGATCGCCATGTTCGAACTGAAAGAGGATGGGTTAGTTCAGGCCGTCGACCATCTTCGGGGCAAGGGTAGGCACTGATGCGATGACCAAGCTGGCGAGCGACCCAGGACCGCTTAAGGCATACGAACTCGTCATGGCGTTTGCAGCCAGACGTGGTGAGGCTGCACTGCGTCTGGCCATGCATGCCGCGCTACCACAGGTGCTCCGTCCGGAATTGCTACACTTGATCAGGCTCAACTTCCTACCAGAGTCCACCTATGATCTGGCGATCGAAGCTGATGTTCTCTTTGCCCCATTCTGTGAAGACATCGGCAATGGGTATTACTGCTTCGCCGTCAATGCGCGACTCCAACTTCTGCAAGGACTGGATCCAGCCTACCATGACGAATCGATGCCGCGTTCGGTGCAGGTCGCGCGATTCATGCTTGACTACCTGGATCACGAGGAGCGGGACGTCCGTACGGGAAGCGACCGCCTGCGTTCAGACTGGATCGCAGTCGAGCGCTGGAGCGCACTCGCGTTCGCAGAGCCTGCACTTGCGGCGGGCCAACTGGCTGCCGCATTGGCGCGGGCGACGGCTAATGACGATGTCGCTGCGCGTGTGCGGGTCGGTGGTCTCGCCTCCGCACTGGCAACTCCGTTGGCACGGTTCGGCGAGTTGCTTGCTTATACCGAAGGCGTCGAGGCACTGCAAATGGGCCGTGCGGAAGACGCTCATCGCTTGCTCAATGCCATTCCTGATCGTGAGATTGAAGTTGCAGGGGTCCGGCTGAAATCGCCGCGTCGGATCCTAGCGAAAGGCATGGGAAAGAAAACACCTGGGGGCTTGGCAACGGAACCTGCCGAACAATCAGGAGTGGCAGACGAAGCTTCGGGCGAGCTTATCGCCATTATCGGCAACAGCCCGTCTATAAGGTCCGTGGTGGAAACGGCAAAGCGGATTGCCAATTCCACAACGAGCATATTGTTCCTTGGTGAAAGCGGGACTGGCAAGAAACTGCTTGCTCGGTCGATCCATCAGTGGAGCCATCGTGCTGCCATGCCGTTCATCGTCATCAACTGTGCGGCGCTACCGGAGAAGCTGCTGGAGAACGAGTTGTTCGGGCATGAGCAAGGTGCGTTCACTGGAGCTGAGCTACAGCAGAAGGGGAAGCTTGAAACGGCTGACGGTGGGACCGTCTTCCTTGACGAGATTGGAGACATGCCCCTTCCTTTGCAGGTCAAGCTGCTACGTGTTCTGCAAGACCGGGAGTTCCACCGCGTGGGTGGCACCAAGACCGTTCGGGCGAACATTCGCATCATCGCAGCCTCAAACAAGGATCTACGTCAGGCGGTGCGAGCAGGAAAGTTCCGTGAGGATCTCCATTATCGACTCACTGTCGTGACCCTGACCCTGCCCACGCTTCGAGAACGATCGGAGGATATTCCGGCCCTTGCTCAGTTCTTTTTGGCGCGTCATATGCAAAATGAAAAGCGGTCGGGTTTAACCCTGAGCACGGCCGCGCTCGAGGGGCTAACCCACTATTCCTGGCCGGGAAACATTCGCGAATTGGAGAAAGTGATCCTGCGTGCCGTCGTCCTATGCGCGGGAGACACCATCGAACCGGAGATACTGGGACTCCCGAATCTGAGTGAGGTGGAGGAGCAGTCAGCCGAGCAGGTTCCAACGGCGCGTGATCAAATCTACATCAGCTACAGCCATCGTGATGAAGATTGGTGCAAGCTCCTAATGGCCCGCCTTAAACCGGCAATGACAGGGCTTGGCTTGTCGGTCTGGCTAGATCGAGAACAACTGACAGCGGGTCAAGACTGGGAGTCGGAGATTCACACGGCAATTGAGCGAACGTGTCTAGCAATTGTCCTTGTGAGCCCAGCCTACATGGATTCGCAGGTGTTGATGCAGCGTGAATTGCCTAGACTTGTCGAACTTGCACGGTTACACGATCTGCGCCTGGCTTGGGTGTGTGTGCGGTCATGCGACTGGGGGGCCTCGCCACTCCGCGCATTTCAGGCATTGCTCGATCCACACACTTCTCTTGCGGAATTATCAAGCAAAAGGCACGACAGAGCGTTAGCGGAGGTTGTGAGCAAGGTCAAAGAACTACTCCGTTCCCATCTTGGCAAGGAGCCGAAAGCTTCGAAGCCCGAGCCATCGCCATGGAAGAGCGGCGGAATCTTCATCGTTAATCGGAGCGAGGATGGTTTACACGCCAGGTTGTTGCGAAAGTCATTGCGGGAGAGGTTTGGCGACCGGATACTCATCGATCCTGAGGACATCCATCGCGGCAAGGATGTTCTTGCAACGGCTCAGTTAGCGATACGCGAGGCGGATGTCGTGATCGTGCTGATCGGTCCACGTTGGCTCGATTCCCGCAACCCAGAAGGATTTCGCAGTATTGACTCACAAGAGGATAAGGTTCGCATCGAGATTGCCGAGGCCCTTCGGAGCCGCATTACCGTGGTCCCAGTTCTTCTTGATCGAGCTGACATGCCTAGGCCAGCCATGTTACCGGACGAGGTGAAAGATCTGTCTAACTGGCAAGCCTATAAGTTGGACGACTCAGATTGGGAACGAGATTTCACAAGGCTTGCCGACAGCCTCGAGAGCTTGAGCCCCAAAGTGCAAGATGTTCATTCAGACGTGCAAGCCAAACATCAGGATGGAATGCGGGCGCTAAGGATTTATCTGTCCTCCACCGTGGTAGATCTGGTAGAGCAGCGGGGCACTGTTGTCAATGTTTTACGGCGGATAGGGCATCACGTGATTGGTGTGGAGTCGAATGTCGCTGCAGACCAGAGACCTTTGGAGAAAACGTATACCGACATTGCAGCGTGCGATGTTGTCATCCTTCTTGTGGCATGGTGCTACGGTTTTATTCCAGATTCAACCAGAAATCCTGATCAGCGTTCAATAGTGGATTTGGAGTGCCACCGTGCCCGTCAATTGGGCAAGCCGGTATTGGTGTTCATGGCTGATGAGACTGTCCCATGGGATCTCAGGGCTATGGATACTATAACTGGAGATAATAAGAAGGGAGAACGCATTGGGATCTTTCGTAGGGAATTGATGAGCCATCATACGGTGGCGATGTTCCGTTCTGTTGACGAGCTGGCCACGCTGGTTCTTAGAGCAGTTAGCGTCTTAGGGCAAACAGCACGAGACTCCGATGCCCAGAGCTTCGAGACAGACAAACTTTTCGAGGCCAAGCGACTACACATGCAAGCCGAGGCGCAAGCGGCACGCGATCCGGCAAACACCGAATGGCAGCGGGACCTCTCGATCAGT
>JAFEBI010000004.1 GCA_018242725.1 Nitrospira sp. | reverse complement strand
GCGGCCCGGAACTCCTCAAGGGGTGCCGGGCCGTGTCGTTTGTGGAGACTGGTTATTTGTGTTTGAGAGAGGAAATACAAAACTATTGTGTCAAAGGTTTAGGTTGCTTGCGGGGAGGCGATTCGGTTACGATTTAACGCTACGGTGACGATCCCCTGGACGGCGTAAGGACTTACTCGTTTAAGGTCAATCCTAAGAGGATCAGGCCCATACCGAAGGTGTTCGGATTGATAGGTTCTCAGGAGTTGTAGCTTCTAGAGTCACATGGGCTGTCCATTCTTGCTGCACGCAATGTCCCACAGTATGCCGGCAGTGCTCTGGGGTGTAACCGGACTCCACGTGTTGCTTTCGTCATCACCTGCGAGCATCACCTTCCCATTCCCCATGTTGTCTGAGTGATACCTAAAGGAAAGCTGACGGGAGCGGTGTTCTGAGCAGTCGAACTGCTGCTGCCATGTGGAAGATAAATACGATTTGTTTTTGGTGGTTTGTACAAACCTGAAGTCATACAGCACTAACATCTTCACAAGGTCTCCTTGACGAAGAACTGCGGAAGGATCAACGTAAATTGTAAACCCCCCAGAGCCTGCGGCGTATCGAATCGGACGCCACTCTGCATGGGCTGGAACACAATTCAAGAAAATGAAGGCCAGCAGCGACCAAACAATAGTGATGAACATGAGAATCCCTCGCAGGGAGGTAAGTCTAGAAGGCTACGAACAAAGGTGCAAGCCTAGGCCCCAGGCCAAAGATGGTTGCTGTGCCGAGGCTCGCGTTGCAACATGGCGGATTGGGAAGAGAGAAAGGTAGATGGAATTTGTTGCTGGGAGGCGATTCGGTTACGATTTAACCCTTTAATCCAACGGTGACCATCGCGTTGACGGCCTAGTGATTCGCTGCACTTGGACAAGAGAAATGACGAGGCCATGAGCAAGTCCCTCGTCTTTCTCTCTATCTATGGCGTGAGAGCTAAGCTACGCACTAGGGTACGAGAACCGAAAAACTAGTTTGCAGCTTTGAGTAGTGTAGCCAGATGTACCTCAAAGAGTCCCGGATAATTAAGGACTCGAAATGCTGGGTCCTTCGAGCTGAATGACAAAACATACGCTGGCACGAAGGTGTTCATTCCTCCCTTCCATTTATCCAGAGAGGAAGAGCCTTCTTGCGCCAGTTCTTTAGCGGTCATCATGACAACCTTAGTGACATCTGCCGATATCCTATTCCACTCTTCTTCACGGATGGTGAGAAAAAGAGTGCGTGTGAAAAGTCCAAGGAGTCTTATGAGATCAATAGTAATGCCCTCATTTGTTACCCGGTTATGGAGCGTCATTAAGACATAGTTGGAGAAACCAATAACGGCACGCACCGCAGGCTGTTGCACGACCACACCAGGAGCCAGTAATAGCATATGGCCATTCGCCTTCATCGCTTCGAAGACGATGTGAAAGGCAACGGTGATTGCAGAATTGAGAATTGCATCATCGAGATCCTTCCATTGGCAACCCTCCTCAAAATGTGTAGTTTCGATTTCAGCAACGGCGCAGAGCAAGAGTCCCTTGGAAAAGGGTCTATCTGTTAAGTCATACTCTTCAATTTGCTGTCTGTGGGTCTTTCGGGGTACTGAATTGTTCCGACTCCAAAATGCCATGGAAGCTCCTTGTGTGAAAACCAGAGGTCCATCTGCATTCGGACACAATATTAAAAAGTGAACGATGACACAAGCTAAACACGCATTGCGGTCGTTCTTCTCATGTATCTTCAATGCTCTATTGCAATGATTCTGCTAAGAAGGAAGTGGCGTGGAGGCGCTTCAGTCACGATTAACCCCTCGGTGACCATCGCCCTGACAGCGTGAATTGTTGCGTTGAGGGTGGCGAATCGACTTTGTAGCCTCAAGTACCGAACCATAGTCGAATCCAGTTCAAGGATTGGTTTTTGATTGGGTGGCGGAGGAAACGACTCCGGTGACCTTCATATCCTGAAGGAATTTTCTTGCCATATCGACGTAAAAACCCTTGGGTTCTTTATTGAGATAGCGGATGAAGGCCTCCTTAGCCTCTCCATAATCGCGTAAGCCCAAATAGGCTTCCCCCAATAAATAATGAATGTCCCGACGATCGGGCTCCTTCTCTAGAACGGAGTTAAATTGTGTAACCGCTGCAGCATATTTTCTTTGCTCTAGTAGAGCTAACCCCCAATTAACAAGGGATGCAATTGAATCAGGACCAATTTCATAGGCCTTTTGAAACTGTGGGATCGAGGCCTCGAAATTTTTCATTTGAACCAAAGTCAGACCCCATTCAAAAAACCCCAGCCCAAGCTTCGGGTCAACCTCCGTTGACTTTTTAAACTTGGTGATTGCTTCTAATAGCCTGCCTTCCTCACGAAGACGCCTGCCCTCTGCCAGACACAATTCCTTAATGAGTTGATCAAGTTCGGTTGCCTTCGTTGGATTTAATTCTTTGCTCTTTTCAAACTTGACTATTGCCTCATCAAGCGCTCCTAGTTCTTTGAGTGCAGCACCCCAGTTGTAGTAGGTTTCTGGGTTATTCGGGTTTATGTCGGCCGCCTGTCGAAAATGGGAAGCCGCTTGGTCATATTCCTTTAATGCGTACAAGTTTGCTCCCCACTTCACATGGAGCTCATCGAATCGGGGGTGAAGGCTAACGGCCTTTTCAAACTTGGTTATAGCTTGCCCGGATTCGTTCTCATTCGCCAATATTAGCCCCCAAGCCCAGTACACCTCGAAAGCCTGAGGATCAATACCGGCTGCCTCTTCAAGTTTTGCATAGCCCTCTTTATACCGACCTTGCCTACCCAAGAGCTGTGCCAAGTTTACATAGGGTATGGTTAGACCTGGGGTGGTCCGTATCGCCTCTTCATACACCTTGATAGCCTCTGGAATTTTCTTCTGAGCTTCTAAGGCAAGCGCCAAGCCATTTGCTGCGTGGCTCTTTAAGAGAGGGTCGGCAAATGCCATGCGATATTTGTCCTCTGCTTCGCTATATTTCTTCCAATCCGCTAATAATGCGCCCCAATTCACGTATGTCGCTGCCATTTTCGGATCTAGTTTGGAAGCCTTCTCGAATTGAAGGCCTGCATCCTTATACTTTTCGGACCGTTGCCTATCTTCACGAAATGTGCTGCCCCAGTTGTGGAGTGCGTTACCCCAATTAATGTGGATAGAGGCTCCTTCAGGATAGAACTCTAAAGCCTTTTTGTACTTGGAAATCGCTTCCTCATATTTCTTTTCATCTGAAAGAACTAGTCCCCAGAAATTGTACGCCCCGGCTAGATCCAATTTGCTGGCGCCCGTGCGAATGATATTTTCCACTACATCCATCAAAGCCGCTCTATTGTGAGTTGCATGATAATACTCAGCAAGTTTTATAGGATGAATAATTCGCAGCGTACTGATGGCAAGTCTTCGCAAAAGATCGGACAACTCCGTAGACGAAGCTACAATTGGTCGAGGATCACTAGATATGCGTACAGTTGCATTCCAAATATTGTTCGTTTGCACGATGTCCCCGCCTATTCGCACATCTCTGCCAAATAAGGAGGCGACATAGTGGATCAGCGAGTGTAAAGATGTCCCTTTGATCGGTACGTCAATACCCTCAGCAGGCCAGCTGGGAGCTATATTCGGCTCTATCAAGCCGGGTAGCATAGCTCCTCGGGGGAACGTACTAGTCCGCGTTTTGGCCTTGATCAAATTGATTTCATCTAACAACTTTTGGGTGATGACATGCCCGGTAAGGCCCTGGTGTGTGAGGTCTTCAGATACCTTGAAAGGTTCGATTAGAATGCTTGGGGATGTTTGATACGAATACAGAAAGATCCCGACAAACACTACAAATAGTGTCGGTATAATAAGTTTGCGGAAATCATCTCTAAAAAACTCATAAGTGCTTCTGATAGCTCGCTTCAAATAGCCAAATACTGCACCAAAACTAAAAGCAGCGACTCTCTGAATGCAAAAAGCGATGAAGTCCTTGAATTTGGATATGATTGATTGCAAGAAGGCTCGCCACATACAAGTGCCCCTCTTATCAATGCCCGACAGGTCTGCGCAATAAATATGTGTATTGTAGGAGTGGCGTGAATAAAGCGCAAATCACGCTGGGGGTGAATCATGGTAGGGGTGTCGAAAACCGCAAAAGCCAAGTTTTCAAGATTTTCTGGCTTGTTAACCTTCCGCGAGTCTCCGCGCTATAGTCCCTGCGAGGCCGCGTAGGGTCGCTCCCGAACGCCGGGCATCTCTCTATCTGTGCGCACCCCATGTCTTCCGATCAGGGCCAACTGCTTCATTAACGGTGGTTCCGCGAGAGGACCCCTTTCTCTTTCCACTGTATCCAGGGTAAAGTTTCCAATGAGGTCGCACGGGTAGGCCACCCGATGAATCGGCTTTCTCCCCGATTCGCGCGGCCTCGTTATTCCCCCGGAGAAGCGTCACGGAGAAAGGACGTTCCTCCTTATTCATATGTTGTCTCGCACTTTACGGGTTTGTGAAAGGTTTCGAACGCAGCAGTCCATTGCCGTAGTTGGCGTGGAATCAAGTTGTCGGGAAAAGAAAAAGAAGAGAGGATTTGGTTGCGGGGAGAGGATTTGAACCTCTGACCTTTGGGTTATGAGCCCAACGAGCTACCAGGCTGCTCCACCCCGCGGAGGGAGACTAACAAAGCGTTGAATGACAAGTCAAGTTCACCCGCATTATTCATGAGCACTTCTACTACAACTTCCAACGCGCTGCTGCGACAAGCCTGGCCGTGCCTGTGCGGCGGCCAGGCTCGTCCCTCGCAACCTCGACGTACTGTTCAAGCACGCCTTGGGCCCTCGGGTCTCCGCGTCCCGGTCTCGCAAGGCCTCTTGTCGGTTTCGTGACGAACCGCCATGAATAATGCGGGTGAAGCTGCTGCCTGATTGCATTCTCGGAACCACGATGCTAAAGCGATAGTATGCGAATCGTCTTCATGGGCACTCCAGACTTCGCCGTCCCGTCGCTCGAAGCACTCCTGAGTTCAGGCGATCAGGTGGTGGGAGTGGTGTGCCAGCCGGATCGTCCAAAAGGGCGGGGGCATCAGCTGGTCGCGCCGCCTGTGAAACTGGTGGCAGAACGTGCCGGAATTTCTGTGCTGCAGCCGTTCAAGATTCGGACGCCGGAGTTCTTACAATCCTTGTCATCCTGGCAGCCGGATGTGATTGCCGTTGCTGCGTATGGTCGCATTTTGCACGCACCGATTCTTCAGCTTCCTCCGATGGGTTGTGTGAATGTGCATGGGTCGCTTTTGCCGAAATATCGGGGGGCTGCTCCGGTGCAATGGGCCGTCATCAATGGGGAGACCGAGACGGGTATTACGACGATGCTCATGGACGAAGGCATGGATACCGGTGCCATGTTGCTCCAGGAGAAGTTGGAGATTCTGCCTGAGGATACGGCCGGCACATTGGCACCACGCCTAGCTGCGCTGGGTGGGCGCCTGCTCATCGACACGCTTACACAATTAAAAAGCGGAACATTGGTGCCGACAAAGCAAGACGGTCATCAGGCGACGATGGCTCCGCTCCTGAAAAAGGAAGATGGGCTCATCGACTGGACGCTCAGTGCCACGTCTCTGGTCAATCGGGTGCGAGGGCTGTCTCCCTGGCCGGGAGCCTATACGTTTCTGGGTGATGAGCGGTGGAACATTTGGAAGGCGATCACACAGCCGAGTGGCACTACTGATACACCAGGGACGATCGTCGCGGTCAATAAGCAATCGATCTTGGTGGCGACGGGCGAGGGGCTCCTTGAGATCCGCGAAATTCAGACGGCTAATTCGAAACGCATGGCGGTGGCCCAATTTCTGGCCGGTCATCGGGTGGCGGTCGGGCACCAGTTGGGCCCCTCACCAACGACTCCGCTCGGGTAAGCTTTCCCTCGACTCGATTTCGTCAACATCCTATGCCAGGTACCAGCAAGTCACTGAATTCCGCCAAATATTCACCACGGTCTGTCGTACTATCGATCCTTCTCGCAAGCCAGCGACATGATCGTGCTCTTGAGGAAGTGATGGATCAACGGGTGAAGTCGGTGTCAGACCCGCGTGATCGTTCGTTGATCATGGAGCTCGTCTACGGGGTGCTTCGAAGGCAGGAGACTCTCGACTGGCGACTGAGCGCAGTGCTCACCAAGCCCCTTCATCGGCTTCCGGCGTTGGTCCAGATGCTGCTTCGGATCGGCGCCTATCAACTTCTCTTTCTCGATCGTATCCCCGCATCGGCAGCGGTCCATGAAACTGTTGAGCTGGCCAAGGCCTCTACACAACAGCTGAGCCGGGATTGGAGTGCGCTCGTGAACGCGGTCTTGCGCAATCTCATTCGGTTGCCCGTACCGAACTTGCCGGATCCAGCGATCCATCCGACGGAGTATCTATCGATCAGCTACGGTATCCCTTTGTGGCTGAGTCAGCGGTGGCTGGCACGTCTGGCATATACAGAGGCAGAGTTAGCTTGTCAGGCAGCGAGCGTGGTCCCCTCAATCACTCTTCGGGTCAACCGGATTCGACAGACGAGAGAGAGTCTCCTCGAACAGTTCGCGAAAGCAGGAATCACGGCCCATCCAACGGCCATCAGCTCAGTGGGAGTCAAGCTGGAGAAGGGGCAGGATGTTACCTTGCTCCCAGGATTTGAAGCCGGTGACTACTATGTCGAAGATGAGGCCGCACAACTGATTCCATCGATCCTTGCCCCGCAGCCCGGTGAGTCGATTTTGGACGTTTGTGCCGCTCCTGGAGGGAAGGCCACTCATCTTGCCGAGCTTATGGGGGATCGGGGAGCGATTGTCGCGTTGGATCTCAAGCCCTCGCGACTGGAACTGCTCAGGGGCAATTGTCGAAGGCTGGGGTTGCACTGTATTGTTCCGATCGTGGGTGACGCGAGGCGACCGTCCGACTGGCCGATTGACCGTACGGTGTCTCGTCATGCAGGATTGCCCATATTCGACAGCATTCTGGTCGATGCCCCGTGCAGTGGACTTGGCGTCTTACGGCGCCATCCGGAATCGAAAGGTCAGCGACAGGAATCCGCACTCGCTCGACATCAGCTACTGCAGGGTCAGATCCTTGGATCGGTCGCTCCCTGCTTGCGGCCCGGCGGGGTGCTGGTCTATAGTACCTGCTCGACAGAAACGGAGGAGACCGAAGAGGTTATCAACCGGTTTTGCAAGGCCTATCCAGGATGGATACGTGAATCCGTGGCTCCCTGGCTGCCTCCCGCTGCGCTTCCTTTTGTGACGGAACAGGGGGCGCTCTCCACCATGTGTAATCGCGTTGGAATGGACGGATTCTATGCCGTTCGTCTGAGGAACATGAGCTAATGGCGCAACCGATTCGCATTGCACCATCGATTCTCTCTGCTGATTTTGCTAGGCTGGCGGAAGAAATCGCCGCCGTGGAACAGGCCGGCGCCGATCTCTTGCACGTGGATGTGATGGACGGCCATTTCGTGCCCAACCTGACCGTGGGGCCACCCATCGTTGAAAGCCTGAAGAAAGTCACGAAGCTCCCGCTTGATGTCCATCTCATGATCACCAATGCGGATGCCTTCATTCCTGAATTTGTAGACGCCGGGGCCGACTATCTGACCGTGCATGTTGAGGCCTGTCCGCATCTCCATCGTACTATTCAGTCGATCAAGGAACGAGGGGTCAAGGCTGGGGTGACCCTGAATCCGGCCACTCCCGTTTCCTTTCTGCACGACATCCTGAGCGATGTGGATCTCGTCTTGGTCATGTCCGTCAATCCGGGGTTCGGTGGGCAGAAATTCATCCCGTCGGTCCTCAAGAAAATCGCCGACGCGCGGGCCATGCTGGATCGGATCAACAGCCACGCACTGCTCGAAGTCGATGGTGGGGTGAAGGTGGACAATACGAGGGAGATCGTGGCCGCCGGCGCAACGACGTTGGTCGCAGGGTCAGCAATCTTCTCTCATCACGACTACAAGGCGACGATCGCAGCCTTGCGGGCAGCCGCCCAGACAGCCGATACATCCACGCCGCCTGCGGCAGTCCATCGATAGGTCACTGAGGGTGGAAATCTCCAACATCATCGACAGTCTGCATCCCCTCGAGATCAAAGTCTTGATGACCTTGAGTGCGCGTCAGCCTGCCGTCGCACTCAAGAGCGAAGAATTAGCCATTGCCGCGGAATTGGAGCCGTCTCAACTCAGTATGGCGGTTGAGTGGCTCTTAGCAAAGGCCTTGATCGAGATCCAGGCCGAGATCGTCACGCCGGTTGTCTCGCTGACAAAAATTGGAGAAGAGTATTATCAAACGGCCGCCCCGATCGAACGCATTTTGGCATCCGCACGCGACGCGGCCGGCACGGGAAAGCGACTTACGATCGGCGATCTCCAGACCCAACCGGGATTGGATCCTTCCGATGTCAGCAAAGCCGTGGGACGGTTGAAAAAGGAAGGCGTCTTGCTGATCATCCAGGGCGGGTGCATTGAGACGACCGGACGTTCGAGCCCGACTGCCGAAGCGCTTCGGCCTCTCTTGGAGGAGGTTCACGAGTCTTCTCGGGAACTAGCAAGCTTTTCACCAGAGCGGCAACAACTGATCGAAGACTACTCGGTGAAGCGTGGGAACGCCAAGGAGCCTTTCCGAGTCGATGAACGTGTGACACGTTCCTTTGTCTTGTCCCCTTCTGGGACCAGCGCCGTTGAGCAATTGATGAACCAAGGACTGGTAGAGGAGGTCTCACAACTGAGTCCGGAGCTGCTCAAGGACGGCAGTTGGCGCCAGAAGCGATTCCGGAAGTACACCATCAGTCTTCGAGCGCCACGTGTCGGAACTGGGAAAAAGCATCCGTATCGAGAGTTTCTCGATACCGTCAAAGCCAAGCTTGTGAGTATGGGCTTCCAAGAGATGCGTGGAGCCTTGGTGGAGACTGAGTTTTGGAACATGGACGCGTTGTTCATGCCGCAATTCCACCCGGCTCGCGACATTCATGACGTGTATTTCGTCAAACAACCGACCCATGCCGCCATGGCTGACGAATCCATCCTGTCGAAGGTCGGCAACGTGCATGAAAACGGTGGAAAGACGGGCTCCTCCGGGTGGGGCTATGCGTTTGATTTGCAGCGCGCCAAACGTTTGGTGTTGCGCAGCCAGGGGACGGCGGTTTCAGCGCGTACGTTGGCGGCCTCGCCCAACATCCCAGGGAAGTACTTTTCGATTGCCCGATGTTTTCGGTATGACCAAGTCGATGCCACCCACGCGACGGACTTTTTTCAAGTCGAAGGGATCGTGCTCGGGGAGGACATCAACTTCCGTACGCTTTTGGGGCTGCTTAATTTGTTCGCCCATGAGGTGGCACAAGCGAAAGAGGTCAAGTTCTTGCCCGCGTACTTCCCCTTTACCGAGCCATCGGTTGAGCTCCACGTTCGCCACCCGCGTTTGGGTTGGATGGAACTTGGGGGAGCCGGGCTATTCCGGCCGGAAGTGACCGTACCGCTCGGCGTCACAGCACCTGTGATTGCCTGGGGACTCGGGCTGGATCGGATGGCGATGGTGGCTCTCGGGATTCACGATATTCGAGAGCTTTTCACGGATAATTTGGAGTTGATTCGGACCACCCGAGGATTGTTCTAGTTGCCGCCATGCCCACGATCACCATTTTTAAAGATGATTTTGAATCTCTGTTGACGGGAGCTCGTACCACAAATCGCCCGGTCTCGATTGAGCAAGTGGAAGAGTGGTTGATGCTCGTCAAGGGTGAGCTCAAGGGCCACAATCCCGAGACCGGAGAATTGCGCGTCGAGCTGCAGGACAGCAATCGACCGGATTTGTGGTGTTGCGAGGGTATCGCACGACAGATTCGGATCAAGCAGCAGGGGAAGATGACGCCATATCCCTTCTTGACCGAGAAGGTCAAGCCCAAAGCAAAGGTCATCGTGAAGCCTGGCATGGAACAGGTTCGTCCCTATGTGGCCGCCTGTGCGGCTAGGGGGTATCAGGTGACGTCCAAAGGGTTGGCCCAGTTGATTCAAACACAGGAAAAATTGGCCGAGATCTTCGGTCATAAACGAAAAACGGTTTCTATCGGCATCTATCAACTCCCCAAGATTACCTTCCCTGTGACCTATGAATTGGTGAAACCCGGTGAGACTCGCTTTACTCCGTTGGGAATGGAGACCGTGATGACCCTGGCGGAGATGCTCATGGTCCACCCCAAGGGGGTGGAATATGGGGGAATCCTGGCGGGAGCGAACCTGGTTCCGATCCTGCGAGACGCGGCCAACCAACTACTGTCCTTCCCGCCGATCATCAATAGCCGGGAGGTCGGGGAAGTGCAGGTGGGTGATGATCAGCTGTTCGTCGAAGTCACCGGGACGGACCTGCCGATGGTGGTATTGACCTTGAACATTTTTTCGACCAACCTTGCCGACCGCGGGGCGACGATCGAGCCGATCATTGTGGAGTACTCCAAACGTACCTCGCTGGGCAAACGCGTGACCACGCCTAAAGATTTGAGGAAGAGCAAGACGATTCCAATTCCGACGATTGAGCACGCGCTTGGTCAAGAGCTTGGCATCAAGGTCGTCAAGCAAGCGCTTGAGGACTACGGATATGAGGTGTCGGCTGGGAAGGGCTCTGTTCGGGTCAAACTGCCGCCCTATCGTCAGGATTTGATGCACACGATGGATGTGGTAGAGGACGTTGCAATGAGCCGTGGCTATGCGGAGTTTACGCCGGTCATGCCGGCACAATTTACAGTCGGTGGGTTATCTCGTATTGAACAAGTCTCCGATCGCGCCCGCGAGTTGATGGTAGGGTTAGGCTTTCAGGAGATTATTTCCAATATCCTTGGTTCACCGGAACAGTATTCTGGGCATATGCGAATTGACGAGACGGAATGGGGGCAGACAGTGAAGGTCGACAATGTGATGACGTTGAGCTTCTCCTGCCTACGGCAGTGGATGGTGCCCTCGCTGTTGCGTATTGAAGCCGCTTCAAGCCGCGCCTTCTATCCTCATCGGCTGTTCGAGGCCGGGGATGTTGCTATTCCGGACGCCGCTCACGAGGTGGGGTCTCGGACCGAGACCGTCTTAGGCGCAGTGATTGCCCATGCCTCTGCGCATTTTTCGGAGATTCATTCCTGCCTGGATACGCTGTTTTATCACTTAGGGAAGGAGTATCGGTTGGAACCGGTCCCGCATCCCTCGTTCCTGGAAGGCCGTGCAGGGCGCATCCTGATCGAAGATAAGGCCATCGGCATCATCGGGGAGATCCATCCAGAAGTGCTCGAGCGTTGGCAGATCGCCATGCCGGTTGTAGCCTTCGACCTCAACCTCTCGCAGCTGATCGGTCAAGCCTGACCCACAGAGACCAGACATCGGTCGGTTGAGCCTCATCCGATCCCAGGCACTGCAAATTATCAAGGGGGAGCAACCGGATGTTGCTCCCCCTTGGTTCCGTCTCTGATAGAGGCTGAACGGCTAGTCTAAGCCGCTGCGGGCACATGCTGCTTGGCTAAGCCGACCAATTTCTCAAACCCGATGGCGTCCTTGATGGCCATGTCCGAGAGAACCTTACGATCCAACAGCACATTGGCTTTCCTGAGGGCGTTCATAAACCAGCCATAGGTCAACACCTGCGCCAGGACGGCAGCGCTGATAGGAAGAAGATTATGAAATAAGAACCTGTTCCGAATCGGAGATGCTGGGGGATGACCCGAGAAGAGGAATGTTAAAGGAAGGCTTCCAGCAGTTCGAGATCGTTTTTGAGCAGTTGGTTGACCAGCTCTGTTACGTGCTTGCCGCGCATGGGCAAGCCCTTGAACACCTGCTCGCGGGTGCCTCACGAACTCAGCCGGTCGAATTGGCAATGCGGGTAGGCCGAGGTCACGTTTATCGGCTCGGCGGTGACGTGGTAGTCGTGATCGGCTTCCTCAACTCGCAGCACCCGGTACTGAAGGAGGTTCAGGATATTGACGGGCATGGTCAGGCCCGCCGCATGTATTCAAAGAGGTGATCGCCGTAGTCGTACTGCCCTTGCAACCAACGGCTCGGCAAACTCATGCAGGATGATCAGGGAGGCGGCGTGTTCATCCACCGGGAAGAATGCGTCTTGCAGCTCGCAGTACATCTCGAAGCCCTCTGCTTCATACCGCAGTGGTTCATCCAGTAGGAGCTTCTCGCGGTCCTGCGGAAATCGACGCGGTAGTGCCGTGAGAATGTTTTGATGCGTGCAGCTACGGCGGGCAGAGGTCGGTGACATCGTTCGATTCAACCGTACGGGTTGTAAATAAGCGATCATCGCAGGGGGTAGTCCTGTCAATGGCTTTTGTCGTTGAAAGGTTGGCCGGCCAAACATTGCTTCAGTTGATCGCGCGCCTTGATTCCGCCGTGCCAGGTGATGTCGGCAATCGACTTGCCTTCGTAAATGACCTCGAAATGCCAATCGTCCTCCATCCCGCCCATCAAGGCTTCGATACTCGGCACCGCGAACACCAGCAGCGGCGGCGCGGTCGGGCTCATTTCCGTGTAAATGGCATTCAAGGTGGCCGGCTTGATGTTGCCCTGTTTCAAGGTCACCAGCACCGGTTTACCGCTCTTGAGTTTGGGAAATCCATGATCGTCGCCAAGAGGAGAGAAACCGAGCAGCGCGCCCCGATAGTTGCCGCCGGGGCCGAACAGGGTGACCGCGATCCCATCCGAGACGTTGTCGACGCGTTCGTGCTTGACGTGCTTGCCGCGCAGAAACGCCGCCGCGCAATATTCGCCGGGTTTGGCCTGTGAGTTGACCTGCATGAATTCCCAATAGCCGGCAATCAATTTCTCCCGGTATCGGATTGCCTCTTCCTTGCTCGACTCGAGGATGTCCTTGGCGTTATATTCCTTCTTGTGGGTTTCCATGACGGAGGAAAGTACATCGAAAGACTCACCGCCCACCTCCGCCGCCCAGCATCAGACTCGCTGCAAACATTGCCGCTTTCATCATCGCTAAATCACCTCGTGTCTTTCGACGCTTCGCAGTGGCAGCTTGGATTAATACGGCATCCGCTGCTGCATGGCATCGGTGTGTTGATCAGCGCTTGGGCCGAATGGCGTCGTCACAAACGCCTCCGAGCCGGCTCCCACCTCTTTCTCCCCCGTAATCCCCTCTGACAAGAATGTCATCCACGCGCCACTCCCCCTTGTCGTTCTGTCGGAAGCTGAATTCGGCGAAACACTGGGCATAACCACCGGGATCGCCGCCAATCACACCCTGCGCGCCGTAGGCCGTGACACCCGGTTGCTCCCACGATGCGGAATAGCGCATGAATCGCGTGCCCGCGACCTGGTTGAAACGATCAGGGTTGCCCATGACGTCGACGACTTCCTGCTCGGGGCGGCCGCGAAAGACCTTGGCCAGTTTGGTTTCGCGTTTGTTCATCTTTGAGCCATCCGGATGTTTATCGGCGTTCTCGGCCGTTTCCAGATCGGCTTTCATTTCCGCATCGGTCTTCTTGATGCTCTCCAGCAGACTGGCTCGCATCGACGCGGTGCCCGACTCCAGCTCCTGCTGCTTTTGCTTCAGCTTTTCCATGGCGGCCTGCTTGTCGGCTTCGGAAAGTCGCTGGCCCCATTTCCCACTGGGGTCCGGGCGTTTCTTGGCAAGCACCTTGTCCCACCAGAAATCCGACCAGGCCATTTCCAGAAATTCCGAGGGAAGGGTTTGGCCGATCAGGGCCAAATCCGGCGGCAAGCCGAGCTTGCTGATGCGCTTACCAAAGCCGTCGAAATCGAAATCGCCGCCCTTGATGGAGGCGCCCAAAGCCTTATCGAATTCGATGTCATTGCAGGCGATGGTGCCGGCTTTCGAGAGCATCGGCGCGTTCGAGGTTTTCCAGTCGCTGGCCGCCACGGGTTCGGTTTTCAGATCGGAACGCCGCAACTTGTAACTGCCCGGTCCGATGCGAAAGGTGACGGGATCACCGGCCCGCACCTTGTTCTTGCTTTCCGTGATTTTCCGGCTGGACATGTCCATCGAAAAAGCGTTCGAACACTGGAACTGCAATTTCATACGCACGAACTCGGGCTTGTTCGCGTTCTCGTAGACGGCGGTCACGTCGATCTCGCGGATTTCTATCGGGCCCATGACTTGCTCCGGGGGCGTGCGATTCAAAATCATTCGATTTGCAAAGTAAATCACCCGATCGTCGACGTCGCCTTCGTATTGCAGCACCACGCCAAAGGCAAACGCCCCCACCGGGGAAATAAGTGCGCCGATGCAGGCAAGCAATACCCAATTAAATGTCTTCATGCTGTGTTTCATCTAGGAATCTTTATAGCTTATACCCTCAAGCTTCCGCACAGGCAAGGCCTGAACATGATTCACGCTTGACAGGCCAAGGCGATAGTGCCAATAGGCCCGCGCTCGTTGAATTGACCTGCTGCGCGTGTGTCAGGGCTTCGCGAAGCTCCTCATCGCCAACTCGCGAGACAAGGGCCTGAACATCAGCGTAGTCGTCGATGCTCTTGACCTGAACAATGCAATCGCGGCCTCTTCCGGTGTTTCCCCCTCCAGATGGACTTGCTGGCAAGAGGCTTCAACTATTCCTGACGAATCTGGATCACGGTGGCATCTCTTCAGCACACTTTTACGGTCTTATGTGGTGATGTGATACTCATGCCATCCTCTGGCGCCCACACGCTTTTACGAATACCCTAGAAATAAAGACAAAAATCTCGCTCAAATAAAAACGGGGGACGACAAACTAGTTGTCGCCCCCCGTTTCGTCATCGTATGTCGTGAGCTATTATACGCCGAGTTTCAGCGCTTATGCCGCGACTGGCGTCATGTGTTGCTTCGCTAAACCGACCAATTTCTCAAACCCGGTGGCGTCCTTGATGGCCATGTCCGAGAGAACCTTACGATCCAACAGCACATTGGCTTTCTTGAGGGCGTTAATAAACCGGTTATAGGTCAGTCCGTGATTCCGCACCGCAGCACTGATGCGGGCGATCCACAATTGCCGGAAATCCCGCTTCCGGTTCTTGCGACCGGTGTAGGCGTAGGTTAAACCTTTATCAACGCTTTCCGTCGCCGAACGGAACAATCGGCTTTTCCCGCCGTACTGGCCTGACGCCAGCTTGATCCGTTTCTTCCGTCGAGCTCTCGTTTTTGGTCCACCTTTTGCGCGAGGCATGGTTCAGTACTCCTTTGAGATCTTAAAATTCACAACACTGCACAATCGCCGTCTATGCATACGGCAAGAGTCGATTCAATGTAAGAACAACCGTGGGATCCACCACTGCGGTTCCGCTCAGGCGTCGCTTCCGGTCGTGCCGCTTGCTGGTCAGGATGTGCCGCTTGCCTGCCTTGCGGCGCACAATCTTACCGCTTCCCGTTTTGGTAAATCGTTTGCTCGTCCCTGAATGCGTCTTCATTTTCATGTCGAAATTCCTTTTGTTGAGCTACGCTGTCCGTCAATGTTTTGGAGCGACAATCATGATCAAACTACGGCCCTCCATGCGAGGAGCATACTCGATCGTGCCGGCTTGGGCCAACTGTTCGATGACGGAATTCATCACGGCACGGCCCATCTCTTGGTTCGCCATTTCTCGCCCGCGATAGGTGAGGGTGACTTTGGTCTTGTTGCCCTCTTCGAGGAACGTTTTCATCTGTCGGACTTTGATTTCAAGATCGTGCTTATCAGTCCGTGGGCGCAACTTGATTTCCTTCACCTGCGTGGACTTTTGGTGACGCCGGTTTTGATGATCCTTTTTGCTCAGCTCATACTTGTACTTCCCAAAGTCCATAATTCTACAGACTGGAGGGACCGAAGTAGGAGCGACCTCTACCAAATCGTGGCCAGTCTCTTGGGCCTGGCGAAAGGCATCCGCTGTCTGAAGGATACCGAGCTGTTCTCCCTCTGGACCAATGACACGAACTTCTCGGACTCGAATTTCACGATTCACACGTAATTTGGGGACGATAGGCCACCTCTCTTTAGTGGGTGTGTTGAAGCTCGCGCTGTGTCTGCTTGAGTTCAGATTGCAACAGATTCACGATCTCAGTCACCGTCATAGTGCCCAACGTGGCCCCACTTCGACCTCGGACCGAGAGTGTTCCATTCTGGACTTCTCGATTCCCGGCCACCAGCATGAAGGGGGTTTTCGCTTTTTCAGCTTCCCGAATCTTGAATCCGATCTTTTCATTTCGAAGATCCGCTTCGGCTCGGAAGCCAGCTGCTTTTAATTGCGCCGTAACGGCACGGACATAGTCCTGTTGCTGATCAGTGATGTTGATGACCACTGCCTGTACGGGTGCCAACCATGTCGGAAAGGCGCCACCATAATGCTCAATCAGAATGCCGAAGAATCGTTCAATCGATCCCATCAAGGCGCGATGGATCATGATCGGGCGATGGGCTTTCCCGTCCTCTCCGATATAGCTCAGGTCAAACCGCTCGGGATTGTTGAAATCCACCTGGACCGTGGAACATTGCCATGAACGGCCTAATGCGTCTTTGATCTTAATGTCGATCTTGGGGCCATAAAACGCCCCGCCTCCCGGATCCAGTTGAAAAGCAATCCGGCGACTCTTCAGAGCGGCTTCCAAAGCGTTGGTAGCCAACGTCCAATGCTCATCCCCGCCGACCGATTCCTTCGGTCGCGTGGAGAGAAACACTTCGAATTCAGTAAATCCAAATGTCTGAAGCACAAAAAACGTAAAGTCCAGCACCCGGCTGACTTCTGCTTCCATCTGATCGGGCCGGCAGAAAAGGTGAGCATCATCCTGCGTGAATCCGCGCACTCGCATGAGGCCGTGGAGGACCCCGGTTCGTTCGTACCGGTAGACGGTACCAAGCTCACCATAGCGAATGGGGAGATCTCGATAGCTTCGCAGGTGAGACTGATAGATCATGATGTGGTACGGGCAATTCATCGGCTTGAGTTGATACTCGCTGCCCTCCAGCTTCATGGAGGGAAACATGTTTTCCCGATAGTAATCGAGGTGTCCGCTGGTTTTCCAAAGATCAAGGCGGGCCGTATGCGGGGAGTAGACCAGGTTGTACCCATCGCGAATATGTTGCTCGCGCCAAAAGTTTTCAATCAACAAACGGACTACCGCCCCCTTTGGATGCCAGAGCACGAGACCAGGGCCGATTTCATCCTGAATACTGATCAAATCCAGTTCTTTCCCGACTTTTCGGTGATCGCGACGCTTAATCTCTTCCAACCTGGCCAAATAGGTATCGACTTCGGCTTTAGTCGGAAAAGAGGTTCCATAGATTCGCTGCAACATCGGATTCCGCTCGTCTCCGCGCCAGTAGGCGCCGGCGATATTAAGCAGCTTGAGGGCACCGATGTGGCCTGTTGTCGGGAGATGGGGACCTCGGCAGAGATCCACGAAATCACCCTGCGTATACGCGGTGATCGGCTCATGATCGGGAAATCCTTGAATCAACTCCACCTTGTACTGTTCACCACGAGCCGTGAAAAAATCGATGGCCTCCTGCTTCGAGAATTCTCTCCGTGTAATGGGGAGGTTGCGGTGAATGATATCGGCTGCACGAGCTTCGATCTTTTCCAGATCTTCCGGCGTGAAGGGACGGTCGAAGGCGAAGTCATAGTAGAAACTATCGTCCAAGGCAGGACCGATCGTTAGTTGGGCTGAAGGGAACAGCTCTTTCACCGCTTGAGCCATGATATGGGTACTGCTGTGGCGGTAGACCTCCCGACCTTCCGCACTATCAAACCGAAGCGGCTCGATGAGTCCACCACCAGCAAGAGGTCGTGATAGGTCCACGACAGCCCCATCCACCTTGGCCGCGAGCACATCCGGTCCCGCCACCCCCAATGCCGAAAGGGCGGTTCCTACAGTGTCGCCAGCTTTAGTATCGGTATTGTGGCCGTCCTTGAGCGCGATCTTCATCGAGTCTAATACACAACCGGGAGCACGAGGAAAAACACAGACGCAGTGCGTCGGCAAAAACAAACGCATCCGTTCATTTCAACTATGGTAGGCGCGGACGGTCTTGAACCGTCGACCTCTACCGTGTCAAGGTAGCGCTCTCCCCCTGAGCTACGCGCCTATCAAGAAGAGGAGGCATGCTAATATAGCCCCGAGGACACTGTCAAGAAAACGAAAGAGAAGACAGTCGCCCTTCAGGGAACTGAAGGAGCCACCACCTTCTCTTTCTCCTATCGTCGGCACCCCCGGAAAAATCTACTTTACTGCGATGCGAAGCTCTTTTCCGGCTGAAAACTTTGGCACTTTCGCCGCCGGAATCCGGAGTGACTCGCCTGTTCTGGGGTTCCTTCCCATGCGCGCTTTCCGCTTGGAAATCGTGAAAGTGCCAAAATTGACAAGAGAGACACGTTGCCCCTTCTTCAGTGAGGAGGTCACTGCGCCGGTGAATGCTTCAAGGGCAGTTCCCGCCGCGACTTTGGTAATTCCAGCCGAAGCGGCCATCTTCGCGATCAGCTCTTCCTTTGTCATCATGTCCCTCCTTAATGGGTAGTGAAGAAATGGAGAAAATGACTCCGGTGACACCGCATTGGCACACTCACGCACTACGATTCGCCTTCAACTTGGTCTGTTTCAGCGGAATATGCAGATTCACGATCTTTTTTCGCAACGTATTCCGGTTCAGTCCGAGCAACTCGGCCGCCTGAATCTGGTTGCCTCGCGTTTCTTGTAGCGCCGATGTGATGAGCGGACGCTCCACGGCGGAGATGAGGATGGGGTGAAGGTTCCTTGCGGCCCCGTTGCGCATCCCCTTGACGAATTCACCCATTTTCACTTCCAAATAATTTTCCAGAGACCCTTCCCGGGCGTTGTTCAACTGGGGGCCGACTGGTGCGACCATGGTTTGGATCATCGTCAAGGTTTGTTGTAAGACCGCGCGTGAGCCTTGAATAAAAAGGGTCTGAGTGAGATCAAGATGTTCGGGCCGTAGAGCGACAGGTCCTTGGGTATCGGATAATTCCTCGATGAGGACATCCACTTGCTGATGGTTCGATGGTGCTCTTTGAAAGGCGGCGGCATCAGGGAACAGGCAGATGGAAGAGTCCATAAAGATCTGTTGGACCTGCGCATGGATGGCCGGATCCGTCGTAAGCAATACAATATTATATGTCGGTGGTGATGCTGGCATGAAGGCACCCTGTAGAAGAGCGCGGATTATTGCCCGGGGCAGAATTGATGTCAATCTGATTTTCGGCCAGGGCCTTCTGCCGGACAGCGTCGATAAGGCCGCAATGTGCGGAAAACGATAAAATTGCAAGGGGTTGGAGATCGTCAGAGGCGTGGCCGTGTGAGACGGTTATCGCGCAAGGTCGAAAGGTGCAAATACTTAGATGGCTGGTCGGTCGCGAGGTTGTTGCAAAGGATCAACCTTGACAGCTCTCTGATCAGGCAGGTAAAGTATCGGTCTCTAATTCCTACAGGAATTGTAAAGAATGAAAATGTCCAAGCGTGTCAGCTATGGAATTCTGGCAGCCATTGACCTGGCCATCCATGCGAAAGAAGCTCCGATTCAAGCGAAGGCTGTTTCAAGACGACAGGGCATTCCGCTTCGTTTCCTTGAACAGGTCCTTCATGCCATGAAGAATGCCGGCTTGGTCGAAAGCCACCGCGGAGCGCAGGGTGGGTACCTGCTGTCGCAGAAGCCAGAGAATCTGTCGCTTGCCGAGATATTCGAGTCCCTTGAAGGACCGGTTTTTCATCGGTCGGGCGTCAATCCGCTGCCTCGACAGCGCCACCTTGGAAAATCCGACCTCCTTCTGGACGATGTCTGCGATCAGCTTCAACAGGCTGAGCGGAAAGTCCTCGAGGGCATCACGGTTGAACAGTTGGCGGCACGCCAGCGGCTCGTGGACGCACAACGCAGCCCCATGTACCACATCTGATTCGAAAAGGCTTCTTCTCCCAGGCGACTAAGGAGTGACCCATGAACGACACGGTATCTCTTGCTATCCCCCATATTGAAACACAACCGATTCCGTCCGCCATTCTTGAGGAAATTGAAACCTTTGAAGTCGAAGCCATGCGGACGTTGGCGGGAGACGTCTCGACGGACCTCTTCAAGCCGTTCCGATTACAGTATGGCATTTATGGTCAGCGCCAGCCCGGAGTCCAGATGGTGCGGGTCAAGATTCCGTTCGGCGGCATTACGGCGAACCAACTCCGCCGCGTGGCGGAATTAGCCGACCGCTATGCGACGGGCGTCGGTCATGTCACAACCAGGCAAGACATTCAGCTGCACTTTGTCGAGTTGAAAGATGTGCCGACCATCATGCGAGGTCTTGCTGAAGTCGGCCTGACCACTCGTGAGGCTTGCGCGAATACCGTACGAAATGTGACGGCCTGCCATCTGGCCGGCGTGTGCCAAGGCGAAGTGTTTGATGTGACTCCATACGCAAAGACGGTCGCCTACCACCTACTGCGGAATCCCTTGAATCAAAGTCTACCGCGCAAGTTTAAGATCGCGTTTTCCGGTTGCGCGCACGATTGTGCCCTCACGCCGATTCACGACATCGGCTTGTTGGCGGTGAAGCGCGCGGACGGGGTCATCGGATTTCGCATGGTTGCGGGTGGCGGGTTGGGTTCCATGCCTCGGATTGCCCAGCTGCTCAGAGAGTTCACTCCGATGGAGGAGCTGATTCCCAGTATCGAGGCCGTCATCAAGGTGTTCGATACGCTTGGCAATCGGAAAAACCGGAATAAGGCTCGCATGAAGTTTGTGATCGACAAACTGGGTTTTGATGAATTCAAGCGACGATGGGAGGCCGCCTACGTTTCAATGGGGCATGCGCTTCCGAACAATGGCGCTATCGCGTTGCTGCCCTATGAAGATACACCTCCAGCCCTCATCATGCCGACCCGCAACGGTGCTGCCAATGGAAATGGAAACGGAAATGGAACGCATCCGGTCGGCCAAGAAACCCCATTTGAGATGTGGAAGCGGACCAATGTGGTCCGGCAAAAACAGGATGGCTATGTGACGGCAGCGATCAAGCTCTTTATGGGCGATATCACTTCGCAACAACTCTTCTTTGTCGCGGATCTGGCCGAACGGTACTCCAACGGGAATCTTCGCACCACGATCAACCAGAACCTGGTGATCCGGTGGATCCCCGCTGATAGGATCTCGTCTCTCTATGAGGACTTGGCGTCTCACGGATTGGCTGATCCCGGCGCTGAACTCGTCGAAGACATCATCGCCTGTCCAGGAACCGATACCTGTGGGCTGGGCATCACGTCATCCAAAGGGTTGGCCAGAGCCTTGGCCGAGGTATTTCCTGCCGGGCGGGTACCGGAAGATTTGGCGGGCGTGGATATCAAAATCAGTGGGTGCCACAATTCCTGCGCTCAGCACCATATCTCCACGATCGGGTTGCATGGGGTTGGTAAGCGAATCGGCGAACATGTGGCGCCGCACTATGAATTGCACCTCGGCGGGTCGGTCAATGGCGCGGCCAAGATCGGTCAGATGATCGTGAAGTTGCCGGCGAAAGCCGTTCCGGCGGCACTCTCCCATTTGATCGACGTGTATCGGCGTGATCGTCAGGCGAATGAGGGCCTGCCGAAGTTCATTGCCCGTGCGGGAAAGACCAAGCTGAAGGACGAATTGATTCCCTACACGATCGTCCCGTCTTACGAAGAGGATGCCACCTTCTATTACGACTGGGAAGGGGAAGATGAGTTTATTCTGGAGGATCTCGGTCCAGGTGAATGTGCCGGCGGCGCGCTGGAAATGATTGAAAACGGCATTCTCGAGGCGGATCAAGAGCTGTATCAAGCCAAGTTACTGGTCGAGAAGCATCAGTATTCTGTGTCGGTCAATAAATCGTATCGCGCCGTGTTGGCTGCCGCCAAGGCGATGTTGGTGACCGAAGGGCTTGAGCCGTCGACTGACTCAGAAACCTTCATTGAATTTGACGGTCGGATTGCGCAGAAAGGGGTCATCCCTGCGCAGTATCGCGAACTCAATAAGAAGGTCGGTGATCTCGGTCCGAAGGATACGACCGGTGATTCGGCTCGTGAGAAGATGGCATTTGCCAAAGGCTTCGTCGAGGCTTGCCGTGCCGCAACGGAACAGATGGGGAAAGATTTGAAGCTTGCTCCGGTCCAAGAGACGGTGGCCCCTGTAAAAGAAGTTGCCGCGGTGGCAGCTCCAATCGCCACCGAAGTGAAGCTGGCAACTCCGGCTCCGACCGGCGCGCCGGTCTACGATCTGCGCGGTGTCGCCTGCCCGATGAACTATGTGAAGACCAAGTTAAAGCTCGAAATGATGGATGCGGGTGAAAAACTGGAAGTCTGGTTAGATGCGGGAGAGCCGATCAAGAACGTGCCGATGAGCCTCAAGAATGACGGGCATAAGGTATTGATCCAAGAGGCCTTGGAGGCGGAAGCGTCGCACTATCGGATTCTGGTTGAAAAGGTCGAAGGGTAACGGAGGTAGGTCTACCGTGACAGTGAGTGGCCGGTCCGAACAGCTCGTAGAACTTCAGGCTTGGGGCGCCTCGTTTGAAACGAAGCAACCGCAGGATGTCCTGACAGCGGCCATCGAGCGATACGGGAAAATTGTCCTCGCGTGCAGCTTCGGGGCTGAGGACGTGGTTCTCGTCGACATGGTACATCGCATCAATCTCTCGGTGCCGTTGTTCTACCTCGATACCGATTTTTTATTTGCTGAAACCTATGCCACGCGGGATCGGATCATCGAAAGGTATCAGCTAAAGCCGGCACAGGTGATTCTGGGAAAATCGTTACTGACGCCTGAGCAGCAGGCCCGGCAGTATGGAGAAGCGCTCTGGGCGACCAAGGCTGGAGCTGATCAGTGCTGTCAGTTGAGAAAGGTCGAGCCATTGACTCGTGTGCTGCAGGGGTACGACGCATGGATCACCGGAATTAGACGCGATCAAGCCCCGTCGAGAGCCAACGCCGGCTTGATCGAATGGGACGACAAATTCAAGTTGGTCAAGGTCAACCCACTGGCGCGATGGAGCTGGACCGATGTCTGGACCTACATCAAGATCTACGAGGTTCCCTACAATGCACTGCATGATCAGAATTACCCCAGCATTGGCTGCACCCATTGCACGAAACCAGTGATGCCGGGGGAAGATCCTCGATCAGGCCGTTGGCAGGGTAATGCCAAAACCGAGTGCGGGCTTCACAAGTCGTAACATGCCATTTCACGAAATCCTCGCAAAAATTGCCAAAGGCCCCAAAGCGTCAAAAGACCTGACGTGGGACGAGTGTAAGCAAGCGATGAAGGCCTTAGTCGAGGGTGAAGCAACCCCGGCTCAAGTCGGGGCATTCCTCATCGCCATGCGATTCAAAATGGAGTCCGTCACGGAGTTGGCGGGGTTGACCGCCGCCGCTCGGCAATATGTGCCACCGCTTGCGGTCTCACGGGAGTCGGCCGTCGTGGATGTGCCGACCTACGCCGGGAAACAAGACACCTTTCACGCGATTGTCGCGGCCTCAATCGTGGCGACCGCAGCCGGGGCAACAGTCTTGATGCATGGCTACGATGGAATCCCTGGGCGGCCTGGCGCGGCCGGAGTGTTAAAAGCGCTAGGGATTCGTGTGGATGCCGAACCCAAACAGGTTGCCGAAGAGGTGAACCGAAACCGCTTCGCGTATTTGGACATCGGACTCTACCACCCACCGATCTATCGTTTTCTCGAAATGCGCCAGACGCTTGGCGTCAGGAATGTGTTCCATCCTATTGCAAGACTACTCAATCCGGCTCGGGCGAAGGTGCAAGTGGTGGGGTTGTCGCATCCCCCTCATTTTGAAAAGACAGCCGAAGCCTTACGTATCCTTGGCTGTCCCCATGCTCTGGTTGTGCGGGGAGTCGAGGGCGACCCGGAGTTGTCGGCCTCGATGGCAACGAGAGTATTGGAACTGCGAGAGGACCGGATTACTCCGGTCGGAGTGGCGCCAAAGGATTTCGGCCTGGCCTTTGCTCCCTCCCGCGAGATGGCAGGATTTCAGCCGGACCAGCGTGAGAAGGAAGCAGATCTCCTCCGTGGGATACTGCAGAATCGTGTGCAAGGCGGTCAAAAGGACTGGGTGCTGATGAATGCGGCGATGTTACTGTATGCGGCTGGAAAAGGCTCATCGTTTGCTGCCTGTTTCCCGGTGGCGCGTGCCGCGATTGAGGGAGGCGCTGCGGCCCGCAAGCTGGAGGATCTCGTGAAACAGTCGGTGGTAGCGTAGAACAAGAACAGGAAAGAACAGAGGTCATGAAACACCTGCGTCAGCTGGAAGATCAAAGCGTCTACATTCTGCGAGAAGCCTACAAGCATTTCAACAATCTCGCCATGCTCTGGTCGATGGGCAAGGATTCCACGGTGCTCCTGTGGCTCGCGCGAAAGGCCTTCTTCGGGCATGTGCCGTTTCCACTGCTCCATGTCGATACCAGCTACAAGATTCCGGCGATGATCGAATATCGCGACCGTCTCGCGCGCGAGTGGCGATTGGATTTGGTTGTCGGCCAAAATAAAGAAGCGTTGGCGGCAGGAATGAACCACACGATGGGTCGCGTGGTCTGTTGCACGGCGCTGAAGACGAACGGCCTCAAACAACTGCTGGAACATAAGGGCTATACCGGGGTCATCCTTGGGGTCCGTGCCGATGAGGAAGGAACGAGGGCTAAGGAGCGCTATTTCTCGCCACGAGATAAGCATGGAGACTGGGATTTTCGGGATCAGCCACCGGAGCTCTGGGACCAATACAAGACAACCTTTCCGCCTGGCACGCACATTCGCATTCACCCGTTGCTGGATTGGACGGAAATCAACATCTGGGAATATATCAAGTTCGAAAATATTCCCTTCATCGATCTATATCTCGACAAAGGTGATGGGACGCGCTATCGCAGCCTCGGTTGCGCGCCCTGTACGACGCCGATCAAATCCACTGCAAAGACCGTGGACGACATCATCGAAGAACTGCGGCATACGACCGTAGCTGAACGCTCGGGACGAGCGCAGGACGAAGGCCGCGGAATGGAACTCTTACGAAAAGACGGGTACATGTGAGCCCCGATGCTGAAAATGATCGTCAGCTTCGTTCTCGGTCGCTCGGTTCCGTCGACGTACCGACTCGTACGCCTCCGGAACCTCGCTCCCTGCGGCCTTGCTGAACGATCATTTTGAGCATCGGTGAAGGAGTTTCAGAAATCATGACGACGCAATCAACGAAGCCATCGGAAAATCTCAATATCGTCATCGTCGGGCATGTGGATCATGGGAAGTCGACATTGTTGGGCCGGCTGTATGCCGATACCAATTCATTGCCGGATGGCAAATTGGAAAAGGTGCAGGCCATCTGCAAGCAGCAGGGCAAGGAGTTTGAGTACGCCTTCCTCTTCGACGCCTTTCTGGAGGAACAAGAGCAGGGGATTACGATCGACACGGCCCGAACGTTTTTCATGTGGAAGGGGCGGCAGTACATCATCATCGATGCTCCAGGGCACAAAGAGTTTTTGAAGAACATGATTTCCGGAGCAGCCCGAGCTGAGGCGGCCTTGTTGCTGATCGATGCGCTGGAAGGAGTCAAAGAGCAATCAAAGAAACACGGCTATCTGTTGTCGCTGCTGGGTGTCCGCCAGTTTGCGGTCGTGGTCAACAAGATGGACCTGGTGGGCTATCGGCAGGACGTCTTCGAGGGGATTGAAAAAGAGTATCGGGAATTTTTGGGGCAGTTCAAAGCCGTGCCGGCGGAGTTCATCCCGGTGAGCGCCAAGCTCGGCGACAATATCGTCAATCGCAGCAAGCAGATGTCATGGTACAGCGGCCCTACCGTCCTGGATACACTCGGTGCGTTCAAGAAGGAAGCCGCTCGTTCGGAGCAGCCTCTCCGTTTGCCGGTGCAAGATGTCTATAAGTTCGATGCGCGCAGGATCATCACCGGTCGCATCACCGCTGGTCGCATCAAAGTGGGCGATCACGTAGTCTTCTCGCCTTCAAACAAACGCGCGAATGTCCGGACGGTGGAAGCGTTCAATATCGAGCCGCAACCGACCGAAGGCCAAGCAGGACAATCGATCGGCGTGACGTTGGATGAGCAGATCTTTGTGGAACGTGGCGAAATCGCCTCGCATCAAGAGAGCCTTCCGTCTGTTTCCACGGCATTTCGCGCCAACTTGTTTTGGCTGGGGAAGCGGCCCTTGGAGAAAGGGCGTAAGTATCTGTTGCGGGTGGCCACGAAAGAAGTGGACTGCGAGGTGGCTTCGATCCACCGCATTATCGATACGATGGATCTCGCCCAGCAACAGGGTAGTCACATGGTCAATAAGAATCAGGTGGCTGAACTGACCTTGCGTACGAAGACCCCGGTCGCCTTCGATCTCTCATCCTCCTTCGAAGCGACAGGGCGTTTCGTCCTCGTCGATGAATACGACATCGCCGGCGGCGGTATCGTGACCGAATTGGTCCATGACGATCAGGAGTTTCTCCGCGAAGAGGCCCGTCGGCGTGACTTTGCCTGGGTAAAGGGTGAAGTCACGGTGGAAGATCGTGCTCAACAGTACGGCCACCGGGCGGCAATCGTCTTAATTACCGGCGGACGGCACACAGGTAAATCATTCTTGGCTAGAAAACTCGAAGGGCGCCTCGTGGCTGATGGGCGCCACGCGTATCTCTTGGACGGCGAAAATCTTCGCCGGGGACTTGATGCGGATCTCAGCGAGGAAGAGCGTGGACAGACGACAGAGATGGCTCGGCGTTACGGCGAAGTCGCACGGCTTCTCATAGACACCGGTCTCATTGTCGTCTCGACAACCAATCCGTTCGGCCTGGCCTATCATGAAGCCTTAGAAGCTATTAGAACTCTTGTCCATCCTGCGCCGGTCATTGCGGTGCATATGAGCAAGACCGCAGAGGAGCCTCCACCCAATACGGATGTTCTCCTGACAGGCCCCACGGACTTCGACGCCGCCACCGCGAGGATCTTGGATGAATTGAAACGCCGCGGTGTCTTGGCTCAGGCCATCGGTGCCAAGCCGGTCTTTCAATATTCGATTTAGCTCAGCGCTGGCCGACGGACTCGAATACGCTGATCATCGATCCGTTCTGATTCTGTCATTGCCTCTCATGTAAACAAGACAGCAGAAGAGACGAAGCCGCGTACAGATTTTGGCCGGCCATGGCGAGTCTTGTTGAAGAATTGAAATACCTGGGGGAACTGGCGTCAGGCGTTCATTCCTATGGCAGCGCGATAAAGTCGTTGGCCTCCTCATCAGACCGTGTGAAACAAGGCGTAACCCCAATCCACAATCGGTGGGGGACACCCAAGACGTGAGTTTCACGCCCTTCAGGCGATAGCGCAAGGCAGGCCTCTTGACGGCCTTGCTATATACCAATATTCTGTTGTGGCATACTCATTTATTCTCCTTAGGCCAAAGTGATGGTCATGCAGGGCAAAGATCCGTTTTTGGTAATTCTTGGGGTAGTCATCCTTGGGATGACGTTCTTTTTCTGTGGGAAAGGGGCGGTGACGTCATCTCCACCGGTTACACTGGAGCACCCCGCTGAGAATGTTCCACCGGCTTCGAAAAACATTCAGGTGCCGCCACCGCCGGTCTCTGCGCCGGCGAAAAAAAAGAATGATGACCTGCTGATCGGTAAGGCGATTCCATTCCGAATTAACAGCCCGACCCTTCTGTCGGACGGGAAAGTCGTCTTGAATGGCGTGGTCGCGATGTTACGCGAAGACCCAACGGTGACCGTTGAAGTCAACAGTCAGACGGACAACAGTGGACCGGAGCGTGCGAATCAGATGCTCTCGGAACAGCGTGCCAACGCCGTCGTCGAGTATTTGGTCGCACAGGGAATCGC
Organism: Nitrospira sp.; assembly: GCA_018242725.1. Taxonomy (GTDB): domain Bacteria; phylum Nitrospirota; class Nitrospiria; order Nitrospirales; family Nitrospiraceae; genus Nitrospira_D. The sequence goes on along the minus strand of JAFEBI010000004.1, from coordinate 351,381 downwards.
AGCTGAACGGCTGATTCCCAAAGGGCACGACGCATCACCATTGATCGCTGAGAGTGTCACCAATGAGGGGCACCGGCAAAACCGAAGAATCGAATTGTTCATCGGAACCACGGGAGAATAGTCGTCATGTCTGGTAGCTGGGCATGCTGGTTCTGGACGTTGGTGGGAGCAGGATGCCTTGGGTGGGGGATCAAGGGCATGGTGCTGGGGCCAGTAATGGATGAAAAGCGTCGTGAGCTGGACCGCCTCAGGACGAAGGTCACCATGCTCACCAATCAACCGCCGGAAGTTCGAACGGTTGAGAAGCGGGTGGAGGTACCGGTCGAACGCGTAGTGGTGAAACATGTTGAGGTGCCGGTCGAGAAGATCATTGAGAAGCGCGTAGAGGTGCCGATTGAAAAGACCGTGGAGAAAGTCGTAGATCGGCCGGTCGACAATCAGGAGTACCTGGCTAGGATCAAGGCGTTGGAAGGCGAGGTGGCCATGATTGCCGGGCTGCTCCCGCAGATTGCGCAGTTTCAAACCGTTGCGTCGCAGGTTGGGGGGAGGAGCGTCGAAGAGCGAGTAGTGGTGCCGGTCGACAATCCGGAGCATCTGGCCCGGATCAAGGCGGTGGAAGAAGAGATTGTCGTCATTGCTGGTTTTTTAGCACAGATCGCACAGGCCCAAACCGCTTCTTCGCAAGCAGGAGTGAAGAGTATCGAAGAGCGTGTGGTGGTGCCGGCCGACAATCCAGAGCACCTGGCCCGGATCAAGGCGCTCGAAGGCGAAGTGGCCGTCATCGCCGATCTTCGTTCGCAGATGGCTGAGCTCCGGGACCTGTTGCTGCAGGTCGGTGAGAAGGTCGCCGAGAAGCGGCCAGAGACTCCCGTAGAACAATATAGAGAGGAACCACCCGCACAGGTCAGTGAGCGCGCTGCGGAATCCAACCAAGCCAGTGTCAGTGAGCAGACGGTTGAGGGAGAAGCGGTCGGAGCTTCGCCTGATGATCTGAAACACATCCGAGGGGTTGGGCCGGCGTTAGAACGGTTTCTCCACAAACGGGGCGTCTTCTGGTTCCGGCAGGTGGCGACCTGGAGCCCAGTAGATATCGACAAATTCGAATTCCTCCTGCCCAACTTTGGAGGGAGGATCCAACGGGAAAACTGGGTGCGCAGTGCGCAGGTCGAGCACTACAAGAAGTATCAGGAGTGGCTCGGCGACGGCGAGTCCCCAGGTGAGAGCCTCGACCTGCCTGGACAGATGGCTGAGATCCAAGCTGCATCTTTACAGGCTGAGGTGAAAGTGGCTGAGACTTCCACTGAGGAGATTGTCCTGAAGAGTGGAGCTGCGGTGGGTGAAACGATCAGCGAACCAGCGGGGGACCTGGGTCAGGCTGACACTGTCGAGCAAGCGGATGAGAGAGAAACAGATAAAGCGTTGCCTGATGATCTGAAATATATCCGCGGGGTCGGTCCGGCGTTAGAACGGTTTCTCCACAAACGGGGCGTCTTCTGGTTCCGGCAGGTGGCGACCTGGAGCCCAGCGGATATCGACAAATTCGAATTCCTCTTGCCCAACTTTGGAGGGCGGATCCAACGGGAAAACTGGGTGCGCAGTGCGCAGGTCGAGCACTACAAGAAATATAAGCAGTGGCTCGGCGACGGCGAGCCCCCGAGAGAGAGCCTCGACCTGCCTGGACAGATGGCTGAGATCCAAGCTGCGTCCTCACAAGCTTGGGAACAGAGTATAGAGACGGAGATCGAGACTCCTACGCAACAGAATGGGGTGGCGCCAACCGCCCAAGTGAGTGAGCACGTAGGAGATCGCGACCATGCGAGTGCCACTGGGCCGTCAGAAGAGGGGCAAGCGGTTGGAGAGTCGCCCGATGACTTGAAACAGATCGATGGGGTCGGGCCGGCGTTAGAACAATTTCTGCACAACCGAGGCGTCTTCTGGTTCAGTCAGGTGGCGACCTGGAAACAAGCGGACATCGACAAATTTGAATTCCTCCTACCAAACTTTGAGGGGCGGATCCAACAAGAAAACTTGGTGCGCAGCGCAAAGGTCGAGCACTATAAGAAGTATAAGCAGTGGCTCGGCGACGATCAGCCTCCGAGTACCACGCCGGAGACACACTAACAGGCTGTTTAAAAGTCCTCCAGCTTTGTTCTCGCACCGTTCAGACCCTCAACGTACCCCAGAGGGTACGCTTCGGCCATTCACTCGCTGCGGCCTCGCTGGGAGGCCTTTTTGAACAACCTGCAAGACATCGTGGTTATGACACTGCCCTCAAGCTACAGCACAGTTTTTGATACTAGCAGATTGGTTGTGAACACACTACCAGAGCAACGCAGGTTAACCGCTGGAACCATCGCAAACATCGGGGTGTGCAAAGTCCAATTACGCAGGGTGTACAACTGCGTTGCCGGGTGGTCTGCAGTGGGGCGGCAACGTGGCTACGTTGGTAGGGGAGCTATCGGAATAAACAAGACACGACCCCATATTTCCTTTTCAAACGATCCGGAACTCGCATCGACGTCGTGCGCATCCTCAGCAAACCCGATTTTCAGAAAACCTATAGGAGTTACAAAGACTGGGGTGGCCCTGCGCTGGCGGAGTCACACGTGGGGCAAAGATTCCCCGTTCAACCTAGGGCTTCGCAGTCTTTCTGAAAGCTTCGCTACCGTTTTGGACTGCAGCAAGCATTTCATTCCGCCGACCGCTCTGGAATGTCTCGACGAGATGTAGCAGCCATTGCCGATGCTTGGCAAACACGTGATGCTTTGAGAGTGATATTTTTATCGAGCTAAAGTCCCACGTTAGTGCGAAGTCGGGACTCTGCTCGTTCAGAACACGGGAGATTATCTCGAAGTCGTCGAGAGTCTGCTTGCGGTCGCCGAGTCCTATGGAATTAGCGATTGAGATGAACCACAATGCCCCCGTTTCAGATAGCCTCAGGCCCTCATGCCCAAGTAACATCGCTAGCTGCTCTTTCGTTTTGACAAATTGACCGCTGAGGAATAACGCCTCTGTGAGATTCCCGGAGGTCATGGCCCATTGCTGCGGAAGTTCTTTTTTTGTGTAGACCGTCAGAGCCGCATCAAAAGCCTCAGCAGCTTGAGCAAGGAGACGCATGCTAGCCTTCCCGTCTGTGCGTATGCCTTGGTCGCTTAACGCAGCGCCGAGGTTCGTCTGGGTGCTCGCCCACTCTTGCGGAAATGCTGCCTGTGTATAGACGGTAAGCGCGTCACGGTATGCGGCCACGGCAGCCTGGAGCAGGCGCAGACTGTCAGTCCCGGCGGCCCGGTGTCCTAGGTCACTTAGCACAGCGCCAAGGTCCAGTTGGGTCGCGGCCCGCTGTTGCGGGCGTGTTTCTTTAGTGCGAGCCGTGAGCGCGGCGCGATATGCGTCGACGGATTCGGCGAGTAACTGCGTGCCCGCCGCGCCCTCGGTGCGGGTGCCTTGGGCGTGCAGCACGTTGCCGAGATTATTCAGAGTGCATGCGCAGTCTTCCGGAAACGCCTCTTTGGTACGGACGGTGAGGGCAGCGCGATAGGCCTCGGCCGCCTGGGCGAGGAGTTTGGTGCCGGCCTCGCCACTGGTGCGGGTGCCTTGGTCCATAATTACATTGCCGAGACTGGTTTGCGTTATCGCCCACTGTTTCGGGATCTCATCTCTCGTGTAGACCGTCAACGCCTCACGGTACGCAGCCTCAGCGTTGGCCAGGAGACGGAGGCTCTCCTCTCCTTCAGCCCGTGTGCCCTGGGCACGTAATACAAGGCCGATGTTGGAGTAGGTGCTAGCCCAATCTTTAGGGAACGCCTCCTTAGTGTAGACGGACAAGGCCTCGTTGTAGGCAGTGATCGCGTTGTGGAAGAAGGGAGCAGCTTCCGGCTTTGGAACAGCGCGTCCCTGATCGAGGTATACATTTCCTAGACTAAGCTTGGTTCCTGCCCACTGTTCCGGGAGCTCCTCTTTCGTTAGAACCGTGAGGGCGGCGCCGTAAGCCTCGGCAGCCTGGGCAAGGAGCTGGGTGCCGGCCTCGCCACTGGTGCGCTGGCCTTGGTTCGTTAGCGCGCTGCCTAGATAACTTTGCGTTTCTGCCCACTGTTTCGGGAGCGCTTCTTTCGTGCGGATGGTGAGGGCGGCACGATAGGTCTCGACGGCTTGGGCGAGGAGTTGAACGCCAGCTTCGCCACTAGTGCGGGTGCCTTGGTCCATTAGGACGCGACCGAGGTTGTTCAGGGTACATGCGCAGGCTTGCGGGAGCGCCTCTTTCGTTCGGATAGTGAGTGCGGCGCGGTAAGCCTCGGCAGCCTGGGCAAGGAGCTGAGTGCCGGCCTCACCACTGGTGCGGCTGCCTTGGTTCCACAGTGCAGTGCCGAACAAGTCTTGTGTCTCAGCCCAATCTTGTGGGGACCCACCTTTCGTGTAGATCACGAGGGCGGCCTTGTAGGCATCAATGGCCTGGGCAAGCAAGCGGGTGCCAGCCTCGCCGTCAGTGTGCCGGCTTTGGGTCTCCAGGATGAAGCCGAGGGCGGCCTGTGTCTTTGCCCAGTCTTGCGGGAGCGCGTCTTTCACATAAACCGTGAGGGCGGCCTTGTAGGCATCAATGGCCTGGGCAAGCAGGCGGGTGCCGGTCTCGCCACCAGTGCGTCGGCCTTGGATCTGCATGACGAAGCCGAGAGCAGCCTGTGTCTTTGCCCAGTCTTGTGAGCGCGTCGTTTTCGTATAAACTCTGAGGGCGGCCTTGTAGGCATCAATGGCCTGGGCAAGCAACTGGGTGCCGCTCTCGCCGCTGGTGCGCTCACCTTGAGTCTGCAGGACGAGGCCGAGGGCGATCTGGGTCGCCGCCCACTGTTGTGGGAGCGCATCTTTTGTGTAGACCGTGAGCGCAGCCTTGTAGGCTTCGATGGCCTGGGCGAGGAGCTGAGTGCCGGCCTCCCCGCTGGTGCGAGTGCCTTGGTTCCACAGCACGCTGCCGAGTCTGTTTTGCGTCTTGGCCCAGTCTTGCGGAAGCGCCGCCTTTGTGTAAACTGTGAGGGCTGATCGGTAAGCCTCGGCAGCCTGGGCAAGGAGCTGGGTGCTGGCCTCGCCACTGGTGCGCTGGCCTTGGCTTTGCGAGACGCTACCAAGGGCGATCTGCAGCGCTATCCATTGTTGAGGGAACGTGCCCTTTGTGAAGACTGTGAGGGCTAACTTGAAGGCATCAACGGCCTGGGCGAGTAAGCGGGTGCTGGCCTCGCCGCTAATGCGCTCACCTTGGGTTTGCAGGACGAGGCCGAGGGTGAGTTGTGTCGCCGCCCATTGTTGTGGGAGCGCGTCTTTTGTGTTGACCGTGAGCGCGGCCTGGTTGGCCTCGATGGCTTGGGTGAGGAGCTGGCTGCCGGCCTCCCCGCTGGTGCGCTCGCCTTGAGCCTGCAGGACGAGGCCGAGGGTGAGTTGTGTCGTCGCCCACTGTTGTGGGAGCGCGTCTTTTGTGTAGACCGTGAGGGCGGCACGGTAGGCCTCGACGGCTTGGGCGAGGAGCTGGGTGCCGGCCTCCCCGCTGGTCTGCCGGCCTTGGGTCTGCAAGGCAAGGCCGAGGGCTAGCTGGGTCCTCGCCCACTCTTGTGGGAGCGCCTCTTCTGTGTGGACTGTGAGCGCTGCCTTGAAGGCTGCGACGGCTTGGGGGAGCAAGCGAGCACCGTTCTTACGGCTTGTGTGAGTGCTTTGTTGCCACAGAATGAAGCCGAGGTTGTTTTGCGCCATGGCCCACTCTTGTGGGAGCTCGTCTTTTGTGAAGACCGTGAGTGCTGACTTGAGGGCCGCAACCGCCCGCGCGAGCTGTTGAGTGCTGGCCTCACGGCTGGTGTGAATGCTTTGTTGCCACAGGACGAGGCTGAGGTTGTTCTGCGTCATGGCCCACTCTTGTGGCAGAGCCTTTTTCGTGCGGACCGTGAGTGCTGACTTGAAGGCCGCAATCGCCTGAGGGACCAGCAGGGTCCCGGCCTCGCCGCTGGTGCGCTGGGCTTGCTCCCAAAGTACAGTACCAAGTAAGTCTTGTGTGTCAGCCCATTCTTGTGGGTAGACATCTTTTGTGAAGACTGTGAGTGCGGCTTTGTAGGATTCGACGGCCTGGTGCAGATGCTGATGGATGCTGTCTGCCTTGGCACGAATCCCTATCTGCTGAGATGCTGTTCCCACTAGGGCGGTCGTGCTTGCCCAGAGCAATGGCTGTTTTTCCGGTGAGATAAGGTCTAAAGCTTTTCGAAAGGCAATCAATGCCTGGTCGAATTGATAATTATTGATGTGGGCCTCACCTGCGAGCCTAAAATCATAGGAGGCCTCCTCTGTTAGCTCCTGGGCGGTAGCTGTGGCTTCCTGGATGCGGCGAACCTTTTCCGTAGCGGACGCTTCGAAGTGCTTACCTGCCTCGCCAAAATTCTTTTTCACATAGGCAGCTAAGCCCAGCTCATAGGGATCGTTTCGCTGTTCAGCCTCTGCCGCCCACTTATCGATCTCGGTCTTCGCTTGTTGTGCGCTGAAGCCATACTTCACGGCCCAGTCTTTAATGTAGCGGCTGAAATCGATCTCCTCGGGTTTGCCTTTCGGACGGACCTGCTCTTTGGACTTGTCCGCGGTGTCTTTGATGAATTTCTCGATGCGGTCCGCAGACCAGAATTTTTTTGAACCGACAGGGAGCAGCCGGACGTCAACTAGCTCCTTTTCCAGGTCGTCGGGGACACGCGCTTCCCCATCCAACGGATATTGGATCCTATAACCATTCTTTTCTACGGTCAGCGTGATTCGTGTGCCGGGCTTATAGAGCTCTTTCAGAAAGAGCCGAAACTGGCCACCTTCTTTGGTTCGTGTCCTATCACCAGACTCGACGAGGATTACGTCTTGGCCGGGCAGCGGCTTTAGTTCATCCTGTTCACCCACGAGGAGCACGCGTCCTTGTAGAAAGCGATCCTTTGCCAGGGATGTGCTGGGAACAAGAAGGCAACACAGTGCACTTGTTATAAGGAATTGTCGAGTCATGGCTTCTTTCTCATGGTGAATCCCAGCGCTGGGTTTCCTAGAGTTACATCGGCTTCATAGGGCTGGTAGCCTGGTTTCTGAGCCAGAAGGGCGACAGTCTCTTGTTCAGATGTCATCACCCGGAAACGAAATTGGCCGAATTTGTCGGTGGTGGTCGTGAGGTTGAACCGTGGAAGCGAGACCTGCACCTCGTCAAGTGGATCGTCGCCGGCAGTCCGTATCGCGCCGACCAGTGTTTGGAGCTTTGGCTTGTTTGATTCTATCTTAGGTGTTGTAGGGCCGGATGGCGGAGGGGGTACAGGTTTTATCTTTGCTGGCAGCTCAGACATCAGAGTCACTGCTGTGAGTATTCCGACGAGGGTGCCAACCCAGGTCTGCCATTTCTCAGCGAGGCCTTTCGCGGCTGGTGCGGCTCCTTCGCCCATATGGACGGTGACGCACTCCCCCTGTATGACATTTCCCTGTACCGTCCAGCCTCGTTGGTCGAACAGCGTCTTCGCGGCTTTCAAAACCTCTCTTGGTTCGGTATCCGTGATCTGGTCCAGTTTGTTACGGATTTCAGCCCGCCGGACGACATCTGCGACGGGGTGAGCTCCAGTGAGGGCTGTGACGAGCTTCGAGGGGTCATCATTGATGGCGACTGCGTTCGTTGCCGTCAGTGACGGTGGTAGTGCGGTGCTATCTAAGAGACAGGGTACGATCGTCTTCTTGAGCGCGAGGGCCGTACACCATTCGAACTCGACGAAGTGCGAGGCCACTGAGTTTTTTGACCAGGCGAGGAGAAACACGTCCTGATGGGCGATGGCCTCCCCCAAGACCTTCGGCCATTTCTGCCCACCGTAGATCTTTTCCTGGTCGCGCCAGATGGAAATGTTAGGAGATGAAGCCTTGAGGCGCGCTTCGAGCTGTTCAATGAGGGCGAGATCTTCGCGAGAGTAACTGAGGAAGGCGCTGGGCATAAGGGCATCCTACGTAGAGCAACGTGTCGGTACCATACCGCAGGGGTGATCACGGCATCAAGACGATGCACAATCTGTAAGATCACGTCGGCGCAACTCGTACATTCTCACCAGTTGACCGGTTTGACTCCCTCAAAATCCTTGTGATAGCGTAGGTTTTGTTATGTCATAGGCTTGAAACGCTGTCACAACCACCTGACGAGGGTGGTGAGGAGTCTGTATGAAATTTGTCTGTTTGAACTGTGAAACATATATGAGTCTCGAAAAGGTGGAGAAGCCGGAGGAAGGCTCGCTTGGTGTTTTCTTTGCCTGCCCTTCGTGTAATGCGAAGTTTTCGATGGTCACGAATGCCGGTGAAACGAACATGATGAATTCGCTGGGGCTGAAGTTGGGGGCAAAGGCGGAGCCGGCAGCCTCTATGGAAGGGTTACGGGCGGTAGCGGGAAATGGCCAAGCAGCTGCCTCGACGAAGCCGAGTCCTGCTGCACCAGCCGTGGCGGCAACTGCGGCCTCGCCGGCGAAGGCTCCTGAGAAGGCGAGTGGCTGTCCATTCTCCGCGATGGTGGCGGAAATGGGCCTGACTAACTCCGGTAAGCCAGCCAATGGCGGGCCTTCTGAATTCACATGGACTCCCGATGCTAAAGAGAAGCTTGATCGGCTTCCAGCCTTTGTGAAGCCGATGGTGCAAGCGAGTGTGGAGGGCTATGCCCGCAAGCAGGGATTTACGTCGATCACGCTACAAGTGATGGATGACTCGAAGAATTACTCCCCTGAGGGTATGACCTGGTCACGCGAAGCCGAGCAGCGGTTGGAAAATATTCCTGACTTCATTCGTCCCATGGCCCGCAAAGAGGTGGAGCGGATGGCCAAGGAACGTGGAGAATCCACCATCACGGCACAGGTGATGGACGAAGCCAAAGATAAGTTCATGAAGTTCATGTAAGAACAATCTGGTTCTCTCAGGAAGCGAAAGGCCCATCCGGCCGTCTGGATGGGCCTTTCCTCTGTTGTACGGTCGTTCGGTCAATGGTGCGATGGCATGAAGTGGCGGGCTCCTCTGCTGTCTGTACTGCTGCTGACGGTTGCGTTTTCCTCCTCGGGCGGCACTATTTCTGCCCAATCATCTTGGGAACACTCTGTAATTTCTCCTCCAGTCCACCAGAACCATGGGTCGCATCGTGAACAGGATGGGGATACGTGGGAAGGGTCGATCCAAGGGGTCGCCTATTCTGAGTTCAACCATCGGTTCGCTGGATTATTCGTTCTGCTGTTTGGCCTGGCGGAGTTGGGGCATGCGTTGCAGTATCCGGTACCGGGCTGGACTCGCTTGGTGTTGCCGGGCGCGCTCGGAGTCCTCGGGGTGTATCTCTTAATTTGGAGTGATCATGCGGCCTGGCCGATCGGGTCACTCACGTTCGCACAGACCTTCTCCGGCCAGGATCCTGAAATTCTTCAGCATAAATTCTACGGATTCTTTTCGAGTGCCGCTGCAATAACTGAGGCGCTGCGTCGAATCAGTTGGGCCTGGCATCCTGGGTGGGCGGTTCCTTTGCTTATCCTCGGGTTTCTAGGCGCCCTGCTGCTCTTTGTTCACTCGCACGGGAATCATCCGACGAATCACATCATCGAGTTGCACCATACCCTTCTCGGCACTCTCGGTATTGGTGCAGCCGTCTCGAGTGCCATGATGGCATGGGTATCCAGTACCTCGGAAAAGACAATGAAACGCTGGGAAGTGGCGTGGGCGACCTGCGTGGTCGTCATGGGTCTTCAACTGCTTGTGTATTTTGAGTAGCCTAAAGTCGTGCGGCCGTATGTCGTAGTTCCCGCTTCTGCCGATCCTCTTACTGCGGATGTATTCTGAAGAGCCCCCAACCGGATGGCTTCGGAGACCGGTGAGATTTGACACCTTTCTGAGGCCTGTGCTACCTCTAACCGTTCACAGGTCATTCGTGCTCTATCACGCATCTCTAACCGGCTGAGAGTAGGGCTGGATAGAGGAGGACACACATGGGTGGACATAGTCATTGGGCGACGATCAAGCGCCACAAAGGGGCTCAGGACGCCAAGCGTGGGAAGATCTTTACCAGAATTATTCGTGAGGTGACGATCGCCGCCCGTTCGGGCGGGGATCCGGACGGGAACCCACGACTTCGTCTGGCCATTGCCAAGGCGAAGGAAGCCAACATGCCGGGCGATACCTTGAAGAAGGCGATTCAGCGCGGCACCGGAGAGCTGCCCGGCGTGACCTACGAAGAGTTTTCGTTGGAAGGCTATGGGCCCGGAGGAACCGCGCTTCTCTTGGATATTACGAGTGATAATCGGAATCGAACCGTGGCGGAGATCCGGAGTCTGTTGACCAAGAATCATGGCAACATGGCTGAGGCTGGTGCCGTCGCGTGGCAGTTTCACAAGAAGGGTCTCCTGACGATCGAACCAGGAAAGGTCGACGAGGATACCTTGCTCTCCTTGGCCCTTGATGCCGGAGCGGAAGACGTGAAGACCGGCGAGAAATCGATCGAGATCATTACCGGGCCACACGAATTTGAAGCCGTCAAAAAGGCGTTGGCTGACGCAAAGATTGAGACCACACTGGCGGAAGTCACGTACGTCCCTCAGAATACCATCAGACTCGAAGAGAAGTCGGCCGAACAAATGCTGAAATTGATGGAAATTCTGGACGAGCACGATGATGTACAAAAGGTTCACGCGAACTTCGATATTCCGGATGACGTCATGGAGAAAGTGGCCGCGACTGCGGCGGGCTGATGCTCCAGTGACTCTCATATGGCACTTGTCTTCGGATAACGAGACGAGATGATCGCCTTTCTCACGGGGCGGTTAGCAGTCAAAGCGCCCACCCATCTGACGCTTGATGTGCAGGGGGTCGGGTACGAAGTTCATATCCCCCTCAGTACCTATTACTCGCTTCCAAACCTCGACGACAGTACGGCGCTGCATATTCATACGCATCTTCGGGAGGATGCGATCCAGCTGTTCGGCTTTCTCTCGCAGAGCGAGAAGGAGGCCTTTTTGCTGTTGACCAGCGTCTCCGGAATCGGCCCTAAATTGGCGCTCAGCGTGCTGTCGAGTTTATCGGTTACAGATTTGGTTCATGCGATCCAGATTGCGGATACCGAGAAGCTGGAGACCGTTCCGGGAATCGGCAAGAAGTCGGCCGGGCGTCTCGCGCTTGAGCTCAAGGACAAGGTCGGTAAGATCCAAGGTATCCACCCCCGTTCTTCCGCAGCAGAGCCTGCAGAATTCGATGATCTCTTCGAGGATGCGCTGTCCGCTCTGGTACACTTGGGCTACCGCGCTCAAGATGCCAAAGCAGCCCTAATGCGGGTGACGAAAGAGGTCTCAGGCTCTCCGGCGCTGAAGGAGCTGATTCGAGAAGGGCTCAAGGAATTAGCAAGGGGGTAACCATGATGCCGTCTTCTAGGAGGACTGCCAGGCTCATCCTGTGCTGTGCGATGATGGGGACGTCGTTTACTCCCCTCTTGCTCTCTGAGAGCCTTGCGGAGGAATCCTCGGAACCCAAAAGCATCCGAATGACCTGCGGGAAATGTCCGGACGGCTATGCGACGACCGGCGTGACGGAATCTCAAGAGATTTGCAAGGACAGTGATGGAGTGCTCGTGCAGTGTGTGCCGCTTGGAGCGAACATGCTGGGGGTCTGCGGGGTCTGCCCCGATGGGTATGCGGAGGTCGGCAGTTCCTCTCTCCCTGCGCGCTGCGGGAACGATGGTGGCGGGCGGCTTACACAATGCCAGTTGAAGAGAATGGAGAGCCACTTCCCCGATTCCACCCAAGGGTATAAATCCTGTCCTCCTGATTGTGGGAGCGCCGCACAGCCTGGACATGGGGCTTTACCACCACCTCCGAAGTATCAGACCAAATAGATGTGAGTGTCAGGTTATGACCGAACGGCTGGTTACCAATCGCGCAACGGACGAGGAGCGAGGTCTGGAACATGTCCTGCGTCCCCAGACGCTCGACGAGTATGTCGGCCAGGAGAAGATGAAGGAGTCGCTTCGGATTTGCATCGAAGCGGCTCGGCAGCGAGGAGAATCGCTCGACCATGCCATTTTTTACGGCCCGCCTGGACTCGGCAAGACGACCATTGCACATATCATTGCGCGGGAAATGGGAGCGGCGCTGCGCTCAACCTCAGGGTTGGTGCTCGCTCATGCCGGCGATCTTGCGGCAGTACTGACCAATCTTCAAGAACATGATGTGTTGTTCATCGATGAAATTCATCGACTCCCTGCATCCGTGGAGGAGGCGCTCTATCCGGCGATGGAGGATTTCCAGCTGGACCTGGTTGTCGGACAAGGTCCAGCTACCAGGACCGTGAAACTCGATCTTCCGCCGTTTACCTTGGTGGGAGCCACGACGAGGGCTGGTTCCCTCACCTCCCCTCTCCGTGATCGCTTTGGATTGGTCTACCGGCTGGAGTTCTACGAGCCATCCGAGTTGGAGGCCATTGTTGTGAGATCAGCCGGTGTCTTGGGGGTGGGGATTGATCGCGCTGGTGCAGCGGAAATTTCGCGTCGGGCGCGAGGCACGCCACGAATCGTCAATCGGCTTATCAAACGCATCAGGGACTACGCCCAAATTAAGGCCGATGGCCGCATTACCAAAGAGGTTGCGCAAGAGGGGTTGGTGTGGCTCGGGATTGACGAGGCCGGGTTCGACGACATGGACCGAAAAATTCTCCTCACCATTATCGAGAAGTTCAATGGCGGGCCGGTTGGGGTGGAGTCCTTAGCGGCTGCTGTTCAAGAGGATAAGGGCACGATCGAGGATGTGTACGAACCCTATCTCATTCAGGCAGGTTTCTTGGACCGTACAGGGCGTGGCCGTCAGGTGACGAAGTCAGCGTACGACCATTTCAAGAGACCATTTCATTTGCTGATGTAAGCTCGGGCACGTTCCACACTCTCGGGTACTTTTCGCAGGTGCCAGCTGTTCTTGCAATAGTTTCCACCGATCCTGTAGAATTCCCCACTTGTCTCAACGATCCCTGTCCCTATAAAGGGATGAGGAAGCCCTCCTGTGAACGGGTGTTTGAAACGAGACGCCGTATGCCCAAGGACATGCCAGAATACCGTAAGGAAATCGATAGGATCGATGACGAAATCATTCGGCTTCTGAATGAACGCTCAAAAAGCGTTCTCGAAATCGGGCGGTTGAAAAAAGAGAAGGACGCGGGTGCCAACCTCCATACCGCTGGCCGGGAAGCTGAAATCATTCAACGGCTTACCAAGCTCAATACCGGTCCTTTCCCAAGCGAGGCCATTCGGTCCGTCTATCGGGAAATCATGTCGGCATCTCTGTCGCTTGAGGCCCCCCAACGGGTTGCGTATCTAGGACCAAGGGCCACCTTTACCCATATGGCCTGCATGCAGAAATTCGGATCATCCGTCCAATATGTGCCGGTGCAGAGCATTAAAGAGGTCTTCAGCGAAGTTGAGCGAGGTCGAGCTAATTTTGGGGTGGTGCCGATCGAGAACACGACGGAAGGGGTGGTCAATCATACCCTCGACATGTTTATCGATTCCAATTTGCGAATCTATGGCGAGGTTCTTCAAGAAGTCTCCCATCACCTATTGTCGAAATCAGGTCTTGTGGAAGATGTGAAGAAGATTCAATCACATCCCCATGCCTTGGCCCAGTGTCGGAACTGGCTTGAGACCAACCTCCCTCATGTTCCTACGGTGGAGGTGGCGAGTACGGCCCGCGCCGCCGAAATGTGCGTCGATGATCCGACTTCCGCCGCCATCGCGTCCGAGTTGGCTGGTCAACTTTATGGCTTAAAAGTGATCAAAGCCCGGATCGAAGACAACCTGAATAACTTCACCCGCTTCCTGGTGCTGTCTCAAAAGCCGTCTGAACAGACGGGGAAAGATAAAACGTCGTTGATGCTGTCGGTGAAGGATAAAGTCGGAGCCCTCTACGATCTGCTTCGTCCCTTCGCCTCCTATGGCATTAGCATGACAAAGATCGAGTCGCGTCCCTCTCAGCGCAAAGCCTGGGAATATATTTTCTTTGTGGATGTCGAAGGTCATATCAGTGACGATCGGGTCAACAAAGCCGTAGAAGAAGTGAAGGGCCGCTGTCTGTTTATGAAGATCTTGGGCTCCTACCCGGCTCATAATTAATTATGCCACTCCAGGTCCATCCGGATATTCGATCGCTCAGTCCATACGTACCCGGGAAGCCGATTGATGAGCTTCAACGGGAGCTCGGGCTTACTCGCGTGATCAAGCTTGCCTCCAACGAGAATCCGTTAGGACCGTCACCGAAAGCCGTGGCGGCTCTCAGTGGCGCGCAGGATACGCTCCATCGCTATCCCGACGGGGGTGCGTATCAACTGCGCCGGGCGCTTGCCGATCGATGGGAAGTGACCCAAGAGCATGTCATCCTCGGGAACGGGTCCGATGAGATCATCGGTCTGCTCGCCAGAACGTTTCTGGCGCCTGGCGATGAAGCCGTGATGGCGGATCACACATTCGTGATCTATAAGATGGAGGTCACGGCCGTCCACGGAAGGCCGGTGATCGTCCCTCTCGTCGATTGGACGCACGACCTTGAGTCAATGGTCCAGGCGATTACACCGCGAACGCGATTGTTGTTTCTCTGCAATCCCAATAATCCCACCGGTACGATGGTGCCGGCGGAAGCGGTCGAACGGTTGATGGCACGAGTGTCGGACGATGTGATTGTGGTGTTCGACGAAGCGTATTATGAGTATGTCCGGCATCCGCAATTTCCAGATGCGCTGGCCTATGTGAAGCAGGGACGAAATGCGATTGTCCTGAGGACCTTCTCGAAGATTTATGGGCTAGCCGGATTACGAATCGGGTATGGCATCAGCACGCCGGAAGTCATCGATTACTTGAATCGCGTTCGGCCTCCATTTAATGCCAATAGTCTCGCCCAGAAAGCCGCGTTGGCTGCCTTGAGTGATGACGAGCATGTAGCGAAGAGTCGAGCGGTCAATGCCGCCGGGATCGAACAGGTAGGGCAGGGGCTGCGGGCACTCGGGCTTGTACCGATTCCGACGGAAACCAATTTTCTCTACTTTGATGCCAAGCAGGATGGACGCGGAGTGTTTGACGCGCTCCTGCGAGAAGGCATTATTGCGCGGCATATCGAGGGAACCATGTTGCGTGTCACCATCGGCCAACCCGACGAAAATACCGCCTTCCTTCAGGCGCTCGGCAAGGTCTTAGGTGGCGGTAGATAAGAGTCGTAAGAGGGAATTATGATCATCGTATTGAAACCGGAAGCATCGGAGAGCGAGGTCGATCATATTATCGATCGATTGCGGGATCTTGGCCTCAAATCACAAATCTCGACGGGCCAGGAGCGCACCATCATCGGGGTCATCGGCGACGATCGTATCTTGCACAATCAGCCGTTGACGGCACTTCCAGGTGTCGAAAGCGTCTTGCCCATCTTGGCCCCTTGGAAGCTTGTCAGTCGCGAGTTTAAAAAAGAGCCGACGATCATTGATGTCGGAGGTGTCAAAGTCGGTGCCAAGAAGCTCGCGATTATGGCTGGTCCCTGTGCAGTGGAGCGACTCGAACTGACGGTCGGGATTGCCCATGAAGTCAAAGCGTCAGGCGCCTCAATTCTGCGTGGTGGGGCCTATAAACCACGGACGTCGCCCTATTCGTTTCAAGGGCTGGGGCGGGAAGGCTTGGACTACCTCGTCGAGGCGAGAAAGCAAACGGGTTTACCGGTGGTCAGTGAAATCTTGGATACTCGTGATATCGAGCTGTTTTTAGAAAAGGCGGATATCATCCAGATCGGTGCTCGAAACATGCAGAACTTTGAACTGCTGAAAGAAGTCGGAGCCTACGACAAGCCCGTGCTCCTGAAACGAGGGTTGTCGGCCACGATCAAAGAATTCCTCCTGTCGGCTGAATATATTATGTCCCGCGGAAATCAGAACGTGATGTTGTGCGAGCGTGGTATTCGCACGTTCGAGACACAGTACCGTAATACCTTGGATCTGGCGGCCATTCCCACATTGAAAGAGCTTTCTCACCTCCCGGTCATCGTGGATCCCAGCCATGCCACAGGCAAGTGGGATCTGGTGGCGCCGATGTCCAAAGCGGCGGTCGCCGCCGGCGCGGATGGGCTGCTCATTGAGGTCCATTCAAATCCGGAATGCGCGCTTTGTGACGGGGAAGAATCGATCAAGCCGTCGAAATTCAAGACGTTGATGGGGGATCTGAAGAATATCGCGAAAGCCGTGGGAAGAGAGTTGTAACATCTCGATGCCGGTCCACTTTAGACACGTCGCCATTGTTGGGGTCGGGCTGATCGGTGGATCGCTCGGCATGATCCTCCGCCGCAGGGCCTTAGCCGATCACGTAATCGGCATTGGTCGTCGAGTGGAAAATCTCAAGACCGCCGTTGCGTTGGGCGCGATCGATCGATATGTAGCTGATCCCCAAGAGGGGGTACGGGGAGCGGATTTAGTCGTTCTGGCCACGCCTGTTGATACCTATGAACGCCATCTGCAGGAATGGGCCCATTGCCTCGCCCCTGGATCCATCGTCAGTGATGTGGGGAGTGTGAAAGGGACCTTGGTCGAACGGTCGGAAGCCGCGATGCCTGCCGGGGTGCATTTTGTCGGGGCGCATCCCATTGCAGGAAAAGAGAAAACAGGGGTTGCCGCCGGTTCCGATCAACTGTTCAAAGGGGCACGCTGTATTTTGACGCCCACGAAACGGACTGATGCCACCGCGCTGGGCCGGGTGCGACAGTTGTGGGAAGAAACCGGGTCGATCATGTTGACGATGGACCCTCACCTCCACGATCAAATTCTGGGTGCCGTCAGTCACTTGCCCCATGTGGCCGCCTTTGCGCTCATGAATGCCTTGTCTGAGCTTCGGGATCATGAGTTGCCATTGCTGGATCTTGCCGCCCACTCTGGAGGGGGATTGCGGGATACGACGAGAATAGCGGCGAGTTCTCCGGAAATGTGGCGAGATATTTTCCTGTGGAACCGAGAGAACGTGGTGGCGTATATCGACCGGTATACACGAGCCTTGGAAGAATTGAAGCAGCTGATTAAGGCCGGTGACGCGGCCGGTATCGAAAAAACACTCGAACGGGCAAAAGGCGAACGCGAAAAACTTGCGAGCTCGGCTGTGCGACACTCATGACATCGTTGACCATCAACCCTGGCCGTCCACTCAAGGGAACCACGAGCGTTCCCGGCGACAAATCTCTCACCCATCGGGCGATCATTCTCACGGCATTGGCGGAAGGGACGAGCACTATTGCCGGATACTGTCGAGGTGAAGATTGCCTGAACACGATGAGGGCGTTTCGGGCACTCGGGATTCCCATTACAGAGACACCGAGCGAATTGACTGTCTGCGGGAAGGGGTTTTGGGGGTTGACTGAGCCGAGTGGACCGATCGATTGCGGAAATTCCGGGACCGGTATTCGACTGCTGGCGGGCCTGTTGGCCGGTCAAGATTTCTTCTCCGTCCTCACCGGCGATGAATCGATCCGACGCCGTCCCATGGGGCGGGTCGTCAAACCGTTGCGCGAGATGGGTGCGGTCATTGCCGGCCGAAAGGGAGGGGAATTAGCCCCCGTAGCGATTACAGGCGCAGGTCTTCATGGAATCGACTACCGCTCTTCCGTGGCGAGTGCCCAGATCAAGTCGTCGCTTCTTCTCGCCGGTCTCTTTGCTCAAGGCCGGACTCGCTATAGAGAGCCACGGTTGTCACGAGACCATACGGAGCGGATGTTTCAATTTTTTGGTATTCCGCTCAGACAGGAAGAGGGAGCGCTGGTTTTAGATGGGAGGCCGTCCGTTGGATGGCGAGGGGTGGATGTGACGGTTCCCGGTGATTTCTCGGCTGCGGCCTTCTTTTTGGTCGGCGCGACGATCGTCCCAGGATCCGACGTCACCATTCGGAATGTCGGGATGAACGAAACCAGGACAGGCCTGATCGACGTCATGAGAAAAATGGGGGCCGATATTCAGGTACTGGGTTTGCGCGAAGCGGCTGGAGAACCAGTCGGGGATTTGCATGTGCAGTCTGCCGCCTTGAAGGGGGTGACGATCAGCCCTGACCTCATCCCCAAAACGATCGATGAATTTCCGATCCTGTGCGTGGCGGCTGCGGTTGCGGAAGGAGACACCATCATTTCCGGTGCGGAAGAATTACGGGTCAAAGAGAGTGATCGAATTACCACCATGAGTCGAGAGTTGACGGCCATGGGAGCGTTGATCGAAGAACGACCCGACGGTATGGTGATTCGCGGTTTAGGTCGGGGGGGAGAAAACGGGCGATTACAGGCTTCCAGCAATGCTCAGAGCCATGGGGATCACCGGGTGGCGATGTCCTTAGCCATTGGTGGGTTGACGGCGGAGCAAGGGATGACGATAGCCGATACTGGTTGCGTCGAGACGTCATTCCCAAATTTTGAAGCGGTGCTCGCGGAGCTGTTGACCCATTCCTCGTGAGAGCGTGAAGGGATGAGGGTTAAGTGATTATTGCGATTGATGGGCCGGCCGGAGTGGGGAAGAGCACTGTAGCTAAATTACTGGCGAGTCGGCTGGGGTATCTCTATCTCGATACCGGGGCGCTCTATCGGGCTGTCGCATGGAAAACCTTGCAGTCGAGGGTTCGTCCTACAGACCATGCTCAGGTGACCGCCCTCTTGTCAACCACCTCGATCCATATGCGGTCCCACCAGGGTGCGATGCAGGTGTTAGTCGATGGTTTCGAGGTGACTGGACAACTGCGTACCCCAGAAGTAACGGCCGCCGCTTCAATTGTGTCCGCTATTCCGGCCGTTCGTGAATGGCTGCTGCCGATCCAACGTCAGATCGGCCAAGGAGGATCCGTGGTAGCAGAAGGTCGTGATATCGGGACCAAGGTCTTTCCCACGGCCTCGTTCAAATTTTTCCTCGAAGCCGACGCTGATGTTCGAGTGGCACGACGGCACCGTGAGTTGGTCGCTGCTGGCCGGGGGGAATCGATTGAAACCACGTCCCATGATCTATCGACACGAGACCAGCGAGATCGGACACGTTCCGTCGCCCCATTGGTTCCTGCAATGGATGCACGATTCATCGACACCTCTACCCTCAGTCCCGATCAGGTCGTGGAGCAGATGATCGCGGCTGTGTCGATTGGGTTGTGAGCGGGATCGTCTACGGATTGTTGTGGGTCCTGGCGCGCAGCGTCGCCTGGCTCTGTTTTCGGTACCGGGTTGAAGGCCAGGTTCCTCCCACCGGAGGAATGTTGGTTGCCGCCAACCATGCGAGTTATCTCGATATTCCGCTCCTTGGCTGCGGGATGAATCGAAGGGCCTGGTATCTGGGGCGTCACGACTTGTTTCCCATCCCGGTGTTGAGCGGTCTGTTGCAATCGTTGGGGTGGATTCCGGTGAAGCTGGGCCGTCTGGATCGTGAGGCGTTCGGGAAGGCCATCAACCTGATTCGGGCCGGTCACGTGGTGGTTATTTTTCCTGAGGGAGGGCGCACGCAGGATGGTCACCTTCGACAGCCCAAGGCTGGTATCGGTGTGATCGTGTCACAGACGGGATGTCCGGTAGTTCCAGCGTATTTGAGAGGGACCTTCGACGTCCTGCCTCCGGGGGCCTCGTGGCCTCGGTGGCGTCCCGTGACGGTTCGGCTTGGAGCCCCTATCACGTTTGATGCGGGAAAGCAGAAAGAAAGAGCAGAAACAAAGCAGTTCTATCAACTGGTCAGCCGTACGGTGATCGAACAGATCGCAGCCTTGGGGGAAGTTCCCATTCCAACAAGGAAGGACGATGTGGGGAGCGATGCACCGAATAGGTCGACCGCCGACGCTCACAACGCTGAGTGAGCCAGGCGACTTCACCATCAGCACCCGGCGAGAGTCGGAAGAGTAGGATGTTCATATGGGTACGGTATCCAACAGTAGCGACGCGCAGTTAGACCGCAATGCCTTGGCGGCGTTGTATGAAGAAACCTTTCGCAACCTAGAAGAGGGCACCATTACCGAAGGGCGAGTGGTGGCTCTGACCAAGGACAAGGTCATCGTTGATATCGGGTACAAGTCGGAAGGCATGATCCCGAACGATCAATTCTCGTCGGACGACTTGGCAAATCTCAAGATCGGGGATCGGCTCCAAGTTTATATCGAAGAATGTGAAGACGCAGACGGCAATCTCGTGCTTTCCAAAGAAAAAGCCGACAAGATGAAGATTTGGGAAGAGCTCGAGAAGATGTACAAGGACGAAAAGAGTATCGAAGGCAAGATCGTATCCCGCATCAAGGGCGGGATGATGGTGGACATCGGCGTCAAAGCGTTTCTGCCAGGCTCGCAGATCGATCTTCATCCCGTGCGCGATTTGGATGGGCTTGTAGGAAAAACGTTCCCCCTCAAGATCATCAAGATCAATCACCGACGAGGAAATGTGGTGGTGTCACGCCGTGTCTTGCTGGAAGAAACTCGTGATAAGAAACGGCAGACGACGCTGGCAAACCTCAAGGAAGGTCAGTTGATCCAGGGGACCGTGAAAAATATTACCGATTACGGATCATTTATTGATCTTGGTGGGATCGACGGATTGCTCCACATTACTGATATGTCGTGGGGGCGAGTCGGACACCCGTCGGAACTGTTCACCGTCGGCGACAAAGTGGAAGTGACGGTATTGAAGTACGATCGCGAGACCGGACGTATTTCTCTGGGCCTTAAGCAAAAGAGCGCTGACCCCTGGACCAATGTTGCCGGCAAGTATCCCATTGGGACCAGAGTGCGTGGTCGGGTCGTGAGTTTGACTGATTACGGCGCATTTGTAGAGCTCGAACCGGGTGTGGAGGGGTTGGTACACGTCTCCGAGATGTCGTGGACACATGAAGTCCGGCATCCGTCTCGCGTTGTGGCGGTTGGAGACCAAGTCGAAGCCGCCGTGCTTAATGTCGATCCGGCGAGCCGGAAGATTTCCTTGGGTATGAAACAGACGGCCCCGAATCCTTGGGATATGATCGAAGGGAAGTATCCGATCGGGACCCGCATCGAAGGGAAAGTGAAGAGTCTCACGGATTTTGGAGTCTTTGTCGGACTGGAGGAAGGTATCGATGGGTTGATCCATATTTCCGATATGTCCTGGACGAAGCACATCAAACATCCTTCCGAACTCTTCAAGAAAGCGCAAAAGGTCGAGGCGATTGTCCTACGCATCGACAAGGAGAAGGAACGGCTCTCACTCGGCTATAAGCAGTTGACGCGTGATCCGTGGGACGAGGTGATTCCATCGCGGTATCACGTCGGCGACTCGGTGACCGGCAAGGTGTCGAAAGTCGCCGATTTCGGGATTTTCGTTGAACTTGACGGTGGTGTGGAAGGGTTGATTCATGTCAGCGAATCCGGTCTGGATTCTTCCCAGAAGTTGGAAGAAAAGTTTAAGTTGCAGGAGGACCTGACAGCGAAGATAATTAAAGTCGATCGGGAAGAACGCAAGATCGCGCTCAGCCTTCGCGATCATCAACTGGATTGGGAGCGCAAGCAGGTCGACGACTATCACTCGTCGCAGGGCGCTATTGATCAAAGCCTCGGTCGGGCTGTCAAGCAGAGCCGGAAGCGTGCGCAAGCCGACGATCAAGAATAGGGGTTCTCTAAACCAGACTGGTTAGTACTATGGCGGATGATGTGACACAGGACGTGCGCCCACCCAAACGCCATCTGTTTCGCAAAGTCGTGTGGCTCTTTGCGGCAGGGGTGGGCGCGATGGTACTGATGAATTTCCTTTATCCTGACCTTGACTTATCAAGTGAAGATCGGATTGCCTTGATCCGTGTTGAAGGCGTCATCATGGATTCTCAAACGACCGTCACCGAACTGAAACGTTTCAGCGAAAACCCTTCCATCAAAGCGATCGTTCTTCGGATTGATACGCCAGGGGGTGGTGTGGTGCCATCTCAGGAAATCTATGATGCAGTCAAGCGAGTACGGAACAAGTCCAACAAGGCGGTCATCGCTTCGATGGGGAGTGTGGCGGCGTCAGGGGGGTATTACATTGCCGCAGCGACGGATCGGATCGTCGCGAATCCCGGGACCTTGACCGGAAGCATCGGTGTCATCATGGAAACCGCCAATGTGGAAGGGTTGCTGCAGAAAATCGGGGTGGAAGGAGTCGTCATCAAGAGTGGAAAGTTTAAGGATGTAGGATCCCCCCTTCGCAAGATGAGCTCCGAGGAGAGGGGCTTGCTCCAAGGGGTGATGGATGACGTTCATAGGCAATTTATCGAAGCGGTGGCAGAAGGCCGATCGCTGGAACTACGAACGGCTCAAGCTCTGGCGGATGGCCGAATCTTCACCGGTCGCCAGGCCAAAGAGGCGAAGCTAGTGGATGAACTTGGAGACTTGGACGATGCCATTCAGTTGGCAGCAGAGGTGGTAGGGATCCAGGGAGAACCCAAGATTGTCGAACCACGCCGTCGTTTTTCTCTCCGTGAAATGCTGGATTCGAAATTGAGCATGATGTTCCCCAAATTAGATATGCAGCCAGGTGTCAGCTTGAAATACTTAATGGCATTTTAGCTATGTCATTAAATATGCGGTGATCATCGAGCGGAGGGAAGCGACATGACGAAAGCGCAAATTATCGAGAAAGTCTCGGAGCAAGTGACCACATTGACCAAGCGGCAGGCAGAAGTCGTGGTCAATACGATATTTGATTGCGTGCGAGACTCACTGAAAAATGGGGACAAGACGGAAATTCGGGGATTCGGCAGCTTTCGCTTGCGCGCTCGGCGAATGAAAGAAGGGCGGAATCCCAAGACCGGAGAGACCGTTGCCGTTCCGGCCAAGCGAGTTCCATTTTTCAAAGCCGGCAAAGAGATCAAAGAGTTACTCAATCAATAGATACCAAGGTTCTCTCACGAGGATTTAGATCGATGTCAGACTCATCCCAGTTTGCAGCGACGGATATCCGGTGGACCGACGGCGCGCTCAAGCGCATGGAACGCGCGCCGATTTTTCTTCGTGGTATGGTTCGTCGGTTAGCCGAAAAAAAAGCCAGGGAATTGGGCTATGAAGAGATTACAGAAGAAGTTCTCGAGCGATTTAAGGGGCAGATGATGGGAGGAATGGGCGGTGAAGCCGGCATGACGGCGGCCGCTGAAGCGGTGGAGCAAGGACGGCTCCCATGGACGGCCGCGGCAAAGGATCGGTTGGCCACCGTGCCGGAATTCATGCAGGCCATGATCAAACAAATTGCGGAGGAGATCGCTAAGGAGCGAGGGCATCTCGAAGTGAACGTCGAGTTGTTTGAAAAAGTCGAGGCGCTCGGTGATCCTCGTGAAGAGGACAAGCCTTCGATGGAGTGGACGGAGAATGCTTTGGCGTTGCTTCAAGACAAACTCAAAGGCTCCCCGCCCATTGCGTTAGACTTCGTGACGGACATGCTGAAGCGTGATACCGAAGACCTCGCCAGAGAGAAGCAGCTCACGCGTATTGATGAATCAACGCTACGCGAGGTCTGGGATGCGCCGCAGGCCAAAATTGGTTGGACGGACGACGCCTGGAAACGGCTTCAGACATCTCCGGATTTTGTCCGAAGTGGAATCAGAAAAGCCGCAGAGCGGAGAGCGCGTAAGCTCGGATTGAAAGAGATCGACTCCGGTCATTTGACGACATTTCGAAATCAGGCCATGATGAAAGCCGTCAAACGTATTCGCTCATTCGGCTATCAAGAGTTAACATTTGACGCATTTGAAACGGCGCTCAAGAAGACCAAACGCCTGCAGAGTAATGACCAAGCAGAAAAACGCCTCCAAGAGATCCGCGGCCACTTTGCCGATCCGACCACGAAGAAACCTGAAGGTGGGACGCTGGGAGCTGAGCTCATGGATCGTTTTCGGAAGTATCTCAAAGGGGAAGGTCCCCTGTAGTCTTAAGGATACGTCCGGCGGGTAGTCATTTTTTACCTTCCGTTCTCCAATATCGAGTACTACGCCGAGAACATTGGCGTTTTCTCCGTAAATCCTTGAGCTGGTTTGTCGTGTGGAGAGGAAGAGAGTGAATAGACTTTGTTTGGGCTTATCGGCACTCTCTTATCGAGTTGGCATTACTGAACGAAGAAGGGGCAGTCACGCTACCCAGTAGGGGAGAAAGATTGGTCAGGTGAGGCGCCACGAGAGTGGCACCTTGTTTCGCCCGATGAATCTGGATTTGACTAGTGTGCCGCTGTTTCTTGTGGCCAGAATTTATGACGGATTTGGGGGAGTGGCTCATTGTCAAAATTGGGGATATCGTAGAGACACCGATCAATCGTCGCCACTTCGTCTTCAGTTAACGGCAAGCTGACCTTCTTTTTCCAGAACTGGTCGAGAGTGAAATAATCGCCGGACTGAGGCTTCTGGGCCAACAACTCTTGCATTTTCTTAAAGCCAGCCGTATCGACGCCGGGAACTCGTCCCTTGTTCCGATCATGGCACCAATTCAGAACTTCAGCAATTCCATACATCGTGATGTCGATATTCATCATCTTGCTCATGAGATCCTCCAAGAAATATCCGTCGATCTTACCGTAAATGGCTGCCAAAATTCAAAGGCTGGCTAAAGCCTATTGCAGATTGCGGGTCCGAATAGGGCATCTGTATACTGGGGCGCCTGGTAGGGGCAGCTGGTCAGCAACTAGTCTGATAGACAGATCTTCAGAATGGCATCAGTCTTCCTCCACGGCCTCACATTCTGAAAAGGGTCAAAAGAGAAAGTCATCAACTCATAGAGTGTCCTGAAGGTTCTGACACGATATGAGTAACGCGGTTTGTACACAAATGATGTGCGATGTAGTCAGATCTATTTTTAGTGTGGTGGGCCTCTGTGTCTTCATGGGGATCAGCTTGTGGGGTTGTTCCAAGACGGAACCGTACCTCCCACCTGATCCGTTCTACTATTTTGCGAGTTACTCCGTTGGTAAGAACCCAACGACGATTACGACCGGTGATCTCAATCACGACTCGTTTACCGATCTGATCACAACGAATATTTCGAGCAATACCGTTTCCATTTTACTCGGTAACGGCGACGGCACATTCAAAGACCAAATGCAGGTTCATGTTTGCCAGGAACCACGCGCTCTTGCCCTGAATGACTTTAATGAAGACGGACATGCTGATGTCGCTTTAGCGTGCTCAGGCGGGGATGAAGTTGCGCTGCTGCTTGGCCGCGGGAACGGAAAATTTGAAGAAGGAGCTCGGTATCCGGTCCATCGCAGCCCGGTGTCACTCGCTGCGGAAGACGTGAATGGCGATCATCATGTCGATCTTGCCGTGGCCCTTCGAAACGACAAGGTGAAAGTGTTTCTTGGAAATGGAAAGGGCGAATTGCGACATGGAGCGCAATATGAGCATGGAGATACTCCGACCTCCGTGGCTCTGTCCGATCTCAACGGCGATGGCAAGATCGATCTCGTCGTCACCAACGGGGGGCCGATGTCCAATGCGGTGTCCGTCTGGCTCGGGAACGGGGATGGGACGTTTCGAGACCCCAAGGACTATTCCACTGGCAGGCGGCCGTTGGGGGTGAGTTTTGGAGATTTCAATAACGACCACAATAGCGATCTGCTGGTTATCAATGGAGAACAGGATAGCTTCACGACTTTTTTGGGAAACGGGAATGCGACGTTTCGGCCAGGGAAGGATGCCGGTGCGGATGCTGGTCCAAATTTTGGTCTTGCCAGGGATTTTAACGGTGATCAGCTGGTCGATGTGGCAATCGTGAATATCCAATCGAACGATCTGTCGATTCTATTCGGGAAAGGCGATGGAACCTTTCACTATCCCCCGAGAAACTATCGGACGAAGTTCGGTCCGTTTGCGCTCTGTTCGTTCCATGTCACCACGTCAGGAAGCGAGGAACCTGGGCTCGCGATTGCAGACAATGGAAGCGGCAGCGTGTCTATCTTTCTTCATCGTGGGCTCAAGCCCGTCGTCCGGTCTGATCCAAAGGGGTGAACCACGAGCGGTCTCAGGCTATTTCTTGACAGCTTAGGAGCCCTTCGCTAGAGTTGAAAAAGGCCGGAGAAAGCACGATTTACGAGCAGAAGAATGGCGCTTCGATCCTTCGCATGGTGGTTCATGATAGGGGCTCTGCTGACACTGTCAGTCTTGATGGTTCAGGGTGGGGTTCGCGACTTATGGGAAGGGACCCAGCCTTCCGGAGGGACGAACGTGTTCGTCTATTTCGGGACTACCCTTCTAGGTGGAGGACTGCTTGCCGGATGTGTCGCATTGATTATGAATCGAATTCGATAACTTAGAGAGAGCAGGACATGTATGCAATGCCTCAAGTGCAGAGGGTTTATGATGGTCGAACGCCACTATACCCTCCTCAATCGCAGAATTTATGCTCGATGCCTCAACTGCGGATTCTGGATTGACCTGGCAGATCTTCTTCGATTCTTTCACAAAGTCATTGATAGCGGGAGAAAAGGTGATAAGGTTCGGGAATCATTCATGTTTTAGCGAGGCGGTGGTATTTGGCACGAGAGGATCATATCCGGCCTCCTTATCATCTGTGGAACAGCAGATGTGACTTCTATCGGGTCACACTTCTGATCGTAGTCGCATTTCTCTGGAATGCCGTCTCCCCCCTTCTGGCCCAGGCGAGAATCCCACATAGCACTCAGGACGCAGATCGATCAATCACTTACGCTCCTCACGCACTGCACTGGAAGCGTATCCCAGCCCATAGCATTCTCCTCAAAGAGTTACGATCGGGGCGCGTACTCTTTGAACATGACACTGAGAAGCGCCTTTCGCCTGCCAGTTTGACCAAGATTATGTCGGCGTTGGTGATTCTAGAGAGAGCCCGGCTCGACGAGCTGGCAACCGTCAGCAAGAATGCCGCGAGGGCACCAAAGACGCATTTACGGATCAAAGTCGGCGAAGTGTTCCGCCTGGGGGACCTGCTGAAGGCCATGATGATGGTCTCGGCGAATGACGCCTGTTTAGCGGCTGTCGAACACGTCGGTGGCGACGAAGAACAGTTTGTCATGTTGATGAATGCCAAGGCGGCGGCGCTTGGATTGTCAGACACGCATTTCAGTAACGGATGTGGGTTTGATGGCCCAAATCACTACTCAACGGCGGAAGATCTCGCCAAACTCAGTGAAGTGGCCATGCGAAATGCCACCTTCCGAAATCTGGTGAAGGCAGAGCGGGAGATCATTACGCCGATCAGCGGCTATCGCGCCTATGTCTTGCACAATACGAATCGGCTGCTCGGTCGGATTCCCGGCGTGGAAGGCGTGAAGACTGGCTTTACGTCCAAGGCGGGCCGGTGCCTGATCGCAAAGGTTTCGCAAAACGGTAGTGATTTATTACTTGTTATTCTGAATTCGAATCGTCGATGGACAACCGCAAAGAGTCTGATCGATTACGGGTTTCGCCTCACTCATCCAATCCAATAAGCGCTTCTGTAGCGTTCAATCATTTCCAAAATGTCGAAGGGGTTAACCAACTCCTTCATGGAAGAATCTGAAGCTCGTGGTAGGCGCTAGCGGGGGAGAGTAAACTCGATATTGATATCTTTCCCCAGGTAGTTCACGAGGAACCCCTGTGTGTCGTAGGCCATAACGGCCCCCATCACGTTTTCATCGCCATATTCTTCTTTGCCCAGTAACTTTCTGATGTCGTCAGGACTTTCGCTATTGAGGACATTGCGAAAGATCCCCCTTGTCCGGTGGGCAAAACGGTTATTGATGAACAATAGATCGACCTTGCCGTCCTGGATCCGTACGCCGGCCATTGGACCAGTCGGTTTGCGTTGATCAAGCAGGAAGATAAAGGTGGCTTCCTGTTCAACTTTAATTCCAAGAGCCTTCCGATTCACCAGCGTCTCAAGGGTCTCAAGAGCTTTTCCCTCGGGATCGCCGAGTTTGACACCAAAGAGGGACACTGTGCTGCTGGAAATAGCCTTCGGTTCGGTGATGTCATGCTCGCTTAATTCATAAGGTTCAGCTCGAACGAAGGAGGAGATGGACAGAAGGCTGATGAATGCGACGAGTACGAAATGATACCGAGTCCTGTGCATGGTGTGGTCACTTTCTCTCATAGAGCCAGGGAGCCGAATCTGTCGTCAGGAGTTCGACGCAACAAACATCTCGAATAAATTGTAGCGAATCATCGCCCGTATCTGCAAGAAAGTCCCTCCTGAACCGTGTCCATTTCTACAGTTTCTGTGGGTCATGACGTAGGGCTTGTATGCAGCAGCAGACTTCCGAGCTGTCGAAGTCGAAGAAAGTAAGGCCGGCACTCGGCGTCGAGCTCCTCAGTTAAGTTATCTAAGTCATCCAGACAGTCTTTCAAAATGGCAAGCCGCTGATCATCGAGACCGTCGGAGCTGTCGAGATAGTAGACGACACAACCACCAATCACAGTGTCGATGGTCATTAACGGACCCTGATGTGGGCTTGAAAACTGCGGCCAGCCGTCGGCGCAATGTAGTTCCCACGCACTAATAATGGCGGTACGATCCACAAGCGGTTCCTTATTCGATCAACCGGCTAGAGGTTCAAACCCTAACGCAATGATAGGGCCAGGAGCAAGCCATACGCGAGGAAATGAAAAGGGGCCTTGCGAACAAAATGCTTGCTCAGGGATAGAGCCCTCGTTGGAGATGTGCTTGGGCAACCTGGTCGATCCCGCTCATGAGCGCCGCCATCCTCACCGAAACGCGGCGATCGCTGGAGAACCGAAGGGTACGGTGAAAGGCAGAGGTAATGATGTCTTGCAGACGACTTTGGATATCGGCTGCACTCCAGAAAAAACGCTGCAGGTCTTGCACCCACTCAAAATAGGAGACGATGACGCCCCCCGAATTGGCGAGAATATCCGGGATTACAAAAATGCCCTTGTCGGCCAGGATACGGTCGGCCTCCAGGGTCGTCGGACCGTTTGCACCCTCGGAAAGGATACGGCACTTCAGGCGATCAGCATTCTTGCCAGTGATTTGTTCCGACAGGGCGGCAGGAACAAGGACGGTGCAATTCAATTGAAGCAATTCCTCATTCGTGATGGCGTCTCCAAGTTTGGTCTGATGCAGAGGTTGGCGGAGGTCGCGCCGCATCAGCTGCATGATATCCAGTCCCTTGGGATTGTAGATTCCACCGGAGACATCACTGACAGCGATCACGCGCGCGCCATGTTGCTGCATGATCCGAGCGGTGTGTGAGCCAACATTGCCAAATCCCTGCACGACTACGGTCGTAGCCTCAATCGGTAGGTTGAGATGGCGCAAGGCCTCCAATGTGACATACACCACACCTCGGCCGGTGGCTTCCTCACGGCCAAGACTCCCGCCGATAGAAAGCGGTTTACCGGTGACGACTCCTGGAACCGCATAGCCGACCTGCTGGCTATAGGTATCCATCATCCAGGCCATGATCTGCGCATCGGTGCCGACATCAGGAGCCGGGACATCCTTGTCGGGCCCAATCAGCGGGAAAATTTCCGCAGCATATCGTCGGGTCAACCGCTGAAGTTCACCGGGTGAAAGACTCTTGGGATTCACCCGCACCCCACCTTTTGCTCCACCGTAGGGAAGTCCGGCGAGGGCACATTTCCATGTCATCCACATGGCAAGGGCGGCCACTTCGCCAAGACTCACATCCGGATGGTAACGCACGCCTCCCTTCGAAGGCCCTCGCGAGGAATCATGTTGAACACGGTAACCGGTAAAGACCTCCACATGTCCGTCGTCCATTCGCACGGGGAGACTGACCACGAGGGAGCGTTGGGGGAGTTTCAGTCGCTCACGGAGGTTGGTATCAAGGCTCATGGACTCCGCTGCGTGATCGAACTGGGCTACAGCTAAACGGAAGGTTGGTGTATCAAGCTCCTGCATGGGCCTCCTTTGAGGGCGATCCATCGACACTTGTAGATTGGATTATCATTCTGCACTGATTTCAGAAAGAGAAAACACTTCCATGAAAGTTTGAGCCAGGACCTGCTTGACGACATCAACTGAGATCGAAGTATGACGCAGCACTGCCATCGATGTGACCAGACAGTCGGTCAGTCCACAGGGATGGATTCGGTGAAATGGACTCAGATCGAGATTGACGTTGATGGCCAAGCCATGCAAGGTGACCCCATGCTCGATCCGTATTCCGATGAAGGCAATTTTCCGAGGTGTTGGGGCCATCACCCAAACGCCAGGCTTGCCATCGAGACGACAACCGGTGATATCCCAGGAACGGAGTAACCGAATCACGACATCTTCCAATAGTCGGACGAGCTGTTTCGGTCCTGTAGCATGGCGATCAACCTTGAGAATGGGGTACGCCACAACTTGTCCGGGACCGTGATACGTTACCGAACCGCCACGATTCACCCGATGCAGCTCCGCGCCGGATTGACATAATGCCATTTCATTTCCACCCCAATCCGATTGTCGGGTCCGTCGTCCCAGTGTATAGACGGGCTGGTGTTCCAGGATGAGAACAGTGTCTGGTTGCAGGCCGAGGAGGCGCTCCTCGTGCAGGCGACATTGTAGGTCCCATCCTGCAAGGTAGGGGACTGGTGTGGAGAAAAGACGAACCACACCTTCCTGCGTCAGGTGACTACTCATCCGTGGGGTCCTTCCGGGAGTGGTATGAATCATACGGTGGTATGACTTTAAAGAGCGGTGTCCTGTTGAAAAACAGTCAGGTCCATACAGATGCCGAGCAGTGGCGGGGGATGGGAGAATACCAGGCCTCCGCATGGTGGAGTTATTCTGGCATAACTCACCATGCGGAGGGAAGCCAGGCTGTATCGTGAACTGAACTACTCTAAAACCTCTTTCTCAGTTCTTGCACACTTCAACGTCTACCTAATCGCTGCGAACAGTTCCTTAATCGCGGGAGTCTTTAGCTTCTTCAACGCTTTTGCTTCAATCTGACGAATCCGTTCTCGTGTGACAGACAGGCTTTGCCCCACCTGTTCAAGGGTACAGGCTTCGTCATACCCTATACCGAAACGTAGTCTGATCACCGTCTGTTCACGAGGGGTGAGTATGTTCAAAATACGATCCAGTTGTTCCGTCAGCTCACTTCGATTCACATTGGCGTCCGGTGGAACGGCTTGGTGATCCGGAATGACATCGCCAAACTGGGTATCCCCATCACCAATCGGCGTCTCTAGGGCCACCGGTTCCTGGAAGGCCTGTACCGTCTCTCGCAGTCGCTCGGGGCGCATGCGGAGCGTATGAGCAACTTCCTCTAAACGGGCCGGTCGGCCCAATTGCTGGCACAGTTTCCGCATCACTCGAAGAATACGATGCGAAGCTTCAGTTTGATGAACCGGGACGCGTATTGTTCGAGATTGGTCTGCAAGGGACCGAGTAATGCCTTGACGAATCCACCAAGTCGCGTACGTGCTGAACTTGAACCCTTTTCGGTATTGGTATCGTTCCGCCGCCTTCATCAGCCCAATGTTGCCCTCTTGCACGAGATCCAGCAAGCTCAACCCTCGACCGGTGTAATGTTTGGCGACGTCGACGACCAATCGAAGATTACACCGCACAAGCTCATCCTTGCCTTGTTCCAAAATCACTCGTGCAGTGCGTATTTCACTGAGCACTGCCTCTAGTGGTTTCACAATGGTAGCCGGAGGATGAAGGCTTGAGCCTGAAGGATGAAGAACGGCATCCAAAGCTTGCTCCGCACTGTCCAACGCGGTGGCAGACAGGCCACTCAATCGTCGAATCGATTGGAGCACCCTTGCGCTGTTCTCACAAACAGGAATTCGTCGAGCCTTGAGCAAAATTTTAATGGCTTGCCGTAAAGCAACTCGAATGCGTCTGGTTCCTTGATCCACCCGCTTGGCGATCAGGATTTCTTCTTCACGCGACAGAAGCCCTCGCTCGCCGAATGAGCGGAAGTATAACGATTCCAAGAGGAATGGGCTGGTCGTCTGATTTGTCCGCATGGCCGGTCGGGATTTTCCCTTCGAACCGGAGCCCATACTCTCGCCGCGGCCGATTCGGCCCAGCATCCCGCTTGCCCTGGCATCATCGGCATCAACATCGGAGGCAAACTTCTGTTGTGCTGCTATATCTTCCTCGACACGCAATTCTTCTTTCATGGTGTCACCCTTCCTCTGAGGTTGAACGTCATCCTCTGTTAGTTAGAGCCCAGTTTCATCGAGAAGATTCATCTACGTCAGTCCGTACTTATCGGTCAAAATAAGCAAAAGAGATGCTGGCTGGAAGATGAGAATGGGATGTGGGGATCAGCCCGATAAGTCAAAAAGATTAATGTTGGTTAATGAGAAGGATCAGAGGTAACTGTCGCAGAAATGCGGCATCTATGTGGAATTCGCATCAGTTCTCTGCCGGAACGCCACACTATTTCGATAAGAGACCCTTTATGAAAGGGGCAAGCGTATCGATGGGAATCGGAAAGATCGTCGTAGAATTCTTTTCAGCGGCGATTTCCACCAGCGTTTGGAGATAACGGAGTTGAAGGGCGGCTGGATTCTGCCCGATTACGTTGGCGGCCTCGGCGAGTTTCTGTGCGGCTTGAAATTCTCCCTCAGCATGGATGATTTTGGCACGGCGCTCTCGTTCGGCCTCGGCTTGTCGGGCGATGGCCCGTTGCATGTCTTGTGGAATATCGACATTCTTCACCTCAACGGCTGCGACCTTCACTCCCCATGGTTCGGTCTGCAGATCGATGATGCGTTGGAGTTCGGCGTTGATGTCGTCGCGCTTCGACAGCAAGTCATCGAACTGGCTCTGCCCCAGCACGCTGCGCAAGGTGGTTTGCGCGACTTGGGAAGTAGAGTAGAGGTAGTCCTGAACCGCCAAGACCGCACGTTGCGGATCTACCACCCTGAGAAAAATGACGGCGTTCACCTTCACCGAAATATTGTCGCGCGTGATCACATCCTGGGAGGGAACTTCCATGGTGACGGTTTGGAGATTTACTCGGACCATCTGCTGCAGCCCTGGAATCACCAATCTGATCCCCGGGCCTTTGACTGTGTGGAACTTGCCAAGGACAAACACCACGAGCCGTTCATACTCCATGACGCGTTTAAAGCTGGCATAGAACAAGAGGCCGAGTAAGACAAGCGGGACCAGTAATGACATAGCAGCTCCTTGTCTTCGGACGGGTTATCGATGAGGTGGAGTTACAGTCACGGTCAATCCCTCGACCGACACCACCTCCGCCGTCTCTCCTTGTCGAATCGGATGCTGACTGATTGCTTCCCAAAGTTCTCCATGGACCGTGATCTGGCCGCGTGGGTTCACGTCTGTCTTGGCGATTCCGATCGAACCAATCATTCCCTCTGCTCCGGTGACCGGTTTGCTCCGACCACTCTTGAGGGCCATCCACACCACTGTTCCGATCAAGCCACCGGCGGTCAGGACCGTCGGCAAGAGGAACGTCAAGGATACGTGCAGGTAGGGTGCATCGCTCTTGATTAGCAAGAGGCCACCCAAGGTCATCGCCGTAACGCCACCCAGGGCCAGGAGTCCATAGCTGGTGACTGAGATTTCGAGCAGCAGAAACACCACGCCGAGGATGACCAGTAAGGCTCCGGCATAGTTTACAGGAAGCGATTGGAGTGAGTAGAAGGCCAGAATCAAACTGATGGCACCGATGATGCCGGGCAAGATTGCCCCGGGGCTGTAGAGCTCAGCCATGATCCCGATCGTCCCGATCGACATCAGGAGATAGGCGATGTTTGGGTCACTCAGGATTTTGAGCAACTCGAGCCGTGTCCCCATGGGGAATTCATGAAGCGTCACGTCGTTGGTCGAGAGTGTGGTCGAGCCGGTTGGAAGGCTGACCTTTCTGCCGTTTAATTGTCTCAACAGCGCAGGTATGTTCTCAGCGACGATGTCGATGATCTTACGCGTGATCGCCTCTTGTTCTGTGACGGACACGCTTTTACGAACCGCCTCTTCGGCCCAGGAGGCATTGCGCCCGCGTTGGTCCGCGATGCTTTTGATATACGCCACGGCGTCGTTCTCCACCTTTTCCTTCATCGTATTGTCCATTTCACCGCCGCCCATAGCGACGGGGTGGGCGGCTCCGATATTGGTTCCTGGAGCCATTGCCGCGACATGAGCGGCCATCGTGATAAAGACGCCGGCAGAGGCGGCACGACCTCCCGAAGGAGCAACGAATACGATGACAGGAGTAGTGGAGGCGGTCATATCTTTGATCATCAGGCGCATGGAGGTGTCCAACCCTCCGGGCGTGTCCAGTTTCAAGATGAGGGCTTGTGCACCGGACGATTGAGCGGATGTGAGGGCATCGTGCAGGTACTCCGCCGCGACGGGGTTAATGACCCCTTCATAGGTTGCCACTACGATCTCACTACCGTGAGCGGGACTGAGAGAGAGAATCGGACAGAGGGCTACACCAAGACTCACAATCGCTGTTGTGAGGCTAGGCCAACGTGAACAGCTCCTGTGCCGACTATGAAGAAACATTGTCGGAAGTATCTAAGGATAAGAAGATCTTACGAGCCCCTCACTGCCCTGTCAAGGAAGGGCCATTGGTTGCAAACCGAGGAAGGAACCTCCTAGAATGCGCGCCATGTCTCAGCTTGCCAACGGCGACCGCATCCATCTCGTCGATCAAAAAAGACGGCAGTATGCCCTCACACTGAAGGCGGGAGAAACATACCAATTCAGCGGGCAACGAATCGCCCATGACGCGCTCATCGGCCGTCCTGACGGGTCCATCGTGACACTTTCCGGCGGAAAGAAGATGGTGGCGCTCAAACCGACTTTTGGCGACTATGTGCTCAAGATGCCGAGAGGGGCTCAGGTCCTCTATCCCAAGGATCTTGCCATTATCCCGATGTGGGCGGATGTCCATCCCGGGGCTCGCGTGTTTGAGGCGGGAACCGGTTCAGGAGCCATGACCATGGCCCTCTTACGCGCGGTGGGGCCAAGCGGCTTGGTCGTGACGTATGACATCCGGGAAGACTTCTCGCAGACGGCACAGACCAATATCACTCGCTATATGAACCCTGCCAACTTGCGCTGTTTCAGGAAAAGCGCCTATGAAGGCATCGACCTACCGGACGATCAGGTGCCGTTTGATCGGGTTGTGCTTGATCTGCCGGAACCATGGCAGGTGATCCCGCATGCCGTCAACGCTCTTCGATCCGGCGGCATCTATTTGAGTTTTGTCCCAACGATCCCTCAAGTAATGCAAACGGTTGAAGCGCTCGAACGGGCGACCGTGTTTGGGATGATTGAAACCTTTGAGACATTACTGCGGACCTGGTCCATACAAGGCCGGAGTGTAAGGCCGGATCATCGTATGGTTGCCCATTCAGGATTCATCACGGTGGCGCGCAAGGTGGAGCCCGGATTGTTGGGTCCCGCGGCGAACAAATCCAGACCCACCATCGAAGAGTCAGGAACTGTGTCCGGAGAAGCGGAAGAGGAGCAGGAGACATGAATAGGTTAGAAGGCAAGGTGGCCGTCGTAACCGGAGGAAACGCTGGGATCGGTGAAGCGATTGCCAAACGTTTTGCCGACGAGGGCGCATCGATCGTCATTACCGGGCGTCGGCAACAGGAGTTGGATCGTGTCGCCAGCGTGATCCGATTGAATAAGGCTAAAGTACTCGGAGTGGCCGGATCCGTGACTGATGAGAGCCATGTGCAGGATGTGGTTCGTCGGACGCTGGACAGTTTTGGCCGGATCGACGTGCTGGTCAATAATGCGGGAGTCGGGGATTTTGGGAAACGTCTCCATGAAACCGACGATGCGACGTGGGCCAAGATGTTGGATATCAACGTGACCGGAGTGTTTCGCATGACACGAGCGGTTCTCCCTCATATGCAGAGACAAGGACGAGGTGCGATCGTGAATATCTCATCAATTGCCAGTCTCGTCGGGCTTTCCGGATTGGCCGCCTATACGGCATCCAAAGGTGCCCTTGATGCGCTGACGCGTGCCCTCGCGATCGAGTACGCGAAGGAAGGTATCCGGTGCAATGTGGTGAATCCCGGTCTGATTCATACGCCGATGGCGGCTTCCCTGATGGCCGATCCCGATAGACTACAACCCATTCTCGCGCAGTACGCGATTCGACGAGTCGGAATGCCGGAAGAAGTAGCGAATATGGTGCTGTATCTTGCGTCGGATGAGGCTGCGTGGGTTACCGGGGGAACGTTCCCTATTGACGGGGGCATGACCGTCAACAAAAGTTAAAGGTTTCCTGGTTGAACAGGAGTAGGCGCTCAGAGTGAATCACCCAATGGATATCGATACGAAGACACAATTTTGTGGTGTGCTCGGAAAGCCGGTTGGCCATTCGCTGTCGCCGGCTATTCACAATGCGGCGTTTAGAACATTAGGGCTTAACTTTGTCTATCTGGCATGGCAGGTGGATACCATCGGCGATGCCGTTAAAGGGCTTCGTGCTCTGGGAAATTTCCGCGGGGCAAGTGTGACGATTCCTCACAAAGTCGCGGCGATGCAGTTCCTTGACCATGTGGAACCGACGGCCAAGCGGATTGGTGCAATCAATACCATTGTGGCCGATAAGGGGGAGCTAGCCGGGTATAACACCGATGCGACCGGTGCATTGCGGGCGCTACGTGAAGGCGGAGTCGAACTGAAGGGACGACGCATTGTGGTACTTGGCTCCGGAGGGGCCGCGCGGGCGATTGCCGTTGCGCTGGCTGCTGAGTCTGGCGTGGAGAACCTGACGTTGCTGGGTATTGAGGATTCGGAGCGAAGTCGCTTGGCTGACGATATTCGTTCTCTGGGAGTGGCTACGGTAGAGGACCTTCATCTCGATGTGGCCGCCCTTCGTCAGGTTCTTCCAGATGCGCACGTCCTGATTCATTGCACTCCCGTCGGCATGTCTCCAAAATCCGATACGACTTGTGTGCCAGTGTCGTTGCTGCACTCGGGGCTTACGGTCATGGACATCGTCTATAACCCACGGGAAACGCAGCTGCTGAAAGATGCCAAACTCGCTGGATGCAAGACGATTCCCGGGTTAGAGATGTTTCTCAATCAGGCCGTTACGCAATTTGAACTCTGGACCAATCAAGCCGCTCCGGTTGCAGTGATGCGGACTGTCTTAGAGTCTCATTTCCAATGAACGTCGTGCTGATCGGCTATCGTGGAACGGGGAAGAGCACGGTCGGGAAGATTGTGGCGGCCCACCTCGGTCGAGAACTGCTCTCCACCGATACCGAAATTGTGAAGTTGGCCGGGCAAACCATTCCCCAAATTGTTGAACAACATGGCTGGGAGTACTTTCGTGACCTTGAGAGTAAGATCTGCCAAGATCTGGCCAGTAAGGATGGGGTGGTGATTGATACTGGCGGGGGTGCTATCCTTCGACCACAAAATGTCGAGGTGCTAAAACGCACAGGAAGATTGTTCTGGTTGACTGCCTCAGTTGAGACCATTGCCAAGCGGATCGGGTCCGATACGCAACGACCTTCGCTTACCGGAACCAAATCGTTTGTGGATGAGATTCAGGATGTGCTACGGGAGCGTTTGCCGAAGTATCAAGCTGCTGCTGATGAGACGATTGAGACGGTGGGAAAGTCCGTCACACAAATTGCGGATGAAATTCTAGCGCAATGGTAAGGCAATGGCTCCACCGGCTTCACTCAACCTTGACAAGTCTTGCCTGAACATGATTCATGTTGAGTCTGGTTGCGCCCGTAGCTCAGTTGGATAGAGCGCCGGGCTTCGAACCCGTAGGTCGCAGGTTCAATTCCTGCCGGGCGCACCATAGATTCAACAAGCTCTCCGCCCCGACGATCTCATCTGACCGTCTTGAGTATGCGAGGGTTGCAAAGCTGATCCCATCCCAGATTCGAATATCTGGTTTGCCGAGTTAATCCACCACCTGCCGATTGGTTCCAGGGATCAGGTGTCCGTACAGTTCCCTCCATCGTCTAGCGCAGAACGGAGCCATCCACTCCTCAAACTGTCCATCTTCGAACCCTCACAGCTTCCCTAATGGTTCGTAACTGGTCAGTGGCTCGCTCGTTTCGAGAGTATAGGTTTTCAGTCTTCATAGCCACTGCAAAACTACTTCAGCACAGCGAGTTCAACAAATTTCATCGAAGTCGTAAAACGGACAACGGCTGTCAAGCGGTGGGGACCCGTCTCCCTATTCTCCCTCCCCCCGTTCGAAGTAACTCCTTCAGATCTAGTTGGAATCATCCTCCCTGGTACAGTTCTCTTAACCAGGATGTAGTCACCAAACAGGAGGGAGTGGCGATGAAATGCACACGTTGCCAAGGGTTGATGCTGAAAGAGCATATGATTGATATGGAGGGGGGGTATGGCGAAATGTGGAACCTGAGCACTCGCTGTGTCAATTGTGGTCATCGGGATGATGCCGTCATTCAGCACCACCGTCAGTTATCTGCCAAAGCGGTGATGGAGACGGTGCCTGCTCACGAAGTGTTCAACCTGGACTGGGCTTCGGAGGAAATGGAATCGTTGGCTGCCTGATGAAGCCGGTATATGTAGAGCGAGTTGTAGAGCACAGAAAGGATATGGGGATGACGCCACGCACGATTCTGGTGATCGAGGATGATGTGTCGGTGCGAGTGTTGTTGGCGCAGATCCTCGAGGATGCCGGGTATCAAACCTACGAGGCTGCCAATGGCCGAGAAGGGCTTGAGCAGTTCCATGCGAAACCCATGGATCTGGTCATTACGGACTTGGAGATGCCTGAAATGAATGGGTTGGATCTCATCTTGGAACTAACCCGCGCGTTTCTGGATGTGAAGGTCATTGCCATGAGCGGGCACTCTCCAGATGAATTGCAGACGGCTAGACTCCTCGGGGCACGGCAGACTTTTGCAAAACCGTTAGATCTCTCCATGTTACTTCGCGCCGTGCAGTATGAATTGCTGCATTAGCCACCGTGTGTGGAGCAGGATTGGTTTCCAATTGCGGCCACAGGCTTCTTCTCTTGCCTCAGATTGGCCAGGTCAGAGTCAGGGAGAAGATCGGATCCTGCATCGAACATGGCGCAATGAGTTGCCTATCGCATGTGTCAGTTGCCCAGAGGTAGCAGCGTTGGGGAAATCTTGCCTTGATTTTCTCTCCTGTGCCTGTGTAACGTCCGATGGAGTACGCTAGATTGATGCTTTCAGCTGTATCATCGGTTGGTGAATTTCTATTGACGCACCAAGTACGTTCCAAGGTTCTACAGCGTTTACAATAGGTTGTGGTCATGTCGAGGTTGGTCCCAACGGGAAGCGGTATGGACCATGTGCTCAGCGTGATCTACACTTAACGGAGATCGGGTAATCCCGTGCGCTGGTTTTTCCGATATAGCAGTCAGAAAGCGCGGGTTGCTTTATAGGCGTGAGTCAGCAAGTGAGGCAAGTGTGGACGCGGCAATGTCCTTGTTGCGGGCGATCCCTTCAGAAAGTCAATCCAATGAGTCCATGGGTTTGTGTCTGTGGATGGCGTAGTTGACGTATCGAGCAAGAGGAGGGACGTGGCATGATCCCTGTTTTGCACGACATGAGAGCGGCATTTTTCCTGGTGATTGCTCTGGCCATGCTGTTGTTTATCTGCGCGATCGCTGGAATGGGAGCCGTGTTGCGACCTGTCCGTTGGGCTGACCGTAACGGCTCTCGCTGACCAGGACGATGGTCTGTCAGAATAGCTGATTGGGTC
Source organism: Nitrospira sp. (assembly GCA_018242725.1). GTDB lineage: Bacteria > Nitrospirota > Nitrospiria > Nitrospirales > Nitrospiraceae > Nitrospira_D. The sequence goes on along the minus strand of JAFEBI010000004.1, from coordinate 311,741 downwards.
GACTGATCCGTGTGCGCCTCGTTAATCAAACGGTTTCTTCTCTCCGGCCCATCCCATTTCTACTCATATTCGAGAGCTCATTCCCTACTGACCGAGTCATCCGGCCAGATATGAAAAATTGTTAGGCATCCTGTCGGCAATAGGCTAAACTGCCGTTACTGCATCACTTTATCATCATCAGTGAAAATTATACTTGCAGGCAGAGTGAAGACGCATTCTGAAATCATTCCTGCGTCAAGTGGCCATGAATAGACGACGGGGCTGAATTGCAAGTTTAGAAGAGCATAAGAGGAGAAAGGCTATGACTAGAGAAGTGGTGAAGTTGGGGGTGGTAGTGGCCGTGGGAATTCTTTTCTTGTCGAACCAGGGGTGCAGCAAGAAATGGGTGCAGTCCGAGAGCGAAGGAGGGTCCGGAAGCACTAGTTCAAAGACTCCGACTATTTCAGGAGGAGGCTCAAGCGGCGAGCTCAAGGGGTTTTCTCGCAATCCCAGTGAGGAGCGCCTTTCGCCGGCTGGCCAAGCAAGTGGCCAAGGTGGACATTCAACGAGTCTGAACCCAGCAAGTGTTACGGTGCGACAGCAAGCGGAGTTGACGAAAGAAGAACGAGCTGCTGTCGAAGCTGGGTTGCAGGATGTGTTCTTTGGGTATGACCAATGGACATTATCCGAAACAGGCATGGAGTCGCTCAATCTCGATGCACATTATCTGAAAGATCATCCTGGAGTAGTGCTCAAGATCGAGGGCCATTGTGATGAGCGAGGGACGAGCGACTACAATATGGTCCTCGGCGACAAACGTGCCAAAGCGGCGCGCAACTACTTGCAGGAAGCAGGGGTCAGTCCCAATCAGCTCGCGATTGTGTCGTATGGGAAGGAACGGCCGTTTTGCAGCGAGCGACAGGAATCCTGCTATCAGCAAAATCGACGGGGACACATGTTGTTGTCGACGAAGTAAGAAACGGTTTCTGGGGACTGGCGGGCAAGGTACGCCTTGATCTTGCTGGGCGAGCGGCTCGATGAGGAATCATCCGTGGTGAAAAAGCTGAGTTCATTGTTCAAATCGAAAGACGTTGAATTGATCCAGGAACATCCAGGGCCGGATGAGCGTCGAGTTCAACCGCGGTTCACTGCCCAGTTTCGCAGCACGTTTTCTGGGAATCAACAGGAAGGGCATGGGCGAACAGTAGATATTTCTGCTGGCGGCTGCAAGATTGAAAGCGATATGAAGGTGGAGCAAGGCGAGAAATTCGAATGCCGTCTCCACATCCCGGGACTTGACTGGCCGTTACGGGTAGACGAAGCAATCGTGCGGTGGGTTGGTACAAACAGCTTCGGACTCGCATTTTCGCGCATTGCTCCAGACGAGTTGGTCAAGCTGACATCGGTGCTCACCGATCTCGAAGCGGACGAGTAACCTCCTCATCTCCTTTGTTGATGCATTCCAGCCGTGTCTGTTCCTACACGCGGCTTGTCTCTTCGCGACTCACAAACGGTTGACACAGCCACCACAACTGTCAGAAAGTACGAGGTCATGCGGTGCCTCGATCACGGGGTATCGGGCAGGGTATTAGAGAAAGGAGTTGAGAGTGGAACAGCGGTATGCAATCACTGTGAAGTTTGTGGTCGATGCTGATTCAGCCGAAGATGCCGAGGAAATGGTCGAGACGGCCTGTGAGAAAGCGTCGGCTTCGTTCTCAGAAATGAGCTACGAAGGGATCGAGGACATTGAGGAAGAAGAGGATTAGCCGGTCTCTATCTGTTGAAAGAATCCTGCACGTCACTTGACTCGCTCACACCATGGACGACGGACGACCAGCGATCTTACCAGGGCAGGATGTCGCCATCCTTGCCGGTGGTTGTTTTTGGTGCCTTGAAGCTGTCTATGACCAGGTCCAGGGAGTAGGAGCAGTTGAGTCCGGGTACATCGGTGGAGCCATGGACAATCCGACATACGAAGCGGTATGCGGGGGGCAGACCGGCCATGCCGAAGCCGTGCGTATCACGTTCAATCCGGCAGTGGTCTCGTACCAAGACCTTCTCAATATCTTTTTTGTAGTTCACGATCCCACCACGCTCAATCGACAAGGTAACGATATCGGCACGCAATACCGTTCGGCGATCTTCTATAGTAGTTCAGCCCAGCAACAGACGGCTGAACAGGTTATCAAAACTGTGACAGATGAAAAGAGATATGAGGCTCCTATCGTGACGCAAGTTATTGCGGCGACACGATGGTATGAAGCAGAAGCTTACCATCAGGAGTATTTTGCACGTAACCCGCTCCAGGGGTACTGCCAATTCGTGGTAGGACCAAAAGTGGCGAAGCTTCGTAAGCAATTCGCCGCGAGGCTTAAGACCTAACTCCAACCATTCTATTTTCTACTTCCCAAACCATCTCATCAGTGTATCCCGTACAGTTCTCAGTACGGCTGGCGTTTGAAAGACCTGATGAAGACTGAGCCGTACTACGGCATGTACCGGACAAAACGGCCATTCTGCAGCCGGGTTCCCCTGCACTTCTGCTTTGATAAAACCATCTGACTCACCTGCTGAATTCTCCAGCACGATCAATGGGCTGTCAGGATCGAGTAAACAGGTCTCATCAGGTTGAAAAGACGGGGACGCAATCGGTTTGCTGAACTGCGCGCGCTGTTGGCCTTCCGAAAAGACGGTGTCACCTTCCCGAATAGGGCCGGCCGGAGCAAACGAGTACAAAATAAGCGGTGCGAGCAGAATGATCAGCATCGCGATCCCGATTGACCACAGCGGCGGCTCAGTACGGTTGGCTTGATCTGAACTGGATGACATACTGGTATTTTAACTCAGATGGAGACTCTTCGTGCACAGAAGTCGCCATCAGTTATAGCAAAGCCCTTCACCATTGATACGCTTTCACGATTGTGTCGATGGAAGCCGTTTCATCGTACTCCCTGGTTTGCTTGAGCACGATTTTGCCGCCCTCAAAAAGCGCCGAGAATATCAGGCTCATGCCTCACTCGACCAGATCATTCAATCCTATCCATAATTGTGAACTCAGCTATAGTCGATTCAAAAACGGAATTAATCAGACCTTCGCTAGGTCCCTGGAGTTCACGATTGCGTATGCCAGAAGCAGACGCACCGACACGCAGGCCGCGCCCTATAACATCCGTGAGGGAGATCTTGTTTGGACACAATTGCCGTACAAATTCTAATGATAGAAAGGGGCAGGCAGCAGCCTGCCCCTTAAAACAACCAGAATTTAGTGCGGCTCACACTCTGCGTAACACGCATGTAACATTCATGTAATGTCGCCGTAATGCGAGGCTATTAGAGTAACGGTAATGATGGAGCTTCGTGATTTATGAAAGGACTGTCTATGAATATGTCGATTATCAAGTCCAGTCTTTCCGGTGTTGCCCTTTTGGGAGTTCTTGTTTCGGCTATTTCGCCGTCTCACGCTGATGATGCCATCGTATTGGACCCTGCGTTAAAAGGATATATCAAAGTGACGGGGGTGTCCGGCAACGTTAACAGTATCGGTTCGGACACACTCAACAACCTCATGACACTCTGGGCGGAAGGATTTCGCAAGCAGTACCCAAGCGTGAAGATTCAAATAGAAGGCAAGGGATCGAGCACCGCGCCTCCGGCTTTGATTGAAGGGACGGCACAGCTGGGGCCAATGTCCCGAGCAATGAAAAGCACCGAGATCGATTCATTCGAGAGGAAATTCAGATACAAGCCCACGGCATTTCCCGTTGCCATCGATGCGCTGGCTGTCTATGTGAACAAGGACAACCCTGTCCAAGGACTCACCATGGCGCAGATTGATGCGATTTTTTCAAAAACGAGGCGATATGGTGCGCCAGGAAACTTGGATCGATGGGGCCAACTAGGTATAACAGGAGAGGTAGGCTCCTCTCCGATCAGCATTTACGGTCGCAACTCCGCATCCGGCACCTATGGATTCTTCAAAGATTTCGCGCTGAAAAACGGGGATTTCAAGGATGAAGTCAAGGAGCAACCAGGCTCAGCATCCGTGGTACAGGGCATCACAGAAGATCCGGCCGGTATTGGTTATAGCGGGATCGGATACCTGACTTCCGGAGTTCGAATCCTTCCGTTAGCCGAAAAAGAGGGAGCATCCTTCGTGGCTCCCACACAGACAAATGCAATGAACGGATCCTATCCTCTGTGGCGGCATCTGTTGGTCTATGTCAACAAGGCGCCGAATAAACCACTTGATCCACTCGTGAAAGAATTCATCAAGTTTATCTATAGCAAAGAAGGCCAAGCCATCGTCATCAAGGACGGGTTTTTCCCGCTGCCAAAGAGCGTGATTGAGAAGGAATTGCCAAAGGTCGAATAGGGGCGAAGTCGGTTGTTCGGAGTGGCGTAATTGCGGCAAGATCATGACCACGCATCATCTTTGTTCAGTGAGCTAGACCGGAACATGGGAAGGACAGGTTAAGGTCAGAGCATGAATGTGCCACCGCTCACTCCGGTATCAGTGTTCCCAGAAGAACCATCTCCAGGACAGGGTCAAGCGGCGACCCCGACACTTGTGGAGAGGCTGTTGACTCGACGGCAAATCAGATTACTGACCGATAGAATCACTCATTTCATTATCAAAATGGGTGGGATAAGTATCATGCTGTGCATTCTGGGGATGTGTGTGTTTCTCGTCAAGGAGGTCATTCCACTGTTTCTCTCGCCCCACGCAACCCCGATCGAGCCGATTCAACTTTCCCCGCTAGATCGTCCGGCGGCATCAACCCTGGTCGGCATTGACGAACATCAAGAGCTCGCGTATGTGCTCCGTGATCACGTCTTGGAGTTTGTCTTCTTAGGGGAAGGCACGGCGGCCCTATCCAAAGTGCCGTCGCGCGGCTTGTTGCCAGATGGAACGGTTACCGCATTAGCACGAGCCTTGGGGAAGGGACACAGCCTCGCACTGGGCACGGGGGACGGGCGTCTCATCCCTGTGACGATTGAGTTTACGCAGGACTTTCACGACGAAGCACGTTCGATCGCTCCATCTGTGAGGGTTGGGACTCCGATTGCTGCCGCGCCGACTCCGCAACCGGTCACCAAGCTCGCCTATCAGAGCACGGATTCCGAAGTACGTATTGCCGCCCTGCTTCAAGACCAGCATCTCTGGCTGACCAGCACTCGCACCGTCTCTCGCCCTGATGGGACGACCGCTGCTTCGACCGTCCAGATCGATCTGACGCCCAACGTTCCCGGTCGCGTGACCGCATTGACGCTCGCGAGCCGTATGGAACTGCTCGCCGTCGGCACGGAAGACGGCAAGGTGTATCATTTTGATCTTCGGGATACAGCCAAGCCTCTTCTTGCTGAGACGACCCAGGCGTCCGAACAAGGCAACACGATTACCGCTATGGCCTATCTCATGGGGGACCGAAGTCTCGTGGTCGGTGATGCGGCCGGGCAGGTGGTCGTATGGATGCCAGTACGGGAGCATCCTGGAACGAATCAGACTCGTATGACGGCCGTCCATCGGTTCGCTCCGCATCAAAGTGCCGTGACGGATATCACGATTTCACAACGCGATAAGGGGTTCATCACCACCGATGCCGAAGGAGGAATCCGGCTGCACCATTCGACATCTGCGCAGACGCTCCTTACGCTCTCTCCGAAACTGGGGTCGTTGCGCAGCGCCTATTTTTCGCCGAAGGCCGATGGCCTGGTCAGTGTGAGCGAAAATAATCACCTGCTCCAATTTCATATTGCGAATCCGTATCCGGAAATTACCCTGGCAACCTTGTTTGCTCCGGTGATGTACGAGGGGTATGAACGACCGGAACTGGTCTGGCAATCCTCCAGCGGGTCAGACGACTTCGAGGCCAAGTTTAGCTTGACCCCGCTCATCTTTGGGACGATCAAAGGGACTTTCTATGCGATTCTCCTCGCTGTGCCGTTGGCGGTATTAGCCGCCATCTACACGTCCATGTTCATGCATCCTGATTATCGAGCCAAGATCAAGCCGACGATTGAAATCATGGCGGCACTTCCGACGGTGGTCCTGGGATTTCTGGCAGGGCTCTGGTTTGCGCCGGTGCTTGAACGGAACTTTCCCGCCATGACCGGGATGGTCTTGGTGGCTCCCTTTGCCGTCGCCGCGTCTGCCGGACTCTTTCTGTTGTTGCCTGCTTCTATTCGGCATCGAATCCGGCCTGGTGTTGAGGCGTTACTCATGATGCCTGTCATTATCGCCGTGGTCTGGGGGTGCTTGGCGACGAATGCCTGGTGGGAATCCTTTTTGTTTAATGGTCACTACAAGCCGTGGCTGCAGACCCACTTGGGCCTGAATTATGATCAACGCAATGCCATTGTCGTCGGAATCGCCATGGGATTCGCTATCATTCCCATCATTTACAGTATTTCAGAGGAGGCCTTGACCAATGTTCCCAAGAATCTGATTGCCGGCTCTTTGGCGCTTGGCGCGACGCGTTGGCAGACACTGATGTATCTCGTCCTCATCTCAGCCAGTCCGGGCATCTTCTCCGCATTAATGATTGGGCTCGGTCGTGCTGTGGGGGAGACCATGATCGTGTTGATGGCGACGGGAAATACCCCCATCATGGACTGGAGCGTGTTGAACGGCTTTCGGACGCTCTCCGCTAATATTGCCGTGGAAATCCCTGAGGCGCCGCATGGAGGGACCCTCTATCGCACGCTCTTTCTGGCTGGGTTGCTCCTCTTTATCGCGACCTTTCTTCTCAATACGGTCGCGGAGCTGGTCCGACAGCGGCTTAGGAAAAAGTATAGTCAGTTCTAGACAAAAGAGTGGTCAAAAAACCAGAGTTGAGATGGGTCGAAAGAAACCAGGTTTCGTGCGGAGATCCGGCCATGCCGGTGGACGAGGGATTCAATGAAGCAGTGGGTCAGACATTTCATGGCAAGCGGGGAGCTCTTCATTTGGGGCTGTGGGGCAGGGCTATCTTTGTCGCTTCTGATGATCGGAGGACTGCTTGTTCTGATTCTGATGAACGGATTCGGGTATTTCTGGCCGGCTGACCTTGTTGAGTTGACCCTCAAGGACGGTAAACACGTGATCGGCCAATTGGCAGGTGAAGAGGTGAGTCCCAAAGGGATCCCACGCATAAGGATAAAAATCGGCAACCGCGATCTCTACGGGCTCGACTATCGGTGGATTGATACCGATCAGATTGTCGAACGAGCCACACCGGCCGATCTTGTCATGGTGGAGCGACGCGAGTGGGGGAATTTCTATGGACGTCTCCGGACACTGACCAAGGAAGACCAGCCTGTGACTGAAGGAGCGGAAGCCGTTTGGCAGTCCCTCCCAGCCCTGATTGGACAGACGAAAACAAGTGAAGGAGACAGTCTCTACACGGTACTCGTAGCGGATGCCAATGCTAGAGAACAGTCCATCGGACTCAGCCAAGTCGTGCGCGTCTTGCGCCCCAATGATCTGTCGACCTGGGGAAAGCTGTGGGTATACGGCGGTAACGTCTGGATGGTGTTGAGCACGGAACCGAGAGAGGCCAATACGGAGGGCGGAATCTTTCCCGCTATTTTTGGAACTGTGATGATGGTGTTGATCATGAGCCTCGTGGTGACGCCCTTCGGCGTGATCGGGGCCTTGTATCTTAGAGAATATGCCCGTCAGGGTGTGATCGTGAGGATCGTCCGTATTGCCGTCAATAATTTGGCCGGAGTTCCCTCGATCGTCTTTGGTGTGTTCGGGTTGGGTTTTTTCGTGTATGGCGTCGGCGGGACGATTGATGCCTTGTGGTTCTCCGACCGGCTGCCGGCTCCGACTTTCGGCACAGGCGGCATTCTCTGGGCCTCTCTCACGCTTGCGCTTCTGACGGTTCCCGTCGTCATTGTCGCCACGGAAGAAGGACTGGCTGCAGTGCCGCGAGAATATCGAGAGGGGTCGATTGGTTTGGGAGCGACCAAATGGGAAACCATATGGAAAGTCGTGCTCCCCACTGCACTCCCAGCGATCCTGACCGGATTGATATTGGCCATGGCTCGTGCGGCCGGTGAGGTGGCTCCCTTGATGTTGACCGGCGTGGTCAAGCTGGCGCCGGCCATGCCGATCGACTGGACCTGGCCCTTTCTGCATCTGGACCGGAAATTCATGCACTTGGGGTTTCATATCTATGACGTGGGGTTTCAATCGCCGAATGTGGAAGCAGCCAAGCCGATGGTCTATGTGACCACATTGGTGTTGATTCTCGTGGTGGTGACGCTGAATCTCACCGGAATCGTCTTGCGAAATCGAATGAGGAGGAAATATGCTGGATCAGCAGTATGATCTGAAATCCAGTGTCTCGACCCTTCCACCGGCTGTTTCCTCGTTGGAGATGGAGAGCATGGACTATTCTGATTCCGCCCTACCGCTTCAGCCTGGTGCTTCGGGGAAACCGAAGCTCCGGGTTCATGGATTTAACTTTTACTATGGACCGGTTCAATCTCTGTTTAACATCGATATGGACATTCCCGAGCACCAAGTGACGGCGTTTATTGGGCCGTCGGGTTGCGGGAAGTCCACGTTGCTTCGCTGCATGAATCGCCTCAACGATCTCATTGAAGGGGCTCGGCATGAGGGGAATATCCTCATCGACAATATGGATATTTTCAATCCCATGATCGATATCACCGATCTTCGCAAACGCGTGGGAATGGTCTTTCAAAAATCCAATCCCTTCCCGAAATCGATCCATGAAAATGTCGCATACGGCCCACGGTTGCAGGGTTTGAAGAACCGGGCGGTGTTGGACGAGATTGTCGAGCGCAGTCTCCGAGGGGCAGGCCTTTGGGAAGAAGTGAAGGACCGGCTCCACAAGAGCGCCCTCGGGTTATCCGGCGGTCAGCAACAACGGCTCTGCATCGCGCGGGCCCTCGCCGTGAAGCCGGAGGTTCTCCTGATGGACGAGCCTTGCTCGGCGTTGGATCCGATCGCCACCGGGATCATCGAAGAGCTGTTGTTTTCTCTGAAGAAGGAGTTGACCGTCGTCATCGTCACACACAACATGCAGCAAGCGGCGCGAGTATCGGATTGTACGGCGTTTATGTACCTCGGCCGGCTGATCGAGTTTGGTCGTACCAAGCAACTGTTCACGAATCCCTCGAACAAACAGACCGAAGACTACATCACCGGGCGATTTGGGTGAAGCCATGATCCAACGACATTTCGACGAAGAACTTGCCGAGTTAAAGACAAAATTGGCTCGCATGGCCGGGTTGGCCGAAGACCAGATCGACAAGGCGTTGACTGCGCTGGTCGCGCGCGATTCGGCCCTGGCCTGTCGCGTGATTGAACGCGACCACAAGGTGAACGCGTTGGACGTGGAGATCGACGAAGCTTGTATCGAGTTGTTGGCGCTCCATCAACCGGCGGCGCGTGATCTACGGTTGGTCACGACGGCCATGAAGCTCTCCACGGAGCTCGAACGCATCAGCGACCTGGCGGAGAGCATTTGTGAACGCGCGATCGAGCTGAACGAAGAGCCTCAACTGAAGCCCTACATCGACATCCCACGGATGGGAAATCTGGCCCGGGTGATGGTGAAAGAAAGCATCGATGCCTTCGTGAAAGAAGATGCCAAACTGGCCAGAAAAGTGATCATGGATGACGACTTCGTCGATGACCTCATGGAACAGTTGTTTCGTGAGCTCCTCTCTTTCATGGTCGAGAATCCACACACAATTTCACGAGCCATTCGGCTGAGCTTTATCGCCAAGTCTCTTGAGCGGGTGGGGGACCATGCGACGAATATCGCAGAGCTGGTCGTGTATCTGGTGGAAGGGAAGATCATTCGGCATACATCATCACCGGCAATTTCAGAACGTTGATGGTCTCGGTGTCGTTGTAGGTGCCGGTATGGAACCGCCTCTCAGTCCCAAGACGCTCGGGTACAAACTCTTGGATCATCCTCCGACACAGTATAATTGCCCTGCCGCTTTGATGGTCATGGATATCTCGATCTATTGCTGCTCGTCACGATCGAGGCTTCCAATGATCTAACAGCCACTGCTGAGAATTCAGGGCGACTTCCCCCGTGGCAGGCTGTAGACGCTCGTATGTTCCGTCCGCGAGCAATCGTCTGGCCTGCACATTGTCTCGTTGTCCGACACCGAGAATGTCACTGATGATGACGTCACGCCACTGAGGATCCTCAACAGGGAAAATGACTTCCACTCTGTGATCCAGGTTGCGAGGCATCAGATCCGCACTCCCCATCAATACTTCCTTGTGACCACCGTTGTGGAAATAATAGATCCGCGCGTGTTCGAGAAACCGTCCGACCACCGACGTCACGGTAATGGTCTCACTGATCCCCGGGAGGCCCGGCCGAAGGCAACAAATGCCTCGCACCTGAAGATCGATCTTGACGCCAGCCTGCGAGGCGTCATAGAGCGACTGGATACATTGCGTATCGACCAATGCATTCATCTTGAACGCGATATATCCGTCGCCGTGTCGACGGTGGCGGCTGGTCTCACGCTCGATTCGAGCAAGTATTTCTTGCCTCAGCATCGTCGGCGCCACGAGCAGTTTGGAATAGGAGTTCTTACGAGAGTAGCCGGTCAAGGAGTTGAAGAGATCGGATACATCACTGCAAATCGCTTCATCGCACGTGAAGTAGCTCGCATCGGTATAGATGCGACTGGTGATCACGTTATAGTTTCCCGTGCCGAGATGGACGTAGCGTCGGATTCCCTCCGTCTCACGACGCACGATGAGACACACCTTTGCATGCGTCTTGAGTCCTCGTACGCCATACACGACGTGAACCCCTTCATCTTCAAGTTTACGAGCCCATTCAATATTATTTTCCTCGTCGAAGCGGGCTTTCAGCTCGACCAGCACGGCAACTTGCTTGCCGTTGACACGAGCTTCCAGGAGTGCATCAATGATGGGAGATTTTGGATTGACGCGATAGAGGGTCTGCTTGATGGCGACCACATCCGGATCGTTTGCCGCTTCTCGCAGAAATTCAACGACCGGCATAAAGCTGTCATAAGGATGGTACAGGAGCATATCCCGTTGGCGGATTGCGGTCAGGAGGCTGCTGGACTTGCTCAAAGAGGAGGGTGCGGAGGGCAAAAACGGTGGATCCTTCAGGTCTGGACGTTCAAGTGCGTACAGTTCACGAAGTCCTGCCATACCGATCGGACTATTATTGGTATAGACCAGGTACGGTGGGAGTTGAAGATTTCTGGTCAAGACCTCGCGGATATGATCCGGTGTCGTGGCATCCAATTCCAATCGAACGGCCGATGTGAAATCTCGCTGATCGAGCTGTTCTTCCATGGCTTCGATGAGGTCCGATGCTTCATCCTCCTCAATGGCGACTTCCGCATCTCTCGTCACACGGAACAGGTAGGAGGCAATCACGCCCAAACCGGGAAACAGATCGTCCAAATTATGTGCGATGACCTCATCCAGCCACACAAATCGTTGCGTCTTCCCCACCTTTCCCAATCCCATCTGTTGGAGGGCGACATTTTCATCACTGGGAAGGGGAACGAGTCGGGGAAAGGCGTCCGGCACTTTGACCCGGGCAAAGCAGTCACCACGTTCAGGGTGCTTGACCAGCACGGCAAGATTGAAACTCAGATTTGAAATATGTGGGAACGGGTGGGTCGGATCAAAGGCCAGAGGAGTGAGTACGGGAAAGATCTCGCGGTGAAAGTATTGTTGAATCGCTTCTCTCTCCGTCTGCGTCAACTCCGCATAATGGAGCACACGGATACGTGCTTCCCGCAATGCCGGTAGAATGTCCTCTTTCCAGCACCTGTTGTACCGTTCACAGTGGACGTCCAGTTCTCGGTTAATTGTCAGGATCTGCTCAGATGGTGTCATGCCGTCGGGCGTGGCCCCGCCTGTCGCAGCCGTGACTTGGCGACGAAGACCGGATACGCGAATCATGAAGAATTCGTCAAGATTCGTGGAGAAAATAGTCAGAAACTTCACCCGTTCCAGGAGCGGATGCTGCTTGTTTTCCGCTTCTTCGAGCACCCGCAAATTGAATCGCAACCAGCTGAGCTCCCGGTTCAAGAACAGACTGGTTTTATCGATCCCCTCCGAACGCACGATGGTTGGCTCTCCCGGCTCAGCAGATTGATCAGTCATGACAACTCCTTCACGAGCAGTTTATCGAACCGAATCCTTTGCATAACAGTGGGAGATATGATCGTGCTGGAAGAGGGTGTGCAACCATAGATCTTCATAAAAATACATGCCCTTACGCTGGTTTAGCCGTATTCGTGCTCATAGCGCTGAAGTTGCTCATGACCTTATCTGACATGTGAAACGGATGCATCTATCCTACCTTCGATCACACGGCTGTTGCGAGCATGTTACAGAAAGAGGCAAGTCTTAGGATGCAGCAAGACTTCAGATTACGTCTCACCATATCAACCATTCTAGAGTCGTCCTGTTTCTTCACACAGAATTGGCATGTTTGTAACGAAAATGAAACACCTCCGTAGTAAGCTCACCTCATATGCAGTAGCGAGGAGGTGACGATGCACGCTCCTCATCCTATCGTACAGAACCCGAAAGGAGGTGAACGGCAGTGATTACATGGATCATCGAAGCGTTTCTGTTGAGCGCCATAGTGGGCCTCACGTATGCCGTGTTGTCTGTGGGTCGTGAGTAACAGAAAGGCATGGTCGTAAGAGGAGACTCGACAGTGAGCAGAAACGGTTAGACGGGAGTCGGAAGGAGCCTCCTCGCTCCACCGGCTCTCGTCAGGAAGTAGAAGTGGTCTCCGGTGCTATGGCCTCGGTCGCATACCTCTTGATGTACACTACGACAGTCATCCGGATCAGATGGGCTCCACGTCTCCGTAGTTTCTACCTCACCACCTCACACGCGATGGACTGTGTCTTACCTACTTAAATGCTTTTTCTCGATGGCTGGCCACGGCTCATTCGGATTGACGGCATGGTAGGGATAGTGATCAACGTTTGCATGCCGCTGCATCGTTGTTGATCGAAGGCACAAGAGGCGTGGGCGGACAGCAATCATGTGAGGGCACCATTGGAAGAAAGCTGGATCGGAACAAGGCGCTAGGTGACTTGATATTGCATTCGGTGCCAACCCAGCTCCGAGCAGAGGTCGTTGCCCCTCAGTTGGTCACTTCACGGAGCTGGCCTTAGTCTAATGAATAAACCACAGAGGCTTAAGACGATGATGGCCAAACAGGTCATGAGAGATTTCACGAGCGAGAGACCTACTCGTAGCCGTCGAGTGCCCATATGTTTTCCTCTCTGTGTTGTGTTGAAAGATGCCGCCACCTTCCCGATTCATTGGCTTCACAGAGAGACTAGCGCTTGCGTGTCACAGCGTGATTGCTGAATGGTAAACATCGTGTGACATTCCAGCCTTCTCCTTTGAATAGTTTACTGAGCTGTAATATTTACCTAACGCTTGCGCAACGGAGCGTTGGTAGGTTGGAATCAATACAACACTAAAAATGGAGGATCCATGGTAACAGTAGGTAACGTAATGCAGGCAGAACCTGTGACAGTGGAGACCGGTACGTCGGTCGTCGAAGCTGCGAAATTGATGAAGTCCCGCAACATTGAAAGTGTGCTGGTCACCCGCAAAGCCAAGATCATCGGGATTGTGACGGAATCGGATGTCGTCAAGAAATTCCTCGGCGGAGAGAATACAGCGTACTACGTGCCGGTGGAGGTGATCATGAGCAGCCCGTTACCCGGCATCGAAGAACGACGGCCCTTGACGGAAGCGGCTGACCTCATGGAAAAACATCGCACGCTCTATCTCAGTGTGACCAGAGCAGGTTCATTTATCGGTTTGATATCGGTCCGCGACTTTCTCCGACCAGTCTCCCTCGACGAGTTTTAACCGCTCTAGCTTTTCCTGCCTTCTGTCTTCATCACGAGGCGTCACCTATCCTCTCTTCATATGATGTCTGGGTGAATGGGTGACTTCCTCGGATATTCTTTAATGCCTTCCCTGCAGTGCATTTTATCCCTCTCACATCCACACTGAGCAGAACCACCTTTGCCCATATCAGCTGTTGCTCAATGAGCTGATGAGCGCGTGGTATCTCAACCCTATCCAACGGCTTCAGCAGGCTGCTCAGGTCCCCCCAGTCATGGAGTTGCCCCTCACCATCAATCAGCTGGCGAGACATACTTTTAAGAAGCTGTGCAAAGCGATCCGACGTCTCAAAGCTTCGCCATCGGATGCCGCGCTCCACAAGATCCGTATCCTGGTCAAACGAGCCCGCTATGCGGCAGACCTTGCCCGCTGAGTTGTGAGAAAGACAGCAGTCCGTTTCATAAAGGTGTCTCGGGTTGCTCAAGATCTGTTAGGCATCCATCAAGACGCGATCCAAGCCGAATGTCATACCCGACAGTTCCTCAAGTACTCGACCAGTGCGTGTGTCGGATTTTTGCCGGATTCATGGTCGAACAGCAGCGCTATCGTCGGAATTTGGTAGGGCAGGAATGAAACCGCGATTCAAAACGTTGCTGAAGCAAGGAAAGAAGGCATGGGGGTAAACAGTATCACGCTGAAGTCACAGGTATCGATACGCGCTCCGGCACAGGTCTGCGAGCAAGGTCCGTCAGACCTCGTCTCACGAATCCTCACGTCTCTTGATCCGGGCTCGCTTCCCGAAGGCCCGTAGTTGCATGGGCTGCAGCCACCAACGCAATCGCCCCTGGCCAAGGCCCATGAGCCGCTCTGACTCAATACATGCAGCCCCAGCTTTCTTGAGTGGAAAGTTGGGAAGGGCTTTCCCGCAGAGCAACAGACTGACAACCTCGCCAAGCTGAGGTTCATGTCCCACACAGATCACTACCGCATCAGGTGGGAGCGTGCGGAGAAACGCCACAAATCGCTCTGGCTTCGTTCCAGCGGCCAATTCGTCTCTCGTCTCGATCTTGAGCGTCGGACAGATGACCGTCTGCAGCAGTCTCGCAGTATTATAGGCTCGTATGAATGGACTCGTGAAGAGGTGGGTCGGCGTACAGTCTAGGGTTGCCAATCCTTCAGCCGCCTGTCGGACACGTCGTTTCCCTTTCTCCGTGAGCGGGCGATTCTCCTCCGTCCCTTCCCATTCATGAGGCTCCACAGCGATTCCATGACGAACCAAAATACAGTTCATAATTCCCGTTCCAATGACTGGGACACAAACCCTACCACAAAAAGACCATCCAATTAACAGAAGTTTTACCTGTTCGTAACCTCCCTGGAATGAGTATCCGATAGCTTCAGTTTGAATAACAATAGAGCGGAAGAAAGGAAGGACGCGATGTCAGCACTCAAAGCACTTCGTCCGTTTGATAGTGAGCTTCTGTGGCGCCGGCTCCCTCATTTCGATCTCTTGGAGATGTGGGGCACGGGCATGAAAGGAGTACTCAGTTTGGTGATGCTGACGCTTCTGACCGCCGTGACCGGCGGCGCGGTGAAGACCTTGTGGGAGGTTCGGCTCCTCATTGATCACTCCGCCGAAGTTGTTTTGCGCCAAGTCATCGTCAATACGCTCATGTTATTGGCACTTGTCGAGGTCTTCAAAACCACCGTCACCTACTTCCGAGAGGGACGCGTCAAAGTGACCTTCATCGTGGATACCATCCTCGTCGTTATGCTGA
This sequence comes from Nitrospira sp., assembly GCA_018242725.1. GTDB lineage: Bacteria > Nitrospirota > Nitrospiria > Nitrospirales > Nitrospiraceae > Nitrospira_D. The sequence goes on along the minus strand of JAFEBI010000004.1, from coordinate 296,123 downwards.
CCGAAGTGATCTCCCAATGGTTCAAAGGAGGAGACTGGCATTCTCTGACGGCACTCTTGGGAATTCTGGTGATCCTTAGCGTTGTTCGTGTCATGGCTGTGCGATGGAGTCCAACAATAGGAACACGCTCTCACGATACGGGGCCTGTTGATCTCTAATAGTAGGAGGAGGTGCTCAATGACTCAATCACCGGCGGCAAAACTACTGGCTATCGTTCACGAGCGGCAACGTATTCCGCTTGAAGAGCTCCTGGCCAGCTGTCCTGAGCTCAGTTGGAATCAGGCCTTCTCGCTCGTGGATAATCTCAGTCGTCATGCGTTAATTGGCTTGCATCGGCTTGGTGTCGACTACGAATTACGAGCGCTTTCATAATTCAACAGGCGGCGGGCTCGTTCATTGAGAGCGTCTCAGAATGGTGGGTTCTGGACCAGTACAGTGGGACGCTCATGTCGAAGGCTAGGGCTTGGCCGAGGCTTTCGTACAGAGCCTGCTTCAAATGGTGACCCAGATACGTGTTCGTTTGAAATGACCTCCCCCCTGTGCTAGCATTCATTTCTTATGGGTGCGACCACTTCGGGCAAGCGGGGCGAAGCCCGCCGGGCCCCTTCTCCTTCTTCTCATATTCAACGGGAAGTCTTCGGCGTGATCCTAATCGCGCTGAGCTTGCTCATGCTCCTCAGCCTCTTGTCTTTTGTCCCGGGAGAGGCAACGGTGGTGGCTACTGGAGATCCTGTAGCACATCCGCCACGAAACCTCATTGGTTCGTTTGGGGCGTTGTTGGCCGGCGGTTTCTTTTATGGGATCGGTAGCGCAGCGTATCTTTGCCCACTGTTGCTGGGGCGATGGGGTCTTCGCTGCTTCTCTCAGGTGCCGATGAGTCTTGAATTGTGGACTGCCGGCAGTTCGTTGGCCTCCATCGTGTTTTTTAGCGCATTTTTGCACCTTGAAGCGAATGGCATTCCAACTATGACCAGTGGAATCATCGCCCAGGGGAGCGCCGGTGGTGTCGTTGGCGAGACGATTGCCGAAGGGCTCCGGACTGTTTTCGCAGGGACCGGCGCTCATATTGTGATCATCGCAGGATTCGTAGTGTCGCTCCTCTTGTCGGCGCCGCTCTCCTTGGGAGAGGCAGTGCGACGCATTCCGCAATCGTGGGCCACAGTCCGTGAAGGGGCGGCCTCCCTGATGCCTGAACGTTCAATGGATGTTGAAAAGGTGGTCGGCAATCGACGAGTACGAAGCAAGTCTGCAAGGTTGACGACTTTCGGCGATGAAGCGGAATCGGTTGCGGGAAGGGATCAGGAGCCGGAGGTGATCGCTGCGTTACCCGCTCCGATCATTCAGCCCTTTCGTGTCGCGAGTTCATCCAGAGATGTAGAGCCTACCGACTCGGAGGTGATGGTTCCGGCAAGAGAGTCCGAAGACTACCGTCTTCCGGATCCGGAGATGCTCAGTGATTCTTCGGGACCACTGGATCGAATGTCGGATGAGGAGTTGAAGGCGCAATCCGAGGTATTGTCTCGTGCGCTCAGAAGCTTCGGAGTGGACGGCACTGTGACGGAGGTAAGGCCTGGCCCGGTTGTGACGATGTATGAGTTTGAGCCGGCGCCTGGAACGAAAGTGGCCCGCATCGTAAATTTGGCGGATGATCTCGCATTGGCGCTGAAAGCGATCAGCCTGCGAATTGTTGCGCCGTTGCCCGGCAAGTCGGTGGTGGGGATCGAGGTGCCGAATCGCTCGCGAGAATCTGTCTCGCTGAGAGAAGTCATCATGAGCGACGCGTTTCGTCGTGCTCGATCGAGATTGACGATGGCCTTGGGAAAAGACATCTTCGGTGCGCCTGTTACGGCGGATCTCAAGACGATGCCACATCTCTTGGTGGCCGGTGCGACGGGAGCCGGGAAGAGCGTCAGCCTGAATACAATGTTGCTCAGTATCCTCTTTTCTGCCAAGCCCAGCGAAGTCAAACTATTACTGATCGACCCAAAGATGCTGGAGTTTCAATCCTACGATGGCATTCCCCATCTTCTGAGACCGGTTATTACGGACCCCAAGTCCGCTGCGAGGGGATTGGGGTGGGTGGTGGCTGAGATGGAACGGCGGTATAAGCTCTTGGCGGAAGCCGGGGTACGAAATATTGATGCCTATAATCGGAAGGTCGCCGATCTGCATGAGACGTTCGCGGAACAGAATTCGTCCATTGGGGAACAGACGGAACGTTCAATGGCCTTTCTCTCCGAAGAAGCGCGTCTTTCAGCCGGGGAGACGTCGATTCCCGAAGGAGAGCAGGGGTGTATGCAGCCGAAACCGACACCGCCGGAACCTCTCCCCTTTATTGTGGTCATGATCGACGAGTTGGCAGATCTGATGATGGTGGCTCCCAAAGACGTGGAGGATAAGATCGCCCGTCTGGCCCAGATGGCGCGTGCCTCAGGGATTCATCTTGTTCTCGCGACACAGCGTCCGTCGGTTGATGTCCTGACCGGTTTGATCAAGGCGAACTTCCCAGCCCGGATTGCCTTTCAAGTATCGTCCAAGACCGATTCTCGCACCATTTTGGATGCGAATGGGGCCGAGGCGCTTCTTGGGCGAGGTGACATGCTGTATCTGGCCTCTGGAACCGGTCGGCTTGCCCGCCTGCATGGCTCGTTTGTCTCGGATGATGATGTACGTTCGGTCGTTGAGTTTGTGAAAAAACAGGCCCTGCCGGTCTATAATCCCGAATTACAGTCGCTTAAATTAGATGAAGCAGCAGAAGAGGAGTCTAAAGACGAAGTGTACGAGCAGGCGAAAGAATTGGTTCTCTCGAGCGGGCAGGCGTCGGCATCGTTGATCCAACGGCGGCTACGTGTCGGCTATCCTCGGGCAGCGCGCATGATTGAGCAAATGGAGTCGGAGGGAATTGTGGGGGCGGCAGGGCGTGATGGACGACGGGAAGTGCTTGGGCGACGAGGCCCCGTCGGTGCGGCGGAAGCATGATAAGGTGGTGGACGGCAGCAACGATCTCTGTGCTCTTCGTCTTGCCGGCCTTTGCTGCTGATGGAGCCAAGGGTGACAAGGCAGCCCAGGAAGTTCGCGACGTCGTCAAACAATTGCAGATGCGATACGAGAAGACAACCGATCTCCAAGCTGACTTTTCACAAAAAACAAAGATCGAAGGGTTTGAACGCCCGGTAACATCATCCGGCAAGGTCTATATCAAAAAACCCGGTCGACTGAGATGGGATTATCTTGACCCTGCGACGGAGCAGATCTATGTGAATCAGGATGATGTGAAAGTATATGTGCCTGAACACAAGCAGGTGCTGATCGGAAAACTTACGCACATGGCTGCCTCTAAAGCACCGCTGGAACTGTTGCAAGGCGCAGCCAAATTGGATGAGTCATTTGAGATTGAGCCGACGAGGGGGAAGGAGCAAGGGGCTGCCGGTTTGCCGCTTTTGACCCTGATTCCCAAATCCAAGGAACATGAATCGGCTCAGAATCTGCAAAAGATCGTCGTCGAGGTGTTTCCCAAAACGTACTATATTCGAACTGTATCTCTCTATGAAATCAGCGGAAATGTCGCCATCTTTGAGTTCTCGAACTTGAAACCTAATCTTGGATTGGGGAATGAGGTGTTTGATTTCAAAACACCTCCGGATGCCGAAGTGATGAAGGCCCCGGTGTTGAATGGCCCGTAGTTGGCCACCGTCACTTGTGATGGGGAGCATTCTCTTCAGGGGCAGGGGAATAGTTCCGTCTCTCAATGACGAACGTTGAGTCATGGATCAGGACTCATCATTTGCGGTAGGGATCGAGGTGAAATATGACGGTAGAAACGGGCAGCCTGATCGAAGCTATTGATCACGCAGTGGCGCGGTTGGATTTCGACCGTCTCCATCAGGAGTATTGGGAACAAAACGAATTTTTAGTCATCAAGCAATTCCTGCCTCGTATCTTCGTCGAAGAGGTCTTCGTCCCCCAAGCCCAGGCCGTCAAATCCGAGCTGAATCGTAATTACATTCCAGGGCATAAGAAAGGTGGGAGTGTCAGCTACTATACGGTGCAGGAAAAGGCTCCGCGCTTTCTAGAATTGTATCGCGCTGACTCGTTCAGAGGATTCTTAGATCGCCTCGTGCAAGCGAAACTGATGTTCTGTCCGGATAACGACCCTCACTCCTGTGCCCTCTACTACTATACTGAGCCAGGTGACCACATCGGTTTCCATTACGATACGTCGTATTACAATGGTGCGCGCTATACTATTCTCATGGGGCTGGTGGATCGATCAACTCAATGCAAGCTCGTCTGTGAGCTCTTCAAAGATCATCCGACCAAGCAGCCGCGTCATCTTGAGCTGATTACTGAGCCAGGGGATATGGTGATTTTCAACGGAGATAAGCTCTGGCACGCAGTGACGCCTCTAGGAGAAGGAGAAGAGCGGATCGCGCTGACGATGGAGTATGTCACTAATCCTGAGATGGGGACCGTCAAGCGGCTCTATTCGAATCTCAAAGACTCTTTCGGGTATTTCGGTTTTGCCACAGTCTTCAAGCGGGCGCTAGGTCTCAATCGAACGAAGTAACGCCGCAGCATCTGTGGCGTGGGCATGCTCCTCCCTCAGTCATTCTGCAAGCGATGTTGATATCGCGTCGAGAGCCCGGTGTATGACGCTACAGAGGTCTCTTCTCACCCAGGGTTTCGTCACGTGGGCAAATGCGGGCAAGGAGCCAATGTCTCTGTTCGACGCGGTTAAGATGATCACGGGAAGTAAGGGATGGGAAACGCGGAGCTTATCCAAAATCGAACTTCCATCCCCATCAGGTAATCCAAGGTCAAGCAGAACCACATCGTAGATATTCTGTTCGATTACGGAAAAGGCTTGGCGACAGGTCGACGCACAATGGACCTGGAATCCTTCGAATTCAAGCAAGTCCTGCAGTGCCAATGCGATATCAGGATCATCTTCAACGACTAACGTGGAATGCACGGTCCTGAGTTTTCTTCTTTCATCAGTTGCCTCAAGCAGCTCCGGCGCATCGCTACATGGCGAATCTAGCCACCTTGTTTGGGAGTCGAGGTAACAGGATGCAGGGGTGACCGCATTCTTCAGCTCTGCTTCAGTAACCACCAGCGCCATAGTGTGCTCCATATCAAGGGATTGGGTTAGGGGTGAATCAGAACGCCCGGTGCTTCTTGTTTTGTATGCTAAGCAATCTCCATTCCCATGGTGACAGGGGCTGACGATAAGTTAAGTTATTGATTCCTCTGCAGGTTGGTGTGGATTACCGTTGGAATGACAGGCGGAACTGTATCTGATTGACACAAGGGCTGTCTCATATGAGACAGGGGTAGATGTCTCAGGGGATGGAGTGAGTTGCTGTAGAGAGGCTATTGATGGAGATGTTTCATGGCTGCGGCGCACAGAATGATGAAGAATCCCATCCAGAGGGCCGCTCGCTGGAAGGGAATGGCTTCATAGGACTCTCCATCTTCAGCCTCATCATCTGACTTGAAAATGACGGTGTAGAGAAACAGCGTTAGAAGGCCCAATACAAGGAGCAGCTTAATCATGAAGACCATCAGATACTTGGAGTGGTGCTGCACCCCGGTGCCCGTTTGCGAAATAATGACTTGATTGACGTAGTGGAGATTGACTCCCCCGGTGAACAGCAGGACGACGAGTAAAATACCGGCGACCTTTTTATAGTGCCGATAAAAAATATCGGTGATGGGCTTAATTTGATCCTTCGGTACGGCCTTCTCCAGACCTGGGGTCACCGCCATGACGAGAAATGCGAGACCGCCGATCCAAATAATCGCGGAGAGCAAATGAAACCAATGATTGATGATTGGAATCAGGATATTGAGATCGGTCGTAATGCTTTCGAGAGTATCCATAGTCAACAGCTTGAAAAGTAAAAAGTAAAGAGTGAAAGGTTGGGCTATGCCCGAATATCCAAGAAAGGAAACGTCTTACTTCTCACTTAGAACTTAAAGACCGGTGCGTCGTTGCCGAACCGCTTTTTTCGCAGTTCCTCCATCAGCTCAATGGTGATGGTCTGTACCTTATTCTCACGAGCGTGCTTCTCTACGCCTTTCTTCACCATGGCGCGGAGAAAGTAAGGGATACGGCTCAATCTGAGTGCGGAGGCTTCGTCCCACACCACTTCGGTCTCTTCTACGACGTTGAACGCCACCTTGATCTTTTCGCCGCCTTTCGGTTCGTACAAGCACCACTGATCCTCATCGAGCCAGTCGCCGTGGTCGACGTAGGGGCGGGCACGGCAGCCACCGCAGATGTCACTGTATTCACAGTCCCCGCATTTCCCCTTCAGTTGGGGGTATCGAAATGAGTTGAAGATGTCTGATTGTTCCCAAAGATCGACGAAGCTATGCTCACGGAGATTCCCTGCCGAGAGCGGCATATACGGGCATGGCGTAAGTTCGCCATTTGGGGTCACTCGGGCATAATTCGTCCCGGCTAGACATCCGCCTCCCATGTACCCAGTTGCCTTCGTGATCGGAGAGTTGGGATCCTTCTCGTAGGCCAGTCGTTTAAAGTGTGGAGCACAACGGGCACGGACCAGCATACCTTTGTAATTGTCTTGGCAGTCAATCAGGTAGCCAAGTACCTCTTCGTACTGAGCCGGAGTGATATCCGTCAGCTCTTCACCTCGGCCCGTGCATACCATAAAGAACACGTTGAGCACGCGGGCTCCGAGTTGATGCGCCCAGGTGATGACTTCCGGCAGTTCTTTGTAATTCATCGGCTGTGCGCTGAAATGAACTTGGAACTGCAGGCCGTTTCGTTTACTCGCCTCAATACCTGCAACTGCGGCTTCCCAGGCACCGGGGACTCCACGAAAGGAATTATGTTTGGCGGCATCCAACGAATCGATGCTGATCCCAACGCCCATGACGCCGATTTCAACAAGCGTCTTGGCCATCTGATCGTCGATCAGCATGCCGTTCGTCCCGAAGACCACCATGAAGCCGAGCTTTACGGCATACCGGGCAATATCGAGAATGTCGGGGCGGACCAGCGGCTCTCCGCCGGTAATGACCAAGAGACAGCCTTTGTTGACTTGGGCAATCTGATCAATTAACCGGTAACATTCTTCGGTCGTGAGTTCGTCGTCACCACCTGCGGCTTTTGTCGTGGCATCAAGATAACAGTGATCGCATTTGAGGTTACAGCGCTTGGTCAGGTTGAGCGCGACGAGGTAGGGTTTGAAGTCGTCAACTGTTCGGCCATCAAACGGTCCGTCCCCCTTTGGAGTGGGGGTGGAGAATCTAGCAATCTGTTGCTCCAAAGAGCCTAGAGTGCCTGAAGGACCGTTGAAAATAGGGAGAGATTTTCCCATGACGAGTGAGTACTGAGATCTGAGGGTTGAGGGCCAAGTAATGGGAATAGGCCAGACCGAGGCCTTCCCTACTCAGGACTCAGCACTAGGCACTTCCCTTGCCGGTCAGGTCGGCGATCATGTCTTTGAGGTTGCCGGTCTTCATCGCTTCCGCCATATAGCCCTTGGCTTGTTCGATGCCTTCATTCGCAACCTCAAGCGTGATTACGGTCGCACCGATTTTCTCGGCATGTTTGAGAATCAAGGCCTTTGTACAATCGCGCATGAAGCCTTCCGGAGCTCGATCTAATCGAGCCTGTGCGTCGCTCGTCCAGGTATAGGGTGACGTATTTTCCGCATGGCCGTTCGTCCCATTCCCATTGGCCGCAGTCAGCATCCCTTCCGCTGCCGGGGCAGTCCCGGTGCCTTTATTCGAAAAAATCGGTGTATAGTCTTCGGATGCCGCTTCTTTGATCATCGGGGCTGCGTATTCAAGCGTGATGGTCGTCATCCCCAATTTCCGCGCGGTTTTTTCAATCCTCGCCTTGGCCCGTCTCCGCTGGAAGCCAGCCGGGACAGCACGGATGGCTTCTTTCGCATCCTTGGTCCATTGCATCGGCACATCGTCGTAGGCCACGTCGGTCTCCAGCTCACCTTCCGCCGTCGCCGCCACTTCAAAAATCTTCTTATCAACCTGCTTAAATTTGGTCCCATCGGCGCTGCACACGGGGCATTTAACGGGCGTATCACCTTTCCCGATGTATCCACATCCGTCGCACACGAAATAGGTCTGTGCCATACGGTCAAGGTAGGCCTGCGTCGATACGCTGATTTCCTTTGGTTTCTCTTCCACGATCTGGGTCATGATTCCACTTAAGGTCGGACCCATGAGATCTTGAGTCACCGCCTGATCGGCTTGCATTCGATCGCGGTCAATCCCTGCAGCATCCAAGCTTCCGCCAAGCGCTCGCATCGCGTCCATGGCGCCTTTGGGAAGAATGTGTCCCACTGCAGCATCGACCACCGTGTTGCTGATAATCGTGTGGCCCTTTTCAATGGCATACCGATGAATGGCCGTTTTTGCCACGCCACGAGCAAAGACCGGAATCTTTTCCATCCGCCGCAACGCTTCTTCGGTCCAGGCGATGGTGTATTCGGCCTGGGTATCGATCGGGGGAACATATTTTCGGTTGGAGACAAGAATGTTACAGGGCGCACTTCGGAGTAGATTCTCCGTGTTGCTACCCACATCCATATCCTCATCGCTGTGCACGCCGATACGGCCCACGATCAGGAGAGCGGGGACATCCTTGCGGACGTACTGAATAATCTTTTCAAAAGCTTTGCCGTCGAGTAGCGTCGTTTTTACATCAGTTTTTTCGGCTTGAGCGATCTCGCGGGAGATGTCCAAGTGTGATTGATAAATCTTAGCCAAACCACTGTCGATGATCTCCTCGTGGAGCTTTTCCTGCTCCTTGAAACGGAAGACCTTGCCAGCCTCCTCGTTCAAGACCCCTGAGATGCTGTGGAACGCGGCATAGTGGAAGTAGGGATCAAAGGCGGAAATCGCTTCAACCGGCATGTTCAACGCTTTGCCGAGCTGCAGACCCGTCATTAAACCACCGAACGAATAAGGGCTGCCGTCCACGGCGACGACGATCTTGCCGCTGGTCATGGGCTGGATGTTCTTAATGATGAGCATGTCGGAGTTCCGAACACGACGGATGACTCGCTCGGTGTTGCTGCCGATCACGCTGTCTTTCACAGCCCCCACTCCCAGCGCACCCATGATGACGAGATCGTAGGCGTTGGTATTAATATCTTCGGACAAGACCTTCCAGTTACGCCCTTCCAACGAGCGTCGTTCGATGGGCAGGTTTGCTTCGTTACACTTCTTATCAACGTAGTCGAGATAGGAATCTGTAATGATTTGCAGCCCACGTGTAATCAGAGAATCGTGGATCTGGCGTTGGCGGTCGAGTTCCTTCTCGTCGTGGTATTCCTCGGGGAGGCCGGCTTCCATCTGTTTGAAGCGTTTGTCATGCATCTTGGCTGCATAAACATGGCTTCCCACAATCTTGGAGCCGAAGGTTTTTGCCAACTGGACACCGACATCCACTGCTGTATTGGAATGGTCGGAATTATCGACCGGAATATAGATCGTCTTATACATTGAGGCGCCTCCTTAAGGCGCAGGTTGTACAGAGGTCAGGAACGTAATGGTCTGAAAAACCAGATGATTGAAGCGCTCCCCCAGCCTCTAGAGAAGCGGGATGATAGCATCGGCTTAAACTGGATTGCAAGACGAGGAACGGTCAATGGTCGCTGGTCATCAGTACTTAACAGCCAAGACCGCAAACTTGTCACGTGACCATTCACTCCCACCCAATGACGAAATTAACCGACTGAACTTGCTCTTGGCTCAGTTGCCTGCGACGGCGGTGAAGCTTGGCGGCGGGAACGAAGGATCTCTTCGAGGGAGAGGAGGGCATCTCGTCCAGAGTTGCCTTCAATTCCTTTGCTCAAGCTCTTATCGGCATACGCATGCGACTGATCGGTCGTCTGCGACAGAGAGCCTGTCCATTTGCGTGGGTCACGGCTCCCTTGCTTTCGTTCCCAGGCACGAAGGCAGGCCTTGGCAATAAATGAATTCAATGGTGCTGGGTTATAGAGGAGCTTTCGGATACTGGTCGGGGTCAGCATCAGGGGGTTATAGCCCGCTGACAGATAGCCCTCTTCCAATAGCCGTTGTTCAAGATCGGTATTGGGCTGGATGCCCAAGAAGAACATCAGGGGGAAGACCCGCTCCTCGCCGAGGATCGAGGCCACCACCTTATAAGACTCCACGCTCTGAAGCAGAGTTTCTTCCGTCTCTTTGGGGCTGTTCAATGAATAGTTGAGGATCACCTTACCCTTGAATCCCGCTTCCGCCAGGTAGCGACACCCGTCATAGAGCCGCTCCAGCTTGAACCCCATGTGGAGATTGTTCAGGACCTCCTGCGAGCCTGAGGTGATGGCGACTTCCAGGTCGCCGACTCCGGAACGAACCATCAGCTTGGCGAAGTCGGGGGTGATCAATGAAGTGCGGATATAGCCGGACCACTCGATCTCCAGCTTCTCACTGATGATGCGTTCCATGATCTCCGTACATTGCGGGTAGGCTTCCTTGCCCGTAATGAATTGAGCGTCGGTAAACCAAAAACGACGGGCTCCCCACTGGTGATAATGCTGGGAGATGTCTTTCACGACCATCTCCGCAGGCCGGTACCGCACCCGCTTGCCCTCAATGTAGGGATAGAGACAAAAGGCACAATCATACGGACAGCCTCGTTTTGACTGCACCCCGATCGATTCTCCCTTGTACTCCTGCCACTGCGGGAAGATAGAGGTCAAAAAGGGAAGGTCGACAGCCGGTGCATCGAGCAGCGGGGGCGAACCATGGGATCCTTTTCGAATTCGGCCCCCTTCTTTGACGATGTAGCGTTCGTCGTCGATCGAACGACCTTCAAGGAGCTTGAGGATCGCATCTTCCCCTTCACCCAGGATACCAATCGTGCCTTCCGGAAGCTTTTCGATGAGCTGATCGGCAAACGCGGTGAATGCCCCGCCTCCGATCATGATCTGCGTCTTGGGGAATTCTTTGCGAATTAGGGCTGGATAGGACAGGATCGTATAGATATGGCTGTAGTATCGGTACAACTGCTTGATGCCGGCGAATGACGCGGCGACACGTTTGATCGGGTTGCTGGCAAAATAGAAGTTGAACGCATGTTCCAGCGATGAATCCCCTTCATGCGGGGAAAAAATCTGGATATCGCGCCATGAAAAGCAGACCAAGTCTGGTTTGAACTCCGTGGCGGCATCGCGGATGGCCTGGCTGCGTTGACTGACCGGAAACAACGAGAGGTCGAGGATGCGCTGACGAACATCCGGCTTCCGCCGATGGATAAAGTCCGCCAAGTAGGTGATGCCGATCGGATAGACCTTTTTGCAGGGAAGAAAAATATAGAGAATGGAGTTCACAGCGTCAGACTACTTTGTGGCGATATGGATGGCGACGATGCCGCCACTGAGATTCTTATACGAGACCTGACGAAACCCGGCATCGCGTAGGATCTGACACAACCGCTCTTGATCGGGAAATGTCCGGATCGAGGCGGGAAGATATTCATAGACGCCGGTACGGTCGCGGGCGACTATGGTGCCGATAAAGGGCAACAGCTTGAAAGAATACCAGTCGTACAGGGTTCGCAACCAACCGAAGACCGGACGGGAAAACTCCAGGCACACGAAACGGCCGCCGGGCTTCATCACCCGACGAATTTCCCGTACGGCTTGCGGCAGATCTCCGACGTTTCGCATGCAGAACCCGGTGGTGACCGCATCAAAGGTATTGTCACCGAATCCAAGATGTTCCGCGCTGGCCTGCAGGCAGGTGATTTTTTCGCTGAGACCCTTGTCGCCGATCTTCTTGAGGCCTTCGGCGAGCATGGCATGGTTCAGGTCTGAGGCAATCACACGGCCCTTCGGTCCCATACGAGACTCGATCAAAAGCGCAAGGTCGGCTGTGCCTGATCCGACATCAAGGGCGGTTCCTCGGCCAACCGGAGTAATGAAGGAGGCGGTAATCTTCTTCCAATAGTAATGGAGGCCGAAGCTTAAGAGTGTGTTGTTCAGGTCATAGGCTCCGGCAATGGACGTGAACATCCTCTGGACGGCATCTTCTCGGGCCTGGCCGGACCAGGTCGACACCACTTTCGCCGGAGTTTGCGGATCCTGAGTCATAGAATGAGGCTCGGCTCCCACCATGTCACGGTGTTAGCACCCGGTTTTAAGCTTTGTCAAGGTGAGGATAATGGGGCCCATGCGATACTGTTACGGCTCTAACCCAATCCAGCCGTGGGAGAACACCCTGGGTGTGCCCAGGACAGCGAAGTTATGCCGATGAATCGGTTTTCGAGGCGGGGGAGTATTCTTGTCCACATCGGTAGATCATGGAGTCATTCGGACTCCATAATTCTCGCATGCTATAATCCCGCCTCGTATGGGCAATTCCATCATCATCAAGGGTGCGCGGGAGCACAATCTCAAGAACATCGATGTGGAGATTCCGCGTGACAAGTTGGTGGTCATCACCGGTTTGAGCGGATCGGGGAAGTCGTCGCTCGCCTTCGATACGATTTATGCCGAAGGGCAGCGACGATATGTCGAGTCACTCTCGGCCTATGCGCGGCAGTTCCTCGAGCAGATGGGGAAGCCGGACGTCGATTCGATTGAGGGCCTGTCTCCCGCGATTTCCATCGAACAGAAAAGCACGAGCCATAACCCTCGTTCGACGGTCGGCACGGTCACGGAAATCTACGACTATTTACGATTGCTCTTTGCCCGTGTCGGGCGACCCTACTGTTTCCAATGTGGCGAAGAAATTACCGCGCAGACGGTGCAGCAGATGGTCGATGCGATTGCTGCGCAGCCGGAAGGCATGAAGTTCCAGATCCTGGCGCCGATCGTGCGTGGACGGAAGGGGGAATATCGGAAAGAATTGCTGGAGATGCGCAAGGCGGGATATGTGCGCGCCAGGATCGATGAGAAGATGGTAGACCTCGGTGAGGACATCTCGCTCGATAAGCAGAAGAAGCACACGATTGAAATCATCGTCGATCGGTTGGTGATGAAAGCAGGCGATGCGTTGATGCGCCGGCTCGCGGATTCAGTCGAAACGTCTGTGAAGCTGACCGGTGGGTTGGTTGGTGTGTTGACGGAGGATGGTCAAACAAGGCTCTACAGCGATCGACTTGCCTGCATCAAGTGCGGTGTGAGTTATCCGGAAGTGACACCTCGGGTGTTTTCCTTCAATAGCCCCCACGGCGCCTGTCCAGCCTGCGATGGTATCGGCTATGCCGTTTCTCCGGGCGACGAGGAAGAAGAAGACTTCACGTTGCTTGAGCCTTGCGAGGTTTGCCATGGGGCACGGCTCAGGCCGGAGAGTCTATCGATCAAATTGGCTAAGAAGTCGATCGCCGAGGTGACCAGGCTTTCCGTCCGTGCAGCGGCTGACTTCTTCCTGTCGCTCAAGTTCACCGATCGTGAGTTGGTCATCGCACATCGGATTCTGAAAGAGATTCGGGAGCGTCTTGGATTTTTGGTCAACGTAGGCTTGGATTACTTGACGCTCGATCGAGCAGCGGCAACTCTCTCCGGCGGCGAGGGGCAGCGTATCCGGTTGGCGACGCAGATAGGGTCCGGTCTGGTCGGTGTGTTGTACATCCTCGATGAACCATCGATCGGTTTGCACCAGCGGGACAATCGCCGGTTGCTACAAACGTTGCTGCGGTTGCGGGATCTTGGCAACACCGTCGTGGTTGTGGAGCATGACACCGAAACGATGATGGCTGCCGACCATGTGCTCGATATGGGGCCAGGTGCTGGTTCGCAGGGTGGGTACGTGATTGCACAGGGAACACCTCAGCAGATCATGGGCGATCCCAGGTCGCTGACCGGTCAATACCTGCGAGGGACGCAGACGGTGTCCGTACCGCAGCGGCAGCGGAAGCCCCGTGGAACACTCTCAGTGGTTGGGGCACAGAAGCACAATTTAAAAAATGTGACCGCACGTATCCCAATGGGGCTCTTCACCTGTGTGACAGGAGTCTCAGGATCAGGAAAGAGCACGCTGGTGCTGGAGGTGCTCTTCCATTCGCTTTCGCAACTGCTCTACCACAAGAAGCCGAAGATCGATGGATGCAAAGAACTCAAAGGGGTCGATGGGCTCGACAAAGTGATCGATATCGATCAATCGCCGATCGGCCGCACACCACGATCGAACCCTGCGACCTATACGGGCTTGTTCGGCTATATTCGCGACCTCTATTCGAATCTTCCGGAGTCACGTGTTCGTGGCTATAAGCCGGGCCGATACAGCTTCAATGTGAAAGGTGGGCGATGCGAAGCCTGTCAGGGCGACGGACTGATCAAGATCGAGATGCATTTCCTGCCCGATGTCTATGTGACCTGCGAGGTCTGTAAGGGGCAACGTTACAACCGCGAAACGTTGGAAATTCTCCATAAAGGCAAAAGCATCGCCGATGTCTTGAATATGACAGTGGATGATGCCTTGGAATTCTTCGAACATATTCCGTTGATCAAGACGAAGCTCCAGACCTTACACGATGTCGGACTACACTATGTGAAGCTCGGCCAATCGGCAACGACACTCTCCGGCGGCGAAGCGCAACGAGTCAAACTGTCGCGAGAGCTTTCGAAGCGTGCCACAGGGCGGACGATGTACATCCTCGATGAACCGACGACCGGGCTTCATTTCGCCGATGTGCAGCGGTTGCTCGACGTGCTGGATCGGCTTGTTGAGGCCGGCAACACCGTGCTCGTGATCGAGCACAATCTCGACATGATCAAGAATGCCGATTGGATCATCGATCTTGGACCAGAAGGCGGCGATCGCGGCGGTGAGATCGTGGCTGAAGGCCCGCCGAAAGAAATCGCCAAGTCGAAGCGGTCGTACACGGGGCAAGTGTTAAAGGAGGCGGGGGTGTAAGGGACTAGCGCCCTGAGCTTGCTGAATGATGCCTATCTCCATGAAGCGAGTCATGACGCATCCGGCATGACTTTGATAGGAATGAATGCTACCATCGCACATATGTTTAGTATGCTTTTGAGTGGGCCGATGTGTAGTCAAGATTGGTCCGAAACAGGCCACAATGACAGCTCAAGAAGCGATTGATACTGCGGTTCGACGGCTCGTGACTGCGGCCGATCCGAAAAAAGTCATTCTCTTCGGTTCCTTCGCGGAAGGAACAGCCACGTCGGAATCCGATGTGGATTTACTGGTGATCAAACGTGAGGTCAGCTCCAAACGAGCAGAAATGGTTCGTTTGCGGAAAGCAATTGGATCGATCGGGTTTCCCGTCGATGTGCTTGTCGTTTCGGAAGGGGAAATTGCTGACTGGGGACATCTCCCCGGAACGGCCATGTACTGGGCTTTGAAGGAGGGGAAGGTCCTCTATGAAGCGGCCTGAGGATCTCGCCCGCCGCTTTCTTGCCCTGGCTGACCGTGACATCAGAGCGTTCCGCAAGCTGTCAGACGATCAGGAAATCGACGATGAGGTTGTCGGATTCCACGCTCAGCAAGCGGTCGAGAAGTCTCTCAAAGCAGTGTTGGCCAAGCACCGCCTCGAACTGCGCAAAACTCATGATCTACAGCTTCTCATCGACCTGCTCATTCAGAACAATCTGCCGATCCCACCGTTGTGCGAGGGAATCCACACCCTAGGTCCATTCGCAGTCGAGTTGCGATACGATCTGATGACGACGGAGCCCCTGGATCGCGAACAGGCGCGTGTAGTTGTAGCAGCTGTTCGGGACTGGGCAGAGCAGCAGGTCTCGTAGAATCAAGGTGAAGTCGTTTCTCTAGATGTTTGACGATCGTGGCGGGGAGATGGCAAAGGCGGCTGATTGCGCTCAAGGCCTTCATTCGGATACTAGGGAGTATATGACGAATGTGCATGAAGCCGAAAAGAAGTTCGAGAAATATCGAGATAATTTAAGAAGAGAAGTTGGGCTTCTTGCAGACTACGTCCGGCTATTTCGCAAGCTTTATGAGAGCAGAAGAAATTATTCTTTTGAAGTCAACTCGGCACCGACGTTCTTCTCTCTGATAACTAAGTCAGTATTCTCTTCGATTGTTCTATGGACTGATAAGCTGCTTGATGATAAAGGCCAGCGAGGGATCTTCGACTTCTTGAAGTTCATAGAGACTAATGCAGGTATATTCTCGATTGCGCAGCTTAAGCGCCGGAGGAACTACTCAGATGATCACTGGGTGCTCAGAGAGAGACGTAAGGAGGGGGAGATAACGGTCAGCCAGGTTGAAAGAGATCGAAAACGCCTCTCAAGGCTTAGATGCTTGCAAAGCCTCAAAACTCGCAGGGATAAGTATCATGCTCACTTCGACAAGAAGTATTTCTTTGATCTCGAACGTCTGAATCACGACGCTCCTGTGGCAACAAGGGATCTTGGAAAAGCGGTAGAAGTTTTATGGGGCATAGTCAATACATATTCTGCGGCATATGACGGAATGTTCTATGCACCGACATCGGCTAACATTAATGATTTCGACCATCTCCTGAGTACACTTCGGAAATATCACAAGCAACATATGGCAGAGTATACAGTTGGAAGCTCTTTGTAGGCCATTCTAGTTTTTGCTCGTTTCCTTTCCTGCCGTGCCGATTCAAGAGGCAATACGTCAACATTGTTGAAGCGAAGGAGGAATGTGTCCGATGCAGACCATTCTCTTGCTGACGATCTCGAACATCTTTATGACCTTTGCCTGGTATGGGCATCTGAAATATAAAGATTCGCCCTTGTGGCTGGCGATTGTGGTCAGTTGGGGGATCGCGTTTTTTGAATACTGTCTCCAAGTCCCCGCCAATCGGATCGGCCACTATGAATTCACGGCGGCCCAACTAAAGACGATCCAGGAAGTCATCACGCTTGTGGTGTTTTGTGTTTTCTCGGTGCTCTACCTACGAGAACCGCTGAAGTGGAACTATCTTGTTGGCTTTGGCATGATGGTTGGCGCGGTATTTGTGATTTTCAAAGAATGGTGATGGTGGACTCATGCTACGATAGGTCTACTTAAGTTACGGTCTTCCACAGCACAGTAAGGACTACGGTCACAATCCTTTTCCTATTGCATCCCTTCACTTCTGCTTGCAGCTCTTCCGTGAGCTCACTAAAATACGGTCCACGTTATCGTGACAGTCGCGCGAAGGGGGAGATTGGTATGCCGAAAGCAAAGAAATCAGAGTCCGGTGCAAAGGCTGAGAAGGAAACCACGAAGTCGGAGATGTCTGTAGCGACCACCACCCAGACTTCCGAAGAATTTGAAAAGCTTGGCGTTTTTTATCTGGGACGGCCGTATGACCTCGCAGCGAAACAGGCGAAGCCAGGGTGGCTCTTATATGATTCAAAAGATCTCGTGACCCACGCGGTCTGTGTGGGGATGACCGGCAGCGGGAAGACAGGCCTCTGTCTAGCGCTCCTCGAAGAAGCGGCAATCGACAATATTCCGGCCATCATCATCGATCCGAAAGGTGACTTGGGCAACTTGATGCTGACGTTCCCAAGTCTGAAGGGGGAAGACTTTCAGCCATGGACTAACGAAGATGATGCGCGCAAGAAGGGGTTGGCTCTTGCCGACTATGCGCAGGCGCAAGCGGACTTGTGGGGCAAAGGCCTTGCAAGTTGGCAACAGGATGGTGCCAGGATTCAGCGTCTACGAGATGCCGCGGATGTGGTGATGTACACGCCTGGGAGTAGTGCTGGATTGCCGGTCTCTATTCTAAAGTCGTTTTCGGCGCCGACGTCTGATGTGCTTGAGGACTCGGAGCTCTTGCGTGATCGGATCAGCACTACCGTGACCAGTTTACTTGGCTTGCTTGGGATTGAGGCTGATCCCATCCAGAGCCGCGAACACATTCTCCTGTCTACAATCCTGGACCAGACGTGGAGAAAAGGCCAGGACCTTGATTTGGCGGCCTTAATCCAAGCCATTCAAGTACCGCCAGTGGCAAAGATCGGCGTGATGGATGTCGATTCGTTCTTTCCGTCTAAAGATCGTTTTGCCCTTGCCATGAAGCTGAACAATCTGCTTGCCGCACCAGGATTTCAGGCCTGGCTCGAGGGAGAAGCGCTCGATATTCAGTCAATCCTGTACACCCCCCAGGGCAAACCACGATTGGCTATTTTCTCCATCGCACATTTGAACGATGCTGAACGGATGTTCTTCGTGACGCTGTTGCTCAGTCAAATGGTCGGGTGGATGCGGGCGCAGTCTGGCACGACGAGCTTGCGAGCGCTTCTGTACATGGACGAGATCTTCGGCTACTTCCCGCCGGTCTCAAATCCGCCATCCAAACTCCCGCTGATGACGTTGCTCAAGCAGGCGCGCGCGTTTGGTTTGGGAGTCGTGCTTGCCACGCAGAATCCCGTCGATCTTGACTATAAGGGCTTGGCTAACACGGGGACCTGGTTCATCGGACGGTTGCAGACGGAACGAGATAAAGCCCGCGTCTTGGAGGGATTGGAAGGAGCCTCCACCAGCGCCGGGAAGAAGTTCGACCGAGGCCGTATGGAGCAAACATTGGCCGGTCTCGGCAATCGGATTTTCCTGATGAACAACGTCCATGAAGATGAGCCGGTTGTGTTTGAAACACGCTGGTGCCTGTCCTACCTCCGTGGGCCACTGACCAGAACGCAGATCAAGCAGCTGATGGACCCTGTACGGCGTGAAACGTTCACCGTGAAACGTGAACCGTCAGCGGGTCAGCACCCAGCTCTCAGTTCTCAGTCTTCAGCATCGGCCTCAAGACCTATGTTGCCGCCCGATGTGGCACAGCAGTTCATCCCGTTGCGTGGAAGCAAGCCTGGAGGAAGTGAATTGTTCTATGTACCGATGCTGCTGGGTTTGTCACAAATCCGTTTCTCCGACTCAAAGAGCGGGATCGATACGACTCAAGACCTGACGGTATTAGCGCCCATCTCGGATGGGCCTGTGGCAGTCGATTGGGATAAGGCCCTTACAGCAGGGGTAGCGGTGGGTGATCTTGAGCGTGAGCCGGGAGAAGGGGCCCAGTTTTCGGCGTTACCGGGCAGTGCTGCCAAGGCCAAGAGTTATACCGATTGGAACAAAGACTTCGGCGGGTGGCTCTTCCGGACACAGAAAATCGAGTTGTTCAAGAGCCCGAGCACCAAGGATGTGTCGCGGCCAGGAGAGTCCGAACGGGATTTCCGTGTGCGGTTGCAGCAGTCTGGGCGTGAATCCCGTGACAAGGGGGCCGACTCGCTACGCCAAAAGTACGCTCCAAAGATTGCAACACTGCAAGATCGTATCAGGCGAGCTGAATTGCAGAAAGAAAAGCAACAGGCCGAGTCTCGTTCCAGTCAAGTGCAAGCAGCAATTTCCGTCGGAGCCTCGATCCTTGGGGCTTTTATGGGACGGAAAACCATCAGCGCAACCAACATTGGCCGGGCCACGACAGCCATTCGCAGTGCCGGCCGCGTCATGAAAGAGTCAAAGGATGTCGGCGCAGCCGAAGAAAACGTGGCAGCCCTCCAGCAGCAGTTGGCCGATCTTGAGGCGCAATTCAAATCCGAAAGCGATGCACTCGCGGCGGCTACGGACCCACTGAATGAAAAGCTCGAAAGCATCTCCATCAAGCCCACGAAGGCCAACATAGCCGTCAAGCTGATAGCTCTGGCCTGGACTCCACACTGGCGGGATGCAAGCGGGAGTCTCAATCCGGCTTGGATCTAGCGCGTACCGTTTCTGTTTTGTAACCGCTGCCTTCCCCTTCATCTCAGGCTCAAGCTGGCTGCCTACGCATCAAAGCACTGCTAGGCGGTCAAGCAGAGTATTCCTTCAAACGACCTCCTTATTAAACACCATCAAGTTTTCTGCTCAGCAGACCGAAAAAGTACCGCATTGGTTTGCCGAAAAGTCTGCAGTATCAGGAAGTTGGGAGACGGGACAAGCTGTGATACCACGGAGGCACGGAGTTAGGCCTGGCGATCTTCTCAACGACTTGTCGGGATGGTGCAAGGGGCGATTGGAGCGGAGTCGGCACTGGGAACCGGGTCGAGATGTTGGTTTACGGTGCAGTTTGCTGAAAAGGGAATAGAGGGCGCGGCGATGGATCAGGATTCTGGCTCTGGGCAAATCGCCGCATAGTGCAAGACACAAAGGAGGCTGTGAAATGGAAATCCATACGCTTGGGTTCGATCAGAAGAAACGCTGGTCAGTCAGCCATCGACCAAAGATTGACTCGTCTCGAACGCTCGTAGTGCTGTTTGGATCTTCAAGCCTCCTGGATGGCGAAGATCCGATTGCTGAATTGCTTCATGACTATCCGGGCTCGCTTGCCATCGGTTGTTCGACAGCAGGAGAAATTCTGGGAACACGAATTTGTGACGAGAGTGTAAGCGCGGCGATCGTGCGATTTGATCATACCGATATTCGGATGGCCAGCGCTCCTGTACAGTCGGTAGAAGGCTCGTTCGCTGCTGGACAAGATATCGCTCGGCAGCTGAACGATGCGCGACTCAGGGGCATCTTTGTCCTTTCCGATGGGCTTCAGGTGAACGGGAGTGAGCTGGTGCGAGGTCTCAACTCTCAGGTGTCTTCGTCGGTGGTCGTCACGGGAGGTTTAGCCGGGGATGGAGATCGGTTTCATCGGACATGGGTGTTACACAACAGGCGTCCTCAGACTGGTTTTGTCACCGCGGTTGGGTTCTATGGTGAGCACATCCGAATCGGACATGGATCAAAAGGAGGCTGGGATCGGTTTGGGCCTGAGCGCCGGGTCACCAAATCGAAAGGGAATGTGCTCTATGAGCTTGATGGCCGCCCCGCACTCGAACTGTACAAGGAATACTTGGGTGATCGAGCAGCTGGGTTACCTGCAACCGGCCTCTTGTTTCCGCTCGCGCTGCGCGCCAGCGCGTCGGATCCCAAGAGTCTCGTCAGGACCATTTTAGCCGTGAATGAACGGGACCAGTCGCTCACCTTCGCGGGCGATATTCAAGAGGGAACGCTGGCTCAGCTCATGAAGGCGAATTTCGACCGATTGGTTCAAGGTGCTTCAGAAGCCGCCACATCAACATCAACCAGACTCTCGGCCGACGGGATTGCCTGTACACTCGCGCTCGCGATCAGCTGCGTCGGTCGTCGGCTCGTGCTAGGCGGAAGAACGGAGGAGGAAATCGAGGCGACACTCGATGTGCTCCCCAAAGGGACGCAACAGATCGGATTCTATTCTTACGGTGAGATTTCCCCTTATGCCACAGGAACCTGTGATCTTCATAATCAGACAATGACTTTGACGACCTTGAGTGAGGCTGCCTGATTACGATGCATCCCTTGCTGGCGCGACAACTGAAACGCCTGGATTTGGATGAGGCGCATCCTCCATCTTCGGTGGCGTGGAATGAGCTGCTGAAGAAAATCGATCAGAGCTATGTCGAAGCCGACCAAGGGCATGCCCTCCTGGAGCGGTCATTGGCTCTTTCTTCCGCAGAAATGCAGGAGCTGTATGTTCAGCTCAAGCACAGTAGCGAAACTCAACTTGAGCAGGAGCGGAACACACTCCAGACGGTACTGCATTCACTGGGTGATGGACTCTGCGTCGTGGACGCGGAGTGGAAGATCCAGATGGTCAATCCTCAAGCCGAACTGTTGTTTGGAGAAACCAGTCGTGCGCTCATAGGTCAGTCTGTGTATCGGATGATTTCACCTGGCCCCGAAGAGTACCGAGCCGAATGTCTCATTACCGACTCGACATTTCCTTCACTCGCATCCGGTGACCCCTATCGAACGGATGATGGAGTGCTGTTGACTAGGAGTGGCGAACTGCTGCCCATTGCCCTGGTCGTGACTCCGATGTTGTTGGGGGGAAAGGCCATCGGTGCGGTGTTGGTGCTCAGAGACATCTCTCATCAGAAGCGGGTTGAGCGAGAGCGTCAACAGACAGAGGGCCTGCTCCGGCGCATTAAGACCGGCCTGTCTGAATTGGCAGAAAGTCCGGAAATTTATAATGGAAACCTCGAGCAGGCCTTTCAAACAATCACGCGTGTGGCGGCAGTCTTTCTGTGTGTCGAGCGGGTCAGTATTTGGTTTTTCACGGAGAAGCGTTCCACGATTCAATGTGCCAAGCTCTTTCAGTTTACCTCTCAGGAGTATTCGCAAGGCACTGTACTGGCCGCAACGGCGTACCCACGATATTTTAGAGAGTTGGAGACGGAACAACCCGTGGTGGCGGATGATGCACAGCATGATCCAAAGACAGCGGAGTTCACTGCAAGCTATTTAACCCCTCTGGGGATTACCTCGATGCTTGATGTGCCGATCCGTTCCGGGGGGCAGATGGTGGGGGTGATCTGTCACGAGCACATCGGTCCTATACGGTATTGGACGTTGGAGGAGCAACATTTTGCCGTGTCGGTGGCCAACACGCTCACGTTGGCACTTGAGGCGGCTGATCGGAAAAAAGTTGAGCAGGCCTTACGGACGAGCGAAGGACGTCTGGCGATGACGGTGCAGAGCACGAATATCGGGATTTGGGATTGGGATCTCAGTTCGAAAGATGTGTATTTTTCACCTGAATGGAAACGGCAGCTGGGATATGAGGATCATGAGTTCAGCAATTCGTTTCAGGAATGGGAATGTCGAGTCCATCCGGACGACCAGGAGCGCTTTCTTGGTGCGATTGAGGCCTATCTGAATGGACGAGCGGGATCACTCGAGAATGAACATCGCCTTCGCCATAAAGACGGGTCATATCGATGGATCCTCACCCGTGGGACCATCATTAGAAATGAGGGAGCACTTTCGTCCCGCATGGTTGGCATCCACATCGATGTGACTGACCGGAAAGCCGCTGAAGAAGTCCTGCGGCAAGCCAAGGACGCAGCTGAAGCGGCGAGTCGTGCGAAGAGCCAATTCCTCGCAAATATGAGCCACGAGATCAGGACACCGATGAACGGCGTGCTGGGCCTGGCGGAGTTGTTGCTTCGCTGTTCGCTCAATGAGAAAGAGCGTCATTTGACCCAATCGATTCATCGATCTGGATCCGTGCTCCTCGCGATCATCAATGACATTCTTGATTTTTCAAAAATCGAGGCAGGGAAATTGCTGTTGGAGGCCATCGCCTTTGAGGTTCGACGGACCTTTGAGGAAGCCATTGCAGTGTCCTCTCCTACCGCGGAACAGAAAGGGCTGATACTATCATGTCACATCGACCCGAACATTCCGTCTTGCCTGATCGGCGATCCGACAAGATTGAGACAGATCATCGTCAACTTAGTCAGTAATGCGGTCAAATTCACTGAGCAGGGCACGATTACCGTCAGCGCCGAGTTGGAGGGGATAAGAGAAGGGCGATATGGGCTGTCTGTCAGTGTGACCGATACAGGTATTGGGATTTCCCTTGAAGCCCAGACGAACATCTTCGATGCATTCTCCCAGGCAGATGGGTCGACGACGAGGAAGTATGGTGGAACAGGATTAGGCCTGGCAATCGTCAAGCAACTGGTAACCCTCATGGGTGGGACGATTGAGCTTCAGAGTCGTCCAAGCAAGGGGACCTGTTTTCGATTTACGGTCTACTGTAAGCCCGCTGATATACCGACTCAGAGGCCGACGGAAGTATTCGTCGTGTCGGCCAACCGTGGTGAAACGGTCAGCGATCAGCCCCCTGTGAGAAGGCGAGAGGTTCGTATTCTCCTCGTGGAGGACAATCCCGTGAATCGCGAAGTGGCGTGCGGCATGTTGGAAGCACTCAATTGTCGTATCGACACGGCGGAGAATGGCCGAGAAGCCGTCGATGTGATAGCCAAGACAGACTATGCACTTGTCTTTATGGACTGTCAGATGCCGGAGATGGATGGGTTGACGGCGACCAAACTGATTAGAGCTCGTGAAGCGGAACGAGCCAAACAGGCTGGAGACTTTACAGACGCTCCTTCGTCACGACTGCCGATCGTGGCGTTGACGGCACATGCGATGCAGGGCGACAGAGAACAGTGTCTTGCCGCCGGCATGGATGATCACCTCAGCAAACCATTTACCCTCGTGCAGCTTGAATACATGCTTGCTCGGTGGCTTCCAAGCTGGCATAGGGGTGGGGCCAGTCAGCAGACGATTCCATCCCGTTCCGTTGGGAAGGAGATGGTGGGTAACTTGCAGCAGGATCCACGTCCTGTATCCGTTCCGGTGGAGCAGCCCACTGGATCAATCATTGATCAAACCGCGTTGGCGGGAATTCGAGCGCTTCAACGTTCGGGACAGCCTGATATTGTCGTACGTGTCGTGACGGCGTATCTTGAAACATCGCCGGACATTATTGAGCGAATACGTTCAGCCTCACGGTCACAGAATGCCACGGAACTGCGTGCTGCCGCGCATCGCCTTAAGTCGAGTAGCGCTCAGCTTGGAGCCATGGCGGTTTCCGCTGATTGTCGAGAGTTGGAGCAGATGGGGGAGCGCCAAGATTTGACGCATGTCGATGAGGTGGTAGTCCGGTTGGAGCAACATTATGTGGCGGCCTGTGTTGCGCTTCAAGGCGAAGTGACTAAAGAAAGAATGGCGGCATGACTACCGAACGACGTCCGACAGTCTTGATTATCGACGATGATACCGTCGCCCGCATGCTCGCACGCGAAGCGCTTGAACAGTCCGGCTGGTCGGTGCAGGAGGCAGAGAACGGGCGTCTCGGAATCGAGGCGTTTGCCCGTGAGTATCCTGATCTGGTGCTTCTGGATATCATGATGCCGGAGATGGATGGGTTTGCCGTCTGCGCGGAGGTGAGGCGGTTACCCAAAGGAATGCATACGCCGGTGCTCATGATGACGGGGCTGGAGGACTATCAATCGATTACGCAGGCCTATGATGTCGGAGCCACCGATTTTATCGTCAAACCGATCAATGGGCTCCTGCTCAGCCATCGGGTTCGCTATATGCTGAGGGCCGGCCAGGCCATGCGCGAGTTGCGTGACAGCCAGGCGAAGCTGGTTCAGGCTCGTGACGCTGCATTGGAAGGAGCGCGGTTGAAATCTGAGTTCTTGGCTACCATTAGCCATGAGATCCGGACACCGATGAACGGCATTATTGGAATGGATGACTTGCTGCTCGACACAGATCTGACACCGGCACAACGAGACTGTGCGGAAACGATCAAGACTTCTGCCAAGACATTGTTGGAAATCGTCAACGACATTTTAGATTTCTCCAAGTTGGACTCTGGACGCGTGACACTGAATCAAGAGGAGTTCGAGATCCACGAGATGATACAGGACTATCTGACACCGTTTCGAGCGCGCGCAAAGGAGAAAAACATCCTACTTCGGCATGATATCGCGTCAACGGTTCCAGCAAGGCTCTGGGGTGATCGGGTGCGCCTTGGTCGTCTGCTGTCTGTGCTACTCAACAATGCGCTCAAGTTCACGGAGCAAGGTGAGATCTCTCTACACGTAGGTCTCATTCCACAGGTGAACGCAGACACGGAGACCAAGTCTTCAGATGGCGCAAGCTGGATACGATTTACCGTGGCTGACACAGGAATTGGTATTGATGAGGCCGATGCGGCTCGATTGTTCCAGCCGTTCGTCCAGGCAGATGGATCCTATCGAAGAAAATATGGAGGGATGGGACTGGGGTTAGCCCTCGCAAAGCAGCTTGTGGAAGTGATGGGCGGAACAATCGCATTTGAGAGTGTACTCGGGAGAGGAAGCCGGTTCTGGTTCGATCTCCCATCTCTCCCTGCAAGCCAGAGCCTCCTGCATGTCGTGGAACAGCGAAATGCGCTCATGTATGCGAAGGAAGCGGTCAGTCAGGCGATTGTCAGAAGAACCTTGGAAAAACTGGGTTACCAAGTCCTAAGCGTTATGAACGTGGCAGATCTGGATCAGATTGGCCCTGAACGTTTGCCCAGTTTATTGGTGGCGGAGTGTAGTCTGTTGATCTCGGAGACAGAGCGCATTCCGGTGCGACGGCTGAAAGAACGGTTTCCTCAGCTACGAATTCTTGGACTGACTCACGATATGCCTTGCGGCGAAATCCCACCCGAGTTTCCATTTGTCGTCGATGCCTATCTCAAAAGGCCCCTTACTGTCGAAGCCATCAAGGCTGCGGCGTGAACCGAGGCGGTCTAATGCCATGAGTCTGAAGCCTGTATCATAATTGCGCAGTTCATTTTCTTGACGGATGGCGACTTTATCTCATGGACTTGTTCACCGCATTTCAGACTCACGACATTAGCGGTGCCTCCTCAATGCACCGGTGAAAATTGCTCGATCTGTGGGCTGTGTGTTCCGCCGCGAAGCAGTGAGCAACTAATTTGCCGAGAGGGGTTAGACTCAACCGACTGAACTCGCCGGTCCAGTTGTTCCACAGAATGCCGAATCATACCCAGGCAACGACCGATGCGCCCACCTATTTGTACTGGATGCCGCAGCTCAATGCTTTTTGTCCTTTTGCATAATTTTGTCGGTCCAGGCCAGGAGGATAGCTGAGGCCAAGAAGGTCATGTGGATGAAGATTTTCCACTTCAAATGCTCCGGATCCTCGTGCGCGACGTCGACGAATCCCTTTAAGAGATGAATGCTGGAGATGCCGATCAAGGATGCCGCCAATTTGATCTTGATGGTCCCGGGATCAACATGTGTCAGCCAATCAGGACGATCCGGATGGTGTTCCAGATCCAGCTTGCTGACAAACGTGGCGTACCCTCCGATCACGACCATGGTCAGAAGATTGGCAACCATGGTGACATCAATCAAGCCTAAGACACCAAGCATGAAAACCGTTTCTTCCATCGTGTTGATGTGGGTCACCATGTGCCAGAGTTCGACCAGGAACTTATACGCGTAGAGCAGTTCGGCTACGATAAGTCCTGCGTAGAGCGGAGCCTGAATCCAGCGGCTGGCAAAGACGACCGATTCAAAGAAGGCTTCAACCTGGTTGCTGGCGGAGTGAGTGGCTTTAGGCAAACGGTGGGTTTCCCGGCTATCGGGTAAACCAGAGTCGGACATTAGGAGCTCCTTTCAGAAGAAATGACGACCTGTTCAATTTGGTCAGTCGATGGTCGTCCGTATCCTAGTCAGGGGATGACGCACTGTCAATTCGTGAGATTGATGGTGATGTCAGGCGGCAGGAGCGCTGTTGATTGGCGTTGAAGGCTGAGGAACGAGGGACGGACTGGTCGTACCTCGTAACTGCTTGATTAAATTCTCGGCTCGTCCACATGCCAGTTTGATCTGTTCAGCACAATATTGTGACGGATCTTCCACGGACAATCGTGCGAGGAGAATGTCGGTATATCCGTTGATGGATGTCAGGCAGTTGTTTAAGTCGTGTGCCACTTTTGCGAGGGGTAACGATGAGGTCGGGAGAGCTTCAGTCGAGGGCACTGGCTCGGCCACTGTCTGAGGGTGAGCGGCTCTGACCAAGGCGTTGGTGATAGACAGACGGAGGGTCTCAGCTGAGGGTGGAATGACGGGCAACACTTCATGGGCTCCAGCACGGATGGCGTCAGACAGCCTTGTGGCATCGCTCGTTCGGTGGAAGCCGATGATGGCACTGGAAGGGGCTGTCTCTCGTACCCGCTCCACCGCCTCTTGTCCGGCACTATCCGGCAGAGAGAGGTCCATGAGAATCACTGGGACGGGATGGGCCCGTAGGTAGGTGAGACCCTCTGTGAGGGAGACAACGACATCAAATGTCACCGATGAATGATAGGCAAGGCGTATCAGCTCTCGGAATGCCCGGGCAAGGTCTGGATCAGACTCGATCAAAAGAGCCGCACGTGACGATGGTAGCTCTGTGGGCATATTCAATATGGCGATGATCTACCGTGTCATGATACGGGACGGCGTCGCCTATCAGGCCCGTATTCCAGACTAGTGTAGGGTTTCATAAATCCCTCATCTTCCGTTCGTGGTGAGCTTGTCGAACCATGAACGGGACCAGTTAAAACACTTGGCCTCCGGCAAGCCTAAGGCGAACGCCCAATGCAAAGTGCTCATGAAACTCTACCTTAGAGTGACTTTGTTCTTATCGGAATAAGGTCCACCGTACTTTACCGGAGCAGTTTTCCAAGAATCTGCCGTCAGCATGTGCTTAGGCGCGACCAGGCGTTAGGCGAGAGTCAGACCCCTTGAAGCTTCCGGCGTAGAAGGCAGCGATCTGCGATCGGCGACCTATACTCAGCTTGGAATAGATATTGGCAAGGTAGTTCTTGACCGTTTTTTCGCTGAGTCGCAAAAATTGAGCGATTTCTTTGTTGGTGAGGCCCTTGGCAACTAGCGGAAGGAGCCGTTGTTCTTGAGGCGAGAGGAGGGGACGTTTAGATTGTCCCGGCTCGGTGGGGACGTGCTTCAGCCAGTTCACCGTGTGTTGGGACAAGCGAGAGTCCATCAGCGTCTTTCCGGCTGCAACCGTTCGAATAGCGCGCACGAGCGTCTGAGAAGCGATGTCTTTGAGGAGATATCCATGAGCGCCGGCGAGAACTGCCTCGAGCACCGTATGATCATCGGCGAAACTCGTGAGAAACAATACTCGGGTTGTCGGACATCGGGCAAGGATCTCACGGGCTGCATCCACACCGCTTCCGTCAGGTAATCGGATATCAAGCAAGACGATGTCCGGTTTCAGGCGAACGCAAAGCTTTTGGGCCTCTATCATTCGCTTCCCCTGCCCAATGACTTTTAGTCCAGGCGTCAGATTGAGGACGGCACAGAGACCGATTCGCACGACTTCGTGGTCATCGACGATCACAAGTCGAATCGTTGGCGGCCTACTCATGCAGCGCGTCCTTTTTCAACGGCACGTCGACCGTGATCGTGGTCCCATGTCTTGGTACGCTTTCGAGAGTAAAGGAAGCAGCCAAGTGTCGTGCGCGAGCGGCCATATTCGCAAGTCCTCCTCCAGTACGGCGTTTGCGTGAAGGAGAGAAGCCGATGCCATTGTCTCCGATGAGTAACCGGATCGAGTTGTGAGCGAGGCTCAGATGCAGCCAGCGACGAGAAGCGCGAGCATGGCGCAAGCTGTTGCTCAGGCCTTCGCGCGCAATGTTCAATAGCTGCTCTCCGATCTGAGGAGTGATAAAGGAGAGCACGGGGCTCGTAATGTCGAGCTGCGTTGCGACACCTTCGGCGTCGGTCGTGGAGGCAATAAGTTCATGAAGTGACTGTCCAAAGTCCATTTGAACGGAGGTCCGTTCTGTGAGTAGGGTAATAAACCGTCGAACATCGACCATGAGACCGTTCAGCTGGCGGATAGACTGTGACATGTGCGTTTTCGCCAGGCGCGGAGACCGGCCCATTGCAAGCTTGCCGGCTTCAAGCTGCATCCCGACCGCGTACAGGGCTTGAAGAAGGTTATCATGTAGGTCTCGACTGAGTTGCTCTCGTTCTTCCAGCGCTCGTTTACGATCGGTAATATCCTGTACTGCAGCAAGCAGCAGTGGACCTTGCCGGCCAGGTAGGTCGACCCTGGTGGTTTTAACCAGAACCCAAATAATTTCACCTGATTTATGAATATACCGCTTCTCATAGGTGTAGCCGGATCTGATTCCACGGTAGAATTCTTCAGTCAATCGAATACTGGCAGAGAGATCTTCTGGGTGGGTATACAACGCGTATGTGCTGCCGATGATTTCATGAGCCTCGTATCCGGTCAATTGGCAAAAGGCAAGATTCGCGGTGATTGCGCGCCAGTTTTCATCGAGAATGCAGAGCCCGACAGGGGCTTTGGCGACGAAGCGCTGGAGCCGTAGTTCGCTCTCCCGTAATGCTTGCTCGGCGCGCTTGTGTTCGGTGATATCCCGAAAGCTCCAGACACGGCCGACGATTTCGTTGTCAAGGATCTGGGGGTGAGAATACCGTTCAAACACTCGCCCATCCTTGCAAGTGAGGACGTCGAAACTTTTTTTCTCCGGATGCGCAGACAGCTCACGGACCGTGTGCCAAAATGCCTCGGACTCCTGAAGCTGGTCGACCACAAAGTTCAACAGCTGCTCATCGTTCCTGTTGTCCACGAGCGTCAGGGGGATATTCCATAGGTGTAAGAATCGCTGGTTTAAACTGGTGACCATTCCCTGTCGGTCGACGGCGAGTAGCCCGTCCGTGACGGAATTCATAGCGGCTTGAAGGAGTGAGTAGGAATGTTTGCGATCGTCAATGTTCTGAATGATCGCGATCAAATAGTCCTGATCGGACGAGCCGCTCTGAACAAGCGAGACGGTCAAGTCGACCCACGCCCAGGTGTCGTTGCTTCTACGATACCGTTTCTCCATGGAGAAGGAATGACGCTTGTCCGTGAGTAGTTCATCAAGGTAGGCAAGATTCGCTTTGAGGTCATCCGGGTGCGTGAGGTCTTGAAACGTTCGCTGACGTAGTGTCTCCGATGAGTATCCTAGCAGCGCGCAGAGGTGTGGATTGACTCGAAGAAATCGTCCGTCGATGCTCAGTTGGGCGATACCAACCCCCGCATGTTCATAAAGCGCTCTCCATCGAGTCTCGCTTTCTCGGATGTATGCTTCCGTCCGTTTGTGCTCGGTCACATCCTCGCAGACCATAAGAACGAGGAGCTGATGTGTGTGGTCGTGGATGGCCCTCGCGCGCACGCTGACCCATGTTCTGCCTCCGTCTTTCCGGAGTTGTTGAACTTCCCGCTGAAACACAGCGTAGGGGTTGGCGGCGCACGTGAGCAACTGCCCCAGCACAGTCTGGTGATCTTTCTGGTCAAATAGCTGCAAGATGGATTGGCCGATGAGATCTTCTTTCTGGTATCCGAGTTGATCCTCTCCAAAATTATTGACGGATAGCATGGTGCCATCAGGGGAGAGCGTGAAATATATGAAGGGGGTTTGCTCATAGAGGAATTGGTAGTATTGCCCACTGGCTTTGAGTACCGATTCAGCCTGTCGTCTTTGCGCAATTTCAGGCTTCAGGTCATGGACCGCCTGTTCTGATCCGGCTGTTCGTTCTCGGGCAAGAGGTTCCACGTTTTCTCGGAGAGCGCGCTGGGCGAACTGGAATTCTTTGCGGGCGGTGATATCTTCAATCGTGCCCATCATGCCCGACACCGGCCCATTCTCACTGCATGTGGCATGACCATGGCAGGCTACCCATCGAGTGGCTCCAGTAGGAATGATGATGCGATATTCTACGCTATAGGGAGAACGGTCATTGATGGCCTTCGTCATGGCGGCACTGAGACAATGGCGGTCATCAGGATGCACGAGAGCAAGGAACCCTTCATATGAGTGATCAAGCATATCAGGGGAAAGACCGAAGATCTGTTCAGTTTTATGAGACCAGGTCACCCGATTTGTCTGGCTGTTCCACTCCCACGTCCCCACGTGAGTAGCCTCGAATACCGTGGTCGGCATTGAGGGACAGTCTTGTTTGGCATGAACGAGCGCCTGCTGTAGTTCCAGAATCTGATGGCGCAGTTGGGTGAGCTCGCTGATCGTTGAACGGTCGGTCTCTAGCGGTAAACTCATGAACGGAAACCTCTGGACGGTCTAAACAAAGTGTTGATACCAGTATCGTTGCAATCAATGATCTGAAAAAGCGATGAATAGTATAGAACCTGGTGGTCTGACAAAACCAGAGGGGGATGGCGGCCGAGGGGGCGGCATGAGAAGGTGAACAAGATAACTGTGGCGGTTACAGGAGCGTCAGAGTTTCGGACTTTGGTTCGCACTAGACATACGAGATTCCTTCATGAACCAGGCCACAGCTTCGGTACGTCGTTTCACATGGAGCTTGTCAAAAATATTGGCCAGATAGTTCTTGATGGTCTTGTCGCTCAAGCGTAGTTGGACGGCAATTTCCTTATTGGTTTTACCTTCTGCCAAGAGCGGCAAGATTAAGCGTTCCTGCGGAGAAAGTCGAGAGACTCCTTGTGACGTGACTCCCAGGTGCGAACTGGTCCGAATCCAATGCAGCGCTTGCTGTGTCACTCGGGGATCAAGATAGCCCTGACCTGAGGCGACCGTGCGAATGGCTCGAATCAAGTCGTCCATACGAACGTCTTTGAGTACATAGCCATGGGCGCCGTTCTGGACGGCAGCCATGACGGTCGTATCTTCAGCGTAACTGGTGAGAATAAGAATTCGGAGTTTTGGTGAAACGGCCAGCAACCGGCGGATGGCTTCAGTGACCGACGCGTCGGGAAGTTTTGCATCCAGCAAGACCATCTGAGGCATCAGTCGCTCGACGAGCTCCACACCGCTGGCGACGGTTGCTGCCTCGCCCGCAATTGCAAGATCTGCTTCAAGATGAAGCAGGGCACGCAGCCCTCGGCGGACCATTTCATGATCGTCGACGAGCACAATGCTGGTTTGTGGGTGTTTCATATGGATGTCAGTAAGGGTTCCATTGAAAATTCTGCCATGATCTGCGTGCCTTTTCCGGTCTTGGCTAGGACGCGAAAAACTCCACCCAGTCGTTTCGTCCGAGCTTCCATATTGGCAAGCCCATATCCTCGTGGTTGCCCAACTATCGACGAAAATCCGATTCCGTCGTCATTGATGCTCACCCGAATTTTCATATCTCGCATACGGATGGAGACGGTCGCCTGCGTTGCGTTGGCGTGGCGGGCACAATTACTAAGAGCTTCACGTACAATATTCAAGATTTCCCGTTCTTCCTCGTTCGTGAGAACCTCAAGTGCAGTACGCTGGATATCGAGCTTTACCTGCATGCGCCCTGTTTGTTCGTAGGTCATACACAAAGCTGACAGTTCTGTGGATAAGTCAAACTCCTGAACAGTTCCCGACTCTAGCTCGCGAATCATCCCACGGACTTCATGAATGAGTTGATTGATCTGTTGGATCATGCGGACGTTAGTCTCTGTTGCTTCTGGCGTGTGATGGTTTCGAGTCCGCCGTGCTGTTTCAATGCTCAAGCCTAGCGCATATAACGATTGCAATACGGAGTCATGTAGATCGCGACCGATACGGATTCGGTCTTCCAGGAGCTTGCTCAAGCGGTTTTCAGTCGCTTTAAATGCGGTTGTTAATTCACCTGCACAAGGCTTCAAGTGATAGATATTGAGCGATTCTTTCGGAGGCCGTACCGACTGTGGAATTGAGATCGCCGAAATTGACCGCATTCCCCCATCTAGTAATTGAAATCGGGCCTTACCTTCTGTCACGCTCCCACCTTCCTTTCAGGTTTTATTCACAAAGGTGAACGATACAGTATGGTGTACTAAGTACCTACGCGCTTATGACCAGGAATGCACCTGGCGACTCCGCCAGGTGCGGCATGGCCAATGAGCAGGAACCATTACCATTGTGTCCTCTAAGAGAGGTCGATTGGCTCTAGTAGATCGACCATCATTTCGTGACAACATCCTCACTGCGGATTGACTCCTCACAAAGTCACATCCTGTCGTCGCCATTTTAGTATCTACGCGCTTGTGACCAGAAACGCACCTGGCGGGTCCGCCAGGTGATGGATTCCAACTCTGATGGAATCATCCCGCTCCTTCATTCGACGACCAGTCTTACTCGTTCCCACATCAATCTATTCGTTAAGGAGGTAGCTATGCATGCTTCAACCGTAGCAGAGGCGAAGGGAATCACATTTTCCGAAGGTGAGTTTTTAGTTAAGACGCTTCAAGGGGAGGCCGAGTTCACTCAAGCTTACCGGCTACGGCATAAGGTTTTTGCCGAAGCGCTGCGGTGGGTCCCACCAACAGATGATGGGCAGGAAATGGACATGTATGACCTGTGGGGTACATCGATTGGACTTCTCGACTCCAGCGGTACACTCCATGGAATGGCGAGACTACTACCTGCTACCGGGCTCTTTATGCTTGAACAAGACCTGCGTATGTTGCTGCCATCGAGTCATATTCTTAGGAAGGAACGCGATACAGCGGAGATTACCAGGCTGGCTATCAATCCTGACATTAAGGACAAAGGGTTATCTGCTCGACTCTTACTTACCCTCGTAAAAGGAATATACCATTGGGCCTTGGCACATGATGTTCGATTTCTTTATATGGAAGTTGACTACCGGTTCTTTCGAGTACTCAACGCTATGGCTATCGCCTGTGACCCGCTAGGCCCTCCTGTGGCACTTCCTCCTGCGGGTGCACTATCAATCGCGGCCGTCATGGACATCGTACGATGCGAAAAGGTTCTTGGCAGGAAACGTCCTCGGGTAATGGAATGGATGTCGACTGTTACCACGACAGGAGGAAACACTGTAAAGCGAAAAGTTGCTGGATATAAAGAGTCGGAACCAAGTTTTCCGGTGTTACCTGGCGTAGGCGTATTAAGCAGGGCGCAAAGAGACATACCAGTGTGTGCCTAAATGAAACCCGAGCCGTTGAGATGATATCCCAGTAATGAATCAATCGCCATGGGGATAATTTTCTCTGGTGCCTTCTGGGGTAGGACAGACCGGAGGGCTTAGGGTGTACGGAACGGAGCCAACTGTGTAAGGCAAACCTACCAGCACATCATTCGGCCGGCGAAGCGTAGCATGATGCCACTTGATGAAGCGGTGATGACAGATATACGAGGAACAGAGGGTAGAGATTGAGGCGCGGTTTCTAATCAAGTGGGAGTGAGAGCAAGGCTCCGCAGGAGCAG
The DNA here is from genome assembly GCA_018242725.1 of Nitrospira sp. GTDB lineage: Bacteria > Nitrospirota > Nitrospiria > Nitrospirales > Nitrospiraceae > Nitrospira_D. Next base: position 261,610 of record JAFEBI010000004.1, on the reverse strand, counting down.
GATGAGTCTCGCTCGCAATCAATTAAAGTCCAGGCTTGTAAAGGCATGGGAACCTATTTGAGACAGAAGCGATTTAGATGGATGCAAATCACTAGCTGTTCATCCGTGCTCATCCAAAGCTGGTTCTGTGGCGGAGAGCTGTGGACTGACTGGTAGGTAGGCGGCAATAGGGGAACGCCTGATTCGTCAGGAAATTGAGTCTTGATGTAAATACAGTTAGTGGTGTGCGAGGTAAGAGTTCGAACGATAAAATCGGTCTGTATAGATGATTACGCACATCATCTATGCCAAGTTGGGAAGTCCGTGTTGTACTGCGACGGCAACGGCTTGAGTCCGAGACGTGACATTTAACTTGGAGAAGATGCTCTCAACATGAAAACGAATGGTACGTTCAGTGCCCCCCGTAATTTGTGCGATTTCCCAGTTGGTCTTTCCAACTTTCATCCAATTCAAGATCGTGACTTCTTTTGGGGAAAGCTTGTTCACACACTGGTCAGTAGAACAGGCAATTTTTGAGGAAGACCTTACGAGGGCTAAATGGAGGTGTTGACCGACATAATCTAACAGTTCCACATACCGGGCATGCTCAGCTGGATCACCTCCGGCGAATGCGAAGAATGAAGCTACCTTGCAGGAAGGATCCAGTGACCCGACCGTTACTCCGTGACTGAGTCCGAACGATGCCGCGGTTTCAACGAACATCTTTTCTTTTTCTGTTTTTACATTGGAATACACCTTGTTCCAAACTTGCGCCTTTTGGGAGCGTACCAATTCATGGAGAACTGGGTCGACCTCTCCGTAGCCGTTTCTCCAATACTGAAAGAGCCAAATCTGCGGAAAACTTACGTTCAATACATCCGAGAATCCCTCAAATGTGCTATCTACACCCAACCGAACAAGGCCACCAATCTGATGTTCGAACGGAAGAAACTTCTTAGTGCGGACCAATATGTCTTTGACATCCTGCGTGGTCTCAGCCATCGCCGTATAGTGCATGATTTCAAGTAGATTCTGTAGGTCGGCTCTCGAGGCCCCTTCGAAGGTATGACCAGGAAAAGGAAGGATATCAGTCGTCATGATGAGTAATCCTATTTCAAGATATCCAAGATGACGCTAGGAATATAACAACCTTGACTCGGTAAAGATACAGGATTGAGTACAGAGTGGCCATAGGGTGAAATGGCCCTACCGGATATGCTTGACAGGCAGTTAGAAGGTTCCTGGACATGGTCAGGAATAGCTCGGTATCATGCCGACACTACTTAAGAAATGGATATGGCTAATTGTTTTCATAGATCTGCGTGCTTCTGCTTATGGGCCGTACTGATTGCGGAGAATGCGTCGGCTCAGGCAATAAGGTTCCAGCCTCAAGGGGCAGCGGCAACAGGGCAGGGAAATGCATTCGCAGCTCAAGCAGATGATCCCTCCGCCATCCATTTTAATCCTGCAGGTTTGATTCAGGTCCCCGGCATTCAAGCCTATCTTGGAACCAACGTCATGGGTGGCTCGATCAAGTCTCAAGGGCTGACAGGCATTGATAGTCGCGGTGATCTTGGTGATAGTGTTTCTACTCCCCCCCCTAGTCACTTTTATTGGAGTGCGAATCTTGGGTCTCTCGTTAGAACGAAACTCTCATCAGTGACCATCGGCCTGGGACTGACATCTCCATTTGGTTCGAACAATCGGTATCCAGTCGACGGCCCCTTCAACACCGCGGTAACCTCCGCTGCTCTTCCATTAATCGATATCAAACCCACGATAGCGTACAAAGTAAGCGATGCTTTCTCTGTAGGTGTGAGCGCCGACATTTATACCTTTGCCAGCTTTTTGGGAGAGGGGCATGCAGAGCAGAAACAGATTAGTTCTGGAGCCTTTGGTATTCCAGCTGGGGCATCCGTCGAATTCAATGGTAAAGGAACCGGCGCGGGAGTAACCGTGAGTGCTCTCTATTCTCCCTTGAGAAATAGTGCTGGGTTGCCTATGGTTTCCATTGGATTTGTGTACCGCAGTCAGGCGGTCGTCCCCCTGGACGGATCCTTGTTGATTAACGGAACAAAAATAGCCGATGCCTCAACCAATCTTGTACTACCTCAAATATTTACTGGAGCTGTAGCGGTTTGGCCTGTACGCACCAGTGAACGGGAGTGGAAGCTGGAACTCGATGTCGAGTACGTGGGATGGAGTCAGAATAGGACTCTTGATATTCGTCTGTCTAACGGGGCGACGATTCCTCAACCTCAGCAATGGGAGAATGTACCGGTAATTGCGTTGGGGACCCAGTATCGATGGTTGAAGTCGAACTGGCTACCGCATTGGGAGGTCGCGGTCCGATCAGGGTATACCTATACGCAGGACCCCATCCCCGATCGGACTTTTAGCCCCGGTACGATTTCGTTGCCGGCGCATACCTTGTCCGTTGGCGTGGGCTTCTTGTGTAAAGGCGCTGGTCGATTTTTGGGCCTCATCCCATGCGGTGGAGAAACTCTTTTGTCACCAAAGGGAATAGGGGTTGATCTTGCCTATCAGGAGTGGTTCTACGAGTCACGAACAGTCGTCGGTAATATAAATCCCACCGTGGACGGGTCGTATCACGCCTCCGTACATCTGGGGACATTTAGCTTGAGGTATCTGTTCTAAGCGGAAGCTCGAGGGCGACGAATGCTATTTTTCGAGGGCCCTACGGAGCTTTAAAATTGTTTCCACACTTAATCCGGCCTCTCGTAGAGCTTCGTCGCTGACTGAAGCCAACTGATCGAGGCTCCCGAATCGTTCCAAAAGCTGGTTACGACGAATCTCACCGATTCCGATGACGTGATCAAGTTTGGAGCTGACCAGCGCTTTGCCGCGCAGCTTTCGATGGAAGGTGATCGCAAAGCGATGGGCCTCATCCCGGATGCGTTGGAGCAGGTGGGTGGAAGGAGATTGCGGTTTGAGGGCAATAGGATTTTTCCTCCCTGCCAGAAAAACACGCTCCTCCTTTTCCCCGCGGGCCTTGGCTAATCCGAGGATCGGTAAGGTCTGTTGCCCAACCGCTTTGAGCCCCTCGAGCGCTGCCGCCAGTTGTCCTAGCCCGCCGTCGATCAGAATCAGATCGGGTTGGGGCAGGTTCTCTTCCAGCCCATATCGTCGTGTGACTACTTCCTTCATACTGGCAAAATCATTGGCGCCTACGACGGTTTGGATCTTGAACCGCCGATAGTCCGCTTTCTTCATCTGACCGTCTTCCCAGACGACCATCGATGCGACCGATTGGTTGCCCATGGTATTGGAAATGTCGAATCCTTCAATGCGGCGCGGAGCCTGATCGAGTCGTAGCATCCGCTTCAGTTCTTCACCGGCTTGTCGGTCAAGTTCTTCGTCACGTAAGTGGTTGGCCACAGCCGCAGCCGCATTCTCCTCGGCTAAGAGGACGAGTTGATGCTTGGTGCCTCGCTCTGGCGAGCAGACACGAACCGAATCGCCTCGCTTCTCGGAAAGCCATTGTTGAATCAGTGCCGTGTCTTCGAGGTCGGTGGGGATGAGAAGTTCTCTCGGTGGTTGCCCATCCTTGTTATAGAATTGCTCGATGGCTGAGCGAACAAGCTCCTCGTCCGAGGCATCAGCCGACTCAGGCCAGAAGAAATCTTTCCGCCCGATCAGCAAGCCGCCACGCACGAATAGAATCTGGAGATCGACGGCGGTGCCTTGTCTGGATAAGCCGATCACATCTTGATCAGCGGCTGAGGTTTGCGTGATCCGTTGCTTCTCCAGCATCCGTTCGATCTTAAAGAGACGATCCCGTAACCGTGCGGCTTCCTCAAATTCCTCCCGGTCTGCTGCGGCCTCCATCCGAGTCCGAAGACCATCCAGCAATTCGTGGTCTCGGCCTTCCAGAAACTGACGGACCTGTTTGACGATCTGATGATAGTCGGCTTTCGACTGATTCCCTGTACAAGGCGCCATGCATCGTTTGATTTCAAACTCGATACAGGCGCGATCGGCCGTTCCGTCGATATCGATCGCGCAGGTGGCGAGCGGGAAGACGTGCTTGATGACTTTTAAGGTCTCTCGTAGGGCGTTCGCTGGAGTATAGGGACCATAGTAGAGCGCCCCGTCCTTTTGCACGCGGCGCACGATCGACAGTCGAGGAAAATCATCCTTGATCGGCAGCCGCACGTAAGGATACTGCTTGTCGTCCCGCAACACGACGTTGAAGCGGGGTTTGTGGCGCTTGACGAGGTTGCTCTCAAGAATCAGCGCTTCGAGCTCGGATCGAGTCACCATCGTTTCCAGATCGGCCACCTGAGTGACGAGCAAGCTGGTCTTGGGGCTGTGGTCGGCACTCTTCTGGAAATACGATCGGACACGGTCGGCGAGTACTGCGGCTTTCCCGATGTAAATGATCTCTCGGTGCTCGTTCTTGAACAGATAACAACCGGGACTCTCGGGAAGATGGGCGAGTTTTGATTGTAAATCCGATGAGGCGGCCATCAGCTATCAGCCTCCAGGTAGGAGAAACCACAAGATGATTTTGGACATTGTACGGTGTGAAGAAGGCGTGAGCAATCTCGAGATGGCAATCAGGCTGACAGCTATTCGTTGCGCGCGGACTACTTCAGCGAACGGACAAATGATGGACTCAACGTGCCACGGGCCACTTCGGCAACGGGGCCTTTCATGGTGAGGCTAAAGTCAGAAGCCACCTCGATATTCAGCGTGCCTCCCGGCATCTTCACCGTCACGGGGCTCTTCACCAGTCCGAGGCGTACTGCGGCACTCGCTGCCGCGCAGGATGATGAACCAGAGGCCTGTGTTTCTCCGGCCCCACGCTCCCAAATCAGAATGAAGATTTCTTTTGGTCCGATTGGAACAGCCAGTTGCACGTTCGTTCGTTTGGGAAACAGTGTGTGGTTTTCGAGGGCCGGGCCAAGTGTCACGAGGTCTTCATGCGACCAGGATGCTCCCGTCGGCTTGAAGACGACACAATGGGGATTCCCGACACTTACGCCGGTAAACGTCAGTGGAGTTCCAGCTGCGTCAATCGGTTGTTGGATCAACTCCGGCACGTCCAATGAGCAGGGGAGCGCCCCAGGCTTGAAGGTGGCGATTCCCATCTCAACGGTTGCAGCGGCCGCGTCGCCATGACGGTCTACATGCAACGCAATCGTCACGTTCCCACCTTTGGTGTCTACCGCGAAGTGTTTTTTCTTGGTCCTTCCGGTCGCATGGAGGTATCGGGCGAAAATACGAAGCCCGTTTCCTGACTTTTCGGCTTCACTCCCATCCGGGTTGAAAATGCGCAACCCAAAATCGGCCTTTTTTGAGGGGACCAAGGCTAGTATCCCGTCACTGCCCAACCCCCAATTGCGGTTGCAGATCGCTTTGATAGTCTTTGGCGTTAATTTGAACGTCAGTTCTTTGGGGTCCATCACGATATAATCGTTGCCCAACCCGTGTCCACGGAAAAACCCGTTTTTCATTTCTGCAATCCTCCAGATATGTCAATCGGCATGGTCATTTGAAGGAGAGAAGGTACTGCGAGGAGAGGTATGTCGTCAATGTGGACGAGCGATTGAGAACAGACCGTTTGACGAGTTCTTTGGGCTAGACGATGTCCTCACCGGCTGGCCGTTCGATCAGCTCAATCTCGTAGCCGTCCGGAGCGTCGATAAAAATGAAGCGACTCCCGGAGGAAGAGTTCGTTGGACCATCAGTGATTTTGACCCCTTGCATTGTGAGTAAGGCGATTGTTTCATCAAGACTCTCAACTTGAAAGGCCAGGTGGACCAGGTCTTCTTGTACCCTCACTGGTCCGCTGGGAGGGAAGCTGGTCAATTCAATCAACTCGGCACTGTTGGGCACTTTCAGGAAGGCCAGTTGAGATCCCCGAGGAGAGGTCTTTTGCTCAATGACCTCAAGCCCCAACACAGTTGTGTAGAATCGGATAGTCTCATCCAAATCGCTGACCCGCATGCGGGTGTGGAGCAACTTTGTAACCTTCATGAGCAGAGCTTATAGCAGATGGCGTATCACGAATGGCAGGGCCAGATCAAAAAAACCATTTTGTGACATCAGCCATTAGTTCTTTCTGGCTGGTCCCGCTGTTTTGCGGAGGAGTATCTCGGCACTTCCAGGGATCAGAAAGTTGGGCATGGGGCCGATTTCTTGATAACCCTGTTTCTTGTAAAATGCCCGAGCTGGTTGATTGAAGTCCGACACACAGGCAAACAGATTCTTGGTTCTTTGAAACACGAGAGTCTCGATGTGCTTCAACAGCTGACTGCCGGTCCCCTTCTGTCGGGCCCATACGGCCACACCTAAGAGTTCAAGGTAGTCCCCCAAGAGAAACTTCTGCTTCACGATCGCGACGCCTGCCACTTGTCCATCATATTCCGCGACATAACAATCTCGCCCCTGAGGTAGCGGGCAAAAGATACGGCTCCAATCGTCCGCTCCATAGCCCAGGCGGTTCCAAGGCTCAGAATCCCCCAACAATTGAATGACCGGCTTTCGATCATCCGGGACCATGGTTCTGACAGCCGAAGGCGTCATGGGGTCTTGGCTGTACAATCCAACAGCTCGCTCACGGTCATCGGCCGAAGCTTCTTGGCCGGGAGAACCTCTCGAGTCAGATGCTCGATAACCAGCCGGGTCTGCTTACCCTTTCCATTGGCATGAAGCACGATGATACTGCCGGGCTTTGCGCGCTTGGCAACCCTGAGCAGAATTTTCCCCGCGGAAAGTGTGGGATCTGGATCGCCTGATTCGATGTCCCATTGGATGAATTGCAGGCCAAGCAGTTTGACTACGGCAACGGTTACGTCGTTGTATTCTCCATACGGTGGGCGAAAGAGTGAGGCCTTATGGCCATAGTGTTCCTTCAGCAGCTTGACGGGGCCTAGAATCTCTGTCCGTTGTTCATCGGCATCATGCATGGGAAGGTGAGCGTGCACCTCACCATGGGTCCCAATTTCAAAAAAGTCCAGACCCAGTAGCTGTTCCACTTCCGCATCATGTTTGGCCATCCACTTGCCGGACATAAAAAATGTGGCCGGAATGCGATGGGTAATCAGATAGTCCATTAACGGCTGATCATAGCCGGATCCTTTGCGCACAGGACAGAGATCAAACGTCAGGGCTACCCCGGGACAGCTCGATGAACCAGACGTGATGACTTGGGCAAAGGTAGGGGGCGAAGGCATCGGCCCAAGTGCGATGAGGAAGGTCAAGTATAGCAGCGCACGTGTTGGAACGAGTCGACGCATGAGGGCTAGTATACATGAACACAGAGAGAAGATTGACCCCTTCCCCATTCCACTGTTACGGTGTGGGGTATGCAGATGCGTTCGTGGGAAATCGGCCGAGCGTTGGGCATTCCCATTCGAATCCATGCGTCCTGGTTTCTGGTCTTCCTCCTTGCCACCTGGACTCTCTCAACAGACTATCTACCGGAAACGTTGCCGGGACTCAGCTCTGGGCGCTATTGGTTGATGGGAGCCGTCGGGGCGGCGCTTCTCTTCTTGTCTGTGCTCCTGCATGAACTAGGACATTCCTACGTGGCGCTGCGCTACCGAATTCCGATCGAGCAGATTACCTTGTTTCTCTTCGGTGGGGTCGCGCATATGCGCCAGGAAGCCCCCTCGCCCAAGGCAGAGTTCCTCATTGCGATCGCCGGACCAATCGTCAGTTTCGTCATCAGTGGAAGCTGCTTGGCGATCGTTGCATTGGCGGAGGCGATTCAACAGGAACAGACGCTCCGTGGGGTGATCATGCTTGGACTCCTGCTTGGAATGGGGAATCTTCAGCTCGGGGTGTTTAATTTGATTCCTGGTTTTCCGTTGGACGGAGGCAGAATCCTGCGTGCCGGTCTGTGGGCTTGGGGGAAAGATTATTATCGCGCGACGAAACAGGCTGCAGGGGCAGGCCTCGGGTTTGGTGTGGTCTTCGTGCTGTGGGGGTTGCTGCGAATCCAGCAAGCGGCAACCGGTGAGCTGGATGCGTCGATGGTCTGGACGGGAGGATGGCTGGCACTGATTGGAATCTTTCTCTACATTGCGGCGCTGGCGAGCCGACGACAAGCGATGTTACGGCAGTCCATCTCGACAACCAGGATTCAAGACATGATGGTGACGACGGTTGTATCGATTCCAGCTCAAACCACGCTTGATGAGGCCGTGAATCGGTATTTCCAGGCCTATGGTTATGGAGGATTTCCCGTCGTCGAAGATCGCCGTCTGATCGGCCTTGTGACCGTACCCGACATTCAGGCTGTGCCGGCAGCCACCTGGTCCTGGCGTCGGGTTGATCAGGTGATGCGTCCCTTTTCAGAATCGATGGTTATCTCGCCTGAGGTTCCAGCGATTCACGCGATGGGGCGCATGGCTCGTGAGGGATGGGATCAACTCGTCGTCGTGCAGGATGGAGAAATTGTTGGACTCGTGACACAGTCAGCCCTTGTGCATTTTCTGCAGCTTCGTAGCCACGCCATCCGTTGAATTGCGGCATTCACTTAGATCATTGTTGTCGCGGCATTTTCACTATCGGCCATCAACCGGGGGCGATGGCCGGGCAATCTGTTTCAGATTGTGCGCGATGATGCCGCCGAAGAGAAAGAGTCCCGCAGAATAATAGACCCAGAGCAACAAGAGCACGACCTCGAGCAACGATCCATAGAGTCGTGCATAGACCGTCGCAAAATCTCCATAATTGACGAACAAGAGCTTGGCTGCAACCCACAGCAAACTGAACGTGAGGGCGCCGGCCATGGCATCCCTCCATTGTGGACGACGTCGAGGTACAAGACGGTAGAGCAGGCTGACCGCCAGGAATGCGAGCGCAAAAGGGAGAGTGTAGGTCATATGAAAGTCGTGGGCGGCCAAGGCGACAAGATCCAACCCCCAGAGCCGAGGTGCGTAGGCCGTCAAAAAGGCAATGGCTTGAGTGGCGACATAGGAAGTGAAGAGTAACAGGCCGGTGGATCCCAACAGCGCGATGGAAATTGCAGTGGAAATAAGCGGGTGGCGCTTTTGAGTGCTCTGAAATACGACATTGAGCGCATAGTCGAGCTCATAGAACACAAGCCCGCCAAACCAGAAGAACGACAGCAGCACGATCCATCGGACGCTTTCCAATGAACTGATCCGATGCAGCTCTTGCGCTAATCGCTCACCTAAGGAAGGCAGAAATCCTTTGAGAAAACTAAGCATGAACTGTTCGCCGATCACGTTCTGACTCACAAGGAAACTGACTCCATACAAGAGAAGAAAGACAAGAGGAAACAATGAGAGCAGCGAGAAAAACGCCAACGCCGCGGCGAGGCTCGGGCATCCGTGGCGTAAAAACGATGTGACCGCCTCACTCAGGAAGCGAACGACATGCATAAGGTCCTTCCGTCAAATAGTTGGAGTATGGACGGCCTTATTTCAGCGTCAACACGGCGTGCTGGGCGAGACTGACGAGTGGGTTGGGGTAGATACCGAAGATCACCACTCCAGCGACCGCGCAGGCGAGCACAAGGGAAAGGGTTGGGGACATCACCAACCGCGGGGCGGGGTCCGTTCCATCAATAGGATCCCGCATATACATGACCATGACGACCCGAAGATAGTAATAGGCTGAGATTGCCGCAAACAGGAGGGCAATGGCCGCCAGCCATGCCATGCCAGCTTCCACGGCGGATCTGAAGACATACAATTTCCCGATAAAGCCCGCAGTCGGGGGAATGCCCGCCAGCGAAACCATAAAGACCAGCATCAATAGCGCGGCGAGAGGGTGGCGTTTTGCCAGGCCGGTGAAATCCTCGATCTCTTCACCTTCAATCGTGCCTTTTCGCAGCATTGCGACAATGGCGAACGCCCCGAATGTCATGAACGTGTACAAGGCAATATAGAGTAGAACGCTGGCAATGCCAGACGAGTGCTCAATACGTCCGGCGGCGACGACACCGATCAGGGCATAGCCTGCGTGCGCAATGCTTGAATAAGCCAGCATCCGCTTGATGTTTGTCTGAACCAGAGCAACGATGTTGCCCACGACGAGAGTAGCAAGACTGAGTAAGAGAAAGATGGCGGACCAATCGGCCTTGACCCCACCCAAACCTTCCACAAACACACGGAGGAATGCGCCGAAGCTGGCGGCTTTGGATGCGACGGCCATGAATGCCGTGACGGACGTCGGGGCGCCTTGATAGACGTCCGGTGTCCACATATGAAACGGAACGATGGCCAGTTTGAATCCAAACCCCACCGCCAACAGGATCGTTGAAAATAACAGCAACGGGTCGGCGAACCCCTGGGTCGCAATTGTCGAGGCGATCGCCGGCAGTCTCGTGCTGCCGGTCGCTCCGTAGAGGAGGGAGATGCCATAGAGAAGAATGCCGGAGGAGAATGCACCCAATACAAAGTATTTTGCCGATGCTTCAAGAGAGCGAGGTTCCTTCCGCTTGAGACCTGCCATGACGTACAGAGAGAGCGACATCAGTTCCGTACCCAGATAGATCGTCAACAAATCGGTTGCGGAGACCATGACCATCATGCCGCACAGCGAGAGCAATATGAAGCCGTAGTATTCACCGAAATACAGTTGCTCTTCTTTTAAATAGGAGTAGGACAGGAGGATTGTGAGTCCCGTCACGAAGTACAACAGCAGCTTCCAGAAGGTTCCATAGGCGTCGATGACGACAAGGCCGCTAAATATTGACGCATGCGTCTCCATTTGGGACGCCGTCAGGCCCATACATATGGCGAGCGTTCCCAGGCTTACCCATACCAAGCTATCCTTATTGGATGGTCGTAGCACCGGGTCGAGCACGAGTACGATGCAGGCGGCTGTGATGACCAGTAACTCAGGTAGAATGAGGAAGAAATCTGTGGCAGAGAAGGTCATGGCCGTTCTCCCTGCGTATCCGTGAGTGGCAGGCTGCCGGTGGGATGAACGGTTGAGGCACGGACCACGTTGAGCGTCGAGATCAAGCCGTCATTCTGCGAGAGCATTGGCTGGCCCAGAACAGACTGATCGGAACTCTGTTGAGGTGAAGAGGGACCGGTGCGAGCGATGACCCGTTCGACCGTGGTGTGCATCCGGCTGAGGAGAGGGTTGGGAAATAGGCCGATCACGAAGATCAGCACTGCCAGAGGTAACAACGTCGCTATTTCTCGTTGGTTTAGGTCAGAAAGTTTGTGGAGCATGTGAGGAGCCGGTGTGCCAAACGCGACACGTTGGATCATCCAGAGAAGGTAGGCCGCGGCCAGAATGATGCCTAGTGAGGCGAAGGCTGTCGCCACCTTACTCCAGAGAAATGTGCCGACGAGGACCATAAATTCTCCAACGAAACTGTTGGTCCCTGGAAGTCCCAGTGAAGAGAGGGCAAAAATAACAAGAAAGGTCGCATACCGAGGCATCGGCTTGGTCAACCCGATGTTATCGGCAATCTGCCGGCTATGGGTGCGTTCGTAAATCATCCCGACACAGAGAAAGAGTCCACCGGTCGTGATGCCGTGATTCACCATCTGCATGACGGCACCCTCGATACCTTGGATATTGAACATGAACAGGCCGAGGGTGATGAATCCCATGTGGCTGACGCTCGAATAGGCAATCAGCTTTTTGAGATCAGCCTGGGCCAATGCCATGTAGGCCCCGTAGATGATCGCCACAATCGACAGGGCGGCCATCAGGGGGGTGAAGAGACGTGAGGCATCCGGGAGCATCGGCAAGCTAAAGCGCACAAAGCCATAGGTGCCCATCTTGAGCAGCACACTGGCGAGGATCACACTGCCGGCAGTGGGGGCCTCCACGTGTGCGTCGGGCAGCCAGGTGTGGAATGGGAACATCGGGACCTTCACGGCAAACGCGGCAAAGAAGGCAAAAAACAACCATGTTTGAAGAGAGAGAGCATAAGTCTGCCGGCTCAGCGCAAGAATATCGAACGTATGGCCACCCTGGAAATACAGCACCAAGATCGCGACCAACAGCAACACGCTTCCGGCAAACGTATAGAGAAAGAATTTGATCGCGGCATACAGGCGATTCGGTCCACCCCACACTCCGATCAGGAGGTACATGGGGATCAGCATCGCCTCCCAAAACACGTAGAACAAGACGAAATCGAGTGCCGTGAACACGCCGACCATGGCGCCTTCCATGATGAGCAACACCGCCATGAAACTCCGGAGCCTAGTTTCGATGGCATGCCATGAAATCAGGACGCAGAGGGGCATGAGGATGGTCGTCATGAGAACCAGCGGTAGGCTGATTCCATCCAAACCGAGTCGATAGTTGATCGACAGTGATGGGATCCATGCTGCTGATTCTAGGAATTGCATCTCACCGGAAGTGGCGTCGAAGAGCCACCACAGCGGAAGCGAGATCAGGAGATCGGCAATGGTCACGGAGAGCGCGGTAAGCCGGACAGAGGCATCTTTTACGACAAAGACAGCCACCGCTCCCAGCAAGGGAAGGATGATCAATGCGGTTAACCAAGGAAAGCCAGTCATCAAGGTTTCAATCCATCACATGTCGAGTACTGTGTGTCAAACATACATCTTCACTCGTGCGCTTCAGAGCAGCAGATAGGCTGTGATGATCACGATGCCCATCGCCATCGCCAATGCATAATGTTGGGTTTGTCCGCTCTGGATCAACCGCAAGATCCATCCGCCCCACCGGATCGTTTGCGCGACTCCGTTGACCGCACCGTCGATGACGGCGACATCGACCCGTTTCCAGAGTGCCGAAGCTGCGATGCATGTGGGCCGTACGAACAGGCGATCGTAGGCTTCATCGACATACCACTTGTTCAACGAAGCTTGGTACAAACTGTTCCACTGCTGAGCCAGGCGCGTCGGGAGATCCGGTTTGAGCACATAGGCGTAGTAGGCCGCGGCAATGCCGATCAATCCGAGCACCGTGGCGGTGATCATAATGACGATCCCGGCTTCCCCATGGTGCGCCACCGGCGGTTGGCCAGTGGCGAAGACCGGTTCGAGAAACGATGGAATACCAAGGTAACCGGTGATGATACTAAAAAATGCCAGAATCAGAAGCGGGGTCGTCATCGTTTTAGAAGGTTCATGGACATGGTCCGCGTGATGGGGGTTGACATGAGACTCCCCCCAGAAGGTCACAAACACCAGTCTGAAACTGTAGAACGCGGTCAGGAGAGCTGTCAGCAGGCCGGCAATGGCCAGTCCCTGCCCAAGACTACCGGAGAACCATGCAGAGACCAAGAGCTCGTCCTTGCTGAAGAACCCAGCCGTGAGGGGAAATCCTGCGAGTGCCAGTGACCCGACTACAAACGTCCAATAGGTCGTCGGCAACTGATTTTTAAGGCCGCCCATATGGCGGATGTCCTGCTCGTGGTGGAGCGCGATAATGACCGACCCACAGCCGAGGAACAACAAGGCCTTAAACGCACCGTGTGTGAGAAGATGATACATGCCCGAGGTGTAGGCCCCGAGCCCGCAGGCCATGATCATGTACCCAAGCTGACTGACTGTCGAGTAGGCGACGACACGCTTGATATCTGTTTGTGTCAACGCGATGGTTGCACCGAGGAGCATGGTGACCCCTCCGGTAACGGCGACGACGCTCATGGCGGTCGGAGAGAGGTTATAGATCGGTGCCAGACGAGCCACCATGAACACCCCGGCCGTGACCATGGTCGCAGCATGAATGAGAGCTGAGATCGGGGTCGGGCCTTCCATGGCATCGGGTAGCCAGACGTGAAGAGGCACTTGAGCCGATTTTCCTACCGCTCCAGTGAACAGCAAGAGTGCGATCAGTGTGAACAGGGAAACATCCCATGTGCCGCCAATAGCACTGAGCAAATTGAGCGTCTGGCCATGTGCCTCATGAAGCACTGGAAAGATGTCCAAGTAGTTCAGCGAACCGAATTGATACCAGACGAGGAGCAAGCCGAGCAGGAATCCGAAATCTCCGATACGATTCACCAGAAACGCTTTGGTCGCCGCTGCGCAAGCAGACGCGCGTTCATACCAATGACCGATCAAGAGGTAGGAGCAGAGGCCGACGGCTTCCCAAAAGACAAATAACTGCAAGAGGTTGTCTGCTAACACCAGCATGAGCATTGAGAAGGTAAATAGTGCGATGTAGCTGAAGAAGCGAGCATAGCCGGGCTCCCCATGCATGTACCCGATGGTGTAGATGTGCACCAGGGAACTGACACCGGTGACCAGGAGCAGCATGACAGCGGTCAGCCTGTCGATGTAGAGGCCGATATGGATGTCAAGTTGGCCTGAGGTCAGCCAGGTATAGAGAGGGATAGAAATGACTGAACCAGATGCGACTTGGACAAAGGCTGCCAGCGCCAGCACGAGCGACAACAGCACCGCCGGAACCGCAATCACATGGGCGTTCTCTTTAAACCGTGACCCGGCCAGTCCAAGGATCAGGAATGCGGCGAGGGGAAGGAATGGAATCAGTGCGTACAGCATCAGCGTCGGGTTCTCGTTGTTCGTCGTTCGTGAAGCATGATGGAAACGAAGGGTTGTACGATTCTACGGTTCCTTGCGAAAGACGAATCATGCCTCATGAGTAACGATCCCTTTACCATTTCAGTAAATTGAATTCTTCAATATTGATGGTGGACCGCGAGCGATGGAGGGCGATAATGATTGCCAACCCCACGGCTACCTCCGCAGCGGCGACGGTTAGGGCAAAGAAGACGAACACCTGTCCCCCCAAGTCTCGAAAATAGTCGGAGAATGCGACGAAGTTGATATTCGTCGCATTCAGCATCAGTTCAACCGAGAGCAAGATCGCGATGATATTGCGACGGATGAGTACGCCGACGACCCCCGTCAGGAACACGACCCCGCTCAAAATAAGATAGTAGGAGATGGGGATGGTCATTCGGCTACCTTCGTTTGAACCAGGGGGCCGGGATTGTCCTGTTCGCCGATCTCTCGCTTTGCAAGGACGATGGCGCCGATCATGGCGACTAAGAGCACCAAGGAGGCAACCTCGAACGGGAAGAGATAGGTTGAAAACAGCGTTTGCCCGATGGCCAACGTATTATCCGGAGCAATCGTCTCCGCTGCTGGGGCGAGACCAGTCTGAGTGCCGGTCGTGCGTGCCCCTGTACCACCGGCTAGGAGGATCATGGTTTCGATGAGCAAGGGAACGCAGACGAACCCTGCGATCCGCCATTGACTGTGGTAACGGTCGTCTTGTTTGACGTTCAAGATCATGACGACGAACAAATACAGCACAAGAATCGCTCCGGCATAGACGATAATTTGCACGGCGGCCAAGAATTCGGCATGAAGCGTGACGAACAGCCCTGCGACGTGGAAAAACATCACAAGAAGGGAGAGTGCGCTGTAGACGGGATTTCTCAACGCGACAACAAGAATGGAAGTCGCGACAATCATCGCGGCAAAGTATCCAAAGAAGAAAAGCGACATCTGATGGTTCCTGTATTCGAGGTCGATCAGACCGGACTCGCACACGCATGCTGCAGCCAACGGTCTGTTGACTTGTCATCCTTTGATTCAGTTCGGCTTTGGCGGTACGTGGTTGAACGCCACGTTAAAGAATGCCACGTTTGGATGCTGCAGTTCCAAGCGTTTCTCTCGAACTGGAAACGAACGATCCCCGATTGCAAGCAACTGCTGTTTGTTCAGATGAAGTTGCCGCTTATCGTACACCGCCCATTCAAATTCCCGTGTCATTCCCAATGCATCGACGGGACAGGCATCCACACACATCCCGCAGAACAAGCACCGGGTCATGTCCATGTAATATTCTTTTGAATAGCGCTTCGTAGGCTCGTCCGGCACTTCCGCGCTGACCACTCGGATGACACGGGACGGACACGCTGCCTCACAGAGATCGCACCCCACACATTTCTCTGTTCCGTCATCGTAACGGAGCAGGGCGAGCATACCTCGATAGTTGTCTGGTAACGTGCGTTTCTCGTGGGGATATTGCAATGTTACCGGACGGTAATTGAGTAGGTGTGACAGCGTCGCTTTCATACCGACAAGGATTTCATAAAACGTAATCGTCTTGAACCATTCGGACAGGCTCAGACGTTTGGTCGAGGACGTGGATCTCATCGCGGTTTCGTACCCTAGTTGATCTGTTGAGAGATAAACACGGCGATGGCAGTCATTACGATGTTGGCCAGCGCAATGGGTAGCATCACCTTCCAGCCGAATCGCATCAGTTGGTCGTAGCGTAGCCTCGGCAACGTCGCTCTGAGCCAGAAGAACAGGAACAAGAGCGAGTAGGTTTTTACCGCGAACCACATGGTGCTTTCGATCCATGACCAGGATGACAAGCCGACAAGTTCCATCAAGGTTCCTGGATAGGGTGCGTGCCAGCCGCCGAGAAACAGTGCGGAAGCCACGCAGGACACGAGCACCATGTTGGCGTATTCGGCAAGGAAAAAGAAGGCAAACCGCAGCCCGCTGTACTCGGTGAAAAACCCTGCAACAAGCTCGCTCTCTGCCTCAGGCAAGTCGAATGGTACTCGGTTCGTTTCAGCGACGACTGAAATCACGTAGACAACGAATGCAAAGATTTGCGGGGCCGGCAGTGCGAAGATGTGCCAATTCCAAATCCAGCCGGCCTGGGCATCAGTAATTGTTACGAGACTGAGCGAGCCGGATAAAATTAATACACCGACAATCGCCAGTCCCACGTTGAGCTCATAGCTGATCACCTGCGCGGCCGATCGGAGACCTCCCAACAAGGAGTATTTGCTGTTGGATGCCCATCCTCCGAGAATGATGCCGTAGGCAGCGAGTGAAGCGAAGGCTAAGACGTAGAGGATCCCGATATTGATGTCGCTGATGACGAACGGTTTTACCGAGATGCCATTGATCTCAAACGTCCAGTTGGGTCCCCAGGGAATGACGGCGAATCCGATAAACGTCGGAATCAAGCAGAGGATCGGTGCCATGGTAAAGATGAGCTTGTTCGCCCCGGCGGGTACGATGTCTTCCTTGAAAAACAGTTTGATGGCATCCGCAAACGGCTGAAGAATGCCGTAGGGTCCGACTTCCATCGGCCCCATGCGATCCTGCATCCATCCTAAGACTTTCCGTTCCGCCAAGGTGAGGATGAGCACCGTTACGACCACGATGCACATGACCGCACCGATTTGTGTCAGGGAAATAGCAAGACGTAATCCGAATTCAGTCACCATGGAACTCCTCGATTCGCATAGTCGCAGTGCTCAACAGATCTTCAGGCTACCCTCATCATGGACACGGTTGCCGTTCGGAGGGATGGCGCATGCGTGATGGGATCAACGGCACAATCAAATAATAGGACGGCAGCTTGGCCGAAGTGATCCGGGAACCAGGCCGTCCCTTGTGGAACCCGTTCCACGAGCGTCACCTCCGTGGTCATTTCTCCGAATGTGCTGGAGAGGCGAACTCGGTCACCGTCCACCAAGGCAAAGCGGGCTGCATCAACCGGATTGATCCGAAGCCGTCCTCTGTCCTCGACTTGTAACAAGCCCTTGGAACGGGTCGAAAACTTTCCCGAGTGAAACAGGCTCTGTACGAAGTCGAGCCGCAACGTTCCTTCCGGACGGGATTTCGGTGCGACGAGCCGATAGCGTGTCGCCAGGTCACGTTGATAACCATCGGTGAGATACCGCTCCATCGTCGCGCGATCGACTTTCGGAGGCAGCGGGGTAGGTCCAAGCGATCCATAGCCCGGAATGAGGCTCCGAATCTCCTTGAGAATCTCTTTGCTCTCAGCGTACTCCATGGGCGAGCCTAATAAAATGGAGAGAGCTGAAAAGACTTCCCAGTCCGGACGGCTTTCTCCGAGCGGGTCGATCGAGGGGCGAACGGATTGGACATGCCCTTCAGTATTCGTAAACGTACCGCTTTTCTCCAGGGATGATGCGGCGGGTAATACGACGTGAGCGAGCGCTGCGGTTTCAGTTAAAAAGAGTTCCTGACAGACCAGCAGATCGAGCTTGCGCAAGGCTTCCTCGGGGCGTAGTGATGCCGGAAGGCTCCCGACCGGATTTTCTCCGACGATGAGCATGCCCTTGAGCGATCCTGTTTGGGCACGATTCAGCATGTCGATGAGAGACGCTCCGACGTCGCAGGAAACGTCCGCGTTCCACTGCTTCATGATGCGATCGTGGTCGGTACGGCTGGTTACGGAGCAGGCGCCGGGAAGAAATTCTGCCGCGGCGCCCATCTCTATGGCCCCTTGGTCATTATTCTCTTCTGCTAGCGGGGCGAATCCACAGCCTGGTTGATCCAGCTTTCCGGTCAGCAGCAGCAGATCGAGGAGGGTCAGGGCTCCGTCATATCCTCGTTCGCTTCGCAGAAGCAGTTGTCCGGCGAGTACGACCACTCGCTTTCCAGACGCGAGGATCTTGGCAGCCCGTGCGAAAGCCTCGGGTTCCGTTCCCGTTATCGCCTGAAGCTCCTGCCAGGATGTTTTCTGCAATGCGCTCGTGACCGCGCCGACATAGGCTGGGTACAGTTGTGTCAGGTTCGGCTGTAGCAGATTCTGTTCGATGATGGCCTTCAGTAAGCCAAAAAGGGTGCTGGGTATGTCGCTCGGCAAGGTGCGAAAATGATGATGCGAAAGAGTCGCGATGTTGCTGATCGTTCCAATCACCGGTTCCAAGGACTCAATCGTGATCAAGGTCGCCCGACGCTTCTTGACCGCTTCTTTGACCTTGAGGCCGGTGACCGGGTTGGTTTCGGTAATGTTTGTCCCGACGAGAAGCAACACGTCGGCATCCAGGATGTCCTCGAAGGTTACGGTCCACCGATGAGTGCCCTGGACGAGTCGCATGGCGTGGAGGCCGTTCACGTGGCCATAGCGGGCGCTGCTGTCGATGTGGTTGGTGCCGACGGCGACGCGCAGAAACTTTTGGAAGAGGTATAGTTCTTCATTCGTACACCGGCCTGAGATCAATCCGCCGAAGCTCGGTCCCCCGTGCGTGGTCTTGATCGTGTTGATGCGATCGGCGACATATTCCAAGGCCTCTTCCCATGTGGCCTGGACCAACGCACCATTGCGACGAATCAGCGGATGAGTCAGACGTTCCGGGTGGCTGGCCGTATGGAACCCAAAAAAACCGCGCGCACAGAGGTCTCCGTTGTTACGACCGGCTCCATAGGCTGAGTTGACCTCGATCAACTCTTTTCCCTTCGTGTGAACCGTCATCTGGCATCCGTCTCCACAGTACCCGCAGATAGTGTCGGCTCGCTTCAGCATCCAGGGCCGGTATTCATACATGGACAGCCGACTGGTAATGGCCCCGACCGGGCAGATCTGCACGCAGCCGCCGCAGAACTCGCAGTCCAACGGGTGTGGGCCGAAGTACTTGATTTCCGTCATGGTGCCGCGCCCGACCGGCGCCAATGCCTTGACGTCCATCACTTCATCGCAGTATCGGACGCAGCGGAGACATTGCACGCAGCGATTCATCTGGGTTTCGATCAGCGGGCTGAAATATTCCTTCTGAAACACGCGCTTGGTTTCAACGAACCGGCTGGTGGCCGTGTACTGATGGGAAAAGTCTTGAAGGTCACATTTTCCGCCTTGATCGCAGACCGGGCAATCAAGCGGATGATTGGCGAGGATAAACTCGAGCACCGATCGATGAGCATCGTTGACCACGGTCGTAGCGGTACGCACACTCATACCTTCGTCGACAGGGGTGCTGCAGGCGGTTTGAAGTTTCGGCATCTTTTCCACTTCAACCAGGCACATGCGGCAGTTGGCGTCAGGTTTGAGCTTTGGGTGGTAGCAAAAGTGTGGAATCATGACGCCGACGCGTCTGGCTGCTTCGATCACCAAGGTACCTTTCGGGACCTTGACGGTCATCCCATCAATCGTCATGCGGATCATTGGGGCTATCGTGTCAGACATGGTTCAACGCTACCAAATGCCACTGAGCGCCGGCTGGCGCTCAGTGCCGTCCCACAGGCTCAGGTTTGATCAAATTAGCGGCTTCTGCCTCGTGGATGAGGTCCACATACTCCTGCCGCCAGTGCTTCAGGGTGCTTTGAATCGGCGCGACTTCCGCATCGCCGAACGCGCAGACCGTTCGGCCTGCGATGTTCTTGCATAGATCCAACAAGGTTTCAAGGTCTTCCATTCGGCCACGTTTTGCCAAAATCCTGCGCAATGTCTGGACCAGCCACGAGCTGCCCTCTCGACAGGGACTGCACTTCCCGCAAGACTCATGGTAGAAAAATTCCATCAGCCGGAGTGCCGCCCAGACCATACTGGTGCCTTCTTCCATGATGGTGACACCACCGGATCCCAGCATCGACCCTGCCGTCGCCACATGCTCAAAATCCAATTTCACATCGAGATGCGCCGGCGTCAGAAAGGGAGCTGAGGCTCCACCGGGGATAAAAGCCTTCATCGGCTTATCCGACCGCATCCCGCCAGCATGTTCGTACACCAGTTCTCGAACGGTCACGCCCATTGGAACTTCATAGTTACCCGGCCGCTTGACATGTCCGCTTACACAAAACACGCGGGTCCCGGTGCTCTTAGGTGGGGACCCGATCGCCGCGAACCATTCGGGTCCGCGGTTCATGATATGTGGAAGGTTTGCCAAAGTTTCAACGTTATTGACAACCGTCGGCTTATTGTAGAGGCCGTGCGTAGCCGGAAACGGCGGTTTAATGCGTGGGAGTCCGCGTTTGCCCTCGAGGGATTCCAGTAAGGCTGTTTCTTCGCCACAGATATAAGCGCCGGCGCCTCGATGCACCCACACGTCGGCATGGATACCCGTACCGAGAATATTCTTTCCGATGTAGCCGGCTGCTCTCGCCTCATCGATCGCATGTTCCAAAATCCTGGATCCCAGGACCATTTCTCCACGGATATAGATGTAAGCCGATTCTGCTCCAATGGCATAGCAAGCCAATAGGATGCCTTCCAAGACTTGGTGAGGATCGCGTTCCATCAGCTGTCGGTCTTTGAACGTGCCGGGTTCGCTCTCGTCGGCGTTGCAACAGAGATATCGGGGACCTTGGTAATCCTTGGGGAGGAAACCCCATTTCACACCCGTCGGGAAGCCGGCGCCACCACGTCCGCGGAGGCCTGATTTTCGGACTATCGCGGTCACGTCAGCCGGAGCGATCTTTCCCAGTGTGTTGCGGACAGCTTGATAGCCTCCCGTCTTCTCGTAGTCCGGCAACGATCCGGTATAGCCGGGCTGCATCATGTTTTTCAGTAAGATCAGTTCGTGCTGAGGCATCTTTAATCTCGTGAAGCGTCGTTCGTGAAGCGTGAATCCAATGACAAGTCAGCCGGTCTCTTGTCTGACGATGAGATATGCATCATGCGCCCTGCTCTGACGGCGCTGGTTCCGGCCACATAAAGGGTCCGCTCTTCAAGGCGCTGGTTCCCGTCGATCGTAGATCAGCCAAAATGCGGTCGAGTTTGTCCTCGGTCACGCGCTCATAATAGTCTTCGTTGATCTGCATCATAGGACCGGTCCCACAAGCCGCCAAACATTCCACCGCACTGAGGGTAAACAGGCCGTCTGTTGTCGATTCACCCGGTGCAATTCCAAGTTTGGTCTTAATCCATCCGATCATCGTATCTGAGCCGACCAGGGCGCACATGAGCGACTTACAGACCTGAATGTGGAACTTGCCCACCGGCTTCAGGTTGAACATCGTATAAAACGTGACGGTTTCGTAGACCTGCGGCGGTGTCAGCCCAAGCAACCGCGCGATTTCTTTCATGGCCGTCTCGCTCACATAGCCCTGATCACGCTGAGCGATATAGAGCAACGGAATCAATGCCGAGCGTTTGACCGGATAGCGCGATAAAATCTCGGCGATGTCGTTCTTGTGCTTGTCTAAAAAAGTCATGCTGTCAGCGTTCCTGGTCTGACAAGTAGGCAGGTCCTAGGTGTCAGCCGATCATCAGTCATCTATCGCACTCCCCCATGACCACGTCGTACGTTCCAAAAATCGTGATGATGTCGGAAATCAAATAGCCCCGTGCCATGTGATCGAATGCGCCCATGTGAATAAAGGAGGGCGAACGAATCTTCAAGCGATAGGGGCGAGGACTTCCATCACTGATGATGAAGAAACCGAGTTCCCCCTTGGGGGCTTCAGTCGGGCAATAGGTTTCGCCTTTGGGCGGTTTGAACCCTTGCGTAAAGATGATGAAGTGGTGAATCAAGCTCTCCATGTCCCGCATCACGAGCTGCTTCGGCGGCGGAATGTATTGGGGCATCTCGGCAATGATCGGTCCGGGCGGCATCTGGTCGAGACATTGCGAGATGATTCGCGCGCTTTGCCGCATTTCTTCCACGCGAATCCAATACCGATCATAGGTGTCGCCGTTCTTTCCGACGGGAACTTCCCAATCCACTTTGTGATAGACCCCGTAGGGCTCAAGCTTGCGGACATCGTAGGCCACGCCGGATCCCCGCAAGGCTGGACCCGTCATGCCGAAATTGATGGCGTCTTTCCCGGAGATCACCGCGACATGTTTCGTTCGTCCCAACCAAATTCGGTTGCCGGCAAGGAGTGAATCATACTCATCGACCTTCTGGGGGAACGTTTCCAGGAAGGTTTTCAGGCGGGTCACCAGTTCCGGAGTGAAGTCGCTGTCGACACCACCGATTCGATAATAATTGAGAGTCAGTCTGGCTCCGCAGAGTTGCTCGAACATGTCGAGTAGAATTTCGCGTTCGCGGAACGTCCAGAAAAATACCGTCATCGCGCCGATGTCCAAGGCTTGGGCGCCTAGCCAGAAGAGATGTCCGAGAATACGCTGCATCTCCGCGACGATGGTGCGGATATATTCCGCGCGCTCAGGCACGGTAATTCCGAGGAGTTTTTCTACTGCTCTGACATAGGCGTAGTTGTTCGCCATGGCACAGACATAATCCAGCCGGTCGGTGTGGGGAATGATCTGCATGTACGCCAGGCCTTCGGCCAACTTTTCTACTCCCCGATGGAGATAGCCGAGATCCGGCGTAGCCTTGACGATCCGTTCACCATCCAGTTCGAGGACGACCCGCACCACACCATGGGTACTTGGATGTTGCGGCCCCATGTTCAGCAAGAGTTCTTCCCGCCGATTGGACGGCGAGGCATCGGGATTCGCCAGGAACAACTTCTTTTCGGCCTCAGGCACTTCGCTGTCGACCTGCTCCACCGGCGGCTCATCAAGTCGTGGAATAAAGTCGAACTGACTGCGCCAGCCGCGTCCCTCGGTGGGAAAATCTTTTCGCAAGGGATAGCCTTCGGCGTAGTCTTCCGGGAGGAGAATGCGACGGAGATCCGGATGTCCTGCAAACCGAATTCCCATCATGTCGTAGACTTCACGCTCCAGAAAGTCCGCGCCACGCCAGATGCTCGTGACGGAATCGAGCATGGGATTGTCTTCCGTGACTCTGGTTTTGAGGCGAACCCGTTTCCCATGTGGGAGCGAGAGTAACTGATAGATGACCTCGAACCGCTGTTGGTCGGACGGATAATCGGCGGAGCAGATATCCGTAATGTGATCAAAGCAGGCTTCCGGGGCATCATGGAGGAAACGCATGACTTCCAGGATCCGAGGCGCTGCGACATGTACGGTGGTCTCCGAGCGCGCTGTGTCGACGTCGACGGAGAGCACGGCCTCAGGGAACGTGTTGAGCAATGTCTCGATCAGTGTCTGCATCATCTCACAGTACGATGATCACGGCTTTTGCCGGACGTGCGCGAAAGCGAGTCGCGCATGCCATGCGATTCTCGCGCGCTATTTCACGAACACTCTTTCCCGCTGGATCTTTTCCTGTAACTTCAACAGTCCGTCCAGCAAGGCTTCCGGCCTCGGCGGGCATCCGGGCACATAGACGTCAACCGGCACGATCTGGTCCACTCCCTGTACGACCGCATAGCTGTTGTAGTGATTGCCGGACGTCGCACAGGAGCCCATACAAATGACATAGCGCGGTTCAGGCATTTGATCGTAGATCCGGCGAATCACCGGCGCCATCTTGCGCGAGACCGTTCCCGCGACGATCATCAGATCGGATTGTCTAGGCGAGGCCCGAAAGACTCCGGCACCGAAGCGATCCAGATCATAACGAGAGGAGACGCTGGCGATCATCTCAATGGCACAGCAGGCCAGCCCGAACGTCATGGGCCAGAGCGCGGACTTTCTTGCCCAATTGACGACCGCGTCCAGGTTGGTCGTGACAATGTTGGCGTCAAATTGTCGCTCTAATAGGCTCACGTCGTGGCGCTCCAGTTTTACGTATTGAGTTACCAGCTCGCAATTACCAACCAACGCTCACAATTCAAAAGTGACGATTGCGTACCTTCCGGCATGCTAGTCCCACTCCAATGCGCCCTTTTTCCAGGCGTACCAAAACCCCACGACCAAAATGGCGATGAAGACGATCATTTCTACTAATCCCACCAGGCCGAGACTGGTAAAGGCAACGGCCCAGGGAAACATAAAGACGATTTCAATATCGAAAATGACGAACAGCATCGCAATGACGTAATACCGCATCGGAAATTGCACGCGGGCGTCCTGAAAGAGCGGACTTCCGCTTTCGTATGGCGCCAACTTGGCGCGATAGGGCTGGTTGGGGCGAACAAACTTCCCAAGAAAGAGCGTCAACGTCCCAAGGACAATCCCCACGGCAATAAAAATGAGGATGGGTAAATAATTTTCAGGAACGGAAGCGTTACCCACGACAGCACCTGGAAATGTGAAGGGTACAATGTGATGTATCACCGAATGTCCAAGAGATCATCATGATTCAGCCCTTACGCCGCTGACTGTGCTGAGAGTGCCGAACGAAAGAACGGCTGATAGTGCAATCCATCGAGTGTCGGATTCGGCACGGCTTTATGCTGAATGAGAACTTTGAACGTTGTGCCCATCCCGTTCGGTCTCAGCAACTGAATTGCCGCTGAAGACTCCGGGCTGTTCTGAGCCATCCCTGCGAGCATCTGTTCTACACCGAGTCCCATGAGAAAACTCATCTGGTTGGTGAAGCCCGTCGTTTGAAGTCCCTGATCCTCACCGGCAGTCGCCAAGCTCGAAAAGTCTACATGGGTGGTCATGTCCTGTTCGCCCACGTGCAGGAACGGATCCTCATGAACTGCATGTTGCCTGTAGCAGAGGAATGTCCCGCGTTTCCGGTCAGGGCCATACAGGTCCTGTGCCGTGTGGCCGTAATCAATGGTGAGTACAAAACCACGAGCGAGACGTTGGGCCACGTGAGCCATCCAGTCCAGCGCATGGAGATTGATCTCAGTGCGGTACCCTTCCGCCCAATCCGAACCGACGATACGGCGAAGATGAGCCGCGAGTCGCTCCGATGACAGCGGTTTGAGACACTCACTGAACCGTCCATTCTGATAATCCACGCAACGTTCCTCAAGGCCCTGTGCCGTCATCTGGATACGGTGAACGGGAAACGAGTCCACGAGTTCATTGCTAAAGAACAGACCGGTCAGACTATTCGAGGGAATATGAGCAAGATCGTCGATCCAGGTGATGAAATCAGGTTGGTCAAGCCAGGGGGCCAGATTGTGGCATTGCGCTTCACGCATGGCCGGGCTTCGTTCAATCAGGACATAGCGGAGGCGATGAAACAATGAAGGATAGTCGCGCTGAGCAGTTGCCAAGATATGCCGTGCTAAGAGCCCTTTGCCTGGTCCCATCTCCGCGATGGTGAACGGACTGGGTTGCCCGAGTAGTCGGTCCATTTGCTCGGCTTGTTTGGCAAGAGCTTGCCCCAGAATCGGATGGACATCCGAGCTTGTGTAAAAATCACCGTTCTTGCCGATACGCTCAGCTGCCGGTTTCGACGACCGCATGTAGTAGCCGAACTGTGGATGATACAAGGCTAACTCCATGAACCGCGCAAACGGAATCGGACCGGAGGCGGTCACTTCCGATGCAATGGCAGCAATGAGTTCCGGATGCCCAGCGCTCACGAAGCTCTCCCGATTTGCAGTCACTTATGGAAAAAATGACACCCCTAGGGCATGGGCCATATGTACCCATCTCCTGGTATTGAAAGGGGGATAGGGTAGCCTCTTGAACTGCGTTAAGTCAAGGTGAGATCAGGGAGAATTGGCGGTTACCGGCAAACAATCAAGTCGTATTTGTATACAATCTGTGACCCGGGAGAGCTGCTATATTTACGGTCTTTCCAGCCTGAGCTCTAAGGATCGCTTCGCGAGGTGAGGACGAGGTCAGTGTGACTGCCGCAGCCTCTCCCTCACGTTCCGTGGCACTTCTTGTATTTCTTGCCGCTGCCGCAGGGACAAGGGTCGTTGCGACCGACCTTATTTTCAGCCCGTTGGGCTGGAGCAGGTGCCGTGACCGGTTCATCACCACGGTTCAGGGTCAGCTTTGGCTGTGGGCGTTGAGGAATCGGGTCAGGTGGAGTCGTAGGTTGTTCCCCTTCATGGCGAACGGCCTGGACATGGAACAGTCGTTCAAGCGTGTCGGATTTGACCCGTTCCATCATCCCGGCGAACAGATCAAACCCTTCTCGTTTGTATTCAATTAAGGGGTCCTTCTGACCGTAGCCGCGGAGACCGATCCCGTCTCGCAGATGGTCCATCCCTAACAGATGGTCCTTCCAGTGGTGATCGATGACTTGGAGCATGAAGGTCTTCTCAAGAAACCGCATCAATTCCGGTCCTAGCTCCGCTTCTTTTTTCGCGTAGGCTTCCCGTACGTGAGTTTTGAGATCTTCCAGTAGCGCATCGCGTCCCACATCGCGCAGCGAGTCTCCACCATCGTGCTTACCCTGGGTGATGTCTAAACCGAACTGTGCATGCATAACCTCGGTCAACCCTTTGACATCCCAATCCTCAGGGTATTGATCCGAAGGGCAATAGACATTCAGAGACGACTCTATCGATCCGGCCATCATGTCGTGGAGATCGGCGGTCAGGTTGTCTCCGCTCAGCACGGCGCGGCGGTGCCGGTAGATCACTTCGCGTTGCTTATTCATGACGTCGTCGTATTCAAGCAACTGTTTCCGGATCTCGAAGTTATGGGCTTCAACCTTCTTTTGTGCGTTTGCAATCGCCCTGGTGACCATGCCATGTTCGATCGGAACACCTTCCTCCATGCCGAGCTTGAGCATCAACTGAGACACCCGTTCGGACGCGAAGATCCGCATCAGGTCGTCCTCCAGTGAGAGGTAGAACCGTGACGTACCGGGATCTCCTTGGCGACCGGCTCGTCCACGAAGCTGGTTGTCGATGCGGCGGCTCTCATGGCGTTCCGTCCCGAGAATGTGCAGTCCTCCCACCCCGATGACTTCCTGCTTGTTCTTTTCGCAGTCGGATCGAATATCCTCATAGACTTCAAGCTTGCGGCTCTCGGAAATGTTCTCCTCGCGGTAGAGCACCTGCTTGTACATGAAGTCCGGATTGCCGCCCAATAAGATGTCGGTTCCGCGGCCCGCCATGTTGGTGGCGATGGTGACGGCTCCTTTGCGTCCCGCCTGCGCGACGATTTCGGCTTCCCGTTCGTGCTGTTTGGCGTTGAGGACGTTGTGTTTTACGCCGTTGCGATTCAGCAGCCCGGCGAGCTTCTCGGATTTTTCGATCGAAATGGTGCCGACCAGCACCGGTTGTCCTCGTTCATGACATTCTTTGATTTCCTCGACGATCGCCAAAAACTTTTCTTTCTCGGTGCGATACACGACGTCGGCGTAATCCTGGCGGACCATTTGACGATTGGTCGGCACGACGTTGACATCAAGGTTGTAGATTTTGGCGAACTCGGCGGCTTCAGTATCGGCGGTACCGGTCATGCCGCTCAGTTTGTTGTACATCCTGAAATAGTTCTGGAACGTAACGGAAGCGAGAGTTTGATTCTCGTTGGCGATCTTGACCCCTTCTTTGGCCTCGACGGCTTGGTGCAGACCGTCGCTCCAGCGCCGACCCGGCATCAACCGTCCCGTGAACTCATCCACAATAATGACTTCGCCGTCCTTCACCACATAGTCCACGTCCCGTTTGTAGAGCGTGTAGGCTTGCAGAGCCTTGACCACGTGATGGACCATGTCCATGTTGGCCGGATCGTAGAGATTGTCCACGCCCAGCAGTTTTTCGACCCGGGCATTGCCGTCTTCGGTCAAGGCTGCGGTCTTGGTTTTTTCTTCGATGGTGTAGTCTGTTTCAGCCTTCAGCTGGGGGATGATCGCATTAATCCGGTAATACAGGTCTGTGGTCTGATCGGTTTGACCGGAAATGATCAACGGTGTACGGGCCTCGTCGATCAAAATGCTGTCGACTTCGTCCACGATCGCGAAGTTGAGTTCGCGCTGTACGCACTGGTTCAACGCCGTAACGACCAGATTATCGCGAAGGTAGTCGAATCCATATTCGTTGTTCGTTCCATAGGTAATGTCGGCGCGATAGGCTTCGGGTCTCGTGCAGGGACGCAGGTGCTGCAACCGTTTGTCGGACGCCTCATAGGTCGGGTCGTACATAAATGAGGCATCGTGTTGGATGATGCCCGTGGAGAGCCCCAGCGCATGGTAGAGCTGCGCCATCCACTGGGCGTCACGCTTTGCCAGGTAATCGTTGACCGTCACGAGATGGACGCCTCTCCCCTCCAAGGCATTGAGGTAGACAGGCAACGTGGCAACAAGGGTCTTTCCTTCGCCGGTCTTCATCTCGGCGATGCGTCCGCGATGGAGGATCATGCCGCCGATGAGCTGCACATCGAAATGGCGCATGTTGAGCTTGCGTCGCGACATTTCCCGGCACACGGCAAACGCTTCGGGCAAAATGTCGTCGAGCGTCTGGCCTGCTTCAAGCCGCTTCTTGAAGTCCTGGGTCTTGTCGGCAAGAGCCTGATCCGAGAGGGGAGTCAGCCCAGCTTCCAATCCGTTGATCTGCTCCACGATCGGCCGCAGGGTCTTGATTTCGCGATCGTTTTTACTGCCAAAAATAAGATTGAGTACTTGTGTAACCATAAAAATGTCGTGGTGAATGACAGATGATGATTAAAAATAGATCGTGGAGTATACAGCATCTTTTCGGTGAATCCTACATGATCCTCAGGCAGCATCTGCGGAGGCTTGACAGGTGTAGTTTCGGTCACTAGTATGCAACTGGTATTACATCTGTACCAGATGGTTAGGTGTTGCACAGGTCAAGATAGCCCTATCGGGAAGCGCATCCGAGCATGAGCCAGACGTTCAAAAAAATCATTTCTATAACGCTTGTGCTGTGTGTTCTCGCGATCGGTGGTTTGGCTCAGGCGCAGGCTGCTGAACATGCCGGGCATCATGCACAGCATCAGGCAGCCACACACGGGACACTCCTTTGTTCTTGGATGTGCGCCGCTGGCACAGTGCTTGATAGCCAGGTGGTATTGTTCCAGGCAGAACATAGCCCTATTGCGATTCTCCAGATTTTTGATTCTGCGGATACAATCTCTCAATTCTCTCGCATCTACGCCAGCCGCGGTCCTCCCTCTCTCTTTCTGTAGCCTCGATCATTCAATAACTTCGACCAAAATATAGTGCGTGATTTTGTTCAGCTGGTCATCCCCCACGAGGGGCTCTTGATCTGGTGAGCAAAAGACTGTGTGGAGAGAGAGGGGTTTTTCGATTTATGGGCCGGATATCATCCCGATTCAACCGATTCGTCGTTCTTGCCGTCATGCTCCTCGCCATGGTTCTCAACACGAGAACGGCAGAGGGGTCTTGTGGGTCCGTGACATGCTTTGTGGTGATCGGATCTCAGCAGCAGGTGTCACCGAAAGGCCTGCTCACGGTGAACGCCTTTTATAACTACACGCCGCAAGGGACGCTGCTCAGCGGGACCAACGGGGTGATTCCCGCCGTCGACCTCGATAACCGACAACTCATTTTGGGACACCACAAAGAGATCCGCACCATTACTCAAATGTATACGCTTGATCTCAACTATGGAGTGACGGACCGGTTCGGCATTGAAGTCGCCGTCCCCTATAAGAAGATCAAGCACCGTCACTTTGATGGATTAGGCGAAGTGAACGGAGGAGCCGGTGAGGAGACTCGGTTTTCCGATAACGGCTTCGGTGATGTCTTTATCAATGCGAAATACAACGTCTTGCCGTCGCTGAGGAGTCTCTTGGTGACGGGCTTCGGTGTCTATGTTCCTACCGGAGATCATAATCAAACGACCGCTGGGCTTGAGGGGGCTGAAACGATGGAGCCGACGGCTCAGATCGGGCGTGGTCAAGTCGGTGTGCAGGCATCGTTCTATCAGGCCTATGAGCTCATCCCCCATCGGTTGAATCAGTTCGCGTCCGGCAGCTATCGCCATACGTTTCGTAACAACTTTGGGTACCAATTCGGGGATCAATTTGATTTTTCGCTCGGAGCCAATCTGGTGACGGTCCCCTGGCTTGTCCTGACCAATCAGTTCAATTTTCGCTATATGGCGCGCGATCATTATCGGGGGTCACTTGCTCGCTCGCAGACACCGAGTGATCCCACGTTCCCGGACGAGGTGATTGTTCTGGATGACACCATCAGGAATCGATCAGTTCCGACGACCGGCTCGACATATTTTGCCTATACGCCAGGTTTTCAGGTCAATCTCGGAGACTTTGCGCATACCATATTGAACGTCAAGACCCCGCTCATCGACAACATATCGCTCTACTTTTATGCGCAAGTCCCGGTCTATCGGGATTTCAATGGAAATCTGGCGCAGGGCGTGAGCTACGTCTTCGGCATGACGAAAGTTTTTCAAGTTTTGAATCCGTCGTAGACGTCCGTAGACGTCGAATACATGTAAGGAGGGAGAGTGCCATGAAATATCCGTCTTTTCTCCGGATGGGTCTTCTTATTGCGGCCGTCGGACTCTTACCGATCAATGGCTTGGGCATGGGCTCACGTGTGCCGGCGGTCGGGACGACTGCCGAGGATTTTCACTTGGTCGATTTGGAAGGCAAGCCGCAGAGCCTCGGCCAATATCGCGGCAAGGTTGTCCTTGTGAATTTCTGGGCCACCTGGTGCAAGCCCTGTACGACGGAGATGCCCGCCATGCAAGCGATGTACGACAAGCTGCGGGACAAGGGATTCGTAGTACTGGCGGTCAACGAGCTAGAAGACGAAGTCAAGGTGCGTGAACACATCCAACAGCATGGCCATACATTCCCAGTGTTGATGGATCGGGACAACAAGGTGGCGAACCAGTTCGGCGTTTTCGGATTGCCGGTCAGCGTGTTCATTGATGAAAAAGGAGTCGTGCAAGAATACATCAAGGGCGGGCTGCTGACCGAGCGGGTGATTCTTGACACGGTGGCACGGATCCAGAAACCGGAACCGATGAAGGCGGCATTACTCAAGTAGTCGAAGAAGCATGTTGGCACGATTGAAACAATCCTGGTTTGTCTGGCTGCTATTGGTGTGTCTCGTGCTGGTGAACGCGTTTATGGCTGCGCCAAGTGTGAGCCATGCCCAGCACCATGCAGACCACCAAGCGGGGACGCATTCGACCGGGATCTGTGCCTGGCTCTGTGCGGCAGGACAGGGGGTTGAATCCACCTCGGTGTCGTTGGAGTCTACGCTTCAGCTGTTCGAGCAAGTGGTCATTGCTCCTAATGTCCCAATTCGCATCCAAGTTTCTTTCCACTACCTCTTCCGCGGGCCTCCTCTTCCTCTCGCATAGCGCCTGCCGTAGGCAGGTGGTTTCTTAACAACCCTGTTTCGCGATGGATTCCGGTGGCCGGAGTTCGTCGTGTCACAACACAGAAAGAGTTTGGTCTTATGGTACGGACGATTTGGTCCTATGTTCTTGCTGTCTTGAGTGGAGTCGGACTGATGGTGTCGATTTTCACTCCGCAGCCGGCTGAAGCCTCCTGCGGCTCCGTGAGTTGCTTTGTCGTCATCGGTTCACAACAACAGGTGCCGATGAAGGGCTTGCTGACCGTCAATGCGATTTATAACTGGACCCCGATGGAGGCGCCTTCTGGCGACGGAGGGCGGATTCCATTCGCCAATCAGGGAGCCAGAACGCTCACCTTGGCTAACTTGAATGTGAACCGTATCGAGACGACGACACGTACTGCGACATTGGATCTGAACTATGGACTGACCGACCGTCTCGGCATCCAGGTGTCGATTCCTTACAAACATGTCGAGTCCAACGCTCAAATCGGAGGGCTTGTTCCTGTCCCGTACGGTGAGGGGGGGCTCGGCGATATCCGCGCCTCTCTCAAATACAACGTCTTGCCGACACTCCGTAGCATGCTCGTACTGGGAGTCGGGGCGGATTTCCCTACCGGCAGCTATGGCCGGTTTGCCCAGGGAACTACGTTGGCGGAGTCAACTCTGCAAATCGGTCGGGGTAATTTCGGTATCGTTCCGATGATGTATCAGACCTATGAACTGATTCCCCATCGGGTGAATCAATTCGCGTCGGTCAGTTATCGGCACACGTTTAAGAACAGCGATGGATACAAGTTCGGCGATGATGTGAACGCAAGCTTAGGGCTCAATGTGATCCCGCTCGAACAGACCCCTTGGCTGGTGCTGACGCAGCAGTTCAATTTTCGATATATGCAGAACGATGCGATGGACGCGTCGCTGTTTCAGTTCAATCCGGGAGGGCCGCCCATCCTGCTCGATCCAGCGATCAAATTTCGAGCCATCCCGACAACCGGCTCAACGTATGTCGCCTATTCGCCGGGGGTCATGTTCAATGTTATGAACTTCGCCTCATTCTATTTCATTGCGCAGATCCCCATCTATCGAGACTTCAACGGAAACTTAGAACAACAGATCAGTTACATCTTCGGCATGACCAAATCGTTTCAATTATTCGGCGGGGCCTCTTAGGTGCGGGTTGGGAAAGCACGATCGAATCGATCATGTTGACGAAGGCACGACAATACATCGCTCGGGCATTGACCGGCTGCTGGGTCGTGCTCTGGCTGACGGGGTCTCTGTCGATCGCACAAGGGAGTCTGTTGCCGCAATGGAACATGCCTCACTGTCCACAGGGACAAGCACAGCACAGTCAGCAAAGCCACAATCATTGTGCCTGGCACTGCGGCGGCCTCGATGTTCAGAGCGGCAATGGACAGGGAGAAGTTTCCACCGACACACAGGTGAGTCTGGTTTGGAACCTGGGTGACAGTCCATACCTGGATGCAGCGGTTGACAGTGATTTTTTACCCCGTGGGCCGCCGCAGTCTGTTCTTGAAATTGCATAGCATACATTCATGCAGGGAGCCGGCTGCGCTCCCGTCAATAACCTTAGAAGACGATCGTTAATTGAGGAAGGACTGTTCCATGGAAACGATGAAGAAGCGAAAGTGTTTTTCGTATGTCACAACAGGCGCGTTAGGACTTGCACTGATCGGGCTTGCAGCCTGTAGCCAAGGAGATTCCACGAATGCGTCGCCGACTTCAGGTGGCAGCGCGGTGCTGCAGGGGCCGATTGCTTTTGTCAAAAACAGTGGTGTTGGTAGCCAAAATACATTGTCCATTGTTGGTGCTGACACGCAAGGCAATCTAAAACTAATTTCGACAATGGGATCCGCTGGCGAATTCGAGAACAATGCACTGGGAGATATGCAGGTGTCCAGTGGTGGTTGGGTCTTTATGAATCTCACAGCGGGGGGGGAAGTAGCCACGATCGATCCCCTGAGCGGAGCCGCGCCAATTCATGAAGCCAATCTTCCGACAAGGACTCGTCCCGTGCATATTTATCGAGATCGAACAGACGGAGAAGTCATCTGGTCGATGAACGATGGTGATGCGACGAACGGAAACGATAGCGGTTGTGCTGTCGGCGGGTCTGTCACGGTCCTACACAATTCTCATCTGGGTTCAGGTGGAAATCCTCCCAAGGTGGCCGGTACCACGTGCACGCTTGCAGCTGGGCATGGTGTTACGGCGTTCTCCGGCCCTACTGCAACCGATTCCGCTATTCCAACGTATGCGGTGATAACGAATGCAAAGGGTGGCCAGATGGCATTTCTCGATAACAATAAGTTGTCGTCGACGTATCGGCAAATGGTTGCCAGGCTTGATCTGTGCACAGCTGTTGGCCAGAATGGGCTCAAACCTGCAGGAGCAGCCTGCAATGACGAAAGCTCCAAAGCTCTCACCGATCCGTTCACATCCAATGGTTCTAACCCACACGGGATTCGTTGGTCGCAGGAGACCGGAAAGATTTACAGCAGCCAAGCTCGAGAGGTAGAGGAGACTGGGGAGGAGACGGGATATGGGGAGATTATTGAGGTTGATCCTAAACTCATCGTGCAGGGGCCAGGCGATAACAAGGCCGCAATAACCAGGAGGCTCAGCCTGCTTGGTACTCCCTATACAGCATATGGCATCACGCCAAACGGCCGGTTTCTATTCCTCCGTGGAATCGATCTTATTACCGATGCCCAGCACATCATCGGCAAACTTGGGGTGATCGATCTCAAAGCCTCAGGTCCACTGACTATTGTCAATCTTCCTGATCTTGTAGATGTCGTGCCTTCAACGTTCAAATTTACGCCGGATGGGCAGCGTATGTACCTGCTTGTCTCAAACGCTGCTACGGGGAATGATGCTCAAACGGCTGCGCAGAAGAAGGATCGCCTCTTTGTGTTCAACCCATCAACCTTCCCTGCCGCACCTCAGTTGGTAGCCGAAATTGGTTTGTCCCCTGCGGCTGCGCATAACTTCGATGTATTAGTACAGGGATCCGGTCAAGCAAGTGCGGTGTTGGTATCGAACGGAGGGGCCGGAGTGACTGGATCGGTGACCCTCTTTAATGCTAATAACCAGATGTCTGGCAATAGTCTCGTGGTCGGGGTTAACCCTGGTGCCATCATGTTTTATTACGACGGTATAGCGGCTGCGAATAATCAAGCGACTTCCTAGCACGTGAGCAATTAGTTCAGTCGTGGATTGGGAAATCCATCGAAGTTTGCATGCATTCCGATGGGTGCCCCATCGACTGGTACACAAGGTTTCGGGCCATCCGAGCATTGTGTTTTGTCCGAGTCGGCTGCCTCCGGCTCGGATCAGCGCGGGGCGAGAGGAGACGTCCCTTGCCTCTGCCCCGCACTTCAATTCTTGCAGGTGATGTGGAGAGCAGCTTGTCAGTAGACGAAGTCACATCCATAAACACCAATCAGTTTTTTCTTCCCGCTTGGGCTATTTCATTGACTCTGCATGGAGTCATCATAGGTGTGGCGTTTGCCTTTGCCGCGCAAGTCAAACCAATCTTGCAGGAGGACCTGTTTCAGTGGGACGTCGCGTTCGTTGAAGCGGCGAAATCCCAGCCTCTACCTGAACCGGTCGAATCCGTCGTGACGACGGCGCAACCGATACCAAAGGTTGTGCCGCAATCACGCTCTAAACGAGTGACGGAGGTATCCCAGGTGGTCCCACCGCCGGAGCCACAAGTCGCATCGCCTCCACCCATTGAGCGGCAGATGGAAGTCCCTCAGGTCCGTGAAGAGCCAACCGAGCAACGAGTCGTTGAAGCCGAGGTCCCCAAAACTGAGCCGGTTGTAGAAACAAAGACATCCGAGCCCGTCGCGGTTGCCGCCGCATCAGAACCGGCTGAGTCTCAACCAATCCAGCCGGAACCAGCGACAATTGCATCAGCTTCTGCCATGTCTTCCGAAGTTCCGATCTCACAAGAGAAGCCGATGGATGCTGTTGCGGCGACCGGGACGGAAGCCAGAACAGATAACCGATGGTTGGCGGAGTCGCTCTGGCGGCGAGTGGCGGAGCTCAAGCGCTATCCGAACATTGCCCGCATGAATGGGCAGGAAGGGAAAGTTATCCTCAAAGCCATCATTCGAGCGGATGGGCAACTGGCTGATGTGTTTGTTCAAAAGAGTTCCGGGTACAGTGCGCTCGATGAGGCAGCGATCGAAGCCGTGAAGCTTGCCTGCCCGCTCCATATGAAGCATGCCATTGGGAAGCCTCAAATTGTCGTGAGTCTTCCGATTGTCTATAGCTTGGCGAATTAGTACGTCGAAAGGAGGTGCCCAATGCCTTTGACGAATGCAGCAGACGGAACGTTAACGGGCGTTTTGGAGAAGACATTGCTCCGTGTCGGAGAAGCAGCTGAATTACTTTCAGTTAGCCGGTGGACGATTTATCGGTGGGTCGAAGAAGGACGACTGCGCGGGACGAAGATTGGGAAGGGGAGTTTACGAATCTTTCGTGAGTCCATCGTCGCCTTAATTGAGCGCAATGAGAGTGATCCGTCCGAAACGTTTTCATGATCTGAGTATTCATGGCAGTGAAAATAGATCGGCGCACGTCACAATTTGTGTAGCATCGGTGAGCAGGCGTCGGTAGACAGCCTGTGCTGGGTCACGTATAGATGAGCGTGATGATGAAGCCCCTCAACTCTGCGAGCAGATCAATCCGTCAGGCTTTGATCGTCGGGTGTGCGTTGTTCTACGCGGTGCTTTTGGAGATGAGCACAGGCTGTGTGTTTGCTCATTCCGAGCAGGTGACCCTCCGGCTCGGACCAAGCGCGGGGCGAAGGTTGCTGCCTCCTCCTTCGCTCCGCCCTTTATTCTGAAAAGAAGGGTGATGTGATCGGTCAGGAAGATACTCAGGTGGAGGGAGTTTTCGAGAGATAGGCTCTAGCCAGCGCATCCTTGATCGTGTTTCGGATGTGATTCCGCCCCGCTTCGATGTTCTCCCTCATCGCTTCGCGCGCACCTGGAGCATCCTTCATCATGATCCGATTCAAAATCTCCAGATGTTGACGGCATGTTCTCTCGGCGCGTTCCGGATTTTCAAAATCCAGCAACCGAAACAGCGTCAAGCGCTCATTGATGGTTCGAAGGCTGCGAAGCAGGAAGGTGTTTCCTAGAACGCGGGCGAGGGTGTCGTGAAAAAGGGTGTCGAGGATCGCGAATTCTTCTGATTTCTTCAACGGTTCTTTCAGAAGTTCAGCCCACGTGCGCTGAAGGTCATCAAGCTCGGCTTGGTGTTGCGAGAGGGTAGCGTGAGCGGCCAAACGTTCGACGGTATGGAGTTCCAGAGCCTGGCGCACTTCGTAGAGCTCCTCGATTTCCTCGGTGGTGTACTGCTTGACGACATAGCTTCGGTTGGGCAGTTTTCTGATGAAGCCATATGAGGTCAAGACGCGTAAGGCCTCACGAATCGGACTGCGGCTCATCCCAAATCGCTTGCACAATCCATCTTCAGTCAACCGATGTTCCGGCGGGTAGTGCCAGTGGACGATCTCTTCTTTCAGTGTCGCCACGACCGACGAGCTGAGGTTTGAAGAGGCGGGTTTCTCATGTGTGTCCTTCCGGCGGACCATCTTCTTCATGTGAGTGTCTCCATTTCGAGTGTCTCCATTTGTAGACTGGCGTTGTGTACCGTCCTTCTCATTGCGATAAGTAGATGGTGATGGGTGACTCCATCACGGCGGTCCGACCTTCTCTCTTAGGTTTACCAATAATACGGCCAGGGGTTCCAATAGGGAGACCAGTAGGGGCCCCAAGATGGGCCTGGGCCGAGAGGTCGGCGGATGCGCGGAGCCTCCTCATCCTGTTCGCTCCATACACGCAGACTGGTCACAGACATGAGCGGATAGCTGTACTCCGTTTCATCGAGCGGCAGGGTGATGGAACCAGCCATTTCACCCGTCACGGTAAGGAATGTACCAGCGGGGATGGTTGCAGGGTCAAGGAATTCCTTCCTCAATGCCACAAACCGGCCTTGGGAGGTGCTCAGATCCGTGGTCGGTTGAAGGGAGCCGGCCAAAGGCAACTGGAGGATTTCAATTCTGGTTCCTTCTTTAAGTCGGCGCGCTCCCAGCACTTTGCCGCCGAATGTCACGGGCTGTCCGTTGTAGGACTCAGGGGCGGCTTTCACTTGCACAAAGGTCAATGGAGGCGCATCCGACGAGTGCGTCTCAGTTTGATTCCCGGTTAAGGCACAGCCGGAGATCATGATTGCAGAGGAGAGACTTGCAGTGATGAGCCAGCGCATAAAAGCAATTATAACAAAGCGCACATGGGCTCTCCATCCGTTATAATAGTCCTCGCCCAGTTAATCTGAGAAAGGAGTCGGATATGAAGAATCAGTCGAGGTCGAGGTGGACGGCAGCGGTCTGGGCGATGGGGGTGGTGGGATTGCTGCTTGCTCCAGTCGTGGCACAGGCAACCAAGCCTGAGCTGAAGGGGAAATTCGAGATTCTCAAGGATGAAACGTCCACCCATCAATCGGGGAAAGTCAAAGTCGTCGAGTTTGCGGATTTCTATTGTCCGCATTGTCATCACTTCGAAGAGACGGGGGTTCCTCTGCTGGCGAAAGAGTTCGGAAATCGAGTTGAAATTACGATGGTCGGGTTTCCGGTCATCCATGGGAAGCTGCCGACTCCCTTTGATATGTACGAGCAGGCCAAGATGATGGGAAAAGGCGATCAGATGAAGGCCGTTTTGTTTCGTACCATCCACAAGGAAAAACTCGATGGGGTGTTGGATCGCTCGATTCGCTCATTGCTGATCAAGGAGGTCGGCTTGGATGTGGCGGCCTTTGAGGCGGGGATGGAAAGTGGAAAACCGGCCAAGCTGTTCGAAGAGGGCCGCCGTTGGGGTGAACGGGTCAAGGTGTCTTCCACTCCCTCGATTCTGATCGACGGGAACATTAAGGTCGATGGGGTTAACATGACGCCGGAGAACGTACTCACCATCATCCGAAGTATTCTCGAGGCGGATGTGAAGAAGTAAGGGGGGTGACGATTTGTGATGGCGGAGGCTAAGACACACGGCATCATTCAACGCCTTCTGGAGGATGAATCAGCGCTCAGGAAGTTTGTCCGCCGTCGGGTCGGAGAAGAAGCCCTCGTGGATGATATTCTTCAGCAAAGCTTCGCCCGAGCAGTCGCCTCCGCTCACTCCTTGCATAATGAGGAAAGTGTATTTGCCTGGTTCTACCGCATCCTCCGGCATGCGATAGCCGATTACTATCGTGCACAGGGAGCTGAGGCTCGCCGCAATCAAGCATTCCTGGAGGAGTCGACCATTTCCGGCATCCTCCAGGAACCATCTTTGGATGAGGTGCAGGCTGCCGCATGTGCCTGCCTTCACGATCTCATTCCAAGCCTCCGTGGACACTATGCGGACCTCATCAAGCGCATTGATCTTGGTGGCGAATCGCCGGAACAGGTTGCAAGAGAACTAAAGATATCCCGGAACAATCTAACGGTTCGCTTGCACCGAGCTCGCCGATCCTTGCGGGCCTCTCTTGAAGACGCCTGTGGGGTCTGCAGTAAACATGGATGTCTCAACTGCGTCTGTGGATAACTGGTTGCCCTGCTCATACGACTCGTATCGGCTTCGGTAGTTGCCTCCATGTTTTCGCCCTGTCATGTGTGTTTCTTAGTCTTCTGTAATATCTGCCGATCTGCTCCGTCTGTAATGGTCAAGGCGACAATAAGTTGCCATACCGGATACAATGAAAGGAGTTGGACACATGGTGAATGAATCATCGAGCGGATGTTGCGGGAGACCACATGGGGGACATGATCACATGAGCGAAAATATTCAAAACACCCATGATGCTTCTCGTGCTCAC
Source organism: Nitrospira sp. (assembly GCA_018242725.1). Lineage (GTDB taxonomy): Bacteria > Nitrospirota > Nitrospiria > Nitrospirales > Nitrospiraceae > Nitrospira_D. The sequence continues at coordinate 222,099 of JAFEBI010000004.1, read as the reverse complement.
GTTAAGACGGAGATCGATCCCATCTGCGGAATGAGTGTCGATCCAACGAGCGCAGCGGGTCAGTATGCCTATAAAGGTGCAACCTACTATTTCTGCGGGGTGTCGTGTTTGGAACGATTTCGCGCGGATCCCGAGCGTGCACTGAGCAAGAAGCCGGTCAATCTCGTCACCATGCCTTCTCCGCGCAAGCTTCTTCCCATGATGCAACCGATTGAGCAAGCTGAGATTGATCCCGTGTGCGGGATGACGGTTGATCCAGCCACGGCAGCGGGCCGATACGAGTATCAAGGGAAGACCTATTATTTCTGCGCGGTGTCCTGTCTAGAACGATTCCGTGCAAATCCAGAAGAGATGCTCAACAAAAAGAAGCCGTTGAATATGGTCGCCATGCCCACTTCTGGGAAGCCCTTGCCGATGATGCAGCCGATCAAGCAGGGCAAGATCGATCCGGTCTGCGGGATGACGGTGCAACCTACCACAGCCGTCGGGTCATACGAATATCGGGGGGACCGGTATTACTTCTGTGCCACGCGGTGCCTCGAAAAATTTCGTGACGATCCTGAGTATTACCTCATCCCACCTGACCAGCGAGTCCCCAAGCCTGTTACGGTTCCCACCGGTGGCGTCGTCGAGTATGTCTGTCCGATGGATCCGGAGGTGCTGGAGACTCAACCAGGCGCCTGCCGGATTTGTGGAATGGCGCTTGAGCCCAAAGTAGTTTCGGCTGAAGACGTCGGCAATCCGGAACTGGAGGACATGAGCCGGAGATTCCGGATCTGTCTGGGACCGGCGGTGTTGGTAATGTTCATCGCCATGTCCGACATGATCCCTGGCATGCCGCTTCACCATCGGTTCGGAGGGGAGGTGTTGAACTGGGTGCAGCTGCTGTTGGCCATGCCGGTAGTGCTTTGGGGCGGCGCTCCGTTCTTTCAACGAGGATGGGCCTCTATCGTGAACAGCGCGCCGAACATGTTCACGTTGATCGCCATCGGAACCGGGGCCGCCTTTGGGTACAGTGTTCTGGCGACGCTGTTGCCGACGCTCCTGCCTGCATCCTTTCATCAATCCGACGGAACCGTTGCTGTCTATTTTGAAGCAGCCGCCATGATCACGGTGCTGGTGTTGCTCGGACAGGTGTTGGAATTGCGGGCGAGGAGTCAGACGAGTTCCGCGATCAAAAGTCTCTTGCGACTGGCTCCGGCGACAGCTCGATTGGTCCGTCCGGATGGGAGCGAGGAAGATGTCCCATTGGATCAGGTGCGTGTGGGAGACCAGTTGCGCGTGCGGCCGGGTGAACGAATGCCGGTCGATGGGGTAGTGGTGGAAGGGAGTACCTCGGTTGATGAGTCGATGATCACGGGGGAATCGATTCCCATCGCGAAGGAGATCGGAGTGTCCGTGACCGGTGGCACGATGAATGGCACCGGGAGCATGCTCATGCAGGCGCAACGGGTTGGTCGCGAGACGTTGCTGGCAAGGATCGTTCAAATGGTCAGCGACGCGCAGCGGAGCCGTGCTCCGATTCAACGGGTGGCCGACGTTGCAGCGGGATACTTTGTACCGTTTGTCGTGTCGGCGGCAGTTCTGACGGCTATTGCCTGGGCTCTCTGGGGGCCTGAGCCTAAGCTGGCCTATGCGCTTGTGAATGCCGTGGCGGTACTGATCATTGCCTGTCCGTGCGCCTTGGGGTTGGCGACACCCATGTCGATCATGGTCGGGACAGGTCGAGGTGCGATGGCTGGTGTGTTGGTAAAAAAGGCCGAAGCGCTTGAAGTCTTGGGCAAGGTGGATACGATCGTGTTTGACAAAACCGGAACATTAACCGAGGGGAAGCCGGCCTTGATGACAATCCGTACCGCTCCTCCATGGATTGAACAGGAGGTGCTTCGTCAGGCGGCGAGTCTTGAGCAGGGAAGCGAGCATCCGCTGGCAGAGGCTATCGTGGCCGGCGCACGAAGCCGCAAGATTCCTGCGGTTGCGCCTGGACAGTTCCAATCAACCACCGGCAAAGGAGTCTCCGGTCTTGTTGAGAACAATTCTGTTGCCATCGGAACGGCCTCATTTTTGAGAGAGACGATCGGTGTGACGGGCGGTGAGCTGGCCACACTTGAGGCAGAGGCAGATCGACTCAGGCAAGAAGGACAGACCGTTGTCTTTGTGGCAATCGATGGAAAGGCAGGAGGGTTGCTGGGCGTGGCGGATCCGATTAAGGCCTCGACCGAGGACGCGGTCCGGATGCTGAAGGATGACGGGCTTCGGCTGGTGATGTTGACCGGGGACCATCAGCAGACGGCCGATGCCGTGGGTAGACAGCTAGGCCTCGACGATGTCAGAGCCGGAGTGTTGCCCAACCAGAAAGGTGAGGTTGTCGCCCGATTGAAAGCAGAGGGTCGAGTCGTGGCGATGGCAGGGGACGGAGTCAACGATGCGCCGGCTCTGGCGCTCGCCGATGTCGGCATTGCGATGGGAACCGGTGCCGATGTCGCAATTGAAAGCGCGGGGATGACACTGGTCAAGGGCGATCTTCGTGCGTTGGTTCGGGCCAGACGGTTGAGCAAAGCGACGATGCAAAATATACGGCAGAATCTCTTCTTTGCCTTCGTCTATAACCTCGTGGGTGTGCCGGTGGCGGCCGGAGTATTGTATCCGTTCTTTGGCTTGCTTCTGAGCCCAATGATCGCCAGTGCCGCGATGACGTTCAGCTCTGTCTCTGTGATCTCCAACGCACTTCGTTTACGTAAACTGGCGCTCTAGTCATTCTTGGGTGTCCCGCTCAACGAAGATGGATGACCAGGTGATATCCAGACGCCTTTTGCTGAAACGAGCAGCAGCGTTGGGATTACTCGCCTCCACACAACGGTTCCTTTCTGCTTGCACCGCGACGTCTCTGCTTCCGACCACTCAGACAGGCCTGCACGCTTCGACGCTCAGCGGCGAGGTCATTGACCTCCTTATTGGTGAAACGGCTTTTATGGTGGACGGGAGGGCCGGCATCGCTGCAACTATCAACGGGACCATTCCTGGCCCGCTTATCCGCTTACAAGAAGGTCAGGACGTCACGATCCGTGTGACGAATCAGTTGATGGAAGAATCGTCCATTCACTGGCACGGAATACTTTTGCCCTCGCACATGGATGGAGTTCCAGGTGTGAGCTTCAGGGGCATTCAGCCGGGAGAGACCTACAGCTACCGTTTCCCCATCAAGCAAAGCGGGACCTATTGGTATCACAGTCATTCCGGCGGTCAGGAATTACGGGGCATGTATGCGCCGATCATTCTGGACCCGATCGAACCGGATCCGTTCCAGTATGAACGGGAGTATGTCGTGATGCTCTCAGAGTGGAGCTTCGAGTCGTCTGAAGTCATGATGGATCATCTCAAGAAATCCTCAGGCTACTACAATTTTCAGAAGCGGGACGCGCGAGAGTTTGTCGCGGACGCCGCGCGCTTGGGATTGTGGTCGACGTTACGGGACTACGTGATGTGGGACGAGATGCGGATGGACCCTACAGACTTTGCAGATGTGACCGGCTCGATCTTTACGTTTCTCATGAACGGTTTGCCGCCGGCCGGCAATTGGACTGGGCTCTTTCGACTGGGCGAGCGAGTGCGGCTGCGCTTCATCAACGCCGCTTCAATGACATTTTATGATATCCGCATTCCGGGGTTGACGATGACGGTGGTACAAGCGGACGGGCAAAATGTTCAGCCGGTTGCTGTGGAGGAGTTTCGCGTCGGTCCTGCCGAAAGCTACGATGTCATCGTCCAACCAACTGAGGATCGAGGGTATACCATCTTTGCCGAAACTCTGGACCGGAGCGGGTATGTTCGTGGAACGCTTGCCCCGCGGACGGGCATGGAAGGGAAGATTCCAGAACGCCGTGTTCGTCCTCTTCGAACCATGGAAGATATGGGGATGAAGGATCATCGCGGCAGTCATTCCGCGCATGCCGTGGAGAAAGTAGTTACGCAACCATCCCATGACCACGACTCTAATCATAATATGGATCATGACGAATCCTCGCATGAGATGATCCGGCAGGATAACCATGGTTCTAGCCATTCACCTATTCCTGGAATTATACCGATCAGGCATGCCTTCGATCATCACGGTACCGGCAACCAAACGGTGGCCGAGTATTCACAAAGCCGGATGCATGATCCTGGGCGTGGATTCGAGCACAGTACCAGGCGTGTGCTGGTCTACGCCGACCTAAAAAGCCTAACTTCTGATCACGACCAACGAGCGCCGGAGCGAGAGATCGAGTTGCATCTGACCGGGCATATGCAGCGCTACATGTGGTCGTTTGATGGCAAGAAGTATTCGGATACGCCGGAGCCGATTCGCGCGCAGTACGGCGAACGTCTTCGACTCACTTTCGTCAATGATACAATGATGGAACATCCGCTCCACTTGCATGGGATGTGGATGTATCTGGAAAACGGTTCAGGCGCACACCTTCCACGGAAACATACGGTAGTGGTGAAGCCGGCTGAACGCCTCTCTGTGGTCGTCACGGCGGATGCTTCAGGACCATGGGCCTTTCACTGTCATCTCCTTTTGCATATGGAAGCAGGTATGTTTCGTGTCGTCGAAGTCTCTACCAACGAATGAGACATGCGTCGGTGAACGTAGCCTATCGGAACTGTCGTGTGGCGCTTGCAGTCTTCGTGCTGCATGTTGGGTTTTCCCTCACGAGCGCGTGGGCTGAATCCAAACATGAACATATGGAGCTAGACTCAGGACCCATTGATCAAATCGGGCCGCTGCAGCCGGGAAGTCGCGCGCGGGAGACTGAGGCGGTGCCAGAACAGTGGCCCCCTCCGGTTCATGACGAGAAACAACGTCTATTCACATTAGTCGATGTGCTGGAATATCGCCCCGGATCAGGAGGAGGCAAGAGGAGAGAGGACTACCGCTGGGATGTCGAGGGTTGGTACGGCGGAGATTACAACCGGCTCTGGTTCAAGAGTGAGGGCCAGCAGGATACCGCGTTCAAGGCGGATTACGATGCCGACTTTCAACTGCTCTATGGCCGGTTTCTCTGGAAGTATTACGACATTCAGGTCGGCGGGCGAATGGAAGCACAATCGTTTCGCGGAAGTAATGTGACGCGCGGCTTGGGAGTCATCGGTTTTCAAGGTATCGTGCCGTACAATTACGAGTTCGAGTCGGCATTGTTTATCGCCCAGAATGGCGCGGTCTCGGCTCGCCTGTCCTACACGAAGGATTTCTTGCTCACACAACGACTGATCTTCCAAGGTCGCTTTCAGACCAATCTGGCGATTCAACGTGTGGAAGAGTTTACGACCGGATCGGGCCTGAATAATCTGGAATTCGGCGGTCGCCTGCGTTATGAGATTCGTCGGAAGTTTGCTCCTTACATCGGTGCTTCCTTCGAACGTAGTGTCGGAGAGACAGCCACGCTGGTGCGCCGGCAGGGAGGAGATCCGAGCCAGGTGCGATTCGTGGTCGGTGTGAGAATGTGGTTTTAGCTGCCGCACGCTGTCGCACAGGCATCAGTTGGGACAAAGAGAGGTAGTATGATGTGTGGGAATGAGCTCGGCATGAAGAGCGGCGGTACGATTGATGGTCTTGGGGAAACATGCTAGGCTTAAACTGAAATGCAACTAAAACATCGAAGCCCCTCATGGACTCGGGCGGTAGTCGTTGTGTGGACGTCCGTATGGATGCTCGCGGTTCCCTTGTTTCATGTCCATCCTGAAGCGGACCATCATCATGGAGAAGTCGGGCATGTCCATGGTGGGACTGTTCATACGGTCATGTCGCCCGATCTCGAGTGTGAGGTAGAGAGTCATCCGTCACTTAAACCCGATTCACATGATGTGAGCATCACTGTGTCCGGATTGGGACATCGGCATCTCGAGATAGAGGTCTCACTACTGACTGATTCAGATCGCAAGGCGTTTAATTTCTTCTTGAGCCAGGCCCAGGCTCTTGTGCCTGTACTGACATTGAATCTTGAGTCAAGTATTTCGCAAGAACCGCTAGCCGTTGCGCTCTTTTCCCTTGCACGCTTGATACACGATTTGCCCTTCCGTGGCCCACCCGCTCTTCTCGCGTAGCACGCTTGTCCCTCCGCACTATACGAGAACAACCTCAACCGCCTTGGACGATTAGTCCCGGGCGACAGGAGAATGGTCATGATCTATTCCTGGAAGCCTTTCACGCCAGGATATGTAGTACGGCTCGTCGCACCACTTGTTGTCTTCATCTCCTCTGTATCGTGTCAACCACCTCAAGATGAGGCACAGAAACAGCCGGCTCAAGTGACAGCGCCCATAACTCAAGCCGGTGTGATCGAACTGCCGGAGGGGACGTCAATGCTCTCACAGATTCATACTGAGCGGGTGGGGCATCGTTCCATGCGAATGTCGCTGAAGGCGCAGGGAGGAAAGATTCTGCCTAATGAAAACAGGCTGGCCCATCTGGGCCCGCGAGTGCCGGGGCGCATCGTGGCCGTCTATTCCAATCTTGGAGATCGGGTGGAATCCGGTCAGCGGTTACTATTGCTCGATAGTCCGGCGTTTGGCGAGGCTCAGTTGGAATATCGCAAGAGGCGGACGGCAATGAGGGTGGCGGAGAAGGCCTTTGAACGGGCCAAAGCACTCTCGAGCGAAGGTGCGATCGGAATCAGCGAATATCAGCGGCGTGAGGCTGAGCATGAAAACGCCAGGGCCGAGCTCTACGAAGCAGAAGAGAAACTTCACTTGCTGGGGATGGCGGAAAGGGAAATCCAGCGTCTGTCGGCCGAACAGTTGCCCCATGCCGAGGTGGCCCAGGTGTTTCTGCGGGCTCCCTTCTCCGGTGAAATCATCGAGCGGAATGCAACGGTCGGAGAGGTGGTCGATTTGAGTAAAACCCTCTTCACCGTAGCGGATCTTTCCACCGTATGGGTTCGGGCGGACTTCCCTGAACAGCAGATCGGGAAACTGAAAGCCGGCCTTGCCGTTGAAATTCGGGTCGCGGCCTACCCGGAGACAATCTTTCAGGGCGCCATTACCTATATCGGCGCCATGATCGATCCGGCCACGAGGACGGTTACGGCACGTTTGCAGATTCCTAACTCAGACCGACGGTTACGTCCGGAAATGTTCGCCGAGGTAACGGTGCGCACGCAAGAACAATCGGTCCTGGCCATACCGCGTGTCGCGTTGCAGCAAGTCGGGACCCGTACCATGGTATTTGTCACACGAGGCCCACGCCGGTTTGAATGGCTCGAAGTAACACTCGGTGAGTCGTCGGAGGAATACGTCGAGATCAAAGTCGGACTGAAGGAAGGCGATGAGGTCGTGACGGAAGGCAGTTACGCGCTGAAGTCCGAAGCGCTTCGCGGGCAGATGTCTATGGGAGGTCCGCTGTGATCGAGCGGCTGATCCGTACTTCGCTGGAACAGTGGGTCATCGTGCTGTTGGCGGCGGTCGTCGTGAGTATCGGCGGAGTGGTTGCGTTCCGTCATCTGCCGATCGATGCGTTTCCTGATGTGACGCCGGTCCAAGTCCAAGTCATTACCCGCGCCCCGTCTCTGGCGCCACCAGAAATCGAGCGTCTCGTGACGTTTCCGCTTGAGATTGAATTGATTAACTTACCTCGGAAAACGGACCTCCGATCGGTTTCACGGTTCGGGATTTCAGTGATCACGGTGGTGTTTGAGGAGTCGGTCGACAGCTATTTTGCCAGGCAGCTGGTTTTGGAGCGGCTGGTTCAGATCCGTGCACAGTTGCCGCCGGGGGCTGAGCCCGTCCTCGGGCCTGTGAGTACCGGGCTCAGCGAAGTCTTCATGTACCTTGTGGAGGGGTCATCACAGAGCCTTCAGGAATTACGGACGCTCCATGATTGGGTGATTCGTCCGATGTTGCGGGCTGTGCCAGGGCTGGCGGATGTCGATACCCTGGGTGGACTATCGAAGCAGTACCACGTGCTCGTGGACCCCAACAGATTGACCAGCCTGGGCCTGACCTTGCGGCAAGTTCAATCCGCAGTGACTGAGAACAATCAAAATGCGGGCGGCAGTTACATCGAGCGAGGCGGCGATAAGTTGGTGGTCTATGGCCAGGGTCTGGCACGCTCGGCTGAAGATTTGGAACGCATTGTCGTGACGGCTCGACAGGGAACACCGATCTATCTGCGGGATGTGGCGGAGGTTCGTCAAGGATCGGCTGTTCGACTGGGAGGGGTCACACGAGACGGAACCGGCGAAGTGATGGAAGGCATCGCCGTGATGCTGCGTGGAGGGAATAGTCGAGAAATCGTTTTGGCGGTGAAGGAGAAGGTGGGAGTGATTAATCGGTTGTTGCCGGATGGTGTCACCATCACGTCGTTCTATGACCGCCTTGAACTCGTGACTCGGGCACTCGAAACAGTCGAGCGGGCTTTGCTGGAGGGTGCCGTTGTTGTGGTGCTCGTGCTCTATCTGTTTCTGCGAAATCTTCGCGGCGCGCTGGTCGTCGCCCTGACCTTACCGCTTGCCACGCTGACCACGTTCTTGATTATGCAACGGATCGGACTCTCGGCGAATCTGATGTCGTTGGGCGGATTGGCCATTTCACTGGGGATGATCGTCGACGCTGCGATTGTGCAGGTGGAAAATGTCGAACGGCATTTGAGCGAACGTTCTAATGCGCAAACCTCCTTCGCCACCGTATCGGAACGGCTTCCCTTGGTCCTTCGTGCGGTGCTGGAGGTGAGACGGCCGAGCCTGTTTGGAGAATTGATCATCGCGCTCACCTTCGTTCCCTTGCTCACGCTCCAAGGGATTGAAGGCAAGATGTTTATTCCGCTGGCCATGACGGTAGTGATCGTCATCCTCAGTTCCCTAGCGCTCTCGATGACGGTCGTACCGGTGTTGGCGGTCGTACTCATGCGGCCACGATCCGTAGGGGAGGCGGGAGCGGTCTTGGCAACCGTTCGGAGGCTGTATCGGCAACTGTTGGAGATGGCCATTCGTCGGACGTCCGTGATTGTGACGGGAGCCGCCATGGTGCTGGTGGGAGGTGTCGCGCTCATACCCTATATCGGACGGGAGTTCGTGCCGATCATGGACGAAGGATCGATTGTGGTGAATTTGGTGCGGTTGCCGAGCATCGGTCTCACCGAATCACTGAAGATTTCTGGGCAGGTCGAGCGATTGTTGCTGGAGCTTCAGGATGTGCGTTCGGTGGTGACCCGCACCGGAGCAAATGAATTAGGGACGGATCCGATGGGAATGGAGCTCAGCGACATGTATGTCTTGCTCAAGCCGGAATCCGAGTGGAAGGCCCGCAGCAAACATGAGATTGAGCAACTGATACGTCAGCAACTGGGACAGGTGCCCGGCATTGCGTTTGGGTTATCTCAGCCGATCGCGATGCGTGTGGATGAACTGGTGTCCGGTGTTCGTTCGCAGGTGGCAGTCAAGCTCTTCGGAGACGACCTCGATATCTTGCGGGCGAAGGCGGATGAGATCGCTCGTGTGCTTCGACAAGTGAAGGGCATCTCCGACCTTCGTGTCGAACAAGTCTCGGGACTCTACTATTTGAAGCTCGCCGTCGACCGATCCAAGGTGGCGCGTCATGGAATCAATGTGGCCAACATCACGGAAGTGATCGAAGCCGTCGGTGCCGGGATTCGTGCCGGAGATGTCTTTGAAGGGCAACGGCGATTTCCAATTCTCGTGCGATTTCCCGATGACCGACGGAGCGATATTGAATCGATCAAGGCTCTCTGGGTGACGGCACAGGACGGCGCTCGGATCCCTTTACGGGAGTTGGCTGATATTCAAATCGTGGAGGGGCCGGCTCAAATCAGCCGTGAACAGGCCAGCCGACGAGTGGTGATCGAGGCGAACGTGGTTGGGAGAGACCTGGTCGGGGCTGTGGAGGAAGCTCAGGGAGCCGTGGCCGGTCGGGTGCAATTGCCGCCTGGTTACTATGTGACCTGGGGAGGACAATTTGAAAATCAGCAACGGGCAATGGCTCGACTCGCAATTGTAGTTCCGGTGGTCATCGGTCTGATTGGTTTGCTCTTGTTTCTCACATTCGGAAATCTCAGACAGACAGGGCTTATTCTCCTGGCGATTCCCTTTTCGATGGTCGGCGGCCTCGTTGCGCTCCTCATCGGAGGACTCTATCTGTCGGTTCCGGCGTCCGTGGGGTTCATCGCTCTCTTTGGCGTCGCGGTGTTGAACGGTGTCGTGAAGATCGCCTACATCAACCAGCTGCGGCAACATGGTATGCCGTTGGATGAGGCTGTGCTGACCGGTATGGTCCTGCGACTTCGTCCGATTTTGATGACAGCACTTGTGGCTGCGCTCGGGCTGACACCACTGCTTCTTGCGAACGGGCCTGGTTCAGAAATTCAACGGCCGCTGGCGACCGTTGTGATCGGTGGATTGATATCATCGACCCTGTTGACGTTGATCGTGTTGCCGGTGTTGTATCGATGGATCGAACAGCGGGCAGAACGGCGAATCAGTGAGGCCTAACCAGGCAGACCGCTGGCCGCTATTCGTAGTACGTCATGAAGGAGAAATCTATGTCCGTGGCTGGCTCGTTCGGACTGTTTGTGCTCGCCGGTTTGTGTGAAATCGGCGGCGGATACTTGGTGTGGCTGGCGATCAGAGAGGGTAGGCATTGGGGCTACGGGGTAGCAGGCGCTGCCATCCTCATTCTGTATGGCATTATTCCAACTTTACAACCTGCTCATTTCGGACGTGTTTATGCGGCATACGGTGGCATGTTTATCGTGCTGTCCTTACTCTGGGGATGGGGCATCGACGGAGTTCGGCCGGATCGCTATGATGCCATGGGTGCTCTGATCTGTTTAGGCGGCATGATCGTCATGATATATGCTCCTAGGACATGACGGATGGGAAAGCGGGTGGAACGGATGCGCGAGCCCGTGGGCTCTAGTCGAATGGTAACGCAGTTGGCATAAACGAAAGACCGTAAGAGCCTTGCTCAGCGTTGGATCTGAAGTTTCAGGTCATCAAAAAACGTGACGGCATCTGATTTGGTCCAGAGTCCAATCTGGCCGGTCGTGAAGGTCTGATCGCAGAGATCAAACACCTGCTTCCCGTCAAAAAAGACTCGAACCTGGCATCCATTCGTGATCACGCGAAGGCTATGCCACTGGCGGACATCAATGATCTGATCGAAGTTCTTCAGCATCCGCCGGACGCCTTTCACGACTCGGTAGATGCGAATATTCTGCTCCAGCGGATTGGCTCTCGTCAGGTAGTAGTTGCGGTCGTCCGTGGCACGCCAGATGAGGCCGCCTCCCATGTCGGCTTTGCCATCGATCGGCAAGAGTGAGACGTGAAGTTCGAGGTCCGATGCTGTGGTCCCATTAATGAGCACCGTTTTATACGCATGTTCGGCTCCCTTTCCCAGGAGCTGAGCCAGCACGTGCGGAGGGCTATTGGCCTGATCCGTCTGAATTACCTTCCACTTCCCGGCAGGTCGCCCATCAAACAAGGTGCCCACTTGAAACTCAGCGGGAAGTGTATCCGTGGGATCATTGTCGAAGGTCCACACGTGGGGTGTGTTCTCTCTGGAGGCTCCGCTCGCCGGCACGGCGATCACCAGCATGCTGAACAGGAGAAGTTGTTGGAGAGAGAAGCTCATAACTTAGCGCCAGGTGACTTCTTCCCAACAGAGATGGACAAAGGTCTCAAAGGGGGGAAAGTTGTCGGCGTTTTGTTCTTTCGACCGCACCCACAGATCGATTTCCATACCGGCCGGATCGGTTTCGCCGCCGGGCAGGGTGCGTTTAGTTGGGTAGCGGACCTCATGGGTCTTGGGATCGCGTGAGCGCTCCATCACCATGAAGTGCGCGTCGTAGTCTTTGTAGAGCACTTGGTCATCCCGATACATCGTGGCAGTACCCCAGCCGCCCAGGTATAACCAGGTTTTCGGATAGAGGGGGTCGCCGTTGTTGGAATCCCCATGCTCGTAGATTCTGGTGGCGATGCCGCCGTCCTGGAACGGAGCTTTCGCAGCAAATCGATCAAATACGATTCGATACCGAGTAGAACCTTCGACGAATTCGGCTACCACTCGCCCAGCGTTGGTCAGTTCGTTCACCTCGATGTCAATGGTCCCTTTCACAGGCGTCAGATGTTTGCCTTGGTAGTCGAGGTGGTCCCAGGGGGGGCTATCGCTCATGCTGCCGATGAGAGTCGCCCGATCCCCCTTGAGGCGAAACTCGCCTGAATAGTAAGGATGTTCAGTGGCCTTAAAAGTCCTGGTGCCTTCATCTCTCTTGGGGGTTCCAAATTTGCTCTCTTCGGCTTGTCCTGAAGCGGCAAGAATTTCTGAACCAGTCATAAGCAGAATAAGTGCCAGAACGTTCGCGAGACGTGTCATGGTGCCTCCCCTGACGATAACCACATTCATCAGCTGAATCACAGAAAGTGAAGCCTCGATTGATTGTTGTAACACAGGGATGCGACTGCCTTACAGTACGCTCTGTTGGTGGCATTCAGGCTCACACGGTATTTACAGGCCTTGTGACGGTGGGTACTATCGTGGTCATGAGCCGCACAAGGGGTCAACAGAAGGTCTCATCGCAGGAATTCAATGACGTCATAGCGAATTGTGAATGCTTGTGCTCATTGTGCGTGATAAGCTGGCGCACGATATTTCGCTGATTTCAGAATAGTAGGTCAGATAGAAGGCGTATCCGTGCAAAGAAGCCTAGGAAGTGCCGTGCAGGGTGTGGCCTGGGGAATCTTTATCGGTCTGATGGTTCCTGGTTTAGGATTGGCTGGGACGCAGCAGATACCGGCAACGATCGGCCATGATTTACAGGGGCAGGTCAAGGCGACCGCCAATAAAGTGATCCCCGCAGTGGTCAGCATTGCGTCCACCGTTATGGTGCGTGATCAGTCGTTCAGCGACGAGGCGTTGCCGTTCGGTCTGTTTAAAGAGCCGCCTGCCCGTCGGCAGTACGGGCAAGGGTCGGGCGTGATCGTGACGCCGGATGGCTACATCGTGACGAACAACCATGTCGTGGCCGACGCCGTCGATGTTGAAGTGATTTTAGCCGATCGTCGCCAATATAAGGGGAAAGTGGTCGCGACGGACCCGAAGACCGATGTGGCGGTGGTGAAGATCCATGCGTCGAATCTTCCAACTGCGGCCTGGGGGGATTCGAGCCAACTGGCTGTCGGCGACTTTGTGCTGGCGATCGGGAACCCCTTGGGATTGAGCCGTACCGTCACGTTCGGTATTGTGAGTGCGGTCGGGCGGGCCGATGTCGGCGTGGCGGATTTCGAAGACTTCATCCAGACGGACGCGCCGATCAATCCGGGCAATTCAGGCGGAGCCTTGGTCAATACCAATGGTGAGCTGGTCGGGATCAACACGGCGATTGCGAGTCCCACCGGCGGCAGTGTCGGTGTCGGATTTGCGATTCCCAGTAATATGGCCCGTGCCGCCATGCAGAGTCTGATCAAGACGGGCCGCGTGGTGCGAGGCTTTCTGGGCGCCTCGACACAGGATGTCAGCTCTCCGTTGGGAAAGATCTTTCGTCTTCCGGACGTCAAGGGCGCAATCGTAACGGATGTGCATGCCAAGGGATCTGCTGAACGAGCCGGCTTGAAACGCGGCGATGTCGTGGTGCGTTTCGATGGGCGGGAGATTATGGACAGCGGCCAGTTACGCAACTTGGTGGCGCAAGCGTCGATCGGGAGCAAGCATCGGCTGGATCTCATTCGAGACGGCAAGCAATACCAGGCCGATCTGGTCATTCAGGAAGCGCCACGCGAACGGCCGAAGAAAAGTCAGGCGGCGTCCTCAACAGCCTCGACCGTACACCCTCTTGCGGGGGTGGTCTTCGATGACGTCACACCTCCCTTGGCACGCCAGATGGATTTGCCGGTGAATAACGGCGTTGTCGTGACGGACATTGAAGAAGGCAGTCTGGCCGAAGCCTCCGGTTTGCAACCGGGTGATGTGGTGCTTGAGCTGAACCGACAACACATACACAGTTTTTCGAATCTGCAACGGCTCGCTGAGCCTATCAAACCCACGGATCTCGCCCTCTTGCTCGTGAACCGCCAGGGGAACGTCATGTACGTTCCGATTCAGGGAGAATAGAGAAAGAATCGGCTGGTTGGTAGAAAGCCAGGGGGTTGCGAGATTTGAATCCTCCACAGACCCAGAGACTATAGACCTCAACCTGCTTCTATCGGTTAGTTTTCCATCACTTACAGAGGATCAGGAGGCAGGTGAGGAACCGATAAAACCACATCGGACACGATAGTTCTGCCACAGTGAGAGGCGAATATTGGGGCATCTGAAGCAGCTCCTTTTATGTGAATGGTTTTATTCCACATGAAGCAAGAAACTTCACAAGATCAGAAACGCGGTGGCATAACCCATACTCATAAATGCGATAAGCGGTTTCACGGTACTGCTTATTACCGTCCTGGACCTCACTCAGCGAGTAACCTTGGATCTTCGTCTCGACATTTCCGTATAACATCCCAACTACTTGAAAATCTGCCAAGAGAGGTGCACCGCTAAAACCACTCGGGCATCCAAACGACACTTCGACGACATATGGAGTTGGCAGGCCAGATGGCTCGGTTGAGGTTCTGGTTACATGACCTTTTAAGTAACGGACCTCAACGTTAAGCGAGCCATCAGATTTGCCCCATTCGGTAAATCCAAAAGCGGTGGTATCGAGGCCGGGAAATATGTCCAAAAGGCGTGGCGGTAGAAATTGAGACGGAGAAGTTGGTTGTGCAGTGCCCATAGCGATATCCAATGAGGGATGCATTTTGGATTCAATGACCCGAATGTAGTGATCTCGTGCATCACCGAAGGGTTGGCCAATCGCGGGGCATTGGCCGGGAGTCAGTTCCTGAAGCACATGCTTACAGGTGAGGAAGTGACCTTGGTCGTCTACCCAAAAACCGGAACCAAGAAAACGGTCCACCTTGAAGATTCTATCTTGCGGCCGCTCGGGATTGACCTGTGGAGTGCAAGACACGATCGGGAAAACGTATCCGGACATATCGAATGGCAGCATGATTCACTCAAAGCTAGTTGGGGGCTGCTCGTCGCTAATGATTCGTGGCAGGTTAGAAGATTTTGTTTGGGAATACAATCAGCGTATTGCAGATTCACAGCCAGCATCTAACTGCTTGTTTAAGTGTGAGAATTACATAGCCTGTGGCACAAGTGTGGCAGTATCTCCCTCTTCAACATTCCCTAACTAGAGCGGAAACAACGCAAGCTCAAAGGCTCGTTCGGTGAACCACGCGAGTGCAATGGCGATCACCGCCAGTGAGCCGCCGGTGAGGACTAATCTTAGGTACGAGCTAGAGCGGACAGTTGGTTGTTATGATTTATGCCTTTAATCGGGCTATTCTATTCTGGCCCGACGTTACCTCTCGATAGCCTCTACCGAGCTCAGGGTAACCATTACTGTTAAATAAAATCATATAGTTGAAATATTTAATATTGAGTACAGTAATAAAAATTACACTTTCACATTGTTTACAGTATATTTATGTTTATATTGATATTGTAAATAGTATAATAATTTCCATGAGACAAAAATTCATAACCGTCCTTGATGACATAGTTCTATCCAGGATGATGGTGCGGTCATCTACAGACAAGAGCAAACTCACTATGGGGGACTGGATACGTTTGCTCAGGAATCGGCTTAGAATGACGCAGGCTGAACTCGCTCGCCGCGCCCATATTACGCAGCCGAACCTCGCCGCGATTGAGTCTGGGAAAGTGGATCCTCAAGTCGGGACACTCCGACGAATTTATGAAGGCTTAGGCTGTGAACTCAATCTCGAACCGCTACTTAAAAAACCTCTGGAAGAACTCGTCAGAGATCGTGCCCGAGCTGTGGCCCTCAAGCGACTGAAACAAACGATGGGAACCATGGCACTTGAAGACCAAGCTCTTGACCAGAACACATTCAGGCAGCTCCTTGAAAAACGTACCGACGATCTTCTTCGTAGTCCTCGTAAACGACTACCCACTCAATGACCATCGCAGACGAAACTCAACCCGATGGGGAGACTTCGGGTGATGACACCTCAGGGCTCATTCTTACTCAGCTCACGACAAGAGGGGAACGAAATGTAGCTGAAGCACAGGCCATTAGTTTGGCCTATGACAAATACATCTTTGAAGCCCGCAGGAGGAAACGGGGTGTACAATGGCTTACCGATGCGTATATCCGCACAGTCCATCAAGATATGTTGGGATCAATATGGGATTGGGCTGGAAAATATCGGACGGAAAACCTCAATATCGGCATGGACTGGCGCCACGTTCCAGAACAAGTTTACTTGCTATGCGACGACTTTCTCCATTGGGATTCTCCAACATCGACAATGCCGATTCTAGAGATGGCCGCACGCCTTCAGAACAGATTGACGAAAATTCATCCCTTCAGGAATGGGAATGGGCGACACGCACGATTGATCACCGATATATTCTTGTACTCCCGCCAGCACCCCTTGCCGGAATGGCCTCAAACTCATCTGATGTCAGAGGGGCATCAGATCCGGGAACGGTACATTGCCGCCATGCGGACTGCGGACGAAGGGGACTTTTCTTCTTTGACAGAATTCCTTCAGAGCTGTCTGCCGAAACGCTCCTAAAACCTATCCCCTGTTGTGACAACGGGGCAGCCTTCGGCTCAGAATCTCGCTTCGCAGAGAGGAGATGATGAGCAGTGGACAGCCGGTGTCTTCGGCTCGATGGCAGTCGTCGACTCGCTCGGTGTGCCTCTCGTCTCGTCGAAGGCATGGGCTTGCCACTGCATCTGCGTGTAGACGTCCAACGGCACTTCTTCCGCTGCTTCACGATGATCGAGGCTCTTGAAGATGAGACCCCATAAGGGATATTCGTCCTCTCACCGTGGACCACTCAAGTCTAGAAATGTAGAATGCCCGTGCTTCTCCGCCATGTGGCGAGAACGCAATGATTCTCCGTCTGACGAGTGGAGCAAAGTCGTTGAAATCCACACACTCGGCCAGTTCACTCATTAAGCCGCATCTTAGAAATCTATCTGGAAGCGGCACGTTACTTGACGGCATCATTGTCGAGCGAGATGTTGAGCAGCCGAATTCAGGGATCTATCGTCCAGGTAAGCAACCCCCCTGGCATATCGTGGTTCTTCACTCTGGTGAACCGGCAACGCTCACATGGCGATTTGACGGTCGATTCCACCAGGCATTCTTTTCTGGAGGTGAGGCCATCATCAATCCCGCCGGGTTGTTTGTTGCACCTCGTTGGAGCTCGGCCGTCGAATTGCTGTTGATGGCGATCCAACCTCGCGTCATGAATCGCATCGCCAGAGAGATGGGCACAAAGAAGCCCGTCGAATTAATGCCACGATTTCACTTTCGCGATGCGTTGCTGGAACAGCTCGTGCAAGCGTTGGTGACGGAGTTCGAGCAACCGGAGCTGCCTGATCGCGTGTATGCCGACTCACTTGCCCATACGCTCATTGTTCATCTCATCAAGAAATATTCCAAGACGCGTGCGCGCCTGCAGCTGTCTCGACATGGCCTGCCACACAGGAGTCTCTCGCGGGTGGTCGAGTTTATCGACGCTCATCTGAGTGACGACCTGAGTCTGAGGGAGATTGCAGATGTCACCGGCATGAGTCCATCACATTTCCTGAGCCTGTTTAAAAGGGCTACCGGACTCGCACCTCATCAATACCTGATCGGCAGACGGATCGAGCGGGCAAGGACATTATTGATCGAGACTCGACTATCCATCGCTGATATTGCCGTTCAAACTGGATTTGCCGATCAAAGCCATCTCACACGAATGATGAGACGATATACGGGGTTGACGCCACGCCGCTTACGAAGTATGTGAGCCGACCAGCCTGGGAAATATTCAAACCGCAGGTGTTTCGTTCAAGATCTTTCCTCCAAGCATTCATATAATTGGCCACATTGCCCTGTCATGGGGATGGGGCGTCGGTTTTTGTAGGAGGACGTTATGGCAGCGCAATCATTGCAAGGGAAAGTGGTCGTAGTAGGGGCAGGGGCCAAGAACCTTGGTGGACTTATCAGTCGAGAGTTCGCAAAAGGAGGAGCCAAGATCGTGGTGCACTACAACAGTAGTTCTACAAAGCCGGATGCGGAATCTACGGTGAAGGCCATCCAATCCATGGGTGGTGAAGCCTATGCGACCCAAGGTGATCTGACCAAACCGGCTCACGTGGCAGCGCTGTTCGAAGAAGCCAAGAAGCGGTTTGGCGGTATCGATATTGCCGTGAATACCGTGGGCAAGGTGCTTCGTAAACCGATCGTAGATACGACAGAAGAAGAGTTCGATTCCATGTTCGCCATTAATGCCAAAGCCGCCTACTTCTTTATCAAAGAAGCCAGCAAGCACCTCAATAATAACGGCAAGATTATCACCGTGGTGACCTCGCTGTTAGCCGCCTTCACTGATGGATACTCCACCTACGCTGGCGCAAAAGCACCGGTAGAACATTTCACTCGTTCAGCCGCTAAGGAATTCGGGCCGCGCGGCATTTCAGTCACAGCGGTTGGCCCAGGCCCGATGGATACTCCATTTTTCTATGGGCAAGAAACGCCGGAGCGGGTGGCGTTCCATAAGTCACAAGCGTTGAATGGTGAATTGACAAAGATCGAAGACATTGTTCCGATCGTCAAATTCTTGGCTACCGATGGCTGGTGGATCACGGGGCAAACGATCTTTGCCAATGGCGGGTACACCACGCGTTGAACCGACAAGGCCGACGGAAAATAAGCGGGGAAGGGCAACTCTTCCTCGTATGAGAGTGGGAATCGGATCCTCTCAGGGGACCCTCCTGAAGGGGGCTGTATGTTTGTAGCCTCGTAAGGGTTACAGCTATCCGCTGATTGCACGATCTCGAGAGCATTCTGTTAGAGCGGAAACAGCCGAAGGTCGAAGGCTCGTTCGGTGAACCAGACGAGTGCGATGACAATCACCGTTAGCGATCCGCCGGTGAGGACCAAGCGGGGATAGGACCAGGTGTGGCGGAGCAGATAGGTCAGTGGGAGGAAGACGGCGACGATAGCGAGTTGGCCGAGCTCCACGCCCACGTTGAAACTGACCAGGCTCAATAATAGTGAATCGTGGGGAAGTCCGAGGTCAGTGAGCACGGCAGCAAAACCGAATCCATGAATTAGGCCGAACCCGAAGGCCACCATCCAGCGCCGACTTGTCATCATTGGATAAAGATTTCCAAGCCCGGCCAGTACTACGGATGCGGCGATAGTCGATTCCACTAACCGGGATGGGAGGTGGACAACATCGAGAGCAGCCAAACTGAGCGTGAGGGAATGGGCTACGGTAAAGGCTGTGACGATCCTGACAACGTTCCACAAAACCGACGAAAAATCGCCGGCTGCTTGCCAGTGACCTTCCTTACGGGCCAAGACTGCGGGCAGCAACAGGGCGAGCAAAAACAGGACATGGTCGAATCCCAACCAGATATGCCAGATGCCTTCATGAATGAATTGGCGGCTCTCGTCCCAGCGTGACTGTTCGGCGATCGAGAATGCGTGGAGTCGAGTTTCTCGGCTGAAAATGGCGGTGCTGGTGTGTTCGCCCTGTGTTAGTCGTAGGAGTCCCTTATGTTGTGCGTCTATATCAAAGAGCAGTTGGTAATCCGCATGGAGCCGTTGGATCGCCTGGCCGCAATCGGCACGAAAATGAAGGACGGAATAGGTTCCGTCTGTGTGATCATCAATTAGTTGATCTAGTACCTCAGCCGAGCATGTTTCGGTATCGGCGGACAGAGTGAGACGAGACAGTGCATAGACGCTGATCTCTTTGTGTTTGTTTCGGACCTCTCCCCAGGTGATCTGACCGTTACCGTCACCATCCAATCCGATGGCACTATCCAGATCACGTAAGGCGATGTCCCATTGCCCCTCAACGTGATCGTTCTGAACAGCCAGCGAAAGATAGCTGTCGCTGGGCTTATGGGCCCAGGCAGGAACAGTCAATAACAGTAAGACCATGATCATCAAGACAGGCATTAGAATGGTGCCTCCTGAATCTGCTTTGCGAGTTGTTGCAACCGAAAGTCTTCCACGGGGTTGGTCTTTAACCAATCAAGTACAGGCTGGGCCGCTGATCGATTTCTGTCGGCTAATGCACATTCGAGGAGGATCCTGGCGTCGGCTGGTTCTCGCTGCACGTTCCAATTGGCTTGGGCCAGCGGCAGCGCTTGTTTGGCATCCTGTTGCAACGCCAACGTGAAACGCGCTTCTTCTCGGACATGGACCGAAGTGCCCCGTTCCCGACCGGCGGCAAAACGGGCGGCAAGCTCAGCGATATGGTGATCGGATGAGGGTATGTCCAATGCTTGTTCCGCAATCGCGAGGCGTAGGAGTAATCCATCGGCTTTTGCCTCTGAGCGGAGCAGTGAGACGACATCTTCATGACGGCCTTGATCCAGCAGAAAGTCCGCATAGGCGCCCAGCAAATACTGATCCTTGATGCCGATCTTGAGGGCTTCGGCGAAATACTGCTCAGCGTCTCGTATTGCACCAATGCGTGCGCTTGTCTCCGCTAGGATTGTCGCAATCCAGATCCGCTCGCGACCGATGAGCCTTTGATCCGAAAGCACCGGTTGCAGCAGCTCTCGTGTTTTTGCCGACCGGCCTGTGACACTTGCGATGTCACTCAAACATCCGAGCAGCACATGAGTTGCTGCCAATCGGGCAAGTCGTTGACAGGCTCGACGAGCATCTTCGTAATGAGCCTGGACTTGGAGGATTGCCGCTTTGGTCAGCCAGGCTCGGGCGTTGGTCGGGTGTACGGCCAACACTTGATCGAGATCTGCCAAGGCTTGGTCGAACTCATGGGCGTTCTGTCTGATCGTGGCACGTAAGAGGAGGGCTGTTGCTGGGGCA
The DNA here is from genome assembly GCA_018242725.1 of Nitrospira sp. Classification (GTDB taxonomy): domain Bacteria; phylum Nitrospirota; class Nitrospiria; order Nitrospirales; family Nitrospiraceae; genus Nitrospira_D. The sequence goes on along the minus strand of JAFEBI010000004.1, from coordinate 201,187 downwards.
GTCGGCTCGTTCCACCAAGGACTGAGAACCGCTTGTGCTTGGCCGAGAAAACGGGGATCGCCTTGGGATCGAGCCTGTTCGATATAGCCGGTAGCCAAACGTACGGCTGTGTCAAGATTGTGAGGATTGTTTCGAAGAGCGGTACGCAACGCGGCGAGTTCCCGTGTGACCGGATCAGTTCCTTTGAAACTGAGTCGCTCAAGGACCTGTGTATCGTCCATGGGTCGATAGGGTTCGGAGGAGACGACAGGAGCTAGGATGAACAGGAACCAGACGAGCGTTGTGAACATAGTGCAAGATGGAAACCACGTCATCAGGCTACTCTTGTGAATAGGTAATAGGGATGTGCATGACCATCTGCTGTCGGCCCAATGTGCGATCGAGCCGAGCCATCCGGTTCGAAGCTGTATTCTCAATCCTGGTGTTGCTGTTTCTGACGTCATGACCATGCCTGTGGAATAGCGGGTGCCGCGAATCAGCGCGACACCCGCTTGGTGATGATTAGAATGCTTCCTTCGGATCAATATGCCGACGGTCTCGGCCATCATGTGGTGTCGGAAGGAAGGGAAATTCCATCGCGATCCCGTTGGCGGTCTTGTTGCTGCCGACCGAACCGACATTGAAATTCACGCCGTCTCCCAGATTCGGCACGGCGGGGTTCGTCAGGATGCCGGCCACGATGCGGAGCGCCACATCGGTGACATCGTCGTTCGGTCTTCGTCCGTTCGGCCAACCGGCTTTATCCGGCATCGCATTGCCGCTCGCATCATGAGCGAGGAGGCCCAGTCGCCGCTGCCCGCCGGCTGGAGTGGGTGTGATATCTAGATCGACTCGCAAGAGGTCGGCAAGCGCTTCGTTCGTTTTGCCGGATCCGCAGACTGCCGATCCCGGTGCATAGCGAAGCAACGCATTCACCAGATCTTCTCGGTTCGTCGTTGGGAAGCCGGTGCCGAACACGGCATTGAGTGCCGTGGCCAGTGCCGAGTTGCAGTAGAACGGGATGAACTCATTTTCGTCCTCTGCATCCGTCGCATTCCACTTGTCCTTCATGTTCGTCGCGATGATCAACTCGTTGACGAGGGGATTCCCCATACGTGCCACTTGAACAAAGCGGGTGCTGCTGCCGCGGTCACCGTTTTTCTTGATGACCGTGACTTTCGGCCGGCTCGTGCTGGCATAAGCGCCGAGTATTTTGTTGCCGTTCGGTCCGACCAGTTCACTGATCGGAACCTCCAACGCGATGGTATTGACGTTAAAGCCACTGAACGTATCGGCTGTACCGAGGCCGACTGCTCCGACAATGGTTGCATCATTCGCATCATCGGCATTCGACAGAATCGGCGAGATGTGGAGGTTCAACGTGTCGAACGTACCCCCAAGATCGATGTAGAAGGTCTCATCTCGCTGCCCGGCGAAGACTCTCCCTCCGTTTTTTAAGGGGTAGATGCCCTTCTCGGCGAGATCTTCGTAGTTCGGCATCGTGCGGGAGCCCACATTTGACGGGACGGCATACATGACACCAGTCCCAAGGTCTCGCGGGCGTTGTCCATAGCGGACCTCTGTAACGGTATAGCTCTGACGCAAGAGGAGTCCTTCGGATCCACCCCCCGTAAGGGCGGTAATCGGAGGTAATGCAACATACGACAAGGGAAAGACATTGCCGGGCTGGCGGATCTCTGTTTTAAATCTGATCTGGTAGACGATGTTCGAGGCGATGTTGTTTTTATTGTTGTCGATGTGGATTTCATACAGCACATCATCGGCGAAATTGAAGTAATTGGGTCCGGACCCTGGCTCCTGACTCGGGATGACGTTCATGACGAGTACGGCGTTGTCGGGATGCTGCCAGCTTCGGAAAAAATAGAAGTCCGTGATATCCGCCGCCGGATCGTTCGTAATCAACGGAGCTTCACGATGACTCGCCGCCAGGACCGGTGTGGCCGTGAGTAGTGCGAGTACGAGTGCACATAGTGGTCGAAGTCGATCGAACATAGAACCCTCCTTCTGGAAATACATCTGTCTCTCGGTTGGTTGTTAGAAGTCCGGCAAGGAAGCTGGATCCGGTTCAGACTCTGCTTGGCTGATCAGCGAAGCCTCCTCAGCAGTCAGAGCATCTGATTGGGCCATGCGCTGCTCTTCTACGGCTGCAGTGGGTCCGCTGGGCGTAATGACCGGCACGTTGTCGTTCCCACTGCAGCCGGACAACAGTCCGACGACACAGACGACGCCTAACGGCCATAACATGGGTCGTTTCATGTTTCTGCTCCCTCTCTTCCTGGTGAAATGCTACTGTCGTCTACGTTTGTCCTAAGCACCTGCCGGTGGTCTGTTTCCCACTACGAGAGGATTTCGAGATTGGATGTATGCGCCCGGGCGGCTGCCTTGTCGGGGTATGGGGGCGGTGCTATAGTCCGCCCATCGCCGCAAAAAAATAAATCCGACCCGCAATCCAATCTTCCCTGTCGGCTCGTATAGCTTCAGAGGAAGATCGTATGTCGACGATGACTATAGAACCGGCCAAACTTGATCAAGACCGTGAGTGGGCCCAACTTATTGCGCTCACGGCCCAGGGCGATCAGGCTGCGCTTGCCACATTCTATGACCGAACAAGTCCGCAGGTATTCGGCTTTATCTGCAAAATCCTCAACAATCGAGAGGCTGCGGAAGAAGTCACCTTGGATGTCTACACGCAGATATGGCGACAGGCTCATACCTATGATCAAACCAGAGGCGCGCCCGGTGCATGGTTGATGACGGTCGCCCGAACAAGAGCCATTGATCGGTTGCGCGCCGGAGCCACCGAATATTGGCGCACCGAATCATTGGATGCTGTTGAGTTGTTTGCCAGTCACGATGAGACGCCGGAACAGAACGTGGAGGGTCAAGAGCGCCGCCGTTATGTCCAAGAAGCGTTGGCGGGGCTGACGGCTGAGCAGCGACAAGCTATTGCCTTGGCCTATTTTTACGGATTGAGCCAGAGCGAGATCGCCGAGAAGTTACAAGTGCCTCTCGGTACCGTGAAGACACGGATGAGATCGGGCATGATCAAATTGCGGGAGGCCCTGGCACCCTACGAATCAGGTTTACAGCCATGACTGAGACGAAGTTGCCGGAAGAACTGAAAGAACAGGCGATGCAGTATGCTCTTGGGGTCATGGATCCAGGGGATCGTCTGGCATTTGAGCAAAGACTCCAAGGTGAATCAGCTCTCCTACGGCAAACGGCAGCAGCCTATCAAGCGACCATTTATGCCCTCGGTGCGCTTGCGGCTCCTGTGACACCTCCCGTTACCCTTCGAGATCGGCTGGTTCAGCAGGTTGCGAAAGAAGCTGCCGGAGAAGCCGAACAGTTCGAGCTGTCCGCCAACACCGTGGCTTTGGGATCGACTCCGGTCAAGCCTGAGAATTCAGTACGGGAGCGGCTCCTTTCTCGAATCCAAGCGCATGCGGCTGTCCGACTTGCGGGCAAGGATTCCTTACCCGTTTTCAGAGATATCGCGAGCCGGGCAGGCGACGAACGGGTGAGTGAAAGGCGGATAGGCGTTCCGCAAGGTGCGGCCTCTCTGTCCACGTGGTTGTATTCTTGCTGGACAGCCGTGTCGAATTTTCTGCGGATTCTTCTGATTCGTTCCATAATTCCTCGCCCATCTGCGCAGGGACTTACTTTCGTGAGGGCGTCGGAGGGAGTCTGGCGGGATATTGGGCCGGGGGTGAAGGCTAAATTGCTCTCTTTTGATCCGAGCTCAAGACGGACCACCGCCATTCTTCGTTTCGCTCCCGGTACCAGGTACGCTCCGCATCACCATGCCGCCGTCGAAGAGCTGTATGTCCTCGAAGGGGGATGCTCCGTCGCCGGGCGTGAGATGACGGTCGGTGATTATCACCGTGCCGAGGCTGGGACGGTGCATCATGACACGTCGACCGACGATGGTTGTCTCCTTCTTGTGCTCTCCTCTCCGCAGAATGAGATGTTGAAATAGCCCTCGGATGAGGGCGGCGTCTCTCCTGAGTCAGAAATCCGATCACGTCCGGTTTACGTATTATGTGCAGAAGGAAAGGCAGAAGTTGATTCTATGGCACGATAGTGCTATTAAATTAATTATCGTGCTACCTTCAAGAAGGAGGCAGTCCGTGAAAAAATTGGTGCGTTTTGGTGTCTCACTCGATCACCACTTGTTGCACGCCTTCGACAAACATATTGAGCGGCGCAAGTACACGAACCGCTCGGAAGCCTTACGCGATCTGATTCGCGACAACCTTGTCGGTCAGGAGTGGGACGAAAATAAAGAAACTGTGGGGACGATCACGTTTGTCTATGACCATCACGTACGAGACCTGACGAGTAAGTTGACGGACATTCAGCATGACTACCATGGTCAAATTCTCTCGGGAATGCATGTACACCTCGACCATGATCATTGCCTTGAAGTGCTGGTAGTCAAAGGCAAAGGCTCGGACATTCGGAAAGTGGCGGATGCCTTGGTGAGTGTGAAGGGAGTGAAGCACGGAAAGTTGACCATGACGACGACCGGAAAGGGGTTGGATTAGACTGTGCGGGTGTGCGTAATCGATGGTCGAGGTGGCGGGCTGGGTTCTCGGTTAGTGTCGAGATTGCGGGACACTCCGGATCTCAATTGCCAAATTCTGGGGCTGGGAACCAATCTTGCGGCGGCAGAGGCGATGCGGGACGCCGGGGCTGAACAAGTCGCATCCGGGAGCGAGGCCATTTCTAAGACGGTGCCGACGGTGGATATCATCGTGGCCTCATTAAATCTGGTATTGCCTGGAGCCATGTCGGGTGAAGTCACCCCTGAGATCGTCAGGACGATTCTTGAGGCAAAGGCCAAGAAGGTACTACTGCCGCTGAATCGTGTTCGCGTCGAAATCGTGGGGACTGAACGCCGCACGATGGAGACGCTGATTGATGAATGCCTCTCACGAGTTCGTATTGCCGTCACAACACCCTGCAGAGCCTAACGGCATTGTCTTCTGTTCTGAGTTGCGAGACCACGAGGGTCTACGCCGGTCGATGAGTCGACTGTGTAGGGACTATCGTGGGCGCCTCATCCGTCCACCGCATGCATGACAAGGAGTTATGGACATGACGCGCGTCCTGATCTTCGTGTTTGCTTTCACAGTCGCTCTCAGTTCGTGGGAACACGCCAAGGCTCATGATCCGGACGAAGCTGAGTTGGAAGTGCCTGAAATTGCGGTCGTTGGTGAAAAACCTGTCGCAGCCTCTTCTCAGCAGTTTATCCCGGACAAGGAAATCGTACTCCAACCTCAGGGTCGTCCAGCGCAAGTCCTTCGTTTGATTCCCGGCATGATAGCAGTGGAGCATTCCGGCGGGGCGGGAAAAGCCGATCAATATTTCCTGCGTGGCTTCGATGCCGATCATGGCACGGATGTGGCGTTCTTTGCCGATGGCATGCCGATCAATCTCAGGACGCATGCGCATGGACAGGGGTATGCCGATCTCAACTTCATCATTCCAGAGACGATCGAAGGTGTCGATGTTTCCAAAGGGGCCTATTTGCCGGAGATCGGCGATTTTGCGACGGCAGGAGCGATCAATTTCAAGACCAGACAAATGGTGCAGGAAGGGATTGCCCAGGCAACCGGAGCCCAATTCGACACGCAGCGCTACCTGCTCATGTTCTCGCCCACAAAGGACAAGGTCAAAACCTTATTTGCCGTCGAAAACTACTACACCAATGGGCCGTTTGAAAACGACAATCGGTATCTGCGCACCAATGTGCTCGGGAAGCTGACAACCAGTTTTACAGGGAGGGATGAGTTTAGTATCAAGGGAACGTTTCAAAAATCCAAATGGAATGCATCGGGTGAGATTCCATTGAGAGCAGTGGATACCGGCATGCTCGATCGTTTTGGGGCAATCGATCCAACGGAGGGCGGATCGACGCTCCGGGCTACCGGAGTGATGAACTATCACTACGATACGACCACCAATGGTCAGTTCTTTGCCAATGCCTATGGTCAGTATTACCGACTGGATCTGTTTACAAATTTCACGTTTGCCTTGAATGATCCGGTGAACGGCGACGGCATTCAGCAATCCGATCGGCGGGTCATGTATGGCGGTGATATCGGATATAAGCAACGTTGGGACTTATGGGGAATCCCGGTCAGTGGGACGGCTGGTGTGCAAGCGAGAGTGGATGATATCCACCCAAGGCTGGGGACGCAAACAAAGCGGGCAGGGACCGGTACGACGACGTACACCGACGTGCTTTCTGCATCCTATGCGCCGTTCATCAAGGGCGAGATACAGCCTCTATCATGGATGCGATTCGTGGGCGGCTTACGCTGGGAAACCTTTACCTTCGATGTGCGCAATCTCTGCACAACCTGTGCCTTACAACCGGCTGGGCGCACCAGTTCGGGTATTCTCCTGCCCAAGATGAGCATGATCCTGGGGCCTTGGGCCAAAACGGAATTTTTCGTCAACTACGGAGAAGGCTTCCACAGCAATGATGCCCGGTCTGCCGTGCAGATCGGCGGTGCCTCTCTTGCCCGGTCAAGAAACTATGAAGTAGGTATCCGATCCAGGCCTTGGGGTATCGAGGGTGTCGAGTTTACCGTCACGGCCTGGCGCATTGATCTTCAGTCGGAGCTGGTATTTGTGGGTGATGAAGGAACGACGGAGATTCGAGGCCCGAGCCGGCGGCAGGGATTTGAAGTGGCGGCACGCGGCCAGCTCTGGGGACCACTATATGTGAACGGCAGCTTCACGTGGACTCAGGCCAAATTCAGAAACGGCGATGCCATCCCACTGGCCCCGGAATTCACGGCTTATGGTGCGGCCATCTTGAAGTGGCCGGAAGGGCTGACCTCTCAATTGCAGGCGACGTATTTGGGCGTGCGGCCGCTCATTGAAGATCGGAGCATCAAGTCTCCTTCGTGGATCGTCTTTGACTGGTCTCAGCGGTATCAATTGCCGATCAAGTTGCCCCATGGCCGCCTGGAAGCATTTTACTTTATTCAGAATCTGTTCAATACGGACTGGGAGCAAGCGATATTTGCATTTGAGTCGAGGTTGAGGACCGAACCGGCTCCGGTCAATGGTATTCATTTCGTTCCAGGAAATCCGCGCACATTCATGGGGGGCGTGGCCTGGCATTTTTAGTTGTTCCGTCGGACTGGTAAATAAAGAGTGGGATGAATTGATCATTGAAAGATCTGTCCCATTGAACGTAGCATTCAGATTTCCTCACTATGCCTCGGATTCTGACGCAAGCCTACTTCAATCGCTCAACCTTGACCGTCGCACGTTCTCTCATTGGGAAGTATCTGATGCGTGAGAGCGGGCAGGAAACCATCGTCGGGAAAATCATCGAAGTGGAAGCGTATATCGGCACAGAAGACAAGGCTTGTCATGCATCGAAGGGGAGGACGCCAAGAACAGAAGTCCTGTTTGGTCCCCCGGGGATGTCGTATGTCTATTTGATCTACGGTATGTACCACATGCTGAATGTCGTGACGGAGCGGATCGAATTTCCAGCCGCCGTGTTAATCCGAGCCATTGAAGTGGAGGGCGTATTGATAGACGGTCCAGGAAAGCTCTGTCGCGAGCTGAGTATTGACCGGTCATTGCATCAGGTCGACATGACAGAGGGACGATCTCTCTGGTTTGAAGATCGAGGCGAAAGAATCATCGAACGCCAGATCGGGATGTTTCCACGAATTGGTGTGGACTACGCGGGAGAGTGGGCGAAAAAGCCTTGGCGGTTCCGATTAATCGGGGGCGACGGTTCAGCAAACCGTTCCCCTAGACAGATAAAGGGAAAAAGAAGGGGAAGCCCTCCTAGAGGGCTTCCCCTTGCGATATCCGTCACTCCAAAACCGGATTAATCAATTTTGCGGTCGCCGGTGATCTTGGTCGCGGAGGTCACGGGTGGAGCAATCGTGATCTGAGGACCCTCTACCTGAGGAAGCCGTCCGGCTCCTTGTCCTTCGGTGATGCGTGCATTGTCCGTCTTCATCAGTTTCTGCTCGGCGTTCTTGATCGAATCTGCCGACTTCAGCAGCGTGGAGGTTCCATGCGCATCCGGCTGGCCTGGGTCATTCGCCGTCGGTTGGCCGTTGACCGGACTGCCGCTATTCTTCATCGGATAGCCTTCATGCTTGGGTAGCAGTGCTGGGTTGGCTGAAGCCATGGAAAGACCGAACAGAACTGCGGAGGCCGTGGCAACTACAGCAGTAATAAGTTTCATACCCGTTCTCCCTTTGAGATAGAAGAGTGAATGAGGATCACAACACGACGGAGTATTTTCGTTACACAAAAGGCATCGATCAAATCATAGCGATCGGTAGCCGTTTCTGTCAAACACGCAAAGTCTTTCGGAGCCATCCGAGAGTGATCGAGATGAATAGACTCGGATCAACCCGGACGGCGGGGAGGTCGCCGACTTCGTCCACGGTGTCGGTACGCTGGTCCTCGACTGACGCCAGGGAGACGGATGGTCACGGTGGTGCCTTCATCCGTGGCGCTCCCGATCGCAATCGTCCCATGGTGTTCTTCGATGATCTTCTTGACGCTGGGCAGTCCTAACCCGATGCCGGACCGCTTCGTCGTGAAAAACGGCTCGAAGACTTTATCGACGATTTCAACCGGGATCGGTACCCCGTTATTCTTGATCAGAATCTGCACCTCGAATCCTCGCCCGGCGCGATGTTGTGTGACGGCGATAGCGAGATGACCGCCGAGAGACATGGCCTCGCAGGCGTTCCGGAAAATACTCAAGAAGGCTTGCTGGAGCTTTGCTTCGTCACCACGTACCGGAGCGATGACATTGGCATAGTCTTTCGTGACTTGAATACGGGTCGCTTCAAGATCGGTCCCGACCACCACCAATGCACTCTCAAGCACTTCCGGAATTCGGCAAAGGTGCCGATTCAGCTCGAGCGGCTTGGCGAAATCGAGGATTTCGTTGAGGATCGCTTCGATCCGGATCAAGTCGCGCATCGCGTTTTCGACCCGTGTCTGAGGATCAAAATCAAGAATCCCTTCGCCGGTCACTTCTTCTAATTGCGATCGAATAGAGGCCAAGGGTTCACGGACCTCCGTCGCCAAGAATGCGCTGAACTCCCCGATTGCCGATTGGCGTTCTTGCTTTCTGATGCTCGGCTCGGAGGGTATCGACGAAGCGGCCTGAGGACTTGGTGATCCAAGCTCAGTGGGCGGAGCGGGGACAGGCGCTTGAGGCACCGGTGTTTGCAAGAGATCGGCCAGTTTAACGATCGTGGGTTCCAGCGTGCGGGCATCAGTCGTTTGATAGCGCTCCGGATCTTTTGCTCCCAGTGTCACCGTGCCGCCGACTTGTCCTTTGACGAAAAATGGGATCACGAGGGATGACTGAAATCGGTCCTTAAAGAGTTGTTTGTGATCGAGAAAGCGGCCTTGAGTGGAGGCCAGATCATGATCCACGCGCGGTTTGCGATGGCGCACGGCCCATCCGGCCGCAGAGCTGTCCAGCGTGAGACGCTGGCCCGGCTTCAAGTCCTTCTTCGCGTCCCGTTGATCACCCTTGGCATCACCGGCGACTCCCAAGACCTCCACATTTCCCGCCAGCGGATCGTAGTAACAGGCCCAGGCTCGGTCGTAGGCCACAGATTGGTTGGCTTCCGCGAGGATTGCCTCAACCTTCGTTTGTAGCTCTGGCGAGAAGTGCTTGATCATGGGTGGAAACAAGTCGCCCCCGGCCTGTTGGGGGGGAGCTGCTTCCTGTGTCACGTAAGGACGGCTGAGCACCGCAGCGGTGTTGAACAAGCCCTCGCGATCCAACACCTTGGTCATCCCCTCGCACATCTGGTCCAGTTGCGATCGGTCCTTTTTGGAAAAGGCCGCGCCTTCTTTCCTGCCGATCACCAGACATCCGTACACTCGATTGAGATGACGCAGTGGAACGACAAGCAAGGACTTGGCGCCGGGAGTAATCAACCGCAAACGAACGGTGCGTCCACTGTCGGGGTCGGCTGGGTTCGGGGTCAGGGCCGCAGCGCCTTGTGTCGAAAGGGTACGGAGAATCGCTTGAACATCTCGAGGTGTAAATCCACGGGAGGCATGCTCGACGAGCGGGCCGTTTTCTTGATGGAAGATTGCTGCCAGCACTGAATCCGTGCCGATCTCATTCAGCGCGGCGTTCAACGTCCGTTGAAGAAGTGTTTCCGGAGCCGGTTTCGTTTGAGGAGTCGCCGTGGTCATACGTTCCAATGCAAGAGAGGGCATTGTAGCCGGATCGGTAGCGAATAGCTACTCTCTATCGAGAGTCATAACGTCATGAGACCCGTTCGATCAACTTTCACCTGTGACAGGATGACTGCCTCAGCGGGGTACTGTTCCGGACAACGGTTGAGATTGATTGGGACAAAGGAACGATGATCGTCAATCTCCCGGCATTTTGTCGGGATCGAGCTCGACCAATCGCAGGCGGCCATTACCGATATGGTCGGTCTTATACATGCGAGGGCCGATCTGGATGGTTCCGACCAGAAGATTGCCGGTGATCGCAAATGTAAAATCGCCTTGTACGGGCGGCTTGAACGTTCCACGGATGACAGCGGTGTTGTTGATTCGAGAGATCGTGGAGGAGATGTCGAGTTCCGGATTGGTATTGTCGAAGAGCTCAATGGTAATTCGGGGGAGGGGCCTGGCTCCGGCATCCTTGAGAACTGTAAGGAGCGAAAGGTCCAACTCGATTTCTCGATCGCGGAGCATCCATGGCTTCTTCGGTGTTTGAGGTTGGGTAATCGGCGGAGGATTCAGAACGGTGTGCCATAGGTTTTTTGGTCCGGATAACTCGTCGGCCTGCGCCGTTTGGCCGGATACACTCCCCAACAGCAGAGCAAGGAGAAGAGGTTTGAATCGGTGAACCGTCGATCGTTTCATTGGGTCAACCATCGCGTTTCTTCATCTCGGTATCAACTCATGCTGTCCAGCCGACTGCGGAAAAACTCGTTTGCTGTGCCCCGACAGGCATAGCACGAACGGATGATTTTGAAATAATGTCTCGTCTCATCGTGAAGGGGAGGGTCGAGTGTCGACCCTCCCTGATATCCTACCAGCTAGTGAGTTGGCACACGAGCCTTTCCGCGAGGTTTTTCAGGAGAATTGTTTCGAGGTTTATCAGAAGAATCGTCATCATCGTCATCATCTGAGCTATCGTCCGGATCGTCGTTCAGATCACCGCCGGAGTTTGTCGGCGAGTTGGCACGGGAAGGTTTCGACCCGTCAGAGGCCGTAGCGGCGGACGTGGTAGTTCCCGTCCTCCATGCGGCAATGACGTTCCGAACCTCGTTCATGGAACGTGAATTATCTGCGGACTTGGAAGGATTGACTGCGTAATCGATTCCGGCTGGTCGGCCGTTGATCAAGATCTTCGGGTTGGAAAAATACTTGACCCGCGGGCATGACACGGTCGGGCAGGGGTAGGCCATAATCGTCCGAAATTTTCCGATTGGGTCTCTATAGCCATAGGAGTAGGGGTAAACGCCTGTGCCCCCGGACTCCCGATCGTGGGCATCACCCATATTGTGTCCCAGTTCATGGGTCAGGGTATTGTTCGAGACACAGTCGCGGTCTGTTACGCTAAAGGCGTAAGAGGCAAAACTCGCGCGTGGGCCGTTTGCCATGACATAGGCGATACCACAGTAGCTCCCGCCGTTATCTACGATCAACGCCACCATATCGGCCTTGTATTGATCGCGCAATTTGTGAACTTGATCCATGTAGCCATCGTTCGTGCTACGGAGACGGACCAGATCGGTAGAGATGTCGCCTGTTTCAGCATAGGCGACCTCGGCGGCATGGGCGAGTCGGAGCTGCATCGCAATGCGGCTGTTCGTATAGGCTTGATTGGCCAGATCGACACCCATCGCAATCAGTGCATTCATGGCGGACAGTCCGCCCTGTTTTGCTCGTGCCGTCGAGGTGTACACGACAAGTAAATCGACGATCGTGTTTGTCGTCGCGGCTGCCGTGGTCACGGTATCGGTCGAAGCCGCTGTACTGGGCTGTTGGAGTTCGGGTTCTGGAGCAGGAGGATCCGCAGGAGTCCCATCGTCCGGCACTACGAGCGGATGGTGATCCAGCCGCATGGCGTTTTCGTCCACTTCGACGAGGCGGTGACGGTGATCCTCGGTCGGCTCGATTTTGTAGAGCCGCTGGCCGGAGACGATGGTCCCAACCATTTTCTTGCCGCGCACGGCCAAGGTGACATCGCTGTCCTGGTCACCTCGCACTCGTCCGCGCCATACCTTCGCCTTATTACCATGGATTTCTGGCTCATCGAGTTCGAGTGTCCGTGTGCCGGCATCAAAGAGGTCCACAGAGAGATCCTGTTTCGACTCTTTGCGAGCGACTTTCATAGCCGCTAATGCATCGGGATTGAGTCCCATCGTGCGGTGTCGACGCACCCATTGCTTCGAGATCTGAGGCGACGGAAATGCCTGATCGATCGCAGGAGGGATATCGCTTGGGGTTTCAGCAAAAAGCGGGATGGGCGATCCTGTCGCGGCGCAGAGACCAGTTGTAGCAATGCAAAGGGTCGCGGCGCAGAGACAGAAGATCATCGTGAGTGGAGACCCAAAGGAACCGCGATGCGGTCGATGATCTCCCGGTGATCGATACAATGACAGAATCGGCTTCATGTAACCTCCCATGTGTGTAAGTGAGTCAATGAGAGTATTCCAAAGCAAAGCGCATGCCGCCTTGTGCGACGACTCATGCTCAATGGTCTCGAGCTCATGCGTTATGCAATATCAGATGTGTTCAACGTTGGTGCACGCAGTATTTGCTGGAGAACGGAGCAGAAAGCTTTTGCGCAAAGTGTACAAAGTGAAGGCTGTGCCATGCGTAGAAACGCAAGTGTAGGTTGGTCGGCTCGTCCTTGGAAGGTAAGTAATTCATCACATCAGGCCTCGGGGGATGTTCCGAACCTTCAAGACGTGTCCATGAGAGGGCTGGTCACCGAAGAATCGTCAGTGACAGGGGACGGTCTCAACCAGATCCACCTCGTGCGATACTCACTGGGTGACGAAGGCCCCCGGCATGTTCCAGATCACCGGCATTCAGGAGTGTTCATCACGTATGGATGGGTGAACAATAATAACCGGCGAGAGGGCCGTTGGTATGCATGTGGCTCGATGAACAGAAGCAAAAGGCATGAGAATCGAAAGTGCCTCAGAATTCTAGCTATAGAAACAATTCTCATAACAAGGCAGAAGGGAAAGGGGCGGTATGTTTGGGGATATTGTGATGATAGCGATCTTGGCCTCAATCAATATGGTAATCATGATGCTTGCGCTGTTCATGTATGACATCGGTCGGTCAGGACAGACGGGAAACCAGCAAAAGCCTGTCGCATATGAGCATCGAGACGAATAACGGTGCCGATCGGCGAGAGAGTGGACGCGAAGTGATTACTGGTTCTTTTTCAAAAGACATGGCCCATTGATGACGTACCTCGGCGGGCCATTGTGATTCCCTACCGGCTACCGGTAGCCCTTTTTATCATCGCGTGGGCTCAATTCGGATTGATGATCTTGGGTGGCCGACGAGGCTCCTCTTGAAGATCAGGAGGGAAGCGGCGGTCAATTGTCCAGCCGTTGAGGACTGTTGTGACCAGGCTGATGACCAACGCACCCCCGACTGAAGCCCAGAACCCTGAGACCGTGAACCCCTTCACGAAAAACGCGGTCAGTTCAAGCAGCAGTGCGTTCAGCACCACCAGAAAGAGTCCAAGCGTAAAGACGATCAGCGGCAACGTGAGCAGAAACAAAATGGGGCGAAGGATGAGGTTCAAGAAGGTCAAGACCAGTACGGCGGCCACACCGGCACCGAAACTGTTGGCCTCCAACCCAGGAACAACGGCGATAGCCAGGAAGACGGCGATGCCGGTGATGAACACCCGCAGAAAGGCCTGGCGCAACCCTCCGTGAAAGGGCGACTCATGGACGGCTCGTGCGAAGCGAAGGGTCGGCATGGTTTATTGTGGAGGTGGAGGAATGCTGCCTGGTGAATAGTGCACGACCGTCGCGGTGACTTTCTTGTTTTTCTCGTCTCGTGACGCTTCGATGATGACGCGGTCGCCGACGGCGGGCGGGTCGAGTGATTTCGGGTTGTTTTTGTTCTTGTATTTGACCTGCTTGGTCAGCAGGACCGATACGACCTGTCCTTTCGCAGTTTTCACGTCAATATGCTTCTCATCAATGGACGTCACGATGCCCAGCACGTGCAGGAGTTCCGGTACGGGGGCTAACGCCATCAGGCAAAACGACAAGCCTGTGAGGAGCAGGATACCGCCTGTGGCAGATCGATTGCGGCTTGATCTCACTGCCTGACCGAACACAGTACGACTGTGTCGTGGGTGTTCTTGATCAATGGGGTCTGAGTACATCTGCCTGTCCATTGCGATGACTTCCCTTGGCATGACGCTCATCTGACTATACAAATTCTTTGGCCTGAATGTCACCCCACTGTGCGGCGAGGTGCATCTATTGGCGGATAACAAGGCGAGAGGTCAAGATCATGACGATCGGGAGATGCATCAGCAAACCGCTGATACCCATGAACGTTTCACCAATCCAAAATGTCATGCCGAGGTTAAAGGCTAAGACGCCGTAATATAGCCCGATTCCGAGTAGGAGGCGCTGGGCCACAGGTGGGGGTGGTATGAATGAAGTGAGGCGTCGGTCCAATGGAATATACAGCGCCAGCGAAATCAGTCCGACTACTGCCCAACCTACATAGTTTGCAAAGGGGACCCCGAAGTGCCATCCGGGATCGGGGTAGTAATAGATTTTTCCCAAGAACCAACGGTCGCCGCGCAAGGCCACCGGGTCAATGACCATATCGATGAAGGCAAACAGCAAGGCAGTCAGTCCATAGACCGCCCAACTTGTGCGGGCAGTGACATCAAAGCGCAACGGTTTGAGAGAAGACCGGTCGTTCTTCAACGTAACATCAAACGGGAGCAGGAGCCCAAGTGCCACACAGTAGGAGGCAAAGAGGAGAAAGCTGAATGAGATGGAATCCATGAACGGCACGTCGAAAAAATAGAGCTCCTGTCCGATCGTCGAACCATTATAGAAGTACCAACCGAAGGGGATGCCGGTTCTGGTCGACGAAAATTCACAGACAAAGGCGGTGCTCCAGCTGATCAGCCAGAACCGCCAGGTTCGTGGCCATCCGATCAGCTTGATGGCGGAAAAGAGAAAGGCGGCAAGAAAAACAAAGACATAAGGTCGCAGGACAATGGTCTTGAAAAAGAGGTCAAGACTTTCCATGAGATGTTGAGTGGTGAGTGCTTCGTGTTGAGTTGCCGAATAGCGTAGCCCTCATGACTCACCGCGACGCTCGTAGGCGTGCCGTCATGCGTATCCGTGAGATTTGAACCACCGGACGGCCTTGCCCAGCGCAACTTCGGGAGGATGCTGCGGCAGTCCAAGTTCTCGGATGGCCTTGCTGCAATCGTAGTGCATCTTGTATTTGGCCATCTTTACGCCTTCCAACGGAATGCGTGGAGGGAGACCCGTCACATTGGCAAACCAGTGATTGAGGTAGGCGAGCGGCAGCACCGCACCTCGCGGAAGTTTCACGGATGGCGCTTTGAGCCCGGTCAATCGGCTGAGGATCTCAAACACTTCACGCAGTAAGAGATTCGTAGAGCCGAGGATATACCGCTCGCCTTGGCGACCTTTCTCCATCGCGAGCAGATGGCCGGTCGCGACGTCATCCACATCGATGATATTCATCCCAGTTTCGATGTAGGCCGGCATCCGCCCCTTCATGAAATCGACGATGACCTGGCCGGTGGGCGTCGGTTTGACGTCGCCCTCTCCGACCGGGGCGCTGGGATTGACGATGACCACCGGCAAGCCCTCCTTGGCCAGCCTGTGCACCTCTTGTTCGGCTAAGTATTTCGACCGTTTATAGTGACCGGCCATCTGTTCGAGGGAGACCGGTGTCTCTTCTGTTCCGAGCCCGCCACCAGGTGGTAAGCCGATGGCGCCGATGGTGCTGCAATAGACCGTCCGTTCCACGCCGACCTCGCGCGCGGCCTCCAGTAGATTTCTGGTGCCGGCCACGTTGACGTCGTAAAAGATGGAGGGATGCTTGGCCCAGAGGGCGTAGTGTGCCGCGACGTGATAGAGGCGGCGGCAGGTGCTGAGCGCGGCGCGGAGTGATGCGGGGTCACGCAAATCCCCCGCGACTCGTTCAACCGGAAGACCCTGTAGGTTTGTGAGGTCGGCTTCAGGCCGAGCCAAGACACGAACGTCGGTACCGGCTCCTACGAGGGCCCGGGCAACCGCAGCTCCAACAAACCCGGTTGCGCCTGTGACGAGAGCTTTCATCGAGGAGAGCGAATGGCAGGTGGCGCATAGCTGGCAGCAAAAAAACCTAATCCTATGTTTGCGCCATAAGCCATATGCGATGAGCTCTTAGTTTTTGCGAGCAGTGATGTATCGCGCGATCTCGCGCAGCGGGTCGGCAGAGGGGCCGAAGGACGATAAGCGGGTGATCGCGCGAGTGACACAATCGTCGGCCAGTTGCTTTGCCCCATCCACTCCGTAGAATGTGGGATAGGTTTTCTTCCCACGTTCCGCATCGGTATTAGGATTCTTCCCCAACTCTTCACGCGTGCCGGTAACGTTCAGCACGTCATCGGCGATTTGAAATGCCAGGCCGATGTCTTCGGCATAGCCGGTCATGTCATCGAGTTGGCGGTCGTCGGCTCCTGCGGCAATGGCGCCCATGCGGACCGCAGCGCGTATCAGCATGCCGGTTTTATGCTTGTGAATATTCTGAAGGGTTGGGAGATCAATGTCTTTATTTTCAGCCTGAATGTCGAACACTTGGCCACCCACCATGCCCATAGTGCCGGACCCAAAGGCCAATTCCTGAATGATGCGGACTTGCTGAACGGGATCGCACCCTTTCATAAGATCCGGTCGACTGACCAAGTCGAAGGCCATCGTCAGGAGCGCGTCGCCGGCGAGGATGGCCATGGCTTCGCCATAGACTTTATGGTTCGTCGGTTTCCCACGGCGAAAATCGTCGTTGTCCATTGCAGGCAGATCATCGTGGATCAGCGAGTAGGTATGGATGAGCTCCAATGAACAGGCGACGGCCATCAGGCCGGGAGGGGGTTGGCCCAGCGCTTCCGCAGCGGCAATCGTCAAAATCGGTCGGACTCGTTTTCCGCCTGCCATCAGGCTGTAGCGCAGGCTCTCATGCAGTGTCGTGGGCGGGGTCATGGATGGAGGTGCAACCAGATCGAGGAATTGATCCACGTCGAGCCGTTTCCGTTCGAGATAGTCAGCGATGTTCATGACGTCCAGCTTTCTACCTGTCTGCCAATTCGCGCGGAGAGTAACAAACGATCTGAAGGGTGTCAAACATATGAGGACGGGGCAACTGGCTTTTTATCGTTTCTCTGGGAGGCTTCACAAGCCATCAGGCGTGAACGAGGAGAGCGGAGGCTCATTCTGATCGCTCGACCGAAGGATTCCGAAGGGTAGCGGGTGAGACTGAGGTTGACACGTGTCGCAACAATGAATTAGGAGTTCAGGCGTTGCTACGAGGAGAATCTCTGTTTCCGAGAAGCCTTCACAGTTGAGTTTAGATGATGTCCGTAGCTTGCTGAGGGAAACCTTAGTCCCACTACTCCACCGAGGCAATGACGATGTCGAGGATCTTAAATCGCTGCGGACTGGATGATTGTCGTAGTCGCTCAGCGGAACCTACTGCATGTTTCACCGTGACGATGATGAAGGAGACTATACGTGCGAAACCTTAGCCGAGAATATAGCCACACTCTCAATGCAATTGTACTCGTGATAGGAGGCCTATTGCTGGGAGGAGGAAGCCTTTGGGGTGGCTCCATAGTCCAGGCTCACGAGAGCCATGGACATGGAAATGGCGACAAGGAAAAGACTCTCTACGTTTGGGCTGGCGATCAGAACCGAGTGGCGCCAGATTTTTTGGCAGTCATCGATTTCAATGAACACTCCGACAATTATGGTCGAGTAATTCGGACAGTGCCCATCCCCCCACCGGGGAATGTGGGGAACGAGCCGCACCACTGTCATCTGTCTGCGGACAAGAATATCCTCGCCTGCGGTGGATTGCTCAGTGTCTTAAAGGGGCAGAAGGGCATTTTCTTCTTTGATGTATCAGACGCCCGCCATCCGAGATTTCTGTTTTCGAAAAGTGCCCCGAACTCGAGCATTACCGACGATTTTTTGCCCCTGCCGGATGGAGGATTTCTCGTCACACAGATGGGTTCGGCGACGGGGGGAACGCCGGGACAACTCGCTGAATTTGACCGGAATCTTCAATTCATCGCAGAGTATCCCGGTGTTCCTGGTGTCACTCCGTTCGAGGCTCCACTCGATGGCTCATCGTTGGAAGGTTTCAATCCACATGGGATTTCGGCTGATTTTAAGCATAATCGGCTGGTCACCACTGACTTCATCAACCCTGTCACTACCTTGAATGTCTGGCCTGGCCCAGTTGAATTGCGCGGTGCGCTACGGTTTTGGGATTTGGCGAAGCGGCGAATCGTCCGGACGGTCATGCTGCCGGAGACGCTCGGATCCATGGATGTGAAACTCATTCCGGGCGATCCGCATGGACGGGCTATCACTGTGAACATGTTTAGTGGTCTGGTCTATACTGTGGATCCCACCAATGGGAGAGTCGTACAGGCGTTTGATTGCGATGATATTGTTCCGCATATAGAGGTTCCTACCGACGGTGGCATGGTCCAGCTTCTTGCCATGCCCAAGCGTGGAGACCGCCTCATCTTTGCGTCGTTTGAGGCTGGGCAAGTCGGTATGCTGGACATCAGTGATGTCGAGCATTTTGCCCAAAAGTCAGTCGTGACCCTTGGTAGAAACACAGGCCCCCACAGCGTTCATCTCACCCAGGATGACTCTCGCTTGGTCGTCACTGACTACTTTCTCAATGAGGATAGTTTCGGCAAGATCCATTTCGAGGGGGATCATAAGATTCATGTGATTAAGGTCACCTCTGAGACCCTGACACTCGACACCCGTTTTAATTTGGACTTCAATACGGCGTTTGCATTCCCCGCAAGGCCGCATGGAGTGGCAATGAAGTAGACCGTTTGGGGATGGGAGTGGTTACTATTGCGACAGTTTTTCAACCATCTCATGCGGTTACAGCAATGCAGATTGACCCTCGCTACCGTATGTTTGCAATAGTGTCCATAGTTTCCACGCTTGCTTTTTTGCCCGTCGGTCGTAGCCTCGCGGATGATACGATTCAGCAGGGACAGTGGCGCACCAAAGAAGAGGTGCTTGAGGTGATCAATCCTCTGCCCGCTCCAGAAATGGTCGAGAAACGCAACTCAACGCCCATGATCGTTGAGTTTTGCGCGAGATCGAATAGTCTTGAGAGCTTGTTAGGTGTCGGTAAAGACAAAAATGGGTTGTGCGAAGGTCCCATCGATATCGGAAAAGGGAAAATCTCCTCCCAACGAACGTGCACGACGGGCCTCGGCAAGAGTATCCAGAAAATCGACGGAATCTATACCACAGCGAGAATAGAGCGAGTACGTGAGGACAAGACGGATACTCCCAAGGGGCTGGTTTACATGAAAACCAAAGCTGTGATCGAACGCATCGGTGAATGTAAGCCATAGATCCGTTGCTGATCCATTCGTGCAGTGACGAGAAACGATCCGTACTACTGTGATCGTGCTCACCACACTCTTCCGAGGTTCCTCCAGTGCTGGCTGGGCGAACATTTCCATTGGTGACCTGTGATTGATAGGGGGGCTCCGCATAATCTTCGCTTGCTTGTTTTTCACGTGATTGCCCCGCTATACTGCCGCCCCATGAGTATTCGAAAAGCTGGCGGAGACTGGGAGCCGATGACGCTTCCGGTTTTGGCGCGTCTCTGCCGGGTGTGCCAAGAAGATCTTTATCGGGATAAGACCATGCTCCGTGGAGGGTGGTCGCGGTGTACGGTCTGTGACGAATTTGTCCATTACAGTTGTCTTGCCAGTGGGAAAGTCTCTTTTTTGAAAGCCAGACCGCGGGTGTGCAAGGCCTGCCGTGCGGTGCGGGAGGGGAGTCTTATTCCTTCACCGAACAACGGTGGATCCCCTGCGGCAGCTATGCCCTGAGTTCTGGTTCTCTTCTGCTTCTGTTCGATTTCCAGACGCGGTCCACTGAATATTGGTGAGGAGGCTTGTGGCTGACTCACCGGTGATTGAGGCGATCATGACACAGGTGATTCGCAGCGGGGCGTTTCTCCAGCAGTGCTGGTCGGTTCATCCGCTCTGTGTGACGGTCAAGCGAATGACGGAGGAGAACGCGGTGGTTCTTCTGTGCAGTTCCTGCAAGTCCGCCCATCACCTGAGCATTGCGAGCGTCACATCACGCGCCTCATCCGCACAGCAGACGGCTGGAGAAGCGGCTCTTCGGGACAAGCCGTCAGGGGAGGACTACCTCAAGGCCTGCGTCACTGCCCATGCTGCGTCGCTCACGCTTCGGGAGATGGATGTGTTTCAGGATCTGGTGCGGCTCCGGTGTGCCGACTGCCGGCGTCTGTACGATGTGACCGTTGCTGCATTTGAAACGCGCCAAAAATAGAGGGGCGCGGTCAGCTGAGAGCCGGAATAGTCGAGTTCCTTCCTTGTGTGATGCCATGCCTCAGTCACTTGCGTTCACCGATGATGAAACGACGCTGCTGGCCGATACGCAGTTGTTTCGAAAAAAAGCTGCCGTTACGGCGAAGATCCGACGCATGCTGGAAGGGACGCACCACGCGCTACAAGCGGACCTTGACGCTGTCACGCTCGTCACCCCTCCCGGTTTTGACTCGAAGGTCCATCAACTGGTGAAGGGAGAGCATCTGGAGGATTTCCCCTATCAGTACCTTGACTATCCCAAACACTTTCAGGGCGGGAATACGTTTACGTTCCGTACGCTGGTCTGGTGGGGGCATTACGTGGTGTGCGCCATGCTGTTGGAAGGCGACGGACTTCGGCACTATAGGCAACAGCTTCTTGGGCGATTTCACCAAGTGGCGGGAAGAGGGTTGGAATTGTCGCTGTCCCCGGCGCTCTGGGAGTGGAAACGCGGAGAAGGCTATACCTTCCCGATCACGCACGACCGAAAGGCCCAGATTGCCGCCGTCGTAGCCGAGCGATCACGGATCAAGGTGTTGCGGTGTATTTCTTTTGAGGACATGAGCGTTCGGGACGGGCAACTGCCTCATATCGTCTGTGAGACGTTTCGGACGATACTCCCCATCATTACTCACTAACCATGTAATCCTAATTGTCTCCGAGGCCCAACTTGGGTAGACTGTGCCCACTACTATGTCCCAACTTTGCCAGGGAGGCGCCTGTGAAGCCATCGTCGTTGCGAGTTCTGGGCTGTGCCATCGTGGTGGCGGCTATGTTGGCCGGTTGTCGGGGAACGGGAGAGGTGCGGACTCTGGACTTGCGTGAAAAACTGCCAATGGTCCAGGTGACCGACATCGAGCAGGTCAAGATCGTCATCGAACCCTTTGAGGATCGACGGACGGACAAAAGCCGTGTCGGGACACGCACGCATCTTTGGGGAGGAACGACCTATTTCAATGTGCCGAGCGATCGACTTGCCGAGATACTCACGCAGCGGCTCGCCGACCGATTGAAAACCCGTGGGTGGAACGATCGTGTCTGGAACGTGCGTGTCGCTCCGGCCGGCTCGGTGCCCGATGCGGACATCGTCATCACCGGACAGGTGCAAGATTTCTCGGCGAGCGCCAAGAGCCGGGTTTTTTCGACGGTCATTGACACCAGCAGCCGCTTTCACGTGCAGGCACAAAATCAGTCGGATCACAGCACCACCATTCGAAGAGTCGAAGGGGCTCGTTCGCGAACCGTTTTTTGGTTCAGTAATGACGACGTGCAGGAGCAACTCTCCGCCACCTTGCGGGATGGAATCGAGCGACTGCTGGGCGACACGATGATCGAGCGCAAGGCGCTGAGGTCGGTACGGCAGAAATGAGCGGAGGCGCCCATCGAATCTGATGGGAGGAGGCGGGCGTCGATGTGCGTATCATGCCGTCTCTGATCTCGGGGCGCGCTAAAGGAAGTGATCCGTGCGAGAGCGGCGGTGGGAAACGACGGCGCCATTGAGTTTTCAGCAAGCTCTCGCAGTCGGAGAACGACTCGCGGCTCTGGGGTTGAAACCGGTCTCGCCGGCTCAGGATGTCATTTGTTACGTCGAGGAATGGACGGTCCCGTCTCTCGATGCTGTCGATCAGCTTGATCCGTGGGCGACGGAAGATGTGACGCTGATCCATGTGCGCGAGGGGTGGCGGGGGGATTTCTTTCTCCTATCCGGTGCCTATCATACGGTCTATCAGCGTCATCAAGACATCGGGACCTATTGCTCCATCAGCCACCCCTGGCGCATTCGAGAGCGCCTGCGATTCCATGAGCCGCGCGCCATGTGCTGGATCGGATTTCGCCATGCCCATTCGTTCATTCGAATCCGGCTTCAAACGAGCCACGTCATCACCCCAGGGGAAACGCGGGGTGATACGGACCGGATGCGATGGTTGGATGAGCGGCGAGCGGCATTTCTGGAAGCGATTACTATTTTAGATCTCCCAATCGAAACCTGCGTCGAGAAGGAAGCCGTTGTCCTACGGCCCGCTGATACGTCTGTTCCGTTCTTCTGCTCCTGGCCTGATGCATTCGGTCCCTGCCAATTTGAGTACAATACGTCGGATGCGTTTGAGTTTCTCGTCCCGTCCAGCAAGCTCGCAGAGACATTTCATCCTGAGCCGGCCGGGGTTCGCACCTATCTGACCGGGTTTTCCGAAGCGGCGTTGGCCGAGTTCCAAGCCATCGAGCCGAGTGCCCGGCTCATGTATCGATGCTCGGTCCACTGCCCGCTGGATGAACTCCCTGAGATAGTAACCGCGATCGGCCCTGATGGGGTGCTCTATGCCACGCTCTGTGAGTTTCAAACACAGACGCTCTTACCAGACCGGGACGATGCTTCTGCGATCATCGGTATCGTTGGAGGGCATCAACAGTTCAAGGTTGAAGTACGTCTCAACCAAGCGCCGCTCCCGGAGGACAATATGGCACCATGGTTGGAACGATTGATCGGGCATCCGGTCGTGTATGCGCCGCTGCCTGCCTTTGTATGACAGGATGTTGAAAAAGGCCTCCGACTTTGTTCTCGCCTCGAAACAGTCCGTACTGTGCCCCAGAGCGTACGCCTCCGGCCTTCTTCAGGGACCTTGTTGAGCATGCTGAGACTCCGTCTTCGACATGGGGTAGGCTGCCGAACGATTCAGTATTTGGATTGAACATCCGAACGAGATGGCGCATGAGAACGGCATGAGTCCTCTGGGCAAAGTTCAGTCTCTTCTCACAAAACCGTTCATGCCGGCCGTGTTCTTCCTTTCCGGCGTGACGTACGATACGCTGACGCTCACGAGGATAGACCGGCTTCAAGACAACTTAATCCTCCTGCTGTATCTCGCCGTGCTCGGGGCACTGATTGTGTTGACGGGACGGGTCGGGATGCAGTCTCTACCGGATCCCGACCAGCTTGCAGCATCCTCTCCCTTCATGCGTCGAGTGCTGGAGAGCCGTCCGTATTATCCGATGGCCAGCCAGTTTCTGTTAGGCAGCCTCTTCAGCGCCTATACGATCTTCTATTCGCGAAGCGCCACCTTCTCCGGCACCGCCGTATTCTTTGCTCTGCTGATCATGCTTTTGGTCGCCAATGAGTTTTTGCGTGACCGGCTCTCGAACCTTCGATTGCTCATCAGCCTCTATGCGGTGGTCTGCTTTGCGTTCTTCACGTTTTTCTTGCCCGTGATCACCGGCTACATGAATGCGGCAATTTTCGCGATCGGGGCCCTGCTGAGCGTCGTGGTTGTTTTGCGCGTGGCTCAGTTGATCTATCGAAATAATCCGGACCGATCTCGAGAGGAAGGCATCGGTGTGACCGTTCCTGCTGCGGCGTTGATCGGGATTCTGGTCGGGTTTTATTTTTTGAATTGGATTCCGCCCGTGCCGCTCTCGCTCAAATTTGGCGGGATGTATCATGAGATCAAGCGAAGCGGCGATCAGTTTGAACTGTCGTTCGAGAAACGGTGGTATCAAATCTGGAAACAGTCGGACACAATCTATCCCTCGGATCACCCGATCTACTGCTTCACGGCCGTCTTTGCGCCGGTGGATCTCAATACGACGATCTATCATCATTGGTACTATCGCCCGAACAGCAGCAGACCGTTTGTCCATGCGGACAAGATTCCGATCAACATTTCCGGCGGACGCGAGGGGGGCTATCGAGCCTATAGTTCCAAGCAAGGGCTGGATGCCGGCGAGTGGCGCGTGGACGTCGAGGCCAAAGACGGACGCATCATCGGGCGCGTTTCAGTGGACGTGGCGGCGCGTGAAGACCAATCGGCGACGATGGATACTCTTTTGTATTGATCGTATGCGCGGGGTGATCCTTGAGCTCTGGCCCTGCGATATCGGCGCGTGAGTAAACAGACGGGCCGGACCATCCCTATCTATGGTGCTGCAGCGGTTTGCTGCACGTCCTTGAAGCGGAATTTGTGAAACGTGTAGTAGTTCTCCGGTTTGCCGGTCGGGTGAAATTCCAGCGCGGTAATCTGTTTCACGATGCACGGTTCGAGGGTCGGTGTGGTTCCGGCGGCGAAAAAAGGCGACGACACGACTTCCGCCTTCACCGGTTTGCCCTTCGGCGTAATCTGCCAATCGACCGTCAGCTCCCCATCCTTGATGGGGGCGCCGTCCGTGAGATAGTCGAGATAGCAGCGTTGGAACCGGTCGGCGGCTTTCAGAATGGTGTGTTTCACCGCCTGGGTGAGCGGATCCGGCTGGGCGGAACGACGCCCGCCTGGTAGGTCAGGACCAGCGGCGAACGTGACCTGCTCGGAAAGCAGAATGAGTGTGCCGATGACCAGTGCGGTGAGTCGTTGCATCGGGTGTGAACCTCCTGTCTACTGATTCAGAGTGATATTTCATTCGGAACGTACCAGAGTCGCTGTGATTGTCCAGTCAATCAGGGGAATAGGTAGATCTGAAATGGAGGGAGAGCGGAGTCCGCCGGGCCCACAGCTGAGGGGCCGGCGGACACTGGAATTGCCCTACCAGGTGAAGACATAGGCGGCACCGGCAGCGACAGCGGAGTTGTCGGGACTGGCGGTGGGGCCGTTGGTGATGGTGGTTTGGTTGCTGGCTTCGCCAGGGGCGCCGACGACGACAGTGTTGCCGCTGACGGCGACGCTGTAGCCAAACAAGTCACCGGCTTCAGCATTGGGGGCCTTGAGATAGGCCTCCTGAGCCCAGGAGGTCCCGGACCGCGTGAAGACATAGGCGGCGCCAGCGTTGCTGGCTGAATTGTCGGCACTAGCGGTGGGGCCGTTGGTGATGGTGGTCTGGTTGCTGTCTTCGCGAGAAGCGCCGACGACGGCGGTGAATGTCTTTCTTATGGTGCTGTGACGACAGAAGCGGGTTCAGTACTCGTTACATGATCACGAAGGAGAACGAGCCTTGCGTGGAAGGCGTTGATTCAGTCACACTGCAGTGCCATCATACGGAGAGAGGTACCTATGCTCCCCACTCGGACGTTGCAGCCTTGTCCTTCAAGCCCCAATTGTGTCTCAACCCAGGCGACCGATGAGGGGCATGCCATCGCATCGTTTCGGTATACAAAGGCTCGTGCTGAAGCGAAAGAAGCCTTGAAGACCGTGCTGGCGACATTATCGCGGACTAAGCTCGTCGAGGAAGATGAGTCCTACCTCCACTATGAGTTCACGAGCCTATTGCTCCGCTTCGTGGATGACGTCGAATTTCTCTTCGACGAAACCACCAAGACTGTTCACTTCCGTTCTGCTTCCCGCACCGGCTATAGCGATCTTGGTGTGAATCGGAAGCGGATGGAGCACATGCGGGCATTGGTGTCGGGAAAACTCTAGAGTTTCAGGAATTTCTTGGACTGGAGGCACCCTCTTGCTATGGTGATAGAAGCAGGAGGCGTAGCGATGGGATTTAAGCGCAAGTCTTCACGTATTGAGGTGGGTCGGAAGGGGCGATTACATCGTGGGGGGCTTACGGCGTCTTGTACGGTGCTCGATATGAGTGAGTCGGGTGTCCGCTTGGAGAGTCGTCTGTATGCCAAGAGTGGTGATGTGTTGCAACTCACGATGGAGGTGGAGTCCGGGAAGTCCATAACCTGTGAACTGGAAGTTATTCATGTCCGCTCCCCGAAACTGGGCGCAAAAATTGTTTCGATGAGTCCCGAGGATCGGGCGCAGTTGGACCATGCGCTGGATGATCAGGTTCAGCGTAGTTTTTCTCGTCGGTGACCTTCTCGAATTCTCTGCTGAGAAGATGCGATTCCAGGGTGATTCCATTCATCGAGCCGAGTTCTTCTTACGAGGTCGTGAAAAGTTTCATCAGCCTCGTGCTCGCATCGTTCAGTCACTCACTGCATGGAACCCTGTACGGTTTGATGGATGACTGCTTCATCATCTCCGTGCCGATCTGGGCACGGGAGGTCTTCCTCATCGTTCCATCCATGACCCCGGGTTGTGTAGTTCTTCCGCCGTTGAGTAACGGGGTTGTCGGAGTTAGACATCAATCAAGCTTCAAGCGGTTTGGGACTGCCTGGACTGTGAGTATGCGTGAAATCTCTGTCGCCAGAGAGGTGAAGTACGTGAGAGGCATAGGCACATGGAGGGGACGATTCCACCTGCGCAGAACATGCGAATTCCAGCGTCTTGAAGGTGAAATGGCAAACAAAGTCATGTGGTTATGGCTTTGCTGTCACGCGGCGGGTGTGCTGAAAAATGCACTTAGGACAGGTGTAGTGGATAAACTGCTTTCCCCCAACCAGTCGTTTGGTCATGAGCACTTTGCACCAGGTGCACAGGCGATCCGGCAACTCAACTCGAACGACGTCTGATGTAGAAACCATGGTGCCTATTCTTCCTGAGCGTCGAGACCTTGTCAACTAATCGATGAAGGCCTTCCTCCCGGAGCTAAAATATTCTTTGTCATCTCATACGATCAAAAGAAAACATGGTATAGTTCACGCATGACAGGTCCTGTCTCTTCAACCTCCTTACAGAAAGGGAACCCCCCTCTATGAGTACCTCGGCTAGTTCCGAGTCCACCATCTTACCATCCACTGCCCCTGAGGCTGCTGCCCGTCCTATCCAGGATATGGTGGGAAGCGGCAAAGCCTGGGGACTCTGTACCGCTGTCGACCTCCACGATTGCAATCCCAAGCTTATTCGAGATGCCGACTATATCAAGCGCTATGTGATCGAGCTCTGTGAGCTCATCGAAATGAAACGCTTCGGCGAATGTCAGGTCGTCGATTTCGGCGATGGACCTGTGGCCGGGTATTCGATGGTGCAGCTGATTTCCACGTCCTTGATCAGCGGCCATTTTGCCAATGCCACCAACCATGCCTACCTCGACATTTTCAGTTGCAAAGGGTATGATCCCGCCGTTGTCGAATCATTTTCAAAAGAGTTTTTCGGCGCCCGTCGTAGTGTTGCGACGGCCACGCTCCGCTACTAGACACTCATCCGCATTGAGATCGCATCGGGGGCGCAGAGTCGGCGCCCCCGACGTGTTTTATAAACCCTCTCATCATGGGCATGATATCCAGCTATGAAAGTTACGACCATTCAAGACGTGCTCCGTTCCCTGCCCGCCAAACTTGATACGAAGGCTGCGGAGGATCTCGATGCGGTCTATCAATTCGATCTCCGGGGGGATCAAGGCGGGCAGTATCACGTGCTGGTGCGGAACGGGACTTGCGTCGTGAAGGACGGGGCTCATACTGATCCCCACGTGACTTTGTCGATGACCGGTGAGGACTGCATCAAGGTTCTGAACGGACAATTAAGCGGCATGATGCTGGCCATGTCAGGTCGGTTGCAAGTCGCCGGAGATGTTGGACTGGCCATGCAGCTGAAGTCCCTGTTCCCCGATATCACTGAGGATTGATGTCGCTACTCTGACGTCGCCGGTGTCGAATGGCTCCCTTCTTCTTCCAGATTTCTCGGCACCCATTCTTCTAAAATCATATACAGCGTTGGGATGAGAAACACGGTGAGTAGGGTGGAGACACTTAGGCCTCCCACCACTGCTCGTGCGAGGGGCGCGTTCGTTTCCCCGCCGGTTCCCAGCCCGATTGCCATGGGCAGGAGCCCAAAGATCGTTGCCAGTGAGGTCATGAGAATCGGCCGCAACCGCGTGCGCGCGGCGGTCACTACGGCGCTCTGAAGGAGAGCCCCTCGGCGCCGCAACACGTTGGTGTAATCGACCAGTAACACCCCGTTCGAAACAACAATCCCAAACATCATGATGATGCCCATCAGCGACGCGGTCGAAAGCGTCGTGTTGGTGAGGAACAAGATCAAGATGACACCAGGGAGGCCCATGGGCACTGAAAACATGATGATGAACGGATCGATGAGCGATTTAAACTGGGCGGCCATCACCATGTAGACCAGTAGGAGCGCCAGGATGATTGCGAATTGCATCCCGTGAAAGGTTTCACGCTGTTGTTGAATTTGCCCGGCGAGCTTGATGCTGAATCCTGCCGGCAGCTGAAGCTCTGAAAAGGCCGACTCCAGATCGTCGGCAATCTCGCCGAGCGTGCGAGTCGTGGGATTGGCTGTCAGGTGAATCACGCGCTGGAAATATTTGCGATCGATCTTGACCGGGCCCGCATTCAGTTTGAGCGATGCCACATTCTTCAGCAACACCGGCTCACCGGTTTTGGTCGTGAGGAGGATGTTTTCCAGATCGGTGAGATTAGCGCGGTGTTCCTCGGCTAACCAGGCACTGATGAAGTACTCGTTCCCGTTGTATGGGTCTGTGTAGATAATGGGGTCGGTTTGGCCGTTCCCGTTCAAGGAAAAGAGGACGGTATTGGCGACATCCGCCTCACTGATACCAAGCAGTGCGGCTTTTTCTCGATCGACTGTGACATTGATTTCCGGGTAGTTTTCTTCCCGGCTGGGCTCGATGTCGGCCAGGCCGGGAGTCTGTTCCATAATCTCTTTGACCCGTGTGATGACCTCCCGTGCCTTGTCGAAATCATACCCATAAATTTCGACATCGACGGATTTTTGCGACCCAAAGCTGGTGACGCGTTTGACGATCCCCCCAGGGTCGAAATACATCGAGACCCCGGGAAACAGCTTCACGATCTTCGGGCGGACATCATTCATGATGTCGACTTGGCTCCTAGCCCGTTTTTCCGGTGAGACCAAATACACTTGAATCGATGAGGTGTGAGGGCCGGTATTGGGGTTAAACAGCGACGAACGGCCCTGAGACAAGATGCCGGTACTGGAGACAATGGTTTCCAGTTCATTCGACGGGATGACCGTACGGAGGACCCGCTCGACTTCCGTGACTTGCTGCTCGGTCCGTTCGACTCGTTGGCCGACCGGAGCCCGCAGGACGATGCGGAACTGACTCTCATCGGACACAGGCAGAAACTCCGTCCCGATCAGGGGAATCAAGGTGAGTGATCCCAGAAAGATCAGCAGAACCGTGAAGATGAAGATACGGCGATGCCCTAGTACCCACCGCAAGGAATCTTCGTAACTCCTATCGAGCGAGTCATAGCGGCGGCGGCTCCATTCCATGAGTGCGACCAGCCAGCCTGGCATCGTTCGATGGGCTTCTTGCTCAGGTCGGAGGAATTTGTAGCAGAGAGCAGGTGTGACGGTGCGAGAGACCAAGAATGATGTAAAGAGCGCGATCGCGATGGTGACGGTCAAGGGAATCAACAGCAGCCGCGCGATACCGACAACGAAAAACATCGGCAGGAAGACCACCACGGTCGTCACCGTCGATGCCAAAATCGGCATGGCTACTTCTCGGGCGGCATTGAGAATACTGTCCCAACGGCTGGGGTTGGTGTTGAGGTGCCGTTGGATATTTTCCAGTTCCACGATGGAGTCATCAACGAGTCGACCGATGCCAAGAGCAAGTCCTCCGAGCGTGAAGACGTTCAAGGTCTGTCCTGTGAAATAGAGCACGATAAAGGTCACGAGCATGGAGAGGGGGATGGCAGCGGAGACGATCACGGTGCTTGTCAGGTTGCGGAGAAAGATGAAAATCACTGCCGCGGCCAGTAACGAGCCATGAAGGGCTTGTTCGACGAGATTGCGGATCGACTGGCGTATATAGAGTGATTGGTCAAACGAAATGTTGAGATTCACTCCCTCAGGAACTCCAAGTATTTTGGGTATGGCTGCACGGAGGGCATCCACCACTTCGACCGTATTGGCGATCGGCTGTTTGTTCACGCGAAGGAACACGGATCTGGCTCCGTCTGCGTGGACGATATTCGTTTGAATATCTGACGAATCGGTCACGGTTCCCACATCACGCACCCGAACGGGGTTGCCTTGCGGATTCACCTTGATGATGACGTCCTGGATCGGTTCCACGGTGCGAAATTGGTTATTGGTAAAGACGTTGTAGTCGAGATTGCCGGCCTTGACATCGCCTGAAGGGAGAATGACGTTTGAGGCTTTGACGGATTTCACGACATCGAGAATCGAAAGCCCGCGGGCACTCAGCAACGCAGGGTCGAGATTGATATTGATTTGGCGGATTCTCCCGCCTTCGACCGTGGCTGCCGCGACATTCGCGATCTGTTCGATTTGCGGGGCGATGGTGTTGTACGCCAGATCGTACAGGGCTCGTTCGTCCAGTTCGTCACTCGCGACCGACACGATGGAGACGGGGATATTGGACACGTCAAACTTGACGATAAAAGGCTGCAGAATGCCCGGCGGGAGGCTGTTTAAGATCTGGGTAATACGCTGCATGACCTCCATTTGCCCAACATTGATATCGGTTCCCCAGTTGAACCAAATTTGCACAGCGCCGAGGCCCTGCTTGCTGAATGATTCTACATGCTCGACATTGGATGCGGAGCTGACCGCTTTCTCGATCGGGTACACGACGCTTTGTTCGATATCGAGTGGGGGGGCCCCTTTATAGATGACGCCGACAAACGCAACGGGGACCTGAATTTGGGGGAAAAGATCCACCGGCAAGCGTTGGAGAGCCGTGAACCCCAGCACGACCATCGCGAGCGAGAGCATGAGGATGCCGATTCGATTGCGCAATGCGAGAAGGGTCAACCACATATAGATTGGTGAACGGTGGAGGGATAGACGTTAGTGACCGAGTCCTGAAGGGCAAGTAGCAATCGTGTCGCTCCGTTGCGTTTCACGTGTTACATCTCACTTTTCACTGCATCCAGTGGTTGGGTTTGCACCGGTCTCCCGTCGTGTACCAAGTCTTTACCGGATACGATGACCGATTCATTGCCTGTTAACCCCTTGATGATCTCAATGCGATTGCCGCTTCGTGCTCCGACCTCAACTTCGACGCGTCGAGCTTTCCCGTCTCGAACCACATAGACGTACTGAGTGTCCTCCAACCGGCTGACAGCATCGATGGGGATCTGTAAGGCTTGGCTGTGGGTTCCCACCAGGACTTCGACTCGAGCAAACATACCGCCTTTGAGCCGTCGGTCACCGTTCGGTAGGTCGATCTCTACGGTCATCGTACGGGTTGCGCGATTCAAGGCTTGGACGATGCGCGTCACCGTTCCTTCGAAGACACGGTCGGGGTAGGCTTCCGCGCGAAGCTCAGCCTTTTGTCCAACTTGCACGAGAGGGATATCTCGTTCAACGACCTCAATCAACACGCGGACGGTATTGATATCATGTAGACTCATGATGCCCCGCGACATCGTGGACGTGCTCGCGGTTGCGCTGCTGACATATGCACCGGTATCAAGATTCCGTTCCGCAACATAGCCTGCAAATGGGGCTCGGATATACGAGTAGGTCAAGTTCCTCTCCGACTGCGCCAGCGCAACTTCCATCTGATTGACTTGGGCCTGGAGCGAATCCTGTGCGGCGCTGGCGGCATCTAGATTGACCTGAGCGGTATCCAAATCCTGCTGAGACACGAATTGGTCTTTGATGAGAGCCTGCATACGATCGAACGTCAGCTTGGTGTTACGAAGGACGGCATCCTGTTGTGCGACTTTTGCCTTAGCAGCCGAAAGGTTGGCTTTGGCTTGATTCACGGCATGGTGATAGTCCGTATGGTCAATTTCAACGAGTAACTGATTGGTTTTAACAAAATCACCTTTATCGACATGCAGCTTGGCGATATACCCGTCAACCCGGGAGAAAATATTGACGACCTGATAGGGAGAGATATCTGCCGTATAGGCTAAACGAATGTCGAGGTCTGCCCGAATCGGCGGTGCAATTCCTACCGTGATCACACGCGTTCTCACCGTATCGGATTTGGCACCGGTGGTGAGCCGCAAGACCACCAGACTAATGACCGCCAAAACAACGATCACGCCGAGAGCGATCAACGGATGGCGAGAGAGTTGGCGCATATCAGGATTGAATCACGACGGATTGAGTCATTGCTGAACGAGCCCATTGAGGAACAGGGAGACATATTCCTCTACGGTTGCCTCATGAGTCAGACACATGGGTAACTCCAGCCGGTTTGGCGATGTTGTTCATGGCAGGTGAGCAGGCGCTCATCAACGTAGCACGTCATCTGATTCGTAGACAAGATTGGATCAGTACTTGGCATCACTGGTATTCAATAGGCGGCGACAATCTGTTGGGGGGATGGTTTCGTTTCACCGGCGCTGTTCGTTGGTAGATCATAAGGGGATTTGCTCCCACCGCAATGGGCTCGTATTTGAAAAACCGGTCTATTGGTAGGCCTGGAAGACTCTGTAGATCTACTCGAAGGTTGATCAACTCGCAATGACCATCTCGGTGACGGGATGGTCATTGCAGCGGAGGTGGAGGCCACTAACGGTAAACAATCGATTACGCTTGGCCGGCTGAATGGGTACGAAGAAATGATCGCAGTCTCTCTCCATCGGAGAGGCTGAGGTCATTGAATATGACACCAAATAGCGAACCGGCACTCCAAACAACCGTCGACTCCAGAATGGACAAGGGCTCATCCAGGTCTGAAAGATATAAGAATAATGTCAACTCCATGCCCACCGGGACAGGAATATCACCACGAAGACCTAGGCCACTTTCCGAGAGGTCCACTATGGTCCCGTCTCCTATCAGCACATCATCACCAGACACTCCCGAGTACATGAGCCCAAAGGAGACGCTCTTTCTTGGTGCCCTGCGGCGTTCAATCGAGCGATGAGATTGATGTGATTCAAGTTGGGTTGTGCCTCTTGCCTGTCTCATAGATGTTCCTCCTGATTGATTCGATGACCCGCGTTCATTGCGTCGCTCTTCCTCGATTCTGTTACTCCTATTGTGAGTGTCTAATATACGTTTCGACTTTTCACCAGGTTATCCTTTCGCCTAGTTGCTGCCGATCTCATTGGTTCATGGAAGCTGCTGTTAGGGTAAAGGCTAGCGCGGCATGGCGATTTTGCCCTCCCTCTTATGCGGGGGGAAGAAACCATCCGGAGGTTGGGGCATCAACGGTCTGTGAAAGGTCGTGAGGTGTCTTAACCGATGACAGGAGTGAGCTCAGTGCGGAACCGGCTTATTCTTTCTGAACCAAGGGCGGACTAACGACAATATCAGATTTTGAGATCAAAGGAACTCGGCAGAAGGGGTTGGTTGGCTACTGGACCTGAAGGAGGTTAGATCAGCCGAAAGCGTGTCCGTTGGTCGCTCACAGTATTGTGAGAAATACTTTTCCAAATAAAGTTTTGAATTCGTTTCCGGTGGTCTCGGCTCAAGTCCAGAAATCGGACTGAAAACTGACTGCCAGAAACCCAGACAACCAGCGCGGATTCCAACGACAATATCGGCAATCCATCTGGAAGTGAAATGGTAAGAGTCAGTAGGGTTCCGCGCGTGACATGCTGATCAGTGATGACGTGGCATCCAGACACCGAGATGTTTTTTGTGAGCCCTTCTCCTTGATGCGGCTGAGTGGGGACCTCGCCAGTGTAGCGTACACGACAGGTAATGGCGACACGTTCGGCACATCGCTTATCGAGAGGGCTGTACTGCTTCCGTCCATTCATGATTGACTCGACGATCATAACGTCAGTGGGGTGGTTTGCAAAATGAATTCAGGAATAGTGGAGCTTCTCGCCAAGCAACTCCCTGGGAATGTGGATAAAAGTAGTCTAGAGGAGTGGAAGTTAGTAGGCGGGTATCAACTAGTGGGTGGGAAAGCTTTTGACTGAGGCACAAGCTGCTATGACTGGAACAGAATTAAGGCTTTCCCGATTATTCTTTACAGAAGTAAATAATCAAAAAGCTGTAATCGAGGTCTCATCGGTCAATTTTTCAGGCAGGGTTCGACTTTCAAAAAATACAATGCCGCGTTCAAGCCCACCTTCGAAGCGCAAAGTCACTTCCGTGTACAGTCCGTGCCAAGCGTAGACCTTGACCGAACCAGCAGCAATTTGACCTGGTGTACGATCAAGGGGACCATACCTCGATTCTAGATAGCTCAGGATCTTGGCGTGGGTCGTGTGACCGGTATACCGCACAGTCACGCGACCGAACTTCTTCTCAAACGTTGTAAACCGTAAGGAGTCCACAGGGACTGCTCCGAGCATGGGGGGCTGCCCGCTCAATTCGTAGGTCTGCAAACGGCCTGCCTCATCGATTTTTGTAAACGCGTTCATTTCTCCAAGAATCGATCCCCACGAGATCATCTCAAATCCATCAGGATCATTTGCAAGCGGGACTGCAGATGAAAAACGGTTCGGCTCTAGCAAAGCCAGAGGCACCAATATTGTTGTGAAGAGGGCCAATTGTCCAAAGGGATGCCTCGTCATAACCTACTCTGCAGAGTCAGTGATGTCGTCGTTGAACCGCGGGGAAAGGGTTCGACTATCAAAGAAAATATAGCCTCGCTCCGTTCCGGCTTGGTAGGTCAGGTTGATCTCCGTATCGGATCCACGCCAGGTATATTGCTGTGTGAGGCCTCGTGCCATTTGCCCTGGTACGCGATCCAATCGGCCGAATCGAGTTTCGAGAAAATTGAGAACCCCTTTATGGACGTCACTGCCGTGATAACGGATTGTCACTCGTGCGAATTGATCATCGACCGAAAGGTAGAGAATGCTGGTCATC
This sequence comes from Nitrospira sp., assembly GCA_018242725.1. GTDB lineage: Bacteria > Nitrospirota > Nitrospiria > Nitrospirales > Nitrospiraceae > Nitrospira_D. Next base: position 165,979 of record JAFEBI010000004.1, on the reverse strand, counting down.
TGCGTGTCAGCAAACGAAAGCGGATCTGTCTTAGGAAGATATTCAATGATATGTGTGCTAGAGCGAAACGGTTCCACGTCTTGGCGAGAGGACAAGGCAGTCCCCCAGGGAACGTCTCGAAAACCTTTCGGATCATCCGTCATGGATCCCGCCCATGCCGAGTCCATGCCAAGCAGCGGGAGGAGCATAAGCGCAGCGATCCAGGGAGAATGTGCCAGATGGAGGATAGGAGCCATCGTTCGGGTGAACCAAGATGTATACCGAGTGTTCTCACGCTACCATGTGCCTGGTATGAACACAACCACGCAATCTTTCTTGAGAACCCGTAGGGGGCTATCTTATAATGCGCCGGCTTCGGCGAGTGTTTATCGATTAGGCGTGCAGGACATCTCTTGTGATTGACAGCGACGTGTTTGTCCAGGCTATGCAGGAGTTGGGGGTGAATTTTTTCACCGGGGTTCCGGATTCCATGCTTGGGGGAATTATTGCGGAACTCATGATTCGAGGGGTCTATATCCCGGCCGTCCGCGAGGACGAAGCGGTCGGCATGGCGGCAGGCGCATACATGGCGGGGAAGGTCCCGGCTGTGCTTATGCAGAATTCTGGACTCGGGACTTGTCTGAATGCCCTTATTTCCCTCAATCTGATCTATCGCCAGCCATGCCTATTGATTGTGTCATGGCGGGGCCAAGGTGGAAACGATGCGCCTGAACATCTTGTGATGGGCGAAGTCATGCCGCAACTGCTTGAGACAGTGAGGATCCCCCATCGGACATTGGCCGAAAAAACAGCCGTCGAAGACTTGCGATGGGGTATCGATACCTTAAAGAAAAGGCAGATCCCCGTCGCGCTTGTCCTCACGAAGGGTGTGGTGAGGGGATTACACCCATGAGACCTGAAGAAGGCACTCTGATCAGCCGGGCTCAGGCGATCGCCACCTTATTAGAACTGTTGACCGATCAACCCGTCGTGATCTGCAATGGGTTTCCTTCGCGGGAGGCACACAAGATCGCCGATCGTCCCACACATTTCTACATGATTGGATCCATGGGAAATGCTGCGGCGATTGCGCTCGGCGTCGCATTGGCAAAGCCAAACAAACAGGTAGTGACGTTCGATGGGGACGGGAATGTGCTGATGGGAATGGGGACGCTTGCGACGGTTGGCGCGTTACGACCCAAGAATTTTATCCATGTCGTATTTGACAACGAAGTGTATGGGACGACCGGGAATCAGCCCACTATTTCTAATGTGGTGCCGCTGGACAAGGTCGCCAAATCAGCTGGTTACGTCAATGTGGAGCGGGTGCTCGATCGTGATGATCTGGTCTACGAGTTTAAGGATATGCTGAAGAAAGATGGTCCCAGTTTATTGCTGATCAAGGTCAATGAGTTTGTCGAAGATGCAGGACGTGTCGTGCATGATCCTGTCGTCATCACCCAGCGGTTCATGAAAGCGATTGAGGGATAGGGGCGCGACAAAATTCCCTTGTGCTCGCTGACCGCGCATAACCGGAATATGCTCGGTCAATGCGCGCAGTGGAGGGAAGCTTGTCGCGCCCCTATGAAAAGAGAGGAGAGAAGAATGGTTCTCCTGAATCCAGGGCCGGTCAACGTTTCAGAGCGTGTTCGTCAGGCGCTTGTGAAGCCCGACATCTGTCATCGGGAAGAAGAGTTCTCCGAACTGCTTCATCGTATCCAAACCAAGCTGCTCACGGCCTTCGTTCCAGGAGCTGAATCGGAATACGTGGCCGTCCTCATGACGGGGTCAGGAACCGCGGCTGTCGAGGCCGCGTTGATGTCGTCGCTTCCTCACGGCAAGCGCATGCTCATCCTCAACAACGGGGTCTACGGTGAGCGGATGTCTCAGATCATTGGGCTTCATCGCTTGGGGGTAAGCGAGTTGAAGTATGAGTGGACGGTTCGTCCCGATCCCGAACGTCTGCTCCTTGCCCTCCGTCAGCATCCAGAAGTGCACGTCGTAGGAATGGTGCATCATGAGACGACGACCGGACTCCTCAATCCTGTTCACGAGGTCGCCGAAATTGTCGACAATCAGAATCGTGTGTTCGTACTTGATGCCGTCAGCGCATTGGCTGGAGAGACGCTTGATATCGCCAAGTCGCACATTTATATGGTGGTCGGCACGGCAGGAAAATGTATTCAAGGGTTTCCAGGCGTGTCCTTCGTGCTTGTCCGGAAGGGATTCGTCGAAAAAATGCGCGCGTACCCAAAGCGATCGTGGTATCTCCATCTGACTCATTACATCGACAATGACGGACGTGGGATGATTCCGTTCACACCGGCCGTGCAAGTCTATTACGCATTCGACGAGGCGCTGAGCGAGCTGCTCGAAGAAGGCGTATCGAATCGTATCCAACGCTATAAGAAGATGGCGACGGTGATCCGTGACCGAATGGCCAAGCTTGGGGTGAACGCTCTTTTGCCGGTCGAGCGACAATCGAATACCATTACCGCGTATCATCTGCCGGAAGGCGTCTCGTACGAAGACTTGCATGATCGTCTCAAACGGCAGGGGTACGTGATTTACGCCGGGCAAGGCAACTTGGAGAATAAAATTTTCCGTGTGGCCAATATGGGAGCGCTCACGGAGGAACAGTTTGGCGGATTTCTCGATGCATTCGAACAGGCGTGTCGTCCAAGATGAAGGCGATCATTCTTGCAGCGGGAGTCGGCAAGCGGCTTTGGGAGGTCACACAACATCGTCCCAAGTGTTTGATCGAGATGGGGGGGCGATCGCTCTTGCACCGCTATTTAGAGTCGTTGGCAGCGGTGGGGATTCGCCGAGCGGACATTGTCGTCGGCTATAAGCAGGAGATGATTCGCGCCGCTGTGGCGGCGGATTCCTGCGGGGTCGGTGTCACATTTCTGGTCAATGAGGAGTTTCACCGAGGGAGTATTTCCTCTCTGTGGATTGCACGGTCTGCGTTGGATGACGACACCATTGTGATGGATGCCGATGTGCTCTTTCATCGAGACATTCTGCGACGCCTTGTCGCGTCGCCATTTGAGAACGCCTTGTTGATGGATGAGACCGTCAAGCAAACCGGTGAAGAATGTATGGTGGTCGTGGCCGGAGGCAGAGTGATCGCTCTTACGAAAAAGATGCCGGAGCACTATGATTATGCCGGTGAAGGGGTGGGGTTCCTTCGGGTGCGGCACGCCGACACGCCCCGGGTCGTGTCGTCTCTTCGCGGATACATCGAGAAAAATATGTGGCAGATGGAATACGAAGATGCGCTGTTAGAATATTTCCGCGAGGTGAGGGTGGGGCATGAGAAGATCGGAGGATTGCCCTGGACCGAGATCGATTTTATCAATGATATAAAAAAAGCTGAGTTGGAAGTTTTGCCGAGACTGTGAGAAAGTGACTCATGTGCTGGGGGTATCGCGGTATAGGTTTACCAGTGTGCCCATGAGCAAAAGCACCCTTCAAAAGAGAGTCGAAATCCAAGGGCTGGCGACGGCGATTCTGCTCCCGTCGGTCGGGGTTTTTGGTGGGCCAATCGGGTCAGAAGTTGGCGAGCTGGGGCCCCTCACCAGTGTTGTCGGGATCGGTCTTTTTCAACGAACCGTACTCACATTGCAGCGAGCCGGGATTCGGCAATTGATCGTCCTCTCCGGGCCCGACGAGGAGCAGCTGAAGCATTCCCTGGCGAAAGGACCGCGTGTCACCATTCCTGTCCGGTGGATGCCGATCCGAGAATTTCCCATTGATGATCCTCGGACATGGGAAGCCTTAGCAGCGGAGGTTCGAGGATTTGCGCTCATCGCCAGTATCAATGGCGTGTTCTCACGTGGATTAATTGAGCAATTACGACAGGATGTGCGAGATGGTCAGGCTATCGTGGTAGCTCAGCCGAGATCACAGCAGGGTGAGCGATCTACGAATTCAGGTGTGCGGTTGCCGATCCCGGCTCTTGGTCGAGACACCACAACCACAACTCGATTGGATGAGTCAACCCTGTTGGTCGCCGAGCTTCTTGTTGTTCCAGCTAGCCTCATGAACGCGGCAAATGTGAGTGCGCATGAAAAAGGCCGCATGCCGATTCATCAGTGGATTGAGCAGGTTGCAGGGGATGGGCGACTGCATGTGGTGATGGCTGAGGAAAAGCAGGGTATGTGGTATCAGTCGGTACGGACACCGGATGATGTGGAGCGGGCTGAAAAGAAGTTGTTTAATTCCCTCAAAGGAGAGTTTGAGGGATTCGTTGATCGATATTTCAATCGCAAAGTCTCTCGTGGGTTCACACGGCTGTTCCTCGAACTCGGCCTGTCTCCCAATTCCATCACGGTCTTAGCCGGGCTTATCGGGCTGGTGGCTGCTGCGGGGTTTGGTCTGGGAACGTACAGCGCTGCTATTGTGGCAGCCCTGTTGTTTCAGCTGGCGGCGGTGATCGATTGCTGCGACGGAGAAGTCGCTCGATTGACTTTTACTGAATCGCCGTTTGGGGCCTGGCTCGATATCGCCATGGATAACCTCGTTCATATGGCAATATTCGCGGGGATTGCTGTCGGGCTCTATACGGCACAGATCGGGCAAGAGGATGATTGGGTGCCACTTGCGCTTGGTGGAGCTGCCGTGTTGGGCAATGGTATCTCGTTTCTGCTTGTCGAAAAGGCACAAAAAATCAAAAGTGTAGTCGGGTGGAGGACTCCAGCCCATGCGGCTTGGGCTAATGTGATGTTGAAAAACGTCGCGAGCCGTGACTTTTCAATTTCCTTGATCGGGTTTGCCCTATTCGGCCAGCTTTTTTGGTTTCTTCTCTTTGCGGCGATTGGTTCTCTCTTATTCGCCTGCGCCATGGTCTGGGTGATCCGTCCCTCTGCAGTTGCGTTACCTCGGCTATAACGACCGCGTTCGCGTCAGATTCACGTGTTACGCTATATCCTACTCGTCCTGGGCATCCTCGTTCTGAGCCTCCTGGTTTGGAATATCGGCCCCGAGAATATTTACGAGGCGGCATCAAAACTTGGCCCCAGTACGCTGTGCCTGATCTTGATCCCATCTGTCGTCATGTATGTGATCGAGGCCTATGGGTGGAATATTGTACTGGGACAAGCGGCACAACGGGTTCCATTTTTGCGCTTATTGGCGATCCGGATGGCAGGCGAAGTTGTGAACATGACTACGCCTGCGTACGTAGGCGGTGAACCGCTGAAGGCCTATTTGCTCAAGCAATACAACGTTTCCATTGCGGATGGCGCAGCATCGGTTGTGATCGCCAAGACCACGATGACGATCGCCCAGGTGGTGTTTATTTTAGTGGGGATCGCCTTGGGGTTCTGGATTTTGGGTGCGGGTAGTTCGGCGGGACAGACCATCACTGCCGGTCTGGTGAGTGTGGGGGTACTGGTTTGTTCCATCGCGGGATTTGTGTTGATTCAGCGGCGCGGACTCTTCGCGTCCATCCTCTCGATCCTGAACACATTGGGAGTGCGGATCCGTGCGCTCGACGCGCAGGAAGAACATCTGCGTTCTATCGATCAGACGATTCGGTATTTCTATAGCCACCACCAAAGAGCCTTTTGTGTGTCGATCGTGATCTACTTCTTCGGATGGATGGCGGAAGCGTTGGAGGTGTTCGCGATTATCTATTTTCTGGACGGCCCGGCTACGCTGTTGTCGACCATCTCGATCGCTGCTCTTGCCGTGTTCATTAAGGGGGGAACATTTTTTATCCCCGGCAGTTTGGGGACTCAAGAGGCCGGGAACCTCTTGCTCTTAAAAGCCTTTGGCTACAGTGATGTAACAGGAATCACCTTTGCCTTGCTGCGACGTTTTCGAGAACTCGTTTGGATCGGCATCGGGTTGGTTTGTCTTGCCATGGTGGGGAAACGAGGATTGACCGAAGATCAACGGGTTGAGAGTCCCTCCTGAACAATCGTCCGAAATCGCTCGATCATGCGATCCCACACAAAGCCATGGAGCCGAAAGTCTGCGGCGCGTTCAACCTTGTGGAATTGAACCCCCATGCGATTCCCCCAGACCCACCGAACTTCCGCCTCTTCCACCGCTAGCGACTGAGTCTGGTCTGGAAGGATCAATCGCACTTGCAACGAGGTTCCCTGCTGCAGAGCATCCGTGCATTCAATGGTGCAGCCGAACACCGTAAGGTTCATGACTTTTCCTTCTGCAATGGTGTCGGTCGCGGAAAACATCACTGGGTATTGCACGGCAAGAGGGACTCGATAGTGCTGGCGAGAATAGGTGCGTGTGAATTCCACGGTAGGGCAGTCTAGTCAACCCTACTGGCAAAAGGGAATCCCTCATTGGTAGGACAAGCGCGAATGTCCAATGGAATTGTGAGTGTTATGGGCAGACTCGTTTCTGGCTCGTATTAGGCGGAATAGTGCTTGGTAAGATGCTCACGTTGCAGATGGAGAATCGTTCTGACCAAGAAGTCGCGTTCTTGTGTGCTCATCCGGATGAAACGACCATGAAGACGAAAAGTGTGCGGCGGGTTGTGAATGGGATCAACGCGCAACACTTCCACGTAGGCCCTGAAGGGTTCTTGGTCAGCCAGTAACAAGGTGCATAGGAGAGTATCATTCGGCTGAAAGACTGTGTTAATCGTCACGCCGATCCCTCCAGCACTGAGATTCACAGGTGCCTTTGAATAAGAGCCTTCGGATGTGTCGGTCTCATGTTGAAGGCGGATGGCAAGGATACTGGTGATACGGTAAAACTCGCGGCGATCTTTCGGGGAAGGTTGCGAGGGGGGCGAATCAGATGCCATGGTAATCAGAAGTATATCCAAAACTGGGGCGCCGATCCATTGATCGGTTGTCGCCGACCGCGTAGAGTCGGCGAGGAGAGTCAGACGGCCTACAACGAACGATTGACAGAACGGGTCATGGCATACGTCACACACCGAAAGGGTGTGGAAGAGAAGCGCATGTTCGGTGGTATCAGTCTAGTTACTGCAGGGTGGGGTAATCGTATGGCTAGCATGGATACGATCCGATTTGACTCGTTGGTTTTCGGCTCCTCCCACTCGTGCCTCCGAGACAAGTCATTTAGGTAGCTGGGTCCCTCACGAGGTACTGATCGGTTCAACCATTCCCTTATCTGCAATACTCCTGGCGTTATGCGCACGCTCTATGGGTTTGACAGAAATGGGAGGCTCGCGATTTACAAGCGGCTGACAGGTTGTTAGGATGCCGCGCATGAAAGCAGCGGTGAATCTGCTCTGGGTGTTCCTTTCCGTCCTTAGTGCGTTTGCTCTGGCCCACGTGGTTGGCGCGGTGAATCCCACTGAAAAGGTGAATGGGCTTTGGCTGGTGGTGGCGGCGGTCTGCATCTATGTCTTGGCCTATCGATTCTATGGCCGCTGGTTGGCCAGGCATGTCGTCGGACTCAATAATCAGCATGTGACGCCGGCAGTGCGGTTGAATGACGGTGTCAATTTTCATCCCACGAACAAGGTCGTGCTCTTTGGTCATCACTTTGCGGCGATTGCTGGGGCGGGGCCGTTGCTCGGGCCGGTTTTGGCAGCACAATTCGGATTTGTGCCGGGATTTCTCTGGTTGGTGATCGGGGCCGTGCTGGGCGGGGCGGTGCAGGATTTCATTATTCTCGTGGCGTCGATGCGGCGCAATGGGCGCTCTCTTCCCGAGATTGCCCACGACGAACTCGGTTCGATCACCGGGACGGCGACTGCGGTGGCCGTGCTCTTTATCGTGGTGGTGGCGCTGGCGGGATTGGGCTTTGCTGTCGTGAATGCCCTCTATCACAACGCCTGGGGGACCTTTACGATCGCAATGACGATTCCCATCGGTTTGATTATGGGCTTCTACCTCCAGAAGTTTCGCCCCGGCGCGGTTGTAGAAGTGTCGGTGTTTGGTGTCATCCTATTAATCGCGGCAGTGTTGTTCGGTCGCGTGGTCGCGCAGTCGTCCTATGCTAGACTTTTTGAGTTCGAGAAGCCGATGCTGGTCTGGCTCTTGGCCGGATATGGTTTTCTCGCATCCGCGTTGCCTGGTTGGATGTTGCTGGTGCCTCGGGGGTATCTCTCCACCTTTATGAAGCTCGGCGTCGTCTTCCTGCTAGGGTTCGGTGTGATCCTCATGGCGCCGACGATCGAGATGCCGCGTGTGACGCAGTTTGCTAATGGTGGAGGGCCGATTATTCCTGGCACCCTGTTCCCTTTTCTGTTCATCACGATTGCCTGCGGAGCGATCTCAGGTTTTCACTCACTTGTCTCGTCCGGTACGACGCCGAAGATGATCGAGCAAGAATCACAAGCGGTGGTGGGCTATGCGGCGATGCTGCTGGAGAGCTTTGTCGGCGTGATGGCGTTGATCGCGGCCTCGGTGCTGATTCCCGGCGATTACTTGGCGATCAATACGACATTGGGCGCGGAGACATTAACAGCCATGGGGTTTGCTCCGTCAAAGATTGCCGAATTGTCACAGATGGTTGAAGTGGATGTGGCGGGGCGTCCCGGTGGGGCTGTGTCTCTTGCGGTTGGCATGGCATCGATCTTTTCTGCCTTGCCTGGAATGGCTGGCCTGATGGCCTACTGGTATCAATTTGCGCTGGTATTCGAGGCACTGTTCATTCTGACCACAATCGATACGGGCACACGTGTGGCACGCTATCTTATCCAAGAGATGGTTGGTCGGGTCTATGCGCCCTTTCGTCGGATGAACTGGGTACCGGGCGTGATGTTGAGTAGTGGTCTGGTAGTGGGAGCGTGGGCCTATTTAATCGGGACCGGAAGCATTTCGACGATTTGGCCGATGTTCGGTGCGGCGAACCAGCTTCTTGGTATGTTGGCGCTCTGCATCGGGACGACGGTGCTCATCAAGATGTGGAAATCACCTTATCTCTGGGTCACGGCTTTGCCGATGTTATTTGTGGGAGTGATTACGTTGACCGGATCGTATGAGATGTTTTGGATGTTCTTGAGGAAAGCCGGAACCTTGGCGGCCGGCCAGGCATTTACTCTCTATCTCGATGCGGTCTTGGTCGCCTTGGTCGCGGTGCTCGGGATGATCGTCTTGAGCGATAGTATCAGGCAGTGGTACGGCTATGTGGTCTTGAAGAAGCCATTCACATCAAGCGAAGTTGTGGTGGTAGCGGGTGGCGGTTCGGCAGGGCGGATGCAAACCGCGATGTGTCATCATGATGATGAGAAAAGCTTTAAATTGCCGCATGGAACTGGATGTTGTTGAGGGGGGGGAAGAGACGGCTGGTCGTTCCCTTACTCGCTGAGCGCGCACATCTGTTGATACAAAAGCACTGGTTGTGAACAACGTGCTTGTTCACTGCGCGCAGTCGAGGATCAACCAGGCTGCTCCGTAGGATGAAGAAAGAAGAAGGAGGGAACCGTGGCTGATCAGTTTTCACTCGATGTGGTCTCGGAAGTGAATATGCAGGAGTTAAAGAACGCGCTGGATCAGGCGACGAAGGAAATTAAGCAGCGGTTCGATTTCAAGGACTCGAAGACGGAGATTGCGCTGAAAGAGAAAGAAAAGGAGCTGGTGGTGGTGTCAGACGATGACTACAAACTCAACGCTGTTCAAGAGATCATTAAGACCAAGTGCGTGAAGCGCGGAGTATCGTTGAAGGCCTTCGATTATGGAACTATTGAACCAGCTTTGAGTGGGACCGTACGGCAGGTGGCCAAGATTCAGAGTGGCCTGGCGTCTGACAAGGCGAAGGAGATTACGAAGGCGATCAAGGACTCGAAATTGAAAGTCCAAGGGCAGATTCAAGGCGAGCAGGTGCGAGTTTTTGGTAAGAGCAAGGACGAGCTGCAATCGGCGATCGCGTTCTTGAAGGGAAAAGATTTCGGCATCGATTTGCAGTTTACAAACTATAGGTAAATGGTGTGGCGTTTGTGGCGGTCTCATGAAGATTCTGCGCGTCCTCCTCTTTCTTGCGAGCTCTCTTTTGGGCTGCAATCGGAGTGATCCGATTGTCTTGATTCAGCTCCATCCCAAGAACCCTGACATCATCTACATTGCGACGAATGATTACATCTATAAGACCCGTGACGGGGGACAGGTTTGGGCGAACCTTTCGCACGGGATGAGTCATTCCCGTGTGATCGCCATGGCTGTTGATCCTTCGTATCCCGCGACGGTCTATGCGGGTACGAAGGGTGATGCTGTTTACAAGAGCCACGATGGAGGACAGCGTTGGGTTTCGATGCGTTTAGGGCTTGATGATGCGACCATCAGCTCCGTCGTGAATCAGTTCCTCTTTGACCCTGCTAATGCACAGCATATCTTCATCGCTACGACGATGGGTGTCTTCGAGACGAAAAATGGTGGTGAACAGTGGGTCAAGAGAATGGAGGGAATGAAGGAAGTCTTGATGGTCGTGACACTTGGGATGGACCCCACTCGGTCGTCGATTCTTTATGCGGGAACGAGCGGTGGCGTCTACAAGTCGATTGATCAGGCCGGCCATTGGGAAAAAGTGAACGATGGGCTCGTTCCACCCAGCATGGTGAAAACATCAAGGGCCTTGAATGTGACGGCGATACTTGTTGATCCGCATGAGCCAGAGACCGTCTATGCCGCCACGTTGGCAGGAATGTATAAAACCATCGATGGAGCCAAGTCCTGGAAGCGCATCGGGGAATCGCTTGCGGATCAAATGATTGTCGGGATGCTGCTGGATCGAACGCGGCGCGGCGTGCTGTATGTCACGGGGCGTGACGGAGTACATCGAAGTGATGATGGCGGGGCGACCTGGACGGTCAACAATAGGGGATTGTCCACCACCAATATCAGATCCATTGCTCAAAGTGATGTTGACCCCAGGGTATTCTATGCTGGTACCAACGGAAGCGGGCTCTATCGGAGTCAGGATGCAGGCGAGACGTGGACGTCAATGCCGATGGTAAGCGGAAGATAAAGAGAGAGAGATTATCGACGCTGGCTGTTTAGATTAGAATCGCCGATTGCGGCTCCGACTCCCCGTCGAGGAACGGTGGAAGATCCTTCACGATTTTGTGAATGGTCGACTTCAAACCCTGTGCTGCTCGACATCGTGGTGTCTTGGATCTCTGTGCCTGGTCGATGGGGAAGTTGGCTGTCATGAATAGTCTCCCCTCGTCGAGGGCGAAGTGATTCGTTCACATTGCTGTAGGGAGAAACCGAGGCGCCGATGTCTGCGCCGAAGTTGGCATTCAATCTAGTATCTTCAATGTCCCCGCCGATTCGTGATCGTAAGGTCGTGTCCTGAATATCCATTCCCGTTGGTGCTGCGGAGGGAGGCTTTTTCGCCTGGAATTCTCTCTTGATCGCCTCTTCTTCCTCCTGAATCCGTAATCTGGCACGTCCGCTGCTCTCATAGTCGACCTCTTGGAGGTCCTCATGTGCTTTGTTCAACATTTCGAGGCGGTCGTTGAGGCGAAGCAGATCCTCACGGGCACGAGCGACGGTTCCAACGATTTCACTGAGTGTGAATTGACGAGCAAACGTTCCAAGTTTTGGGGCGATTCCTGGACCACCGCCTAGGCCGCCATTTCCGGTGCCATTTCCGGGGCCTGTGGTCGTGGCTCCTTGTCCCTTCCCAAACCCGGTCGAATTATAGATACCTTTCTGCTGGACCGCCTTGAGGATGTGGTTGGCCTCTTCGATGAGGTCCACAATATCCCCCGGTGCGTCGGCGTCGGTGAGACAACAGGACACAAAGGTTCGATAGCGATCTGAAAATTTTGAAGCGGCACTTTGTAAGTCGACAATCTTGATGGGGTCACGCTCAGGGATATCAAATCCTCGCTTTCGTGCGGACTCTTGGAACGATTCAATGGACTTCTGGTCATAGAGGGGTTTGCAGCCGGAGCTTTTGCCGGTCGAAATCTGCTGATCAGGTGTCTTGTCCGGACACCAAAACACCGGAGCCGGTGGATTGAGTGGGTTGTCGGGATTGAAGTCTTTCGCCATGGCTTGCCCTGGTGCGAGGAATAAAGTAGTGATCGAAAGGGAAAGACCTGCAATGAAATAAGTAAGGGTAGTTTTCCACATAATATCATTCTCTAACTCAATGTTGTAGAAGTCAATGAAACTCAAAGAGTTGGATGGGTTGAATAGATGGAGTCGAGAGGGGAGAGGTAAATGATATGGCCACTTAGACCTATCAACGGCAGAAGAATTGGCCTCCATGGCGAGTGCCATCCTGAACGTTATCTACAGGTGCAACGAGCTGTAAGTCACTGAAATGCAGTTGACAACCAGAAATGCGAGAGTATACTCGCTCGAGTGGTGGGTAAAAGTGGTGTCTAGTGGGTGAAAAGTATTGCTAGCGAATCGCCGCACATATCTGTGTTTGGGAAAGAAGTATGCGAATGGCTTATTTCCAGTCAACCCGTCACCATTCTGGACTGTACGGTGGGGTATGGTGGGCATGCCGAGCTGCTTTTGGAGTCTGGTCAACCTGGAACGAGAGTCATTGGATTAGATCGCGATCCCGAAGCGATTGAGTTCTGTCGGCAGCGGTTGCGTCGATTTGGAGATCAGGTTGTGTTGCGCCAAGGGAATTATCGAGACTTAAGGCAGCATCTTGCAGAAGTTGGTGTTGCGACCGTGGGGGGAGTGATCTTTGATTTTGGGGTTTCCTCTCCACAGATTAACAACCCTGCTAGAGGATTCAGCTTTCAGCAAGATGGCCCCCTCGATATGCGTATGGACCAGTCGATCGGTTCCACTGCCACTGATGTAGTGAACACCAGTCCGGAGGCTGTGCTTGCGGACATTATTTATCAGTTCGGAGAGGAGCGGTATGCACGGCGGATTGCCGGGGCCATTGTGCGGGAACGACATCGTTGTCGGATTGAGACGACAGGGGCATTGGCTGCAGTCATCGCTCGCTCAGTGCCGTCATCGTATCGACACGGTCGAATTCATTGCGCAACACGGACCTTTCAGGCTATTCGCATCGCCGTCAATCAAGAGCTTGAGAGCATTGAACCGTCACTTCGAGATGCGACCGACGTGTTGTCGGAGGGGGGAAGGATCTGCGCGATTTCTTTCCATTCTCTTGAAGACCGCATGGTCAAGCATACGTTTCGGTCTTTGGCGCAAGAGCCTCAGGCACGACTTTCCTTGTGCACGAAGAAGCCAGTCGTTCCATCCAGGGAAGAGAGTGAGAGAAACCCACGGTCACGAAGCGCCAAATTGCGTGTTGCCGAACGTCAATCGAAGTAGGAGTTGTCATGAAAATCTTGGCTGTTCTTCTTGGGCTGTGTTTGGTGTTCGGATTTGTGTGGGAGCGAGTCGATATGGTTCGAGTTGGTTATCAGATCGAACAGCTGAAGCGCGATAAAACTGCGTTGGAGCGACAACGTGATGAATTAAAAGTACAGTTTTCCACCTTGAGCGCATCCGGTCGGATCGCACGCCTGGCGACCAAAGAGCTGGGGATGGGTTTGCCGCAGCAAGGGCAGGTCATATTGGTTCAGTTTAGGCCGGGTAGCATGCAGCCAGTCGCGGTGGCCGATGCTGCGCCAGTGGAAGTCCGAGTCGCGAAGAACGATCTTTTGGCTAGGAGGTACTAGTGGCGAGTTTTGTTCCTGTCGGTCGTCACTATATCCTATTGCTGCTACTGCTGGGTGGCTTTGGGGTGGTTCTGTTCCGCCTGGTGACACTGCAGGTCTGGCAAGCTGCTGAACTGTCGGTCAAGGCGGACCGACAACATCGAAAGACGGTATCACTGGAAGGAGCGCGCGGCACCATTGTCGATAAGCACGGTAAGGTCTTGGCAATGAACGTTGAAGTGCCGTCCGCTTTTGGGGTTCCGGCTACGTTGGACAGCCCGACAAAAACTGCTCGGGTGCTCGCGCCTGTTTTGCAAGTTCGGAGTGAAGAGTTAGAGCGCAAGCTTCGACAGGCACGGAGTTTTGTGTGGCTGGCTCGAAAGTTAGACCCTGAGCAGGGGCGTCGTCTGGAACGGTTATCCATCGATGGGGTTGGAGTCGTCATGGAGGGGCGTCGGTTCTACCCCAAGGGCTCATTTCTGTCTCATGTGTTGGGTTTTGCTGGAATGGATGGTGAGGGGCTGGAGGGTGTTGAACATCGGTATGAGTCGTACTTGCGTGGTGAAAAGCGGATGATGGTCCTCCAGCGTGACGCTCTGGGGCGTTCGGTGTTTCCAAAGGATATGACGGAACGAAGTCCCACACCGGGATATAACCTCGCACTCACGATCGATGAGGTGATTCAGTACATTACGGAAAGGGAGCTTGAGGAGGCCGTGACTCGCGCTCAAGCAAAGTCAGGCACGATGATTGTTTTGGATCCACGGACCGGAGCGGTGCTGGCGATGGCGGTTAGTCCGAGATTTGATCCAAACGTGGTCTCGAACCTCAGTCCGGATCGATGGCGAAACAAGGCGCTTACAGATGCGTACGAGCCGGGGTCTACACTGAAGGCCGTGATGGCGGCTGCGGCCATTGAAGAGCGGGTTGTGAGGCCGAATACGATGGTGTTTGGAGAGCATGGTCGTATGGCGGTTGCCAATACCGTGATTCATGATCATGAGAAGCTGGGTTGGGTCTCCTTTGCGCAGGTCATACAGAAGTCCAGTAACATCGGCGCGGCGAAGACCGGTATGGCATTGGGAGAGCAGCGGCTTTATCGATATCTTCAGGCGTTTGGATTTGGGCAAAAGACGGAGATCGACCTTCCTGGAGAAGGAGCAGGGTTGGTCAGGCATCCGAAGGACTGGGGGCGGCGTTCTGTCGCCTCGATTTCAATAGGACAGGAAATAGGTGTGACGCCGATACAGATGGTCTCCGCAATAGCGGCTCTGGCAAACGAAGGGGTCTTGATGAGACCCTACGTGGTTTCAGAGATTCGAAGTTCCGAAGGGCAACTTCTGAAGACAATCTCTCCCCAGGTGAGACGACGGGCCGTTTCTCCTGAAACCGCCCATACGATGACAAACATCTTAGAAGGAGTTGTCACAGATGGAACCGGGGCAAAGGCGGCCATTCCAGGTTTTCGGGTGGCTGGGAAGACCGGCACGGCCCAAAAGATTGATCCTCGAACGGGTAGCTACTCGGGTTCTCGGTTTGTGACATCGTTCGCGGGGTATGTCCCGGCGAATAACCCACGACTGGCGATGATCGTGGTGATCGATGAACCTCAGGGTGATACGTGGGGCGGGACGGTGGCCGCTCCCGTGTTTAGCCGCGTCGGCGAGCAGGTGTTGAGTTACTTGGGTGTGGCATCGGACGAGCCCGTTACGCTGGCAATGGCGCTGTAGTAATCCCGATAATATTAGGAAACGTCAATGACCTTTGCCACCATGCTTCAAGCCCTTGAAGGGCACATGTCTGTTTTTGAACGTCGTGGTGACCTCAATATCGCTGTGAACGGAATCACTGACGATTCCCGTGCGATTTCAGCCGGAAGTGTCTTTGTGGCTGTGAAAGGTGAGCGGGTGGATGGGCACCAGTTTATTCCGATGGCGGTAAGCGGTGGTGTCGGAGGTGTGGTTGCACAACAACCAATGGAGACAGGGACGGTTCCTTTTGTTTACGTTGAGGATTCCAGAAAGGCGCTGGGCCTTCTGGGAAGCCAGTTCTATGGAGATCCGTCGTCACGGTTGCGGATGGTTGGCGTGACCGGAACAAACGGGAAAACCACGACGACCTATGTATGCAAAGCGTTCTTAGAAGCTGTACGCGCTCGGGTGGGGATGATCGGTACGGTTGCGTATCAAATTGGGGACACTGTAATCCCTGCAGCACATACGACTCCTGGAGCGCTTGAACTCCAGCAGTTGCTCGCAAAAATGGTTACTCACGGATGTACAACGGCTGTGATGGAAGTATCCTCACATGCCTTGGCCCAGGACCGTACGAGCGGGTGCGAATATGATGTGGCGGTTTTTTCCAATCTGACGCAGGACCATCTTGATTTTCATGGGACAATGGAAGCCTACTTTCAGGCCAAGTTGCGACTTTTTACGGGACTCGCCAATGGCCATAAAGCGAATAAGCGAGCGATCGTCAACGTCGATGATTCCTATGGCCCACGTATCGTTGCGCGATGTCCTGTGCCTGTATGGACCTATGCGCTCAAGGCCAAAGCCGACCTCCGTGCGGAAGATGTACTGCTGTCCCTTCAGGGGACGGTGTTTACCGCTGTGACTCCACGGGGGAATTTTCGAGTCGAAAGTCACCTTGTGGGCGAACACAATGTCTATAACCTATTAGCCGCCATTGGGGTGGCCCTTCATGAGGGAGCAACACCTGATCAGATTCATCACGCCGTCAGTCGGGTCACGAATGTGCCGGGACGGTTCGAGCGTGTGATGGCAGGCCAGCCGTTCACAGTCGTCGTCGACTATGCCCATACTGAAGATGCTGTGAATCGACTGTTGATGGCGGCAGAAACATTAAAGACCGGGAGAATCATTACGGTATTTGGTTGTGGCGGGGATCGTGATCGAGGGAAACGGCCGAAGATGGGGGAAGCCGCTGTGCGTTCCAGTGATATCGTGATTCTCACCTCTGATAATCCAAGAACGGAAGACCCGCATGCGATTCTTGAGCAAGTGGAGCAGGGGGTTGTGAAGGCGTTGGGGCAACGGCCTCATGTGCAATATTATAAAATTCCTGACCGACGGGAAGCCATTGAGACGGCGGTACGAGAAGCACGGCAAGCGGATATGGTGTTAATCGCTGGGAAAGGGCACGAGAATTATCAGATCATTGGGACCACGAAACATCACTTCGACGATCGCGAAGTAGCGCGTCAGGCGATCGAACGACTCAGATTTCAAGCCTAACCCAGGGCAGTAGGATTTGCTCGGTGCAGGGACGTACAGCCATGATCTTCTTTTCCGGCGAAGAGTTGCGGGAAGTGATCGGCGGTCGGGTCTTAAGTGGAGATGAAGATGCCTGGGGTAAGCAACGAGTCCGGCGCATCAGTCTCGACACGCGGTCACTTCGTCCTGGAGATCTCTTTGTCGCGATACAAGGCGAACGGTTTGACGGGCATGATTTTGTCAAAGCGGCGCTGATGCGTGGTGCAGTTGGAGCGATCGTCCTTGATTCGTACGATGTCTCTCTCTGTGCGGGGAGGCTCCCCTCCAAACGAATGAGGCCGATGATTCTCGGTGTTCCTGATCCACTGTACGCCTACCAACAGCTGGCCTCATACTTTCGGGGTCGCTTCAAGATTCCGATCGTCGCCGTGACGGGCAGTAATGGGAAGACGACGACCAAGGAAATGGTGGCCAGTGTCATGGCGCATCGCTGGAAGATCCTCAAGACGGAGGGCAATCTCAACAACCGGTTGGGGGTTCCGCAAACCCTCTTCCGTCTCAATGCGCGGCATCAGGGAGCGGTCATCGAGATGGGAGTCGACAATACTGGTCAGACAACCAGGTTATGCGAAATAGCCAAGCCGACAATCGGGATCATTACGAACATCGGGTCTGATCATCTGGAGTTTTTTGGATCCATGGACGTCTCTGCGCAAGCAAAAGCGGAGTTGCTCGATCTGCTCCCAGGCAATGGGACCGCTGTCCTGAACGCCGATGATTCTTACTACAACTATCTCACCGCGCGAGCCCGGTGCCGTGTGGTGTCTTTTGGCTTATCGGCGAAAGCCGACGTCCGTGCCATGAATGTGACGTCAGACGAACGCAACGGTACGATGTTTCGCCTGCTGCTTCCTGGAAGCAGACGCCATACTAATGTCCATATTCGAGTTCAGGGCGAGCACAATGTTGTCAATGCTCTGGCTGCGGCAGCGGTCGGTACGACCCTGGGGCTATCTGGGTCGGCAATTGCTCAGGGGCTTTCGAAATTTCGTCCGGCGGCCATGAGGTCGCAGGTCGCTGTTTGTCAGGGGGTCAAGCTCATCATCGACTGTTACAATGCTAACCCAGCGTCGATGACGGCCGCGGTTCAGCTCCTAGGCCAGGTTCGAGCGAAGGGAAAAAAGATTGCGATCTTGGGGGATATGCTGGAGCTTGGTCCGAATGCCGCACGGATGCATGAGGAGGTAGGTGGTTTTGTTGCACGGCAGAGGATCGACCAACTGGTGGTTTGTGGACACTTGGGGAAAAGCCTTGCCAGAGGTGCGAGGGAGGCGGGGCAAGATCCGTCCCACATCATGGAAGTATCGGATGCCGACGCTGCAGCCGATGTGGTGAAAACGATGGCTCAATCCGGGGACGTGGTGTTGATCAAAGCATCTCGCGGTATGAAATTGGAACGTGTGGCAGACGCGCTCCGAGAACGTAGGGGTGCGCGAAAGAAAGCCTCATAGGTCTCGTCGGCATATGCTGTATATTTGGCTCTACCCCTTTCACACCCAATTCTCCTTTCTGAACGTCTTCCGCTACCAGAGCTTCCGTATTATTTATGCGGCGGTCACGGCCTTTCTGATCGCTTTTGTGCTGGCTCCGTGGGTGATCAGAAAGCTCCAAGAAATCAAGTTGGGTCAACAAGTACGGGATGACGGACCGAAGCGGCATCTTGCTAAAAGCGGAACGCCGACGATGGGCGGCATCTTGATTATCTTTGCGGTGACGCTGTCGACCTTATTGTGGGCGGACATCTCGCGCCCTCACGTCTGGTTGGTACTCGGTGCCACGCTTGGGTTCTGTGTCATTGGGTTTATCGATGACTATTTGAAATTTATCAAAGCGCGATCGAAGGGACTCTCCGCGTCGCAAAAATTTTCGGCACAAATTGTGGTCGCGCTTATTGTCGCAGTGGTTCTCTATTCCTTGCCGGAGTACAACACGAAGCTCAGTGTGCCGTTCTTTAAAAGTTTCATGCCGGACTTAGGCTGGTTTTACATCGTGTTTGCCATCATTGTCATCGTTGGGAGCTCCAATGCTGTGAATCTGACGGATGGTCTCGACGGGTTGGCCATCGGGCCGATCATGATCACGGCACTGGCCTATACTGTTGTTGCCTATGTGACCGGTCACCGGCTGATGTCTGAATATCTTCTCATTCCGCATATCGAAGGGGCAGGAGAATTGGCGGTGTTCACGGCCGCAATCTTGGGATCGAGCCTCGGCTTTCTTTGGTTCAATACCTATCCCGCCTCCGTCTTTATGGGAGACGTCGGATCGCTTCCGCTTGGGGCGGCACTGGGGACAGTGGCGGTGATCAGCAAGCATGAATTGCTTCTGTTGATGGTTGGTGGGGTCTTTGTCATTGAGGCAGTGTCAGTCATTTTTCAAGTCCTGTCATTCAAGTCTCGAGGCAAGCGAATCTTTCTCATGGCCCCCATTCACCATCACTTTGAGATGAAAGGCTGGGAAGAGCCAAAGGTGGTCGTTCGCCTATGGATTATCGCGATTTTACTCGCGCTATTGAGTCTGAGCACGCTCAAATTAAGGTAGTCCGATATGGTTGGACTGGACACGAAACAGCTTGAAGGGAAACGGGTGACGGTCGTTGGACTGGCACGGAGTGGGGTGGCCGCCGCTCATCTCCTGCAGACAGCCGGTGCGGTTGTGACCGTTGCCGATCGGAAGGATCGAGCGGAATTGCTTGGCGTACTCAATACCGTTGAAGAGTCGGCGATCGACGTGGTGTTGGGAAGCAGTTATGAAACGGCTCTGACGTCGGCCGAGTTAGTGGTCATTAGTCCGGGAGTGCCCTATCGGATGGAAGCGTTGGAGCGTGTCCGCCGTCGGGGCGTGAAGGTGATCAGCGAGCTCGATCTTGCGTCCAGATTCATGCCCGTTCCGATTCTGGCACTGACCGGTACTAATGGGAAGAGCACGACGGTCACGATGATCGGGAAAATGTTACAGGCTAGTGGGAAGCGGGTATTTGTTGGCGGCAATCTCGGGACTGCCTTTAGTGAGGCGGCTATCCAGTCGTTACGAACAATGAAGCAGGGACGAGCTTGTCCGTACGATGCTGCCGTCGTGGAAGTTTCCAGTTTTCAGCTCGAAACGGTTGAGCAGTTTCACCCCTGGATTGCGGCAATTCTCAATGTGACGGTGGATCACCAGGATCGGTATGAGTCCATTGCAGAGTATATTGCCGCAAAAAATAGGATTTTTGAGAACCAAACTCCATCGGATGTTGCTCTGTTTAATCTCGATGATCCCCGAGTCAGTGCACTACGACATGGCGTAAAGGCTCGAACGTTTGGATTTACGAGGCGGCCACCGTTACCGCCGGACCTGGTAGGAGGAACCTATCTCGAACATGGTCGCATTATGACGGCCATTGATGGTCAGGCACGGGAAGTCTGTCTTCGTAGCGAACTCAAGATCATTGGCGATCATAACGTTGAGAATGCCATGGCTGCCGCCACCTATGCACTGTTGAGTGGGTGCCCTCTGGATGATGTATGTCGCGTTCTTAAGGAGTTCCCAGGTCTGGAACATGCCTTGGAGGTGGTCCGTGAGCGTCGAGGGGTACGCTTTATCAACGACTCAAAAGGAACCAATGTCGACGCGACATTGAAGGCACTGCTCAGTATTGATCAGCCGATTTGGCTGATTGCCGGCGGGCGCGACAAAGGTGGAGATTTCTCGCGGTTGGTTCCGGCGATCCATCAACGGGTGAAACGCCTCTTGTTAATTGGAGAGGCGGCGCCGTTGATCGCTGATGCCGTACAAGGTTATGGGGCCATCGACCGGCCGAATAGCCTACAGGAGGCAGTGGAGTTGGCTGCCTTGGGAGCAAGCTCGGGGGACGTCGTGTTGATGTCGCCGGCCTGTGCGAGTTTCGATATGTTTGCTGATTATCAAGACCGTGGGAGACAATTTAAGAGTGCAGTGCAATCTTTGCCGGCCTGACGGTCGGCGATACAGCGGAGCATTGACACTGAACGATGTCAAAGAAAGAAGCTGGGACTTTGGCACTACCTTGGATCTCGAATGGCTCGCGGGTTTCGCCGCGGGTTGGGATGGATCAAGTCTTGTTATGCGTGACGGTGATGCTGACAATTGTCGGCTTGGTCATGGTGTTCAGTGCGAGTGCGGTACTGGCAGGCAATCGATATCACGATTCCTGGTACTACCTCAAGAGGCAGTGCGTCTGGTTGGTGGTGGGGTTGAGCCTTCTCCACGTGCTGTCTCGCGTCGACTATGTCTGGTGGAAACGGTTGTCCATTCCGCTGCTTGGGGGTATGACGGCGCTCCTGATCATGGTATTGATTCCCTCGTTGGGGATGGCCGCCAACGGAGCCAGACGGTGGCTAGGGGCAGGGCCGCTCTCGATTCAGCCTGCCGAGATGTTGAAGCTGGGTGTGGTGATCTATCTCGCCGCGTACCTAACAAGAAAGGAAGGCAGGATCCAAGACTTTCAGACAGGGCTACTCCCAGTGTTGCTTGTTGTTGGCCTTCTCAGCGGATTGGTTCTGATGGAGCCGGATTTGGGAACGGTCGTGGTGTTAGGGGTGGTCACGGGCAGTCTTCTATTCGTGGGGGGGGCACGCCTGTCTCATCTGTCAACATTGGTGCTCTGTGCGATACCAATTGGACTGGCGCTCGTCTTGTCTACCGAGTATCGCCGACAACGACTCATGGCGTTCTTGCAGCCATGGAGCGATGCATCCGATACAGGATTTCAGATTACTCAATCATTTCTGGCGTTCGGCAGCGGCGGCCTTTTTGGAGTAGGGTTGGGAGAAGGGAAACAGAAACTCTTTTTTCTTCCCGAAGCACACACAGACTTTGTCTTGGCGCTCATCGGCGAAGAGCTGGGGTTCGTCGGTACCGGTGTCATTACCCTCTTATTTGTGTTGTTCATGATCCGTGGATTTCAGATTTCCACGCGCGCACGGGTTCCCTTTGGGCGGTACTTGGGAATCGGTATCACGACACTAATCGGAGTGCAGGCGTTGATCAACGCTTGTGTGGTGACCGGGCTCGTGCCGACAAAAGGGCTCACGTTACCATTCGTCAGTTATGGAGGATCCTCTCTTGTCGTCAGCTTGGCTGGAGTAGGAATGTTGTTGAGCATCTCCAGGGATCGGCATGCCGGACGAGAGGAGATGGAACATCGGAGTGGGCATGGGTGGGTACGTTCACGATGACGATCGTCATTGCCGCAGGAGGCACAGGGGGCCATCTCTATCCGGCCATTGCCCTGGCACGAGAATTTCTGCGGCACGATTCTTCAACGAAGATTCTCTTTGTGGGTACGAGCCGAGGTGTTGAGTCTCGCGTGCTCGCACATGAAGGATTCGAGCTGGTCATGATCACGGCCAAGCCGGTGATGGGGAAAGGATTACTCGATGTTCTTCAGGCTGTGCTGTCGCTTCCAGTCGGAATTTGGCAATCATGGCAAGTTCTGAGACGGTGGAGAGCTGATCTCGTGATTGGCGTCGGTGGGTACACAAGCCCAACGGTGCTGGTGGCGGCAGCATTGAGGAAGATCCCCCGAGTGATATTAGAGCCGAATGCCTATCCCGGTTTGGCCAACCAAGTGGTGGGTCCACTTGCCCAACGGATCTTTTTGGCGTTTGAATCGGCGGCGACGTTCTTTGATCGACAAAGCGTACAAGTTGTTGGAACACCCATCAGGCAGGAGTTCCTGAGGTATGAACCCGAGAGCCAGGG
Source organism: Nitrospira sp. (assembly GCA_018242725.1). Classification (GTDB taxonomy): domain Bacteria; phylum Nitrospirota; class Nitrospiria; order Nitrospirales; family Nitrospiraceae; genus Nitrospira_D. The sequence continues at coordinate 143,440 of JAFEBI010000004.1, read as the reverse complement.
GACGAATAAGCGGAATGGACGACACCTGCTGGTCTTCGGGGGCAGTCAGGGAGCCAAGGCGATCAATAGTGCGGTGCTCGAAGGATTGCCCGCACTCATGGTGCGCTTGCCCACACTGGCGATCACACACCAAACAGGTGAGGGAGATTATGATCGGGTCAGGGAAGGGTACAAGGCGCTGGGGATCTCGGCTACCGTTGTCCCGTTTCTGTATGACATGCCGACCGTGTTACGGAGTGCGGATGTCGTGGTGGCTCGTGCTGGGGCTATGACGATCGCTGAGCTGACGGCTTGCGGAAAACCCGCAATTCTGATTCCGTTACCCACGGCCATTTATGATCATCAGATGAAGAACGCTCGAGCCATGGAAGCGGCCGGTGGAGCCGTGGTGCTGCCGCAATCAGACCTGACAGGGGCGAGATTGAGCGAGATGGTGGATGCGATCGCATCGGACTCCCAGCGGTGGGACCGCATGCATCGCGGGAGTTTGGGGATGCGACGAATTGACGCCGGTGAGCGTATCGTCAGCGAGTGTTACGCGATGATGGGAGTGAATCATGACATCAACCAATCTTTTAGAAAGGTCGGAGGGTAGAACGCTTGGCGTACGAGCTGCTACTGGACGGCAACGGGTAAGTCGTATGGGAATGTTTCGCAAGGTCGAACAAATTCATCTTGTTGGGATCGGCGGTGCCGGTATGAGCGGCATCGCCGAAGTGCTGCTCACAATGGGGTATACCGTGACGGGGTCAGATCTGCACGCCTCGGAGACCACCAAGCGCCTGGAAGAGCTAGGCGGGAGAATCTTCATCGGCCATCATGAGTCAAATGTAGGCGCGGCGCAGGTCGTGGTCATTTCGTCGGCTGTGGCCGGAAGTAATCCTGAGGTGGTGAAAGCGAAAGCGATGCAAATTCCCGTGATTCCGCGGGCAGAAATGCTGGCAGAGCTCATGCGATTAAAGTTCGGAGTCGCCATTGCCGGAGCCCATGGTAAGACCACCACGACGTCAATGGTGGCCACTGTGCTTGCACAGGGCGATCTCGATCCAACGATGGTCATCGGCGGCAAAGTGAACGCATTGGGAAGCCATGCACGGCTCGGCAGAGGCGACCTTCTTGTGGCCGAGGCAGATGAAAGTGACGGGTCTTTTCTGCGCCTTCCCCCTACCATCGTCGCCGTGACGAATTTGGACCGTGAGCACCTGGATCATTATGGGTCGATGGAGCGAATCAACGAAAGTTTTCTCGAGTTTATCAATAAGATTCCCTTCTATGGTGTCGCGGTGTTATGTGCAGACGACGACCGCCTCGCGTCGCTCTTTCCCCGCGTCGTCAAGCGCTACTACACCTATGGACTCCATGAACGTGACGGAGTGACGCCGGATTTTCTGGCGACGGACATCGTGCTCAAACAGTGGGGCGCCGACTTCCGCGCACATTTTCGTGGGAAGAACCTAGGTCCGTTCCGGTTGACGGTGCCGGGGATTCACAATGTTTCGAACGCACTCGTTGCCATTGCGATCGGGATGGAGCTGGATGTCCCGGTAGATTTGATTCGTAAAGGATTGGCGGCGTTTACCGGTGTTGAACGCCGATTCCATTTGCGGGGCGAAGCGGGGGGGATCATGGTGGTCGATGATTATGGACACCATCCTACGGAGGTCAGAGCGACGCTCGCTGCGGCTAAACAGGGCTGGGATCGTCGATTGGTTGCCCTCTTTCAACCTCATCGATATAGCCGGACGCGGGATTGTCTCGGAGAGTTCGCCCACGCGTTTGATCATGCCGATGTCCTGTTTATGACGGACATTTATGCGGCTGGAGAACAACCTCTTCCGGGGGTGACCGGGGCTGCGCTTGCAGAGACGGTGAGGGCGGCAGGCCATCCCGCAGTGACCTATATCGAACGGAAGGAGACCCTTCCGGACCAGGTCTTGCCACATCTTCGTGCTGGGGATCTTGTATTGACCTTGGGCGCGGGGGACATTTGGAAAGCTGGTACTGGAATTCTTGCACGGCTCGAGTCGACGTGATGATTCATGAAACGTATAGCTCACAGGCATGGGACGGCGGCGCGACACACAAGGCTACAGCGAAAGGTCCAGTCCGCCGTGGCCGGTATTCGGGGAATGGTTCGCTTCAACGCGCCGTTGAGTGAGTACACGTCCTTTCGGATCGGTGGTCCGGCTGATGTGCTCGTGGAACCGGCGGATGTGGAAGATGTCACTCGGTTGGTCAACCAGACGCATGGACAGAAGCTTCCAATCTTTGTGCTGGGGGGGACCAATCTCCTGGTTCGGGACAAGGGTATTCGGGGGGTGGTGGTCAGTTTGGCAAAGCTTCGTGCGATCAAGGAGGAATCCGGGGCTGTGCTCTATGCCGAGGGCGGTGTCGGTATGCCGACATTGATTAGCCATGCCATCCGCCGCTCGTTGACGGGATTGGAATGGGCTGCTGGGATTCCTGGGACGGTGGCGGGGTGCGTCGTGATGAATGCTGGAACGAGACTGGGCGAGATGAAGGATTCCGTCAAAGCCGTTCGAATGGTGCTCGCAAACGGTGAGGTTCTGGACTGCCCGGCGGAATCGATCTCATTCGGGTATCGGCAGGCAGCATTGCCTGTGGGAATCGTGGTCGGTGTCTGGCTCCAACTGAGGCAGGGAGTACGGGCCGAGATTGAGAAGGTCGTGAAGGATTATTTGCGCTACCGGCGAGAGACGCAGCCCCTGACGCTCCCGAGCGCTGGGTGTGTATTCAAAAATCCCGCCAATGACTCAGCAGGACGGGTTGTTGAGGCGGCAGGGCTCAAGGGTGTCTCAGTCGGCGATGCCTGTGTCTCCACAAAGCATGCCAATTTTATTGTGAACCAGGGGCGAGCGAGTGCCACCGATGTGCTCGCTCTTATCAAAAAGGTTCGTGCTCAGGTTGCTCGGAAGACCGGACTCAAGTTGGAGCTGGAGCTGAAATTGGTGGGGCAAGCGTAACGTACGGACTCCTGGTATCTATGGGCAGAATGACGGATAAGCGCATTGCGGTCCTGATGGGAGGTCGATCTTCCGAACGGGAGATTTCTCTGAAGACCGGCCAAGCGGTTTATCAGGCACTCTTCCGCCGAGGATATGATGTGGTGACCATCGATGTCGGTGATCGACTGCATCAAGACTTAAAGGAACAGGACGTTGCCATCGCCTTTCTCTCGCTTCATGGGCTGGGGGGTGAAGACGGCTTAGTCCAGGGGTTTCTTGAGACCATCGGGATTCCATACACAGGGTCAGGCGTTCGGGCTAGTGCCGTGGGTATGCACAAAGTGATGACGAAAACATTGTTGGCCGCACATGGGATCCCGGTTCCTTCTGGAACGGTTATCCGTGATGGAGAGAGGCCTTCGCTGGCGAAGGCTCTGAAGGAGGCCAAGCTTCAGTTACCTATTGTCGTCAAGCCGGTGTCGCAAGGCTCCACGATCGGTGTCACGGTTGTGCGTCGCGCCGCTCAGTGGAAGGAGGCACTTGCTCTGGCTCTTCGCTATGACTCTGAAGCGATGGTGGAGGGCTACATTTCTGGACACGAAGCGACCGTGTCGATCCTTGGGACAGCCATGGGCAAGGCAAGCATACTTCCGGCCATAGAAATTGTGGCCCCCGAAGGATTTTATGATTTTTCGGCCAAATACCAAAAAGGTAAGACCCAATATCTCTGCCCTGCTCCTCTTCCGGCCAAAGTGCTGCAGAAAATAGGGGAGTTGGCCCACCGCAGTTACCAAGTCCTCGGCTGCGAGGGGGCTGCGCGCGTGGACTTTCGCATCACGCCGCGAGGCCAGCCTTATGTATTGGAAATCAATACAGTTCCTGGCATGACCGCGACGAGTCTCCTGCCGATGGCTGCCGCACAGGCCGGCATCGGGTACGACGACTTGGTCGAGCGGATCTTACGGTCGGCACTGGATCGTGCCGCTCAATGGGCTCAGCGTGCCGAGCCGGAGTCTGTGTCATGAGAGTCTCTTTTAGAACACGTCGAGCCGCGCCTGCAGTCCCGCGCCTGAATCGTTGGAAGGATTCATCAGGGGAAAGGGCGGTGATCCAAGTTGGGCGGATGCCAGCGGCTAAGCGAAGGGTCGCGGTGCGTCTCGGTGCGGTTGTGGCCGGTCTGGCGATTCTTGGGTGGCTGATCACAATGGCCGTGACGTACTCCAGCCGCATAGCTCGTGAATTGCTTGAGATCCACACGATCACCGTTGAAGGCGTGCATCATCTTGATAAGCAGAAGGTGATCGAGCTGGCTCAGGTCAGGCGCGGGATGCCCCTCTATCAGGTCGCGACCGCCACCGTCGAAGAGCGGATCGAGGTTCATCCCTGGATCAAAGAGGCTCAAGTCTCGCGAGTCCCGTTTCATGAGTTGAAGATCTTGGTGATCGAACGAAAGCCTGCCGCGATCGTCCGGTCGGCATCGCAGAACTTTCTGAGTGATGAAGAAGGGCATGTCCTAACCAAGCTGGGGCAGGCTGATGATGATGCGTTTCCACTCGTAACAGGAGTTGATCTTGATGGCTTGCTGAAGGGGACCGACGTGGTGCGGCGCTCAATCATGTCTGGCATCGAACTCGCAAGAGTCATTGGGCACACCTTCGATGGGAGGTTGCGGGTACAGGCTGAAAACCAAGCAAATCTTGTGGCGCTCATACAGGGCGTTCGATTTCGATTTGGAGAGGAATCGGTTGAGGAGCAGTGGGAGCGGTTCCAACGCGTCAAACCAACGTTGAAATCACTAAATTTTGACGGGGCGGGGCGGGCGGTCAGTGAAGTAGATCTCCGGTACGATAATCGAATCATCGTACGGGAAAGCGGAGGGTGATTGCGGTGCCGAAGCGAGATCAAATTCTAGTCGGACTCGACATCGGGACGACGAAGATCTGCGCGATCGTTGCGGAAATGACCGATGCGGGCGGTCTCAACATTATCGGCGTCGGCATGAGCCCCTCACGTGGCTTGCGCAAAGGAGTCGTGGTCGACATTGAAAGCACCGTTGAGTCCATCAAGAAGGCCGTTGAAGAAGCAGAGCTGATGGCGGCGGTTCAGATCAACTCCGTGTACACCGGCATCGCCGGCAGCCACATCTCGGCCGAAAACTGCAAAGGCGTCGTGGCGCTGAAACGAGCGGAGGTGACTCGAGAAGATATCCACCGAGCCATTGAAAGCGCCCGTACGCTCGCGGTGATCCCGCAGGAGCGGAGGATCCTCCACGTGTTACCTCGGGAATTCATGGTGGATGGTCAGGAAGGGGTGCGGGAGCCGTTAGGCCTGTCCGGGAATCGGTTGGAAGTCAACGTGCATGTCATTACCGGAGCGGTGACGTCCGCGCAAAATATCGTGAAGAGCGTGAATCGAGCAGGGCTTGACGTGGTCGATATCATCCTTCAGCCGCTGGCATCCAGTGAGGCCGTGCTCAGCCAGGAAGAACGCGAACTCGGTGTGATGATGGTAGATTTGGGGGGCGGGACCACCGACCTCGCCATTTTTTTGGATGGGAGTATCCGTCATTCGGCGGTTCTCCCGATCGGTGGCCAGAATTTAACAAAGGACCTGGCCATTGGGCTCATGACCTCGCAAACCGAGGCTGAAAGGATCAAAACCCAACATGGCATCGCGAGGACCGAGTTGGTGAGCGGTCATCAGGTCGTCCAGGTATCTTCGGTGGGAGACCGGCCACCACGCACGTTTTCCAGGCGAGATATTGCGGAGATCTTGGAGCCCCGTGTTGACGAGATGTTCGAGCTTGTTCGGAGGGAAATGACGCGTGCCGGATATGAAGGCATGTTGGGGGCCGGTGTCGTGATCACCGGAGGCACCTCGTTGCTGGAAGGGATGCCGGATGCCGCCGAGAGAGTTTTGAACCTGCCGGCCCGTCGAGGCGTACCATTAGGGGTGGGTGGGCTTCGAGATATCGTCGGCCATCCCAGTCATTCGACAGGGGTTGGTCTCCTACTGCATGGCCGGCGCCATGTCGATGAATTGGAGACAGCGGGGCTTCGAAATGGTGGGACCTGGGCAAAAAAAATGTTCAGCTGGACGAAACGGGTGTTGGAGGTTTTTTAACCTTAATAAAACCCTTGCGAGCGGAAGGCGCTCGGTGCGCGGGTGATGCGAGGAGGTGCTTCAATGTTTTCATTTCAGGAAGATATGTTGTCACCTGTCCGGATTAAGGTGATCGGAATAGGCGGAGCGGGATGCAATGCCATCAATACGATGATCACCTCAGGCCTCGCGCGTGTCGATTTTATCGCCAGCAACACCGATCTGCAGGCGTTGGATCGCTCTCTGGCCCCATACAAAATCCAGCTTGGGCCGGAGCGGACGCGGGGGTTAGGCGCTGGCGCAAAACCGGAAATCGGACGGGACGCCGCGCTTGAAAGCAAGGAGCATATCCGTGAATGCCTGGAGGGAGCGGATATGGTGTTCGTCACGGCCGGCATGGGGGGAGGAACCGGGACCGGAGCCGCTCCCATTGTCGCCAGCATTGCGCGAGAAATGGGAATTTTGACGGTGGGCGTCGTGACGAAGCCGTTTCAGTATGAAGGCCAACGGAGAAATAAACATGCCGAGGAGGGAATCCGCGACATGCGTCGGCATGTGGATACCTTGCTGGTGATCCCCAATCAACGGCTCTTGGGAATCGTCGATAAATCAACCCCGCTGTTAGAGGCCTTCAAGGTGGCGGATGACGTCCTGCGGCAAGCCATTCAAGGGATTGCCGACGTGATTACGACGACAGGCCATGTCAACGTCGATTTTGCCGACGTGCGTACGGTGATGTCACATACCGGCCGTGCCGTCATGGGAATGGGCGTGTCACGCGGTCCGAATCGAGCGATTGAGGCGGCTCAGAAGGCGATGTGCAGCCCACTTCTTGAGGAAGGTAGTGTGGAAGGAGCCCGAGGAGTTCTCCTTAATATAACGGGGGGGGGTAGTTTATCGCTGCACGAAGTGGAAGAGGCTGCCAGTATTATCCAACAGACGGCCGACTCGGAAGCCAATATCATCGTCGGGCAGGTGATCAATCCCGAGATGGGAGAAGATCTCATTATTACGGTGATTGCCACTGGGTTTGAGCGAGAGGAAGATCAGCCTGCGGCTCCCATAGCAGGTGATCGAGGAGCGAATCGGCCCGCCAAACCAATCCAGCCGCTTCTGGCAGGCATGGTGGCCTCCCTTGCCGTGGATCGACCAGTAAAAGATCTCGACCGGCCAACATTTTTACGGCGTATGACGGAGATGCGTGACCCGACGGATCGCGCGGCAATGACGGCTGAAGACGAATGGGATGTCCCGACATTTCTTCGTAAGCAGGTCGACTAGTCTTGGATCGCTCAGTATGTGAGATCTGGTGAGCATTGAGATGGTAAGCGCATTCGTGATAACGGTCCCGGCATTTATAGATACGAAGAATCAGGCGCACCACTTTTTTGGAACCAGGCAGCACACCATGGAGCACGACCTGGAAGTTGGCATACCCTTGCAGGGCGTCCAAGGGGCTGCGCCCTCAGCATGGACGCTGTCCGTCAAACAAGTGCATGGAACCGAGGCTCTGGTGGTGGATCGTGCGCTGTCAGCCGCCGACCGTTTTGTGGGAGGCTGGGATGCTTTGGTGACCGATCAGCCAGGAGTTATGGTGGCAGTGAGGACGGCCGATTGTGTCCCGATTCTCATACATGATCCCATCCGTGGAGTTGTGGCGGCAATCCATGCCGGATGGCGAGGAGCCGTAGAGGCGATCGTCCCAAAGACACTGGCGCTATTTGAGGCACGTTTTGGCTCAAATCCTAAACAGGTACGGCTGAGTATTGGTCCATCAGCTGGTGCGTGCTGTTACGAAGTCGATGCCCCAGTCCTTGAGCGTCTTCGCCGGGGGGTTCCTAGTTGGGAGAAGGTCGTTCGATTTCAGGGAGAGGGGAAGGCCAGACTGGATTTGAAGGGTCTGATTAAAGAGCAGGCATTAGCCTATGGAGCCACTCCACAGGCCATCACGACCGTGAACCTTTGTACGATTTGTCATGAGGATCTGTTTTTTTCCTTTCGGCGAGAAGGAAAAGTCAACGGGACCATGATTAGTGCCATTGGTTTGCCACTCAAGCCACGATAAACCAGTCTCTGCCAATTCTGAGTCTAATCCGATACAATATGGCCGGCGTGCCGCAGGGGTGCGCTGTGATTCGTGAGTGAGATATGGAATCGTTCGTTCAAGACACCATCGAAGCCAGAGTGCAGTCGGTGTTAGCAAAGATTCGATCGGCTGCAGAAAAGGCTGGACGTCCAGCCGGCGCGGTGCGTCTTGTGGCTGCGACAAAGACGGTCGCCGTTCAGCAGATCGCAGAAGGGGTGCAGGCGGGCTTGTTCCTCTTGGGAGAAAATCGAGTCCAAGAGGCGCTTACCAAAGTTCCTGCCTTCAACCATAGCTCCGTTCAGTGGCATTTTATCGGGCAATTACAACGGAGGAAGGCGCGATCCGTGATCGGTGTGTTCGATCTGATTCATTCGGTCGACAGCTTGGAGCTGGCGCAAGAAATCGACCGACGCGCGGGAGATGCCGGTCATCGGCAAGATGTGCTGCTGGAGGTCAATATCGGTAACGAGCCCACAAAAGCAGGGTTTTATCCAGATCACGTACGACAGGCCGTGTCAGAAATAGCGCATCTCTCCCATATCCGTATCAAAGGGTTGATGGCGATTCCACCTCCAACTCGTGATCCTGGTTCAGCCAGGCCCTATTTTAGAAAGCTCGCTGAGTTGGCGAAGACGATCGATGCTCAACATCTCCCATCAGTGAAGATGGACGAGCTGTCCATGGGCATGTCGAATGACTACGAAGTTGCTATAGAAGAGGGGGCAACGCTTGTTCGTGTCGGCAGCGCCATTTTTGGAGCACGACATGTCTAGTACCGTCGTTATGCACACCATTGGGTTTATCGGTGGTGGGCGCATGGCAGAAGCGTTGATCAGTGGCGTGCTCACTGCCAGGTTGTTTGAGCCGGGAAAGATCCGTGTGGCTGATCCAGATGCTACGAGGCAGGATCACCTGAAGAGACATTATGGGGTTCACGTGGGTCTCACGCATGATGAGGTGGTACGTGCAAGTGATGTCGTCATGCTCGCTGTGAAGCCGCAGGTCATTGCCGACGTGCTCAGGGGGCTGGGAAAGGGTGTGAGTAATCGGCTTGTTGTGTCGGTGGCTGCTGGAGTTCCAATCGATCGAATTCAGGAACTTCTTGGCCCTCAAGCATCAATCATCCGTGCCATGCCGAATACGCCGGCGATGGTCGGTGCGGGGATGACGGCATTAGCGGTCGGTTCAGGAGTCGGATCAGAGGCGGTCGCCCGCGTGCAGCAGATATTTGAATCGGTCGGCAAGGTTGTTCTGCTTGAGGAGCGCCTTATGGATGCGGTGACTGGTTTGAGCGGAAGCGGCCCCGCGTACATTTTTCTGGCTATCGAGGCCATGGCGGATGGTGGAGTAAAGATGGGGTTGCCTCGAGAGACGGCGAGTGTGTTGGCTGCGCAGACGGTGTTGGGCGCGGCTAGGATGGTACTAGAGTCCGGCCAGCATCCTGCGCGTCTTAAGGATCAAGTCGCGTCTCCAGGGGGAACGACGATCGCGGGATTGCATCGGTTGGAACAGGGCGGTCTGCGAGCTGTATTGATGGACGCAGTTGAGGCTGCAACAAAACGATCTCAGGAGCTTGGAAACTAATGTTTGTGGTTGGAAATACCTTGTTAGGGCTGGCAACGGTGCTAGACTATGCTTTGTCGTTCTATAGCTGGATTATTATTGCACGGGCGCTGATTTCCTGGGTCAATCCGGATCCGTGGAATCCAATCGTCCAATTTCTTACTCGCGCAACGGAACCGATACTGGCTCCGATTCGGCGGCGGATTGGATTGGGGATGGGCATAGACTTTTCCCCGTTGATCGTCATTGCAGCCATTTGGTTTATGCAGATTGCGGTTGTCCAATCAGTAAAGGACATAGCAGTACGGATGAATTGACTCAACCAATGGGGGACGGCATGAAGATCACGCCGATCGATATTCAACAGATGGTGTTTCAGGTCAAGCTTCGTGGCTATGATCGCGAAGAGGTCAACCGATTTCTAGAGGAGATCGCACAGACGGTTGAATACCTGAATCGAGACAATGCCGCATTGCGCGACCGCATCTACTCGCTTGAGCAACAGGTCACAGAGTTGAAGCGCACGGAGACGACGTTGTCCAATACCTTGGTTTCGGCACAGTCGTTGGCCGAGGACGTGAAGCGGAGCGCCCAACGAGATGCTGAGTTGGTTGTGAAAGAAGCTGAATTGAAGGCCAGCGAACTTTTTCGGCAAGCACGGGTTGAGCTCGGCAATACACAGCGAGATCTGTCTGTCCTGAAGAAGCAGCGTCTGCTGATGGTGGAGCGCATGCGAGCCACGCTCAACACGTTCGAACGAATGCTGGATGTTGAAGCGAGCGAGGTCTATCAAGAACATCACATTATGCCGGAGGAGAAAATGGAAGGAGAATCGAGCCCCATGCGATGATCCGTTGAATCTCCTTCCCTCGTTATAACGCTGCTCCCGGTTGTTTTATATCACCTTCTCCACATGTCCGAACCGTCTGCCATTCAGGTTGCACTTGACCGAGCCGTCGTGAATGGAGTTTTCCCCGGAGCGGTATTGGCTGTGCGCCAGGGAGAGAGACCGATCGCTCGATTTTGTGCCGGACGGTTATCGATAGATCCACCAGGAGCCTCCGTGCTTTCCTCAACCATCTATGATCTGGCTTCCTTAACAAAACCCCTGGCCACCGTGACCGCTCTCGTGCTGCTGATTCAGAACGGCCGGTGTCGGCTTGATGCTCATCTTGCTGAGTACCTTGAGGAATGCGATGAGAGTCCAATCGGGTCTGCGACCATCCGAGACTTGTTGACTCATCGATCTGGACTGCCTGGGTGGCGAGGTTATTATGAGCGGCTCAGTTCGGATGGAACCATTCCGTCATCGAGCGATGCGAGGGGCCTGGCCAAGCAAAAGCTGTTGAGCTTGATCCGATCGGAAAATTTAGTCTATGCGCGCGGTGTGCGTAGCCTGTATAGCGATCTGGGGTTCATGTTGCTGGGGCTGATCGTTGAGCGGACCAGCGGGCAATCATTGAATCAGTTTTTCTCTGATCGTATCCTGCATCGGCTGGGGAGCCCCTGCATTCAATTTATCCTGCCCGAAGAGCGAGACGCATTTCTTGAGCGAGTGCGTGAAACACATGACGGGGTCGCTCCGACGGAGTTCGATTCCTGGCGAGGCCGGGTCTTGTGTGGAGAGGTGCATGATCAGAATGCCGGGGCAATGGGAGGCGAGGCGGGTCACGCGGGGTTATTTGGAAATGTTGACGCAGTTATGGCCATCACAGGCGAGTGGCTGAGGGCGTACCATGGGCAGCCGGCAATGCTCGACGGAGATCTTGTCAGGGAGTTTACCAAGCGACAGGCGAAGGACGGGACATCCAGTTGGGCACTGGGGTGGGATACTCCCTCAACGCCCTCATCGGCCGGATCGCACTTTTCAGCTCAGTCCTTCGGTCATCTCGGCTATACCGGAACTTCAATTTGGATTGATCCCGTACAGCGTTTGGAGGTCGTGTTGATATCCAATCGCGTTCATCCCTCAAGTCGGAATGAGGCGATTCGGGAGTTCCGTCCGGTGATCCACGACCTTGTCAGTCAAGAATTTCTTACATGACCTCAAGAGCGGTCTGGAAAATCGATCCAGGTTTCCTTCTCGGCGAGATACCGAGTGCCCTTAAAATTAGTGCGTGTTCTCAGGCGTGTAAATCCAAAATCCTGGAGTTTTTCAATTAATTCCTTTACGGCAGCGATAATGGTGGAGTGCGATCGACTCTCCACAATCAACGCTTCATACATCATTTTTGTCGAGTAGCCTGCCGAGGTTCGATTCACGAGGATGGCTCGGTTAAAGTAGCGGTCACTCGGATCCACCCCCTCCACTTGATGTTTTTCGACCAATCCTTCCTTCTTGAACAGAAGCGGTAACGTGCTCATACTTCCGTATCCCTTCGCCGTCGGTTGAGATAGTAGGCCACCGGTTCAATTATAGGAGTTGTCCCTCTCTCCCTGCAACTCGTTGACAAGCGCACCATCGGTTACTATGATGCCTCGCCTCGTCAAGTCGGAGGCATGTCCAAACTCCATTCCATGAATATTCCGAATAGTCTGACCATCCTTCGTATCCTCTTGGTTCCCGTCTTCATTGGTTTCATGACCTACGGCTCCTATGGATTCGCCCTGCTGACACTGCTGCTCGCTGGCCTTACGGATGCGGTTGACGGCTATCTCGCACGCAAGCTGAATCAGAGAACACGATTGGGAACGTTACTCGATCCGCTCGCGGACAAGCTGCTGCTGACATCAAGCTTTATTTCGCTCGCCGTGCTTCATCTCGTGCCGTCGTGGCTTGTCATTTTGGTTGTGAGCCGAGATCTGATGCTCTTGCTCGGGACGGCGGTCGCCCATGTGACGAGTACGCCGATTAATGTCACTCCAACGTTTCTAGGAAAGGGGACGACGCTGTTTCAATTGAGCTATGTTCTTCTAACCGTTCTACTGACATGGCGTGATATTGATCGCTCGACGATCACCCCGCTTGTTGTCTTAATGGTTGGGTTTACTCTTGCTTCAGGACTCCACTATTTGTATCGAGGGTACCGAGATGCGAATGCAGCCCCTCCATTGACCTAATCTCCCCGTGTTCAGCCTCATGACTCGCCTTCGAGACCAGGTAAAGAATGTAATTGTTTTTGACAGGGTTTCGAGTCACCAGTAGACTCGCGTTGTCGTCCTTCTATTGTTCGATAACCGGCATTAGGAGCCGTAACCGGTCGAGAACTTATGGCCACATTTGCGTACATTGGGCGGAGTAAGTCCGGAGTCGTGAAAAAGGGCGAGTTGGTTGCCAAGTCGAGAGATGAGGCCGCGGAGCAGTTGCGCAAGCAGAATCTCGTCGTCACGAGCCTCGAAGAGAAGGCGGGCAAAGAGGGCTTCAGTTTTCAACTGGGAAGCGGGGTGAAGGAAAAGGACCTGGTCGTCTTCACCCGACAATTCGGAACGATGATCAATGCCGGGTTGCCGTTGATTCAATGCCTCGAAATTCTATCGACGCAGTCCGAGAATGCCGTGTTGAGGAAGTCGGTCGGTGAGATCAAGGGGCGGGTCGAAGGCGGATCAACGTTTTCGGATGCCCTCAGCAAACATCCAAAAATCTTCGATGACCTGTACGTCAATATGGTCCATGCCGGCGAGGTGGGAGGATTACTGGATACAATTCTCGGACGTTTATCGAAACATATCGAAAAGGCCATGAAGTTAAAAGGGCAGATTAAGAGCGCCATGGTCTATCCCGCCGCCATTCTGGGCATCGCGGCGATCGTGATCACCGTCTTAATGATTTGGGTCATCCCGGTGTTCGAAAAAATGTTCAAGGAAATGTCCGGCGGAAAAATGGGGCTTCCGGCCCCGACCCAACTCGTCATTGACATGAGTAATTTCGCGCAAGGGAATTGGTATATCATGTTGGGTGTGATCATCGGAACCGTGGTGGGGCTCAAAAAGTACTATGCCACGAAACAAGGGCGGTTGGCCATTGACAAGTTCCTGCTGAAGTTGCCCGTGTTCGGGGACTTGATTCGAAAGGCATCGGTGGCCAAGTTCACCAGGACATTGGGGACATTGCTGGCGAGCGGTGTGCCATTGCTTGAGGCGCTGACGATTTGTGCTAAGACGTCCGGCAACAAGGTTGTCGAAGGAGCGCTTCTTGATGCAAAGGTCAGCATCAGCAGCGGGAAGACGATTTCGGAGCCGCTCGCAAAAAGCGGTACGTTCCCGAAGATGGTCACGCACATGATCTCGGTCGGAGAGTCGACAGGCGCGCTGGATACCATGCTTGGGAAGATCGCGGATTTCTACGAAGACGAAGTGGACGAAGCTGTTGGAAATCTTACGGCGCTCTTGGAACCCATGATGATGGTCTTCCTGGGAGTCACGGTCGGCTTCATCGTCGTGGCGATGTACCTGCCGATCTTTACCATGGCCTCTGCGATTGGATAGCGCATGCGCTGATGTGGGTTCGCCTCTTTCCCACCTCATGGACCAAGCTGATCGGACGTCTGTTCATCTTTGTTTCAGAAACTCTAGAGGTCTTCTTCCCGCCCGTAGGTCTTTCAACTCCTAGGTTCGCTCCAGTCAACCAGGTCTCCTGATGGAGGACAATGGCCTGACAATAAGGTGAGCACTGCGTGGACGAAATCAAGACCAGAATCTATTGGTTGATGGGATGGCGGGTCGTGCTTGTGACGTTGCTCTTGGGATTGTCCCTTGCCTTCCAGGTGACCAAGGGCGAGCGCGTTGAAACGTTCTATGCCCTGATCGTGTTCACCTATGCGGCCACGATCCTTTACGCGCTCATCCTGCAACATCTCGTTCGTCCGGAAGCACTTGTGCCGTTTGCCTGGGGACAAATCGCCATAGACTTTGTCGTTGAGTCCGTGCTGATTGCACGAACAGGCGGGATTGAAAGTCCCTTTGCCGTGCTCTACGTCATCAGCGTGACCGTGGCCAGCTTGGTTCCGCGGCGTCGAGTCGGCCTATTGACGGCAAGCCTCTGCATCATCCTCTTTGGACTTCTTACTAATTTGCAGCTGTATGGGCTCACGGAGACCTGGGGCTGGCTTCCTCATACTCGCCTGAGTGCTGCGGAAACACTGCAGGCGTTCGGCGTGTATGCGTTGGCATTTCTGGTCGTCGGGTTCCTGAGTGGGGCACTTGCGGATCAATTGCGGACGGCTGATCAATCGCTCCAAGAGAAAGAGCAGGGACTCCATCGCCTGAGAGCGTTCCATGAGAACATCGTGAACAGCATCAGCAGCGGGGTATTTACAACCGATGCGCATGGCCTGATCACGTCATTCAATCCTGCAGCCGAAGAAGCGACCGGCTATAGCGGCCAGCAAGTCCAAGGACGCCCTTGGCGCGAAGTATTCAACTGGCAGCCGGAGGAATTGCAGAATGAAGGGGCTGAGCGTGTTTCACATAATCTTCGATTTGAGGTTGAGTGTAAACGGGCCGATGGAAATCGGCTGATTCTCGGCATGACACTCGGTCCCTTACACGAACAGGGGGAGACGACGGGTCTGGTCGGCGTGTGCAAGGATCTCACGCAGATCCGGGATTTAGAAGAGGAAATGCGGCGCAAGGAATGGCTTGCCAGCCTCGGCGAAATGTCGGCGGGGATGGCACATGAAATCCGAAATCCCCTCGGCGCCCTCGCCGGCGCCATGCAAATGCTTCGGAATGATGTTCAGACCGACGAGACAAGCCGACGGTTGGTGGAGATCGCGGTCCGGGAAGCGACTCGATTGAACGCCATCATTACTGAATTTCTGCAGTATGCCAGGCCTCCCGCTCTGAATTTGGTCGAGTGTGATTTGAACAAAGTCCTTGCTGAGACGTTTGATCTGGTACAACATGAAGCACGAACGAGAACGAACATCACTGTTGTGACCGCTCCATGTTCCGGCCCACTGCCTGCGCAAGTGGATCAGGATCAGATGAAGCAAGTGTTTTGGAATTTTGCGGTGAACGCGTTTGATGCCATGCCTCAGGGCGGCCGGCTGACGGTATCAACCGGAAGCCGAAAGGTAGATGTGGCGGGTCGGAAGGCTGATGTGATTGAGGTGTCGTTCCATGATACGGGAGAAGGCATTCCGAAGAAGAATCTCGACAAGATTTTTCTTCCGTTCTTTACCACCAAGAAGAGCGGGTCAGGATTAGGATTGGCTGCGGTCCATCGCATCGTGGATCTTCATGGCGGGTGGATCAAAGTGGAGAGTGAGGAAGGGCTGGGAACGCGATTCGGGGTCTGTTTGCCTCGTACCGCAGATTCTGGATTCAGGCTTTGGCATGAGGGAAGAGAGCCGTGGAAAAGATCTTAGTCGTCGATGATGAACAAAGCTTGCGTGAGGTATTGAGCATCATGCTCAAACGGGCCGGGTATGCTGTGACCAGCGCCACGGATGGCGAGGATGCCGTTGAATTACTACAGAAAGAAATCTTCGATCTGGTCATTACCGATCTGCGCATGCCCAAGGTTGATGGGATGGAGGTCCTCAAAGCTGTCAAATCAACCGCTCCAGAAACAGTGGTGTTGATCATCACCGCCTTTGCGAGTGCGGATTCCGCCGTCGAAGCGATGAAGCAGGGGGCCTATGATTATCTGACGAAACCATTTCAAGTAGATGAAGTGCAGTTGATCATCAGGAATGCGTTGGAAAAGCGGCGCCTCACGACCGAGAACATGCTGCTCAAGCGAGAAATGGCGAGTCAGTCGTCATTCGCGCAGTTGGTCGGTCAGAGTGAGGCGATACAACGAGTGTTTGAGGTTGTGCGAAGGGTTGCGGACTCGAAAAGCAACGTGCTGATTTGCGGGGAAAGCGGAACGGGAAAAGAACTAGTGGCTCGCGCAATTCACTACAACAGCGCAAGAAGCGCTTTGCCGTTTGTGGCCGTGAACTGCAGTGCTGTCCCGGAAACCTTACTGGAGAGCGAGCTCTTTGGCCATATGAAGGGATCATTCACGGGGGCGATCGCGAATAAGGCGGGATTGTTCGAGATCGCAAACGGCGGAACGATCTTTCTCGATGAAATCGGGGACACGACACCGACCATTCAGGTGAAACTGCTCCGAGTGATTCAGGAGCGAGAATTTCGTCGAGTCGGGGGCAGTCAAGACATTAAAGTCGATGTGCGGGTAGTGGCCGCCACCAATAAGGATCTTGAGAAGGCCGTGGCGGACGGTTCATTTCGGGAAGATCTCTACTACCGCTTGGATGTGATCCCCATCCGGCTTCCGCCGTTACGAATGCGAACGGGTGATATCCCCCTACTCGTCAATCACTTTCTGGAGCGATTTGCGAAGGAAAGTGGGAAACCAAAGCCGGTGTTCAGCTCCGATGCGATGCATGTCCTGTTGGAGCATGAATGGCGCGGCAACGTTCGTGAACTGGAGAATCTGATCGAGCGAGTGGTGGCGTTCTCTGTGGACGGACCGGTGACGGACGCCGATGTGCGCGGATGGCTTCATCGGCCCACGGCGCCGTCTCCGGTACAAGGGATGCCGCTGGACTTGACCGATGAAGGCGTGGATCTTGAGGGGCTGATCAACGGAATCGAAAAGGATCTGTTACTCAAGGCGCTGGAGCGGTCCAAATGGGTGAAGAAGAAAGCGGCGCGAATGCTCCGGTTGAACACCAGATCATTCCGGTATCGGTTAGAGAAGTATGCTATAAAAGGAGGCTGTGACTAACCGTTCCCCTGCATCGACCTCTACTCCTCTCTCCATTCGCGTTCTCGCACCTGCCAAGATCAATCTTGTGCTGCGCATTCTCGATCGTCGCGCCGACGGCTATCACAATCTTTGGTCGCTCATGCAGACGGTCCAGGTGGAGGACGAGATCACCATTGCGCAGACTGATACCCATTCAGGAGTCGCATTACGCTGTGACGACCCATCTTTGAAAACGGATGGCTCCAATTTGGTCTATCGTGCGGCAGCGGCGGTCATGAAACAGAGTGGAAAAATAGGGGGATTGGACATTACCCTCGGAAAGCGGATTCCGATGGGGGCTGGGTTGGGAGGTGGGAGTAGTGATGCGGCTGCGACGATTCTCGGGTTGAACCAGTTGTTTAATCTGGAATGGTCGTCGGAAAAGATGGCGCAAATCGGTCAACCGCTCGGGAGCGATGTGCCGTTCTTTTTCTTCGCGCCCTCCGCAACCGTGGCAGGGCGCGGTGAGCAGGTTGCTCCGGTGAGAATCAAAGGAACGCGATGGGTCGTTTTAGTCAACCCGGGTTTCCCTGTGGAAACGAAGTGGGCGTATCAGCAGCTGTCTGCCGATCGAACCGGAGTGGCTCCACTATCCCGGTCCCACACCATGCTGGAACAAGTATCTGAGTTGAGATGGGAGCAGGTAGTGGAGGCAGCAGAAAATGACTTCGAAGGACCGGTGTTTCAGGCCTATCCCATGCTGCAGGAGATCAAACGGCGACTACTGGCTCACGGGGCTGATGCGGCGCTCCTTTCAGGGAGCGGGGCGACCGTTTTCGGGGTGTTTCGTGATGAAGCAAAGGCCCATCAGGCACGAGCCCTATTTATGAATGAGCCACAGTTCAAGGTGTTTGTCGCACTGACCTCGCCCTCTTCGTAGTTGGCCGATTTTCACATTCGTCCGGTCGTTTGTTGACAGAGACCGAAGATTTCTTATACAGTTTCACCCCTTGATGGGTTTCCCCAGTCGTGTGTGCTGCGACGTGTGTTGTCAGGCTGATACCGATCAGCATTGCGCGCCGCACAAGAACCACTAGAGAATCCAGCACGTTAGACTCAAGACGCGACGGTCAGTTAGGAACGTTCAATGAACAGAGAATTGAAAATTTTCTCTGGCAACGCCAATCTTGCGCTTGCGCATGAGATTTGCGTTTATCTTGGGCAAAAGCTGGGTGAAGCGACGGTCTCTTCGTTCAGCGATGGCGAGATCCGTGTCAAGATCGACGAAAATGTTCGGGGTGCCGATGTCTTTGTCGTGCAGTCCTGCTGTCAGCCGGTCAACGATTCCTTGATGGAGTTGTTGATCATCATCGATGCGTTGAAACGCTCCTCCGCGAATCGAATCACGGCGGTGATCCCGTATTTTGGATATGCCCGTCAGGATCGGAAAGATCAACCCCGTGTTCCCATTACCGCCAAGTTGGTCGCGGACTTGATGACCACGGCCGGGGCGGATCGTGTACTTTCGATGGATCTTCATGCCGGACAAATTCAGGGATTCTTTAACGTCCCGGTCGATCATTTGTACGCGCTTCCGGTTTTGCTGGACTATATCATCAAAAAGCAAATGACCGACCTCGTCGTCGTTTCTCCCGATGCCGGTGGGGTGGAGCGTGCTCGGGCATTCGCCAAACGGATTCAGGCCAATCTGGCGATCATTGATAAACGTCGAGAGGGTCCCAATCAAGCTCAAATCATGAATATCATCGGGGATGTGCAGGGGAAGCGAGTCCTTCTCCTTGATGATATGATCGATACGGCGGGTACGATTGTTCAGGGAGCTCAGGCCTGTCTCGATCATGGCGCGCGAGAAGTGATGACCGCCTGTACCCATGCGGTCTTGTCCGGGCCGGCGCTGGAACGATTACAGTCGTCGAGTCTTTCCCAAGTGGTGATCACCAACACCATTCCGTTGCGAGGGAAAGAGTTGATTTGTCCGAAGTTGCATCAATTGTCGGTGGCGCCGCTTTTAGGCGAGGCGATCAGGCGCATTCATGAAGATGAGTCGGTGAGTTCATTATTTGCCTAGCCCGGTCTGGGCGGGGCGTTGTGCTGGAAGCTGGGGAGACGGAGGAGAATCATGAAATTTGATCTGACAGTAGCGGTGAGAGAACAAGCGGGTAAGGGAGCGGCACGGTCAATGCGACGGGCCGGGAAAATTCCGGCGGTGTTGTACGGCCAGGGCGAATGTCTCTCGTTGATCGCCAACCCCGACGACTTGGTCAAGATTCTGAAGTCCCACGCGGGCAGCACCGCGCTGATTTCACTGACCGTCAACGGGGCCAAGTCCAAGCCGAGCCGCACCGCTCTCTTAAGGGACTATCAAGTGGATCCGATCACGGGAGCGATATTGCACGCTGATCTCTTTGAAATTTCAATGAGCAAACCGATTCGGGTCAAAGTGCCGGTGAAGGTCATCGGCAGCATTCCAGCGGGAGTAAAGGAAGGCGGTGTGTTGCACCACAACATGCGCGACATGCATGTCGAATGTTTGCCCGCGGCATTGCCTGATCACATTGAAGTGGATGCGTCGGCCTTGGCCATTGGGAGCGGTATCCATGTCAAGGAAATCGGCGCGCGCGAGGGGATCCGTTTCCTCGATGAGCCCGAGCAGATGGTAGTGAGTGTTGCGGCCCCGATGTCGGATGCGAAGCTGGAGGCCTTGCTGACGGCTGGGGCTGGTCAAGCAGGAGAACCGGAAGTGTTGGCGAAAGGTAAGGAGGCGGGGGCTGAAGGTGCGGCAGGTGCCGCAGCGCCAGCCAAAGCCGGAGCAGCAGCGGCACCTGCTGGTGACGCGAAGGGTGGCGACAAGAAAGAAGCTGCCGCGCCTAAGGCTGAGAAGAAAGAAGCTGAAAAGAAGAAGTAACGTTGCGTCTGCTTGTTGGACTGGGCAATCCTGGAAAGGCCTATGCTCAGACCCGTCACAATGTCGGGATGTGGGCCATCGAGCGGGCTGCCGCTCGATGGTCCATCCGGCTCTCACCGCGCGGTACCGCACAACGAGGTTCCGGGCGACTTGGGCGAGAATTGATCGAGTTGGCCGGTCTCCTCGACTGGATGAACTGTTCCGGTCCTCCCGTGAAAGGTCTCCTGCGAGAGTTCGGCATTCCTCACAGTGAGCTTATCGTTGTTCATGACGATCTCGATTTAGAGCCGGGCCGACTGCGGATCAAACTTTCCGGAGGCTACGGGGGACATAACGGGATCAAATCCCTCATCGAAGCACTGGGGACTCCGCAATTTGTCCGATTAAAGATCGGAGTCGGCCGGCCGGCACCGGGTCGGGATTCCGCGGACTATGTGCTGGAACCAGTCATGAAGGACGAACTGGCGGTCTTTGAGCCTTGTCTGGAGCGGGCCGTTGATGCACTGGAATGTTTGATCCATCGTGGGCCAGAAGTGGCGATGAATCAGTTCAATGTGAGAGAGCGAGTAGAGGGAGGGGAGCGGACGGATTGACCTGTGCTCGCCCACCACGCACGCGAGAATTGATCGAATGATGAAACTAAGGGCGGTGCGTCGGTGGATGCGCGCAGTGGGGGCAACCCCTCGGCTCCCCTTGGTACAGAGTGTGTAAAAAGATAAGGAAAGAACAATGGGTCTTTGTTGCGGCATGATCGGGCTTCCGAACGTCGGTAAGACGACGGTCTTTAACGCACTCACTGGAGGAGGAGCGCTCGCGGCGAACTATCCGTTTGCCACGGTGGATCCCAATACCGGCGTGGCGCTGGTGCCGGACCCACGACTCGTCAAATTGACGGAAATTTTTGTCTCGAAGAAAACCACCTACAGTACGCTGGAAGTGCGAGACATTGCCGGGTTGGTCGAAGGGGCTAGTAAAGGCGAAGGACTTGGAAATCAATTCCTTGGTCATATCAGAGAAGTCGATGCGTTGCTGCACGTGGTCCGCTGCTTCCAAGGTACGGATGTCGTACACGTCAGCGGCGGCGTTGATCCGCTCCGTGACATCGGCGTGATTGAGACGGAATTGATGTTGTCTGATCTGGAAACGCTTGATCGGCGGAAACAGAAAACGGAAAAGAAAGTTCGAGCGGGAGATAAAAAGGCTGCCTTTGAAGTGGAGTTTCTCACCAAGCTCATCGGCATGCTCGACAAGGGCGAGTGGTTAGGCAATCGGGAATACCCTGCGGAGGAACGGGCGATCCTTACGGAATGCCAGCTGCTTTCGGCCAAGCCGGTGCTGTTTGTCGCCAATGTTTCGGAAGGAAAGAATGCCGACGAAGCCATGGTCCAGATGGTGAGAGACTTTGCCGCCAAGCGAGGGGCTAGAGTTGTCACGATCTGCGGGCAACTGGAAGCAGAGCTCTCGTCGTTACCTGAGAGTGAACGGGTGGACTTTCTGAGTGAAATGGGATTGACGGAATCCGGGCTTGTCCGGTTGACGCGTGAAGCCTATAGCTTGCTGGATCTGGTGACATTTTTCACCGCCGGCGAGACCGAATCCCGTGCCTGGCCGATCCCAAGAAACACTAAGGCGCCGCAAGCAGCGGGCAAGATCCATTCCGATATGGAGCGTGGCTTCATCCGTGCCGAGGTCTATCACTACGACGATCTGTTAGCCTGTGGATCAGAAGCTAAGGTCAAGGAGAAGGGCTTATTCCGCCTTGAAGGCAAAGACTACGTCATCAAAGAAGCCGATATCGTGTACTTTAGATTTAATGTCTAGTCGACAGTGAAGGTTCTGTTTTTGGGACTAGCCTTGCCGTTTTTCTAACTTCCAGACATGTTCCGTTGCAGGACATTTCCCCTTGAGTCCACCAGGGACATCTACACGGGCCAGCGCGGTGAGTGCGTAGGTGTCACCGTAATGGCGATGGAGCTCATCGGGGCTCACGGAAAACGGAGGCCCCGGCACGACGGCCTGGTCGTACTCATAGCCGATGATGAGTTGAGGTGCCAAGCCTGTAATAGCCTTGAGGTGGCCTGTGTACCGCTCCCGCATAGGTTCAGGTAGCGCAACCAATGCAGCCCGGTCGTACACCGCATCGATAGGGCCGAGGATCTCACGAGACAGGTCAAAGAGATCGCCCACGTAAATGTCGATCTTCTCTCCGTGAAAAAGCTTGTGTTTTCCGACGTCTGAAATATGGGTTTCTATCCCTAGCTCAGCAAAGAGCTGCGTCACAGCTAGCTCACTCAGTTCCGCTCCAGCCACCGCATAGCCCTGAGACAGCAGCCAACCGAGATCAAGCGACTTACCACAAAGCGGTATGAAAACACGCCCGCTAGGCGGTACGTGCAGGGAAGGAAAGTGAGTGATCAGCAGCGGATTGACGGCACGCTCGTGCCATCCGGTCTGCTTCGTTTCCCATCGGTTGTGCCAAAAGTGTGCATCCATGAAATCATTCCATATGAGGTGATTTAGGCGTTCGGAGCGCCATCCTAAAGGGCAGAGGTGAGGAGAGGCAAGATGAGGGGGGAGTCTAGCAAGAGAATGAGTTTAGACACCTGTCTCTTCTTAACTGCTGGCCTAAGGAAGTGCAGCTAAACTTGAAGACCTGATTGGATCCTGTTAATGAGGCTATGCGGTATCTTGGCCATGACAGTACGGGAGAATCACGGTATGGAGAAAAGGACGCAAATCAACAATGTAAATCGCGGGATAATGTTGGTGGGGTTACTCCTTGCTTTTGGAGTCTTTGTTTTTGCGGATCTATATGTGCTTAACAGAAGCTGGGATAGCTGGATTAGTCCAACACCAGTGATATCTCTTTTTGGCCTTATATTTGGTTTCATAATCTTGCATTGGCAACTACAAGAACAACACCTCAATATGATTGAAGCTAATCGTGTGCAAGCACAGAATGGTCTCAGAGTCGAGATTTATAAGGAAATTGCAACTCGTATTGAATTAGCGGATCCTCATTTCTCGACTCTAGTTGTGCTCCCTTCTATCTTCATGAGCGAGTTAAGACATCGTATGACTCAAGCTGTTCCAAGGGAAAGCCAATACACTTTTGCGCGCATCCACCAAGACCTGAAAGGATCGCAAGATGCCATAATCACTCTTCTGAAATCTTTGGAATCATATGAAATCGCAATGCCGGAATTTGTAATTTTTCGTGAACGGTTTGGCAAAATGTTGCGAGATCTCATGTCCCCACTTTCTGAATTGAGTCTCAAAGCCAGCCTGCTCACCTCACCAAAATATAGCACTATCGAGTGGCCGCCAAGTCCAGAAGCTATATCCCAACTTGAAGCATTAACTGCCAAGGTCATTGCCATAGGGCATGATCTCTCTGGGCTTACGATGGATCTTCGAGTTGCCGCGCAAAACTATCTACTTGGAACGATATTCCCAAATCGCCAAGTTAGACCTCGACAGCCAGGGGATCCTAATGTAGTGGTCACAACTATCCCAACGGCATCAGGTTAGTCGAATTGGTTTTGCCCTGATGGCAGTAAAAATATCGTGGAGTTAGGTTTCAGTTATGAATCGCTGACTGGGGCTGTCCGCACAAGCAAAATGACGACCCGTACAGGTATTATGGCGCAGTCGAAGGATCATCGATACTTGCGCCTGTACGACTGCGGGTATTCAACGAGCTGTCGGGTTTCAGATGAGGGCCTGACTCAGCCCGTTGATTGAGATCGGAGTCTGTGGGTTGCACGCGATGGCGTGGGAGCTGACATCTCGTGGAAGCGGGATTGCACCGCCCGCGTCTGGTTTTCATGGGGAGTGGGGAGTCGCTCTGAATCGCCTGGCCTGTTCGTGGCTGGAGCGATGATGCATCAGGGCCTTCAGCCGATGCCGAAGTGGCGACGATGACAGCCGCAAGGATTGCACTGCATTGGACGAGGATTCGTCTCATCGAATTTAAGCATAACAGGTGTTGTACTGGAGTCAATTTGGCGCTAGAGAACAGATCGTTTCCCTGTTAGGTATATGGCCCAAACTTAAAACCCATGACGGTAGTGGTTGACGACGCTCTCACGGACGAACCGGTTCTTAATATTGAGAGTGATGCGACTACTGTCTCACGAGTGTGATGAGCGAATTACTTCTTGCCTGCAGCTTTATGGCTGAGTGACGAGAGCGTATCGATGAGATCTTCGAATCGCGTGGGGTCGTATCCCATAACGAAGGCAATGACGGAGAATAGCCCGGCCAGACGGATGAACTGGTCGGCGCTCGTCACTTCGAATGGATTGGAAATCGCAAGCAGAATTCCGGAAATAATGGCGAGATAGACTAGGAAGCCACGCAGCATTGATGAAAATGGTGACTCGGACAGATACGAAAGGCGCAAGGTCAATCGCCTGGCTAGTTGCTGATTCCCCTCCGCCTGTGCGGACTTAATTTGTTCCTCTAAATCGCCATGATCATACATCAAGCTGGAGCAGCCACCCATTAAGCCTGCCAACATACTGAGTAGTGCGACGTTGGTCGGAGTGTAGAGCAGAGCGGCCAGCACAAGATTGTGAACCGTCACGTCTTTGTTGGTCAGTGCCGTTCTGTACGGTTCCGAGTCAATGAGCAGGCCGGCGGAGAACAGCATGATCCAGGCCAGCATACTGGCAATGCCGAGCACCAGTAAGAACGTTCGGTTATTCCGAGTTTGGTGGGGAGGACTGTCCATGGACGTACGGTAAGCAAAACGGCGTAATCTGTCAACGCGGTTGCGCGGGTGTTTTGAGTCAACATTCAGATGGATGTCAGGATGATCGGATATGACCGACTGGGCTATCCGTAACAACTTCACCATGCAGGTTTTTCAATGTGATCCGTTTCACGAGGTCTTCAAGTTGATACACAAGTCGGAGACGGGGCTTCTCCATATGATGTTGCCATTCTATATCTCAATATCCAAATCGTCTTGTGCCTTGAGCTCAACCTGCACCGCAACATTCTAAGGGACTCGAATTGCCAGACTGTTACCTCACTTCCGTACCGTCGTTTTCATGCTGCTGTCCTCCAGTGTAGATGCGATGCAGATACTGTCCCAGCTGCTTCATCGCATTAAGCGATCCAGATGGCTCATGTGCGCATGTTTGGATTTGAGATAGTCAAGGGCTGTAATTGACAGTATAAGAATCCCTATGGTACCGTCCTCCGTTCATTGATCCAGATAGGCACCCTACACCTCGCTCCCGACTGGTTCGGGGGCCATTGTCCAGGAGGATTGCTGCATGGAGCTCTACGAGTCTCTGTTTATTATTCGTCCGTCCCTTTCCGATGAGGACACCAAAACACTCATCGACAAGATGAAAGCGGTTGCCGACAAGACCGGTGCGCAATTCATCAAAGCCGAAAACTTAGGGAAGAAAAAACTCGCCTACGAAGTGCGTCGCGAGCGAAAAGGAACCTACGGCTATTTTTACTTTAAGGCGCCGAACAATACCGTCGGTGAGCTGGAACGGGCCTATCGCTTGGAAGACGATATCATCAAGTTTCTGACGGTTCATCATGAGAAACCATTAGTTGAACGGCGTCCGGTGGAAGCTGCGTCGCAGGAGTCAGACGGTGGCCGGGTTTAACAAAGTCATCTTACTGGGAAACCTCACTCGAAATCCCGAGCTTCGGTATACGCCGAGCGGGACGCCGGTGGCCAGTTTCGGCTTGGCGGTCAGCCGCCGGTTTAAGCAGGGCGACGATTTGAAGGAAGAAGTGTGTTTTGTCGATATTGTGGTCTTTGGTAAACAAGCCGAACATTGCGGGCAGTATCTCAGCAAGGGGAACGGCGTGATTGTTGAGGGCCGGTTGCAGCAGCGCCGATGGGAAACCGAAGATGGCCAAAAGCGCAGCAAACATGAAGTGGTCGCCCAGACCGTGACGTTTATGCCCAAGCGTCAGGATGGTGGCGCCGGTGCCGAGCCTCCCATGCACGATGAACCCGGTTATGAGACAGGCGATGAAGGTTAATGACAGGCATATGAGGAGGCAGTGATGGATCGAGGTGAAAATGAGCGCGGGGGTGGTGGGGGTGGACGGCTGTTCCAGCGGAGACGTCCCTGCCGATTTTGTCTGGACAAAGCACCGATTGATTTTAAAGACGCCGGACTGCTTCGGAACTTTTTGACGGAGCGAGGGCGCATTGTTCCACGTCGGATTTCTGGCAATTGCATGCGGCATCAGCGTGAATTGACGGTAGCCGTGAAGCGGGCTCGGCATATCGCCATCATCAGCTTTGCTGAGGAGCGATAACGAACGTGATCGGTGAGGTTGGTGCCTCGAAATGGGGCGGCGGGATATCGTCGAGGGAAGTTATGGGTATCTTAACGCCGAAAATCTCGGATATCACGGACGAAGGCCTTTCGCTGTCCGGAGACCTAACAGGCGACGAGTTAGGGCTGACAGACGCGGATGTGTCCATTCGCGGAACGATGTCGGTCGGATTGGAGCTTCGTCCGATCGAACGGAGCATCTATGTGACCGGCGTGGTGGAAGGGACCGCAGGTCGGCAATGTGTCCGTTGCCTGAAAGAGTTTGACGAGCAGGTGGCGTTTTCCTTGCGCGTCGTCTATGAGCGAGAGGTGAAATCCACGGGGCCTATCGGGAAACGGGACGGAGCGCGAAAGAAAAAAGCAGCGGCATCTCCTACGACTGAGGAAGAAGAGCCGAACGACGATCTCTATTACTTTACGGGTGATCATCTGGATCTGGCGCCGATGTTGCGAGAACAGGTAATCTTGGCGTCTCCAATGCACCCGTTGTGTGCAACCGACTGTCGTGGTCTCTGTGCCCGTTGTGGATACGATTTAAATGGAGGGTCCTGTCTTTGCGGTGAGGAACCGTCGGGAGGCCCATTTGATGTGCTGCGTACGATGAAAGAGAAGCTGAGAGACGTCGGACGGCGCTGAGTCGCGGTCCGAATCGAGGGGAAGAAGGAGTCACCATGCCGAATCCGAAACATAAACATTCACGGGCCAGACGCGATAAGCGTCGCACCCAAAAACTGCGAATGACCCCACCGGGGATGGCTGTGTGCCCGCAGTGCCATGAGTTAAAGCTTCCGCATTACACCTGTTTGAATTGCGGGACCTATAAGGGCAAAGCCGTCATTCAAGTGGAAGAAGCCTAAGCCGACCGTCAATCGATGGTTGACGCCCTACAGCGGCAGGTGTTCAGGCGTCTCTTCGTATCTAATGGAACAGCTTGTCGAGCTGTCTCAGCCTGATGTACGTGGAGAACGGTGACATGTTCAAGCTGGTCTGTGGCGAGAAGGGGTCAGTACATCAGATCTGATCCCAGGGGGCGACACATGGATAGCCTGTCTTTCCAACACCATCCGTGAGTACCGCAAACCGCATGAAGATCGCGCTCGACGCGGTGGGGGGAGATCATGGCCCGGCACCTTGTGTGGAGGGTGCGCTTCAGGCTGTGAAAGAGTGCGACGTCGAGGTTATTCTTGTCGGCGACGAAGCCATCCTGAAACAAGAGTGCGAACGTCAATCCGGTCATGATCCTCGCCTGTCTATTAAGCACGCCTCTCAGGTCGTTGAGATGCATGAGTCGCCTGCTGCAGTGGCCCGAAAGAAACGGGATTCGTCGATTTGGGTTGCGACAGAGTTAGTCAAGAGCGGCGAGGCCGTGGCTGTGGTAAGCCCTGGGAATACAGGAGCAAGCATGGTGGCCTCGTTCTTCGTCTTAGGGCTGATCAAGGGGGTTGAACGGCCGGCGATTGCCACGAGTCTTCCGACGTTGACCGGAGAGGCCATCATGCTCGATGTCGGAGCCAATGTGGACTGCACCGCCAACCATCTTGAGCAATTCGCCTTGATGGGGAACGAATACGGCAAGCATCTGCTCGGCAAACCGAATCCTCGCGTGGGGTTGTTGAGCATCGGTGAAGAGGATAGTAAGGGGAATGAGGTCACGAAGGAAGCGTTTAAGTTGCTTAAGTCAAGCTCGATGAATTTCGTGGGGAATGTCGAGGGGCGCGATGTCTATAGCGGGATCGCGGACATTGTCGTCTGCGATGGATTTATCGGCAATGTCGCGTTGAAGATTTCCGAAGGCGTCGCCGAGATGATCAAGCGGTTGCTCCTGAGGGAAATTTCAGGCCACTTCCTTGGTCGGCTCGCGTATCCCCTGATTGCCGGTCCGCTGGCAAATCTCAAACGGAAAATCGACTATGCTGAATTCGGTGGGGCTCCGCTGTTGGGAGTGAATGGGGTGACGATGATCTGTCATGGACGGTCGTCGGCGAAGGCCATCAAAAATGCGATCCGACGAGCCAAGGGAATGGCTGAGGGCGGCGTGCGAGAGCTCATTCAGCGAGACATTGAGGAGAGTCATTCCCTCCCGGCGATGGAGCCAGGACGATGAGGGCCTGTATTTCAGGCACCGGCTCGTATGCGCCTGCCAAGATTTTGACGAATGCGGATCTTGAACAGATGGTCGCTACGTCCGACGAATGGATTCGCGAGCGGACCGGCATCCGCGAGCGGCATCTTGCAGCGACGGGAGAGACCTGTTCTGACCTTGCGGTCCAGGCCGGGAAGCGAGCCTTGGCGTCGGCAGGTCTGACGGCAGCCGATCTCGATATGATTTTGGTGGCCACGTGCACGGGGGATTACCCGCTTCCGGCCACAGCCTGTCTCGTCCAGCATCAACTCGGTGCGACGAAGGCTGCGGCGTGCGATCTGTCGGCTGCGTGCTGCGGGTTTGTCTACGCGCTTTCTGTTGCGGATGCCTATGTGAAAAGTGGGATGCGGCACGTTCTGGTGATCGGAGCCGAAGTCATGTCTGCGATCACGGACTGGACCGACCGGAACACCTGTGTGCTGTTTGGCGACGGAGCTGGAGCGGTTGTGGTCAGCGCGAGTGATGGGGAGCGAGGAATCCTCTCCACACATCTTCGCTCTGACGGGACGTTGTGCGAGCTGATCATGGTGCCGGGCGGTGGTTCACGTACGCCCCCTTCTGCAAAAGTGATTGAAGAGCGCCTCCAGTACATCAAGATGAAGGGGAACGAAACGTTTAAAGTTGCGGTCAGAACGCTGGAAGAGATTGCTCGGACGACCTTGTCCGCCAATAATCTTCTGGTAGAGGATATCGATCTCTATGTGCCGCACCAGGCTAATATACGAATTCTCAAGGCGGTGATCGAACGGTTAGGCCTTCCGGTCGAGAAGGTGCTCCTGAACGTGGATCGGTATGGAAATACCTCGGCGGCCTCCATTCCCATTGCCCTGGATGAAGCGGTTCGTGAGGGGCGTGTGAAGGCTGGTTCATTGGTGATGCTGGGTGCCTTTGGAGCGGGCCTCACGTGGGCGTCAGCCGTCATCAGGTGGTAGATGTAGATCTGTCTGGAGTCAGGGAGGACTGTTGAGTTGAGTCTTCCTGGATACAAGCGAGCGGCTTGTGAAAACTTTTCCCGTTGACTTTGCGCGGGATTTCTAAGATATCTAACGCCCCATGACGCAAAAAATCGGTTTCGTGTTTCCTGGACAGGGGTCTCAATCGGTCGGGATGGGAAAGGCACTCTATGATGCCCATCCCTCCTTGAAAGCGGTGTACGATGAGGCTTCCTCGGTTCTGGGATATGACGTGGCTGAGTTGTGTTTTACCGGACCGTCTGAACGGCTG
The DNA here is from genome assembly GCA_018242725.1 of Nitrospira sp. Taxonomy (GTDB): domain Bacteria; phylum Nitrospirota; class Nitrospiria; order Nitrospirales; family Nitrospiraceae; genus Nitrospira_D. The sequence goes on along the minus strand of JAFEBI010000004.1, from coordinate 113,471 downwards.
AATCTGACCGAATTCACTCAACCAGCCTTGCTTGTCAGTAGCATCGCTGCCTGGAGACTCCTTGAGCCGGTTGGGATCAAGCCCATTGCAGCCGCAGGGCATAGTTTGGGCGAATACTCTGCGTTGGTGGCGGTCGGTGGGGTTACCTTTCATGATGCCGTTGGCTTGGTTCAGAAACGTGGGCGGTACATGTCCGAGGCCGTTGCCCCTGGAACCGGACTTGTCGCGGCTCTTTTAGGATTGACCGCAGAAGTCGTCAAAGAAGTCTGTCGTGCTGCTTCATCGGTCGGCGTGGTCGCGGCCGCAAATTTCAACTCACCTGGGCAGGTCGTCATTGCCGGTGAGAAGGCAGCGGTGGAGCGAGCGATCGCATTGGCGAAGGAGCAAGGCTGTAAAAAGGCAATTCCGTTGCCTGTCAGTGTGCCGGTGCATACACCCTTGATGCAGCAAGCCGCTGATCGGTTAGCTAAGGATCTCGGTGCTGTTCGGTGGGCTGACCTCAGTTCGCCGCTTGTGAATAACGCAGAGGCGAAGGCGATCAGTCGCGCAGGGGAGATTCAGGCGTCGTTGATTCGCCAGCTGCCTTCTTCCGTCTTGTGGGAAGATACGGTGCATGTGATGGGCGACATGGGTGCGACGACCTTTGTTGAAGTCGGTCCTGGCACAGTGTTGACCGGTCTGATCAAGCGAATTTTGCCTGGTGTGACTGTATTGAATGTCAACGATCCGAAATCCTTAGATGCGACACTCAACGCGCTGAGCTGACAGGAGATCGTCCTAAGGGAAGACGAAGCCACGAACCATTTTGTCGTCTGTTAACGTCTTATCGGAAAGGTCTGAGATGTCACTACAAGGGAGAACCGCTATTGTGACCGGTGCCGCCCAGGGTATTGGTCGTGCGATTGCCGAAGCGTTGGCTCAAGCGGGGGCGGACATTGCCGTCGCTGATCTCGACCCCAGCCGTTCTGCGGAAACTGTGGTTGCGGTAGAGAAAATTGGGAGAAAGGCGTTGAATCTCAAAGTCAACGTGGCCGATACCAATGATACCAAGGCGATGGTCGAGCAAGTGCTCAAGGCTTGGGGAAAGATAGACCTCCTGGTCAACAATGCCGGCATCACTCGTGACGGTTTATTGCTCCGAATGAAAGAAGAAGATTGGAACCTGGTCCTTCAGATCAATTTGAACGGGACCTTTAACTGTACGAAGGCGGTCTTGCAGCCGATGACCAAGCAGCGGTATGGTCGTATCGTCAATATTGCCTCGATTGTCGGGGTGATTGGAAATGCAGGGCAGGCGAACTACTCGGCTTCGAAGGCAGCCGTCATCGGGTTTACGAAGACAGTGGGGCGGGAATATGCCAGCCGTAATGTGACGGTCAATGCGGTGGCGCCGGGTTTCATCGATACGGCAATGACCCATGGGCTTTCCGCGGATGTCAAAGATACATTGCTCAAGCAGATTCCATTAGGTCGCTTGGGGACGCCGGCCGATATTGCTGCAGCCGTGCGCTTCTTAGTCTCCGAGGAGGCCGCTTATATCACGGGTCATGTGTTGCACGTAAACGGCGGTATGTTGATGGTATAAAGACAGCGAGTCTCGTGAGTGAATGGCCGTCACAGATCCCCGTGTGACGGTGCAGGTGAGCGTATACCGGGGAAGGAGGTAGTCAGATCGATGGCCACTGTAGACGAACGAGTAAAGAAAATTATTGCCGAACAGCTGGGCGTGGAAGAAGACGAGGTCACACCGGAGGCCTCTTTCGTTGAAGACTTGGGAGCGGATTCGCTCGATACGGTCGAGCTGGTGATGGCACTTGAAGAAGAATTTTCAATTGAAATTCCCGATGAGGATGCCGAGAAAATTCTGACGGTCGGAAAAGCTCTGGACTACATTAAAGAAAAGTCTTGAACATGGGCGCAGGCGAATCAGATCAGCCAACTCGGCGTGTCGTTGTCACCGGTCTTGGTCTGGTGACTCCGTTGGGTACTGGGGTCGAAAAGACGTGGAATGCTATTTGTGCTGGCGAGTCCGGTATCGCCAGGATCACGCGATTTGATCCCACCGGCTATGATGCCCAAATCGCAGGCGAGGTGAAGGACTTCGATCCGGCTCGGTTCATCGAAAAAAAAGAGATCAAGAAAATGGATACGTTCATCCACTACGCTGTCGGTGCAGCGCAGTTGGCCGTGGACGATGCAGGATTAAAGGTCTCGCCGGAAGAGGCCACACGGGTCGGGGTGTACATCGGTTCCGGGATCGGTGGTCTCGGGTCGATCGAACATTACCATGATGTGCTCAGGGCCAAAGGGCCTGGCCGGGTCTCACCGTTTTTTATTCCGATGACCATTATCAATCTGGCCTCTGGGCAAGTGGCGATTCGGATCGGAGCCAAAGGGCCCAATTCCTGTGCCGTAACGGCTTGCGCCACGGGCAATCATTGCATTGGAGATGCCTACCGCCTGATTCAACGAGGTGAGGCGGATGTCATGGTGGCCGGCGGTGCCGAAGCGGCGGTCACTCCGTTGGGTGTCGCGGGATTCGCCGCCGCGAAGGCCTTGTCCTTCCGGAATGATGAACCGACCAAAGCAAGCCGTCCGTTCGACAAGGATCGTGATGGATTCGTGTTGGGCGAAGGGGCAGGCGTTGTCGTGATCGAGGAGCGCGAGCATGCCATCCGGCGTGGGGTGAGAATCTACGGGGAGATCATCGGGTACGGGATGAACAGCGATGCGTACCACATTACAGCTCCACCGGAAGAGGGCGAAGGGGCTGTGCGGTGTATGGAGCTTGCCATAAAGGATGCGGGAATATCCCGCGATCAGATCGGCTATATCAATGCGCACGGGACATCGACGATGGCCGATGCGATTGAGACCCGGGCAATCAAGCAAGTATTCGGTGAGCAGGCCTATCGCATTCCCGTTAGCTCGACCAAGTCCATGACGGGGCATTTGCTCGGTGCGGCCGGTGGAATTGAAGCTGTTTTCAGTATCCTGGCGCTATTCCATGGAATGCTCCCCCCCACGATTAATCTGGATGCCCCTGATCCAGCTTGTGACCTAGACTATATTCCCAACCAGGCTCGGCCAGCTGCGATTCAGGTGGCCTTGTCTAATTCATTCGGATTTGGCGGAGTAAACGCCTGTTTGATTTTCAAACGACTGGACACGTAACACGTATGCCTCAATGATGCCTGCCTCTTCTGCCGATTCCTCACGCGCCTTCTTGACCTATCGATTCACGGATGACAACCTTTTGGAAGAGGCGCTTACACACAAGTCGTACGTGAATGAGCGTCGGGAGCCTGGTCGGACACATAATGAACGCCTTGAGTTTTTGGGAGATGCGGTTTTATCGCTGATCATCAGTGATTATCTGGCGAGACGATATCCTCAATCGAGCGAAGGAGCGCTCTCCAAGCTCAAGGCAAAGCTGGTGAGCGAGACGTCGTTGGCGAATGCCGCTCGGCGGCTGGATCTTGGGCGTTATCTGAGGCTTGGTCGAGGGGAGGAACGGTCCAAGGGAAGGGATAAAACCTCACTATTGGCTGACGCACTGGAGGCCGTTATTGCTGCGGTTTATTTGGACGGAGGTTTTGAGGTCAGCCGTGATGTCACGGTCGACATTCTCGCTGATGAGCTGCATCAACTGGATGCCGTTCATGAACAACCTGGAGGTGATGATTACAAAACGCGTTTTCAGGAATGGTGTCAAAAGCGGTATGAGGTGCTGCCGCAGTACCTGGTGGTGGGCGAAACTGGACCGGACCATCAGAAGATCTTTGAGGTGGAAGTGCAAGTGAATCAGAAAGTGATAGGGGTCGGACGAGGAAACAGCAAGAAAGAAGCAGAGCAGGAGGCAGCGCAGCACGCGCTGGGGCAGATAGAGCATTAAGGTAGCCGTTCGCTTGAAACGAGAGCTGCTACAAGGTCGGGCCACGATGATTAGAAGAGTATGGGAGGTCGGTGATGTTCAAACAAGCAGGATGGCGGATACTGGCTGGGGGGCTGATTGGTTTGATGCTGTTGGTCTCAGGAATCGGGTTGCTTCCTGCAGCCGACGACACGCCCAATTCAAAGACGGACGCTCCGAAGAGTGCACGGGCCATCATCAAAACAAAATTCGGTGATATCGAAATCAAATTCTATCCGGATGTGGCGCCCAAGCATGTCGAGAATTTTGTCAAGTTGGCCAAGGCGGGTTTCTATAATGGAACAATATTTCATCGCGTGATTCCCGGATTCATGATTCAAGGGGGAGATCCGAATACGAAGGATTCTCTCAAAAAGGACACCTATGGCCAGGGTGGTCCCAGCCATACGGTGAAGGCGGAGTTCAGCGATATCCCGCATAAGCGAGGCATCGTCTCGATGGCCAGGGCCGCGGATCCGGACTCTGCGGGATCTCAGTTTTTCATTGTGGTGGAGGATTCCCGATTCCTGGATCGCAAATACTCTGTGTTTGGAGAAGTGACAAAAGGTATTGGTGTGGCTGATAAGATCGTGAATCTGCCACGTGACGAGCGTGACAATCCACGAGAGCGTGTAGAAATGACCGTGACCATCGTGGAATAGCACTGCGCCTGCTCGTGAGTCCCATTGCGAGTCTTCGTGCCCCCGTGTGGCCTTCCCCGGCTTCCGCGTACGGATGCACGTCATGTGTGCCTGACTGAGGTTTCCGCCTTCCGAGGGGGAACTTTTGTAGGATTCCCCCCCAACCCAGTTCGTACGTATCCTCAACCCTGATTGTTCGAGCCATCAAAGGAGGGGGGAGATGCTATCCATCGTGACGCGCCGGATGTATCGTCGACTTGATGCTGAGTACCCCTGCCGTTATGTGATGCCCCATTGTGTGAGACTCGCAGCTGTGCGGGATATCTCACTGAATGGGTTTCGGGTGCAGTGTCTTTCTGCCCCTCCTTCACAAACGATCATAAGGGTTCAGCTCTGGCTGCCGGGCCAGAAAGATTGTCTCAAGATTGATCAAGCGGTCGTGCGGTGGGCTGAACAAGAGGAATTCGGCGTTCAGATCGTCGCCCTCTCAAACGACGCGGATTGCCGGTTGGCAGGGCACATCGAACAACTTTTGCACCAGCGAGCGGTGGATGGACTTGCTGAGGATGGGCTACATCAGGCGAACAGGAGGCTGACAGATTGCGTCTAGCTCGCGAAGGGTCGACCTCCTCAACGTGATGAACCGCACCCGCCACAACTCGACATTCCTCAAGGTCCTCCTCAGAGGCTACAGTGCGGAAGAGGGCCTCTTTGGTTCGGTGCATCGTTGGGTGAACCGGGCATACAGCCGGACAGATTTCCCAAGACAGTTCTAGTGCTGATGGTGGCAGCCTGGACCATGGGTGTGTTCGTCAGGGCGCGGAGAAGGCATGAACGATTGTCCTGGAAGAAAGATGTGTCCAGGTTCGTGTTTCTTCTTGAGATGATCCGCAATCTCAGGGTGGTGTGTTTTTACATAGCCGACCAGCCCTCCAAGAAATCGGCTGGACTGAAAGTCCTTGCCCGAAAACGTCGAGACGAATCTGTCGATTCGATCCAAGACCGCTGGCGCGTCTGATGGATCGGCGATCTGCTCAGGGTTCTGCTTTTTGAAGCTTTCGTATTCCTTTCGGAGGTGTTCTGCAAACACCGGCATGGGGGCAGATGGTACATGGAGGGGGCTGAGTGTGCGCCGGAGGGCCTGAAGCGCCGTGATCACTTCGGCATCTTGCCCGTCACGCCGTCCTTCAAAATAGCTAAATGTAATGACTTCAATCAAATTAAAGAGGGCAACGGCTTTCTGTCCCCCCGATTCGTCGAGTTCGCGATAGAACTCTCGGCGGACCGGTAAAAATTGCTCACTGAGCCGTTTCTGTTGGTAATCGCTTCCGGTATCGAGATAGACACAATCAGTGGGGCAGGAGATTCGAGTGATTCGATGCTCGCCGCAGCAGAGGCTGCAAATCGAACCGCTTAGCGCGGGGCATGGGCGTTTCCCTTTGCGGTCATGACAATACGCACAGGCGTTCATTTCGTTGACCCTTCTGGGGTTGTCTTTTGAGGGGGAGGAATGAACCCATAGTCGGCGAGGGTACGCTTCTCACCTTTGGATTTCGCTGATGATGGGGTTTCCAGCCCGTTCATTTCAGCCGCGTGGACATAGTAATAGGGAACCAAGATGAGATTGTTCGTGCGGTCGATACCGATGTCGGCCGGAGCCAGGAGATACTCCGCGATGACTTGGAATCTGTGGTCTCTGGTCATTCGCCAAATCTTCCCTTTGGTGAGATCCGACACATACATATTCCCCCACTGATCGAAATCTACTCCGCTCAGATTTTGGAACCGACTGGTGAAAAATCCGTTCGCCTCCAGTTCGGTCAACTGTCCGTCAGGGGTGATCTCCAGAATTTTTCCCTTGTCCCAACTCACTGCAATGAGGTGGTGAGTTGTGGGGTGGACGGCAAGCCCTGCAGGGCCTGCGAGTCGGTCGTCGTGGATCAAGAGGTTGACCCGATAATTGTCCGATGGAGTGATGCGGTAGATGGAATTGGCGCTCTGATCGGACACGTAGAGCAGACCGTCAGGTGAAGCCGTCACATCGGTCAATGAGACCGGTGATCGGGACGGCGGCGAACAGGAGACGGTGATCACGAGTTTGCCGGTGGTTTTGTCAAAGCCCTTCAGTTGATCCAGGTCGGCAACGTAGAGGATGGATCCGACTAGGGCCATGCCCTTGGGTGCGTGCAGAGCGATGTCGGTCACACCACCTTGGATAAACTTGAGGCTGATAATCTTCCCCTCGGTATTCAGTTTCGTGATGAAACCGTTATTATCACGAGCCTCAGGTTCTCCATTGATATTGGAGATAAAATATTCTTTCCCTGAGGGATCTCCGATAAAGCTATTGGGGGTCTCCAACCCAGTGATTTGCGCTGCCTCACTGGGGAGGGACAGCCCAACCAGCAGTGCTGCAACGAGGATGGGTTGTTGAGAGGAAGATAAGGGCAACGGAGGGGTATCCCAAGAGTTAGACTTGTGATCATCGTATCCAAGGGGTAACGAGACTGTCAAGAAACGACGAGGAGGGATACAGTGCATGGAAATTTCCCTAGCTGCCCCCGTATCATCGTCCGGCGTTGACTTGCATAAAATTCCCCTGTTAAGTTGCCAGAAAATTTACTGACTTACCTGCGAGAGGGAGGAAGATCGTGGCCGCACAATTGATTGATGGCAAAGCATTGGCGCAGCAGGTCCGTGATCGGCTGGCACAAGAATCGGCAGATCTATTGACGAAAAAGGGGATCGTGCCTGGTCTCGCCACCATCTTGGTCGGCGATGATCCTGCCTCACATGTCTATGTAAAAAACAAACAAAAGGCCTGTGAAATGGCTGGCATCTATGTTGACGACCACAAGCTCCCAGCCACTACGAGTCAGGCTGACTTGCTGGCGCTTATCGAAAAAAAGAATGCAGATCCCAAAATTCATGGCATCCTGGTTCAGCTACCCCTGCCCAAGCATATCGATAGCAAGATGATTCTCGAGGCTGTTTCTCCGTTTAAGGATGCAGACGGGTTTCATCCCTACAACTTCGGCCGACTGGTGGAGGGGCACCCCGTGTTTGAAGCTTGTACGCCCAAAGGCGTGATCAAGATGATTGAATCTGCCGGGGTGACCATTGAGGGGAAACGGGCTGTTGTCGTCGGACGGAGCAACATTGTGGGGAAACCGCTGGCACTGATGTTGCTGCAGCGGAACGCGACCGTCACAATTTGTCATTCAAAAACGAAGGATCTTCCCGCAGTCTGCCGCGAAGCTGACTTATTGCTCGTTGCGATCGGGAAAGCGAAGTTTGTTACGGCGGACATGGTACGCGAAGGCGCGGTGGTCATCGATGTGGGCACGAACAAGACGCCGGAGGGGAAGCTGTGCGGTGATGTGGATTTTGAGCCGGTGAAACAGAAGGCTGGCTGGATTAGTCCGGTGCCAGGGGGGGTGGGGCCTATGACGATTGCCATGTTGTTAGAGAATACGGTCGAGTCCGCGAAACGATCCGCAGGGCTGAAATGAGAGGGCGATCATGAGCCGAGAGCCGCAGCGTTTGATCGATGTCCTGACTCGCGGGACCTTCGCCGTCACCGTTGAATATAACCCTCCCAAGGGGACGAATATCTCCGCAGTTCTGGAGAATGCCAAACAGCTGGTGGGGCGTGTTCACGGCGTGAATATCACCGACAACACCGCTGCAGTCGTTCGCGCAGGATCTCTTCCAGTCTGTCGCTTGCTGTATGAGTTGGGGCATGATCCTGTGATGCAACTGACCTGTCGTGACCGCAATCGGATTGCCATGCAATCGGATCTGATGGGCGCTCACATGCTTGGGATCAGGAACATTTTGTGCCTCACCGGTGATTATCCCACAGTGGGAGACCACAAAGAAGCCAAGCCAGTCTATGACCTTGATTCGGTCCAAGTCATGCAGCTGGTGCGGGGCTTGAACAACGGTAAAGATATGATGGGCAACAAACTGGACGGATCCACGGCATTCACGATCGGGGCAGCCGTCACACCGGAGGCCGATCTCGTCGGACCTGTGCTGGCAAAATTTGAAGTGAAAGTGAAAGCCGGTGCTCAGTTTTTCCAGACCCAAGCGGTCTATAATCCCGATGTCTTTGCTGGCTTTATGAAACAGGTGCGGCCATTCAATGTGAAGGTGCTGGCGGGAATTCTCGTCTTGCGGAATCACAAGATGGCCGAATTCATGAACGCCAATATCCCCGGCATGTCCGTACCGCAAGAGATGATTGATGAGCTCAAGGCCGCCGGAGATCGGGCTGAAGATGTCGGTGTCGATATTGCCGTGCGATCAATCAAGGCAGTACGCCCCCATTGTGACGGAGTCCATATCATGGCGATCAAGGCCACGCATCGATTGGCGGAGATCATCACCAAGGCAGAATTGGGCTAATGACGATCCTCGAAGTCCAGCAGTACAAACGAGAACGTAAGAAGCTCGTCGTTGTCACAGCCTACGATGCGTTGTTTGCAAGCATTGTCGAGCAAGCGGGTATCCGGGTCATCTTGGTTGGAGATTCTCTAGGCGTGGTCGTGCAGGGAAAGGCTAATACGCTTTCTGTAACGATGGAGGATATGATTTACCACACCGAGCTAGTGGTGAGGGCTGCGCCACGCGCTCTGGTCATCGGTGATATGCCGTTTATGTCCTATCAGATCAGCACCGAAGAAGCGGTGCGTAACGCAGGTCGATTGCTCCAGGCCGGCGCCGCTGCGGTCAAGCTCGAAGGCGGTGCCGTCATGGCTGATCGGGTGAAAGCGATGACCAGCCTAGGGATTCCCGTCGTGGGCCATCTGGGCATGACACCCCAATCCGTTCATTCGCTCGGTGGATATAAAGTTCAAGGAAAGGTGGAGGATCAGGCTGCCAAATTGCTGGACGATGCGAGAGCGCTTGAAGCAGCTGGAGCATTTGCTCTTGTGTTGGAGGCGATCCCAGCCGAGCTTGCCAGAAAGGTCACCCAGGCGCTGTCGATTTCCACCATCGGGATTGGGGCGGGGCCGCATTGTGACGGCCAAGTTCTTGTGCTCTACGATCTCCTCGGGCTCTTCGATGCCTTCGTTCCCAAATTTGTGAAGACCTACGCGCATCTTAAGACTGATGCGATTCAAGCGCTAAGCCAGTACAAAGAAGAAGTCGAGCAGGGGAGATTCCCTAGCGACTCAGAAAGCTATCATTGACCGGTATTTAGTCTTGGCCGGTCACCTCCGTGCAAGGTACCTGGAAAAAGTTCTGGTCTTCCAGGCATACGGCAGTAAGCTCTCTTCCCCACACGCAACCACTATCGATCGAAAGAAGATGGTCTTCGCAGTGAAGCCCCAAGGCAGCCCAATGCCCGCAGACAATCGTCGTGTCACGATGCTTCCGGCCCTTGATCTTAAACCAAGGAGAGTATCCGGAAGGGATTCCTTCAGGGGGGCCATTAAAGGACGATTCCATTTGCCCATCTGCTGAACAGGCGCGGAGTCTGGTGAGCACTTTGATGATGGCGGCAAGTCGAGTGGGACCAGTCAGATCCGGAGACCATTGGAGGCGTTTACTCGGATACAAGGCTTTGAGAATATCTCGGTAGGAAGGACCTTGTAAGCCGGTCTCAACTTCCCGAGCCAGTTTCTCAGCGTTATCGACTGTCCATTGCGGGAGCAAGCCCGCATGGACCATAGCAAACGAGCCTTCACGATAGAGCAGGTGTTGGTGACGTAGCCATGTGAGGAGCTCGTCGCGATCGGGTGCGTCAAGAATGGATTGCAGAGTGTCCTCGGGGCGAAGCCTGACAATGTTCTCGGCCACGGACAAAAGGAATAGGTCATGGTTGCCCAAGACAGCAACCGCTTTCTCTCCAAGTTGTTTGATCAAGCGGAGGACACTCAGTGAGTCGGGGCCACGGTTCACCAGATCGCCGACAAACCAGAGGCGATCCCTGGAAGGATCAAATCGAATATGCTGGAGCAGACGTTGCAAGGGCTCGTAACAACCCTGCACATCGCCGATCGCGTAGGTGGCCATGAGTTGTCTTGAGGGTACTGCGGCGTGTCTGACGGTGCAAGCACTTTGCTGCGAAATTCTGATCAGGCTCAGCCGCGGAGCTTCACGGTGCGCATGCTTTTCAGGCCGCGTTTTTCAACCAGAGCGCCAATGCGTTATGCAGCTGATCAAAAGTAAAGGGTTTGGCCAGGTACCCGTCCATCCCGGCCGCCAGACACTGTTCTCGATCGCCTTCCATCGCATTGGCTGTGAGCGCGACAATGGGGAGACGGCGGCGATGTGGGTGGTGTCTTTCTTGTTCACGAATCAACCGAGAGGCTTCCAATCCATCGAGGTTGGGCATCTGGCAATCCATGAGAACGACATCGTAGGATTGGGCGTCGACTGCGGTGAGTGCTTCCTGTCCGTCCTCAGCGATATCCACCGTACATCCTAATAGCTCCAGCATCGCCACAGCGATTTCACGATTCACAACGTTGTCTTCTGCGAGCAAGATTTTCCCGCAGAGAGTGGCTGTACTCTGTTGAGACTGTAGGATAGCTGATGACAACTTGTTGTCCGGACGAACCTCCAGCGGGACAATAAGCCCAAAGGTTGAGCCGAGACCCGGCGTGCTTTCGAGATCAACGGTTCCTCCCATCAAGTGAACAAGTTGTTTGACGATCGTGAGGCCGAGCCCAGTGCCCCCAAACTTGCGCGTCGTCGATCCATCGGCTTGGGCGAATGCGTCGAAAACGTGGGCCTGGGATTCAGGTGGAATCCCGATGCCCGTATCACGAACAGTTACTCGAAGCAGAATCTGTTCGGCGGAACGCTTGAGACAGACCGCGCTCACGGTGATCGATCCGCTGGCGGTGAATTTAACGGCGTTTCCGATGAGATTCAGGAGAATCTGTCTTAATCGTATGGGGTCTCCTCGAAGTGCAGTGGGAATATCCGGCGCTATTTCGACGGACAGGGAGAGCCCTTTTTGGCGAGCGCCTTCGGAGAACAGCCTGACGGCATCATCGAAGAGGTGGGAGAGATGCATATCGATGTGCTCGAGCTGGAGTTTCCCGGCCTCAATCTTTGAGTAATCCAGGATATCATTGATGATCGTGAGCAACGAGGCGGCAGATTGTTGCACAGTCTGAGCCATGTGCCGCTGTTTATCGGTCAGGAGAGTCGTCAGGAGCAGTTCGGTCATACCGAGGACTCCGTTCATTGGTGTGCGAATTTCATGACTCATATTGGCCAGGAATTGAGATTTAGCGACACTGGCCGTTTCGGCGGCATCTTTCGCGAGCGTCAATTCTTGTTGAACAGTCTTGAGCCTCGTAATGTCCGACGCCACGCCCAAAAAGCTTGTGATCGTCCCTTCCGGACTGCGTAGAGCAGTGGTCGTCAGGAGGACGGTGAGTCGACTTCCGTCTTTTCTGATGTAGGTCCACTCATGGGCGTTAGGAAGGCCGCGACGACATTTTTCGACGAAGACATCAAAGCCGGGTTCTAAGTCGATACCAAGCTCCGCAGAAAACGCCTGGGCACGTGCCACCACTTCTTGGGGATCGTGAAAAATTGCGGGCGTCTCTTTTTCAATCAATTCCTCGGCTGAATACCCTAAGAGCTGTTCGGCGGCAGGATTGAACACACGGATGATTCCATCCGGTGTCGTCGAGATGATAGCGTGCCCAGCATTGTCTAGGATCGCCTTCTGAAACTCCGACAAGTCGCGAAGCGCTTGTTCCGTGCGTTTCTGTTCACTGATGTCTCGTACGGTGGCCTGTAAGCCCATTTGTCCCTTCAAAGTAATTCGAGTCAGCAGGACGGTCGCCGCGAAGTTCGGTCCGTTGATGCGACGATGGGTCCATTCAAAAAAATGCGATCCGTCCTCCATGGCTTGTCGAATCACTTTCGGGGCTTTATCGGCTGAGGGTTGGCCGTCCGGCTGTAGAAGAGGCGATACATCCCATGGGCCGAGTGAGGTGAAGTGCTCGATGCTTTTGGCTCCGAACAGGGTAACGGTTGCAGGATTGCATGTGGTGAATTTCCATTCCGGCGGAAACAGCAACATGATGGCATCACGCGACGATTCGAACAGTTCACGGTACTTGGTTTCGCTTTCCCGTAATGCCTGCTCTGTCTGGGGGTGTTTCGGTGGCTTATTCATGCCAAGCTCTTCTCCATCGGCAGGAGAAAACCGAGTTCATCGTGTGGGCGGGGATGACTGTCGCATGATGGTGACGTGGTGTGCAATCGTTTGCCGGATAGCCAGAGTCTTCTGCCTAGTAGTGGTTCGTTGGGGTGCTCCGAAGTTCTTGGGAAATCTCATCATACTTTCCTTAAAAAATCGAGCTGTACGAAATATTCTCCCTTAGGCGAATAGTGGTCGATGGAGTTACGCATGTTTCGTCGAGGCTCGCCCTACGGCGAATACACGGATGCCTGAGGAACAGGCGATTCGTTGATCAGTTTGAATTACTTCTCGACGGGCAATGTAGGAAAGGGATAACTATAGTGAAGGATACTTCGCTTCGATCTTGCTGCAGAGCCCGCCGCGGGCTGTAAACGTGCCGGTGACTTTGGCCCAAACCGGTCGGCAGGATTTGACGACATCTTGGAGGATACGATTGACGGCGTTCTCGTAGAAGATACCAAGATTCCGATAGGCATGGATGTACATTTTGAACGCCTTCAATTCCAGGCATGCTTCATCAGGCATGTAGTGCAGTGTGATGGTGCCGAAATCGGGCAAATTTGTCTTGGGGCAAATCGCTGTGTATTCTGGAATCTCGATCGTGATCTCATAGCCGGTGTACTGATTCGGGAACGTTTCAATGTCTGGCAGAGGCGCTGTGATACCGCTTTTAGCGTGCCGCTCATTGTAGCCTAGTTTCGTGACCTTGGGCTTTCTTCTGACCTTTTCCTGTCTCACGGTGCATGCCTCACATCAGGCTAAATTTGTTTCATCCACTCAGTCTGACCGATCTTCTCCAATTCGAGATACAGGGAGACCCATGGACATTTCATGTCCGGGTAAACTTCACACAGGCCACCTTTCCGGACTCCTCCGCAGGGACCATGCGCCATGAATTTGGGGCACTCGGCTTTGAGTGTGTTATCAGGAATCGGGGGGCGCTTATGCACTCCACCGACATGGGTCCCAGCCTCGTCTTCGCCAGGGATCAGTACTCGCAGTGACATGTATCGCAGTGTAACCAGATTGTCGTAGATCGGCAATCTCTAAACATGAATTGCCAGGCGTAAGTTAAGTAATCTCCGAAGCAACCAGCTCCCTCCATGGCTTGGGGCAAATGGCCTACGTCTGACCGTCGGACCTAGGCCTTCTTTTGGAACCATTGGGTCCTCTTTGAAGTTGCGTTGATTTTCGTGGCGTTATACTATATTCCTGTAAGTTTAGGTGGACAGTATAGAGTGGGTGGAGCAATCGTACGGTGTCGACAAAAGGCCGTACAAATCATTGACAGCCTTTTTTGGGCTTTGCTAGGATGCCTGGGGTCTGGTGGTTCGGTTAGGGCGTGCCGAATAGTTCAAACCCTCAAGTCCTCAAGTTTTATTTCGCGAGTCATGATTCGGTAGCGTGACAAAAATATAAGCAGCGGCATGCCGTTGCCAACGATATAAGGGAGGTGCGTAATGAGCCTTGATTATGTCAAATTCTCCAACGGATTTGAAAAGTTTATGCCAAAAGAATATCGAGACTTGGTAGAGCATGGACCGTTTGGTAAGAAGGTCTCGGTTTCACAGGTAGGCAGCTTCAAGGAAGTGCTCGAAGAGCATCCCATGTGTGCAGGTTGTGCAATGACGCTCTTCATTCGTCTGGCCATGGTGGCGTTTCCCAATCCGGAAGATACAATTACCGTCGGGACTGCCGGTTGTGGTCGTCTCGCCATTTCACAAGCTGCGATTCCCTTTGTCTACGGCAACTACGGTGATCAAAACGGAGTGGCAAGCGGCCTCTCGCGTGGCCTTCGTCTTCGCTTCGGCGACAAGCCTAAAGATGTAGTCGTGATGGCCGGCGACGGAGGAACGGCCGACATCGGATTTCAGCAGGTACTCCATTCATGGTTCCGCAAGGAACGCTTTACGACCATCATGTTGGACAATGAAGTGTACGGAAATACTGGTGGTCAAGAAAGTGGAATGACCAACCGTGGTGCCGTGTTGAAGATGGCTCCCCTCGGGAAGAAGTTCGAGAAGATGGACATGCTGCAGATGGCGAAGGTCGCGGGCTGTGCCTATGTGGCGACCGTGGTGCCAAATAATCCGCGTCGTGTGGAAAGTGTCATCAAAAAGGCCGTGCTCATCGCGCGCGAAGTCGGATCGACCTATATCCAAGCGTACACATCGTGCAATATTGAATACGCCATTCCGACCGACAAGGTCATGGAAGACGCGAAGACGGTTGAAAATGATCGGTATCAGTTCACGGAGTATGTCAGCGAAGAAGCGAAGCAGTACCTCACTGAGCGCTATGGCTACAAGGAATTTCTTGCCAAGCCGGCTGCTGCAATTCCTAACAAAGCCTAAGCGAACGAAGGAGAGTCCACGATGGCAAAGCGCTTCAATATTCGAATGGCAGGTGTCGGCGGGCAAGGCGTCGTGACCGGATCGCATATTCTGAGCACGGCCGTCATTAATGCCGGTGGCGAAAGTACGATCGTGCCGTTCTATGGGTCTGAAAAGCGAATGGCCCCGGTTGAAAGCTATGTTCGCGTGTCAGATGAGCCGATCTACGAGATCGGTGAAATCACCTTCCCGCACATCATTATTATCTTCCATCCTCAAGTCATTACGCACGGCAAGTCTTATACGATGCCGTTCTACTTCGGCTTGAAAGAAGACGGGATTGCGCTGATCAACAACGATGGGCCAATGAATCTCCATCGGGATCAGGCGGCTGAGCTGAAAGAACGTCGTGCGAAGCTTTATTACTTTCCGGCGACAAAAATCTCATTGGAAGTGGCAGGGATGGATCTCGCTACCAATATGGCGCTGATGGGCTGTATCGGGGCGATTACAGGGTTGACGAGCATGGCGGGGCTAGACCAGGCCGTGAAGGACAGGTTCCTAGGGAAAGGTTTCGTCGTGTCTGGTGGTACGGCCGCCCTCGACAGTGTCGTCGAGCGGAAGTTCAAGAAGAAGCAAGAACTGATCGAAAAGAACGTTGCCGTTATGCGTGCCGGATGGAACTACGCTGTTGATCATGGTTGGGCTGCGGCCGATGTCAAACGGGTGGAAGAGCCTGTTGCAGCAGCCACCGTGTAACCGGTTATAAAGGAGTTTCCATGTACCTCGTAGCCGATATTAGTGTTGAAATTTGCGCCGCGAAGAGTTGTAAGCTCTGTACGCAGTACTGCCCGGAAGCTAATACCATTCAATACAGCGATGAGATGGGGAAAGATCAAGGGTTTAAGTATGGATCCGCGTATGTCGCGGTCGATCGTTGTAAGGGATGCGCGCAATGTGTGTGGGTCTGCGACAACATGGCGAAGAATAATGCCATCAAGATGATCATGATCGATCAACTGCCGAAGGCGGCATTGACCGACAATATTACGTACGGAGAGAAGAGCACCACTGCGGTGTTGGCAAGTCCTGTTGTCGGGTAAGGAAAGGGAATCAGGCGTGGCAATCACACAAGATACGAGAGAGCGAATCATCGTGCCGGGTCCGGCGGGGTTCCATCCACCGTCAGCAGCTCAGCTAGGTGTCGACCTGCCGGATCCTGGGCAGGGGTTGTACTATGGCCTCCTTGAGCCGAACGAAGAAGTTGTCATTGAAGAAATGGCTCGCAAAATGCTGACGAGCCCGAATGCGACAATTTTCCCAGGCCCCCTGCTCTTGTGGGCCTGGAATGATCATGCGGTAGAAAAAGCAAAGGCAACATTAGAAATAGCCGCGCAGATTCCTGAAGTGATGATTATTCCGATGCCGGACTATCGCCCGAAGTATCCAAAGATTGATCCTGAGGAAGTGATCAATCCAAATCATCCGAATTTGACCATCTGGGGCAATAAGATCGAAGCCTGTATCTTCATCGGTGTGCATTGTCATTATGCCAACCTCACGCTCAAGATGATCCGGGCGGGAACCAATTGCTGTACCATGGCGATCTGCGCGGAGCAAGGCCATGAAGATGCAATGCTCACGATCCGAGATTCCGATACGCTCAAGATCAAGCGCGTTGCGCAGATTTTTAAGCGTATTCGTGAGGAAATGGGTATTAAGCTACCTGAGAGCGGTGAGAACGTCCGATTCACCGGAACACAATCAAAGGTACATGGTGGGAAAACTCACACCAACCCCATGGCATTTGCCCCGACCCCTGGAGGGACAGGTAGCGCAGCGATGTTCGGCCATTCGGCAGAGCAGATGAAGCGAGAAGGATAGGCAGGCTGAGCGAGCAGCTCACCGTCCATATAGAGAGGTGTGATTATGAGTGAAACTGAAGTGAAAACCAATCCCCAGGGCGATCCTATCACCAGCGTTGCTGCTCCACAGAGTGCGGCTAAGCAAGATCCACATGGTGAGGCGAAGAGACAGAAAGTCGTGACACCTGAGTATATGTTTCACGAGGCGCCTCGGACGAAGGAGTTCATCACCGGCAGCGAGGCCGCAAAAGAAGCGGTCCGTCGTTCGAATGTGGATTTGGCTATTGCCTATCCCATCACGCCGCAGAGTGAAACCATGCAGCTCGTCGGGGTGCTCTACGGCGAAGGCTATGTGAAAGAGTACTATCGTGGCGAAGAAGAAGTCGGTGTCATGGCGGCTATCGCCGGTGGGTCTCGCGCAGGTGTTCGATGCTATACGGCCACGGCCGGGCCTGGTACGTTGCGTGGCTTGGAAGGAATTGCGTCATGGCCGGGCCATCGTCTTCCGGTGGTTGCCATGTTTACCTGCCGTGTCGTCAATGCGCCGCTGGCCATTCAGCCGGACAATATCGAAGTCGCCTACTTGTTGAACTGTGGCATGATCGTGTTCCATGCCGAAAATCAACAGGACATGTTCGATTTCACGATGGCGGGTTTCACGATCAGTGAAAAGAACGACGTGACTCTGCCGGTCGGGGTATGCTGTGACGGGTTCTTTGTCACTCACGCTCGTGGCTATGTACGAATGCAAGATCGCGGGATCAAGTTGCCGCCACGTGAAGCCTGGCGTGGTGCCGTGCCGGTGCTTGATGCCGAGAATCCTCCGGCTCGTCTGTCTCGTGATGCTCCGGTTCAGAAGTCAAACTTCATGGCCTACAACATCCATGCGGTCTGGCAGCAAGAAGTGTGGGCTGCTGTCGAACGCTCCCGTAAGTACATCAATCAGTACATGGGTGGTTTGCTGACGGCGGAAAACGTCGAAGGCGCTGATGCGATCATCATCGCTTCAGGAAGCGCTGCAGCTCAGTCACGCGAAGCCGTGCGCCTTTGCAAGGACAAGGGGCTCAACGTCGGCCTTATCAAGGTTCGTTCGCTCCGTCCATTCCCGACCAGGGAGTTGCGAGAATTGTGCGGCAAGGCCAAGTTAATCGTCGTGCCGGAATTCAACTATGTCGGTTGGTTGGCGAAAGAAGTGGCCACCGCGATCTATGGGTACTCCAAAGCAAAGATTATCGGAGGTCCGCGCGTCTACGGTGGACAATCAATGCCGGTGGAGTTGATCGTGGATGAAGTCGAGTCCGGTCTGACCGGAAAGAAATCCACGAATGTCGCGATGTCGCAGGTTATGGGCGGTACCGTCAATCCAGACGAAGTTGCCCAGTTTATGCGCAGCATCTAACCGACATACAGGATCTGAAACAAAAGGGCCTGTCCGGACGAACCGGACAGGCCCTTTTGTTTTGATGTGGCATGGTTCTCGTGATTCGTGAAGAGTACCTCGAAATTACCCACGAACGACGCTTCACAAGATACGAAAAACGTTCTTACCCTTGTATCTCATCCTCCACCATTTCTTCGCTGGCCGGCATCCCATAGGCGACATACTTGGCGTAGGATAGGTAGATCCCAGCACTATCCGTCATGGCTTTGGACCCAGCCGTCAGCCGAACGACTTTATCGGAGCCCGGCGGTTCAATGTTTTGGAGCATGGTGACGTGGTCGTGCAGAAGTCGAATATAGCGTTCCACTGCTGCTTCGACGTCTTTATAGGCTTTCAGAATATCATCCGTCATGGTTGTCCTCCGTAATACCGTGAGCATACACTACGGCTATGCAACGCCTCAACGCCATGGTTTCACCGCTCACCCTCAAAGTGATTCACGAACTGATTGCTAGAGAGGGTCTTTCTCCAAAGAAAGTGACGGAGGCTGTGGGGGCGCTGTCCAGGCTTTTCACGAAGGAGCGTGGACATCTCAACCAAGCATATTTGGACAACAGACTCCTTGGAGCGGCCTATCTCCAATATTTCCTCCCAGTGAATTTGGTCAAGATACAGCTGTTACTGGATGAAATGCCTACTCCTCAGGTGAATGAGAGTTTTTCAGTATTGGACCTTGGTTCAGGTCCTGGTACCGGAACGTTGGCCGTTCTCGACTGGTGGCATCAGCAGGCCTTGCCGTATGCCCTGTCCGTGACCGCTATCGATGGTTCAAAAGCAGCGCTTGGACAGGCCAGACAACTGTGGGATCGATATTGCGAAGCGGCCAGTGTTAGAGCAGCGAGCTTGCCGGTCACTGAAGGAGATCTTGAGCGACGAGTAGTGTGGTTGGAGCAGGTTAAACAACGGGCGCCCTTTGATCTCATTATCGTCGCTAACTGCTTGAATGAGATTTACACAAATGCAAAAGACTCAATCGAGATGCGTACTGGTATGGTGCGTGAGGCTTTGTCGCTCCTCGCCCCGCACGGAACGATGATGATCATCGAGCCGGCTCTACGCGAAACTTCCCGCGGGTTGCTTCAGGTGCGAGACCGACTACTCCAAGAGAAACGCTGCACCGTTTATAGCCCTTGCCTTCACGAAAACGACTGCCCGGCCATGATTAACCTACACGATTGGTGCCATGAAGAACGGACATGGGATCCACCGGCTGTCATTCAGGAAATCGACGAACAAGTCGGCTTCATCAAAGATGCGCTGAAATTTTCCTATCTGCTGCTACGCAAAGACGGCAAGACCATCGTCGAACGGCGCCCCGATGTGTATCGAGTCGTGAGCGAGTTGCGAGAAATGAAGGGAGAAAAAAGAGCTTGGCTGTGCAATGAGCACGGTCGACAAGAAATCGGACGGCAAGACCGACTCGCTTCTGCTCAGAACCAAACATTCGACCAATGGCATCGCGGGGCGATTGTGCAAGTTGAGCAGATCGCGCATAAGGAGCGTGGTGGAAAGGTCTCGGCGTTGGGACGCATCGAGCAGGAAGCGGCCGTGCAGATTGTAAGGGCAGTCTGAATTAAGCATGAATGAGAGGTAGCAAGATGTACGTGTTTTCGGTCGTGACATCGTCCGGCAAGAATCCTTGGCTGCGCGATGAGCTGGCGGTTTCAGCGTTGTCATAATGTATTGATGATGGAGATTTACCTGAACAGGTCAAGGGGAATAGATGTTGATGGAGTAGGCCACCATAGCAGTCCGCAGGGTCAGAGAAAAAGAGCGTAACCTTCAAGGCTTCGTAAGAGTCCAAAGACCATGTTCATTCCTCAGTACGCTATAGATCGACTTGCTCCCTCTATTCAACCATTAGTTTTCGAAACAGGTGTTGAAGGAGTGCGCTACTCCTCCACACGAGGCACAGTTTTTCTAGTGGGTTATGAAGGTAGGTCATATGTTTTAACGGCACGCCATGCACTCCAGCCCAATAACCTCATGCCCATCTGTGTATTTTCTTCTGATGTTTCGTGTCAACTCATTCCCCTAAAAGATGTGTTTTACGTCCCGCAACATCTAGAAGATGACGATATTGCGGATGTCGCTGTGATAGCGATTGACACAAGGCGGATAAATCATCCAGATGTTGCAAGAGCACAACTGATGGATCTAGCTCTCTCTTGTGGTGAATGGAAGGGATACGCGCATGAAACACAGTTTTTCGTTCTTGGCTACCCGGAGGAACGATCATTTTTAAATTATGAAACTACAGAATTTCGAGCGGATCGGGTAATGTTTCTTGGGCGCTACGATGGCCCATCAAATTTTCAGTCCCTTCATGTATTGAAAGTTCATAACACCTTATCACTGACAACATTCAGTGGACTTAGTGGGACACCTGTTTTTGCTTGGCTTGAACAGCCGAGGCAGCGGCCGACATCGGTTTTGTGTGGAATGGTGCTACGAGGGACATCTCAATCAGGCGTAATCCATTTTCTCGATCGCGATATACTTCTTGACGCATTAAATTTAAAACGTCAAATGGAACAGCAAGAGAGCTAATGATAAATATCGTAAAAGCGACTTGGCAATGACAGGCTCTCCGCCTAGCGGTGATTATATGGTTTTATTGAAAAGTTTTTATGATGTCGAACACTAACAACCGAAAGCTGACAGCTGAACGGACTAATCCGCTTCCGGTTCCGAGCTGCCGTGCTGGTGGGAGACTTTGTCTTCTTCGAAGAGATCCGCCATTTCTTCGGCCATGATGGCATCATCGTCCTGAACGGCGAACACAGGAATTTCTTTTCTCACCTTGGGTTTGTCTTCCGGCGTGAGATCAGGCTGTTTTGGCGTGTCACTCATAGTCTCAGTATACACGAGTGTTGGGAAGAGAAGCGGATTTATTCAAAGGCCTCTAACGATGATCTTTCGACAAATTGTCGCTGACACCCTCGACAGGTGACAAAGTAGTAGGCGTCCCGTACCGACAAGGTGGCTCGGAGGTCCAGGCTGACCCCCCGATGATTGCAGACCGTACAGGATATTTCCTTGAGCCTGAATGGCACATCTGGTTGTGTGCGAAGATAGAATTCCATGTCCGTGTAGACCGGAAACGTGTAAAAACATTTCTTGCAAATGGCTCGCCAGTCCCCGTCAGCCCCCATGAATCGTTCATCGATGGCAAAGCTCGACTGCTTGCAGATGGCGCAGGGGACCGTGTCCAACCGCCGTTCCACTTCTTGCTGAGTGAGCGTAACCATATTGGGAGTATAGCGGGTGGGGAAAAGAAATCGCAACCGTCGTCGCACCGTCGGTAAGAATGCTTGACGCTTCACTGAGGCAGGCTATACTCACCATGCCATGCACATGATTACGGATCAGCTGCTGGTCGGAAATATTGACGATGCACAGCAGCCACCGGCGGTCGTTGGCACCCTGTTGCTGGTGGCCGAAGAGTTGGCCGTCACTCCTGCCCCCTGGATGGATTACCGTCACATTCCTTTTCGAGAGTTTGCCAAGGCCGATCCTGCCAAGTTGATGGAGGCCGTGCAATGGCTTGAGTCGCGGGCACCGACAGAGCGAAAACTGGTGTGTTGCCGGGCCGGCATGGGGCGATCGGTTTCCGTCGTTATGGCCTACCTGTGTTGTGTGGAAGGAAAGTCCTACGACGAAGTACTGAAACTCGTCATGACACGGCATCCAGGTGCCATGCCGTTGCCGAATCTACAAGTGGCCATCGAGCAGGTTCGTCAACTCCGCCGCTTCAGGTCGTCTTCCCAGGCTCGTCCGTAACGTCGTTCTCAATTCATTCCAGAATCTTGCCTTTCTCTCCCCCTCGTGGCTTAATGCCGCTCATTTTCGACTCAGAACACGGTGACAGGATGCCTGAACTCCCCGAAGCTGAAGTCGTCGCTCGACAAATCCGCGCGCGTCTCCTCGGAGCGCAGGTAACTGAGGTATGGATCGGACGAGCGGATATTGTTCGAGAAGGCTATGCCACCGCGCCGTGGTATTACGGAGCGACTCTACAGTCCGCTGAGCGGTTCGGCAAAAGTGTCGCCTTGGGATTTGTGAATAGTCACGCTTGTCGCTATGTCGTGGCCGAGTTGGGGATGACCGGCCTGCTGTTGTTCCAATCGACCGCGACGAAACATCCACAGCATGTTCACGTGAGACTGTCGTTCACAGGAGGCCGAGAATCAGAACTACGATACTGGAATCCCCGCCGATTCGGACGCCTCTCGCTGTTGGATAAAGCGGGATTGGATCGGTATCTCACTCGCCGCTTTGGGCTGGACCCATTGACTGCGTCTCAGCAAGACTTTGTGCGTCTGTTGCAGGAGCGGCGTGGAAGGCTCAAGGCCCTCTTGATGCATCAACAAGTCATTGCCGGCATTGGGAATATCTATGCAAACGAGATTCTCTTCCGAGCTGGTCTACACCCGAATCGCCAGGTGAGTGAGCTGTCGGTGCGCAAGATCAAAACGCTCTATGCGATCATGCGGGAGGTTCTGGATGAGGCAATTAGGCATGGGGGATCGAGTGTGCGAGACTTTTTTGCCCCTGACGGAAGTGAGGGACAATACAAGCGACGGCATCTGGTCTATGGAAAAGAGGGGCAGCTTTGCCCGAATCACTGTGGCAGGGTGATTCAGCGCCTTCGCGGTGAACGAAGTTCATATTTTTGCCCTCGCTGTCAGTCTCCGGGTTCGACACGACAACGTAACCCATGAAAAGCTATATATTTTAACTGCTTAGGATGAGCGTTCGGCGAAGCATCGTCTGCTAGGTCTTTTGATCCCTTCTCTATTAGTCCCTCTGGCGTCTTGAGTCATCCTGTTGATTTCAGCTAAAATCCCGCTCCCCTATTTTGCTTTGCCTGAGTTACTACGAAGGAGAATTCGCATGGCTAAGGTGTTGGAAGGCCCTGGCATGGGGCTGATGAAGAAGTGGGGGATTCACGTCCCCAACTATGTCGTCGTCACGTCCACGGACGAACTGACCAAGCTTGGACAAGCCAATGACTGGATGAAGACCTCGAAGTTGGTGGCGAAGGCGCACGAGGCGCTCGGCTCACGCTTCAAGCTCGGTCTGGTCAAAGTGGGTCTTGATCTCAATGCTGCGGTGGCTGCGACCAAGGAAATGATCGGGCGTCAGGTCGGTAGCATTACCGTCTCGCAGGTCATTGTGTCGGAGATGGTTCCACATAAGGAAGAGTACTATTGCGCGGTGAAGTCTACCCGCGAAGGCAGTGAGATTCTTGTCGCCAATTGCGGCGGGATCGAGGTGGAGTCGAACTGGGATCGTGTGAAGCGTCTCTGCTTGGAGGTCGGGCAGGCTCCTTCGGCGGGTCAACTCGAAAAACTTTCTAAAGATGCCGGATTCACCGGCCCGCTCGCGAAAAAGATGGCCGACTTTGCCGGCAAGATGTTCACCTGTTTCGAGAGCGAGGACGCACAATATCTCGAAGTGAATCCCGTCGTTACACGCGAGAGTGACGGCGAGTTGGTCGCGCTCGATGCGGTCACGTTGCTGGACGGCGACGCCAAGTTCAGGCATCCGGATTGGAACTTTCCATTCGCTGCGGAGTTCGGTCGTTCCTACAGCAAGGACGAAATGGAAGTCATGGCGGTCGACAGCAAGATCAAGGGTTCAGTGAAATTCATTGAAATTCCTGGCGGTGATACGGCCATGTTGCCGGCCGGCGGCGGCGCAAGTGTCTACTATTCTGACGCGGTCGTGGCGCGAGGCGGCAAACTGGCGAACTACGCTGAGTATTCCGGTGATCCCCCGGACTGGGCGGTGGAAGTACTGACGGAAAAAGTCTGTTCGTTGCCCGGCATCAAGAACATCATCGTTGGTGGTGCAATTGCAAATTTTACCGACGTCAAAAAAACCTTCGGCGGCATCATTAACGGCTTCCGCAAAGCGAAGGGCGATGGCAAGTTAAAGGGCGTGAAGATCTGGGTGCGCCGCGGTGGACCGCGCGAGAAGGAAGGTCTCGATGCGATGCGCGCACTGAAGGACGAGGGCTTCGACATCAACGTCTTCGACCGCAACACCCCACTGACGGACATCGTCGACAAAGCGTTACAAAAGTAACGAGTGGTCAGCTATTAGCCATCAGCTGTCGGCTGGGTGCTGACCGCTGGAAGTTTCACTGTTGGAGGATTTTCGATGAGTATTCTGGCCAATAAAGACACCCGTGTAGTGATTCAGGGTGGTGCCGCCGGTGTCAATGCAGCCCGCCGAATGGCGGAGTTCTGTTACCTGATTAAGCGTCCCCTCACGGTCGAGGCATTTGTCTATCCGCCTGATGCCGGCAAGACCAATGAAGTACCGTACGGCAGCGGGCTGATCGCGATCCCCATCTACAAGACGATCGCGGAAGCAACGAAGAATCATCCGGCCATCAACACCAGCCTTGTGTACATCGGAGCCGATCGCGCCATGAAGGGTGGCATGGAAGCGTTGGACGATCCGAACATCAAGGTCGTCTCGATGATCACCGAGGGTGTGCCGGAGAAGGACGCCAAGCTACTTGGAACCCACGCTCGAAAGCTCGGGAAGGTGTTCAACGGCCCATCTTCAATCGGCATCATCTCTGCGGGAGCTTGCCGGTTGGGGGTCATCGGTGGCGCGTTCGACAATCTCGTGTTGTCGAAGTTGTATCGGGAAGGTTCGTTCGGCGTTATTACAAAGTCAGGCGGTCTCTCGAACGAAATTATCTGGATCTGCTCGCAATTTGCCGATGGCATCACGACGGCCATCGGTATCGGTGGCGATGCCTACCCTGGCACCGATTATGTGAGCTACCTCGAAATGTTCGAAAACGACCCGCAAACCAAGGCGGTCGTCATTGTCGGCGAAATGGGCGGCGATCTCGAAGAGCGTGCAGCGGAGTGGTATGGCGCGAAGAAACGTCGCGTGAAGTTGATCGGTGTGGTCTCCGGGTTCTGTCAGGAGAGTTTGCCGAAGGGCATGAAGTTCGGTCATGCCGGCGCCAAAGAAGGGATGAAAGGCGAGGGATCAGCGCGATCGAAGTCCGATGCGCTGAAGAAAGCCGGTGCCATTGTCCCACCGACGTTCGGAGCGCTTGGTCCGGTTATCAAGGAGACCTATCAAGAACTGCTCAAGTCCGGTCAGGTGAAAGAGCCTGTGGAGCCAGCGGTTCTGCCGAAGTTGCCCAAGTCAGTCGAAGAGGCGATGAAGGCCGACGAGGTAATGGTGGCACCGTTGATCCGGACCACGATCAGCGACGATCGCGGAGACGAGCCCTGCTATGACGGTTATCCAGCTTCCGAATTGATCAATAAGGGCTACGAAATTCCGCATGTCATCGGCTTACTCTGGGACAAACGCCTCATCTCAAAGCAAGAAGCGGAAATCATCAAGCGCATTATGATGCTTTCGGCCGATCATGGACCTTGCGTCAGCGGTGCCTATGCGACGATTCTCGCGGCCTGCGCTGGAATCGGTCTCTCTCAAGCGGTGGCGGCCGGGCTCATTATGATCGGTCCGCGCTTCGGCGGTGCGGTGACGGACGCCGGTCGTTGGTTTAAGTACGCGGTCGACAACAAGATGAATGTGGACGAGTTCCTGGCGTACATGAAGAAAAATGTCGGCCCAGTGCCTGGTATTGGTCACCGAGTGAAAAGCTTGCGTAACCCGGACAAGCGGGTGAAGGAGCTTGTTGGTTATGTGAAGAGCTTGAATATCAAAACGCCCTGCCTCGATTTCGCCTTGGCGGTTGAGCAGGTCACGGCAGTGAAGAAGGATAACTTGATTCTGAATGTGGACGGCACGATGGCCGCGGTTCTGGTTGATATGGGCTTCCCCGTCGACAGTTTGAACGGCTTCTTCATCTTATCGCGCACGATCGGATTGATCGGCCACTGGGTTGACCAGAAGCGTCAGGACAGTCGTTTGATCCGGTTGTTCGATTACCTGGTGAATTATGCGGCCCCGAAGCGACGGGAAGTGCCACCGTTGAAATAGTGCTGAGTAACCAGTGCTGAGGTCTGAGTGAGGAGTTATTCTCGGTACCCAGCGCTCAAAGCTCTAAGGAGATACAGTCATGTCCATGGATCTCGCCAAAAGTCTCTATGTCAAAATGCCGGAAGTCTTCGAAAAGGCTCGAAAGAAATTCGGCCGACCGTTGACGCTAGCGGATAAGATTCTCGTTTCTCATGCCGACAACTTCGATACCCAGAATTGGGAGCGTGGCAAGGCCATGTTGGCGCTGCGCCCCGATCGGGTGGCCATGCAGGACGCAACGGCCCAGATGGCTGTACTGCAGTTCATGCAGGCGAACAAGAAGAAGGCTGCGGTGCCGAGCACGATTCACTGCGATCACTTGATCCGTGCTGAAATGGGGTCGGAGAAGGATCTCACGCGAGCCTTGGATGAGAACAGGGAAGTCTATAACTTCCTGGCATCTGCCGCCAAAAAGTACGGGATCGGATTCTGGAAGCCAGGCGCGGGGATCATTCATCAAGTCGTATTGGAAAACTATGCGTTCCCTGGGTGCTTGATCATCGGGACCGATTCGCATACGCCGAACGGCGGTGGGTTGGGAGGCTTGGCGATCGGTGTCGGTGGAGCGGATGCCGGTGAAGTGATGGCCGGTCTCCCCTGGGAAGTGCTCCATCCGAAATTGATCGGAGTGAAGCTCACCGGAAAATTGAGCGGGTGGGCGTCGGCAAAAGACGTGATTCTTTACCTCTGCGGCCTGCTGACGGTGAAGGGTGGAACGAATAAGATTGTTGAATACTTTGGCCCTGGCGCTGAAACAATCAGCGCGACTGGGAAGGGCACGATTTGCAACATGGGCGCGGAGCTGGGCGCCACCACGTCAGTCTTCCCATTCGATCAAAAGATGGTCGAATATATGACCATTACGGATCGGGCGGATCTGGCAAAGTTGGCCCAGACGAATAAGGCATTGCTTGTTGCGGATCCGGAGGTGGCGCAAGCTCCGGAGAAGTACTACGATCAGATCGTTGAAATCGATCTCTCGAAGCTCGAGCCGCATGTGGTCGGACCCCATACGCCGGATCTTGCACGGCCGATTTCTAAACTGAAGGCCGAAGCACAGGAGAAGGGGTATCCGGTCGAATTAAAAGCGGCCTTGATCGGGAGTTGTACCAATTCGTCCTACGAGGATATCAGCCGCTCGGCTCATGTGGCACAGCAAGCATTGAAGGCTGGTTTGAAGGCCAAGGCTTCGTTCCTGATTTCTCCCGGATCGGAACGCATTTACCATACGATGAAGCGTGATGGATTTTTGGAGACATTCGAGAAGCTCGGCGGGACCGTGTTGTCGAATTCTTGCGGTCCCTGCATCGGACAGTGGAAGCGTGCGGACGGGGTGAAGGGCAAGGCTGACTCGATCGTCAGTTCTTTTAACCGAAATTTCCCCGGTCGGAACGATGGAATCAGTGAAACGCTCTCGTTCTTGGCGAGTCCGGAAGTGGTGACGGCGTATGCGATCACCGGCGATCTTGGTTTCGATCCGGTCAATCAGGCGGTGAAAGGTGCAGACGGCAAGGAATTCAAGCTCCAAGCCCCGGTCGGTGAAGAGTTGCCGGCCAAAGGGTTTGCGAAGGGGGAAGAAGGTTACGTGGCGCCCGCCGATAACGGTGAAGGACTCACCGTCGATATTCCGCCGACCAGTGAACGCTTGCAAGTATTGCAGCCGTTCCCGAAATGGGACGGCAAGGATTTCGACAAGCTCCCGCTCTTGATCAAGACCAAGGGCAAGACCACGACCGACCATATTTCGCCCGCCGGTCCATGGCTCAAGTTCCGTGGCCATTTGGATAAGATCAGCGACAACATGTTCCTCGGTGCCAATAGTGCCTTTGCTTCTGAGCCGGGGAAGGGTACGAATGTACTCACCGGTGAATCGAACCTCACGATCGCGCAGATTGCGAGGGCTTACAAGTCGAAAGGGATTGGATCGATCGTGGTTGGCGATGAGAACTACGGCGAAGGCAGCAGTCGCGAGCATGCGGCGATGTCACCGCGGTTCCTGAATGTGCGCGCGGTCATTACCAAGAGCTTCGCGCGCATCCATGAGACCAATCTCAAGAAGCAGGGGATTTTGCCGTTGACCTTCGCCGATCCGAAGGACTACGACAAGATCGATTTGAACGATCGGCTGAGCATCGTGGACCTGCCGAACCTGGCGCCGGGCAAGCCGGTGACGGTCGTCGTGCACAAAGCGAGCGGTGATGTGAAAGTTCAGGCGAATCATAGTATGACAGCACAGCAAATCACCTGGTTTAAGGCCGGTTCTGCGTTGAATGCGCTGAACTAACCAATATATTGAGGAGGGGACATCGTGGCAAAAGCAGATAAAATCATCTATACCAAGACCGATGAAGCGCCGATGCTGGCGACGTATTCATTCTTGCCGATCATCAACGCTTTCTCAAAGGCGGCAGGCGTGACCGTGGAGCTACGCGACATCTCACTCGCGGGCCGTGTCATCGCCGTATTTCCGGAATATCTGACTCCAGAGCAGAAGCAGCAAGATGCCTTGGCTGAGTTGGGTGAGATGGCCAAGACGCCGGAAGCAAACATCATCAAGCTGCCGAACATCAGTGCCTCCATCCCTCAGCTCGTTGCCACGATCAAGGAATTGCAGAAGCAGGGATACAAGCTGCCGGACTATCCGGAAAATCCAAAGGACGACAAAGAGAAGGACATTAAGACCCGGTACGACAAGGTGAAGGGTAGTGCGGTCAATCCGGTGTTGCGAGAGGGCAACTCCGATCGCCGCGCTCCGCTCTCCGTGAAGGCCTATGCTCGTAAACATCCGCACAAGATGGGAGCCTGGTCATCCGACTCCAAGACTCACGTGGTTCACATGAAGGGCGGTGACTTTTTCTCAAATGAGAAGTCACGCACGATTCCCGCTGCGACGACCGCGAAGATTGAATTCGTCGGGGCAGACGGGAAGACGACCGTCTTGAAGGAGAAGATCTCGTTGCAGGCTGGTGAAGTGCTGGATGCCACCTTCATGAGCGTGAAAGCCCTACGAAAGTTTTTGGAAGAGCAGATTGAGGATGCCAAGGCCACGGGCGTTCTCTTTTCGCTCCACATGAAGGCCACCATGATGAAGGTTTCCGATCCGAAGATCTTCGGCCATGGTGTGACCGTTTATTACAAGGATGTGTTCGAGAAGCACGGCGAAACGTTTAAGAAACTCGGGATCGACCCGGACAACGGACTCGGTGACGTGTATGCCAAGATTAAATCACTGCCGGAAGAGCAGCAGAAGGCGATCGAGGCTGATATTCAAGCCGTCTACCAGAAGCGCCCGCCGATGGCGATGGTGAACAGTGATAAAGGCATCACCAATCTCCATGTGCCGAGCGACATCATCATCGACGCCTCCATGCCGCCGGTGATCCGCGATTCCGGCAAGATGTGGAATCCACAGGGCCAACTCCAAGATGTGAAGTGTGTGATTCCCGACGCAAGCTACGCGCCGGTGTATCGCGAAGTGGTGGAGTTTTGTAAGCAGAAAGGTGCCTTTGATCCAAAGACGATGGGGACGATTCCCAACGTCGGGTTGATGGCGCAGGCGGCGGAAGAATACGGCTCACATGATAAGACCTTCAAGGCGTCGGCCAACGGCACGATCCGCATCGTGGATGCGTCGGGTGCGACGCTCCATGAGCATAAGGTGGAAGAGGGCGATATCTGGCGTGCCTGCCAGGTCAAGGATGCCCCGATTCAAGACTGGGTCAAGTTGGCCGTCACGCGTGCAAGGGCAACCGGCGCACCGGCAGTATTCTGGTTGAACAAGGACCGGGCCCATGATGCCGAATTGATCAAGAAAGTGAATGCCTATCTGCCGAAGCACGATACGAACGGCCTTGAGATCAAGATTATGTCGCCGGCCGAGGCCTGCCGCTTCTCGATTGAGCGGATGAAGGAAGGCAAGGACACGATTTCATGTACCGGCAACGTCCTTCGTGACTACCTCACCGACCTATTCCCGATTCTCGAAATCGGAACCAGTGCGAAGATGCTCTCGATCGTTCCATTGTTGAACGGCGGCGGGTTGTTCGAGACAGGTGCGGGTGGATCGGCCCCGAAGCATGTGCAGCAGTTCGAGCAAGAGGGGTACCTGCGTTGGGACTCTCTCGGTGAGTTTCTGGCTCTGGCCGCTTCGTTGGAACACTTGGCCAAGGCGGGGAACAATCCCGTGGCCAAGATTCTGGCAGACACGCTGGATCAGGCCAATGCAAAGTTTCTCGAGAGCAACAAGTCGCCGGCCAGGAAAGTTGGAGAGATCGATAACCGTGGTAGTCATTTTTACCTGGCCCTCTACTGGGCGCAGGCCTTAGCGGCGCAGACGGCGGACAAGAAGATCGCCGAGAAGTTCGCGAAGATTTCGAAGGATCTGACCGACAACGAGAAAACAATCGATCAGGAGTTGTTGTCGGCGCAAGGGAAGCCACAGGACGTGGGCGGGTACTATCATCCGGACGATGCGAAGGCTTCGAAGGCGATGCGGCCGAGCGCCACGTTGAACAAGATCATCGATTCGTTCGTATAGCAGAACTGAGCCGCGAGGACTGAGCTTTTTCGAGCTCAGTCCTCAACGCGTGATCCGCAGGTCCCGGAGAAAGTAGCTATGGCAGATAATGACAACCAGAATGTCATCGATCAACCCGAGGTCATGAAACCTCGGATGGTTACGATCGAGATTGCCGGCAAGAAAGTCGATGTGCCGGAGGGGATTACCGTCGTTCGTGCGATGTGGTACGCCGGGATTGATGTCGTGCGCGGCGTCGGTTGTCTTGGCGGATTCTGCGGCGCCTGTGCCACTTACTATCGGACGAAAGACGATCCGAAAGTCCGAACGTGTCTCGCCTGTCAGATGGCGGTACAGGACGGTATGTCATTTACGATGATGCCGCCCTTCCCGGCCCGGAAAGCTACGTACGACATTCAGACACTTCAAGATCCCAAACAAGACTTGTTCAATCTCTATCCGGAGGCTCCGTTGTGTCGGAATTGCAACGCCTGCACCGAAGCCTGTCCGCAGAAAATCGATGTGCGAGAAGGGGTCTGGAAGGCCGTCTTCGGTGACTTCAAGAGTGTCTCCGAGATGTTCATGGATTGCGTCATGTGCGGCATGTGCACGCCTGTCTGTATTGCCGACATTGCGCCGAATCTCGTGGCACTCTATGTCAGCCGTGCGCAGGGCGCGCATTTCACCGACAAACCGGTCGGGCTCGATACCCGGATCAAGGAAATTCAAGAGGACACGTATAAGGACGAATGGGCCAAGATTCTGAAGATGAATGAGAAGGAACTGGCCGAACATTGTGCGACGGTGAAATAGCCACTAAACAACAAGCCGTCAGCTCTCAGCTTCTGAGAGATGGTTGCTGAATGTTGGTGGCTGAAAGCTGGATATGGACATTCACGCGCTCCAACAAATCGTACACAAGACTCGGGATGCTCGGCGTAAACAGACCATCCCCAAGTTTTCTCCGGCGGACCGAGACCAACTGATTCACAAATACCATCCTGATTTCCGTGCCAGCGCCTACCGGCAGATCAAGTTCGGCCCGAACGGGGGCGACAAAACCGTCATCGAGCTTGCGACCTTGCTCGAGGGTGACAGCTCCATCCAGGACAATACCGATCTCACGCCGCACCATACCTGCGATGTATTGGTCATTGGTGGTGGAGGCGCAGGTTGTGCCGCAGCCTTGCATGCTCATGGCGCGGGGGCAAAAACGATTTTGGCCACGAAGCTTCGCTTAGGCGATTCCAATAGTGTGATGGCGCAGGGTGGGATGCAGATTTCTGTAGCGCCGGAGGATTCACCGGTCACGCATTTTATTGATACGCTCAAGGGCGGGCACATGGAGAACGATCATGCCCTCCTCAAAGTCATGGTCGAGGATGGGCCGTCGATTGCGAAATGGCTCTTGGAGTTGGGCGTACTGTTCGACCGGCAGGCCGATGGCAATCTCCATGTGAAGAAGGGTGGAGGGAGCTCAAAGCCGCGTCTCTTGACCTGCTCCGATTACACCGGTCTCGAAATCATGCGGGTGCTGAAGGACGAAGTCATCAATCAAAAGATTCAATTATTGGAATTCGCCGCTGCCGTTGAAATGTTGAGCGATGATCAAGGGGCCTGCACCGGAGCAATTTTCAAAGATCTCGATAATCAGCGGCAGGTCGTCGTCGCCGCCAAGTCGGTGATTTTGGCGACCGGTGGCATCGGTCGGCTGCATATTCAGGGATTTCCCACGAGCAATCACTATGGGGCGACTGGTGACGGGCTTTGTCTGGCCTATCGCATGGGGGCCAAACTCGCGCATGTGGATACGTTTCAATATCATCCGTCAGGCGCGGTCTATCCGGAACAGTTGATCGGGGCGTTGGTCACGGAGGGGATTCGCTCCGAAGGCGGGCACCTCGTCAATGCAAAGGGCGAACGGTTCGTGAACGAGCTGGATACCCGGGATGTCGTGTCCTCTTCGATTATCCGCGAGTGTGAGGAAGGGCGTGGGATCAGAACGATGTCGGGCCGCGTCGGGGTCTGGCTGGATACGCCGTTACTGGATGCAGAACATGGGGCAGGGACGGTGGAGAAGCATTTCCCGGCCATGATGATGCAGTTTGAGCGGTTTGGGATCGATATCAGCAAGGATCCGGTCTTGATCTATCCGACGCTGCACTATCAGAACGGCGGAGTGAAGATCGATACGAACTCAGAAACCAACGTGAAGAATCTGTTCGTTGCAGGAGAGGCTTCGGGGGGATTGCATGGGCGGAACCGTCTCATGGGGAATTCGTTGTTGGACCTTATGGTATTCGGCAAACGATCCGGTTTGACCGCCGCCGGTCGTGCCAAGTCGATGAAACAGGGTGCGCTGACCCTCAAACATGTGCAACAGTTCCGCGCCGAGGCGAAGAAGCACGGGAATGCCAGTGGCGTCATCTCGCCGATGATCCTGCCGGCGTACACGAGAAAAGTGGGGTAAGGACCGCAACGGGAACATTTCTTGTGCGCGCAACACGGCACGCAAGATCGATCGAATTTTCACATGAAGGGCGGTGCTCGTTGGACGCGCATAGCATGTCACGTCCCCGTCGCAGTCCTGAAAAATGAGGTAGAGAATGAATGTGCATGAGTTTCAGGCTAAGCATTTGTTTGCGCAGTTTGGTGTGCCGGTGCCGCGTGGAAAGGAAATCACCTCTCCTGAAGCGGCGACCGCCTGGGCCGGCGAACTGAACACACCGGTTTTTGTCGTGAAGGCACAGATCCATGCTGGCGGTCGTGGTAAGGCCGGTGGAGTAAAAATCACCAAGGACAAGGCGGCGGTCGCAGGATTTGCAAAAGAGCTCATCGGCAAGACGCTGGTGACGCATCAGACAGGACCGAAGGGGCGTCAGGTTCATCGTCTGCTGATGGAAGAGGGGGCGAACATCGCCAAGGAACTCTATCTATCGATCCTTGTGGATCGCGACACGGGTTGGCCCACGTTCATTGCCAGCACAGAGGGCGGAATGGAAATCGAAGAGGTGGCCGCCAAAACCCCGGAAAAGATCATCAAGGAACCAGTTGATCCTGCCGTGGGGTTTCAGGGATACAATGGGCGGAACATTGCCTTTGCCCTTGGGCTCTCGAACATCGAGCCGACGGTCGTGAATCCCTTCATCAAAATGCTGGGAAATCTATACCGCCTGTTCATGGAGAAGAACTGCGCCCTGGTTGAAATCAATCCGCTCATCATCACGAAAGAAAAGACGGTCGTGGCGCTGGACGGCAAAGTCTCGTTCGACGACAACGGCCTTTTTAAGCATGAAGATGTGCAAACAATGCGCGATTTAAATGAGGAAGAGCCGCTTGAAATCGAGGCGACCGCGAACAATCTCAATTATGTGAAATTGGACGGCAACATCGGCTGCATGGTGAACGGGGCTGGTCTGGCGATGGCAACCATGGATGTCATCAAGCTGGCCGGTAGTGAACCGGCGAACTTTCTAGACGTGGGTGGAGGCGCGACCAAAGAGACCGTCGCCGCCGGCTTCCGGATTCTCCTGAAAGATCCGAATGTGAAGGGCATCTTTATCAACATTTTTGGCGGCATCGTGCGCTGCGAGCGCATCGCCCACGGAGTCATCGAAGCCGCCAAGGAAGTCAAGATCAGCGTGCCCCTCGTTGTCCGATTGCAGGGGACGAATGCCGAAGAGGGGCGCAAGCTGTTGGCGGAATCCGGGTTGAAGCTCGATGTCGCCGACGATCTGTGGGAAGCCGCCCAAAAAATCGTCAAGTTGACCGGTAAAGCAGCGTGAGCGAAGGTGCGCCGGGCCGGTCTTCAGTGCTCGCCCACCGCGCACATATGAGTCCAACTAAATTGCCAGACATCGGTCGGTGCTCGGTGGATGCCCGCAGTATGAAGACCGACCCGGCAGGCCTTCTTGAAAAGGAAGGGAAGAAAAGAGGAAACCGTGAGCATTCTCGTCAATAAGAATACACGCGTAGTAGTACAGGGGATTACGGGCAAGGAAGGTTCATTTCATGCGACTCAGTGCAAGGCCTACGGGACGAAGGTCGTGGCCGGAGTCACACCGGGGAAGGCCGGCCAGGAAGTCGAAGGGATTCCCGTCTTCAATACGGTGGCGGATGCTGTGAAAAAGACCGAGGTTGACACGTCGCTGATCTTCGTGCCTCCGCCGTTTTGCGCCGATGCCATTTTGGAAGCTGCTGATGCAGGCATCAAGCTCGTGATCTGCATCACCGAAGGGATTCCCGTGAACGATATGGTTAAAGTGAAGCGGGCTCTTCGCGGACGCGACGTGCGATTGATCGGACCGAACTGCCCGGGCGTGATCACGGTCGATGAAGCCAAGATCGGGATCATGCCGGGTTTCATCCATAAAAAAGGTGTGGTCGGGGTTGTCTCCCGCAGCGGGACCCTTACCTACGAAGCGGTGCATCAGCTTTCAACGCTTGGATTGGGCGAAACGACCTGTGTCGGCATCGGTGGCGATCCGGTCAACGGCACGGGGTTTGTGGATGTGTTGCCGCTCTTTGAAAAAGACCAAGAAACTCAGGCAATCGTGATGATCGGCGAGATCGGCGGCGACGCCGAGGAAAAAGCGGCTGAGTTTATCAAGAAGAATGTCAAAAAACCGGTGATCAGCTTCATCGCCGGCATTACGGCGCCTCCTGGACGCCGCATGGGCCATGCCGGAGCAATCATATCCGGTGGCAAGGGGACCGCGACTGAAAAGATGAAGTCATTGGAAGCGGCTGGTGTCACCGTGGTCAAGAATCCGGCAGAGATCGGGCAGGCGGTCAAAAAAGCGTTGGGACGGTAGTTTCCAGGATACGATCCTTCCGTTGGCATCCTCCTCTGTCACAATTCCGTCGATGGTATTTCGACGGGGTGGCCATTGTCTTGCGCAGTGACGATCATATTATTTTTCAATGAGTTGCTTGCCGGTGTATTGCCGTGCCATATGGGCGAGCGACCTGTACTGATGGTGCGTGCCAGACCGGAGACGGCGTCGATCCCTCCAACTCTGTAGTTTTGTCCCCATATTCCATGGTGTATTGGATTTACCGATAACTCAAATCCGTTTTATCTATTTTAAAAACTGAACGCGGGGTTGCTACTGTGAGCGCCGATCTCGGAATGTATACGAAAGGAGTATCCCCTCCTGATCGCTCTGGAGACGGGGAGAGGACGCTCATGCCAAGAACCGCAACTGCTGAACCTGGGGGCGATTTGAGTTGCGCGCAGATGCACTCGTCTTGCCTCACGGGCCAACGACAATCGACTGACGGATCTCAGCTTGCGCAGCCTACATTCGGAGAAGAACCTGCTTGCTTTATCTTGGGAGGACACTGAATGAAAGCAAGAATTTCGGCGATGATGTGTCTCCTCTGTGTCCTCGGCTCTGCGGATCTCACCCGGGCGGAAGATCCCTATAGCCAACGAGTCGCCGATCCCTATGCGCTCTCGCCCGATCCTCCAACTATCTCTTCAGGGACGCCTGAGCTCTATTTATCCTTTATGACGGGCGTGGCACTGACACGCGGTGAAGACGCCACGTTTACGGATGGGACATCGCCTCGCGTGGTTAAGGATGTCGAATATAGAAATAATTTTTCTCTCGGGGGTAACTTGGGAATCTGGTTTCCAACCAGAAACAAGTTGTGGGGTTTCGATCTTGGCATGGAGCTCACCGGATTCCTTTGGCAAGCGGACGTGGGCTGCTGTCAGAACAATTACAATCGTGATCCCGCAACGGGTAACGGCACCACGACTGAGATCCAAGGCCTCTACATCGGCCCTAATTTTCTGATTCGCTACCCCATGGCGATATCAGAGGCCTATCCCAACGGGCGGTGGTTTCCATACGTCGGGATCGGCGTGGGCATGCATCAGATGGCGATGAGGCCAGGTGGATCCCGGGGAGTGAGTGCCTGTTGTCAGCCGGGGGGCAATTTAGAGGCGAACCCCATTCCAGACCAACGAGATACGACGGTCGGGTGGCAGGCAGTGGGAGGCGTCAAGGCACACCTCTTCAAGTATCTGGCTTTTTTTGTAGAGGCGAAGTATCTCCAAGCCCATCACGACGGGATGTTGACGGATCGGTTCGGGCAGTCCGTAGGCCCCACGTTGCCAACGACGGGAGGAAGCACTCTCTTTCTTAACCAATATTCATCTTCGATCGACACGATCTTTGTGCATGCGGGCTTGTCGCTGCACTTTGACTGGAAGCCGTAGGGTCGAGCCGAGTAGTGCGCAGATACACTCGCCCCGGATCGTTGCCGTGACCATTGATGGAAAACTGATGGATCTCAGATTGTATAACTCATATTCGTCGCAGAAGATGGTTGCTTTACCGTGGGAGGACGCTGAATGAAAGCGAGAATTTCGGCGATGCTGTGTCTCCTCTGTGTCCTTGGATCCGCGGGGTTCGCCAGGGCGGATGATCCGTACAGTCAGCGGGTCGCCGATCCCTATGCCCTATCGCCTGATCTCCCGACCATGTCCTCCGGGACGCTGGAGCCCTATTTTTCCGTTATGGCGGGTGTGGCGATTCCATTCAGCCAGGATGCCACGTTTCAGGACGGGACCCAGCCGACAGTGGTCAAAAATGTCGATTATCAGATGAAACAATCATGGGGAGGTAGTGCGGGGATCTGGTTTCCAACCAGAAACAAGTTGTGGGGATTCGATCTCGGCGTGGAAATCACCGGCTATGTGTGGTATCCGGACGTGGCCTGCTGTCGGGACTTTTTTAATAATGATCCTACGGGAGCACAGCAAGTGAATGGAATCGCCAATCGCGGTACCACGACTGAAGTCGATGGCGTCTACGTCGGTCCCAATTTCCTGATTCGCTACCCCATGGCGATTTCCGAGGTCTATCCCAACGGGCGGTGGCATCCGTACGTTGGGATCGGCGTGGGAGCGCACCAGCTCGGGATGAAGCCCGGTGGATTCCGGGGGGGGACTCTTACAAGCGCCATCACCACCCAACGGGATACGACGATCGGGTTTCAAGCAGTAGGAGGATTCAAGGCGCATCTCTTCAAGTACGTGGCGGCGTTTGCTGAGGCGAAGTATCTTTATGCCCATCACAACGGCCTGTCGTCGGATCGGTTCGGAAACTCCCCAGATGGCAGTCTATTCATAGGTACGCCAGGTCCTTTTGTGAATCCTTATTCCTCCACGATCAATACGATCCTTGTGCATGCGGGCTTGTCATTTCACTTTGACTGGAAGCCGTAGGATTGGGGGGTGAATTGAGTTCTACGCAGACGCACTCGCATTCGCCGTGCCTCACTGACAGGCGACTGATGGATCTCAGATTTTGCAACTCAAGCTCCTCGCAGCAGATGGTTGCTTTACCTTGGGAGGACGATGAATGAAAGCAAGAATTTCGGGGGTGATTTGTCTCCTCTGCGTCCTCGGTTTTGCGGATATTACCCGAGCGGGTGATTCGTCTAGCCAGCGGGTCGCCGATCCCTATGCGATATCGTCTGCTGATCCTCCAACCATGTCCTCCGGAACGCTTGAGCCCTATCTGTCCTTTATGGCGGGCATAGCGATTCCCCGCAGTGCGGACGCGACCTTTACCGACGGGACGACGCCGAGGGTGGTCAAGGACATCGATTACCAGACAAAACACTCGGTCGGAGGCAACGCGGGGATCTGGTTTCCGACCAGAAACAAATTGGCGGGATTCGATCTCGGTGTGGAAATCAGCGGCTTTATTTGGTATGCGGACGTGGCCTGCTGTAGGGAAAATTATAATTTTACTCCCGCGAATGGAGGCAACACGACGGAGATACAGGGGATCTATGTCGGCTCTAATTTCCTCGTTCGCTACCCCATGGCGATTTCCGAAGCCTATCCTAACGGGCGATGGTTCCCGTACGTAGGAATCGGCGTGGGTGCGCATCAGATGGCGATGCGACCCGGTGGACAACAGGGGACGGGTTTTCTTCGTGCCATCACCGAAGAACGGGATACGACGATCGCGTTTATGGGAGTGGGAGGTATCAAGGCGCATCTCTTCAAGTACGTCTCTGTGTTTGCTGAGGCGAAGTACATCCATTCCAGTCACGACGGGCTGACGACGGATCGGTTCAATAGGTCCGGCCCAGCCTTTACGGGTCCTTTGTTTTCAGGGGAACTTATTGTGAATCGTTATGAATCCACGGTGGATACGATCTTTGCGCATGCGGGCATGTCCATTCACTTTGACATCAAGCCATAGGGTCGTTCCAGATCAATGGCCCCCCATCGCTCGTGTGGGGGGCGGTCGACCCCAAGTTCTCGCCGCTGATCTTCCCGCTTCTCACCACATTCTCATCGATGGGCAAGACCTGACAGTGGTTGCTTCCTAGGGATGAACAGGGATCTCGCTATTGAAGAACGGTGGAGCTTAGGCGGGTACTAGAAAAGGGTTCGCCTCTTGGGACATCACTCGATCCAGGCGATGTCGAGTGAGCGTTGCCAATCGGATGAACTCTACACCGAAAGTATTTCGCTTCACCCATCGAACCTTCCCGAGCTCGATGAACAGGGATGCGGTGGGGTCTGGCAATAGGACGCTCAACTTCACATAGCTGCCCATCA
Organism: Nitrospira sp.; assembly: GCA_018242725.1. Classification (GTDB taxonomy): domain Bacteria; phylum Nitrospirota; class Nitrospiria; order Nitrospirales; family Nitrospiraceae; genus Nitrospira_D. The sequence goes on along the minus strand of JAFEBI010000004.1, from coordinate 73,962 downwards.
GAACGGTTCGATCACAGTGTACTGAACAGCCGGTCAGGGAGAGGTCCGAGACTACTCCTTCTCCGACAAACGGAGCACCTCCAAAGATCACCGGATAGGTAACGGAAAGCCGAGGATGGATTCGCCAGTTTACGATTGTGTCAGCCATCGGTCCGTCCTCCTGGGTTATCATCCATAGAGATGCAGCATAGTCAGGAGGAGAGCGAGGGACCATTCCTCCGAGGGGGGGCATAGAAGTCTGATAGTAGTGATATCCAGGTAAGCCTGATGAAGCATCGTACGCAAAGCGTATCTTGATCTGGATGCAGGTTAAGGCTTGCTGGACTTATCGATAAGGGGGACTTGGGGAACTAACGAAGGCTGCTCGAGACGTTCGAGTATCTCCAGTTTGAGTTTGGTCGGTTCCTCGATCCGATTGTCGCGTTGTAAGGAGTTGACATCACGGGCTTTCCTTGCGTTCAGCTCGACCATGTCCGCGTCATCTCGAACTAAGTGAGGAGTCAGAAACACCAGAAGATTCAACTTCTCGGTCTGACGATTCTGTGACTTAAACAACCACCCAAGCCATGGAATATCCCCCAAGAGGGGGATCTTCTTTTCGCTCAATGTAATGTTGTCGCGCACTAATCCTCCGACAACGAGTGTCTGTTGGTCCTGAGCGATGGTTGTTGTCTCCATGGATCGCTTGGTGGTGGTGGGGCCTACGGGGATGCTGGCTGAGCCAGCCCCGATCGTTTGTGCAACATTCTCCGCGATCGCGGTAATCTCTTGCTTGATTTCGAGCCGAATCAAATCATCTTCCAATACTTGGGGTGTCAATTCTAATGTGACACCAACGTCTTTCCGTTCGATCGTCACCAGAGTTCCGCCGGTGATGCCTTGGGCTTGTCCGGTTGGGAATGGCCGATTTTCACCGACAACGATTTTAGCTTTCTGATTGTCGGCCGCAAGAACTTGAGGCGTCGATAGGATATTGGTATCGGTCATGTTCATCAGCAAGTTCAAGAAGGCACGGACATTGGCTGATTTGAGCAACAGCGATGTGCCGCCTGTTGCTGCAGCAGTAGAAGCACCTGTGATGGCCTGGGCGATAGCGGAGAAATCCGGTGGTGTGTTGTTGATGCCTCCGAACCCTGTAAATGAATCCTTTATCCCGCCACCGAGGACTTGGACTGGGTCCGTGCCGATTTGTCTGAGCCGATCGACTTGGACCTCCAAAATGACGGCTTCGACAAAGACCTGCTTTCGTCGTACATCAAGATCGCGAATCACGGCATGGATGTGAGTCCATGCATTTTTGGTTGAGCTGACGATAATGGAGTTTGTGGCCTTGTCGGCAAACACCTGGACCGGGGCTTCAAATTCCGTCAGTGGTCTGATCGGAGGCCGAACTCCTGGTGTGATTTGAGCCACAGTTTGTGAGCGGGCCACCAAGTTGGTGAGAACCGCAGCAAGATCTGTGGCGTTGGCGTGTTTGAGCTTGTAGACAAACACACCCCGCTCAGGCGGGAGATCGCCCATCGGTACAATTTGATAGAGATTTCCCTCTTTCTTCACGACCGCGATGCGAGCGGCTTCCAGTGCGGCCACAAACATGCTGAATGCCTGGTCCGGAGTAACCTTGGTCGGGGAAAACGCAGATATTTTCCCCCCTTGTTTCTTGATGGTTTCGTCCAGCACAAAGTTTTTGCCGGTGAGTTCCCCAATGAACCTGGCAAAGACTGGAATATCAATTTCGTTGAAATCAAGGGACACCTTGGCCGGTTGCGAGCCAGTTCCCTGCGCAAACAGGTGCGATGGAACGAGGGTCGACCAGCAGAGGAGCGCTCCAACCAGGTAGGTGCTCATCCGTTTGGCTGTGGGTAAGGCGGGTGTTAGGCCTGAATGAAATTGCACGATGGAGCTAGAAATTCCGTGGTTTTCTTGAAACTGAGCGATTGAGTTTGACCGTACCATAGGCAGATCCAAGGACACAACCAGGATTACATTTTGTGGCAATTCGATCCCGATCACCAGTGTTTACCAGCTCTCCAACTAGGGTGTGCAGCACCTCTAAGAGCTTGTTTACTCAACGAGGGCAGAACGGATGGGCAGGGTCTTGCCTCTACGCCCTAAGCTAATGAATTTCATGAAAAAGCCGATAATCAATTGAAGAGGATGGGTATAGGAACTGTGCAAGGAGCGCTCTGTTTAGCTGACTGCCACAGGCAAAGCATGGACGTCCACATATTTGTGCCGGAAACCAGTGTCCGGCGAACAGGTGCTAAACCAGTCACAGACTCAATCGGAAAATAATTAAATCATTTAATGTCAATAGGTTGCAATGGCGCTTATTGAATGTCTACGGCTCCTGACTCATGAGTATCATTGTTTCGGACTTAAGCTGATGAGGAGACCAATCGCGAGGCTTGGGACGAGCGTTGCTGTAGGCTATTGGATACTAGAGATCTGCTAAGGTTAATCCGTGCGATGGAATAAGAAAGCCTCAACAAAATCAGATAAGACGGAGACGGTTCGTACACCGAAGCGCGGGGTGGTTGGGTACAGCAGGAAGAGTGCGCTGCTGGAAGAAGCGATCACCCAAATGAACGCGGGAAAGTACGGCCGGTCATCCACTGCGCTCAAAGAACTGCTGGCTCTCGATCCAGTAAACATGGAGGCGCGACGGCTTTTCGCGACCCTCCATCTTCGATTGGGAAGCCTCATCCCGGCAAGAGAAGCCTTTGACTCCCTGATTACCGAAGCCTTTCAGCGCCAAGACTACTGGTTGGCAGAATCCTTACTCCGTGAGTATCTCGCCGCCGGTCCGCGCTGTGTGCCCTACCTTGAGAAACTTGGAACGATCTATCAGGAAAAAGGAAATGTTCTTGAGGCCGTCGAAGAGTACGGGAAGGCCGTCGATATCTTAATCGAAGATCCGGATCCCGAGCGTCCGGATCATGCCGGGCAACTCTATTCGAAAATACGAGAATTGGCCCCGGCGAGCCCTGTGGCGTTTCGTTTGGCCTCGTTTTTTGACGCGGAAACCGGCCGATTAGTGGCACGGCAATCGAGCGCCCCCGAGACAGACCCCGTGCTACATCAAGACGTCCTTGGCGAAGATTCGGGGGAACAGGCCGCTTCTTCTGGAGCGGATGGAATGATGCCATGGGAAGTCCAGGTTTCCCCTGCGGAGGTGGAGCCATCGGGTGAGACGTCGCATCCACGTGACATTGCACAACCAGCTGAGCAGTCAGAACACCGTGCTGATTCCCCGCAACAAGTTCAGTCCTCTGAGCACAGTCTAGACCGGTCGCGGGAGCTTCACGCTGCCGAGGGAGAACCGATCGTCATCGAAGTTCAAACTGACCGACAGGCGGAAAGCTCCATCCAAGAGGTTGGAGACGTTCTAGCGGTAGCAGAGGTCAGTCAGCTCGCAGCAGAACGGGAGGTGGCTGGGGATTCTCTTCCTTCTCTCAGCTCCGAAGAATCCCAAACCGCGATCTCTGTGGCGTCGTCGGAAGCGCATCGAGATGTGGTGGATGCCGATTCTGTCTTGCTCCAAGCACCGGAGCCGGTCTCACCTGAAGTTGCAGAGGCAACAGCAGTAACAACAGACCGTCCTCCATCCGGAGCGATAAGGGTGGATTCGGAACAGACAGTCGACCCTTCCAGAACCTTCTCCGAGGATAGCACCGAGCCCAGCCTGCCATCCCAGCCTCAGACTGACCAAGAGCCCAGTTCATCGGTCCGGACAGAGTCATCACTTTCCGAGCCGATATTGGGCTCAAACAAAGAGGAAGCCTCTCTACCGACCGATGAGGTCGAGCGGCTGCAAGCAGAAGAGAAGCCCTGTTCCGCTGATTCGCCAATCGATCCGGCCCCAGTCTTGGCCGATGAGACAGTTCAGCCTTGGAAGCAGCCAGGGTTTTCATGGAAATCCGTCTTTGATACAGCCTGGAAGTTCGGAGAGCAATCTCCGGCAAAGGATGTGTCAACGTCCCCGGCGCCGACTTGCTTGGAAGGGACTATTGCAGACACTTCCCCAGTCTCATCTTCGCCAGGAGGGCTGGTTGAGGCTTCTGCCGTAGAAACTCCGAAGCGAGAGGGAGAAAGTGGGAAAGTAGATGAAGAAACGTCGAGATCGCCGATTGCACCCATGCCATGGGATCAGGTGGAGGAGTCGGTGCACTCAATCGCTTCCGTCGAGACGAACTCTTTAATTGCGGCGGAGCCTCTCGAACAATCCGTGGATCAGTCACAAGATCCGGATAGCTCTCTACAAGCTCATGAGAGTCACCGGCCGCCTTCACCATCGACTAAGGAGCCTGATTTAGAGCAGGACACATTTTCGTTCGCACAAGCTGTCCCAACAGGGCACTCGGAGGAGCGGCACGATTCTGCAGTGGGGGTGGGCTCGCCGTCCACGACGGACCAAGGTACAGAGCGGGTCGCGGAGTCAGCGCCGCTGTTTTCCTTCGTACAATCATCGCAGGCCGACGAAGCGGAATCTCCTGCGTTACAGGAATCTGTGGCTCAAGCCTGTACCCAGGACTCGAGTCCAGGCTCGGTCGTGGATCAGCACGAAATTTGTGATCAACCGACCGAGTTTGCCATCAAGCGAGAGCAGCCCCACCCCAGTGCAGTTACTGATGAGATCGAGCAAGGTTTCAAGACGGAATTTCAGGCGCATGATTCGCAACCTGTCAACTTGGTCCTCCTCGAGAAAAGCGAGACGATTCGACCTGTTGAGCTTGATCCAATTGAACCAAGTCCGACGAAGCCCATCATAGACAATGGTGAGCGCTTGCCCGAGACTCAGCGAGGGGCAAGGGTATTGCCTCACGGCGATCAGCCTCCGGAGGTGGTGAACGTTCAAGCACGAACGCCGATTCCTGAACCCATGCTTCCTCAACCAGAGCGGATGGAGGTTGATAACCTGACGGGAGCGGGTCGAGAGCATGTTGTCACCTCCGTCACATCAGCGAAACCGGTGATTCTTGAACGGCAGGAAGTCAGCCAGCCGCTGCCGGCGACGTCCGAGACTGATGCCGTATTCGTCGAATCTTCGAGGATCAGGAGGACGCCTGAGGCGAGACCGCGTATTAACGAACCAGCGCAGGGCCAAGAGTCTACGGCAATTTTTACTAGGGCGGGGATAACGATCCTAGGCTTCCTACGTGTCTGCTTTTCGACCACTCAGGCCATTGTAAGGACGGTGGTCGGGCTGACGATGCTGATCGGGGTGTGCATCGCGCTTGGTCTCGGAGCGCTTGCGCTGACATGGATGATCATGGAAGAACCTCCATCACCGACGTTCCAGAGTTTCACAACGACGCCACAACAGACCCTCTTTGGGGCTCAAAAGAATGCGTATACGCTGCTGCTTGGGATCGATGCGCCGGCGGGACAAGATCCTCTCCGCGCTGAGGGTCAGAGGCAATCGGCTATCGGAGACAGTGCAACGGCGTTGAGTTGCTTTGGAACTTCTGGATCAAAAACAGGTGACCGATCGAGTGCGTCCGGCGGCACCATGCGCGGATGGGTCCGAGGATCGGACCCAATCGGCCAATTCAAATCGCATCAGGAGACTATCCAAGGATGGGGGAGCCGACATCAGGCGACGCTTGACCGATATCGTCAATGGCAAAAGCTTCCATTCGAGGATTGGGGCTACGGTCAGCCTATCAGCCCACCCTGCGAAGCGATGGCGTTCGCCCATCAACTGCATGTCGCAGATGGATTTGCACAGGGGACGGACGTCGGTGTCGATCGGCTTGAAACCGACATGGAAATGTGGCGAGTCGTGCTGAGCCAGGCACGGACACTCCCTGTGAAAATGTTGGCATTGCAAGCGGTCAATGACGACATTGCCCTCGCATCGGGCTTGCTCGTTCGTTCGGATTTCGACACGAAACATCTAGGGCGTATCACCAAGTTTGTACGACCTCTCGATCAAGCTGAGCTGTCGTTACGGTGGCCGATGCAGAGCGAATTGGTTTCAGCAGGGAAGACCTACGAGAGTCAGTTAAAGGCCGCGAGAGCTGAAGATCAGGCAATATCCTCGATGGTGGTGTCGGCACTGCCCTTACCGAAGCAGCGCCGGCTTAATGACTATGCCACGTACTACGAAGCGTCGTACCAAGCGGTCGGCGAAAAGCATTATGATTCCCTGCCGAAGTGGAAAGATCATGTACGTTTTCCTGCGGCTGGCGTGATGGATTATCTCACCAACCCGATCGAAAATCTGGTCGGTCTTGACCCGCTGCCCGCATGGGATGTGTACAACGGAATGATGGTGGATACAGACGCCCATCTCAGGCTGGCGAGTTTACAGGCGTGGTTACGACGTGGATCTTCAGAGGGTGATCTTCCCAACAAGATCGCCAAAGCGGGACAGAACTTCTACGATCCCTATACTGGCCTCCCGATGTTGGTGAATCAGAAAAAGGGCCTGCTTTACAGTGTCGGCCACGATGGGAAGGATCAAGATGCCGATCCGCAAGGAGATGTGGTTGTAGAGATCCCTGCTGCATATTCTTCTGCTGGCCAAGCTAAAACCTCAGCTTCCTCATCGAACTCGAAATAAGTCTGGCCTGACTGCTTCTAGGCGGTCTCAACGACGCTCGCTTGACAGTACGGAAAGTATTTCACACAATCAGCGGTCTGCCCGCCATGAAAGGACGGCCATGGAGTACGTACCAACCTCAGCGTTGACGGTCACATCGTGAAGAAGGGTGTGGTCTGTCCGACTCGAATTCCGACGCAGATCGTCTCGAACGAAGAGTTCCGCCCCATTCCCCAGACGAGGCAGCAGCAATGTGTCGAGCGAGTGGCCGCAGACTTGATGGAACGGGCGGTGACTCGTAGCGGACTGACCAGGCGAGAGTTCTTGAACGCAACGGGTGGAATGGCGGCGGCGCTGTTGGCCGTGAACGCTGCATTCGGCAGATTTTTCAACATTGGAGACATCGAGCTCTTCGAGACTGCGGCGTTCGCGGAACAAGGGGGCGCTCCCTATTTTATCTTCGACGTACAAACTCACTATGTCGGATCCAGCTACGATCCTACCGATGCGGAAGCAAATCGCAAGGGCGCCGTGTCCAAGCACGCGTTGCTGTCGCTACGGCGGTCTATTCGCGAGTCCGGGCTCAATCCACGATTGGCCGGTGATCGAGGCACCATTGATGATTTGTCCTGGAAGAATTTCATCAAGGAAGTCTTCTTTGACAGTGAAACGACGATCGGCTTGATCAGCACGCCGCCTGGTCCCTATCCACAAGAAGCCGTCGTTCCACCAAAAGAAATGGCCCATATCCGAGACGAGATCAATCGATTAGCCGGCTCACAACGGATGTTGGCCCATGGTCTGGTGACGCCTCAGTTGGGCGCTGCGGATTTGGACTTCATGGCCATGCAGGCTGAAACGCTTAAGGTTGACGCCTGGAAGTGCTACACCGGGTCCTGTCCGAAGGGATTCGATCGTGGCTGGCGGATGGATGACGAGCGGATCGCCTATCCCATGCTTGAGCAAGCGAGAAAGCTTCACGTCAAGCGGATCTGTGTTCACAAGGGACTGCCGTTGGGTCCTGTACCTGATTACAATCACCCGAGAGATTTGATGAAGGCGGCCAAGGATTTTCCGGATCTCGACTTTTTGGTCTATCACTCGGGGTTTCGAGGCGTCGCATCGATCGATCAGGTGTTTGCGAAAACGGGTGAAATTCCCTGGACCACCGAATTCTGCCGATTGAAGGAGGGAGAGCCAGATATCTCCAACATCTATATGGAGTTGGGGTCGACGTTTGCCCAATTGGTGACCACCTATCCATTGATCTGTGCCCATCTGCTGGGACGAATCATTCGTGCGTTCGGCGTCGATCACGTCTTGTGGGGGACGGATTCGATCTGGTATGGAACACCCCAATGGCAAATTGAAGCCTTTCGGCGATTCATGATTCCCGAGGAATTACTCGAAACGCATCACTATCAGCCACTCACGAGATCAGTGAAAGAGCAGGTTTTTGGGCTGAATGCGGCAAGAGTCTTTGGGATCAATGTTGAGGCAAAACGGCATGAACTTCCCACTGATATCTTAGGGCGGCTCAGGATGAGTTATGTGCAAGAGGGGCCTGAGCCGAGTCGGCGAGTGTATGGATGGGTGGCGGAGTGAGAGCGGCGAAAGCTGAGCGGAAAGACAAACAGAGGAGATTCGAATGAAAAGCGAGATCTTGTATCCCGGGGCATTTCCTATGGCGCGTGTGGAGTTGGGAAATGGAGAGCAGATCAAGGCGGAGTCGGGTGCGATGGTGGCCTGCTCGCCGACGATCGACATTGAAAGCAAAATGGAAGGGGGATTTCTGGGAGCCCTTTCGCGAAAATTCCTGACAGGAGAAAAGTTCTTCTTCCAGACACTCAAGGCGAGTCGAGGGGCTGGGGAGGTCTTACTGGCTCCGACGGTGCCCGGTGAAATTGTTGTGCTAGAACTCGATGGGGTCAACGAATACATGGTGCAAAAAGATGGATTTTTAGCCGGGGCGGATGGGATTACGATCGACAGCCAGATGCAGAGTATGAGTCGGGGATTACTGGGTGGCGAAGGGTTCTTCATTCTGAAGATGAGCGGGAAGGGGATGCTTCTGCTCAACAGCTTTGGCGCGGTTCACAAGATCGAATTGAAACCTGGGCAGGAATATATCGTGGACAATAGTCATCTGGTCGCCTGGTCCACGACGACGTCCTACAACATCGAAAAAGCCACTTCGGGATGGGTGGCGAGCTTTACCTCTGGCGAAGGTTTTGTCTGCCGGTTCCGTGGTCCAGGCGTGGTGTATATCCAGAGTCGGAATCCCGGCGGTTTCGGAGCGTGGGTACGACAGTTCATCCCTGTCACCGAATAGCGGATGCTGAAACCGCCCGCCAACTTCGGTCTCGGCTCAAAACAATCCTCAACGTACCCCAAGCGAGGAAGGAGCTGTCTTGGCAGCTCGGGGTGGGAGGGTGAAAGCTGCTACGCCTCCGATTGTTTCTTGCCTGCGGCTTTGTCGGCCGCCGGTTTGAGCATCCGCGCGAGAATTTTCGTTCCTCAACGAATCAATCAAGGGCGATGCCATGATCGAACTGCAACCTAATGCGCTCTGCTTCGGTGATGAATTCCCGGCCAGTGGTGCGCCTTGTCTTGTTCATGTTGAAGGGCAGGGGCTGACCATTACCTTTCTCTCGGATCGTGAAGGTGTTGTGGGTCACACTGAGTCCGTGGGGTTTTCTGATCTGACGATCTCTGCTGGTGGATTAGACCATAACCAGCTTGTTGCGTCCTGGTCGGGATCGGTCGAGCAGCGGACGCTGTATTTGAAAAGCCCTGAACTCATTCGCGCCTTTCGGCAAGCGGCTCCTGCCCATCTGAACCGGCCACTGGAGCAAGCCGCCGAACAGGTCCGACAGGTCCGGCAACGCCATCGGTTCGTATGGGGACTTGTCGGCGGAACAGTCTTTGCTGTGATACTGGGCTTGTGGTTCGGGAGTGACGTATTGGTTGAACTTGCCGTCAATCGCATTCCCATCGAGTGGGAACAGAAGTTGGGTGAATCGGCCTATCGTGAGTTTCTTGCGGGCCAGGATGTGATGAAAGAAGGGATTGCTGTGGATGCGGTCAAGGAAATGACACAGCGCCTAGCCAGTCAGGTCCCCAACAACCCTTATCGATTTGATGTCACCGTCGTGAGGAGCGATGTGGTGAATGCGTTCGCGCTACCCGGTGGGTATGTCGTTGTGTTCACGGGTTTGATGAAAAAGGCGGAAAGCCCGGAAGAAGTGGCGGGGGTCTTGGCGCATGAGCTGAACCATGTGCTCCGGCGGCATGGCCTTGAACGGATCATTAAACAGCTGGGTTTTGTGGCCGTCGTGTCGATTGTGTTGGGCAATCCGCCGGGACTGGGCGGGGCCATGAAGCAGTTCGGCATTGAATTGATGACGCTGAAGTTTGGCCGAGCGCAGGAGACCGAGGCGGATACCACCGGGCTTGATCTGCTGTATCGTGCCAAGATTCACCCCGAAGGCATGATCACGTTCTTCCAACGACTGACTGAGAAGGATGAGGGGCGAGTCGAGTGGCTCTCCACCCATCCGATGAGCAGTGCCAGAGCGGATCATCTCAAGGCGCGACTCGCGGAGATGCCGAAGCAGCAGTCTGAGCCGTTCTCGTTCGAATGGACCAAGGTTCGCGATGCATTAGGCGTGTCATCAGGCTCTGCTCCGTGAGCCGGTCACGGCTCATTCGTATCGGAGTGATCGCCGACACGCACGGCCTGTTCGATCCGGTAATCCTGCGGCACTTCCAGCATGTTGATCATATTGTTCACGCCGGTGATTTCGGCAAGCGCGCAGTCATCGAGTATCTGAAAGGCATCGCCCCCGTGACGGTGGTTTCCGGCAACGTCGACGGGTATGAGAAGAGTGGCTTTCCGATCGAGGCACTCCTCAAGCTGAATGGTGTCCGTATCGCGATCAGGCATGTGATGTTTGAAGGGGGAAAGTTGACCAAAGAGGGAAGCGCGTTTCTTGATCGCATGCAACCGAACATCTGTATCTTTGGTCATACTCACCAACCGAGGAACGAATGGCTGGACGATACATTGTTGTTCAATCCGGGATCGGCCGGTCCCAAACGCTTTGCGCTGCCCAGAATGCTGGGGATGATCACAATCGGCGCACGGTTGTCGGCGAGGCACATTCGTTTGAACGATCGGATTGCACGAGACGAGATTTCTGATTGAGGCGCGATTGTGCCAAAATCTTGGATTATGTTAGATGAGGGATTGCGCGATAAGTGGGACAACCTGATTATTTTGATGAAAAGGAGACGGGGATGAGCAGATTGAGGCAGCGAACTATTGCGGCGATGGTGTTGCTGAGCGTGATGGCGATGAGTACCGCGTGCTATGGTCCGTTCAATCTCACAAAGAATGTCTATCGCTGGAACAGCAATGTCAAAGGCAGCGGTCAAGTCAATGACAAATGGATGAAGGAAATTGTCTTCTTCGGTATGTTGATTGTTCCGGCCTACATGTTCTCGGCATTGCTGGATACCTTCATTTTCAACTCGATGCATTTTTGGACCGGTGACAGCCCCGTTAAGGAGTCCGATCTGGGGAGCGATGGTAGCAAGGTGGTGACATTGGGCGAGACCAGCGTTCGATGGATTTCGTCGGAGGATGGTGCAACGGTGAGCTTCGAGCGCCATGGTGTGGTCGAACGCCGTGCCACGATCGTCGCCAGCGCGACGGGGTATCGCCTGGTTGATGAATATGGGAATCTTCTCTCGGAAGCGGAGTATGCTGCCGACGGGAGCGTTCGCCTGCTTAACGCTGAATGCCAAGTTGTGAAGGAACTGAGTCTGGAGCAGCTGAAAACAATCGCTGGGGATCGTCTCGCAATGGTTGCTGAAACGAGAAAGTGAGAGATTACTGAACGTCAGCCTGGTGCCGGTTCAGCCGGCATCAGGCTGACGCCGAGAATTACAAGCGTAGCCCAACCCCAAGTAATCCATAGTGTGTGCGAAAATCGACGGCCAGTTCTTCCCAGTGATAGGTTGATGATGTATAGCGGTACTCACCAAAAATAAAGACCTTCGCAGTGAGAGACACCTGAGCACCGCCAAGAAATTGATGAACAAACGCGTAGGCGGAATCAAAATCTTGATCATTTCGTCCCGCAATGTTTGGATTGAGAAGAGTTCCGCTTGACCATCCAACACCAGCTCCAATATATGGGCGTACGCGTTCGCCCGGATATCGAAATAAAAGGTTGACTGTCGTATTGGACAGGAGCAGGTCGGAACGACCACGTTCAGTCCGTTGCCCCTGCCCGATATCGGAGAAAGAAAGTGCTCCGCTATGGAGGTTCGAATCAAACGCGAAGCCAATGATCCCACGCAGCGTGGTAGGGAAAAGTCCGACGGTGAACCCGGCGCCGAAACCCGACTGAACTGAGGCGGGAACGGTCGTTCCCTGATTGTAGAGCGCTTGATCTCGCGGCCAACTCCCGAGTGCATATCCACCCAACTCGATCGTTCCAAATTCAGCGGGCAGGGCGCGTTCAATGAGCCCTATGTGACAGAGAAGAACCGCAGAAAGGACAAGCGCGAGGGATCGGGCACGAAGTGTCATGTATCGACGGCCTTGTGAAGAGAGAAACCAACCGAGGACGTTAGCCTATGAGGTTGAGTTACCCATTCATATTGCTGGTATACACCATCGTGTCTGTTAATCTATCACGGTGCCGGTGAACTTCAGCAACATAATGAGGTTGTCGTCGAGATCGGTGGCGTCATCCCCAGATAGATTTCCCGGTTTTGACAGGCGGGGACCTCCCGCCGGATTAGATGGACCGACTCAGGAAGACGAAGAATAGTTGTTGCGTTCCGTCGTGAATTGTCTATAATCAAAAACCATTTCTGTGGTATAGCCGATCAATTGGAGTTGAAAAAACTCTCAACATCTGTTGGAGATTCGGTTATACTTCGACTCGGTGTTTCTGTAGTCTCAGGGTACTTAACCTAATTCTTTCTAACGGAGGAGGACTTATGTCGAAGAAAGTGCTCTTATTAGCCGTTGCAATTCTGTTTGGTAGCCAGGCGGGGCTGGCAATGGCTGCAAATCCAGACACTGGCCCGGGCTGTGGGTTGGGCAAGTTGGCCTGGGGCGAGTACAAGGGCCAGAAGGAAATCCTCCCGCAGGTACTACAGACGACCACGAACGGGACCTTCTGGAGCCAGACGTTCGGGATTAGCTTTGGCACCTCAGGTTGCACCAACGATGGTAAGATCATGGGCGAGCACAAGACGACCATGTTTGCGTCGTTGAACTTTGATGCGCTCACGACCGAGATGGCGCAAGGACAGGGCGAGCACCTGGCCTCGCTGGCCACTCTGATGGGCGTTCCGGCAGAGCGTCACGCTGAATTCTTCGCCATGACTCAGGAGCGTTATACGTCTCTGGTTCAAGCTGGAGAAACGTCTCCAGTAGCATTGGTGAAGTCCCTCAATGATGCCATCGCGGGCCATCCGGTTCTCGCGCAAGCATCAGTCCGCTAAGGAATCACCAAGGGCCCTGGCAGGAATGCCGGGGCCCTTATCGTGTCTTTCACACCGTGCTGGTCTCCATCATTGTTATCATCCTCTCGCTGGTTGTTTCTGCCATTGCGGATGCGCAGCCATCCGGTCATGAAAGTTATCTCGCACAGCTGATTGACCAGGCTCAGGAAAAGCGACTCGCCGAACAGCGCGAATGGCACCTCTTGTTGCACTATCGGAAGGGACTCTTCGGAGGGTATGAGAGTGAGCAAGATGATCAAAGATTTTTCATGTCTCCACAAGGGAAGACGGACCCAGCGGCGGAGCTTTCGGCCACCCTTACCCAATTTTTTTCAGATGAATTGATCGGTCGATCACAACAGCCGGCGCAATGTGCGTTTGTCGCCCGCTATCATTGGCTCAAAGAACAGCTGGCGTTCGACCCGAGTCGTCTCCCCCCGCTTGTCTGCGAACGATTCAAGCACTGGTACGATGACTTTGAAGTTGATTCTATCTCGCTCATTTTTCCCTCGTCATTTCTGAATAACCCTGCGTCCATGTTCGGACATACGCTATTTCGCGTCGATCAGAAGGGGCAGACGGAACAGACCCGCATCTTGTCCTATACCGTTAATTTCGCGGCAGACGTCCCGCCCAATAGCGGTTTCCTGTATCCAATACGCGGGATCTTCGGTAGCTACCGAGGCTATTTCTCAACCATTCCCTATTACCTCAAGGTACAACAGTATCGAGACATCGAAAACCGGGATATTTGGGAGTATCGCCTCAATCTGACCGAAACCCAATTGCAGCGGTTTCTGATGCATGCCTGGGAAATGGGCAATGCCTACTTCGACTATTTCTATTTCAAGGAGAATTGTTCGTACCATCTTCTGGCGTTGCTGGATTATGCCGACCCGAGCCTACACTTGACCGACGAATTTTTGTTTTGGACGGTTCCAGCTGATACGGTCAGATTGATCGTTTCCAAACCAGGCTTGGTCTCTTCGAGTACGTATCGCCCTTCCCGCAGCACCGTCATTAGGCGTAAACGAGAATTCTTACCTGCATCAGAACGAGATTTGGCCCATCGGATGACACAAGATGTTGGAGAGCTGACCTCTCCGGCATTCATCCAATTGAATCCAGCTAAACAAGCATTTGTCTTGGACCTAGCGTCGGATTACCTGCGGTATCAGATTGAGACGACGAAAAAAGACCCAAAACCTGAATTGAAAGAACGGAACCGAGCGGTTCTGACGGCCCGAAGTCGGCTCCGCATCCCATCCGAAGAATTTAGCGTGCGTCCTTTCGCCGAACGGCCTGAACTCGGCCATAAGATGCTGCAGGCGTCGCTCGGAGGTGGGTGGCGCAATAACGATACCTTTGAGGAAGCCACGTTTCGAGGCGGCTATCACGACTTACTCGATCCGGAAGCCGGCTATACCCCCAATGCCCAAATTGAGATGGCCGCTGTTACCGTCAGGCACTACAATCGTGCGGATCAAACCAGAGTCGAACGAGCAACACTGCTCAACCTCCTCTCGCTTTCCCCCATGGATTCTGTCTTTCACTCTCCATCATGGCGGCTCGGTGTGGGGATGAATACGATTCGGCAGAACGATTGCCAGCTATGTAATAACGGCGTCTTCAACGCCGGGCTTGGTGGTGCCAAAGAATTTCACTTGCTGTCACGGGAGGTCCTCTTTGCTTTTGCGGATGCTGAAGCGAATATCAGCAAAGCCTACCATGAGCTACACCGAGTCGGAGGCGGTGCCACCGTCGGCATGTTGGCTGATCTCACTGAGCGTTGGAAAATTATGGCGACAGGCTCGTATCTTTATTTCCCGTTGGGTGACAAGTCCGATGATTTTCGATGGCATGTCGGGTCACGGTTCACAGTATCCAGGAATTGGGCGGTAAGGCTTGAGTATAACCACCGCGACCACGACAATGATGTCCTGTTCCGGGTACAAGCCTTTTTTTGAGCGATGCTCTAGGGAGAGCTGCTGCTTGGTTGGCTGGCGATTGAATCAGGAGAGGGCGTTTGACTTGAGCGAGGGGTGGGGCGCTTTCGCACGTACTTTTCTTGCTCCTCAATCGCAGCTTTCATCTCAGGTGAGAGAGGGGGAGGTGTATATCCTCTGATAGACAGCGCTGTATTATCTGCAGTATAGACGATGCTGGTTTCCTCCTTATGCCCCACAAAAAACTCGACGACAGTAAATACGGGTTCGGCGAATCCAAGTGTAGCTAAATCGTAGTATCCATAAATCGCCGCACGGGCTGGATTGGGGGAGTTGCCCATTTCGTATTTGTAACGCACCTCAGTTTTGCCGTCGCCAAGGTCCTTCGGCGTTCCAGACTGGTTAAACTCAAAATCAATCTCCTCCTTGGTCGCTCCGACCTTGATGTGCTCAAAGTCAGGTTCTTTGTCTCCAACCATCGCCATCATGATGGAGCACCCGGATAGGGTGAGCAGTACGTACAGGGTCAGCAGCACGAACAGGCCGCAGAGTAGACTGGAACCAGCTTTGAGCATCTCACATCCTCCATGTAGCGAGGTACGGTGCAAGGCTTTTGACGAATGAGCTATAGCGCGGTTTAGGGTGTAGGACAAGAAAACCATCGATTCTTGCACGCCTTGGCAGTGGTGTTTGGCTGTGACATGTCCGGAGCTTTCTTCTCTGAGTCGGTTCCGGTATCCTTCCCCGGTGGGTATCCTTGATCAATTCTTTGTCTACTATCCTGAACCTTGGCAAGACCGAGATTGGGCAAGGCTCAGTGGTTTGCCGCTCGAAGAGATCTGGTTTCAAGCCGCCGATGGCGCGCGATTGTTCGGATGGTACGTCGAATCAGCGGCTGATCGCCCGGTCATGCTCTGGTGTCATGGCAATGCGGGAAATATCAGCCACCGTCTTGAAAATATGAGGCTGTTGTTCCAGCTTGGGCTGTCCGTGTTCCTATTTGATTATCGGGGATATGGACGAAGCCAGGCGGTTCGTCCAAGTGAGCGGGGACTTTACGATGATGCATATGGGGCCTATGACTATCTTACACACACGAGAAACATTCGCCCAGAACGGATTATCTTGTTCGGGCGATCGCTTGGAACGACTGTGGCAGGTGAACTCGCCGTACAACGACCGGCCTCGGCGCTGATCCTTGAATCGGCCTTCCCATCCATCGAAGCCGTGGCGAAATTTCATTACGGCGGGGTGCCTGTCCATTGGCTTCTTGGAGCAGAACATCGGTTGATCGACCGCCTCCCCCAGCTGTCCTTACCAAAGCTGATTATCCATGGAGACAAGGACGATCTCATTCCGATCGACTTAGGACGCCAGGTCTTCGACGCGGCCCTGCCGCCGAAGGAGTGGTACGTGATCGAAGGGGCCAACCATAACAATACCTACCTGCTAGGCGGACGCGCATATTTCCACCGGCTCGGGGCGTTCATTCGCACTGGCATTGCAACGTGATTTTCAGTAGACCGTGGCTTGGGCCATACCTCGATGCAGGAACACATCGAGGATAAGCACAGCTTCCTCTTCCAGATCCTGGTGTCCAGCTGAATGCCGCATTCGTTTTCACCGTCGACCTTACCGTCACGCCGGGTGCTTGATCGGTATGGTGGAGCCTGCGCCACAGTCTGCTCGGTGGGGGTAGGCCAAGGAGGACTCCTGTGCCTGTCTTAATCGCGTATAATCGTCCGCCGTGGGCATGGACCATCCTACCGTCCGATATAATTTGCGGATACGTTTTCGAAACGTGAGCCAATCGCAGTAGGCTGCATGGCGAGGAGAATCGATCATCTGGATCGGCCCACGTAGATCGCCGTGTTCCTTTTGTGCGATCTCGCGGAGAAGTGTGTCTTGGCCGGTATTCCGATCTTGGCTGAGCAAGTACCGGGCGATGGTTGCCGCGAACAGCTCAAGATGGGGGAATACGGCTGCGTTACCTTCGTAGAATCCCAGCGTAAACAGATTGGGGTGTTTGCGCGAGAAGCAGGTCATGAAATGGCCGACTCCATGACCCAGCCATTCAATATGCTCTAGGTCGAGATATGGGAACGCGGCTTTATACCCGGTTGCATACAAGATTTGATCAACTTCAATTGATGACCCATCGACAAAGTACACGCTAGAGCCATCGAGACGTTCGACGTCCGGCTTCGGCTTGAGATCACCGTGAGCAAAGCAGGAGAGGATGTCTGAATTAACAATTGGTTGCGATTCTAAAATGCGATGTGTGGGCCTTTGTAATCCGTATCTCGTGAGGTCGCCCTGCAAGATAGTCAGCATGTGGCCGAATACCCACTGTCTGATTCGAAACGGTATCCATTCGTTTTCTCGTTCATAGACGTCGGCGGGTTTCCCAAACATTGTCTTTGGGAGGAAGTGATAGCCCCTGCGCATGCTGATATAGGCAGCCGTAGCGCTTCGGGCCGCTTCAGTCGCGATATCACAGCCGGAGTTGCCTGCGCCGACGATCAAGACACGCTGATTTCTAAACTCCTCAGAGCTTCGATAGTCTATGGAGTGTCGTTGAAGGCCATCGAATGTACCGGGAATCTCTGGCCAGTTCGGCGTCCAATGCATCCCCGATGCGCAGACGACGCTTCGATAGAGCCGGGTTTCGCCGCGAACCGTGACCAACCAGAAACCATCCTGTGGCTCAACCCGCTCGACCGTGCTTGAAAAGTAGATGTGCTTGCGAAGTCCGTACGCATGAGCAAAAGCGTTCAAGTACGCGAAGATTTCGTCGCGTCTCGGAAAATCTCCCCCGGGAGGGAATGGAAAATCCATGAACCCTGATTCTGTTCTGGAAGAGACGAAGTGGGTGTTTTCATAAACCGGGGTTCCGGGATTATTGATATCCCATAATCCCCCGACATCGGTCTGACGCTCAAAGATATCGAATGATAATCCTGCTGCGAGAAAGGCTCGGGCTTGTGCGAGGCCCGATGGGCCTGCTCCAATGATACAGTGTCGATTTGTGCAGTCGATGATTGCGGTGGGCATTGGGGTCCTCCTCTGTAAGGTCTTTTGTGCATAAAAACAATCAACTACTTACTGTCACGTCGATGGCATGCCGGCGCTCAGCATGCTGAGGATGTGCCATCGGAGGTCAGCGGATGGCTGACTGATAGCCGACTCCTCATCATGCGGCTAAAGTGTCTGCCACGTGTCGGTTGCGTTTTGGTTAAAGCACGAAGCGTGCCACGTGAGAGGTTTGGCGTGTTGTTGTGAAATTACCAGTAAATATTCACAAAGCCCAAGAAGAATGAGAGAACGTTTGGTGGAATCCAATAACTATCCGCGGTAATCCATGAATCCATTTGGATACTCATGAATGCAAAACGATTCAGTTGTATTTCAAAGGGGCTGCATCGGTGAATCAGGCAAGGAATGAGCCATTGGACGTGCCCCTATCATGAGATGCCTTGTGTTGCTCACCATTTAGACTCAAGGTGTCATGGTGTGGTCAGTCTGGCAGCTTTGCCTGCAGCATGACAGCTGAGCATATCGAGATAGCACCTCTGCAACGGTTAGCGCATCGGATCTCTATAGTAGTCGTTCCCATCCATAGCGACCGCACTCTTACCCTAAAGAGATAACGGCAATCAGGGGCGCCATCAGAAGAGATCACATCGGCTGATGCCAAATAGTGTCGGTGGTCTCAGTTCAATTTGACATAGTTGTGCGTTCCCAGTTGGAGGCATTGCACCGTTCCGTTCGACTGACAAAAGCCCAGATCATACCCGGACATTCGCGGCTTGTGTGCCTCAACAAGTGAACGGAAATCGTAAATGCCTGCAAATAGATCCTTGCGAAATGCCGAGGCTCAAGAATTTAGAATCTAATTTGATCCAGTGTGTATCTGTTGAGATACATCGGTTAGTATTCATAATAAGTAAAAACTGCTCAGAGCCTTATCAAAAACCTCAAAAATGCTGAGCTGGTGGCATGAGATAAAAGTGGCACGTGTGTTGCTAGGTTCGTCGAGTGTCGCGTTAATGGGTACGCGATAGACAAGGCTGACAGTCGATGACTTGGAGGAATACACGATGAAGACCGCGCACACCGTGAGCGAACAGACGCAGACCGAGCCGATCGCATTGGTTGGAATCGGATGCCGTTTCCCTGGCGGAGTCAACCATGCACAAAGCTTTTGGGAGCTTCTTAAAACAGGGCAGGATGCGATTGTCGATGTGCCGCCCGATCGCTGGAATGTGCGCCGCTTTTACGATCCGGACGCAAGCAAGCCAGGGAAAATGTATGTCAAACAAGGCGGGTTTTTAAGACAACGGATCAATGAGTTCGATGCGTTGTTTTTTGGGATTGCGCCGCGTGAAGCGGAGTGCATCGACCCACAGCAACGGCTGCTGCTGGAGACCAGTTGGGAAGCGCTGGAAGATGCGGGAATTCCGCATGGCGCTCTCGCGGGATCAAACACGGGCGTGTTCATCGGGGCGTTTACGCTCGACCATAAACTGACCCAGATGGGCAAGATGAATCGACAGCTCATTGGGACGCATACGGCGATTGGGTCGACCATGACGATCCTCTCAAATCGTATTTCGTACGTCTTGGATTTGCGGGGGCCAAGCATGAGTCTGGATACCGCCTGTTCCTCGTCCTTGGTGGCGGTCCATTTGGCGTGCCAAGCCATTTGGCGGGGAGAGTGTGATTTGGCACTTGCCGGCGGTGTGAATGTGATGATGCGCCCTGAGTATCCCATGGCGATGTGTAAGGGCGGATTTCTGGCACCGGATGGGCGCAGCAAGAGCTTTGACTCCAAGGCGAATGGGTATGGGCGCGGTGAAGGAGCTGGGGTGGTGGTCCTCAAGCGTGTATCGGAAGCCTTGCGTGACGGTGATTCGATCTATGCTTTGATACGTGGTACTGGAGTCAATCAAGACGGAAGGACGAACGGCATCACGGTTCCCAACCCGCAATCACAGACCGCCCTTATTCAGCGAGTGTGTGCGCAATATGCCATCGACCCACGCGATGTTCGCTATGTCGAAGCCCATGGGACGGGTACTCCCGTGGGAGACCCTTTGGAGGCGAAGGCACTTGGGACGGCGCTCGGTCATCCTGAGGAGCACGATCCATGTCTACTTGGCTCAGTGAAAGCCACCATCGGTCATCTGGAGGCTGCGGCGGGTGTTGCCGCGATCATCAAGACGGCCTTGTGCTTATCACATCGACAAGTGCCGCCGCAGGCAAATTTGGAGACTCCCAATCCTGATATTCCGTTTGAAGCGTTGGGGCTCAAGTTGCCACGGCAATTAGAGGAACTCGCGCCTGGCGCGGAACAGGTCTGCGCAGGAGTCAATTCGTTCGGCTACGGCGGGACCAATGCGCATGTCGTCCTACAAACTGCTCCCCTCGTGGAGGCGGGCGAGTTTCTGGCAGAACCACCGGACGCGGTGCACTGTCTCCCGTTATCGGCGCGTAGTGAGCATGCGTTAACCGCCTTGGCAAAATCCTGGCTGGAGCGCTTCGGTGAAAAGCCTCAAAGGCGATTATCAGATTTGGCCTACTCGGCATCCTGTCGTCGTGGTCATCATGATCATCGCCTCGCTGTGACCGGAGCCTCATGGGAGGAAATGCGTGGACAACTGCAAGCATTTGTCGAACAAGGTATGGGCGAATGGCTGGCGTCAGGCAAGCGAGGCAATGAGTCCGAGCAGCAGCCGGTCTTTGTTTACACCGGTATGGGACCGCAATGGTGGGCCATGGGCCAGGAGCTGTACGAGAAGGAAGCGGTCTATCGGGCAGCTGTGGAGGAATGCGACGCCATCTTCAGGAATATAGCGGGATGGTCAATCTTGGAAGAGATGCGTAAGCCAGAGCAAGATTCGAAGATGGCAGATACCGTTATCGCTCAACCGGCTAACTTTGTCATTCAGGTCGGGCTCACCGCTCTGTGGCGCTCACGCGGGGTCACGCCAGGCGCGATTATCGGCCATAGCGTTGGTGAAGTCGCTGCTGCGTATGTTGCCGGAGTGTTAACGCTGGAGGATGCGTTGCTCGTCAGTTACCACCGCAGTCGCATCCAGAAAAAAGCGGCCGGCACAGGGAAAATGCTGGCCGTGAACATGAGTCAAGACCAATGCGCAAGCCTCTTGAAAGAGATGAAGGGCGAGGTATCCATTGCCGCCATCAATAGTCCCTCGGCCGTGACGTTGGCGGGAGATGCCCTTGCCTTGCAGGCCATTCAGGAGCACCTTGCGCAACGTGGAGAAGCCGGTCGATTTTTGCAAGTCGAGGTTCCCTATCACAGCCCATTTATGGAACCACTCAAGCCGGAAGTACGCTCGGTATTGGCTCGATTACAACCGCAGATACCGACCATCCCACTCTATTCGACCGTGACCGGAGATGCCGTCACCGGAGTGCTCTATGATGCCGAATATTGGTGTGACAATATTCGAGAGCCCGTATATTTTGCGGAAGGGATCTCGAGCCTCTTGCGGGATGGGCATCGAGTTTTCTTGGAAGTCGGACCCCATCCCGTGTTGTCGACTTCCATTAAGGAGTGCTGTCGGCATCGCAATATCGAGGCGCAAACGATCGCCTCGTTACGCCGCCAGAAACCTGAACGGCGCACCTTCGCTGTAGGACTTGCCCAGCTGTATGTCGCGGGTTGCCTGATCGATTGGCGCCGGCAGTACCCGGCTGATATACGCTATGTGAAGTTGCCGACATATCCCTGGCAGCGAGAAGTGTATTGGAGTGAGAACGCGGAGTCGCAAGTAGATCGTGTCGGTCAATCGCTGCATCCATTGCTGGATCGTCGTGTGCCAAACCCGCGACCGATGTGGGAGACCGCAGTCAACGGACAGATTCTTCCCTATCTCAATGATCATCAAGTGGATGGACTGGTCGTGATGCCCGGTGCCGCCTATGTTGAAGCGGGGTTGGCCGCGTTTCAGCAGGTCACGGGGGATGCTCGATGCGCGCTGGTCCAACTACAGTTTCACCAAGCGTTGATGCCGAATACCAGTGAGGCTGATCAGATTGTGCATGTGGAGCTCGATCAGACCAGTGGGGAGTATGGATTTTACAGTCATGAAAGTGCCGAGCAAATGAACTGGCAACTCAATGCGTCGGGGAACATCTTTGCCATTCAGGAGACGGAGAGTCCGGTTATCGATCGAGATGCCATTACTGGTCGCTGCGGCGAAAGCGTGAATATTGAGAAGTTGTATGAAGGGTTGGCCGAGCGCGGCTTGTGGTATGGACCCTCGTTCCGAACCATTCGACAGCTGCAACGCGGGCAGGGCGAAGTGCTGGCGCGAATTGAGTTGAGCCAGGAATTCAGCGGGGACGAGGCCGCATACCATTTATACCCAAGTCTCTTGGATGGCTGTTTCCAGTCATTGATTGTGACGCTGGAGGGAAGCGACAAATTCTACATGCCAGTGGGAATTAAGCGTCTGACCTATTATGGCAAACCGGGTAACGCGTTTTGGTGTCATGGCCGGCTCACCAGTATCACCGACGAGGATATCGTCGGCGAGGTGGATCTGTTTGATGATGCGGGGAAGTTGTGGGTGCGGGTTGAGGGGTTACGCTGCCGTGGGCTCATTGGCCAACGCGACAATCCCCTTGAGCAATTGAAGCAATGGGCCTATGCCTGGCAGTGGACGCCGCAGCCAGTGCTTCAGGGTCAGGGCAGAACCGGTAACTGGCTTATTCTTACCGATACCAAGGGGCTTGGTGAGGCCCTCTCCCATGAACTGGAAACGAATCCTTTGAACACCGTCATCCGTGTGCCCAACGCCACTGGTGAGATCTCCAAGGCGCACGAGCTTAATCAGTTGGGTGTCGTCTTGCAAGATCTCAAAGGGCAGCGTCTGGACGGTGTTGTGTACTGCTGGGGCCTGGATGATCGTGCAAGCAAAAATGATCCTGTCGGCATGGTCCAAACCGGAGTGGCGTTAGAAGTGCTCAAACAATTGACGAGTGTCTTCGCAGAGACCTGCCCACGTTTGTATATCGTGACTCAAGGGGCGCAGGTTGTTTCAGACATGGACACCATCTCTAGTATGGCGCAAACACCGCTGGTTGGTTTAGCGCGCGTGGCCTTCAATGAGTATCCCGCTCTGCACTGCACGTTGGTGGATGTGGGGCCTGTGGATCCCAATGTCGGCGCCTTGGCCAAGGAAATACTTGCCGATGATCGAGAAGATGACATAGCGCTTCGGGGGACTGAGCGCTATGTGCATCGCTTGGAACGGTTGGTGGTTGATCAGGCTATGTCTGATCAGAAGACGGTGACAGGGGACGCAGTTGAGGCGTTTCGACTTCAGGGGGCGGGACGACCAACTTTTCATGCGATGGCGGTACCTGTCCCGCAAGCCGGTGAAGTCGTGGTGGCGGTGGAGTACATCAACATAGCCGGTATTCACGCAGGAGTAGATGAAGATTCCGAGGAACGACACGGGTTTTTGGCGACCGGAACGCTTACGGCTGTGGGAGACGAGAGTGGCCAGTGGCATGTGGGAGATAAGGTCATGATTGCTGCCGAGGGGAGACCGGCCACACATGTGGTATGCCCCATTGATCGGGTATTTGCGATTGATCTCTATCACTCATTCGACGCGTCAGAAATTGCGGCTGTTCCGACGACATTCCTTTCCGCCTATTATGCGCTGCAGATGATCGCCCGTCTTGTCCCGGGCGAAGCCGTGTTGATCGATGCCGCGTTAGGGGCTCGCGCGATCGCCACTCACCGGATAGCGCGTTGGCTAGGGGCCAAACCGTACTTGTATAGCGCCATGGGGGGAGCAGAGATCCTACATGGAGAACCTGTCATCATTACAATGAATCAGCCGGATGCAACGGCTTGGTTAGGAGATGTTCATCACTTCCAACATGTTCGGGCATGGGTCCATGGGATTGATTCCAATGAGCAAGAGACGATCAACCTGGTATTGCCTCCGGATACGCAGGAGCTCGTGTTCACGGATGGGGCGAGTATACAACCGATATCAGGAGGTCTGGGCAGCTGCACGGCGATCAATGCCGTAAAACTGGCGTTGACGGCTCCCAAGCTGTTTGGACAGTTGCTCATCAAAGTGGGCCACATCGTCGGGTCGCGAGATTCGGTCCCCTCGGTGGCACAGGTTCTCGCGGCCGATCAAGGCCTAACAGGATTACCGCCAGATGGGGTGATGAAGCGTGATCGCGAAGGCGTCGTATCACTGCTTGATCGGGCAAATGTTGCCGTGATCGACAATCGTGTTATCCCTCTCTTTAACCCAGATGCGACGTATCTGATTACAGGAGGCTTTGGAGGTTTTGGTCTCGAGACTGCGCAATGGATGGCTAAACGCGGGGCGAAATACCTGGCGTTGGTCGGGCGGCGAGGAGCCGCGGATAACCGTGCTAAAGAGGCCGTGCAATCCTTGGAAGCTCAAGGAGTGAAGGTGCTGGCAATCGCTGCGGATATGTCGGATGAAACACAGGCGACCGGCGCGCTGACCTCCATTGCCCGTCAGTTCCCTCCTCTCAAAGGAGTGTTTCACGCGGCAGCGGTGTTGGACGATGCGCCGCTCTCAGACTTGAATCAAGAACGTCTCGCCACGGTCATGAAGGCAAAAGCTCTGAGTGCATGGTGGTTGCACATACTGACGAGCAAGTCCTCCCTTGATTACTTTGTGCTCTTCTCATCGATCTCTTCACTGATCGGCAATGCGCGGCAAGCCAACTATGCGGCGGCCAATACCTTTTTGGAGGCGTTGGCCTACCATCGGCGTGCGGCCGGGTTACCGGGTACCTCCGTGAATTGGGGAGCAATCGCAACCGGCATGGCCATCGAAAGCGCGGAGGTTCAGCGGCATCTTGAACTGATGGGCATATCAGTGATTTCAGCAGAGCAAGCCTTAGAGGTGTGGATGGCTCTTCATCAAAGTGAGTTGCCGCAATATGGAATTATGGACTGTGACTGGCCACGGTGGCGGGAGTTTGAGCCGACCGGAGGAAATTCCCCACGGTTTTCCCCGCTCATGAGTGGAGATGAGAAAACCAGCTCGCTCACCGAGCGATGTCAGGCTATCCGCGAATTGCCCGAGCAGGAGCGTTCGGCCGCGATGGGGCACGCCCTCGCGGAGCAAATTGCAAAAGTCCTGCGCATGCCGGTGTCCCAGGTCGACTTGCAGCATTCACTGTCGCAAATGGGGGTGGATTCCCTGATGTCCGTAGAGTTGCAGACGGCCATCGATCAGGTGTTTGGTGTGCGGATTTCAACGCTTGAACTGATGAGAAGCAAGACCTTACTGCATCTCGCCGAGCTGTTGATGGAACGCACGATTCAGGCTGTGGCGAGACCGAACGGTGAACCGCAGAGCCAGGATCCGTCGCTCATCGATCGGATGTCAGCTTTGGAGATCGACATTCTTCTCGACAAAATGTTGCAGGAAAAGGAGGCCGCATGATGGAGGAAACCATGAATATGACTATGATGACCGAAGAGCAAAAGCGTGCCTTGTTGAAAGAGCTCCTGCTCCGTAAAGGGAGCAACACAACTCAAACGGAAGCCAATGGCGTAATCGCTGAAGAGTGGTACCGTGTCGACAAGTTCCCCGGATGTCGTCTCCTAACGGAACATGCGGCTACGCTCAAGGCACTGGCGGTAGAGAACCCATACTTTAGCCCGCATGATGGCATCAGCGATCATCTCACGATGATTCATGGCAAAGAGTACGTCAATTATTCAGGCTATAACTATCTGGGCCTGTCCGGGCATCCCGAGGTTTCGGCGGCCGCGAAGAGGGCCGTTGATCAGTATGGCACGTCGGTTTCGGCAAGCCGCATTGTGTCCGGAGAGATTCCTCTGCACCAGGAGCTAGAAACAGCCTTGGCTCATATCCACAGCACGGAAGATGCCGTGGCCTTGGTCAGTGGGTATTCGACCAACGTAGCGGTGATTGGTCATTTATTCGGGCCGCAAGATTTGCTCCTGCACGACAGTCTCATTCATAACAGCATCATTACGGGCTGTCAGCTCTCGGGTGCTCGGCGGTTGGCGTTCCCGCACAATGATTGGAGAGCCTTGGATAAGTTACTTGAACAGTATCGCCACCAGTACAAACGAGCGTTGATCATTATCGAAGGTGTGTACAGCATGGACGGCGATGTTCCCGAGGTCCCGAAGTTTATCGAGGTCAAACATAAGCATAAGTGCATGTTGATGGTCGATGAAGCTCATGCTGCGGGCGTGATCGGACCGCGAGGATTCGGCTCGCATGATCATTTTCATATCGATGCCGCCCAGGTAGAGATTTGGATGGGCACCTTAAGCAAGGCATTTGCAAGTTGCGGCGGGTATATCTGTGGCTCGAAGGAACTGATTCAAAACATTAAGTATAACGCGCCGGGCGCAGTCCTGTTTAGCGTCGGGATTTCTCCGGCAAATGCTGGGGCGGCATTGGCTGCGGCACAGATTATGATGCGTGAGCCGGAACGGGCGGAGCGTTTGCGAGCCAGATCGAAGCTCTTTCTCCAACGTGCAAAGCAGCATGGGTTGGATACGGGGCCGGCCGCCGGGACGGGCGTGGTGCCGATTATTCTCGGGAACTCCATACGGTGTTTACAGTTGAGCCAACGCTTGCTGAGCGCTGGTATTAACGTCCATCCCATTATGTATCCGGCGGTGTCGGAGGCCGCATCCAGATTGCGATTTTTTATCACGAGCAATTTGACGGAAAAAGAAGTTGTGCGCACGGTGGATACGTTGGCGAAGGAATTGGACGCCTTGAAGTAGAGGGAAAGTCCTATATTGGCTATTCACATGAGAGGGAGTGAACCAGTGTTGAACAAGTATGCCGACTGGATTGGACGATGGCCTTGGGTGATTATCGCAATCAGTGTCGCGCTGACGGCAATGGCGTGCTACGGGGTGCGATATGTTCATTTTAAAAATGACTATCGGATGTTCTTCAGCGAAGACAATCCGCAGTTGCGCGCCTTTGAGGCATTGGAGAAGACGTATACGCGAGACGACAATATCCTTGTTGTTGTGACACCTCAAGACGGTGATGTGTTCACATCGAACAATTTGGCTGCCGCAGAGCGATTGACACAACGTCTATGGCAGACACCCTATGCGACAAGGGTGGATTCGATCGCAAACTTTCAGAACAGCACCGCCGAAGGTGATGATCTATTTGTGGGGGACTTGATTCGCGATGCCAAACAATTGAGCCAAGCAGAACTGGCGCGGATCAAGCGCGTTGCGCTGAATGAGCCGCTCTTGCGCAATCGTTTGGTATCACCAGACGGTGCCGTGATGGGATTTAACGTGATCGTGCGACGACCCGGGAAAGACCAGAATGCGGAAACAATGGAAGCGGTCACATTCATCCGTAGACTTGCAACTGAGATGCAATGGGACTATCCGGGGCTTTCGTTCAGGCTGACAGGCGCACTCATGATCGATGCAGCCTTTGCGGAGTCATCGGAACAGGACTCGAAAACACTCACGCCCACGATGTTGACGCTCATTATCGTGGGGCTGTGGTGGTTCCTGAGGTCATCTATCGGCATGCTGGCTGCTGTGACAATGATGACGCTATCGGTTGTATCGGCGATCGGCTTAGCGGGGTGGCTGGGAATCGCTTTTTCACCATCGAGTATTCCGGCGCCGACGATTCTGCTCACCTTGGCCGTGGCTGACTCAGTTCATATTTTGACCGCCTATTATGCGGGGTTCAATCGGGGACTCGATAAACGGGCTGCGATGAAGGAAAGCCTCCTGGTGAACTTCCAAGCCATCTTTTTCACGAACCTCACCACTGCTGTTGGGTTTTGGTCGATGAATTTTAGCGATGCGCCGCCGTTTCGAGACTTGGGCAACATCACGGCAATGGGAGTTGGCGTAGCCTATATGTTGACCGTCAGCTTCTTGCCAGCCTTGATGATGGTGCTGCCGGCGAAACGGGGTCAGATGGTTTCGTCTGCCAAGACACCCTTCGCAGGCTTGGCTGATGTGATTGCCAGGCATCGGTATGTCTTGGCAGCAGTCATGCCTATTCTGATCGGGGGTGTGCTGGCATGTATTCCGCTGAATCGCCTCGATGATCAATATGTGCAGTATTTTGACGAATCTATTGCATTCCGCAGCGATACCGACTACACGACCGAACGCTTAACAGGTATGTACAACGTCGACTATTCTCTCGAACAAGGAGAACAGGGCGGTATCAACGAGCCGGCTTTTTTAGATCAGGTCGAGCGGTTTGCCCAGTGGTATCGGCAGCAGCCAGAAGTCATCCATGTGTATACGGTGAACGATATTCTGAAGCGATTGAACCAGAACATGCACGGGGATGATCCCGCGTGGTATCGCCTGCCTGACAGTCGGGAGTTGGCGGCACAGTACCTTCTCTTGTTTGAAATGTCACTTCCGTACGGTTTGGATTTAAACAATCGGGTCAACGTGGGGAAATCGGCGACGCGCATGACCGTGACGTTGCGGAGTATCTCCAGCCAACAAGTGATTGACGTGGAAGCGAGGGCCCAAGGCTGGTTGGCGGCGAATGCCCCCCTTATTAAACAGGCGGATGGAACGGGCACGACGATTTTGTTTGCGCATATCGGGCAACGCAACATTGTCAGCATGATCAGCGGTGAGTTGATGTCGATCGCGATTGTGTCGTTGATCATGATTATCGTATTACGGTCGGTCAGCTTGGGGCTGCTCAGTCTGGTTCCCAACTTGCTGCCGGCCGGCATGGCGTTCGGAGTGTGGGGAGTGATGGTTGGACAGGTTGGGATGGCTTCGTCTGTCGTGGCGGCGATGACTCTGGGCATTCTCGTCGATGATACCGTGCATTTTCTCGGTAAATATCGATACGCCAGAATAGAACAACAACTGGATCCTCAAGCAGCGCTATCCTATGCGTTTACAGCCGTCGGCCATGCCTTGTGGATTACGTCGACGGTGCTCATCATGGGCTTTTCTTTGCTCACGTTGTCCCATTTTCGAATCAACTACGAAACCGGACTGTTAACCTCCATTATTTTTGCACTCGGTCTGTTTGCCGAGTTTCTGTTGTTGCCCCTGATCCTTCTTCTCAGCCATGACGTCAAACGTGGCGTGCGCAACTGGCTATCCAAGCCTGTGCCGGTCATTCAATCTTGAAAGGAGAGAACATGAACGCATTCGTAAATATTGCGATCGTACTAGCCCTGCTGGCACCATCGGTCTACGCAGAAACTCCGGAAGAGAAGGGCTATGCCATTGCAAAAGAAACCGACAAACGTGACTCGGGGTTCGGCGATAGCTCAAACGATTCAGTCTTTGTCTTGCGCAACGCGCAAGGCGAGGAGAGTATTCGCGAATTTACCATCAAGACCTTGGAGGTCCCCGGAGACGGCGATAAGGATCTCGGTATCTTTCATAGGCCCGCCGATGTAAAGGGGACTGCGGTGTTGACGTTTTCACATGGCCTTAGGCAGGACGATCAGTGGTTATTTTTGCCTGAATTGAAGCGCATTAAAAGGATTTCATCAGTGAATAAATCCGGGCCATTTTTGGGCAGCGAATTCGCTTTCGAAGATATCGCTTCTTGGGAAATGGATAAATACAAATACCGGTACCTTCGAGACGAGGTGCTGGAAGGAAATGACTGTTTTGTGGTGGAAAATATTCCCGCCTACGAATATTCGGGTTACTCCAAGCAAGTGGAATGGGTTGACAAGACCATCTACCAGCCCAGAAAGATCGAGTTCTATGACCGGAAAAATGCTTTGCTCAAAACACTCACCTTTTATGATTATCAACAATACCTCGGCCAGTATTGGCGAGCGAGTAGATTGGAAATGGTGAACCATCAGAATGGGAAAAGCACGACTCTGGCGCGTCGAAACTATAAGTTCCAGAATGGATTCAGGGAGAGCGACTTTTCTGAGAGCGCATTGAAATCCGTCCAGTAGGTGAGTGTGCCTGATGCGGAGGCGGGTCAGCCTGCGCGAGAGCCCGGCGTTCCAATCGCCTGTGTAAGTGACGGTACTCCGTGCTCTTCGCGACCGGTTGTGGAGTGTGCGTTGCTTTGAGTCGTGTGTGGCGGGAAGGGCGTGTGTCCCTCGATCGAGTCTTGCCAGCGTTGGGTTTCCGCACTGCATCCGATGAAGTCAACGGAGATGGTCCGTGGTTCAAAGACTAAGGGCCTGACGTGATAGGTGCGTGTCCGCGATGCGGCGCATCGTGAGCGATCAAGAGGCTGATTGGGTAACGGCTGAAGTAGACATTCGCTGAGTGAGCAATGTGCGGTAGCGGGTGTAGTCAATCAGGCGCGATGTTCGGTTATGTATATACGTCTCGTTGTTGTCGTTGGAATACTGGTTGTCGCTTGCAATGCGTACGCGATTGATCTCTCTGGGTTCGCAGCCATGGACTTACGAATGTTTACCGAGCAGTCTGGGTTACCAGGTCAAAATCCTGGCGTGGTGGACCCTTCTGTATTCATGCAACCTGAGATTCGACAGGAATGGAGTAACGGCTCGCACCGAGCGACATTGATTCCCTTTGGGCGCTACGACAGTCTGGACAGCCGTCGATCACATGCGGACCTGCGTGAAGCCAACTGGCTCTATAAGGGGAATGGGTGGAACATTCAAGCTGGGGTGGGGAAAGTGTTCTGGGGAGTGACGGAATCACGACATTTAATCGATATTGTGAATCAAACTGATGAAGTCGAAAGTATCCGAGGGGAGGATAAGCTGGGGCAGCCAATGGTGAATCTGAATGTGTCGACAAAGTACGGAAATCTGAATCTCTTGTATCTTCCGTACTTCCGTGAGCGAACGTACCCATCAAGAAAAGGCCGGCTTCGGTTTGAATTACCTGTTGATACGGATCAGGCTCAGATCCAACATGCCAACAATTGGCATCCGGATTGGGCGGTACGCTGGAGCCACACCTTTGGGCGGTGGGACGTCGGTCTTGCGTACTTTAGCGGCATCTCCAGGGAGCCTCGCCTTGTCCCGAATTCCCTGTTGAGACCGACAGCGTTAATCCCCGTGTATGAGCTGATCAATCAGGTCAGTGTGGATATCCAGGGTGCGGTGGGCAAATGGCTGTTGAAGCTGGAAGCTATGACGCGTGATGTTCCAGGCAAACGCTTCGCGGCTGCAGTCGCAGGTTTTGAATATACTGAGTCCAGTATTTTAGGGAGTAGTGCAGACCTGGGCCTCCTGCTTGAATATCAGTACGATGGTCGAGAGAAGCTCTCAAGAACGATGCTGACGAATACGTTGCCGACTCCGAATAACAATGACATCTTTGCAGGGATCCGCTTTGCGTTGAATGATGAGCAAAATTCCCAAGTGCTATTCGGCGTCACGATTGACGTGGATACTAGGGCGACCGTTGCAAGTTTAAAAGGTAGTCGCAGGATCGGAGACAACTGGAAGATTGAGGTGGAATCGCTCGCGTTTTTTCATGTGCCCCAGACGGACATCCTGATTGGTCCGAGCAGGGATGATTATGTTCAGGTTCGGCTAATTCGGTTTTTTTAGGGCAATACGGGTGCATGCCATCGCTTGTGGGAATCATGCACAGCATTGCAAGTCATCGGCTCCGGTGAACGATATGATGCTTCACCGATGATCATGGGGGTAGCTTCATAAGCGCGTGATGGAGTCCAGGCCAGAGTGCAGTGCCATGCTCGTCAAGGGCCTTGGAGATATGGTTATATGAAATCCTAATTTTGTTCACAGGAGGGGTAGGTTGATGTGTCCGTATCATAAAAGGACGAACGATGGGATGCCCTGGTTATCAGATCGAGTATTGGCGGATTGACAACAGCTACTATCATAATGGCGCAAGCCATCCCATCGGGGGCTTCCTGTCTTGCTGAAACATTTCTACCGGCGATCGAGCCGTGCGGCGGTTAGGGGCTATTAAGGAAAGCGGCAGCAATCAGAAAACCTAAGGTGCCATGCTTGAGGCAAACGCGGGGAGCATGTATCGGACAGGCTCATTGGTATCGGGTGTCATCGTTTCGCCTCCGGCGGTGGCCAGTTCATTTCCGTGTGTCGGCCACAGTAGTAACATTGGAGGCGATAACGAGCCTTACGCCGGGGATTCGGCAGTGAGATGAAGGTAATGGGCGTGTCGTCGTATGGACAGGTTGGTTGGTCGTGGAGGAGGTGTGTTTCGGCCATCAACGTGATCGAGGCCACATCCCAGGATGGTTGGTGCTCTTCCCTGCCGGTGATCTTCTCAACGGTGTGACAACGTTCGCACGTGGCTTCATAGGACTTGATGCGGGCGCTATGTGGAGAGTGATCTGCTACATCCATCGCCCCGCCGCAGCCAGGCTGCACGCAGGTCACATGTTCATGCTGAAGGGCTTGAACGAATCGCCGATGACTTTCTCGTTCCTGCGCTGACCGCATGATGCGGGCCTCCTCTCGCGTTAGATGCCCCAGCCTCCGCTGATTTGAATGTTGGCGCCGTTCACATAGCGCGCCTCGTCGCTGAGCAAATATCGGACGGCTGCGACAGTGTCACCTACCGTGCCAATGTATCCGGCAGGAATACGTTTGGTCATGGCGGCCAGTTCTTGAGGGGGAGCACTTCCCGAATCGATGAAACCGGGAGAAATGGCGTTCACGGTGATGCCGTAGGGGGCCAGCAACTTTGCGAGAGTACGGGTCAGGATCAGGACACCGGCCTTGGCGATGTAATGGCCGGTCACGTCGGGCTGGGCTTCCATTTGATCGGCGTTGGCCATGCTGAAGTTGATGATCCGTCCTGTTTTGCGGGCCTTCATACCGGGCGCAACAGCTTGTGCCAGGTAAAAAATAGGATGCAGGTTGCCATCGAACATCTCGTTCCAGCCTTCGATCGTTTCATCGAACAAGTTAATACGGTGATAGGGGCCAGCACCATTGATCAGGACATCAATTCGGCCCCATTCTTGTTCAACTCTGGCAATAAAACTTTTCGCGGCCACTGGGTCGGAGACATCACAACGGATAGCCAGTGATCGTCCTCCTTGTGTCATGATGTCCTGTGCAGTCGTGTTGGCTTCAGCTTCGCTGTTTCGATAGCAAAGGGCGATCTTCCACTGTCGGGCTGCTAAATCAAGCGCGATTCCCCTGCCGATGCCTTTCGCTCCGCCTGTAATGAGTGCAACTCGTTGATCCATGTATTCTCTACAGTTTTGTCTGCTTCATTATGCTCTTGAACGGAGCCGCTTGGCGAGTGTTTCCAATACTCCAGCGGTACGACTTGAAAATGTTCGGTCGTTCTTTGGCTTCTTGCTATCGGCACTGTTGGCCTCAATGAGGGCCTGCAGATCTTCCAGCCTGTCCACATCGCGCCATGGTTCAAGCAATGCCGGTTTCAGTCCGAGGGTGACAGCTTTCTCTTGTGTGCGATTCAGGACTTGATCAGTTGACCACGGAATGTCGGCGAAGAGCTCCGGAGCCATTCGTTTGAGGCCAATCAGGTAATAACCGCCGTCAAGAGCTGGGCCGAGAACGAGATCATGGCTATCCAACAGGGTAAGCGTTTGCTTGAAGAGATCAAGAGGAAGGGTCGGTACATCGGTTCCAATGATCAGAACTTGTCTGTATCCCTTTTTGAATAGTACGTCGAAGGCCTGATTCATACGTACACCAAGGTCATCGCCGACTTGATCGATGACCTTCACGCCATGTCTCTCTTCCATAATCTTGAAAAACACATGAGTGAAAGACGGCGCGCAGGCCAGGTAACGATCGAACGGCAATTTGAGTTTTGTCGCCGCAAGTTGTGTTCGTTCAAGCGTATCGATGACAAAACTTCCATGGAGCGTGGCGGCTTCGTCTGGAGTCAGAGGCGGGCAGAGGCGCGTCTTCACCTGGCCTGGGACTGGTGCTTTGGCGAAGATCACCAGTGCGGCGTAGCGAGAGGTAAGGGGTGAGGAATGAGAGGTGGTCGGTTTCATCGAATCGCCTTATAAAAGTCCGTGAGTCGGTGAGGGTTGACGCCGGCCCAATAGAGAAATCGTAAGGTCCACATCAGGAGGATGGTTCGCAGCGGGCCTTGTTGTTCCCATCGTCGGAATGAGGTGATGACCCTTTGGCGAAGAGCCACGGTCGATCCGGCCTGGTTGAGTCTTCGGCTGAACTCAATATCTTCCATCAGCGGGATGTCCGCAAAGCCTCCGAGGTGCTCAAAAATTCGGCGACGGACAAAGATCGACTGATCGCCTGTAGCAATACCGCTGGTGCGAGAACGCCAGTTCATGAGTGTGCTAATGATGCGTCCCCAACCGGAGTGAGTGGCGAATCGGACATCGAATCGTCCCCCCACAATGGCCGGGTCCGCGAGCGCCGACTCAATGATCCGAGGCGCCTCGTTCGGCATCTGTGTATCGGCATGCAAAAAGAGTAGAACATCTCCACGGCTGGCTTTTGCTCCCTCGTTCATCTGACGTGCTCGTCCGGTGGGGGCTCGTACGAGGCGAGCCTGTGGCGTATGAGCACAAAAGGCATTCGCAATCGCGAGCGTGCGATCAGTGCTGCCGCCGTCAACAATAATGGTTTCCAGCGTGGGAGATGATGGGAGATCAGCCAGCGTTCGCTCCAGGGCCTGCTCTTCATTCAGCGTTGGAATGATGACAGAGATTGTCATCCTACAGAGGTCAGGGTACTCACGTGGTCGGCTTCTTGGGCTCAACGAACATGAAATACATGACGATGATGACGGTGGTCCAAAACAGCACCTGCTTGTGCCAAAACAGGACCTCGCCGTACTGAAAGAGTCCTAAGGCCAATGCGACAGCCATCGCCATGACACCGTAGCGTATGGCCGGTGTTTCGACGGCCGCATTGGCCCAGACCGCGAGGCCGCCAAAATAGATCAGAAACGGCACGATATTGATCTCAAACCCGCCGCTGATGGAAAGAAACACATTGAGAAATCCGATAAACATCAGTGCGGTGCCGATCATCAGCCCGATGACGTGGACTTGGTGTTCGGAACTCCCGCGCGGCTCTTCCGGTTCGGAGGGCGGAGAGGAACGCACGGGATTATCATGATGAGAAGGGAAATCGGATGGCGCCATAAGTTAGATCTTGAAATGTTTGCTGAGCGTGAGGGCCTGTCTCTGATAGGAAGAACCTAAGCCCGATCCATAGAGCTGCGTTGGGTTCGTCATCATCGTTTCATACAGAACTTTGAAAAACGTTTGTCCATCATGGATCAAAAACGGCACGTCGTGCGGACGAACCTCCAAGACGACCTGCGTGCCTTTGATCTCGCCTTTTGATCCATAACCAAAGCCCGGGTCGAAAAAACCCGCATAGTGGGTCCGCAGTTCACCACAGGCTGC
Source organism: Nitrospira sp. (assembly GCA_018242725.1). Classification (GTDB taxonomy): domain Bacteria; phylum Nitrospirota; class Nitrospiria; order Nitrospirales; family Nitrospiraceae; genus Nitrospira_D. Next base: position 38,566 of record JAFEBI010000004.1, on the reverse strand, counting down.
TTCGTAAGCCACCATTTCCGCAGCATAGCCGGGCGGCACCCGGATGCGCTCTTTCGACACAAGGATATAAAACTCTTCCGGCTCCAATAGCAAGCTGTCGTGGCGATGGCGGTAGAGCGGCTCCCAGAAGTCAGCTGCAGCATAATACCCCACTTTCTCGAGGTCAATGACATGACTGTTCTTCTTGGCGCGGTACCCGATCACGCGGGTGTCTCGCTGATCCCCGCCGGTGAGATCAATGCGAAGAAACAGACCCCGTTCAGCCCGAACGTCTTGACTGTCTATGCGCTTGGTGGGCGCCACGTTGTGATACAACAACGGCGTTGCTCGATGGAGGGCGTGAAGCGATCGGTCTGAAACTGTCGCCTCGCCGCGCACAAACCGAATTTGGTTCAGGGACTGTCCGGTACGAACTTTGATGGCAAACGAACGTGGAACGACCTCAAGGAATAGTTGCCCCCGATAGCCGGCTCGTATTTCATCGAATCCCGAGGTGAGATCCGTCACCACGCGGGTGAACACATCCAGACGGCCGGTTGTGCTTTTCGGATTCGCCCGTGCACGGATCGTTTGAGGGAGCGCCAATTCTTCCAGCAAGGGAACAAGGTAGACGTGCCCTTTTTCTAGAATGGCGCCCTCGCTCAGATCCATTTCGTACATGACAAGATCAGACTGATAGAAATCCATGACATTCAGGCGCGAGGAGATCGCCGACAGTTCCGGCAAGAAGCTGCTGATCAGTCGATAAGCTTTGCGGCCAAGACGGAGGTCGAGACTGGCTGGTTGGATCTGTCGGTCCTCAATTGCCTGAGCGGCGCTGACGGCGCCGCAGGCGATCAACCGCTTAATGTTCTGATAGGGGGAAATCCCAGATCGGGATGAATGAGTCGTCACGGCTCGTCCACATCTCCGCCGCAGCTGTTTCCCCACATGGCGTAACCGTCGCGATCGGGGTAGCTGTCCCCGCAAGCCGCATAGGCTTCTTCTGTCTCGCTGACAGCGGAGCCTACACCGACCATCGGGAGTTCCCGTCGACCGTCCGGCTTTGGTTGGGGGTAGTGGAAGGTTTTGTTCTCGTAGTTGCGGAGAACGGCCCCGTCCTCATCCAGATGGACCAGATAGTTGTCGGGCAGCAAGGGAATCTTGCCTCCTCCACCCGGCGCATCAATCACAAAGTGAGGGACGGCCATGCCGCTGGTATGCCCTTGGAGTGCCTTGATGATCTTCAGCCCCGTTTCGACCGTGGTGCGGAAATGGTTCGTTCCTTTGGTCAGGTCAGCTTGATAGAGATAATAGGGCTTCACTCGCGCAAGAAGAAGCTGATGGACGAGCCGTTTCATGATCTCCGGATCGTCATTCACGCCCTTAAGCAGGACGGTTTGAGCGCCGAGTGGAACTCCGGCATCAGCCAGACGACCACAGGCAGCCTTCACTTCCGGCGTCAGTTCATCGGGATGGTTGAAATGCAGATTCATGTAGATCGGGTGATATTGTTTGACGATCTCACAGAGGCGAGAGGTGATACGCTGCGGTAAACTGCCGGGGACTCGCGAGCCGATCCGTATGAGCTCCAAGTGGGGAATCGTCCGAAGCGCCTTCAGGATTCGCTCAAGGAGATGATCGGGCAGCAACAGCGGATCTCCTCCGGACAGGATGACATCGCGGACTTCGCTGTGCTCACGCAGGTACTGAATCGCGCGGTCCAGTTCACCTTTCTTCAGGAAACCGGGTTTCCCGACCAATCGCTTTCTGGTGCAGAACCGACAATAGATCGGACATTGGTTGGTGACCATGAGCAGTACACGGTCTGGGTAGCGATGGACGAGGTGGGGTACCGGGCTCATGAGGTCTTCCTCGAGCGGGTCGTCGTCCGCCTCGATGTCGTCTAATTCCGTGAGATCGGGAACCACCTGTTTCCAGATCGCGTCATCCTTCGACTTGATTGTCTCGAGGACGGTCGGTGTAATACGCATGGGGTAGGGACCGACAATGGCTTCGATCTCTTGTTCATCAAGGCCGAACCGCTTGGCCAGGTCTTTGGGCTTCACGATGCTCTTTGCCAGGACTTGCTGCCAGTCTTCCATGAAAGGTCCTTGGGTGATCAGGTGATCCGGCAAGAAGGATGCTCGTCGTCCGGACTTGATTCGTCGGGTGTGGCGCGGGCTTGCGATTGAAATTGCGTAGATGCCGGAACTTCTGCGTTGCCCGCTTTGGCTCGTTCGTCCAGATAGGCCAGAATATCGGCGGTTTCCGTCAGGACGAGATCACCGTCCTTGAGGACGGGCACGTAGTATTGACCGGAGACCTCGTACACCTGCGTGCGCATCCGTCTGCTGTCCGGCACAACGACGGCGTCATAGGTCACGCCCAAGTCGGTCAACTTGCGGCGAACCACAAGACAGTCCGGACACCAGTCGACATGAAAGAGCGTCATGGCCATCGTCTTGTAAGGCTACCAGGAAAAGAAAGAAAGTGAAACGCCCAATTTGTGGTTGAGGGAGAGGCGCGCATTATGTCGGTCGAAGGGCGCAGGGAACCAGAATGGCGTCCTTCATCCCGTGAAGGATCTTCTTGTCGGACGGACAGACGGTTGCCAGAATACCGGCGAGTTCAACCGTTCCGCCGGACACGAAATAATAGGGAGAGAGGCGTGCGCGGCCTGACATGCGGACTATGGTCCGGGAAGCGTCGTCCATGAAATCCATATCAAACAATCGCCCCTTATGGAATTGTTGCAGGATGTACGGCGTCGTCGGGAAGGAGGCGAGTGCGGTGCGAAGTGCCTGGCTCCATTCGGACTGAGAGAGATCATGTCCGATCGAGACGCCTCGGCTTCCCCACGCGAGCTCAGAAAAACCAGACGGCTTGATGACAAAATGGCGTTCTTTTTGAGTAGCCTCTTCGAGAGCCGTCCATTGTGCCACCGCGCGCCCTCCCACGGATAGGTCTGGAATCGTTGCGATGGCCGGAAGCGGAGCCGGGTCGAGCAGCCAAGTCTTGGGCATGATTGCGCTGAGCTGGTGTAGGCTCTCGGCTCCAAGTGCCTTATCCCAGAATGGGCGTAGCATTGGATGGTGGAGCAACGCGAAGGCCGATTTCTCCTCAAGGGCCGGCTTATAGGGAGGGGTAACGCCGACCCACCCTTTCTTCACGGCATATTGAACCAATTCGGCTTTCGGAATGTTCAACAAGTCGAACAATTCATAGAAGCGGTACACCAGGCCGATAGGCTCTTCGCCGTGATCAGTGTGGAGCCGAAGCCCTTCCTCTGTAAATCGAATCTCACGGGGTTCGACGCACCATGCTGCAACCCCTGCTTGCCGGAGCTGCGCGGCTAACCAGGACATCTCCGGTCGATAATCCTTGGCTTCTTCCGAGACGAGAATCGCGATAGTGCCAGAACGCTGTTCTTGGGTGGATTGCAACATGGCGGCAAACCCGCGCACCATTCCGTCTCGTCCACCGACGAGCTGAGCGCGACCGTTGTCGACATCGTGATAGAGGTGTGACAGGCAAGCCGTCAGTCCGATGCCGCCCGGTACCGAATCGAGCTCGGTGATCATCATGCCATCCTGAGTCGGTATGATGTCCGGTCTGATGACGGCGGGCAACACATCGCGAAACCGTTTCATCCGGCTGTATTGGATGAGCGCGTCGGGCTTGCCCTGATCCAAATACCCGGCCACCCACTTCGGCTGAATCCCTTTCACACTCTCTTGATAGAGCCGATTCAGCACACGATAGAATGAGAGGAGGTGCGGTCCCAGGTCGGCGAAGAATTTCACTTGATCTGCGGATAGGTACAGCGGACAGGGGCTGACTCGCCATGCCGGAGTTTCGCCAAATAGGTTGGCTCGCTGGAGTTGCGTCCGAATGGCCACACAGCGGTCGAGCGCCGTTTCAGTTGAAAGCTCCGGGCAAACGGACTCAGTTTGTGCCAATGGAAGGATCCTTTATGCTTGTCTGAGATACAGAGACATGGTGTCGGACCGCGAGTGGCCGAATGCTAACACGCAGTGCCATGCTCGACAAGTGGCTCGTCAGGCGACGGGAGCAGTGCTACGACCATTGATCCGGAAGTGTCTCGTCCTTGCTACCTTTTGGCATGCGTCGTATGATTGGGACCCGATGGGTCTCACTGCAGCGGATTCCAAACAAATGACGAAGCCTCTGCCGCAATTTGTGCCGGGCTCGACCTGTTTCCGCTGCGACGTCTGTTGCCGTTTCCCGGAAGCCGAGAGCTTTCTCCGTCCATATTTCACGCATGACGAAATTGCCGAAGCTATGGCGCACGGGGTGCCCGAGTCCTTCTTCCCTGACAAGTCCGGCTCGCAAGTTAATCTTGTTCAAAACGCAGGTGGCGAAGGGTACCTCTGTCCAGCCTTTGACGCAGAATCCGGCCACTGCGGAATCTACGACGTCAGACCCGTAGATTGTCAGCTGTACCCATTGGCCTTGATGTGGGACAAATCCGGCCAAGAAGTGCTCCTTGGTTGGGACACGAAATGCCCGTTCATGCGAGACGCGCCTTCTCGTTCGATTCAGACCTATGCCGAACAGGCTGAAAAAATATTGTTGAGCGACACGATTGTCAAGCAGCTGGCTGCGAATCCTCGACTGATCGGGCGGTTTCAGGACGACGTGGTGGTGCTGAAGCCGCTGCCGAAACTGACAGCGCGCCTTCGTGCGGCGCAAGTCGATCCGCAGCTTCGTCCGTTCACGTTGTTAGATGCATCGCGTATGGCAAAGGCGCTTGAACGAGCGCAGGCGCTCCGGGACGACACGCCGGCGGCTTTTTCTTTTCCCTATCATTATATCTGGATCTCGTTGTTGCCCTGTTGGTGGTTGGACATCGCTGACACCTTGTTTCTCTTTGCCCAGTCTCCTGATGGATGGTTCATGCCGCTGCCGCCGATCGGGCCAGGGCCGTTGGATCGAGCTGTGGATGAAGCCTTCGGGCTGATGCGTCAATGGAACGGATCGTCACCGGTGAGTCGGATTGAAAATGTGACGGATGCGCAACGACAGCTGTTGAGTATCGAGGGAGTTCAATTCGACAAGAAGGACGGTGACTATCTGTATTCTGCGTCGGCGCTGGCCACTCTGACTGGTGATTCCTATAAATCTCAGCGAGCGCTTTGCAATCGAGCGGAACGGGAACAGACGATTACGATCGAGCCGTACCGGAGTGAACATCGTGAGGCCTGCATGGTATTGCATCGACGTTGGGCTGATCAGAAGCGCCGAGGACATCTCGATCAGATGGGGATGTTGCTTTTGGAGGATGCGGAATCCGCCCATGCTCGTGTCTTTCAAGAATATGACCGGATCGGTCTGTCGGGCGTCGTCGGCAAGGTCAATAATGAAATCGCGGCGTACACCTTTGGGTACTGGTTGACTCCACACACCTGGTGCATTCTTTTTGAAGTGGCGGATCGCATCATCCCTGGTCTTGCCCAGTGGGTCTTCCGAGAAACCTGTCGCATGGCGTCGGCGCAAGGGGCGATCTGGATCAATGCCATGGATGATGCCGGGCTTCCAGGGCTACGTGCGGCAAAGTCGGCTTATCACCCAACCTCGGTCTTGGCGACCTGGATCGTAACAAGGAAGGCCACATGACGCATTCGGAAGAGCGAACAGCCTCAACGACTCGGCGCTATGAATGGATCACCTTTGTGATGGTGCTTCTCACATTGGCCACGCTTGGGGTGGGGACGTTCATGCTCGCCCGAGTGGAGCGGGGCATCGTTGCCGCTGTCTGGCTTCCTCTCTTGGTGTTGTTGCTCTGGTCGACCAGTCGATTGCGGGCAGAATATCGGCAAGCTCAGCAAGAAAGCGCGTGGGCTCGTGCCGCGGAAGCGGCGCTGCTGCAGAGTCAAGAACGGAATCGGGCGATCGTCGACACGGCCCTTGACGGGGTCATTACGATCGATGCGGCCGGCGTTGTCACGGAGTGGAACTCGCAGGCCACCGCCATCTTTGGATGGGCGAGGGAAGAGGCGATGGGGAGATTGCTCTCAGAGACCATTATTCCGGAACGTGACCGAGAGGCCCATGCGGGTGGGATTCGAGAGTATCTGAAGACCGGAGTCGGTCCCGTGCTGAATCGACGGATCGAGATTGCGGCACGGCACCGGGACGGTCATGAGTTTCCGGTGGAACTGGCCGTTTCTCCCGCGCGGATCGGGGAAACCTACATCTTCAGCGCGTTTGTCCGTGATATCACGGATCGCCGTCAAGCCGAACGACGTCTGGCTTCCCAATATGCGGTGACGCGGGTGCTCTCTGAATCGATCACATTGGAGCAAGCGGTTCCGAAAATCATCCAGGCGGTCGGTGAGAGTCTGGAATGGGACCTGGGGGTCTTTTGGAGACTGGAAAAACAGTCGGGTACGTTGCGCTGCCTCGATTATTGGGAAGTCGCGACGGGTGCGACCGATGCATTCATCACCGGGATGCAGTCTCAAGCCTTCAAACCGGGTGTCGGATTGCCGGGGAAGATTTTAGAGAGTGGAAGTCCGATCTGGATCAGAGATGTGTCGGAGGATCCCACGTTTGTCCGAGCCGATCTCGCCGCCAAGACGGGGGTTCGGAGCGCCTTCGGTTTTCCGATCCGTATCGGTGGAGACATTGAGGGGGTCATCGAGTTTTTCAGCCATCAGGTCCGTGAGTCGGATAATGAATTGATCAGTATGATTGCCGATGTCGGGTTGAAGATCGGGCAATTCGGGGAGCGGACGAGAGCCGAGGAGGCCTTGCGCCAAACTGAGGCGCAACTCCGGCAATCCCAAAAAATGGAGGCCGTCGGGCGGCTCGCCGGCGGCGTGGCTCATGATTTTAACAATCTACTGACGGTCATTCGCGGCTATAGCGAGCTGATTCTGAGTCGATTGGAACCTGGGGATCCTGCACGACGGGAGATGGACGAAGTAAAAAAGGCCGCAGATCGGGCGGCAGGCTTGACCAGTCAACTCTTGGCGTTCAGTCGGCGACAATTTGTGGCGGCCAAGGTTCTGGATTTGAACGCGCTTGTCATGAATATGGACGGAATGCTGCGACGGCTGTTGGGCGAGGACGTTGTGGAGCTCTCCGCGGATCTGGATCAGAAACTCTGGGCCATCAAGGCCGATCCCGGGCAGATCGAACAGGTGATCATGAATCTCGCCGTGAACGCGCGGGATGCCATGCCGACGGGCGGGAAACTGACGATCCAGACGCGGAATGTCACCATTGGGAAAGGTGCGCGACGTCAAACCGTGATGCTTGAACCGGGTGCCTACGTGCTTCTGGAGATGAGAGATACCGGTCAGGGCATGAGTGAAGAAACGCAAGCGCATCTGTTTGAGCCGTTTTTCACCACGAAAGAGAAGGGGAAGGGGACGGGGCTCGGGTTGTCGACGGTTTACGGGATCGTCAAGCAGAGCGGCGGAACGATCGTGATCGAGAGCAAGATGGGGCAGGGTACGGTCTGCAAGATTTTTTTCCCGAAAGTGAACGAGTCTGTTCAGACGGCTCCGGCCATCGGTGGATCGATCAGTCGAGCGACCGGACGAGAAACGATTCTGGTGGTCGAGGATGATCCGTCGGTTCGCGGTCTTGTGCAAGAGACCCTCCGTCTCAGCGGGTATGAAGTGTTGGTTGCTCGCCACGGTATTGAGGCGCTCCTGACGGGTGCCAAACATTTGGGGCAGATCCATTTGCTCCTGACCGACGTGGCGATGCCACAGATGAGCGGGCCGGAGGTGGCGGAGAAGTTGACGGTGGTGCGGCCTGAACTCAAGGTGTTGTACATGTCGGGATATCCCGACCATCCGGTATTTGATCGGGGCGGAGTCAAGCGGGATACCGCCTTTCTCCATAAACCGTTTACGCCGAATGTCCTCACCCAAAAAGTTCGGGAAGTTCTCGATGGGAAGAAGGCTGCGTAGCAGGCTATTTCCACACTCTTTCACTCTTGACCTCCTACAAGGTCGTACGTCCAATCAAGTCACCATCAGAATATTCAAAGAAGCGTTTCAGTAATGCTGCAGCGAGCGAAGGGACGAGCAGGTACATGCCAGGCTTTGCTCGAATCACCTGATTCGATCATATGCAAGCAGATAAGTATCTTGTTTTTCGGCTTTAGAATATTGAGTATCTAGGATTCGAGGGAACGAAGCTTGAAGGCTTTCCCATATCGTGTCAGAGATAGCAGGCGGCGGCGAGTGCAACCCGAGAACAAATGGAGCTTGGCCCACAGTTCATTTGCCTGCTGAGCCGGCACCAGTTGAATGCTGACTGATCTGGACTCGCGTACTTTCTGATTCGTCCTCTGCCGGTTGCGTGGAAAGGGGGCGAGTCGTTCTGAAATGGACGAGATCTTTTGAAAAGAGCACATCCAGAGTCCAATCCAGTGCCACGAGCACCTTCTTCTCGAAACGAGGGAGTTTCATCAAGTAGATCGTGCGCCACAGCCACCAGGCGATAAAACCGGAAAAGTTGACGCCAAGGATATTCGCGACCCCGGTCCGTTTTCCGATAGGAGCCAGGAGCCCGATCGTCGAATAGACAAACGGCTTCTTCCACCCCTTTCGCACAGTGGCGAGGATATTCTGCGCCGCGATTTGGCCTTCACGCAGCGCGTGTTGGGCGGTCGGGGGATGGAATGCTCCCGTCCGACGATCCGGCACGAGTGCGCAGTCGCCCAAAGCCCAGACCCCAGGCCATCCGGGAACCTCCAAATACTCATTGACAAGGAGGCGGCCTTTGGTTTTTTCACATGGGAGTGTGTTCAACAGGGCGTGTGGGCTGGTGCCGGCCGTCCACACAAGTGTATTCGTGGTCATCGTCGACCCATCACTGAGTGTGACATCCTGGTCCTTTACGGCGACCACCTTGCAGTTCAATCGGATGTCGATCTTTTGTTCAGCGAGTTTTCGCTGTGCGTAGATGCCGAGCTTTTTCCCCAGTTCCGGTAAAATGACCGGGCCGGAACTCACCAGCATGATTCGCAGCATGTCTTCCCGAAGATGAGGAAAGAACCGCACCGCCTCCCGCAAAAAGTCATTCATGGCCGCGATGGTTTCGACCCCGGCGAATCCGCCGCCTGCCACGACGAAATTCAGTAAGCCCGTGCGCTGTGATGTGCCACACTCAAAGTCGGCCTCTTCCAGGTTGGCGATAAGATGGTTGCGTAGTGCGATAGCGTCGCTCAACGACTTCATGGTGAATGCCCGATTCGCCAAGCCTGGGATCTCGAAAAAATTGGTAGTGGACCCAAGAGCCAACACCAAATGGTCGTACGGCAGCGAATGACAATGCTTCTCGTGTCCATGTGACACGCCGACTCGTTGCTGCACGAGGTCGACGGCTTCGATCTCGCCATGAAAGAACGTCACCCGACGCAGCAGCTTGCGGATCGGGCTGACGATATTGGTGATATCGAGGTCGCTGGCGGCGACTTCGTGCAGCATCGGCGTGAAGAGGAAAAAGTTGTCGTGGTTGACGAGGGTGACGTCTACGTTGGCGCCGCGCGCCAGCGCACGTTCGAATTCCAGTGCGGTGTACATCCCGCCGAATCCACCGCCAAGAATCAACACGCGGGGTTTGTTGCTAGACATACGACTTCTCCCAAAGCATGCCGGTGCAAAGCCTGTGTGCACAGGAATCTCTAGAACGTATCATCGCGCATTCCTTCGCGTGGGGTAAAGAAGAAGATCCTGCTTGTCCCACGATTTGAGTTCCCCTATGGCTACGGGCGCCTTCGAAAGGTGAGTGGCTATTCAATTGTCACATGACGTTCATCACCAGTCGACCGACTCGCAGGTTTGTGCAGAGTTCTGCCGGCACCCTTCACACCGTGGGCTTACGTAACTCGGTCAGCATCTCGAGAATTTCTGCCGGACGCGGCGGGCAACCAGAGATTCTGAGATCGACGGGAATATGACGATCGACTGGACCCGTAACCGCGTAGCTGCCTTTGAATAGGCCGCAGTTGATCGCGCAGTCGCCGAGCGCAATGACGATCTTCGGATCAGGTGTTTGTTTATACACGTCCTTCAACGCTCGTTCCATATTGATGGCCACTGGCCCCGTCACGACTAACGCATCAGCATGACGCGGCGAAGCCGAGATGTGAATGCCACATCGCTCAGCATCGTAGACGGGGTTCAGGAGCGCATTCATTTCCATCTCACAGGCGTTGCACGAGCCGGTATCCACTTCACGGATCGTCAGCGACCGTTTGAAGAGTCCGGCTTTCTCCTTCACCTCCGCTCCGATCGGTATTGCGGGTGTCTCTGCTCTCGGGTATCGGCCCGTTACGACCCCGATCTTCAAGCTTTTTTTGATGATCCGAAACATCGTCGGCCTCTTTACAGATCGTTGCCCGCATAGGAGAGGTTGAAGCTCTTGTTGATGAGCGGAAAGTCCGGGATAATATTTCCTAATACCGCCCATTGAATCGCCGGCCAATTCACGAACGAAGGGTCACGAACTTTGCAACGATGAATTTGCCCACCTTCTCCCGCTGTTACGGCGTACAGGATCTCCCCTCGCCAGCCTTCCACGGCGGACAGCGTCCAGTCGCCAGGATTTGGCAACGATCCGGGTTGACAGGCGATTGGACCGTCAGGAATCTTCCGGCGTATGTCGCGAATGAGCCGAATGGATTCGTGAATCTCATCACCGCGAACGCGCAACCTGGCCCTCACGTCACCGTAGCGATAGAGGGCCACATTGACGGGGAGTTCGTCATAGGCGGCAAATGGCCGATCACGCCTTAGATCACAATTCATCCCTGATGCCCGGCCTACGATACCGATCACTGCATGATCCCATGCCGTCTGCTCGTTGAGAACCCCTGTCGTCTCCAGTCGATCGGTGAGGGAGGCGTTCGCAAAAATGATAGCCCCCACCTCGGAGAAGTCCGACTGGATTCGGTTCAGTTCCTCGACAATCTTGACGAGTTGGGCGTTTTCTATGTCCCGAGGCACTCCTCCCACTTGGATGACACCTCGAAGGAACCGTGACCCTGTCAACCGGTCATTGAGTTGCATAATTTGCTCCTTCATACGACCACAATGGGCGTGAGCGAGCGCATAGGCCGTGTCATTGCACATCGCTCCGATGTCGCCGAGATGATTGTAGAGTCGTTCGAGCTCTAGAAAGAGCGAGCGGAGGTACTTGGCGCGTCGAGGCACGTCAAGGTGCAGGAGCGCTTCTACGGCTTGGCAATAGGCGAGACTATGCCCCACCGTCGTGTCTCCGGAGACCCGTTCCGCCAGCGATACCGCATCGGTCAGCGGCTGTTGCTCAAACAGTTTCTCCACACCGCGGTGTTTCCAAAAGTGGCGGAGCTCAAGGTGCATGATGGGTTCGCCGGCCACGGAAAACCGAAAGTGGCCGGGCTCGATGATTCCCGCATGGATAGGGCCCACCGGTACTTCAAATACCCCTTCTCCTTCAATATGAGGGAAGTGATACGTGCCTTGCTGTCGGCCAAGTACGCAGTTCCATGGAAAATCCTTCCGGAGAGGGTGCGTTCCCTTTGGCCAGTGCTCGTGCCGTACGAGACGTCGTAGGTCCGGGTGGCCTTGAGGAATCAATCCGAACATGTCGCGGATCTCACGCTCATACCACTGAGCAGCATGAATGTGTGGCGTAATGGATGGAAACAAGCGATCGGTGTTCGTCAATTCAGTCGACAACACCATCCAGTGGTGAGAGGCCTCCAAGGTAAATAAGTAGTAGAGCCCGTAGGTGTCGCGACTCGGGCGATGATCACAGGCCCATAAGAGCGTCAATTTTCCGCGTAGATTCGGTTGGGTATGGATATAGTGGGTGATCGCCGGCAGCAGGTTCTTGGGAACTTGGAAATGTGAGGACTTCGTACAGACCGGCTCATTTGCCCGAATGGCGGGGAAAGCGGTTTTGAGCATGTCGTCATAGGCATTTGTGTCCATAATGACCATGTTCTCCTACTGAACTACCAGAATTGTGGTCGCCTGTATCAAAAGTTGTTGTAGGGGCTGTGGCAGAAACATGCTGAGTCCAACAAGGGCTCCGGCCAGGAGAATGATCGGCAGATGACCGAGTGTCCAGATTTCTCCCCGGACAATTCCCTCCGGTGGAATTCCCCACACCATTCCGGTGATGCGATACAGCAGTCCGCCGAACGAAAGAACCGCGGAGACCAGAAACACGGAAACTAAAGCGATCCGGCTGAATTGGTCCGATAGGGCCACGGTGACCATGCCTGTGGTACCCGCAAGTTCCATTCCGGGAACCCCTTGCGACGCCAGGGCCGTGACAATCTGAAGTTCACTGGCGAATGCCGAGAACGGAGGGAGCGCCGATAACGCCAATCCCGAGATCATCAATGCCATGGCCGTCCACGGCTGTGCCATGGCCACTCCCTGTACCTTTCCGATTTCCACGGTGTGAAAGCGACGGTGAATGTTGCCCGAAGCAAAAAAAGCCATTGATTTCGCCAACGCATGATTCAGGAGATGAAACAGACCCCCGAAGGTTCCCAGCGGCCCCCCAACCCCAAATCCAATCATAGCGATACCCATGTGCTCAATGCTGGAATAGGCAAACAGCCGCTTATAGTTGTGCTGGATGAGGATGAAGAATGCCGCCGTCACCAATGAAGCAACGCCGAGCAACGCCAACAGTCCCCCGGCGAAAGCAAACGGAACGGCGTGGTCGACAATCATCCTGACCCTCAGGATTGCGTAGGCGGCAACCACTTCAAGGACACCGGCGAGCATGGCCACTACCGGCGCCGGCGCCTCGGTGTAGGCATCCGGCAGCCAACTATGCATCGGGACGAGTCCCACCTTGGTGCCATAGCCCACCAGGATGAAGATGAATGCCAACTTAAGGACTTGGGGGTTGAGTCGATCTGCCACTGGAAGTAGCTCCGTTACGTTCAATCCTTGACCGGCATCGCTCAGCACGTGCAGTGACGAGTAATACAGCAGCACGACACCGAACAGGGCGAGCGAAATGCCGACCGAGCATAAAATAAGGTATTTCCACCCGGCCTCCAGTGACTCTCGTCGTCTCCAAAAGGCAATCAGGAAGGTGGTCGCGAGCGTCGTCGCCTCAATGGCCACCCACTGGACCCCGACGCTGTTCGCGATGGTTGCGACCACCATCGCCAGTAGAAACATGTGGAAGAGGAAAAAGAACAAGTTGAGGCGTCCGGGTGCGATCATGCCCCGCGCGACTTGTTCGTCCATGTACGAACGCATATAGAGCGAACAGGCCAGTCCGACCACTCCGATAATAAATAGGATGAAGGTCGACAAGGCATCGAGGTAGACCAACTGGTCCAAAGCCGTTACGGAACCGGTCCTCAGCACGATTTGGGTGATCACCACTTCCGCCGTGACGAGAGCGCCCATGCTCGCGAGATTGATCCTATGAAGCCATGCAGAGCGGTGGACGACCAGGCTTAGCCCTCCCGCGAGAAGCGGGGCGACCACCACAACCACGAGTGCGATCATCACAGAGGCCTCGGTTATTCCTTCAGGATGGTGAGTTGGTCCGTATCCACACTGTTGAATGCGTCTTGCAATCGATTCGTGTAGATTCCCGCGATCAATGTCGCAATAAGTACATCAAAAAACACGCCCAATTCGACGACCAACGGCATGCCATAGGTGGCGGCGGTGGCGCCTAAAAACAATCCGTTCTCCAGGACGAGAAAGCCCACCAGTTGGGATACCGCCTGCTGTCTCGCGATCATCGTGAACAATCCAATGAGCACGATTGCGAGGGCAATGGCCAAAGAATCTCGCGTGAGGAGCGGTCCCAGCGGGATGATCGGCTGCGCGATGAAAAATGCCAGCATCACCAGTCCACCGCAAATCAGCAGTCCGGTCGGCACATTCACGTGCATGACTAGTTCCCGTTTCACGTTGAGGTGATCAATCACTTTCTTGAGGACTCGCGGAATGACGATCACTTTAATGACACCGGTCAGCCCCGCCGCAATATAGATGTGGTGGCTTTTGGTCAGATACGCAACCAATGCCGCAGTGACGAAGAGAACGGCCGACTGCAGGGCGAACAAGTCGACGCAGGCCGAGAGACGACGTTGCGCCACAATCGCGAAACAGGTCAGCAGAAGCAACGCCGAACATAAGTCGATCAGTTGCGATCCAATGGACGAAAGCCCCTGCATCCGTTCAGCTCCGAAGAGTATAAAAGAACAGCAATCCGAGCAGCGCGAGGATGAACGCCACGCCCAGCAGATCCGTGACCCGGAACAACCGCAATTTGGCGAACATACATTCAATGACGCCGATGAATGCCGCGAGTGCTGCGGTCTTCACCACGTACGCCAGGAGTCCGATTCCTATCGCGGCGGGAGTGATTGTCGTTGCGATGCCCCATGGCGCAAAGACGTTGGCGATCAAAGAAAGGAACACCGCGAGTTTCAGTCCTGCTGCCCATTCGAGTAACGCGAGGTAACGCCCTGAGTATTCCAAGACCATCGCTTCATGAATCATGGTCAGTTCCAGATGGGTTGCCGGATTATCGACCGGGACTCGTCCAGTCTCGGCGAGCGCCACGATGAAGAGGGCTGCCAGCGCCATCAGATGGGGCGAGGGGTCCGTGACGATATCTTCCATCAACGCGGTCTTATGGACAATGGTGCTCACATTCGTCGACCCATTGGTCAGCGCAATAGCAAAGATCGCGAGAATCATGGCCGGCTCGGTCAGCGAGGCCACGATCGCTTCTCGGCTGCTGCCCATCCCGCCAAAGGCTGATCCGGCGTCGAGTCCCGCGAGCATCAAGAAGAACGTGCCCAACGCCAAGAGATAGACCAGCACAATGATGTTTCCCGCAAAGTTCATGGGTGTCTGCGAGATGAATGTGGGAACCAGCAGACCCGCAGTCAAAATAGAGGCAAAAACGATATACGGCGTCGCCGTGAAGATCCATGAGGTGGTGGTCGAGATGACCGGCTGCTTTCGGAAGAGTTTTATCAAGTCAGCGTAAGGCTGAATGAGGCTCGCGCCTCGTCGCAACTGCAACCGTGCTTTGACCTTCCGAATGAGACCTACGAGAAACGGCGAGACGGCCAATAAAACCGTTGTTTGTGCTGCAATGAGAGCGATGGTGAGGAGCATCGGTTACACCGCGAGCAACAGCAAGGCAATCAGCGTGACGAAAATATAGGTCAGATACAGATGCAGACCGCCGGCCTGAATGACTTTCAGGCGGTCGGCCAGCGTCCCCAAGAATGCCACCAAGGGATCGTAGAGATACTTCTCAAAGATCGGTTCAATATGAAATTCAAAGTATCGCCGTTTGGCGAAGTATCGTGATTCGATCAGAAACTCCGTTTCGAGCTTCACCGTCGGTTGGTAGATCGTGCTGAATACGCGTTTGATCGGCTGGACAAAACCGGTTGCGGTGTACTCCATCCGAGGTGTGAGGGTGATCCCACAGCCCCAGGATTTGGAACGGCGTATTGTGAGGCGACCACCGAGTGCGACGGCGAGTCCTAACCCCAACATCGCCGACACAACAAGCAGCAACGCAAGTACCGGCGTGGATAGGCTGGAAAATTCGACATTCCCCGGAGCGAGCGCCCATCCATCGATTGCCAAGATCTTGCTTGCGATCGATCTCCCTGTCAGCGGAGCAACCGCCTGGTCCAATAGCGGTACCACCACTATTGGGGCAATGCCCAGCGCCACACAAAGGGTGGCCAAGATGCCCTGTCCAATGCGCATCGAAACCGGAACCTCTTCAGCATGACGTGCATGAGAACTTCGTGGCTGTGCAAGAAACGCAATTCCGAAGGCTTTGGCGAAGCAGGCCAAGGCGAGCACGCCGGTGAGGGCCAAGATCGCTGCTGCGATCGGTAGCATCAGCTTGAGAAACACCGTTGGAATCTGAAAGCTTAAAAACAGAGTTTGAAACACGAGCCACTCACTCACAAATCCGTTCGTGGGCGGTAGCGCGGAAATCGACACGGCTCCGATCAAAAAAAAGAACCCCGTCCAAGGCATGCGTCGAAGCAAGCCGCCGTATTCCTCCATATTGCGCGTCTGTGTCGCATAGAGGAGTGAGCCGGCCCCTAAGAATAGGAGGGCCTTAAACATGGCGTGATTGATCGTATGGTAGAGTCCGGCCAGCAGTCCGAGCGCGGCCAGTTCCTTCAACCCGTAGGACTGAAAGATCATGCCGGCTCCGACGCCCAAAAGGATAATGCCGATGTTTTCCACGCTGTGAAATGCGAGGAGTCTTTTGAGATCATGCTCCATCAAGGCGTACATCACGCCCAGTAATGCAGAGACCGCTCCGAGGAACAGCACGGTGAAGCCCCACCACCACGGGAATTGTCCACCGAAAAAGTCGAAATATACTCGGATCAAGCCATAGATCGCAGTTTTAATCATGACACCGGACATCACGGCGGAGACGTGCGACGGCGCCACCGGATGCGCGTAGGGTAACCATACATGGAGCGGTACGATGCCGGCTTTCGTGCCGAACCCCAGTAAGGCCAGTAGAAACACGAGGGTTCTCATGCCCTCCGACAGGGGGTGTTCTGGATGCCGAAAGGCTTCAAAGGAGAATGACCCCGCGTTCTGAAAGAAGATCAAGAACGCCGTGACAATGAATGCAGTGCCAAGATGCGTCATGACCAAGTAGAACAATCCCGCGTATCGCACCTCCGCTTTCTCGTGCTCAGTGACCACGAGAAAATAGGACAGCAGCGACATGAGTTCCCAAGCGAGCAAGAAGAAGTACGCGTTGTCCGCTAGGATGACCAACGTCATGCAGAGGAGAAATCCGTTGAAGAGCGCTCCGAGCGCGGCGGTCGATGCGCGTTTCTCCGAATGCCGCAGGTACCCAACGGCATAAATCGACGTCGCAAGACCCACGGCGGAGATCATGAAGACGAAGAATGCTGCGAGCGAGTCGAGTCGAATCTCCAAGGTGAGCAGCGGGATCGTGGAGACGAGTGAGCCCGTGACCGGTTCTGAAGCCGTGAGGCCGAGGAGCCCCAGAACGACACCTGCACTGGTCGCCACGATGGCGGCCACACTCGTCGTGAGACGTTGAGACGCGGGCCGTCCCGGCAGGCAGAGGGGAAGCAGTATTCCGGCTCCGTACCCGCCGAGAAGAATCCACAACAGATTCAGCATGCGACGACTTAAGCCTCCCAGCTTCCTATCACCTTATCGAAGGGTCCGTAGAAGGATGTGGTCCAGTCCTCCTATCGGATGAGATGCCGGGATCGGTGTTTTTCTGTTTGTATATAGGATCATTCACTGGACTCCAAATTCTGTACTCAAGCCCCCGGCACGATATGCCCGATGGTTAGCAACAGTGCGATTGCCAGCACTGCGCGACACGTCGTCTTCCAAGCCTGCCATGCCTGCGCGGCACTGTCTCCCACGATCAGCGTTCTGTATGCCTTTCAATTCTGAGACGCTGCGCCGGTGCACAGGATATCCATTGAGGAAATAATGACCGTACACAGCAAAGAGAAATGCGTGCCCGTCTCGTGGGTATACGACGTGGCCCGCCTAGTCCAGCAGGCCACAGCGCAAGGTTTCCCGCAATCCCGCACGACTGGTCACAACGGCCCCTGTTGAGAGATCCACCTAGTCCAGTGCCCGGGATCTCTTGAGAGACGGCGTCGCTACCATGTCAACATGTCCTGGCATGCGCTCGCGTTCCGTAAGGACCGCTGCATATGCCGTTCAAACCCTACATACATCTCTGCCCCTTCGGCGCAGCCGGGAATCTTGATTCCCGACTGCTTAGAGGGGTGATTGAAGAGATCGGCCCATCCATCGTCGACAGCGAGCTAACCCTTCACGCGCCACTAGGTTGTTTGGCTCGGATGTGAGAAGAACTTTCCAATTGACCAGCGCTTCCTCATGCTGACCGAGGTCTTCAAGCAATATCGCCAGTTCGCATCGCGTGGCACTATCCGTCGGACAGTGCATAAGTCTGTCCGACAACTGTTGGAGTTGTGCGAACCAGTCTTGGGTCGATTGGCGGTTCGCGCGTAGCCTGCCGCCTGGTGCGTCTTCATTCTTGAGGGGCATATCCCTATCTCTTATGTTCTGTCTGGTGGTTACCGATCATCATAATGAGACCATTCGTTATCGCCGTTTGATTTCCACACAACGGAGCTCTTGCAGGGACAGTGCCGCCGTTGAATAGGGGCAGGGTTGCTGCGAAGAAATGAAATCTATCGAGGGGTTATGGTTTTCGCGATAAGGCGTTCAGACCGTATTCCTCAGGTCGAAAACCTCTCCGTGCAAGAATTGCAGAGTTGCGTTGTTCGAGAGCGATTAGGGGTGCAGTTATTGCGCGTATAGTATGGTTTCTGATGTCTGTCACATCGAATATGGACTCACGAATCGCCATTGAGATGGAGATGGTGATGCTCGGTAAGGAACGGCTGGGGTGAGAGCCATCAGTCACGAATGCCGTATTCTTTAATCTTGTATTGGAGGGTCCTCAAACTAATCCCTAGCAGCTTTGCGGCATGTTCTCGATGGTTGGTGACTTCTTTCAAGGTTCGACTAATCACCTCTTGCTCAATCTGCTCGATCGGCGTTCCAAGTGTCACCATCATGGTGCGGCGATCATCTTTGCTGACTTGGATTTCTTCCGGAAGGTGCATTGGTTGAATCGTCGTGTCCGGCACGGTGACCACCAGCCGCTCAATCAGGTTCCTCAGTTGGCGGATGTTACCGGGCCAGGCATACAGCCGCAGTAATCGCATGGCGTCCCGTGACACCTCCTTGGACTTCCGCTGATGTTGTTCGCAACATTCCCCCAGGAAGCGTGTCACAAGGAGCGGGATGTCATCGCCTCGTTCGCGAAGCGGCGGAAGATGGAGCGGCACGACATTCAGTCGATAGTAGAGATCTTCCCGAAAGTCTCCCTGGGTAACGGCTTCCTTCAAGTTGCGGTTGGTGGCGGCAATGATCCTGGTATCCACTGTGATCAGTTTGGTGCCGCCTAATCGCCGGAACTCCTTGGTCTCCAGGACCCGGAGAAAATCCACTTGAGACTTGAGAGACAACTCGCCCACCTCATCCAGCAAGAGGGTGCCGCCATCGGCCAGTTCGAACCGTCCCGCCTTGGTTGATAAAGCACCGGTGAACGCGCCCTTTTCATACCCGAACAGCTCGCTCTCGAAGAGGTTCTCGGGTAAGGCCCCGCAATTCACGGTAATGAACGGTCCGTCGGCCCTCAGGCTCTTGTGATGAATTGCGCGGGCAACCAGCTCCTTACCGGTTCCACTTTCCCCTGTGAGTAAGACCGTTACCTCGCGGTCTGCCACCATCTCCACCAGACTGTAGACTCGTTGCATGGCCGCACTCTCGCCGCTCATCTGCTCGAATCGCGTTCTGGTGGTAAGGCGGTCTCGCAGTTGTTTATTCTCACAGGCCAAGGCACGCCGTTCGAGTGCTTTTACCACGACGACCGGAAACCGCTCTCGGTTGATCGGCTTTGTCAGATAGTCGTAGGCACCCAGGCGCATTGCTTCCACGGCCGTATCAATCGACCCAAATGCCGTCATGACCACGACTTCCGTATCGGGCCATTGGTTTTTTACTCGACGGAGGAACTCCATTCCGCCGATTCCGGGCATCCTCAAGTCGGTGATCACCAAATCCGTCCGGACTTCTTCGAGATGCCACAACGCTTCTTCACCCGTCCCTCGTCCGGCAACGTGATAGCCCTTTTTCTCCAACATCGTCACCAACGCGCTACGAATATTCACCTCATCGTCGACGATGAGGATATGAGCGATCTGCGTCATGATTCCATGCTAATGTGGTTGGGGTGAGCACTTGCCGCGGGAAAGCGTGTCACCACCCTCGTTCCGCTTCCAGGTACACTTGATACTTCAATCGTGCCGCCGTGATCCTGCATGATCCGGTACGCGACGGCCAGACCGAGTCCGGTCCCGTTCGACTTGGTTGTGTAAAATGGTTCAAATAATCGGGGAAGTTCTTCCTGAGGAATTCCCACGCCGCTGTCTTCCACGGCGATTTCCACCCATGGTTTCTCGTCAACCGTCCGCTCCACCACTGAAATCCGACAGAGCCCGCCGTCCGGCATGGCATGGAAGGCATTCACGATGATATTGACCAAGACCTGGCTGATGTGAGTCTCGTCGCCTCGCACCGTAGGCACGTCGTTTCCTACGGTATGTTCAAGCTGAACGTGACGCTCTTCTGCCTCGAACTGCATCAACGCCATGATATGCTCGATCAGCGTCTGGACGTTGATATCGTGTAGGCCTACCACCCCTGGGCGCGCGAACTTCATGAAATTGTCCAGAATCCCTGATAGACGGCGGCATTCTGCGTTCACGACGTGGAGGTATTGCCAGCCTCGTTTCCCTAGCGCGCCGCTCTCTTTGAGCTCTTCCTCCAGCAAGTGCAAATTCAAATCCATGGCACTTAAAGGATTGCGCAGTTCATGCGCGACCCCTGCGGACAGCGTATGCAACGCCGCCAACTTTTCCGCGGCACGGACTCGCTGCTCAAGGCCGAGCCAGTCGGTGACATCCTGAACCTGTAGGATCACGCCAACGGTTTTCTTATCATCCCCGGTTAGTTCCGCAGTACTCACGCGAATGGTCCTCGGGGGTAGCCCCTTGCATTCGTAGAGGAGGTCTTTCTGACTCAGGTGACGGTGCGCTCTCAACGCTTCGTCGAGAGTCCGTCGGATCGGGTCCGCTTCGGGGAATACGGTCTCGTATCTGTTGCCGAGTATCTCGGACGAGGTGCGATTCAACACCACCTCAGCGGCCGGATTCATCGCGCTGACGAGTCCTTCCTGATTAACCGTGAACACCCCGGTGGGAATGCTCTGGAGAATGTTCCGTGCCAGTCCCTTGACTTCTTCCAAGGTTCTTCGGGTGGTATCGGAGTGGAGAAACGTCATGACTGCCACGATCCCGATCGCGCTGACTAAGAAGACGAGGAGGGCCTCCGCGATCAGATCCTTTTGCGACTGCCAGAGAGCATGGAAGAGGTCCGTCGGAGCCTTTGCTCCATCGATGAACCCTCGGATCAAGAGCTTTTCTCGTTCGAGACTGATGAGCAACATGACGGACACGACCAAGGCGAGGAGTAGGAGCACGGACGCGATCAACCGGTAGGGAATTTTTCGGAAGAAGGTCGTTTCTGGAATGGGTCTGAACATTGCCGTGCCAGGGAGAAGCGAGCACCTCGTCCATGCTAACATGTCCAGGTCTATCGCTGCACCGAGCGCTGCGGATCGCGGATGAACTCCGGGCTGCCGATCGCTGTCATCCTGACAATCGGGAATCGTGCCGATGGTCGGATGCTGAGTGGATGATTGTTGCCGTTGATGGGTTGAGCAGAGGGCTGGAGCATTCAAGCAAGTATCCGTAAGTTTGGACCTCCTCCGCATTGTGTGTAATGACCACCCGTTACTCTCATGTTGCTTGACTCTCGAGCGATGACTCGTGCGGGTAAGGTGTTATTATGGCATTCTCATACGACAGCCCGTAGCGACCATTCCGTCTCTTTGCAACCTGACCCTCCACTCTTCGGGTAGAACCAGGTCGTTTCTCCTGTTTGTAATCATGCTCACGCAACTTGTATGCCCGTCCGGCGGACGAGATATCTGCTCGATTTTTTGGAAACGTAATCTCGAACTGTCGAGAGGATCACCGATGCGAGAGTCCATACGGAGGGAGAAAGTGCAAACTTTGCACTGTGCCAATGTTACGGGTCAGCCCGTTCTCTTTGTGAAAGTCGGATCAAGAAAGTGCTGGGGAGTTAGGGTATCTGAAACAGATGCTGTCATATCACTGCCCCATGGCCGGGGTTGTTCGGCTGGATGGGTTTACGAGGTGTAAGATGGTTCATCCCGGCTGCGTGCGAGGACAGCCGCGATGGCATGGGGCATGCGGGATATGGGCCATCCGCACTCCGGCGGTACCGCGTTCCATGCGGAGGCGATGGCCTGTTTGATGGCCTGCGGGGGAGCGTTGATTGTCCCCAGGAATGTCCTGTGGGGTCGGTCCGATCGGTAGTCGGGCTGCCGTGAGGGGTGCTTGATGTATTGTGCAACGAGTTCTGCGCTCATAGAGTGCAGAATGGTCCCGTGAAAGAGCAGCGCGTTCCTGGTACGGCGCTGTGCGTTTCCGGAAATCTTCAGGTTGCCGATGGTAAGGTCGCTGATCCCTTGGAAGGTCGTCGTCGGCTCCCACCGCTGAAGCGCCGAGGCGATCCGTTCGAGAACAAATTGATTGGTGGTACGAATGGTCCTGAGCTCGGAATACAGCCGATACGGCGCCACGACGGCATACGAGAGACACCCCGGCCCTTGCAAGACGGTTCCCCCGCCGCTTGCGCGTCGAAGGATCGGGACGCCGTCTCTCTCGCAGGCAGGGACATCCACCTCGTCCCCCACGCGTGAGCCGCGACCTAAGACAACGAACAAGCGGTTGCTCTCCCAAAACCGAAGCATCGGCGCCCCACCCCGCTCATCCAGTTCCTCCAGTAAGGCTTCATCCAGTGCGAGATTCTCGACCGGACGGGGAAGGGTCAGATCGAGCAAGCGAAAGGCCTCCACGTCATGACCGCTTCGGCACGAAGAGATGGGTCGGTGACCCGGAGAACGATTCGGCTGTTTCCATGACCGTCTCGCTCAGCGTCGGGTGTGGATGGATTGAGGCGGCCACATCTTCCGCAAGCGCTCCCATCTCGATCGCGAGGACTCCTTCGGCGATCAACTCGCCCGCACCGACGCCGCACAGCCCCATGCCGAGGACGCGGCCAGATTCTGCATCGAGGATGAGCTTCGTGAGGCCTTCGGTACGGCCCAAGGTCGTGGCGCGCCCTGACGCCGCCCAAGGAAACCGCGCGACCTTCACGACTTGTCCCGATGCCTTGGCTGTTTCTTCTGTCAGTCCGCACCAGGCGATTTCCGGATCGGTGAAGACCACAGCCGGGATCGCCGCCGCATCAAAAACTGTCTGTCGCCCGGCAATGACTTGGGCGGCGACTAATCCTTCATGCGTGGCCTTGTGGGCGAGCATCGGTTCGCCCACCACATCGCCAATGGCGAAAATCGTCGGCTCGGTCGTGCGCATTTGCCGATCGACGTGGATGAAGCCCTTCGATGTGACCGTGATCTGTGTGTGTTCGAGCCCAAGCCGACCGGTACTGGGGCTGCGTCCGACGGCAACGAGCACGCGATCGAAGGTCTCGGTGCTGGCTCCTTGAGAGTCTGTGAAGGTTGCAACCAGGCCTTCCTCCCGAGCCTCCAACCTTTCCACGGTGGTGTTCAATCGGATCGCCTTGAATCGGCGTTGCAGGCACTGATGCAGAGGCCTCACGAGATCTGCATCGACGCTGTTCAATAGGCGCGGCATCGCCTCGACCACCGTCACTGCGGAGCCGAGGGCCTGATAGACCGTGCCCAACTCAAGGCCGATGTAGCCGCCGCCGATGACCAATAGGCGGGCAGGAATATCCGTCAACTGGAGCGCGCTCGTGGAATCCATCACGCGCGGGTCATCGAGTTTCAGTGAGGCTGGAGTCAGGGGCTGCGAGCCGGTCGCGAAGATGGCGTGAGCGAATGAGAGTTCGCGCGGGGTGTCGGAGCCGGAAAGCCGAAGGGTCGTCGCATCCTTCAACATGGCCCGTCCCTGGATCACATCGACCTTCCGGCTGCCCGCCAGCGTTCGCACACCTTTTGTGAGTTTACCGATGATCGTCTGGACGCGGTCGCGAAATACCGTTAAGTCGATGCGGGGTTTGTCGAACTGAATGCCCCAGGCTGCCGCCTCTTCGGCCTCGGTGATCAAGCGGGCTGCGTGCAGCAAGGCTTTCGACGGAATACAACCGCGCAATAAGCAGGTGCCACCCAGTTGCGGATCCTCATCGATCAGGGCCGTACGCAAGCCCAGGTCCGCTGCATGAAACGCAGCGGTATAGCCGCCGGGACCGGCGCCGATCACCGCCACGTCATAGCGCGATTCAGCCATACCACGGACTTCCTCTCTCGCTGCGCCCGAACGTTTCACGGGCGACGCGTTACGCACTACAGCCCCAGAAACATCCCCTGAAAATCTTCTAGGACTTTGACGAGCTCGTTGGTGAAACGCGCACCGATCGCTCCGTCGATCAGGCGATGGTCGTAGGCCACACACAATTGCAACACTCGGCGCGGGACGAATTGACCGTCACGATACACCGGCGTCATCCGTGCCTTGCCGACTCCGAGAATGCCGACCTGAGGAGGATTGATGATCGGCAGGAACGGACCGGCACCGATCCCTCCCATGTTGCTGAGTGTGAATGTCGCACCCTGTAGTTCTTCCAGCTTGATTGCTCGCTTGCGGGTTCGTTCGGCCAGATCAGCCAGCTCCAAGGAAATTTGCAGAAGATCCTTCTGATCCACGTGGTGAACGACCGGTACGATCAGGCCGTCAGGTGTGTCGACCGCCACACCGATGTTGTAATAGTCTTTGTAGATCACTTCGCCGTTGGTGAGATCGAGGGTCGCATTCAGTTGCGGGTACAGTTTCAGCGCATGGACGATCGCTTTCAGGAAGAGACTGCTCAATGTCAGTGTGGCGCCCTTCTTCTTAAATTCCGGCGCATACCGTTTATGCAGCGCCATGAGATCGGTGATGTCGGCGTCCTGGAATTGATGCACGTGCGGAATGGTGGTCCAGGCCTGCGTCATGTTCGAGGCGATTTTCCGTCTGATCGATGGCAGCGATGCTCGTCGTTCCGACCCATAAGGGGTGGAGTAGGTACTGCTACCGGCGCTCGGGGAGGCGCCGCGTTTGGTCCGCTCCCGCACAAAGACTTTCACGTCATCGGCGGTGATCCGTCCACCGGCCTCCGACCCTTTGACCTGTGAAAGGTCCACGCCCAATTCTCGCGCGAGTCGGCGAACCGACGGAGGAGCGGGAATTCCCGGTCCGGCGGACGACGTAGGGGCTGTACGAGGCTTCGGTTCCACGGCCGGCTGTGCTGGTTCAGGCAGCGGCGTCATCGGATGAGTCGGTTCATGCTCCTGATGCTCCATGACCTCCGCGTGGCCTGCTTTCTCTCTCGGATCCGGATTCGGGGCCGGTGCTGCGGTCGACCTCTCAGACGGGAAGGTCTTTGCCTTTTGCGGTTCATCTTCGGATCCATCCAGATCAATCAGCGCCTGTCCGACCGTGACGTGATCACCTGGCCGAACGAGTAGGCGTACGACAGTTCCCGCAGCGGGCGCCGGCACCGGCACGGTGGCCTTGTCGGTTTCGAGTTCAATCAACGACTGACCTTCGCGTACCTGTTCCCCCTCACGCACCAGTAATTGGACCACATCGCCGCCTTCGATCCCTTCCGCGAGAAATGGGAGTTCGACATTCATCTCATATTCCTAACATTCTTGATGTGTCGGTTCGGGTCATCGATGCCAAGGCGCCTCCTCATCGGGCGAAACTCCGAGATCATGGGCAGCCTGCGTAACCAGGTTCGCCGCTAGGGATCCTCGACGAGATAAGGCGTAGAGCGCCGTCACCGCCAGATGTTCGGCGTCGACTTCGAAGAAGCGCCGTAACGCTTTGCGGGTATCGCTCCGACCAAATCCGTCCGTTCCTAGCGTGAGGAGGCCACCGGGAATCCACGGCGCGATCTGTTGCGGAACCAGGCGCACATAGTCGCTGACAGCGACGCAGGGGCCGTCAAACTGCTCGACGGTCTGCTGCAAGAAGCTCACACGGGGTGCCGATTCCGGGTGCAGCAGGTTCCAGCGTTCGGCCTCGAGGGTTCTCATCCGCAGCTGTTTGTAGCTCGTCACGCTCCACACATCGGCCGCAACGCCGTAGCGTAACAGCAGACTCTGAGCACGCACCGCTTCGTTCACCAACGGACCGCTCGCCAAGAGATGCGCCCGATGCTTGGCCCGATCCGGGGCGGTTCTGAATCGGTACACCCCCTCTCGGATACCCTCCTCCGCGTTGGGCGGCATGGTCGGCATCGGATAGGACTCATTGTACAGGGTGATGTAGTAGAACAGGTCTTGTTGGTCGCGGTACATCTTTCTCATTCCATCTTGGAGGATGACCGCCAGCTCAAACATGAAGGCGGGGTCATATGCCGCGATCGTCGGATAGGCACCGGCGAGCAGATGGCTCTGCCCGTCCTGATGTTGCAGGCCTTCCCCTTCCAACGTCGTGCGTCCCGCGGTAGCACCCAACAGAAATCCGCGTGCACGCATATCGCACGCAGCCCAGATCAGATCACCGACCCGCTGAAACCCGAACATGGAGTAGAAGATGTAGAACGGAATCATGTTGATGCCGTGCGTCGCATAGGACGTACCTGCCGCGAGATAGGACGACATGGCTCCGGCTTCGGTAATGCCTTCCTCAAGGATCTGCCCGTTCGTTGCCTCGAAATAGTGCAACAGCGAACTCTTGTCCACCGGTTCATAGAGCTGGCCGACGTGCGAGTAAATGCCGTATTGCCGGAAGAGCGCCTCCAGGCCAAACGTACGAGCTTCATCGGGAATGATCGGGACGAGGTATTTCCCGATATCCTTCATGCCGAGCAGGCGGCTCAGCATGCGCGCGAATCCCATCGTGGTGGAGACGGTCCGGTCACCGGATCCTTCGAGAAATTCTTTGAACCGGTCAAGCTCAGGCGTTTTGAGAGGTTCGACCGTGACGCGTCGTGCCGGAATCGGGCCGCCCATCGCCTTGATCCGTTCTGAGAGATACGCCGCCTCGGGGCTGTCGGCCGGCGGACGGTAGAAAGGGGTCGAGGCCAGCTGCGTATCCGGCACCGGTACGCTGAACCGCATACGGAACTCCCGCAACTCCTGTTCGTTCAGCTTCTTCTGCTGATGCGTGATGTTTCGCCCTTCGCCGGCCTCGCCGAGACCGTAGCCCTTGATGGTCTTGGCCAAGATCACCGTGGGCTGCCCCGTGTGTTCTACAGCGGCCTTGTAGGCGGCATACATCTTCTTGGGATCGTGGCCGCCTCGCAGCATCTTATGAATCTGTTCGTCGGAATAACTCTCCACCAGCTTGAGCAGTTGCGGGTCGGCACCGAAGAAATGTTGCCGCGCGAAGGCGCCGCCTTCCACCACATACTTTTGGTACCAGCCGTCCACGACCTCGCCCATCCGCTTGACCAGGAGGCCTTCGTCGTCTTTTGCCAACAGCGGATCCCAGTCGCTTCCCCAGATCACCTTGATGACGTGCCAACCGGCGCCGCGGAAGATGGCTTCCAACTCTTGGATGATCTTGCCGTTGCCTCGCACGGGGCCGTCGAGGCGTTGCAGATTACAATTGACGACCCAAATGAGATTGTCGAGTCGTTCACGGGCGGCGAGCGAGAGGGCGCCGAGACTTTCCGGCTCATCGGTTTCACCGTCGCCGATGAAGGCCCACACTCGTTGTTGGCTCGTGTCCTTGAGACCTCGGTCCTGGAGGTAACGGTTGAACCGTGCCTGATAAATCGACAGGATCGGCCCGAGGCCCATCGAGACAGTCGGAAATTCCCAGAAGTCAGGACGGAGCCATGGATGCGGGTACGATGACAAACCATGTCCGGTGGAGTCCAGCTCGGCGCGAAAGCGGTGGAGCGCTTCCTCCGGGAGGCGTCCTTCGACGAAGCTTCGCGCATAGATTCCCGGCGCGGCGTGACCTTGAAAATAGACCTGGTCACCGCCTTGGGGGCTGTCTTTGCCGCGGAGGAAATGATGGAGTGCCACCTCATAGAGTGTGGCTGCCGACGCAAAAGTAGAAATGTGTCCGCCGATCCCGGGCCGCTGTTGGTTGGCCTTCACGACCATGGCCATGGCATTCCAGCGGATCAGGCTGCGGATTCGGCGTTCTAACTCAAGGTTGCCTGGGTAGGGCGCTTGCTGAGACACCGGAAGGGTATTGACGTACGGCGTATTGATCGAGTGGGAGACCTGCGCCCCGCGTTCGCCCAGGCGATCACGAAGCCGTTCGAACAGATACGTCGCTCGCTCGATGCCGTGCTGTTCCAAGACATAGTCGAGGGAATCCAGCCATTCGCGGGTTTCTTGTGGATCGGTGTCGGCCTGTGGTCGAGGTGTGCGGTCGTCGTCGTTCATACAGATCTCCCGATACGGAGCTGAATATGAGGTGCCTCAATAATCCCAACCGATCGTCGCGTCGAGTTTGGAGATCAAGCGCGCAATGGCGGTTTCGACTACGACGATTCCGGTTCACAACCTCCTTGGGTGACCGCGTAAGGCACCTCCCATTCTACTGTTTTTCGTGGGAGCCCGGCAATTTCTCACTGTGATTGAATAGAAACGGCCTGGGATGAAGGGAACGACTAGGTGTTTAGTCCCACTGTGTGACGGTGTAGATTATTCTGCGCTACCACCGAAGGAGGAGCTATGGGATCAGTACTGCACGGGAGCGCCACAACGACGGCAGCGGTGCGTCGGGCAATCCAACAGAGTCAAGAGAGCCTGACCCGGCTGGCTGAGCGCGACGACATGAACCCCAAAGACGGTCGCAAAGTGGAAGAAGCGCACGCCTGTGGACGATGCGCCCATGGGACCGAAAAAGCCGCCGCAACCTTCTCGCTACTGTGCCGTTTACCAACCGCAAAACAGATCGGCATGCATTTCCCCACATCGTTGCTCGCGTCTGCCTCGAACATGAGACCGAGCACCGCCTGACAAAACCAAATCATCCTTGGACAAATGGTCAGGTCGAACGCATGAACCGAACTCTAAAAGAGGCACCCGTCAGACGCGACTATGATGAACATCACCGGCAGCTCAAAGAACACCTGCACAACTTCGCAAAACGACTCAAAGCGCTGCAGGGACTCACGCCTTATGAATACATCATCAAAAGCAGGCAAAACGAACCACAACGCTTTCTCGCCAACCCAACCCATCTCAAAGTCGGACTAAACACCTAGGGATGCTCTGATTCATTCGGAATTGTCAACCGCAGCCAGCCGAATCTCCACTGTTTAGAGAGCTGATCGACTCAAGAGCTCGATGAATCAGACTTTACCTAGGTAGTGAATGGTCTCGGTAACTCCAAATTGCAGCAGTCGGTCATGGCGCAGGATGCTGCGCTTGACGGCGCCCTCCCACAGAGAGCCGCTTTGGACCTACTCCACGGCACATCCGTACATATCGTTACCCTCCGCAGCCTAATCTGGACAAAGCTGACCCCCCACTCCTAAGAATTCCTTCGCTTTTTTCGGTCCTTCTTCCAGGTCGACATCGTGTCCTTCAACGCCTGCTCAGTCCCAAAGGTCGCATCCACAATAACGTCGTGTTCATCAAAGAGGAATAGAGCCGGAGCACCTACGGGAATATTCTGCACCTTATGTCGCGCGTCTTCTGTCACTTTGAACGGCACGTTTGTTCCCCAAGCTGTCTGCAGCACGGCCCATCCATGATCGCCTTGTAGGGGCTGGAGGAGCCGCCCTTTGATCGCGAGGTCCCATCCCGACTCATCGGCCGGATGAAAGTCGAGGGGTTCGTTCTCATTGCTGAGAATAATCTTCAGTTTGTCGCCTGGCTGCACTGGCTTGATCCCCTTGCCACTCATGGCTTTACTCGAGAGAAACAGCGGCTCGAGCTCACCAATATTGACTTGGATGACCCCTGATTTGACATGCTGCACCGTACCGGTGACGAGCCGATTCTCGGGCAACAAGAACAACCGTTCCATGTCCGGCTCTTCGCCTGATTGCGCGATGGCTGATTGCGGCAGACCAGATGCGGAACTAAACATGAGGAAAAGAAGCAAGAGGCACGACCACCAGGGGCCGACAGAGCTGCGAGAGCTTTGCGTCCTCCATGTCCGGTCCCGCCTGGAAGGAAATGGTGTTCCTTGGACGTCAACAGGTCTGGGGGTAGATGCGTTGGTTTGCACGGAATTGGTGCGTACTACACTCAAGGCTCTCATGGCAGTCTCTCCTCCCCGTCCGTTAGGTATTGGCTGTCAGTTTTTCACTCATCACCACTTGTGAGCGGTCCTCATCCAGATGACGAGCTCAGGATACGTCCATGGCTGCTGATGAGTCGAACAATGAAGTCGTGCGGCCAGATACAGCCTCAACGCTCAGTGTTTGATTTACATTAATCCGCCGATGTGCGCTTTGTCGAGCTGGTTATCTGGTAAGGGGAAGACGCTCTGGTCCGTGCCGATCATATCCAAGTCGGTCACAGAGAGCGGGATCGTCTTAGTTGCGCCGAGCTTCAGGACTTCTTTCACGAGAAATCTGTCGATCGCGAAGCCCTGTTCTTTCTTTCAGATAGTTCCTGACCGTCCCCCCCGTCGAGCGGCCAAGGGCTTCCGTCTCTTGAGCCCCCGTTTGCGCCCGCAGCATGCTGGTGGGCGCGAACACTCGTCGAGTCAATCATCACATATTCAAAGTCGGGCTCACCTGACAGGGTCCGGGACACGCGCTCCCAGACGCCTGCCTTAGCCCTCCCGGTTATAGCGCTGGAATACGCTGTTCCAGGGGCCGAACTGTTCCGGTAGTTCCCGCCAGTGTGCACCGGTTCGTGCAATCCACAGCACAGCATCCACGAATTTCCGGTTATTTGGCGGCGGTCCGTCCGGGATCACTTGCCTGGCCTACCAACAACTCCTCGATCCGCTTCCATTGATCATCCCGTAGCTCGCATCTTGCCATCCCTCCCTCCTGTGGGCGTTGAACCATGCCACCCCAATGCTTCGGGGAGAGCTGAATGTCAACAGATCCTAGGCCACGCTCATCCTTATTCGCACGTTATCAATGATATCGTTTTCCTTTGCTTGATCTTGGCACTTTGTTCCGTTTATGGTGACGGGTATTTTACCGACTGTGACTCCGGTGGTTCCCGGTCGTCAACCAAACCAAAGGCAATAGAGCGATGCAACAGGTACGCGAAATCGATGTCGCGCAGTATCGGATCCAGCAGGAGCCGTTTTATGCCGAAGTCTGTGGAGAGGTTGGGCTGTTTACCATCGCGGCTGAACGGAAGCTTCCGGTGATGCTCAAGGGGCCGACCGGCTGCGGGAAGACCCGGTTTGTGCAATACATGGCCTACAAGCTTGGGCGACCGTTGATCACGGTGGCTTGTCATGAAGATCTGACGGCTTCGGACTTGGTCGGTCGGTATCTCCTCAAGGGACAGGAGACGGTCTGGATGGACGGGCCGTTGACGGTCGGGGTGAAACAGGGAGCCATTGTGTATCTCGACGAGGTAGTCGAAGCGAGAAAGGATACGACGGTCATCATCCACCCGCTCAGTGATGACCGGCGCGTGCTCCCGATCGAGAAGAAGGGGCAGATTGTGGAGGCTGCCGACGAGTTTATGCTGGTGATCTCCTACAACCCCGGGTATCAAAGTGTGCTCAAAGATCTGAAACAAAGCACCAAGCAGCGCTTCATGGCGATCGAATTTGATTACCCTGCTCCGGACATTGAAGCGCGGGTGATTCAGCGTGAAGCCGGAGTGGAGCCGACGGTGGCGGGCAATCTCGTCAAGCTCGGTCAAAAGGTCCGCAATCTCAGAAATCACGGTCTCGAAGAAGGAGTCAGCACCAGACTCTTGATCTATGCCGGGACCTTGATGAAGCAGGGGGTTCCGGCGGCCAGAGCGTGTGATGTGGCCGTTGCCCGTCCGATTACCGATGATGCCGATATGCAGCGGGCGATACTCGAACTCGTTAAAGCCATTTTCTAGCCCGCATGATTCATGAGCACTTCTGCTGCAATCGCCGCTCTCGCCACGCGGCTCTGCGATTTCGCCATGAACCGCCATGAATAATGCAGGCTAAGTCCTCACATCATGCGGACGTCTTGTCTGTGATTGCACGCGACAGTGAGCGCGGCGTGCTCCTGACCGTGCATGTCCAACCCAACGCGTCACGAACGGAATGTGTCGGAGTACACGGAGATGCGATCAAGATCCGTGTCGCAGCTCGCCCGATCCAGGGTGCCGCCAATGAAGAGCTGATCCGCTTCATCGCCGACCGGTGTTCCCTTGCTCGCACGCAGATTCAGATTCAAGGAGGAGCGGAGACTCGACGGAAGCGATTGTGTGTCCAGGGAGTCACAGCAGAGGTGTTGGTGGCTCGATTGCTGCCGCGGGACTCGAAAGGAATGGTGAAAAAATGAAGGGGATGACGCTGAGTGCCGTCTTCGTCGCGCTCACGCTTTCGGCTTGTTCCGGTGCACGTCCGGTGCTGTACCCAAACGCCCACCTGCAATCTGTAGGAAAGGAAACAGCTGAACAAGACATCGCGGCTTGTAAGGAGGCGGCGGAAGCGGCCGGGGCGGAGGAAAGCAGTGGTAAGGCCGGGCGTGTGGCCACAGGCACGGCGGTCGGCGCCGGAGCCGGTGCCGCGAGTGGAGCCTTGGGTGCGGTGATTTCCGGTGCATCAGCCGGCTTGGGGTCGATGGTCGGGGCGGCTAGCGGCGCGGTCTGGGGCCTCCTGACCGGTCTCTTCTATGCCGTCGTCGGTCCTTCTCAGCCCAATCAAGCCTACACAGGTTTCGTCAATCGCTGTTTGCAAGAGAAGGGGTATGACGTGACGGGGTGGCAGTGAGGGGATCGGCTGCGTACAGGAGGAGTTCCAGTGCTCGCGCATCGCGCACACGGGATCCTATTTGGATTGAAACTGGGGGAGGCGCTCGATGCATGCGCGCAAAAGGAACCCCTCCCGTACGCAGCCAGAGGAGAAGGGTAGAGAAAAAAGAAGGAAAAAAGGTCTTTAGCGGTGTAATGGAAACAGCCGTACTACCAGCGATCTGAGGTGGGGAGTACAAAGAGAAATGCGCTCGGACAATGCGCGCAGAGGAGCATTCACCGAGGTACTTCCGTGTGATGGTGAGAGAAGAAAGTTTGGACCATGTGCACAATTGAAAAAATCTCGACATTTTTCTTGAAGGGTGAGAAGTGAGGAGCTGGCTGGAACTCCCTTGGAGGGATTGTCGTGATCAATCGGGCCTGGAGATGGCTACTGGTGGGTATCCTCCTCATCAGTCTTATCGCGTGTACCGGACCGCAACCTACCTTACGATCCAATAAGCAACTGCATCTGTACGGCAGGCAGGTGGCTCAGCAGGAGGTCGATTCCTGCCGGCAGCGGGCCGAACAATCCGGATTGCGGCATGGGACCAACCAAAGCACCAATGCGGCAACAGGGGCGGTGCTGGGTCTGACATTAGGTGGCGCGGTCGGCGCATCGGCAGGCGTAGTCGGAGGATTACCGGGGATCGCGATCGGAGCTGCTGCTGGGAGTGCCATTGGGTTTACGGTCGGATTACTCGGAGGCACGTTCAAACCGCTGGAACCCGATCCTCCCTATGCGGATGCCGTCACGAAGTGTTTGAAAGAGAAGGGCTACGAAGTGAGTGGGTGGGAGTAGAGTTGAAGGTTGGGTTGCTGCCTCGCAGTCTGCCGTGATTTCCCATTTCAAATAAGCTCCCGCCAGGATTACTCTGCACGAACGGAACCTACAGAAGCAGGACCTTTGATCAAGCTGCCTGTCCACTCATTAGCGTGGTACTCTTTGGCCAGTCATGTGAAGAGTCTCATGAAAATGAACACAAAAAGAGTAAGCGTCCGCGAAGCCAGGGCTCATTTCTCCAAGCTTTTGGCTACCGTTGCAAAAGGCGAGCGTATTACGATTTGTAAGGCCGGAACGCCCGTGGCCGAGCTGGGGCCTCTCGATACACCGATTCCTGTTCGTCGTCCAGGGCGCTTGAAAGGGCGTGTGACCATCGCGGACGATTTTGATGTGCCTCTCCCACCGGACACGCTGGCCTCGTTTGGCAGTTAGGGCTCAATCTCCTGTTAGATATGGTTACTCCTGCTGGATCTTATGCCTGGGAGTAGCGAGTCCTGTTAAAAGGACACCTTCCGAGCTGACTCACCGCTTTGCATCGGATAACTACGCATGGTACTTTTGTGGCCTCTAAGAATCCTCCAGGGAGGGTGGCGTGCCAAATGGGTTCGGGTATGAGTACGATGTCTTTGTCAGTTATGCCCATGCGGATAACGAAAAGCCGCTCGGCTCGGTTGCGGAACATGGCTGGGTCACGACGCTTGCTCACAATCTGAACACTGGGCCGGGCCACTACCATAAAAACCTCTTCATCGACCACCAGCTCAAGCCGGGCGACCCTTTCAGTGACGACCTCTTCAAAAAGGTCGAGCACAGCACCCTGCTGTTGCTGCTGCTCTCACAGAATTACATTGATTCGCCATGGTGTGGGGATGAACTGGAGCATTTCATCCGGACTCACTCCAATGACTCCAACAAGCTGGCCGATGTCTTCGTCGTCGAACTCCTCCCATTTGAGACATTCTCAAATGTTCCGGCCAATATTCAGAATCTGCGCAAGCGGCTCATCCACGCACAATTCTGGCACCAACTGGCCGATTCATCTGCGCCGATTCTGGGTGGAGACCCGAGCCCCCAAGAATGCAGCCCTGAAAGTGGACGTCATTATTGGCTAAAGCTGCGTGAACTGCGAAACGCCATTGACTCTCGGCTCCGCAGCCTGCATCCCAACAAGCCTTCAGTGTCTGTTGCAGCACAAGTGGACGACTCACATTCTGCAAGCCTACCGAGAAATACCAAAGAATCACTGGGGACGATTCTCCTTGCAGATACGACAGAAGATCTCGTTGCGCAGCGTGATGCAGTGAAGGCCAGACTGGAGCCAGAAGGGATCGTCGTCCTGCCTGAGGGGGATTATGTCGGACTGACTGCGGAAGAGTTCAAGACCGAGCTAGCGAGTGATCTGGCAAAGAGTCAGCTGTTCGTCCAATTACTCTCGACGACTGTTGGGCGTACAGGCAAGGGATTCGCCGCGCCGTTGCCACAACTCCAGTTCGACCAGGCGGTCTCAGCCA
Source organism: Nitrospira sp. (assembly GCA_018242725.1). Lineage (GTDB taxonomy): Bacteria > Nitrospirota > Nitrospiria > Nitrospirales > Nitrospiraceae > Nitrospira_D. The sequence goes on along the minus strand of JAFEBI010000004.1, from coordinate 3,667 downwards.
AGTTACCGATCATGCAGTGGTGCGAACGGCTGCCGGGTTCCGTCGAGATCCCGGATTCTCAACATGCTCGGCTCTTCGAGACAGCATTCCTGCGGGCAATTAACCGCACTGCTTTTGAGCAAGAAGTCATCGCACGATTACAGGCGATGCAACGAGCCGCTAAGGCTAAACAGGTGGAGGATGCAGCCAGCCCAGCCCAGGCTGCAACGAAGAAGCTGATCTTCGTCGACGATGTGGCAGGACAAAAAGACCTCAATGACAAGTTGCGTGTCTGGCTGCGCAGTGCAAATTGCGATGTGCGCGGGTTACCGCCAAAAGCCGCCCTGGATAGCAACGGCATCGATCTCGTCCAGGTGCTCAAGCCTTGCCGTGCAGGCATCACCGTTTTTGCCGATAGTGCCAAACTGGAGACGGTGTACAACCGGCTGATCTTTTTTCTGAACCAGATTGCAGAGTCCCGTCTGCCAGTGAGTCGATGGGGTGTTTATGTCACGCCAGACACGGTCGGATGTGATCTCGGCTTGATCTCTGACGATGTGTTGACGATTACGGAAGAGCAATTGTCAGAGTTTGTGAACGGACTCGAGCAATGAAGCGGATCACCCTTGCGCTGAAAGCGCCCTACGTCGGTCTTCGCCCGTTCGGTGAGCGAGAAGCCTTACTGTTCTTCGGGCGTGAGCAGCATATTCGGGAGCTGTTGACGAAGCTTGAAGGCAAGCAGCGGTTCATCTCCGTTCTGGGGGCGTCTGGCACCGGCAAGTCGTCGCTGGTCCGGGCCGGGCTGGTGCCGGCGCTACATCGCGGCGCACTCGCCTCCGCCGGACATAACTGGAATGTCTGTATCTTTAAACCGGGCGATGCTCCCCTTACGAATCTGGCACAGGCACTGACTGAGCATGAAGGATGGCGTGATAGTGACAACCGTGCCGATGCGGTGGCCTCGCTGAGTGCGACGCTGGCCACGAGTCCATTAGCGTTAACAGAACTGTATCGCCAAAAAGCCGAGCACTTTTCTGGTCAGGCGCTGTTGTTGGTCGTGGATCAGTTTGAGGAGATCTTCCGCTATCGGCAGAAGAATGTCGATGAGGCTGAAGCCTTCATCAACCTTTTATTGCGCTCTTCCACTGAAGATGTGCCGATCTATGTCGTGATAACCATGCGTTCCGATTTTCTTGGCAACTGCGTGGCTTTCTTCGGATTGCCCGAGGCGATTAACCAAGGCATCTACCTCACGCCTAGGCTGGGGCCTGACCAGTTGAAGTCGATTATCGCCTCACCGCTGTCACTTGTGGGTGGCGAGATCGATCCGGTGCTAGTGAATAAACTGGTTAATACCTTGGGAGGCGAGGACGAATTGCCGATTCTTGAACACGCGTTGCTGCGTATGTGGAACGGGGCTCAAGCAGCTGAACGGACCAGGATCGAATCGGAAGATTTCGAAGCGGTCTGCAGGTCGCATCACGAATCAGAGCGGAATGCTCAGGCAAAGCTGGTCTATGCCATCGATAATCACGCGTCCGAGATCTACGACGCTCTCTCATCCCAGCAACAGCGTACTGCCCGGCGGATGTTTCTCGCGCTCGTTGAGCGACGCGATGGTCGGGAGGTGCGTCGGCCACAGACGGTGAAGAAACTCGTTGAACTGTCCGATGAACAGGAACGAGAGAATCTGTTAGCGGTGATCGAATCCTTTCGTGCCAATGCTGTCGGCTTCCTCCTTCCCACCGTAGACACACCGCTCAACAACGACAGGATGATCGACATCAGCCATGAAAGTCTGTTTCGCCAGTGGCGTCTATTCCGGCAATGGCTGGATGAAGAAGAGGTGGATGTCGCAGAGTTGAGAGAATGGCAGCATCGGACTACTAGGCAGATTGAAGGTGGGAGCTGGCTCGATGAATACGATGGTGAGCGGGCGGCTCGTTGGCGTGAACGAGTCACGGAACGGTGGAATCCAGAGGCCTGGGTGAAGCGCTACCGAGGGACCGTCCATTATAAAGAGGTAAATCAGTACATCGAGGAGAGCCTTGCGCGAGCGCAGCGGGCCAAAGCGGAGAAAGAGCGGCAAGAGCAGGAAGCGAGGACAGCGGAAGCTAAGCGCCTGGAACTTGAGGCTGAGGTGCAACGGCAGGCAGCCGAGCGTGCCGAAGCAGAGCGGCTGCAAGCTGAAAAGGAAAAGGAACAGGCACAGGCGTTTGCAGATGCGAGCGGCAAGAAGACGCGTATTGCTATAGTGGGTGTAGTTGTGGCCGCAACATTTTTCTTTGTTGCAGCAAGCACAGCCTGGCGGGCCTATCAGGAAAAAGCTCGTGCTGAAGGGATGACGCGAGATGCGATTTCCGGCGAACTCGTTGCGAAGGCCGAAAATCTTACCAAAGACTATCCCGATCGAAGTGCTTTGCTGGGGCTGGCTGCATGGCAGATCAGTCCAATCGCCAAGGCCCAAGGGTTGATCCGTGCAGCGATTGGCGATTACTCTGCACAGTACGTGCTGCGGGGGCATGAGGGCCGGGTCGTGAGTGCACAGTTCGCGCCCGATGGGAAGACGGTGGTGACGGCGAGTGACGATACGACCGCCCGACTGTGGGATGTGGCGAGCGGAAAACAACTCCATGTATTACGGGGGCATGAGGGAGAGGTCGTGAGTGCAGAGTTTGCCCCCGATGGGAAGACGGTGGTGACGGCGAGTGAGGAGGACAAGACGGCGCGGTTGTGGGACGTGGCGAGTGGGAAGGAGCTGCAGGTATTGGGGGGGGATAAGGGACCGGTCAGGTGCGCAGAGTTTGCCCCCGATGGGAAGATGGTGGTGACGGTGAGTGGGGATTTCACTGGATCGGACACGATGGTGCGGCTGTGGGACGTGGCGAGTGGGAAGGAGCTGCATGTGCTACGGGGGCATGAGGGCTTGGTCACGAGTGCACAATTCTCGCCCGACGGGAAGATGGTGCTGACAGCGGATGGGTATAGAATTTCGGACAAGACGGCGCGGCTGTGGGACGTGGCGAGTGGGAAGGAGCTGCACGTGCTGCGGGGGCATGAGGGCCGGGTCACGAGTGCAGAGTTTGCCCCCGATGGGAAGACGGTGGTGACGGCGAGTGCGAACATAATTGGATCAGACGCGACAGTGCGGCTGTGGGACGTGGCGAGCGGGAAAGAGTTGCGCGTGCTGTGGGGGCATGAGGGAGAGGTCGTGAGTGCAGAGTTTGCCCTCGATGGGAAGACGGTGGTGACGGCGAGTAGAGATAAGACCGCACGGTTGTGGGACGTGGCGAGTGGGAAAGAGCTGCAGGTCTTGCGGGGGCATGAGGGCGTGGTGTGGAGTGCGCAGTTTGCGGCGGATGGGAAGACGGTGGTGACGGCGAGTGAGGACAAGACGGTGCGGTTATGGGACGTGGCAAGTGGGAAAGTGCTGCAGGTCTTGCGGGGGCATGAGGGCGTGGTCTGGAGTGCGCAGTTTGCGGCGGATGGGAAGACGGTGGTGACGGCGAGTAGAGATAAGACCGCACGGTTGTGGGACGTGGCGCGTGAGCAGGAACTCCATGTCTTGCGCGTGCCTGAAAGCGGGCTCTTGGACCTGCAGTTTGCGGCGGATGGGAAGATGGTGATGACGGCGAGTGAGGACAAGACGGTGCGGTTATGGGATGTGGCGAGTGGGAGGGAGCTGCAC
>JAFEBI010000003.1 GCA_018242725.1 Nitrospira sp. | reverse complement strand
TTAAATTGGGGAATCCGTTGCAATAGCCAGATCTTGTCAAAAACCGTTCTTTCGATCTTTTAAGGCGAGGGTCCTGGATTCGAGTCCCAGCCGGCTCACCATATCCATCCACCAGTTGCACCCCGGTGCATCGGATTTCTCTGCACCGCTTGGTGTCTTCTTCCAGCAGCTGGTCCCAAAATCAAAACGTTGTGCGAGTTCGTTTGCGCTAGTGGTTCGGCATGACGGCATCGCCTCATCAAGGGACCATAGCCCATGCCGTTTGTCCGCCACTAGAAGCGCTTCCCCATTTGGAAGGAGTGATTTCTCAGGGGGAAAGGGGTAAGCTTTCGGCGCGATTGACCTACGAAATCCTAATCTGCTGCTTTTGCTCTTGATTTGCCAAAGGTGCTTAGGCATGCCAACTCCCGAAGATAAGGCTCGAGAGCAGATCGACAAGGTCTTAGAGAACGCGGGGTGGCATGTTCAGGACTACAAACACGCCCATGTGAATGCAGGGCGGGGCATCGTACTCAGAAATTTCCCTCTCGCGAGCGGACACGGCTTTGCGGACTACCTGCTGTACATCGACGGCAAAGCGGCAGGAGTCATCGAGGCGAAGAAGGAAGGTGCCACACTGACGGGCGTCGAAGTACAAGCCGCCAAATACAGCCAAGGCTTGCCGCGAGAGCTTCCGGCGCACACACGCCCCTTGCCGTTTCTCTATCAAAGCACTGGCATCGAAACGCGGTTTACGAACGGGCTCGACCCCGAACCCCGAAGCAGGCAGGTCTTCAGCTTCCATCGACCGGAGACGTTGGCCTCCTGGTTGCCTCAGCGAGACGATCACCCTCGCCATCTGGGCGGTGCGTCACTCGTGGCGCAGGGCATGGCCACACTACGGGGCAAGCTGCGCTCCCTTGCGAAAGATCATCCGCTCAAGACCGACGGCCTCTGGCCTGCGCAGATCACCGCAATTACCAATTTGGAGAAGTCCCTAGCCGAAGACCGTCCCCGCGCCTTGATTCAAATGGCCACAGGCAGCGGCAAGACCTTCACCGCCATCAACTTTATCTATCGGCTGATCAAGTTCGCTGGGGCCAAGCGTGTACTGTTCCTGGTCGATCGTGGAAACTTGGCCACTCAAACCTTGAATGAGTTTCAGCAATACGTGTCGCCCTACAATAACTATACGTTCACGGACGAATTTATTGTGCAACGTCTCACAACCGGCCAGCTCGATACCACTGCCCGCGTTTGTATCGGGACGATTCAGCGGCTCTATGTCATGCTCAAGGGGCGAGAACTGGCGGAAGAAGACGAAGAGACCTCGGTGTCGGGGTTGGAACGGCTTGCGAAGAAGCCCGACCCCATCGAGTACAACCCGGCCATTCCGATTGAGACCTTCGACATCATCGTCACCGACGAATGCCACCGGTCTATCTACAATCTTTGGGCACAGGTGCTCGAATACTTCGACGCGTCTCTGATCGGACTCACCGCCACGCCCAACAAGCAGACCTTCGGTTTCTTCAACCAGAACCTCGTCATGGAATACAACCACGAGCAGGCCGTAGCCGACGGGGTCAACGTGAACTATGACGTGTATCGCATTCGCACGGCGATTACGCAGGCAGGCTCCAAGGTCGATTCAGGCTTCTTCCTGGAGAAGCGCAACAGAGAAACTCGTGCTACGCGTTGGGAACAGCTCGACGACGACTTCGCCTACAATCCCGACCAGCTCGACCGCGACGTAGTCGCCGTGGATCAGATCCGCACCGTCGTCAAGACGTTCAAGGAGAAGCTGTTCACCGAGATCTTTCCCTGTCGTACCTGGGTACCGAAGACCCTCATCTTTGCCAAGGACGACTCCCATGCAGAGGATATCGTGAAAATTGTTCGTGAGGAGTTCGGTAAGGGAAACGACTTTGCGCAGAAGATCACATATCGCACCACCGGCGTGGATCCGAAGGCGCTCATCAAAGCCTTTCGGAACAGCCCCTTGCCCCGCATCGTCGTCACCGTGGACATGATCGCCACCGGCACCGATATCAAGCCGGTCGAAATCGTCCTCTTCATGCGGGCGGTGAAATCTCGCACCTTCTTCGAGCAGATGAAGGGCCGTGGTGTCCGCGTCATCAAGGCCGACGACTTAAAAAGCGTCACGCCCGACGCCGTGAGCAAAGATCACTTCGTCATCGTCGATGCGGTGGGGGTGTGCGAGGCAGACAAGACCGACGCGAGACCGATGGAAAAGAAACCCAGCGTGGCCTTTGACAAGCTGCTGCAAGCAGTGGCTCTTGGTAATACCGACGAAGATGTCCTCACTAGCATCGCGGGACGCCTCGCCCGCATGGAGCATCGCATCACGAAGGCGGACGATCTGGCGATCGTGAAAGCCAGCGGCGGACATTCATTGAAAGACCTGAGTCGTCGCCTCGTTGAGGCAGTCAATCCAGATCGGCAAGAAGAGCGGGCCAGGCAGCAGTTCGGGACCGATAAGCCGACCGAGCAACAAATGACAAAAGCGGCAGCCACGCTTGTGCAGGAAGCGGCCAAGCCATTCCAAGACCCGAAGCTGCGAGAACTCCTCATCGACATCAAGAAGAAGAATGAACTCACCATCGATCATGTGAGTCAGGACCAAGTCCTCGAAGCCGGATTCAGCGCCGAAGCCCTGGCCCGCGCCCGTACGCTTGTCCAGTCGTTCGAGGAATTCATCGTGAAGCACAAGGACGAAATCACGGCGCTCCAGATTCTCTACAGCAAGCCCTATAAACAGCGGCTCACGTTCGAGAGCATTAAGGAACTGGCCGAGGCCATCGAAAAGCCGCCCTATCTCTGGAATGAGTCGCAACTCTGGCAGGCCTATGCGGCGCTAGAGAAGTCGAAGGTCAAAGGAGCCAGCGGCAAGCGCATTCTGACGGATTTGGTCTCACTCGTCCGCTTCGCCATTCATCAGGATAATGAGCTGGTGCCGTTCCCTGATCGAGTGAATGCCAACTTCAACGCCTGGTTGGCGCAGCAGGAGAAGAACGGCAAGAAGTTCTCCGAAGCACAGCGTCACTGGCTCGACATGATCCGCGATCACGTCGCGGCGAACCTCAGCATTGAGAAGGATGACTTTGAGCTGGCGCCGTTTAATCAGGAAGGTGGGTTAGGGAAAGTGCATCAGGTGTTTGGGAGCGAGCTGAATATGATCCTTGAGGAGCTGAACGGAGCATTAGCAGCCTAACTATGGTGAAGAAAACGACTTGGTCACAGAAGCCGTTGTCTGAAGTGGTTGACGTCAATCCACGTCTTGATAAACCTGCCTATCGAGATGACCTCGAAGTTTCTTTCGTCCCTATGGCTGCGGTTGAAGCAGGCACCGGCCGTATGGATGTTTCTCGGATCAAGTCCTTCGGATCGGTCAAGAAAGGGTATACGCCATTTAAGGAGGGGGATGTCGTATTTGCCAAGATCACCCCGTGTATGGAAAACGGGAAGATGGCAGTCGTACCGAAGCTGACAAACGGCATCGGTTTGGGATCGACAGAGTTTCACGTCCTTCGCCCTCACGCAGAAATTGACGCGCGATACGTTTATTACTTCGTCTCCAATCAAGGCTTTCGACGCGAAGCAGCCCATCAGATGACTGGTGCAGTGGGCCAGAAGCGTGTTCCGCAGTCTTTCTTGGAAGAAGCATCAATCCCGGTTCCGATTTTGGAAGAGCAACAGCGCATCGTCGCGGAGATCGAAAAGCGATTCTCCTGCCTCGACGAAGCCGTTGCCTCGCTCAAGCGCACCAAGGCCAACCTCAAACGCTACAAATCCGCCGTCCTCAAAGCCGCCGTCGAAGGGAAGTTGACCGAAGACTGGCGGAAGCAACATCCCGATGTCGAACCAGCCAGCAAACTCCTCGAACGCATCCTCGCCGAGCGACGGGCAAGATGGAGCGGGAAGGGGAAATACAAGGAGCCACTCGGACCCGATATAGCTGGCTTGCCAGCGATCCCCCAAACGTGGTCATGGTCCACAGTTGAATCCGTATGCTCGGAGATTATTGATTGTCCGCATTCAACGCCGAAGTGGCAACCTGAAGGACGTGTCTGCCTTAGGACAACGGAGTTTCGTCCCGGGCGACTGGATTTGAGCGATGTGCGTTATGTTTCACAGGAAACGTATGAGGAAAGGATACTAAGGCTCAAGCCTAGAGAAAATGATGTCGTGTATAGCCGGGAAGGCGGCATTCTTGGAGTGGCATGCATGATTCCACCCGCACTAAGTCCATGCTTGGGTCAGCGAATGATGCTGTTACGGTCGCATTCACTAACCGTTCCAAATCTACTCATGCATTGGCTAAATTCTCCTAATCTATTGGCCCGAGTTCGTTCATTAGCGGGTGGCAGTGCATCTCCTCATCTCAACGTTGGTGACGTTAAAGCGTTTCCAGTTCCAGTTGTGCCCGCCGTCGAACAGAAGGTGATTGTCGCCGAACTCGAACGCCGCTTGTCCATCATCGACGAACTCGAAGCCACCGTCGAAGCCAACCTCACCCGCACCGAGCGGCTGAGACAGGCAACCCTTTATAGTGCATTTAGCGGCAACCTTGGTGGATAGGCCAATGCACGAACAGACCCTGAGCCAAAAAACACGATTTCTTATCCTACTTGCAGAGGTCCTGTTACTTTGCCTGGCCACTTATTTGGCCTTTGGTACTCTTTTCCCGCCCAGCGGTGATAAAGGATTTTGGTTCTATTCAGCGCTGCTGGGCCTTGTATTAGGCACTCGCCTTGACACACCGTTTTTCGCAAAACCGGCTGATGTTGTCCTGTACGCTGCTCCTGCTGCAGCAGCTTTATTTTTGGGGAGTTCATGGGAGAAGTGGGATTCAGGCGAGAGAGTTGCATTCTCTCTCGCGGAGACTTTCTGCATTACCACGGGCTTTATCGCAGCGTTTGCGATTCTAAGCCACGATTCCGCGAAACCGTCCATTCAACGAATATCCAACGCTGCAAGGGTGCTTTCAGAAACCCTTGGAGCACCGAGGACCCTGTTTACCGTGGTAGTTGTGTTTGCCGTGTACGCCTTTCATCGACACGCTGTCAGAGAGGTTGCGGTAATTGGTGGAGTGTGGGCACTTACAGCGCTGCTCTCACCTCTTGAAGGCTTTGTTCGCCTTTTTAGACGGCTTAACCGAATTTGGCGACCCGGGGTCATTCTTGATGCGGATGGAGAAGTAGTTGCGTATCAGACACCGGGCATCATCCTGATCCGCCAGACTCCCAACTCCAAAATTGAGACCGGAGCATTTCTTGTCATTCAAGATCCCCTGGGAAAGACGCGGCTTGCACTTGCTCTTGACCATGTTGGTCGAGATGAAGGCCTCCTACTCAGGACCATTGAGGTAAGTGATGCACCAATTCCTGACACAATCAAGAATCAAACTTCTGTCCTATCACCAAACTCTGTTGCGGCAATCTCCGCTGATGACAGCGATCTTTCTCATGGACGTTTAGTCCAGTTAAAGAAGTCACTTGTCGGTCTCGTCTCACCAGACACTTCTGTCGAAACACTGTTCTTTGAAATTGTAAACAGGTTAGACGGCCTTGAAGAAGGCCGTTTGGTGGAGGCTCAGATTGGCGAACGGACTGTCACTTACCAAGTGGTCAATGGTTTAACAAAAGAGGAGGTTGTTCATCAGAAGAACACCTATGGTTATGCTCGAGCGTAGGCGCAAAAAATTGGAGAGTGGGATCGGACGGGGCAACGCTTCCGCTTAGCGAAATGGCTGCCAGAACCAAATGCACCAGTTTTTCTAAAGACAACTGAAAGGTTTGCCTCTAAGCCTGAAGCCATCGGCCATTTTCCTTCTACCAACTATGCTGTGACATTGCGAAAACAAGGCTCTGAAGAAGTTGGATTGGAGTGTTTGGTTACTCACAATACAGCAATCCTCGGCATCCTTGGCGTTGGAAAATCAACTCTGGCACTAGAGCTAGTTGAGCGAATGATGGCGAATAAAATTAAAGTCATTTGTCTTGATCTGACCAACCAATATGCGAGTGAACTGAGTCCGTATTACGATATGGAGGTTGAAAAAGAATCCCTTGGGAGACTTCAAGCTGTTGGGCAAGCAGGTAAGGCCAAGGTTGAGAAGAATGTCGAGGAAGGTGGGAGTAGGCAGACGTTCGCGAAAGCCATTGCAGAAGAGCTAATCGGTTTTCTCAAGCCGGAAACCACGGCTAGAATAAAAATCTATAACCCTGCACAGTTTGAGGTATGGAGGCAGGACAGCAAGCCATTCAATAATACAGCTTCCATGGCCTCTCTTACTCCGGCTGAAATCACGAATATCATTTCAGATGCTACTCTCCAGGCTGTTTCCGGGTTAGGGATGACTGACCGTGCGAGGGTGTGCCTTGTGTATGAGGAGGCGCATTCATTGGTGCCAGAATGGAATTCTTCGGTTGGAGAGGGAGATCGTACAGCTGCCAATGGAACTGCCAGGGCTATCTTGCAAGGAAGAAAGTATGGCTTGGGTTGCCTGCTGATTACGCAACGAACCGCGAACGTTACGAAAACTATTCTGAATCAGTGCAATACGGTCTTTGCAATGAGGACCTTCGACGATACCGGGAAGGACTTCTTGGCGAATTATCTTGGTAGAGAATATGCGAATGTATTATCTACTCTGCAGGAACGGCAGGCCGTGTTCTTTGGCCGGTCTTCAAGCTGTGAGAACCCAGTGTTGATTCAGCTAAACGATCGCGGAGATTTTACGCGCGTCTTTCGTAGCTCTAATCCGCCGCCTTCTCTTGCCGGTGTTGAGACACCGTCGCCAGTTTAAAGCTTCTTGAACTGAATCTTATGTCAAAACACTCATCACAGATTGTTCAAAAACTCTGGAATTACTGCAACGTCCTCCGCGACGACGGGATGAGCTACGGCCACCAGCGAATGTTCGGCGCCCCTAATTAGTGATGCACCCAAATCCCACACCAATACTTCGATTTACCCACGTTGAGAACCTCGACACGATTATGCGGCGGGGCGGCCTCCACGCGCCGAATCATGTGCCGAATGACGGATTGCCGTATCGGTTTTGCCACAGTGCAGAGGTTCAGAATGCCCGTGCGACCGTTCCGATTCTAATCGGCCCACGCGGGACCATTCACGACTATGTCCCGTTCTATTTTGGCTATCTGTCGCCCATGATGCTCAACCTGAAGACGGGGCGAGTGGAAGGATATAACGAAGGACAAGAGCCGCTGATCTATCTTGTGTCGTCGGCTCAGGCCGTCGAGTCTGCTGGGATTCAATTCGTGTTTTCCGATGGACATGGGTTAGTGACGTTTACTCAATGGTTTAGCAGCCTCGGTGCGTTAACCGAAGTCGACTGGTTGGTTGTTAATCAGAGATATTGGACAGATACAATCGATGACATGGACCGTAAGCGTAAAAAACAGGCGGAATTTCTTGTGCATCAGTATTGTCCTTGGTCTTTGATTCAGGAGATCGTGGTGATTGATGCCGGGATGCGGGAACGCGTGGAAGCGGTGCAAGCGGCTTTCCCTGAGGCGCAGAGGCGGGTAGTCAGGGTTGATCGAAATTGGTATTATTGGTGATCTTACTGACCATGATTCACAACACTACAGGCAACCTCCTTCAAACTGACGCGGAAGCCCTTGTTAATACCGTCAATTGTGATGGTTTCATGGGTAAAGGCATTGCTTTGCAGTTCAAACAAGCCTGGCCTGAAAACTTCGACTTCTATGCCAAGGCTTGTCGTGCGAAGGAAGTTCGGCCTGGTGAAATGCTGATATGGGAATCGGGCCGGATGGTGAACCCGAGATATATTATTAATTTCCCGACTAAGCGACATTGGCGAGAAAAGTCTCGTATTGAAGATATTCAAAGCGGCCTCCGTGCATTGGTTGGAGATGTCCGACGGCTGGGTATTCGATCCATCGCGATGCCACCATTAGGCTGTGGAAATGGTGGTTTGGATTGGCATGGTGTACGCCCGCTCATCGAATCGGCTTTTGCCGACCTGCCGGAAATCCAGGTACATTTGTTTGGTCCTTTAGGCGCGCCAGAGGCGAAGACGATGCCGGTCAACACGAAAAAGCCGGAGATGACCATAAGTCGCGCCCTATTCGTGAAGGTCATGCACCAGTATGAGTCATTGAGTTACCGGCTCACCCTTCTTGAAATCCAAAAGCTGATGTATTTTCTTCAGGAGGCAGGCGAGCCCCTTCGCTTACGGTTTGAGGCAGGGACGTATGGCCCGTATGCTGCCAATTTGAACAAAGTCTTAGAACGAATTGAGGGCCATCTCATCCGGGGATATGGGGATAGCCAGAAGCCTGACACTGAAATTGAGTTGCTTCCTGGTGCGGCGAAAGAAGCTGACTCATACCTGAGCCAACATCCTCTGCCGATCGCCCGAGTGAATCGCGTGAGCAACCTTATTCAAGGATTCGAGACTCCTTACGGCATGGAGCTTCTTTCTTCCGTTCATTGGGTTTGTACGCATAGTAAGCCAAAGGCAACTACGCCGGAGGCAGCGACAGAGTCAGTGCATGGATGGAACGAGAGAAAACAGAAGATGTTCCGCTCCGAGCATATCCGTGTTGCGTATCAACGCCTTCGCGAGCTTGCTTGGATAGCCAAGTGAGTGCCTCTTCGCCTATCGTCCGAAAGCTTTGGAACTATTGCAACGTCCTTCGCGACGACGGGATGAGCTACGGCGATTACGTCGAGCAATTGACGTATTTGCTGTTTCTTAAGATGGCCGATGAGCGGACGAAAGCGCCGTACAACCAGCCTAACCCGATCCCTGAGAAATACAGTTGGCCGAGCCTGTTGAAAAAAGACGGCGATGAACTGTTCGACCACTACCGCCACAGCTTGGAAAAGCTCGGCAATGAGAAGGGCCTGCTTGGGCTAATCTTCAACAAGTCGCAAAACAAGTTCCAAGACCCCGCCAAGCTCCGCCGCTTGATTGTGGATCTGATCGACAAGGAAGACTGGTCGGCGATGAGCACCGATGTGAAAGGCGATGCCTACGAAGGTCTGCTTCAGAAGAACGCGGAAGACGTGAAGGGCGGAGCCGGTCAGTATTTCACGCCGCGCCCGCTGATTCAGGCGATGGTCGATGCCGTTGCGCCGAAGCCCGGCGATACGATCTGCGATCCAGCTTGCGGGACCGGTGGATTCCTCCTTGCCGCGCACGACTACGTCGTGAAGCACAATCCCAATCTAACCACACTGCAAAAGAGGAGATTGAAGGAGGAAACCCTCAAGGGCTATGAGCTGGTGCAGAGTGTCGTCCGTCTCTGCGCCATGAATCTGCTCCTGCATGGCATCGGTTCACAGGACTTCGAGCCGATTGAATCCGCTGACGCTCTCGCGTCCGACCCCGGCGAGCGATTCAATATTGTTCTCACGAACCCACCGTTCGGCAAGAAGAGCAGTTACACCGTTGTTGGCCAGGAAGGCGAAGCCTCAAAGGAACGTGAAACCTATGGACGCGATGATTTCTGGGCGACAACCTCGAACAAGCAACTCAACTTTGTCCAGCATGTGAAGACGATCCTCGCGGTCAATGGCCGTGCGGCTGTGGTTGTGCCGGACAATGTCCTGTTCGAAGGCGGAGCAGGTGAGACGGTGCGGAGAAAACTCCTGCACGACTGCGACGTACATACTCTCCTACGTCTGCCGACCGGTCTCTTCTACGCCCAAGGCGTGAAGGCGAATGTCCTGTTCTTCGACAAGAAACCCGCCAGCGAGACACCTTGGACCAAGAAGCTCTGGATTTATGACCTGCGTACGAACCAACACTTCACGCTGAAGACCAACCCGCTCAAGCGCGAAAATTTGGACGAGTTCGTGCGGTGCTATAACCCAGCGAATCGCCACGAGCGGACAGCCACCTGGACCGACAAGAAACCCGTCGGTCGTTGGCGCGTCTATGACTACGATGAACTCATCGCCCGAGACAAAGCCAGCCTCGATATCTTCTGGCTCAAGGACGAATCCCTCGAAGCCTCCGACAACCTCCCCGATCCCGACGTGATCGCCCAAGAAATCGTCGACGACCTCGAAGCGGCGCTCGAACAATTCAGGCTGATCGCGAATGATCTTGGAAGTAAAGAAACGTAGCGCAGGATTAGAGGAATTTTTATGGCTGAAATCACATCGAAGCGTCGAGGAGAACTGGTTCAAAAGGTTATCGAAATCCTTAAGGAGCATCCGGAAGGCTTGCAAGCGAAAGAGGTATTAAAGCTGGTTGAAGGCTCCCTCGCACTCACCCCATTTGAACAGAGTACCTATCCTAACAATCCTACTGTCCGCCGGTTTGAAAAAATTGTCCGTTTTGCAACGATTGGCCCAGTGAAAGCGGGTTGGATACTTAAGTCCAAGGGTCGTTGGATTGTCACGGAACAAGGCCTGAAGGCCTATAGGGATTTTAAAGATCCGGAGAAGTTCACCTCCGAGGTCAGAAGGCTTTATCGTCAATGGGCGGCCAATCGGCCTGAACCAATTGATGAAGTTGCGGAGCAGGAAGCTGAGGTTGCTGACGTCACAGGCACGTTTGAGGAGGCAGAGGAATCTGCGTGGGCTGATATTGAGCGGCATCTTCGATCAATGGGACCATATGACTTCCAAAATCTTGTCGCGGCTCTCCTACGTGCAATGGGTTATCACGTGTCTTGGATTGCCCCACCAGGAAGGGACGGCGGTATTGATATTTTGACGCACACAGACCCGTTGGGGATTAACATGCCAAGAATCAAGGTGCAGGTGAAACGTCGCATAGATAAGATTTCCGTAGAAGGTCTGCGGTCCTTCATGGCGGTTTTGGGCGATCAAGACGTGGGACTATTCGTTGCTGCCGGGGGATTTACGCGTGAAGCTGAAAATGAGGCACGCACTCAAGAAAAACGGAAGATTACGCTTCTTGGACTTGAACAACTCTTTGACCTTTGGCTGGAGCACTATCCAAAGATTGAAGAGGCGGATCGACAGCTATTGCCATTGAAGCCAGTATATTTTCTGGCACCAGGCAAATGACTCTGAAAACAGAAATCCACTGCTAATATGCCACTGGATGGCCTTTTCTAGGTGCATCCGCCTGTCCTGCATCACACGGTCGGAACATATGCTTGGTAACCGACGGCAGGGGCCTCCGGGCTAGCATCTGGGAAACGCGTTGCTTTACTCAGTAAGATGGTTTCCGCCGTGTAATCTTCTTCGCTCCGCTGGTTCCAACCGCTACCTCGGTTTCCTCATAACCTGTACCGTGCCTCTACTGCTCCCGAGAGAGAGCTGCCTTCATTTCAGACATGTGAGTCTACCATGGCGACCAACAACCCATCAAATCGACTGGCGATCACGCTGAGATAAGGCAACTTCAAAACGATGATCTGGAAGTATATCAGCGATAGGGGGTCATATTTCGCAACTACTTCCTCATGTCCTTTAAAAGATCAGGCTGGTGTCTGGCGAAACGGGGCCTAGTTACGCATTAACGATGTGGAGTCATTCATGAACGTCACCTTCAAAGTCTGTGAGGCAGTGCGCTGTCACTTTGAAGAAGGCCAGGCACCCAAGGTCGTCCGCCTTCATCATGTCCGCGAAGAAGTTATCGCCGTATGAGGCTTCCCCGCGATCTATCCGGAAGCGATCTCGCCCAAGCCCTTTGCAAACTCGACTATTCGATCACCCGCCAGACAGGCAGTCACCTCCGATGGACCACTTTTGAGCAGGGATGGGTCGCTCAACATACAGGCGTGTAAATCCAGGGGCGGCTACGCAGGGGTCAGGCAGCGGATTGCTTGGTGACTTCCCAGCCGGGAAAGACAAGGACCGCGGGATGGCACCGCAATACTCGCGCGAGAACTTTGGCCCGTTCAACGCCGAGATTGACGTTGTCGTTTTCGATGGCGGAAATCGTGGATTGTGGAATCTTGGTCCTTCGCGCCAACTCGCTTTGCGTGAGTCCCTGCAGTTCACGGACAATCCGGACCGAGTCTCCCACCGATACCGCCACCCGTGCTTTTGCCGGGCGGACATCCTTACATTTCATAATTGCCTCCGGTAATCGTGGACGGTTACGTCCGTAACCAGCACCACAATGCGCTGTTCTTCGACCTTATAGATGACGCGATACTGTGCATTCAACCTTGACGATCGATGCCCTCTCCACTCCCCCTGAAGGTTTTCATCATGAAATCCCTTTATCAGACGCAAGCCTGCAGGGCCTGAAATCCGCACAATGTCTTTCCACTTCTCATAGCGCTTCAGCAACTCAAGCGGAAGGCGATCGAGACTTTTGCTGGCTCGACGATGTTCATAGACTTCCCACATGACTGGACACACTATACCATATTAGGTATAGGACGCCTCAAGCTCCAACTAGAGGTTCGGCTTGAGACCCAATTCCCCAACAGCTTGCTATGTTTCCATTGGTATCCTGATGTGGTCAGAGGGGTCGGATCTTGTCTTGTGCATTGTGAGAGTCACCACCACGAACCGACCTTGTCGCCTTTGTTCGTACTGCCCCTGTGGTGAATTTTGTGTCAAAACCCTGCAGGAATGGACGAAAAGCGACAGGAACGTATAGAGCCAATAGAATGCGATAACCTCTCAATTGGCAGGATTGAGCGTCGGAGTCCAACGGCATCACCGGCGAGGAACGGAGCCTACGGCTTCATAGCGTCAGAATGAGATGGTGCGGACGTGACCAACGATTTTCCCTTTTGGGATCGTCGAGGGGCGAATTCAACCACGTCGGATGTATTGGGTGTGCAGGTCAAACTTCTTTGTGGACCTTTGTCGCTCGGCAAGCGATGGCGCGACAAACGAAGTCCGGATCAAGGAATCAAAGTTCGCTCGAAGGTGCAGGCATTTACGGTCAGCCTCCATCAGCATCTTTCCCGTGGAGGTTTCTGTAGCCTACCGAGGCAATTGATCATTGCCCGGCTTCTGGGATGGCGGTCTCGATGCCGTATACTCCGCCCGATAACAGAGCTCCAAGGTATCGAGGTCCTGGTAGGCAACGTGGCGACAGATCGTTTCAATCTCCGCATATCGGGCAACGGCAATATCCGGCGGTCGTCCGATCAAGAGGTCGAGATAGCGTTTGGCATATCGGTGCTCACAGTGTTCTTTGTTGTCGAACTTCTCAAGATTTTCTTGCTCGCATAGTTTTGACACGGCCATATCCGTCTCAGTATGCGGGCGAGCGGCTTGGCTCGCGATCAGATCCAGCGGACGTGGGCTGCCTTGAAGATCTAAGAGGTAGGCAATGATGAGGAGAATGTCATCATTGCGGAACGTGGCAATGTCCAGGATGGAAGGCATGCTCGTGGCAGGAATTCCGTACTTAATGATGAGATATAGTTGACGCACAGATTTCTCGCTTGGCGTCCGTAGGTCTGTAGAAGACCGAGTGAAGGTTGGTTCGTCTGCATCGAAACGACTCGTGCCTTGACTAGGCTTGCCATGACAGTCAACACAATGGGCCTTCCCATGAAAAAGCGCACTCCCCCGCTGGATCGCGTGGCGGTCGGACGCAGCACTGGGGACAGCGTTCTCTCGGGGCGTGCGTGGCTCATCAGGATCTACAGTGAGTTTTCCCGCTAGTGGCGGGACAGTCGGAAGGCGTTGATTGCGGTCCGCTGACGGTGGTGCGTTGGGAGGCCCGATCGGAGGAGCAGCGCATCCTCCTACAAGCAAACCCAAGACGAGCACCATCGCTGTGCGATACGGGCCTAGAGCTGAAGGCATCACAACCTCCGCAAAGCTCGATTTTAGGAGCAAACACAACCAATTCGCAATAGGACGGGGAAGAGTGTCCTTGACAGGACAACAATAAGGCTGTGAGCTTCTCCTTCAGCCGACAAGAATGGCCCCGAACATTAATGGTAATCGCACGGTCCGGCACGAGATAGAGGATCGCGGTCGCTGACCTCGGGTATGCCGAATAAAGCCGCATCGAGCAGGCCGCAGAACACGTAATTCTTTTAGATGACTGCCGACTCACGAAGAGCGACTTGTGGTTCGCGACTCCCTGCGGGGTCTTGGACGGAACCGCCGGAATGCGCCATCACCCAGAGTAGCAGAAGCCAGAAAAATGGGAGGACCAACCATGTCTCCCAGGGCCACGCCGCGGTCTGCATCGTCAGCAACGACAAATTTTCGCCGCGCAGCGTCTCGACGAAGGCCCACCAGCGAGACCCCATGATCCCTGCCATGAGGATCAGCACGGCAAGCCTCTGCCAACGCACAAGGCTTGGCCAGACCACGATTGCAACCACCACCTCAAGGTAATTGAAGCCGTACCCCGCCGGTCGACCCCAGTAGAGCAGCGTCAGGGCCAACCCAAAGGCCAACGGGAAGGTGAGCGCGGCGCGGCGTGCCAACCAGAGGCTCACTCCAAGGAACAGGCCCCAGAGTCCCAACGCGGCAACCTGCGCTACGGTTGAGGCCAATCCGAGATTGATCAACCCCTGCAACGGTGTTCGATTCCATGCGCTGAGCGGGGATTGCTCGGCTAACGGCAGGGCCGTCCACATAGCATCCCCCGCGTTAAGATAAAAGGCGAGCGCCTCGGCCCGCAGGTCCGGTCCCCAGCGGTAGAGTTCCGCTGCCAGAAGCAGCAGCAGGATTCCGGCGGCCGTCGTCAGCGCCCTCGGGTTTTCTTGCTCAGTGCCGCGCGGTTGCACAGCCCGCAAGAGGAGGAAGGCGACGAAGAAGAGTGCGTAGAAGGGCTTGATCAGCACCACGAACGCGATGAGCGGCATCGCCCAGATCAACCGGTGGTCCCAGAGGAGTCGGGCTGCGGCCAGAGTGGCGAATAGGAGCACGAGTTCAATGTTGCCGCCCATCAGAGTGGCTGACAGATCTCGTGAACCGATCACCAGTAGAAGCCAGCCAGGGTGCGCACCGGTCGCGCGGAACCAGATCAACACGAAGCCCAGAACGGACGCCATAATCACGGCGGTGAAGGCCACGCCGCCAAGATTGAACTGATTGATCAAGAGCGCGAGCGTCGGCGGATAGACATAGGGTCCGGGCTGTTGGGGTCGGGCGGCGAATTCACGGAGAAAGCCGCGCCCCTCGCCAAGCGCCTGCGCAGCCTGCAGCTCCGATTCAAGCCGATGGAACGACCGAAAGATCTCGCGACTCTCCTCGGTCGTCGCATACGGGCTCTGGTCCTTCGTGATCGCTTCGGCAGCACGCTGATAAGCGAGAAAATCGATCGGTACCACACCGTGCTGCGCCAAACCTGCGACAAGCGCGATAGATACCAGCAACCAGACTGCGAACAACAACCACGAGAGGATCAGTGGAAGACGAGAACGCATAGCGGAAACACCGTATCATCCGACCGATACATCATAAGATCCCGTCCATGTGTGAACCAGGCAGGACCCAGAACAGCAATTGTGCTCCATGTCGCACATGACACTGGTTCTTGAGAGTGCCGGGCAAACAGTGCCTGCCGAGACTGGCTCGGCATTCGGGAAAGCTGCGACCTGTCAAACTTTCCATCAGGTGCGCCCACTCGTTTCCAGTCCCAACGACCAGCTCGCGACATCTTTCCGAACCTATAACAGTCGACTCTGCAAAGACAATCTTCCCAAGATGGTGATTGCTACACGAATGCGTGCTCATCACGTGCGTCAGCTCCCAATCCTCCGACCGGACTACATGCGTACCAGCTCTTCGGGGAATCGTTGTTCGACTCTCCGCTTGAATTCTTGAAGGGTCGGTTGTTCTAGAGATAAGGATCATGGCTGTCTTTGTGGCCATGGTGTCGAGCGTAGAGTGTTCGCTCGATCCGGTCAAGATGAGAGACGCCTCACCTTTGTAGATGGTCCAGCCTTACAGAGCTATGGATACCGTCCAATCAAATTGCAGGAAATATGAGGAAACCGTTGCAATAGCGAGTATTCCTAAAAACCACTCGTTTGAACTGTTACGGCGAGGACCCTGAGTTCGAGTCGCAACCGGCTCGCCACTCGGGACCAGCGACAGAACGTTCGGAAGAACCTTCATCGGGGCCGTCGCGATCGGAATGATAACGAGCGACACATGTCCGTTTTAAATTGGAGCGCCGAGCATCGATGTGGTAGTAGTGGAGCACTCACCCTGTGGCGGACGCGGGCCACGTTCTGCAGGATTCGCCACATCGTGAGAAGGATGTCCTGAGAACTTATACGACCTGTCATGGAGACATAACGATGCCCAAAGCCCGCAGTGCCGGCCAGTGTTCTCAATGCGAAGCCGACGATCGAGTCAGGATGACTTTCATGACATGCAGCCGCTGTCGCCGGTATTTCTGTAGTGAGCACGGCACATCCCAATTAGACCAATGCGAAGCATGTATAGAAGGCGGTGAAGAGACAGACTAGCGAATGGTCAATCAGTCGGATCGAACCGGGGAAAAGCTAGCAGGATGTTTTTCCGGAGATGTCTCCCGGTAGAGCATGAATTCATAGTCGCATCTGTCAGGTTGCTGTCGATGATGGCCGAACGGCTCGTCCGCTGCTCCCCTTCTCCGGTCCGTCGCGTTTGGCTCCCGCCTCACGCTTCCTCTATGACCCATGCGGCGCCCCTCCATTTCTCGTAAGCAACATCTGTTGATCCGACACAACGGGGAAACACCGTGGAGGCCACCGACTCGTCATTCTCTGACAGGCTGTCTATAAATGATCTCACGCGATACAATTCAACGGTTTCGATAGGGCAATCCATTCAAACTGTGAAGTCAAGGGAAACGACAGGATCGCCTGATGTGGTGGCGTAATCGCGTCAATGTCATGATGGAGTCAGCACTCCCAGCCGGTTGCGCTGTCAAATAGAACGATGACCACGCTGTTTCTCTTTGCGATCATCTTTGTGCTCAATTGTCTGCCCGCATTCGCACCACCGACATGGATGGTGGTGTCCGCGATGACCTTGTCCAGCCCTGGTGCGAATCCCTGGCTCACCGCGTTCGTGGCAGCCACTGCGGCGACTGCCGGCAGACTGGTCCTCGCAAAAATGGCGTTTCTTCTCGTCAGACAACGATGGTTGAGCACGCGTACCAAGGAGAATGTGGATCTGGTGAAAGCCCGTCTGGAAAAGCACCGCGCAATGACATTCGGGGCGGTCCTTGCCTACACCTGCAGCCCCTTGCCGTCGAACTCGTTGTTTATCGCCTATGGGCTCACGTCATTGCCCCTGGCCCCGGTGGCGGCGGCCTCCTTCATCGGTCGCTTTCTGACCTATAGTGTTTGGGTGGTCATGGCGATGGAGGTGGCACAGAAAATCGTTATTGATGAGGGATCGGTCTTTGCCTATCTCGGAGGGTATTTTGTCGTGACGCAAGCTCTCATGCTCGCGCTGGTGGTGCTCTTCGCGAAACTGGACTGGAAGGCCTGGTTTGCCAGCAAGACCGTCCAGCTCATGCCTCAGCGGGAACCGTCTCATCAGAAGTGATGCCCCATCGTTCCAGAGTCCACTGTGGTCTTTCTTCATCCTGTCACTCACGCAGTGTCATCCCCTCAAGTCCGTCGGTTTCGGCCCTCTACATCCTGTTTCCTCTTCGATCTATGTATTCGCTACGGCCCGCATGGGGTTGACCTTGGGGGGGGCGAGCCCCGCACATCTCGATGCCGGGATAGGGGCACGGAAATTGTGGCTGGATGCCGTGTTGTCGCATGCCGGAAGGTCTTGGATCGTATCGCGGGAGGCTCATGACTTCCACATATGCTGCATTGAACTGCCCCTCAAATCGCTTCTAGAATACGTCACCTGAAAAGTTCGAAGCCGTTCGACTGTTTCGCATCGTGAAGCAATGCCGTCCAGCAACAACAAGAAAATCGAGGAAGCTCGTGCCAACGCGCGCCGCCTGATCGAGCAGGGGCCAAAGATATTCATTGGCTTGTTCATTCTGACCGGTGCGGCGTATCTGTCCGGATCGGTGTACACCAGATCATACTTTTCAGCATTCGGAGCCTCGTGGGTCTTGGAAAAGGTTCCGATCGCGATCTACTTCAGTCAGAGTTGGATCCCGCTGCTGCTTATTCTTTTCTTCGGGTATGTGGCCACCACGAACCTCACGCTGATCGACGGGCACGGCAATCTGACCACGACCACACGGTTCAAGATTTCGGTCGCGGCGGTCCGGCATGGCCCATGGGGGCTGGTCGGACTCTTAGGAATCACCCTTCTCCTCAGTTCACTCGAGTATGTGTCTGCTGCAATCGACCTTTTACTGGTTGCAATCCCGCTTCTTCTGTTCCTGTCTGCCTCGACACTCGAACTTTTTGTGATGAGATTCGGCAACAACGACCGGGGTATCGGTCTGTCGAGGGCATATCTCTCGGCCGCAGTCATTGCCGCCGCGCTATATGTCGTTCCTGCACAGCTTGGCACAAACTGGGCGCGGCTGGATCGGCAAGACACGTCGTCTCTCCTGACCGTCTATCTTCGCGATGATGAGACCACCTATAAGCTGCTGTTTGCATCTGAGGAGAGGTGGTACGTGTTTCCGATCAGGTATGAGGGGGATGAGCCACCGATCAAAGCAGTGGCCGCAACCGAAGTTTCTTTTGGACCGCTTCAGAATGACGCGACAACTCAATCTGGAGCAGAAGCCCTCCGGGGTCAGTAGTCCTGTGGTCTTGCCCTTGCACCTTTCTCAGCTTGAAGCAGTAATCTTATGAAAAGTGGCGCATAATGCCCCAAAGGCGGTAGATCGCTGTGGCAATAGAGGGCAACAGTGGGCCTGTTACTTAATTCCTCTCCCTTGGAGCACGGTATGACGGAAGTGTGGGGTGCGATCCTCGTTGTGGATGATGACGCGGATATGCGGGAGCTAGCCTATGACATGCTGAAAGACCGTGGTCATCAGGTGATGATGGCTGGGAGCGGAGAAGAGGCCCTGAAACGGTTGAGTGAGGAAGACTATGCCGTCGTTCTGACCGATCTCCGCATGAAGGGGATGGAAGGGATCGAGTTGTTAGCAGAAATCAAACGCAGATATCCCGACATCAACGTCATTCTCATGACGGCATTCGGATCGGTGGAGACGGCGGTTGAAGCGATGAAACACGGAGCCAGCGACTATCTCACGAAGCCCGTGAAGAAAGATGACTTGGTTCGGGTAATCGAGCGGGTCGTTCGTGAGGCGTCGCTGCGTCGGGAGGTGAGCCGACTCAGAAAAGAAGTGCATAAGGAATATAGCTTTCATCAGATCCTAGGAAAGAGTAAGGCGATCCAAGGGGTCTTCGATCTCATTCGTCGGGTAGCGGATAGTCCGACCAATGTCCTGATTACCGGAGAGAGTGGAACCGGCAAGGAGTTGGTGGCGAAGGCGATTCACTTCAACAGCGACCGGAAGGATGCCCCGTTTATCCCGGTCAATTGCGCGGCCATTCCGGAACAACTGTTGGAGAGCGAACTTTTTGGGCATATGCGCGGGGCCTTTACCGATGCCAAGCTCGACAAGCGGGGCTTGTTTGAAGAAGCGCAGAAAGGCACCTTGTTTCTGGACGAGATCAGTGAGTTGCCGCTTATGCTCCAGGCAAAGATTCTCCGTGCGATTCAGGAGAAAGAAATCAGGCGGGTTGGTGCGACGAAGCCGATCTCGGTGGATGTCCGGATCATCGCGGCCACGAACCTGAATCTCAATGAAGAAGTGAAGCACAAGCGCTTTCGTGAGGACCTCTATTATCGACTCAATGTCATCGAACTGAAGTTGCCGCCGCTTCGAGAACGGCGGGAAGATATCCCGCTGCTGGTGGAGGCCTTTCTCAAGAAATGCGGCAATGCGCGTGGGAAAGACGTGAAGGGTGTGAGCGAGGCTGCCCTCGCCATGTTGATGGACTATGTCTGGCCCGGCAATGTGCGAGAGTTGGAGAACGTCATCGAGCGAGCCGTGACGCTGAGCCGCAGCGAGAGGATTTCGCCGGACGATCTGCCTCCGGCGGTACAGGGAGCGCGAGGAGATCGGCGTGTGCTGGACGAAGCGGCCGAACAAACCTTGCCCTTGCACGAACTCGAAAAAGAGTACATCAAGAAGGTCCTCGAAAAGACCGGCGGCAACAAGTATCAGGCCGCTCATGCTCTTGGAATCGATCGAAAGACTCTGTATCGTAAACTCGCCGAAATCGAAGGTAAACCTCACCCAGAGGAATAGGCACCGCTGTCGGATCATCGCGGCGAGACTGTGAAATGAACAGTCCCGCTTCAGGCCGGGATCGATCACATGAAAGAAGTCGACCGTCTTGTCATGCGTGCCGTGCATTGGGCGATCCCACTCCTTACGATCGGCATCTTTGTTGTCGACCTGCTGACCCCGGTGGGAATTGCGGTGTCGATCCTCTACGTCATTCCGCTGTTGCTCACGGTGTTCAGGTCGAAGGAACAAGAATCTCTCTATTTTTGTTGCCTTGCCACCAGCCTCCTCTGGCTCGGGTTGTTTTTCAAGGTCCCGGGCAGTTCGCTCTTGTACGGCGTGCTCAATCGTACATTGGGAACTTTTGTTCTGTGGATCCTGGCCCTGGGATTGATTCGCTTCAGAAGGCTGCAACATGAAGCAGGAAAGGCTGAACAAGAGCTGACATTGCAACGTGTCGAGTGTGCCCATGCCGAAGGGTTGATGATGGAGGCTCAACAGGCACGTGACGACGCGGATCGAGAGGCCGTTCGTGCCGTCGTCGGTCGCAAAGAAGCGGAAGAGCAGCTCCTGGTCAGCCAACTGAGGCTTGAAAGCATCATTGAATCCGCGATGGATGCGATCATCACCGTGGATGAGGAGCAGAAAGTCGTGTTGTTCAACCGAGCGGCCGAGCAGATGTTTGGTTGCTCCGCTCAGGAGGCGATCGGGCAGCCGCTTGATCGATTCTTGCCCACGGGGTATCGCGAAGGCCACCGCCGCCATATGCGTGAGTTCGGCCAATCCGGCGCGACGAGCCGAAGAATGGGAAAACTGGGGACGGTGATGGGGCTTCGGTCGAGCGGAGAAGAGTTTCCGATCGAAGCGGCCATCTCGCATATCGCCGTAGAACATCAGAAATACTATACCGTCATCCTCAGAGACATCACTGACCGCAAGCAAACCGAGGAAGCCCACCAAGAAAGCCAACGGCAACTCTCAACCCTGATGAGTAATCTCCCGGGCTTTGTGTATCGTTGCCGAAATGATCGAAACTGGACCTTCGATTACCTCAGCGAAGGGGTATCGGACTTAACCGGGTACACCGCCCAGGAATACCTGGTACAGCGATCCATTTCGTATGGCGACAATACACATCCGGGTGACCGTGAGCGAGTGTGGCAAGAGATTCAAGCAGCGGCGGCACAGCGTCGCCCGTACGAAACGACGTATCGTATTCTCACCAAGCTGGGGGAGGTCAAGTCGGTCTGGGAACGGGGTGAAGGGATTTATGCCGCGGACGGGACTCTGAGCTATCTGGAAGGGTTTGTCACCGACATCACGGAGCGGAAGCGAGCGGAGCACTTGCTGCGGCAAAGCGAAGAGCGCTACCGGCGTTTGATCGCTATTTCGCCCTACGCCATTGTGGTGATTCGAGGCGACCGCGTCCTCTTCGCCAACGACCAGGCGATCAAATTGTTCGGTGCCGTGAAAGCCGATGAGATCCTGGGAAGATCCGTGATGGACTTGTTTCATCCTGATCATCACCCTGCGATTCGAGAACGCATCCACGAGTTGGTGGAAGGCCGCGCGCAAGTGCCCGTGCTTGAGGAGAAGATCGTCACCCTGAGCGGAAGATCCGTGGACGCAGAAGTCAGCGCGGCGCGATTCACGGATGAGGAAGGTCCGGCGATCCTGGTCATGTTACGGGATATCAGTGAACGGAAACGACTTCAAGAACAGCTACGAAAAACCGAGCGCATCGCCGAACTCGGTACGGTGGCCTCGGGCATGGCTCACGAAATCGGGACCCCGATGAACGTCATTCTTGGTCGAGCCGAATATCTGATGGATCGTGTCACGGAGGAGCCGATCAAGAAAGGCCTCCAGACCATCGTTACCCAGGTCGAGCGGATTACGAGGGTGATGAACCAACTGCTCTCTTTCGCACGGCGGAAAACTCCGGAGCGCGGCGCGCTCGATCTGAAGCAAGTGGTCGAAGATAGTCTCGAGATGTTCCACGAACGTCTTGCCCGAAGTCAGATCCAGGTGGAGTTGCGGCTGGCCGAACCCTGTCCCATGGTCTTGGCCGATGCGGACCAGATGAGCCAGGTCTTGATCAACCTCGTCATGAATGCCGTACATGCGATGCCGGATGGCGGGACTCTCCGTGTCGGTTTAGCCTCTGAACCACAGATGGTGAGACTCACCGTTGCTGATACGGGCCATGGCATCCCACGAGAGGTGATCAAAAAGATCTTTGATCCCTTCTTCACGACGAAAGAGTTCGGCAAAGGGACAGGGTTAGGGCTGACGGTCGTCAAGGGCATCATCGAAGAACACCAGGGATCCATCGCCGTTGAAAGTCAAGGAGAGATGGGAACGACATTTACGATCCTGCTGCCGATGGCAGAGAGTAAGACGTGAATCGTCACTTTCTGCGGTCATTCCCGATCGCGTCCTCTTATCGTTTCACCGAGTACTGTTCACCCCTCATATCCAATGTTGTAGCATCCTGCAACAGTTACCCCCCTCATGCTTGTGGTCTTTCTCGCCAACAGAGCGCCCTCCCATCGTGTTCGCACCATCATTCTCTCGAAATTAGACCTACTTCGTTCTTCTTCCAACGGCATGTACCTTGCCAGAGAACTAGTCTAAGAGCGTGCGACCCATGGGGGGAAGGCCAGAGAGGATGTCGACCATGGCAAGGGGAAAAACAGCCGTGGTGCTCATTGTCGAAGACGACCGTGAGATGCGGAGCCTGTTGTGTGATGAATTTTGTGGCATGGGGTATCAACTACGGGAAGCACGGGATGGTGATGAGGCGTTCCTGGCGGTTCTGCAATCCGTGCCGGATGCGATCCTGACGGACCTACGGATGCCGGCGGGGGGGGATGATTACATTAGCCGGTTGAGGACCGTGGCGCCGACGTGTCCGATTGTGGTCATGACCGCGTTCGGCGATGCGAGATTGAGAGCACAGGTACTGAAAGCGGGTGCGAACGCCTACTTCGACAAGCCGGTCCATATTGCGGAGCTGAAGAACTGTGTGTAACAATTGCTCAACCACGGACCGGGAGCTGATAGCGTATCGTGTATGGCACAAACGAAAAAGCCCTGTTGAATTCCCTTGGTACATTCTTTTTCGTGTCGGCCGCCATCGGCTCTACGCTCCCGGCGCCTTATCTCCGGAAGTGAGATCGCCTTGTCTGACCCAGAACGCCTCAGCAATCCCGTACCCCAAGATCCCATCATTACCGCGCGAGTCGAAGCAATCAAGCAGCTCGCCGGAGGCCTATCCGACCGGGTGGCGGTGATGGATCAAGCCTTCAACGTCGTCTACGCGAACGAAGCAGCCTGGTCGGTGCAGGAGAATGCCCCCGCTCGCCGGCTTCACGCCAAATGCTACGAGGCCTTTGCTCATCGCACAAATCCCTGTGAGACCTGTCCCGCGATCAAGGTATTCGAGGCGTCGGGTGTCCAGTGCGTGTCATGTTCGAGGGGAGGGGACGGCACGGCCTGCGGCATGCAGCAAGCCTTTCCGTTGACGGACGCACAGGGATCGGTCACCTCCATGTTGGTGCTCTTCCAGCCGACATCGAGGCCTGGTCACATTGCCATAGCCGAGGACAATGAGAGCACACCCTCTGCGGAGGGTCTTGGTGATTTGATCGGTCGAAGTCCGATCATGCAGCAGCTCTTCGACATGACCCGGCTGGTTGCAGAGAGCTCGGCCACCGTCCTCATTCAAGGTGAAAGCGGAACGGGGAAAGAACTCCTGGCAAAAACGATTCATGCGCTCAGTCCCAGAAGGGATCGGCCGTTCGTCGTGGTTGACTGCGGCTCGTTGCCTGAGACGCTGCTCGAGAGTGAGCTGTTCGGGCATGTGAAGGGAGCCTTCACCGGAGCCGTGGCGAACAAGCGCGGCTTGTTCGACGAGGCCGACGGCGGCACGATCTTCCTTGATGAGATTGCCGACACGACGCCGACCTTTCAAGCCAAGTTGCTCCGTGTCCTGCAAGAGGGCGAGATCAAGCCGGTAGGTGGGACGCGAACCGTCAAGATCCATGTGCGGGTCATCTCGGCCTCGAACAAAGATCTGGCCGAACTCGTGAAAGCCAAGGCATTTCGTCAGGACCTCTATTATCGATTAGCCGTCCTCCCGCTGTATTTACCGGCTCTCCGTGAGCGGCGAGACGATATCCCGTTGCTTGTCCGGCATTTCGTCGCGGGGGCTTGTGCGCGACACCATCAGCCGGCGCGACAGGTGGATGAGCGGGCTTTGCGATTGTTACGTGACGCTCCTTGGCCGGGGAATGTCCGCCAGTTGCAGCACTATATCGAGCGGGCCGTGGTGACGACGGTCGGTCCATTGCTGCCCTGTCAGGATCTTCTTGACCAGTCTCTGGGTGAAGAGGACGAAAGTTTACGCGCGGCGTCGCGCGGGGCGGTGGCTCAAACGGAGCGTATTCGAATCGTGGATGCTCTGCAAAAAACGGCAGGAAACCGATTGAAAGCAGCCAAATTACTCAGAATCAGTCGAGCGAGCCTCTATAACAAACTTCGTACGTATAGCATCGACTAGGTATCAGCCGTTCCCCTGTTCACTTCATTTCTTGGGTCACCACACTCCACAGAGTGACATCGGTCATATGAGAGACGAAGCACTGCCGTGCT
Source organism: Nitrospira sp. (assembly GCA_018242725.1). Taxonomy (GTDB): domain Bacteria; phylum Nitrospirota; class Nitrospiria; order Nitrospirales; family Nitrospiraceae; genus Nitrospira_D. The sequence goes on along the minus strand of JAFEBI010000003.1, from coordinate 18,132 downwards.
CGACCGGTTCTCCATTGGCTTGATGAAGCGCGTCACGTGAGGATCGGGCGATCAGGCCAGCTGAACTTCTGAAATCTTCGCAACGATCGGATAGGGTTCACCCACCGATGTTCATCGCCGACGTAATCGTACGCAGTGCTCGGATCCATTCGTGCATCCATCAATGCGGTGCACGAATCGAGCGATCGAAAACCGATGTCCGCCGTGAGCCTGTGATGTCCGCAGCGTTCGAACTACAACATGACGCGATGGTTTTGGAGACCCCTTTCCCTCCTTCATTCGAGAACGAACGTCCGTTTGGTGTGGACAACAGAAGCGAAAGAGATACGAGTGAATGGGGAAATTTAGTCCATCACTGTCCAAGAGCCTGGAGTCCACCCTATAGCAGGAGCTGACATCGAGAGCGCTGGAAGATATTCATTTTCTCTCCTGCCGTGCGAATAACTCAATGAGAAGTGACGAATAGGAATGGCACGACAGTTGCTGAACAGTTGGGACGACGCAGAGAGAACTTGCTCTCTCTGCGTGTTGGATAGTGATTCGCCCTGTCGCTGTCCAGCAGAGTCCACCTCATTGTGAGCGGCTGTCCCGGTCGCCACATTGTCAGCGATGAGGGGGTCACAGGTGAGAGTGGCCCTCTCATTGTTTTTTCTACGGGCAGGGCTGGCTATCGAATCATTTCTTACAGGAGCTGGTGGTGCATCTCTCAATCGCAATTCCTGAGGCACAGGTCGTAGATGCCCCGACACTGTTACGGCTGATCCGGATGGCGCCTGTTTGTGATGCCGAGGGGGATGAACAGGGGGCCGAGTACGTGGCGTCCTTTGATGACTTTCCAACATCGGTGGGGATCGTGGCGCGAATGATCGAGGAAGCCTGGGACCTGCGTGATGTCCACATCACGCTCGAAGGCCGACCCGTCGTGAGCCGGATCAACTTCTATGCCGCCCTCCGCTGCTACCAGGAGAGCCTCAGTGCCTCGGACGCGAAGGCCTTTTGTCTTCAGCAGGCGGAAAAAGTCGGCGCTGATAGAGGATGCCCGGAGCGATCGTGCCTGTCCCACTGTCGGTTTATTTGTTCTCGCTGTGTGGGACTGTCGCGCGATCAAGGTGCGCCTTCGATTGCGAGTCAGTTCTTGGAAATGGCACGCCGGGCGGAAGTGGACTGGTGTCCGAACCTGCACATTGCAGATACGAACGCGTGGGTGGTCACTTGAGAATTGAGCAAGCCAGATGAGGTACTTGCGATCGGATATTACCAGTTGATTGCTCGACGGAGGGCCGTGCTCCTCGATGCGTAACCATGAGGGAGGATATCATGCAGGTTGAGAAGGGCAGGAAGAACATCGGAGTCTGGTCTGTTGCGGCGTCACTCGCTGCGGTGTTCGCGCTTGGAGCACCGGGGCTGAGCAGCTCAGCGCTTGCCGCCGCCAATTCACATGTGAGCGAAGCAGTCGAGCTTGCGAAAGGTGCCGTGTCACATGGGCAGCAGGGACATGTCGACGCCTGCGTTCAGCGCGCGGAGGATGCGTTGAAGCAGGCACGAGCGGCCGGAGTGAAAAACCCGCATGTGGATATGGGCGTCATACATCTGATGGAGGCGGTGCAACACGGCAAGGCCGGGCATGCGGATGCGTGCACCGAACATGCCGACGGTGCATCCACGCATTTGGCTGAAGTCTTAGCCGAAGGTACGGCGTCAAGCGGGAACCGCGTGTTCTTTCGTGGCGGCTATGGTCAGATGCTCAGCGATCGCGCCGGCGAATTCATCACAGACGTTCATGGTGCCGGCGGCAAGAATGATGGAACCAGCGGGTACTACATCGGCGGTGGAGCAGATTTCATGCTCACCAAGGACATGTGGGGCATGTTTCCCAGCGTCGCACTCGTCGGAGAGATCGGATTGGAATTCAAGCGGTGGAGTTCAAGCAGTGTCGTGAGCGGGGAAGCCCTGACTCCCATTAATAATTTTACGCCAGCCAAGGTGCAGATGACCATGTTCACTGCGAGTGTGGCACCCAAGCTGAAGTTTCGGCAGGGGACTGATTTCCAACCTTGGATCATCCCGGCTGGATTGGATTTTCACGTCATCAGCCCGACATCGAGCCAGATCAACTACTTGGACATCGGAGTTCAGTTCGGAGGGGGGGCTGAGTTTCGAGTGTGGAAGGAGTTGTGGCTGGGTCTCGACAGCCGGTTCCATCTCGCCTCCAACCAAACCAACACGGTGAACAACTACTGGACCACCGGTATCTATGGAGCCATCGGCTTCTAGTGGGTCGATATTTTGCGAGCAAAGCGGAGCGTGGTATGTGCTAAGAACGTTGCGGGGAGCTACTTTACGGCTCCCCGCACTCGTTTCGGCTCCAATCTTCATCTCTTCATCGACATCCAACCTCTTGTCCTCTTTCGGGATCGGTGTGGCCTGGTGCATGCGTTACACGACCGCTACCCCCATGAAGGCGTCCCACTCTCATCAGGTCGGTAAGTAAGGGGATTCCTTGGGCGGTCTTGTATCCGCCCAATCCATACGGTACAAATATGCTATAGCCATCCGCAGTCTCTGTGCGCAGCACGCAGGCTGGACGTTGGTGGGATCATCGCGTTATCCCATGACCATCTGCAAAGTCGGTAGCGAGGTGCAATTGTGCCGGCGATCTGCACCAGCGGTCAGGCGAGGTTTCCGTGACGGGACACCGGCAATCATCATGACATCACGCAACCGGCGTGAGACGAGTAGGGTGCGAAGAAAGGACAGTGTGAAACGAAGATTCAGAACGGGAAGTTGTTTGGCGGGATGGGTGCTCGTGGTCCTGACGATATGTTCAGGAACAGAAATTCTGGCCTATGAGTCTCAGCCTGTGGTGGAAGGGTCTACCGTGCGTGGTACCGTTACCTTCATCGGAACCGTCCCGCCGCCGAAAGAATTCGAATTGCATCGTTCTCTCGACCACGAATATTGTACCCAGCGGTCTGATCTTAACGGATATCGGCTCATGAGAGAAATCACGGTCAGGGCAGACGGCGGCCTCAAAGACGTGCTGGTCATGGTGGAGGGTGTGGAGCGTGGAAAGCCCTTTCCTTTCACCGATGTCGAAGTGGAAGCGAGGGGCTGTCGGTTTATGCCGTTTGTCACCGTAGTCGGCGATAAGCGATTGATCACGGTGTTCAATCGCGATTCCATCCCGCACGACATCCAAGGGTATGCGTTCGACCAAACCGGAGGCGATATGGTTTTTTATCGCCCGTCCTTGGAGGCGAACGGGACCACCGATACAGTGCAGTTGGTCAAAGGACGAAAAGTATTCAGCATGCAATGTAGCATGCATCCCTATATGCAGAGCTGGGGCTATGCGATCGACCACCCTTATTTTTCAGTCACAGATGCAGCAGGGTCCTTCTCCATCGATGATCTCCCGCCTGGCAAATATCGTCTCAAGGTCTGGCATCCGGTTCTCGGCACGCGAGAACAGGCGTTGACCGTCACGGCGAATGAAACGATTTCATTGAATCTGTGGTTTGAGGCCAAGGACTGACCGGGCACGGCTCACCGTCGAGGGCCGCTGGTGAGTGCGGCAGGCTCGTCTGAACCAGCTCCGGGGGGGATGTCTACGCGAAGCTGATGGCGGATCAGAACACACCGTGATCGACAGGATCATCCTGCGGGCACTGCGTTGGATAAAGATGCAGTCGCCCAGGAACGATGAGTCTCATCAAATCAATCATGAGAGTACAGTATGTATTTCACGCTTGTTATCTTGCACATTCTCGCTGCGGTCAGTTGGGTCGGCGGCATGATATTTCTGTCATTGGTCTTGGCGCCTTTGGTGAGAAGCCGGAAAGCAGTACCGGAATTCATGGCGTTGTTTCGGTCTGCCGCGCTCCGCTTTCGTCCCATCGTGTGGGTGGCCATGGCGATACTGGTGATGACCGGGCCGATGTTGCTGTCGTTTCGCGGCGTCGCTGTCGCGAGCCCTTCCTCCTGGCCGGGAATCGTCATGGTGAAGGTGACGCTGGTCGCCCTGTTGCTGTTCCTCACTCTGCTGCATGACCTTGTGCTTGGTCCCCAGGTCAGTCGGGTCAATGCGATTCCGGAATCTCAGCGAACGGCAGGAGAGCAGGTTGTGTTCAAAACCGCGCGCTGGCTCCCTCGTCTTTCGCTACTCCTCGCACTGGCCGTGGTGATTACTGCGGCGATGCTGGCACGGTCGTAGCGTGATTCGACGAGCCGCTTGGTTGACATGCGCGGCGAGATCTTCTCGCTCACCGCAGCGAGTAAGAACGAAGCCTTTCTGGCAACACAGCGAAGACGAAGTCTTATGACTTAGATCAAGACATTTAGGGTTGCGGAGTCTTTGCGCAACGAAACCCATAGCCGAGATGCCGGCGTGACGGTTCGGCATTGTAACGGAAGGACGATCCCAGAAACTCCTGAACATAGAGCCAGTTTCCGCCCCGCACGACTTTCGACTTACCCGTTTTCGGTCCTTGAGGATTCTTCGATGGGCTCTTCTTGTAATAGTCATGGTCATACCAGTCGTTGACCCATTCCCAAGCATTGCCGGCCATGTCATAGATACCGTAGGGGCTCTTGCCCATCTCGAACATTCCCACCGGAACCAACGCCATATGGTTCGCCCATTCCTTCTTGCCGAAATTCGCGTGGAGCCTGGTGGGAGCCTCGTTGCCCCAGGGATAGAGGCGGCCATCCGTCCCCCGAGCCGCCTTTTCCCACTCTGCTTCAGTCGGCAGACGCTTCCCGGCCCATTTGCAGTACGTGGCTGCATCCGACCAGCTGACGTTCACGACCGGACGCTTCTGATGGCGAGGTTGGTTCATGACCTCCCATTCCGGCGGCGCGTCCTTGCCCGTTGCCTCCAGATACTTGGCATACTGCCCCACCGTCACGTGATACTTGTCCATGTGGAACGCATCAAGGTAGACGCGATGCACGGGCTTTTCGTCGGCTTTTAACGTACTCCCCATCGTGAATTCTCCTGCCGGCACCAGCGCCATCGGTATGTCGCGGGGATTGGTCGGAAACGCTTCTCCTGCAAATCCATCTGATTTCAGATCATCCGGCGAGCGAGCCGAACGTCGTCCAGGGAATTTCGCTTGTAACTGCTGATAGACGGCCTGTTGCTCATTATTGAGACCCAGCTCATTCGCACCGTCCAAGGCTTCTTCCGCCTGCTTCATCTTATCGGGCTGAGCCTGCCCATCGGCAACCAGACCCTTCGCTTCCTCCAGCAAGCGCCACGCTGTTACTTCCTCCAGCAACTGCCACACCTTCATTTTGCTTAAACGTGGCTCTCTCGTCCCCGTGATCCTGGACTTCGCATCCAAATGTAACGCGGTCTCGTAATGTTCTTCCGCGCAGTCCCAGGCTCCTAATCCCCGACAGGCCTCAGCCAGGTTGAAATGAGCCTGCACATTGGACGAATTCTTGCTGAGCCCTGCCTCCAACGTCGCACGTGCTTCGGCATATTCGTTGTGCTTTAACAGACTCTCTCCTTTGGCAAAGTCCTGCTCGCCGGCGTCGGCGGCCAACGCTATGGAGTTTGTGGTCATGCTCAAACAGATGACAACACTCAGCATCCCAAGCGTCTGTCTCATAAGCGCGTCCCTCCACTTGTGCTTATCCCATGGCGGTAGGTCTCGCTTCCCGGGAAGAGTACCGGCAGCCGTTGTGAACACAGCCTTCATGGTTGAAACCATAACATAACGTAGCCAAAGCATAAAGAAGCCTAAGCGAACGACTACACGTTGTGCGATTGATGACAGTGGGCTCGTTACAGGTTTCCGACAAGTAGAGTAGCCTCTAGCGTGTTGGTCAGTAGCGATACTTCCATTTTTTTCATGCCTGGTCGTTCTCCTATAAATTGGCTGAAGAAGCACAGCCGTTTGCCGACTGAAAACCATGGAACGGAGCCGATGTGATCAAACAAGGGTTAGGCCACTATGGGTCCATGAGAAAAGAGTGAATGGAGTGTTACACCTAACCTGGACTGTCGCCTTCTGCTACAAAGGTTCGGTGTCTCATGTAGCAAAGGGCGACTCTTGTCGAGTGTTGATCTGATCGATTCATGCAACCAATGAATTTCCAAGGCCGAATGTGTGGTTCTCGTGACCCACTCCGCGGTTCCTTCCTTGCAACGTCGCCGGACTGATCAGTCAAAAAGATGGTCCATGTTTGTTTTAGGTATTAAGGATGAGCGGTGTTGCTTCAACAATGAATAGAGAGGTCTAGCAGCAGACATGAAATCACCATGGTGCATGGCAGGTATGGTCCTGTGGGTTCTCACGATCGCGATTCTGGGATGGTTCTTCATCAATGGATCGACCGTGAAAGGAGGCGACGGTCGCACAGAAATACTGGTGGCTCCGGCTGAGCGGGATCAGATATTAGCGGAGATGCGGCAACTGTTGAAGGCCGTAGACGGTGTCGTCAAGGAGTTGGGAGAGCCAGAACCTGATCTGAAACGAATGGAATCGGCAGCCAGAGGTGGTGGGATGCACATGGCCGAGGATGTGGAGCCGGCACTCATGGTCAAGTTGCCGCTGCCGTTTAAACAGATGGGTATGTCGATTCACAAGGACATGGATGCGCTCGCCGATGCGGTCGTGCAACGCGAGACGTCTCGGCAACTCTTGGCGAGGCTTGCGAGTATGACCGCTCGCTGCACGACTTGTCATGATATGTACAGATTCGGAACGGGCGAGTAGCTGGCGGCGAGAAATTCGGCGCAAGAGAGAATCCGTTTTTGAAGTACGTTCTCAGGAAAATGAAACGAGGTGTCAGTGGGCTCTTCCTCGAGAGGGCGATTCTTGATGCCCGAGGAATCGGCAAGCGCGAAGTCGTTGGGTAACGGCCCTTTCCCGCCTGAATCCTTTGCTCGGTCTGTGACTCACATAGGCAAGAGAAAAGGAGGGCCACATGAAACTCAACGAACAGCTCCGATTCATCGCAGGCGTGTTTGTGCTGATCGCCGTGACATTGGGCGCGACCGTCCATCCTTACTGGAACTACGTTGCCGCCTTTGTAGCGGTCAATCTGATTCAATCGGCCTTTACCGGCTGGTGTCCGATGATGGCGCTCTTACGCAAGTTCGGCGTGCAAGAATAATCGTGACTTTGTCATGGGATACTTTATTCTTGAGTGAATGCCGGGGCGTCACGAAGAATCAGAAAAGCCGCCATGACCATTCCCCTGATTTTGACAGATGCATTTGCGAGCGAGCGGGATCTCCGCGATATGATTGCCGCTCGGAAGGTCTGCTTCGACCACGATCCTTTCTATGTAAAAGACGGGTCGAACCAGATCGTGCAGATTGGTTTTCAACTCAACCTCTACGCCGCTTTTCAGGACCCAAAACATTTGCCGTCGGGTGAGGACACCGAGCTGCGTGACCTCATCGGTGACCTTCGACGGCTGTGCCGTGTGTTCTTGCAGTCGCTGGAGCTTCTGAAGCCCTGCGAATATCCCGAACCGCCGATGCATCGCGTCATGTATGCTCCGGAACGCCGGTATCGAGCGGAGGTCTGTCTTCAAGTTCCCATCTTCGACCGAGGACACTACGGGGTGAAACCGGATCGTTGCTTAGAAGAGTTGCTCAAGACAGCCGAATGTCTCCTTCGGCAGCTGGGGGCCAGGCGAGGGACATGGGAAGATCAGAAGGGGCCGGCCGCTCAGTCCCAGGATCAGTGTGAGGATCATGTTCGAGCTGCTACGGGCGGATCCTGAGTTCGGAGGAACACATCACGCAGATGAGGGTCATATCAGCGAAATACATCGTCCTTGCGGTGCTGCTCTTCACGGGCTGCGGATCCAAGGAAGAGCCGTCCGCATCGGTGGTATCCGCTGCTCCACAGAAGACGATTCAGGCGACCGTCGTGGAAGCCAAGCCGGCATCGGTGCCGATTCGCGTTGAGGTAACCGGTCAGGTTGCTCCGATCTTCCAAGCCACGCTCTCCAGTCGTATCCAAGGAACCATCGATACATTGCTGGTTCGAGAAGGCTCGAAGGTTTCCAAAGGTCAGCTCTTGATCCAGTTGGACAATCGGGATCTCCAAGCAGACCTGGCCCGCGCGCATGCGGAGATCGAGAATGCGAAGGCCCATCTCGACCGGATGAACCAGTTGTATGCCCAAGATGCGGTCTCAAAACAAGAGATGGAGAACGCGACGCGGGCCCATCGAGTAGCGGATGCGAATCGCAAGGCAGTGGAGGCTCAGCTCAGTTATACGACGGTGAGAGCGCCGTTCGACGGCATCATCACTGAGAAAAAAGTAGAGGCAGGAGAATTGGCTTCGCCGGGTCAGCCGCTACTCAAAATGGAAGATCCGTTACGGCTTCGTCTGGAAGCCACGGTCGCGGAAGGAGATCTCAGGTCGGTTTCTCGAGGCGATAAGATCCCTGTCGTCATTGACGCCTTAAGCGGCCAAGAGTTGATCGGCATAGTCAGTCAGATTCTTCCCGCAGGCGATCCGCAGACACATACCTTCATGGTCAAGGTCGATCTGCCGAAGGTAGAGGGACTGAGGACTGGGATGTTCGGCCGATTTCCTCTCGAGAAAGGTATTACGCAAACCATTCTGGTTCCTGTGACGGCTCTGGTCGAGCGAGGCGAGCTCAGCAGCGTCTATGTCGTTGGATCGGACCAGATCGCACGGCTCCGATGGGTCAAAGTCGGGCGAAGGTTCGAAAAACATGTCGAGCTCCTGTCCGGCATCAATGAGAGCGAACGGGTCTTGTCGGACGGAAGTCGTGGAGTTGACGGGGCAGCCGTTCAGAACGTTGAGACGGTGACATCGCCATCCAAATAAGAGTTGCGTGTTTCGGGTCTCGTGACGGAGGCGTTTCGAATCCCAAACTCGAAACAGGAAACTTTCGACTCGAACCGCTTCGCTTCAGGAGATACAAACGACGCATGACGGTTGACGTATGACGAATTACAAGCCAGGACTGAGCGGACGCATCGCCGCCCTCTTCATCGACAGTAAACTCACACCGCTCATGATGCTGGGTGTGCTGCTGCTGGGTCTGTTTGCGGTGATCGGTACACCTCGCGAGGAGGAGCCACAGATCGTCGTGCCGATGGCCGATGTGTGGCTGCCGTTTCCCGGGGCATCCGCCAAGATCGTTGAAGAACAACTCACCAAGCCCTTTGAGCGGAAGCTCTCCGAGATCAAGGGGGTCGAATATGTGTACTCGATATCGAGACCTGGCGGCGCCCTGATCATTGTTCGGTTCTATGTCGGTCAGCCGATGGAACAGAGTCTGGTCGATCTGTACGACAAGCTGATGGCGAACCAAGACCTCTTACCACCCGGGGCCGAACCGTTTCTGGTCAAGCCGAAAGACGTCAACGACGTCCCCATTGTCACACTCACGCTGTCGAGTGAGCGTTATGGGGAGTTTGAACTCCATCGGTTGGCCGAACAGGTCTTAGAGGAGGTCAAGAAGGTAGCCGGCACATCGGCCGGATTCATCGTCGGTGGAAGGCCGCGTGAGTTGCGTATCCAGATCGATCCGACGAGATTGAAGGCCTACGGGATGACACCTCTGCAGGTCGCGAACGTGGTGCATGGCGAGAACCGCGCCTTGTCGGCCGGCCGATTCGACAGTCACAATCAAAACTTTCTGGTAGAGACCGGCCGCTTCATCCGATCACGAGAGGATTTAGAAAGCCTGGTTGTCGGCATGAATGAGCAGCGACCGGTGTATCTGCGTCAGGTGGCGGAAGTCACGGATGGACCGGCGGAAGCAACCAGTTATGTCTCGTTCGGCTTGGGCGCCGGCGGCGCCCGTGAAGCGTTAAACGTGAAACGTGAGACCAATGAGCCCTCTTCTTACGTTTCACCTCTCACGTCTCACGAATTCCCCGCCGTGACCGTCGCGATTGCCAAGCAGGCCGGTATGAATGCCGTGACCATTGCCGCCGAGGTGATACGCAAGGTCGACGAGATGAAAGGTGTGACGATTCCGTCGGACGTCCGTGTGACGGTGACGCGTGATTACGGAGAAACGGCCCAAGAGAAGGCCAATGAACTGCTCTGGCATCTCTTGATCGCCGTCGTTGCGGTGGTGATCTTTCTCGGTGTGGCATTGGGGCCGAGGCCGGCCCTCGTCGTCTCGATCGCGATTCCTTTGACGCTCGCATTAACGCTGTTCACCTCGATGATGATCGGCTATACCATCAATCGCGTGACGTTGTTTGCGCTCATCTTTTCGATCGGCATTCTTGTGGACGATGCCATCGTGGTCGTCGAAAACACCTATCGTCATCTTAAGATGCGCCGCAACGCTCATCACGACGCTTCCATCCAGGCGGTTGATGAAGTCGGGAACCCGACGATCTTGGCGACGTTCACCGTCATTGCCGCCCTTCTGCCGATGGCCTTCGTCTCCGGGCTCATGGGGCCCTATATGAGGCCGATTCCCGTCAACGCTTCTATCGCGATGTTTTTCTCACTGCTGGTTGCCTTCATTGTGATCCCTTGGTTTTGTCAGACGTGCTATCGCCCTGGAGTTGCCGTTGCTGGCGTCGACCACGAGAGCGATGAGCAAGGTCTGACAGCTCGGGTCTACCGGCGGCTTCTTTCTCCGTTGCTGACCCATCCGCTCCTTGCCTACGCGGTTCTGGTCGGAGTCGGACTCTTGCTCGTCGGATCGACCTTGTTGTTCTACACCCACCATGTCGTGGTGAAAATGCTCCCGTTCGACAATAAGAGCGAAATTCAGCTGGTCATCGATATGCCGGAAGGGACGACGCTCGAAGAGACCGCGAGTGTCACACAGGCATTGGGGCGCTATGTGAAGACCGTTCCCGAAGTACGGGACTATCAAGCCTATGTAGGAACGGCCTCTCCCTTCAACTTCAGTGGACTTGTTCGTCACTACTATCTGCGAGAGCAACCGCACGAGGCGGACATTCAAATCAATCTGGTCGCGAAGCACGAGCGAGACGCACAGAGTCATGACATCGCGCAGCGGATTCGTCCACCGGTTCAGGAGATCGCTCGTGAATACGGAGCCAATGTGAAGGTTGTCGAGGTGCCGCCGGGGCCGCCCGTCCAATCAGTGCTGGTTGCGGAGGTCTATGGGCCTGACTACAACAGACAACGTGCCGTGGCACGGGAGATCCGAGGGCTCTTCGAATCCACATCGGGAGTGGTCGACGTGGATGACTATGTCGAGGCGGACCAGGTGAAATATGTTTTCACCGTTGATCGCGCCAAGGCAGCCCTCGCCGGTATTCCTTCCGATGAAATTATCAGCACACTTCGTATGGCACTCCAAGGAGCGAAGGTTGGCCTCGTCCATATCCCGCAAGAGAAAAGTCCGGTTCAAATCGTGCTTCGACTTCCGCTTGCTGAGCGGACCGGCCTTGAGCATCTCGGGGAGATCGGTTTGCGCACGAGTGCAGGAGGCATCGTGCAGCTGTCCGAACTCCTCACGGTCGAGCGAACGATCCAAGACAAAGCGATCTATCATAAGAATCAAAAGCCGGTCGTGTACGTGGTTGCGGATGTCGGTGGTCCTGGAGCGGAGAAGGCGGAGAGTCCGGTGTATGGTGTACTAGGAGTCGGGAAAAAACTTGAGAGCTTCCGGCCGGAAGAAGGCTATCAGATCGAGGAGTATTACGCCTCCCAGCCGTGGTCGGAAGAGAAATTCTCTATGAAGTGGGACGGAGAATGGCATATCACCTATGAAACATTCCGGGACATGGGCATCGCGTTCGCTGTGGCCATGGTGCTCATCTATCTGTTGATCGTCGGACAGTTTCAGTCATTTGTCACCCCGTTGATCATCATGGCGCCGATTCCGCTCACACTCATCGGCATTTTGCCCGGGCATTGGCTGACGGGGTCGTATTTCACCGCTACCTCCATGATCGGCTTCATCGCGTTGGCGGGGATCATCGTGCGGAACTCCATTCTTCTCGTCGATTTCATTCAGCTGCAAGAACGTGCGGGCGTGCCTCTAGCCGAAGCCGTCGTCAAGGCTGGTGCTATTCGCACACGGCCTATCCTCCTGACCGCTGCCGCCCTGATGGTGGGCGCCTTCGTCATTATTCTGGATCCCATCTTTCAGGGGTTGGCCGTCTCTTTGCTCTTTGGTGTCGGTGCCTCGACCCTGCTGACCCTCATTGTCATTCCGGTGCTGTACTATCATGTGATGGGAAAACCCGCTGGATCGAACCATGCCGACGGCAAAGAGATACTCGGAGAGGGCGTTCCTTACCGAGCATCTTCCTCTATTGTTTCCACGTAATCCGACCGTTTTTAAAATCAGCTTCCCAGCCGGCTCGGATCATTCGCGACTTGTAACACAAAAAGCCGTCGAGGCTACGAACGGTGCTTTAGGAGCGGTGTTCAGGCGCTTCTCCGTGCAGCGGAGAGGAGGCCCGATGGCGACAGGCTGTTTCCCGCAAGCGACGTTTGCGTTCTATGAAAAACAGAAGCCGATGGTGGGCTCGTGTTGCTCAAGGTGTTGGATGACCTTCTCCGGTCGACTGTCGGGATCCCGACAAGATCGGGCAATTCGCTCCGTGGCTGTTACGGTCGGCGCCACACCCGGCTGACCGTTGTCGCAACGGGCCAACAACGGGCATCATCCGACTATCCGATGGGAATAGTGTAGCGGTACGAGCACCAACGGGTATCGAGAGGGGAGGTTGCTACATGGCCAAAGGGAAGAGCGCATCGCCATGAGACCCGAACACCTCCCACACACACTCGGCTACTCTGAAGGCCCTCCTCCGTCGGCGTGGTCGATCTGATCATGAATAATCCCGATCGAGATGGTCGTTTTCGCACGATTCAGGCGAGAGGTCCCATCAACCTCGTAAATTTCCCAGAATTACCTACAGACTTCCGCAGTGACTTTCTTTCAATGAGTTCGCTATGCTGAACGGCAGAAGTCAAGTGTATGCGTCCAGCGCGTGAAGGGCCTCGATCGAGTTTGAGTACAATGAATCACAGATGCTTCAATTGTTATGATATGCCAGACGGCTTCGATACGAGGTACACACACGCCTGCAGCTTGATGGAGAATGCGCTGCAGACCATGAATGCAACCTGACGGATCGCGTCATGACTCGGATCAGTATCCCCTTGCTGCCCGTCATCATCGTTCTCGGCATCGGCCTGTTCTGCTTCGATCTCTATCTTCCCCGTGGCCTTGGTAACGGAGTACTCTACGGCGGACTGGTTATTCTCTCCTTCCTGTTACCGAACCGAAAGGCTCCGGTCATTACCGCAGCCATCTGTACCGTGCTCGACTTGGGCGGCATCATGCGTGTTTCAGCCATTCCGATCCTGCTGCCCCTTTGGATGCTGGTCATCAATCGTGTGCTAAGTCTCACGGCTATCTGGTTGCCGTTGTTGTTCTTTCTGCATCGCCGCAGAGCTGAGGAAGCGCTCCAGAAAGCGCATGACGAACTTGAGGAACGAGTGGAAGCGCGGACACATCAGTTGGCCGCCCTCAACCAATCTTTGATAAAAGAAATTGTTGAACGCAACGAGACGGAACAGTCGTTGCGCTTGAGCGAATCCATGCTGCAAGCCAGAGAACGACAGCTTCAGCAGAATCAGGAAGATTTGCGGGCACTGGCAGGGCAGCTCCTGACGGCGCAGGAAGAAGATCGCCGGAGGATCTCCAGAGACTTGCACGACGACATCAATCAACGACTTGCGATGCTTGCAATGGATATCCGGCAGATGGAGAAAGGTCCATGCACCGACCCTGCCCATCTGCTAAAAGAAATGCACCGGGTGTCCGAACGCCTTACCGCCGTCTCCGACGACATACGTCGAATGGCCTATCGTTTTCATCCATCCATCTTGGATGATCTAGGACTGGTAAAAGCCTTGCGTCGCCTGGTCGACGACTTTTCACCTCAAACGGGCATCAAGTGCTCCTATGTGTATAACGAACCCGCCTCGCCGCTGCCGGCCGAAGTCACCATCTGCATATTTCGAGTGGTACAAGAAAGCCTCAGCAACATCGCCAGGCATGCCCAAGCTTCATGTGTCGAAGTAGAATTGATATGCGAGGATGAGACGGTCGACCTCTCCATTTTTGATAATGGAGTGGGGTTTGATGTCAAGCAGTCAACGATGCCCAATGGACACCTTGGCTTGTTAAGCATGAAGGAGCGCGTACGGTTGGCGAAGGGCACTTTAGAATTGACGTCCACACCAGGGCGCGGCACTCGTATTCGAATGATAATCCCGCTTCCTCCAGGAGGAGGATGCCATGCCTAAGCCGCGCGTGTTGTTGGCGGATGATCATCGTCTTGTGTTGGAGGGATTTCGTCGTATCCTCGAAGGGCAATATGAGTTGGTCGGTGCCGTTGAAGATGGGCGCGCGCTGTTGGACAGCGCGAAGAAGCTGCAGCCCGATATCGCGATTCTCGACGTATCCATGCCGTTGCTGAACGGTATTGATGCGGCGGTTCAGCTGAAAAAGATCTGTCCGGACACCAAAATCATCATCGTCACCATGCACGCAGACCCGGATTATGTCCGGTCCGCCCTTGAAGCGGGAGCATCGGCTTATGTGCTCAAACGGTCTGCAGTGGATGAATTGGAACAAGCGATTCAGGCGGTGCTTGCGGGACGTTCCTACATTACTCCGTTGGTCACCAAAGAGATGATCGATGTACTTCTTTCCAAAACACCGGAAACTCCCAACGGAACACGCACGCTTACCACGCGGCAGCGGGAAGTGCTGCAGCTGCTGGCGGAGGGACGAACGGCAAAGGAAATTGCGAATCTGTTGAGCATTTCTTCACGGACGGTTGAGTTTCATAAGAGTCAAATCTTGACGCAGCTCAATTTGCAGACCACCGCCGATTTGATCAAATATGCTCTGACTCATGGGATCGTGCAATCCGCTTAACAGGCCTTGCCTGACCTGCTGATCTCGTAACAATCTCTTCCGCTTCTTGTGAATTTACGAGTTCCCCCCATCGGATCGTTTCGCTATACATGACAGTAGTTGGCTGAGTTCTTGTGAGATGTCGTAGGGATGATAGGCCAATACAAATGGTACGGTTTGAATGTGAAACCGCGACGTTTTCAGGCGATTGTACAGCACCCCATCAGAGAGACCAGGGAGGGATCAAAGATGAAGCTGAAAAACCGCATGATCGGTTTAGCACGGACATCCTCGAATGTCATGCAAGCGAAGTGCAGTCGACAGTCTGTTCACAGGAAGCAGGCAAATCTGATGGATAGAGTGAGAGGAATCGATTGCATGTTATCGGATATTGAGATGGAAATTCAGAGGCTTCGGAATGAAAAAATACAGCTACGCCTGGTGCGACATGAGTTGACCGATACACTCCCGATTAGCGTGGGACAATCGAAAACAGTCAATGCCGGGACCCCTGATGTGGCTGACAGAATGCACGTGGCACAGTCAAATGGAGTCCTTGGCGAAAGAGGTCCTCGTGAGCGTGCATCGGGGGACTGCTCTATATCAAATGTTGGGATCCGCTGAGGCCAAGGACTGCCTCAACGCTCCGTTGGTCGATGCATAAGCAGATATGGATATGTTACTCGCTCGCAATCCGCATGAGGACTAATGAGTTGAGATGAGCGTGGGTGAAAGACGAAAGGGTAATGCCTAACGAACAAAGAGGAGGATTTCCCATGAGAACCTTGAGTGTAGACTGCGCCAGTCCAGTCAGATCCACAGCGTCGCACCACGTACATGGTCAGGTCCGAGGAGCGCCTCCCGCTTCCAAAAGGGACTGGACATGGAGAACGCAAAGACTACGCGGGCCTGTCGGCCCAGTATGGGTGCGTTTCCTGCTGCTGCTCTTCGTGTCTAGTACCGCATATGGTCTACTGCAACCAACCATCGCGGAGTCGAACACTGAGTCGGATACGGAGCGGCTGTATCTACTGCCCGAGAATCAAGTCATCACCGGCACAGTGCAGGCCGTCAAGTCAGGAGTCATCGAGATCGATATCGGCAAGCTCGAGCCGCTGTTTCTCTCGGAAAACGCGGCACGTGACAAGGGAATCGGATCGATGAAACCAGGCGACCAACTCAAGGTTGTTCTCAGTAATGAGAACGAGCCCGTCTCCTATCATCGGGCTGATATGCCGGGATGGGATATCGCCGTCAAGGGAAAGCTTCTCCACTCTCTGCGAGGTGATCACGGCGTGGCGTTGCTGAAGACGGAGTGGGGGACGAACCTGCCGTACCATGTTACAGAATACGCACGGCATAAGATGCAGCATATTCCCGTGGGGGTTTCCGCCCTGTTCCTGTTTGATGTGCAGGGTGTCATTGTGGATGCGACCACCGCGAACCAATAGGCTCTGTTGAGCATGCTGTTGAGGTGGGGGGCACCCAAAAACGGGGAGCCCCCCCAAGCTGAGGACTCACTCGTTGAAATAAAAGATGAATCTGGCTGCGAAGTGGTTGGCCCGGCAAAAGGTGTGTGCACAGCGGTCATCGTGTATGACGACGCGGCGCCAGTCTTTGATGTGACTGAACATGATGTAGATGTTTTCGCTGTGTCTACAGGGCGTTGCTGTTGTGAAACTTTTTCTTGCGGTTCCTGCCTGCGGACGATAGGTCTTCCACCCGCTGCGGTTCTGGATAAGAGTGCAGTCGGACCTTGAGGGTTCGTCCTATGGGTTGCGGGAGAATAGTTATCTCATGTGGATGGTCTTCGATCCACAGGAGTCATCCGTCGCATGAAGCCTGATCATGGTTTCCGGCACCTTCCAATTTGATGAAACTCAAATTCAATAGAATCAGTAAGTGAGAATCCGCAACCAAAGAGTCCTGCTTCTCTCGCGGTAACTCCAACGCGAATACGCACTTTCACCAGCGGCCAGGGAAGCGCCGCCGCTGTCGACTGAGGGACGGACGACGAACGAGTTCGCCGCTACTCCGAACATTTCTCCACTGACAGTTGAGTTGCAGAAGGGTCAGAAGCTGACACAGCGCAACCTGTACACCACCGCTGATTGAGTCACATACGCTCGGCCCCACGGGGTCGTACAAGCCGACCAGCAGACCTTGTCGGATTGATTGGCCTCGTAATAATCCCCTCCACCACTTCTGAATTTACGAGTTCCTCCTATCGGATCCTTGCGCTATAGATGGAAGTAGTCGGCTGCGGTTTTACTAGTTAGGAGTTCGATGCTCACACAAAAGACGCAACACAAGGAAACTCCGGGTCCTCGCGCTACGTGTGGATTGGTTGGACTCGTAGCGGGCGCGGTCAAGCTGGAGACCGTCCCGTCGACCGAGGATCATTCAGGGCTGGTTCGGAAAGCAACGGGCTCTTGGGCAAGTCCAACGACATCAACAGCAAGAAGCAATCTCGGCAGAACAAGCATAGATCAGCGTCGTCGCTCGGGGGTCGTGAAGGATTCGCCGCAAACCTCTGATAGAGAGATAGGGGGTCAGAACATATGAACAAGATTGTCCTCATTGCGCTTCGCCGGCCGTATACCTTCGTGGTGATGTCGATCCTCATTGTGTTGTTCGGAGGGCTGACGCTCCAACACATGCCGACCGATGTTTTCCCCAACATCACGATTCCGGTGACGTCGGTCGTGTGGATCTATTCCGGCCTGCTGCCGCAACAGGTGGAAGGGCGCATCACGTACCTGTTCGAGCGATTCGTGACCGCCACCGTGGAGGGTATCAAATACATGCACAGTCATTCCTACTACGGGAGCAGTATCACCAATATCTTTCTCCAAGACGGCGTGGATGTGGGGCGGGCCGAAGCGG
Source organism: Nitrospira sp. (assembly GCA_018242725.1). Classification (GTDB taxonomy): domain Bacteria; phylum Nitrospirota; class Nitrospiria; order Nitrospirales; family Nitrospiraceae; genus Nitrospira_D. Next base: position 360 of record JAFEBI010000003.1, on the reverse strand, counting down.
ATATTGCGGCCATTGCGCAGACGGTGGTGAAAGCGTTGCCGCCGGATATTTCTCCTCCCATGATCATGCGACTGGCTCCGTCGTCGATCCCCGTGGCGATGCTGGAGGTGAGCTCCGACACCATGACGCCTGCGGAACTCTATAACCTCGCGTACATGCGTATCCGCCCGTTGCTCGTGACCGTCAACGGCGCCATCTTGCCGCACCCCTACGGGGGCCAGGATATGCAGGTCATGGTCAACCTCGATCCGCAGAAAATGCTCGCGCGCAATCTCACCCCCGCCGACATTCACGATGTCCTCATGAAGCAGTACCGCGTGATGCCGACCGGCGATATCAAGATCAAATCAACGGACTGGA
>JAFEBI010000034.1 GCA_018242725.1 Nitrospira sp. | reverse complement strand
TCCCGAACAACCGCTAAATGGCCGGCTCTTGGGCGGGAGACATCTTGTTCAACTCGGAGGCCGATTTCACGTCGCTCGATCAGGTCTACTCGGTGGCGATGCACGAAATTGGCCACGTGTTAGGCCTCGGGCATAGTACAGATGTGAACTCGCCCATGTACTCGATGCTCGACGGAAAATCGCACGAGCTAACCGCAACCGATATCGCATTAATACAAGCTTTGTATGGAGTTCGCGGAGCGGACATCCACGAGGGGGCCAGTGGTAATGGCACGACTGAAACCGCCACGGCGATTCAATCCGCCGGCGATGTCGAAGAAGGAGTCCCGGCATACGACGGCACAACTCCGCTGATTGAATTTGGCGACATTGCGAGCCCGACCGACGTCGACATCTTTAGCGTGACCAAACTCGCGAATTATCTCGGCAATATCTCAGTGCAAGTTCGGGCGGCCGGTGTCAGTCAACTCGCGCCAAAATTGACCATCGTCAAACGAAACGGAACGGTCGTTTCCTCGCAGACTGGCACCGCCGGTGGCGACGTTCGATTGACGTTCGATTCGCAAACTGTCAATCAGAGTTTCTACTTTCGAGTCGAAAGTGCGGTGACTGGAACAACAAACGGCGGCACGAATTCGTTTGGTGCGTACTCGGTCGTCGTCACTTACGACAGTCTGAATACCATCAGCGAATCCCGAATCGCCACGGTCGTCCGCTATGCAAACGACCTGTTAGGTTTTGAGGAAGAAGGTATCAACGAGGCCGATACGGCGAGGATGTTTCGGCAGACGAGCGGCTTGCCGATCCTTGATGACGATCAACATCATGACGACGAAATAGCAGCGGCGAAGGAGCTTGAACCAGTCTCGTCTTCCCAGGGTTACGCGAGATTTCAATCGATCGAAAGTCTATCTGACAACCATGACGTCGATGTCTTCAAAGTGGAGTCACCGCACGCGGCAACACCTCAGTCACTGGAGATTGTTGTTCAATCGCTCGATGAAGTCGGGCTAATTCCAGCCGTGCGGATTTATGACGAGAACCATCGGGCGGTGACGGCTAACGTTCTTTCCAACGGGCTGGGCCAATTGGTAGTCCAAGCGAAAGGGATCAAAAGCGGAGCGACGTATTCGATCCAAATCGCCAGCGCGAATGGAAATGCCTTTGCGTCAGGAAACTATCGAATGTCGATTACCATTTCCGACAAGGCCGTCGAGCCAACGACCTACCTTCGCGGGAATGATTCTGCCAGTGTGCCGCTCCGCGAGCACACGATGTACATCGCTCAATCGCAACTTCTCAGCTTGGCGCTCGAATCATCGATAAGCGGAAATGGCGCATCGTCAGGATCTGGGGCGAACGGAGTGATTTGGGCGACGATTTACGATCAGGATCGGCAGCCGGTCCATTTGATTGCGGGCCCCGTGGGTGAAACGCGATCCGCGACGAGCGTTCTTTTGAATCCGGGTGAATATACGATTCAAATCGGAGTACAAGGCTTAGATCCTTCAGCAACGATTTCGTACGGGCTTGTTGGTGAGAGTCTCGCCGAGCCAGCTGGAGTACCGATCTCCGATCCGACGACGATCCCCATCTATTCATGCCCCGAGACAAGCGGCGTGTACTGTTATCCCGGACCGATTGTCACTCCATCAACAATCCAAGTAACGCCGCCACAACCGACGATTTCCTACCCAATCCCAATTCCGATTCCGATGCCAATCGATATTTGGTTTTGGAAGATGAGCTACTTGGCAACGAATCCGGTCAACGCTTTCGACGTTAACAACGACAAGGTCGTCAGTCCTGGCGACGCGTTGGCGATCATCAATGACTTGAACGTGAATCTTTCGCGAGCGGTTCCCGCTCCGCCGACCCAAATCGCGTATCTAGATGTCAACGCCGACGGAGCCATCTCGCCGCTCGATGCGTTGATCGTGATCAATCACTTGAATTCGAGTAACGGCGCGCTGGGTGAAGCGTCGTCCGCGAATGGTTTGTCGATCCAGGTTCCGGCAACGTCCGAGGTTCCAGTCCAATCGTCGATTCTTGCCGTTCCGAATTCGGTTACTCGCGGCGGTACTGGAGCGTTTCAAACTCCTTCGCCTTTTCAATTGGACATCGGACAGATTTCCGCGCGAACGTCCGGTGCGCTGGGGCTAAAGCTTCGGCTAGTCTGATGAACAACCGTTCGTTGGTAGCTGGCCAGTCACATAGGGGTAGGGATGGCCGGTTACCCGGCCACCCCTCCCTCCAAACCGTACGTGCGGATTTCCCGCATACGGCTTTCCAGTTGATGGTGTCACCTCTGAGAGGATTGACGAAACTTGCGATAGGCATCTTCCAGACTGAAGTACCCATGCTCGGCGAAGAAGGCGTTAGTCCAGCGTTGATGATCGGCGCCGCGGCCGTGTCCTCGAAGGCCCTGACGTCGGCGGAGGATGCTCCGGAGACGCATGCGTATCCAACCGTCGAGTTCGCGAAAGACGCTGGGATAGGTGCTGTGCTTGAAGTACGTGAACCATCCGCGAAGCGTTTGGTTCACGTTGTGGACAATGCACTGCAGACTAATGCCAGAATTTCGGCGTGTCTTCGGGCGAAGGGTCGTTTTCACTTTCGCGGTGCTTTTCTCTCGCGGCCAACGGTGTTCGCCGCAAAATGTGTAGCCCAGAAAGTCAAACTGCGTGGTGCGTGAGTCGATGATCTTCGTTTTCGTCGGATGCAAGAGGAGACCATTGTTGGTCGTCCATTGCTTCACGAGTTCTAGTGCGCGGGAGGCGTCGTCCGCCGTCCGGCAGAGAATCACGAAGTCGTCGGCGTAACGCACCATCTCGAAGCCCGCGGCCGCCATGAGGTGGTCGAGTGGATCGAGATAGACGTTGCTGAGGAGTGGACTGAGCACTGCGCCTTGTGGCGCGCCGCGTTCAGGTGTCCACTGCCGAAGACCTTCCATAATTCCCGCTGTGAGAAAACTTTCGATTAGCGAGAGCACGCGGCCATCGGCAATCTTGGTTCTCAAGCGATCCATTAGGTCGGGGTGAGGAATCGTATCAAAGTACGCTTTTAAGTCGGCGTCAATCACATGGACGTACCCCGCTTTCAAGAGTTCATTGACACGTCTCAGCGCGTCTTGGCAGCCACGACCGGGTCGAAATCCGTAGCTGTGCTTCGCAAAGTCGCGTTCGAAGATCGGTTCGATCACGTTCACAATCGAGGCCTGGACCACGCGATCCCTCACGGTGGGTATACCCAATGGACGGGTTTCTGTGGTGCCAAGCTTGGGGATCTGAACACGGCGGATGGCCTGGGGGGTGAACGTATGACGTTTGAGAGTGTCGCTCAATGTTCGGATCGAGTCCGTACTTCGGCGAGCGAACTCGCGAACCGTCACGTGATCCACGCCGGGCGCTCCGTCGTTCTTCGCTACTTGTTGAAACGCGGCTTGCAGATTGCGTTCGGAGAAGACTTTGTCATACAGCCGAAACCATTTTCCTCCTTCGATTCCGTTTTCCAGAACTGTCAACATACGGTCAGTCCAAACAGATGGTTCCACCCATAGCCATCGCGTACGGATTTCTTCAGCTTGTTGAGCCTGAGGCACTGCCGCCGATTTGTTTTCCATCGTTTGTTCCTTACGTATCCATCTTCCTGGTTCCCTTCGCTCCACCGGAGTTACCCGGCTTCCTCGCTACTATGGAACCTCTGACTCCTAACCGGCGGTTCTTCGTATCCACACTGCGCGGACGACACGTGTCGTCGCGACTCGGACAATGAACGCCGTTCTGTCCGGATAGGTCTCACTGTGTCATGTGATTGGCCTTCCAACCATTCCGTCTCCAAACACCTGATTTCCCCTCACAGTCACTTACACGCAACCCCTAGCGCCGTGAGCTTTGCATTCCATGCTCTAGACTTCGCCATTGAAGCGCAGGCTCGTCGAGAAACCCGGCCGAATCGAGTTCGTCATTATCCTACGGACTGGTTGTTCACCTCCCGTTGCTCTCCACCCCGCCTCATGGCGACGCAGTTACGTTCAGTTACAGGCCGGAGTGCGTATACCTGAAAAGGACTTGCACCTTTCCGACCAATCACACTTACAGTCGCACGCTTCC
>JAFEBI010000033.1:220-6698 GCA_018242725.1 Nitrospira sp. | reverse complement strand
CCATGCTAAACCCGGAAGCGCCTATTGTTTATCATCGTCTTGCTATGCACCTGCTCGATCCCCGGCCTCTCATCAAGTTACAACATGAATTTCGTCACTCGATGCGCCGCCTCCATGCTGATCTGTGCCGAGAACTGTGCGCTGACTACGCTGACCTGTCTAGAGAATTGAAGCTTCCAGCCGGTTTCTTTGATCATCTCCGGTTAGCCTTCCCGCTGGAGTCCTATTCTACATGGAAAGTTGTCGGCTGGATTGAGACGCTGAATGACCTGCTGTATCTCCTTGACGTCTATCAACAACTGAAAATAGAGCAGGATCTGACAGACTTTGCGGCGCAGTTGTTTGACGAATGCCAGGAGAAATTTTTTGAACACGGCTACTTCGACGATGTGTTCCCAAGCGGGCGTCCGCAAGTGCGTGGTCTTGAAAAGCGGGTATTTGCACTGTGTCGACGCTTGGCGGCGGAGCTGACGCAGGAGGCTCTCTGGTTTGACCCGAGATCGTCGGTCACATGGATGCGACGGAAGAAGCTGACACGCTGGGATGTCCAGGGAATATTGATGGATCACTTCGAGAAGGCTGAACTTCCGGGAACCATCGCCACCGGTATTGCGGGCGCTTGGTGTCAAGCGCCACAGACTATGCGACAGATTTTGCCTCGCTCGTCGGGAGGCGTGGTTTTTCGGATGGAGTCCAGTGAGATACGGGTAATGATCGGCAGGGTGGTCTCACCGATCTGGTCTGGGCGGGAAAAGATCGGGCAATGGCACTGGGCCTATTGTCCTCCTGTGGTCGCAGTCCAGGGGAAGGGTGGTTCCGTCACCGTTGGTCCAACGTTGGTCTACGGGAAGGACCGCCAACCGAGAAAAGTACGGTCCACGGATCGGCGACAGGTCGAACGTATCACTCGCGCATGGGAGACGATCCAACGTGCCTGGCCTGATGGTCATGCCGTGTTGTCACTATTGACCAACCGCATTATCCCGCTTTACGCGAAGGGTGTGGTCAGCTTCAGCTATCGGCATCGACCGGGCCTGTCGTTCATCAATTGTTTCGATCGTGACAATCTCGATCTGATTGATGACTTGATCCATGAGAACAGCCATCACCACTTGAACCTCTTGCTGCGCAAGCACGTCATGTACCGCGGGGATCACAATCAGCAGATTTTCTACTCTCCTTGGAGGCGAAGTCTTCGGCCTTTGCGAGGCATTCTTCACGCGACGTTCACCTTTACCATGGGTGCGCTGTTATTCCAGCACCTTGCCTCATGGGGGTCGGGGCGCACTGGATCAGTGAGATGGAGACAAGCCGGGCTGTCCCGGCGAGACTTGCAACGGGTGTGCTTCCGCTGTTTGGAAGAAGTGGAATCGGTCCGCTATTCTCTGCTGGATCTGCAGTATGCCGATGAACAGTTGGGATGGCTCACCAGTGCTGGTCGAACACTTGTGCGGGAATTGGCTGCGACGATGGCGCATGTCGAGCAAATCAGTCAGCGTTTTCGTCAGGAGGTAGAGCGGTCTTCATTTGGTCCTGCCTTGCGCCGACATATCAGAGAACTTCAGCGAGCTCGCCACGCCTATGGACCGATCCGCGTGAGTTAATCCAAACCGTAGAAGGTTCTCTATTTCTTGACGATCAGTCCAATCGGAGTAGACTCGGTCGCAAGAGGTGAGAGTTATGCGCTACGGGGAGAAAAGACAGCATGGCAGTCTTGCACAGGTTGCTCTACTCGGATGCTTCTGTAGTCTGACAGTGATTATTGGATCGGCTGCTGCAGCGGCAGCCACGATCGAGAACTCCAAGTCCATCAAGATTGAGAAGTTGCTGACACTGATTCGAGTTTCAGAACTGGAATCAGAATACGAATCCCTCACACAAAAATATGTCAGCGATTACGAGCAACAGATCAGAAAGTCCATCGCGGTCAGTTATCCCAATGTGTCCGGTGACACGAAGAAGGAAATCGAACGGCTGCTTGATGCCTTTCTGAAAGACATCAGGCAGTCAATGGGGAGGGTGGAAACCCTCCACGATCATCTCAAACAGGCCTATTCGAGAAACTTCGGCGAAGAGGAACTGGATCGCCTGATTGCGCACTACTCTTCTCCTGTTGGTGAAAAGGATGCCGGAATGAAGAAGAGCGCGGCCATCGAATACAACTCGATGTGGACCGCCCAATTCATGAATCAGTACAAAGCCCGGGTTGAAAAGCTGCTCCAGGTGGTTGCCCTCGTTGCCCGAGGCAAGGCGAAGCAGGGCGCCTAGCGCAAGGATCTCACGTGGCCTTCCACGTAGGCATAGCTCTCTTCCCACCGTACCTTGAACGTGGCCAAGCGATTGATGCAAGCGGACCGGCGTGATTTGTCGCTCTTATAGTGAAGCGCAGGAGGGGTTTAGTGGAATCTAAGTGTAGGCGAATCACCAATAGAGTCATCGTGGGAAGCGCCCTGGTCGTTTTGGTCGGTCTGGCAGATGGAGGGCAGGCCCAACCTACGCTCGATCGGTCATCTCCCTACGTCGTTTCGTGGAATCGAACCCTGCCCACGGAGGCGCGGTTCATCGTGCTGGCAAACTTCAACAGTGAGGCTGTATTGGATCAAGACACGGGTTTGCTCTGGGAGCGGTCTCCATCAACCGCACGCGCTGATTGGAAGGCGGCTAGGTCTTCTTGTCTGAATAGGGCGATTGGTGGCCAGAGAGGGTGGAGGGTACCATCGATTGTGGAACTGACCAGCCTACTTGACCCATCTGTCCAGGATTCTGATGCGATGCTTCCCGTCGGTCATCCATTTCTGAATAACCCCTCTGGATTCTATTGGTCGGCTTCTTCAGATGGTGAATCCTCAAAGGCCTGGCATCTCCACTTGAGCAATGGCCATGTCCACATGACCGGTAAGGCCTCTGCCTTTAAAGTCTGGTGTGTGCGGGGAGGGAGTGGAGCGGATGAGTAGCGAGCGATTCTGTTCAGTTACAATTTATCTGTGAATAGCTGGCCAAAATCTCCTTTCCTCAGTACAGCTTCACTGTTGAGTCTATACTGATTGAGTCTACCGATAGGCATTTTTATCATATTATACCCTAGATATTAGAACCTTCATGGATTTACCGTTACATCCACAAACGCCGGCAAGCTGTCGGCTCCCTTCTTGTCCGTCACGCGCAATTTGAAGCGATATGTTCGCGACTCTGAGACGGTTGGGGCGAGGAAAGAGGCTTCGGAGCTATTGGCGTCGAGCAGCGAGATTTTGCTGCCGCGCACTTGGCTCCAGCTATAGTAAAGCGCTTCGCCTTCGGGGTCACGGCTTTTCAGTCCGCTGAGCTTGACGCGAGAGCCAGTCTTCACGGCTTTGTTTGTACCCGCGTCAGCGACCGGTGGCTCATTCGGTTCATCGTTCACATTCACATCGACATCAAGCATGGCGTGCTTACCGCGATTGGAGGCGGTGATGGTGGTTTTGCCGTTCCCGACGATCTGCAGTAGGCCGTCGCGTAAGACGTTGATGACCGTATCATTGGACGATGTATAACTTGTTCCGCTGGCTGGAGTGCTGATTCGGCGAGTGACTCCATCGGCAAATTCTCCGACCACAGGGAGTTCGAATACTTTCCCCATCGAGTCGACATGGCCGAAGGCTGAGGACTGGCCAACTCGCCCAAGTTGCAACGGCTTGTCTGTTTCAAAATCAATCGCGGTGAGAGCGGCAGGAGGCTCGACCGTGACGATCACCTCATCAAAAACAGATTTAGCGCCCAATCGCCCACGAGAAATCTCGGCCACCGCCAAAAGACGCATTGGCCCGATCGTGTCGTCCGGCACGTTGAGTGGACCACCAAACGCAGGGTCTTGTTCGATGGATCCGATCAGGGCGACCGGCGCCACGATAGAGCCTATCGCGGTTGAGTCATCCTGTTCAACCAGGACTTCATCCTGCTCGCCGTACCAATAGTAACGAACAGTGACGACACCGGCGTCCTTGCCCAAATCCACACGCGCAGTCATGGTGGTTCCAGCAGTGAGCTTGGCGCCGTCTGGTGGCTCAGTGATTTTGAAGGCATGAGCCGGAGAAGCCATTGCAAGGCACGCGGTGAAGAGAGCGAAGTGAGAGATCCGAAGCCGGGCTTCACGAAGCATTGTCATCGCGTCAAATGGTAGGGAACATCAATGAGAATCACCCGCTCTTTGAACAGCAGCGAGGCTTTGAGCATGAGTGCTCGTTGGTTATGGAGGATATTCTGCCACCATCGTGCCGGTAGGATCTCCGGGATCACGACGGTCACCCAGGTATTCTGATCTTTCTCGAGGACTTCCTCGACGTAGTCCAGCAATGATCCCAGGACCGACCGATAGGGCGACGACAACGCGATCAAATTCACGCCGCCGCCCCATTGCGCCCACTGGATCTTGACCTTGGCACTTTCTTGAGGATCCACGTCTATGAACACGGCGCGGACTTCGCCCGGTCGACTTCGCGCATAGTCCAGCGCGCGAACCACGGCACGATTCATTCCACTCACGGGAATAATGACGATATTGCGTCGAGGCAATGGCGGTCGTTCCCCTCGTCGGTCCAGAGCGATCTGTTCGCTGACGGCTTTATAGTGGGAGCGGATGCCCTGAAAGATGAGTAAGAGAACGGCGATGAGTACGAAGACGATCCACGCACCCTGCATGAACTTGGTGGTGGCGATGATGATCGTCGCAATACCGGTCGTCAGGGCACCGGCTCCATTGACGATCAGTTTTGTCTGCCAGTGTGGTCCTTTTTTGACAAGCCATTGTTTCACCATACCGGCCTGAGACAGTGTAAACGAGGCAAACACGCCGATGGCGTACAAGGGAATCAATCCGTGTGTATCGCCCTCGAAGATGACGAGCAGGAGGCAGGCAAAGAACCCAAGGATGATGATGCCGTTTGAAAAAACCAGTCGATCCCCGAAGGTCGCCATCTGATGGGGCATGAACCCGTCGCGCGCCAGGATCGACGCCAGGTGTGGAAATCCGGCAAAGGCGCTGTTCGCGGCCAATACCAACAAGGCCATGGTGCCGATCTGTATGGAGTAGTAGATGGAGCCTGTGCCGAATGTCAATCGAGCAAGCTGGGAAATCACGGTTTCATCAATCTTGGCCAAGATGCCGTTATGATAGGCCATCCAACTGATACCCATGAAGAGCGTGGCCAAGATCACGGACATCCAGACCATGGTGATCGCGGCGTTCCGTGGCTCTGGTGGACGAAAGGCCTTGACTCCGTTTGAAATCACTTCCATTCCCGTTACGGCCGAGCATCCTGCTGCAAAGGCGCGGAGGATGAGAAACAGGGTCAGCGTTTCTGTCTCGACAGAGGTTGGGTGAGGGAGGACTGTGCCGGTACTTGCAAGAGATCGAACGGTCCCTACGAGAACCAGAAGGCCAAGGGCTCCTATGGCAAAATAGGTTGGAACGGCAAAAAACTTGCCGGATTCGCGAACTCCCCGGAGGTTCATCATGATGATGAACAGAATGGCGACCAATCCAAGGGCCTGGCGGTGAACGAATAGACTTGGGATGGCGGATGTCAGGGCCGCAATGCCGGCGGCCACGCTGACCGCCACGGTTAAGACATAGTCGATCATCAGGGCTGCCGCCGCCACAAGAGCCGGCCGGTCACCCAGGTTCGTCCGTGCGACGACGTAGGCCCCGCCTCCTTCAGGATATTCGTGGATGATCTGCCGGTAGGAGATCGTCAACATCAGGACGAGAAACAGAATGGCGAAGCTGACAGGAATCGACCAGGCGACTGCTGCCGGACCAGCGAGAATCAATACCAGTAGGATTTCTTCCGTCCCATAGGCGACGGATGAAATCGCGTTGGATGAGAAGATGGCAAGGGCGATTGTTTTGGAGAGCCGTTCGTGCCTGGCTTGAGCGGTCTTAAGAGGGTCTCCAACGAGCCAACGTTTCAGAAACATAGAAAGGATTATCGCATAAACCTTGAACCCGGGTGAATGTTAAGATGGTCTTGGTGTAGGGCGAAAGGCCCATAGGTGTCGATTCCCGTTCTGGCATGCGAGTCGCGTAGCAAACTTTGTACGAGTTGACGCACAAAAACCAATAGGGTATGGTAACTCTACATTTCGCTTGTGCTAGTCCGACAAGAGAAATGCGTCAAACCATAACGGACTTCGCGATCGCATCGCGACCAGGTCCAGTTTGGAGCGGCACCCGCCCGGTTGTTTCTCCCCTCGGTTCTCTGATCCCGTCATAATGCGATCAAACTGAAAGGATAGTGTAGTGGATACCTCTGTTCCCCGCAATTTTCACGCCCTCGGTTTATCCGAGGCTCTTTTACGAGACTTGGCTGATGCCAAGTTTACTTCGCCAACTCCCATTCAAGAACAAGCCATCCCTCCCGCTCTGGCGGGACGAGATGTGATCGGATGCGCCCAGACCGGCACGGGCAAAACGGCAGCGTTTGTGATTCCGATGATTGAACGG
>JAFEBI010000033.1:0-177 GCA_018242725.1 Nitrospira sp. | reverse complement strand
TTGCAGACCCTGACCACGATTGAGAAATTTGGGCGAAGTCGGCGTGTCTCCGCGACCGTCATCGTGGGAGGCGCAGATATGCAAGCCCAAGTGCGAGGCTTGCGGCAGCGACCAGACATTCTGGTGGCGACACCGGGGCGACTTCTCGATCATATGTGGAACGGCACGATCTTGTTG
>JAFEBI010000032.1 GCA_018242725.1 Nitrospira sp. | reverse complement strand
CGTTGGTGGCGTAGCCGAACATCAACCCTTGATCGCCGGCACCGCCGGAGTCCACGCCCATCGCAATGTCACCAGATTGTTGGTGAATTGCGGTGAGGACGGAGCAGGTATGGTAGTCGAATCCCCAGGAAGCATCGCAGTAGCCGACGTCCTTGATGACTTCCCGGATAATGTCCGGGATTTCAACGTAGGCTTTGGTTGAGATTTCTCCGGCCACCAATGCGATGCCTGTGGTGAGGATTGTCTCGCAGGCGACGCGGGAGTATTTATCCTGAGCGATAATGGCATCCAAGATGCCATCTGAGATTTGATCGGCGATTTTATCCGGATGTCCTTCAGTCACTGATTCGGAGGTAAAGAGAAAATTATCTCGCATAGGCCCCTCGTGGGTTGAGGTTGAATAGAAAACCAACGTTGGTCTGTCTAAGGAATCTGGTAATGTGAGAATATAGTGGCGAGTGACAAGCCACGAACAAGCAAGATTGATTCTAGAGGAGATTGGTGGGCTTTGTCCATCATTTCATGTGGTTTATTCAGGAGAAAAGTCAGGCCTTGCTTACTTGACTCAGGATTTTGGGGACTTGTAACATAACGAGAAGATTGAGAGCTCAGCGTGAGTGCGCGTGTAAGCGCGCCGTGTGGTTTTTGCCTAGCTTCCGTTCTTGTGAGGGGGAACGTGTTGGTGGTGTGTTCTGAGTTTTGAATAATATGATGTCCATTCGAAAGCTCTCGATTCTCCCGGTGCTGCTCGTGGTCGGCGGGTTAGTCGGAGCATCAGCGGTTGATGCCCAACCACCGCAGTCGGTCAAACAGTCTGCTGTTGGACGTGGAGTCGTTCAAGTCGGTGATGAGGCTCCGAATTTCGTATTGCGAGATCTCGCCGGGAATGCCATGAGCCTCTCGCAGCTCAGAGGAAAGGTCGTGTTGCTGAATTTCTGGGCGACCTGGTGCGGACCCTGTCGGGTCGAGATGCCGGCGATGGAGCAACTCTATCGCACATTGCCGCGAGGTGAGTTCGAGATTTTGGCCGTGTCGACGGATTCCCAGGGAGCAACGGTGACACGGCCTTTCCAGAAACGGATGGGCTTTACATTCCCGATTCTTCATGACTCGGAGTATCGGGTCGGCCTTGCCTATGGCGCCCGAACGATCCCCGTCACCTTCATGGTCGATCGCCAGGGGGTCGTGCGACAGAAAATCTTTGGTGCCCGCGATTGGGATTCACCGGAAGCCCGTGACCTGATTCAGGCTCTGCTGAAGTCTTAGCGATGACGCAATCCATTCCACAGATTTCACTGATTGCAGCTTTTTCCGCCGGGCTGCTCTCGTTCGTATCCCCATGTGTCCTGCCGCTGGTGCCGAGCTATATTTCCTACATCACCGGACTTTCGGTCGAACAACTTACCGACGCCTCTGAACGGGAAAAGTTCAAGAAGGCAATCATCGTGAATTCGCTGCTCTTCATCGGCGGATTTTCATCGGTATTCATTGCGTTTGGCGCCTCCGCGAGCTTTTTGGGACAGCTCTTGATGAGCCACCAGGATCTCATTCGCCGCATTGGCGGGGTGGTGATCATTCTCTTTGGGCTGTATCTCCTCGGGATTCTCAATCTCACATTTCTCAAAATGGAGCATCGGTATCAGTTTCGCAATCGACCGGCTGGATACGTGGGATCGTTCTTGATCGGTGTGGCCTTCGCGGCCGGATGGACTCCCTGCGTCGGGCCGGTCCTAGGCTCGATTCTGCTCTACGCGAGCACGACCGATTCCTTGTTCAGTGGGGTTGTATTATTGACCTTCTACTCACTGGGCTTGGGATTGCCGTTGTTTCTGACGGCACTGGGCGTCGATCGATTCCTGGCCTACTTCAAAGAAATACGAGCCTATCTGTGGGGTGTGTCAACCGTGAGCGGAGTGTTGCTGATCATCGTCGGCGTGATGATCTACGCCAACTCGTTGACGATGATCACCAGCTTCTTGGAGCGATACGGGATCGGCTGGTATCTGGGACAGTGAACGAGGGGTTATCTGCAAATCTAGTTTGATAACGCTCCCTAGCAAGTAGTCTTTCGTCTACTCAGTACTCGACCCTCAGCACTTGGTTCTTCAGGATCAGCACCAGGCCCCAAGACGACAGACGGTGAACCCTGATTTCAGCGAATGGGATGCCGCGGCACCAAGCGAATCAAGGGACGGCGGGATGCCAAGTATTCCCATCGTCGGTGATGGGACAGAGCCAGCGGGGGATTGAGATGAGAAGCTGGATTGGCCGTTTCGAGCTGTACTCGATCCGGTATCCGAGGGGGATGAGGGTGTCGACTGTTGTGCCAACAAGGTTGTTGGCTGAGCCGCGCTGATTTTTGCGAGCAGGTGTTTCCCATCGCCAGCGAACTTGCTGTCTGGGTACTTTTCCGCCAACACCATGAGATGGTCTTTGGCCCAATCATCGGCACCCATCTCGTGATATGACTTGGCGATAAAGTACATCGCGTCTGCGGCAACAGGTTTGTCCGGATAGGTCTTGAGTACTTGCTCGAACCGGTGCGCCGCCGCCAGGTACGAGCCTCTCCGATAGTAGAATTGCCCCACGAAGAGATGCATCTGCGCCAGCCAATCGTGGCATTCCTCGAGTTTTTGCTGCGCTTGCGCGTCATAGCGACTGCCTGGAAATTCTTTTCGCATTTGGTCGAATGCGGTGATCGCCTTTTGTATCGGTTCAGGGTCGCGATCGATCGTTTTTGCCATCTTGACATGAATCTCCCCAATCCTGAAGGCGGCATAGGGAGCGAGAACATGATTCCGATGGAGTTCTAGGAAGTGTTTGTATTCGACGAGCGCTTCCGAATACTCTTCCTTCTCAAAATAGGCCTCGCCACGTTTCATGATCACATTGGGGTGGTAATGGTTGTCGACCGTGTCTCCGAGAAAGATTTGCTCGTCCGTGCTACTGAGGGCTTTCTTGAGTCCGCTTCGGACATCGCTGGCGGAAAAATCGCCGGCGCAGGAGGCGAACACAAGGCAGTAGAGGCCTAGCCAGGTCACCAGACACAGATCGGACAGCCTGAATCCAGCAGGGGCACCTGCTTGCACGAAACGCATCTGCATGGCTAACAGAAATAGCAAGGATATGGGTAAAAAGCAATCGGACGCGTGGTTTTGTTGACCTGCCTTCTTGCGGTCCCTATAATCCCGCTCCACATCCGGAGTCTCCCACGGGCTTGCCCGACTATTTCAGGAGTGATGAAAACGGAGCCATGATTCGAACACGCGTGATTGGAACGGGCAGCTACCTCCCATCTCGGGTCGTACCGAACGAGGAGATCGCCCAGGTCGTCGGGGTATCCCCTGCCTCCATTCAACGGCTGACCGGCATCCGGTCACGTCACTGGGCGGGCGAGCAGGAAGCCGCATCAGACCTGGCGATCGCTGCCGGACGTCGGGCGTTGAAGGCTGCCGGTTGTGAGGCCTCGGCTATTGATGCGATTGTAGTTTCTACCACATCACCGGATATGGTTTTTCCCTCGACGGCGTGTTTGGTGCAACGCGGTTTGGGCTGCAAGCCGGTGGGAGCCTTTGATGTGTCCGCCTCTTGTTCGGGATTCTTGTATGGACTCTCCATGGCACAGGCCATGATTCAAAGCGGCCAGGTGAAAACCTGCCTGCTTGTGGCGACGGAGGTGAAGTCTCGCACGCTTGATCTCCAAGATGAAGCGACGGCGCTGTTATTCGGGGATGGAGCCGGGGCGGTCATCCTTCGAGGCGAGCACGATCCCAGCCCGGAGTGGCGAGGAATCCTTGGAATCAGGCTGTACGCGGACGGGGCGTCCCATGGGCTCATTCGAATCCCCAGTGGGGGATCACGGAGTCCTGCATCGGCAGACACGATGAAAAAGCGGGAGCATATGCTGCGCATGCGAGGCGCATCGTTGTTTCGGATTGCGATTCGACGAGTTGAGCAGGCTGTGCGCGAGATCTTGAAGGAGTTCGGCGTGCGTTCGGATGATCTCAAGCAGGTGGTGCTGCATCAGGCAAATGGACGAATCCTGGATCAGATCGCCGATCGGTTACAGATCGAGCGGTCGAGAGTCGCGTCGGTGATCGAACGGTACGGCAATACTTCCTCGGCCTCGCTTCCCATCGCGCTGGATGATGCGGTCCGGTGTGGGACCATTTCACAGGGAGACTTAGTGCTCCTGGGCAGTTTTGGTGGAGGGCTCACCTGGGCAACGAGCCTTGTTCGGTGGTAACGCCGAGGATCAATAGCGGCAAGAGGGGTAAGGATGTGTCTGTTTTCGCTTTCGAGTAAGTGCCTGATTCAGGAGCACAGAGGATCATGATCTTCAGCATACTTCCCAAAGAGGAAGCCTTTTTTGAACTCTTCAAGAAGGCGGCACACAATGTGATTGACGGCAGTCGGTTGCTCAAGGACCTGATGGAAGACTATACGAACAGTCAGGACAAGATTACGAGGATTAAAGAGGTGGAACACATCGGGGATGGCATCACACATGACATTGCCATGCGCCTCAATCAAACCTTCATCACGCCGATTGATCGGGAGGATATTCACGATCTTGCCAGCGCGTTGGACGACATTCTTGATGCGATCGAAGCGGTGGCGGATCGGTTTGCCATCTATAAGATCGAGCAGCCGACTCCTTGCGCCATTCGGCTGGCGGATATCCTCTATCAAGCATCCGTAGCGGTGGGGCGCGGAGTGGATCGGATCAGCATGTCGCATGAAGAGGTGAAAGAGTATAGCGTGGCGGTGAACAGTTTGGAGAACGAAGCCGATCGGGTGTCACGCGACGCGATTTCCGCGCTCTTTGAAAAAGAAACGAATCCGATTACCGTGATCAAGTGGAAAGAGATCTACGAAACCTTTGAAGAGGGAACGGATCGCTGTGAAGATGTTGCCAACGTGATCGAATGTATCGTCCTGAAGCAGGCGTAGTTTGGTTCTATCTCGACCTGATTCTCGGGGTGCACGGTCGGGAGAATTTCCCTCGTAGCTCAGTGACCTCACTCTGTCTTCCTGAACAAGAACGAGATTGTCCATGCCTGAATTGAGCGGATTATTGTTGGTGACCGTGGTGTTGGCCTTGTTGTTCGATTTCTCGAACGGTTGGCACGATTGTGCCAACGCCGTGGCGACGGTCGTCTCCACACGCGTCTTGAGGCCGCTGACAGCGGTATTGCTGGCTGGAGCACTGAACGTTGCCGGCGCCTTCTTTTCGACCGCTGTCGCAAAAATGATCGGCGGTGGGATTGTCTTTCCGGACGCGATTACAAACGTCGTCGTGGCCGGCGCGATGGCGGGCGCTATCTGTTGGAATCTATTCACGCTGATTCTGGGGCTCCCAACGAGCTCTTCGCACGCATTGATCGGTGGCCTTGTGGGCGCGGCGGTCGCTCATGGAGGTTGGGCGGTCGTGCAATTCAAGGGGTTGAACAAGATTCTTGAAGCCATGATCCTGTCTCCTCTGCTGGGATTTGGGATGGGGTTTCTCATCATGGTACTCGTAAGCTGGTCGTTTTTCCGTGTTCACCGCGGTGTGGCGACAAAACTGTTTAGTCGGCTTCAGCTTGTCTCGGCGAGCTTCATGGCGTTCAGTCACGGGGCGAATGATGCCCAAAAGGTGATGGGCGTGATTACCCTGGCACTGGTGGCTTCGGGCCAGTTGACGTCGACAGAAGTGCCGACGTGGGTGATTGTGGCCTGTGCCTTGGCAATGGGACTGGGAACGACCGTCGGTGGGTGGCGCATCATCCATACCTTGGGCATGAAAATGGTCAAGCTTGAACCAGTACACGGATTTGCCGCTGAGACGGGGGCGGCGACGGTCTTGCTGTTTACGGCTCAGTTTGGCCTTCCGGTGAGTACGACCCATACGATCACCTCGTCGATCTTAGGGGTCGGCTCGACCAAACGTCTTTCTGCGGTTCGGTGGGGGGTCACGAGCAAGATCCTTTCAGCCTGGATCTTCACCCTACCAGGCGCCGCTTTGCTGGGAGCCGGTGCTTATACGATACTATCTTGGTTCTGGTTCCACTGAGCGAGGGATCTTTTTCCCCCCTTTGATCGGTAGTCGAACGACGAAACGACTGCCTTGGAGGTGATTGGCTTCTACCCACACCTGCCCTCCGTGTCCCTCAACGAGGTGCTTCACGATAGCGAGTCCCAGTCCCGTCCCGCCCAGGTCTCGCGATCGGGCTTTGTCCACGCGATAGAACCGTTCAAAGATACGAGGGCGATCACGTTCGGGGATGCCGATTCCTGTGTCGGCGACGATCAGGTCGATCGCGTCAGGAGACGGTTCGGTTGTATTGGCTGATCGCGCTGGTGTCGCACCGACGGTGATGATCCCGTCAGAGGGCGTATATTTGATGGCGTTATCAAGCAGATTCGTCAGAACCTGCACGAGCCGGTCGTCATCACCCGCAATCAACGGTAACGATGGGTCGAGAGCGGTCACAAGCCGGTGGCCTTTTCGGTCGGCAATCGGTTTGATGGTAGACAGGGTCCGGTCGACCAGCGCTCTTAGGTCGATTGGTTCTTCCCTGAGCGAGATCTGGCCCGATTCAATCTTGGAGAGTTCGAGGAGGTCCTCAATGATCAGATTGAGCCGGTCGCTCTGTTTCAGGATGATGTCCAAGAATCGTCCGGCAACGGATGGATCGTCCTTGCCGCCGTCAAGAAGCGCCTCCACATATCCCTTGATCGAGGTCAACGGAGTTCTCAGCTCATGGGAGACATTCGCCACAAAGTCTTTCCGAATCTTTTCCAGCCGGCGTAAGTCAGTGACGTCATGGAATACCAGGATGATACAGGCTTCGTTGTCCCGCTCGCCTCCTGCGGGGGAGGCTTCAATATGGAGGTGACGCCCGCTGAGTGGAAGTACGATCTCATCCTCATGAGGGGTACGAGCTTGAAGAATCGTCGCCACCAGTTTGTTGAGCTGTTGATGCCGAAACAGTTCCGCGCAAGGACGCCCGCGGGCTTCCACACGCGAAATACCGAACATCCGTTCGAGCGCAGGATTGATCTGTAACACATGGCCGCGAGCGTCCAGTACCATAACCCCCTCAACCATGGAGGTCAGTACGGCCAGAAGCTGCGCGCGGTCCTCGGAGAGTTCTTCAATTTTTGAATGGAGTTGGTCGGCCATCTGATTCAACGCCGACGCGAGCAGCCCTACCTCATCCGGTGTCGTCGCATTGATGCGCCTCGTCGAGTTTCCCGTACTCAATGCCTGAGCCGCGGAGGCGATTTCGGAGAGGGGCTTTGTAATGCTATGGGCCAGCCAGATACTCAGCGTGACGGCAAGGAGAAAAGCCACTCCGATGGCAAGAAAGAGCTGGTGCTTGAATTCGTCGCTCGCGCGGTCCACTTGGGCGAGTGGAAGCGCTGTCCGCACCACCCATGGGGCTGTGGCGTGCGGGACTTTCAGCAGTCTGGCGTGATACATCGTCCGTTCGCCCGTCGTTTGGCTGGGACGAATGTCTTGTCCTTGGCCGGTCGAGAACGCTTGCGTCACTTCGGCGCGGGATGCGTGATTGTCTAGGGTTGGGATATCGACATCACGAACGGCATTGTCCGCCAGAACGGTTCCGTCCGACGCGATCAACGTGATGCGTGTGGAGGATCGGTTGCCGAGATCGCGCGCGATATCTTGTAGTTGAGCAGGCGTGACCGAGGGAGTCGGCGAGTGAAACAACGCCAGAAACCCGTATTCAACGAGTTTCGCTTTTGCTTCCAAGGTCTCGCCGAATTGCGTGAGATAGCGCTGTTCAAGAGCTTGGATCGTCATCCAGCCGGCGATCAGCAGACCACAAGCCACCGCCGCGAGTGTGCCTACCGCGATCTTCCATCGAATCGACCACGCCATGCCGGATCAATCGGAATCTTTCAGTTTATACCCAAGTGACTTGACGGACACGATGGCGTCTTCCAGGAGCGGCAGCTTCTGCTTCAGCCGGCGGACATGCACGTCCACTGTTCTGGTCGTGCCGTAGTAGTCATATCCCCAGACGGCATTGAGCAGCACCTCCCGCGTGAGCACACGACCGCGATGGCGAAGGAGATGTTCGAGCAGGCCGAATTCCTTGGCCGTCAACGGAACTTCCTGTTGATTGAGGCTGACCTCATGACGAGTCGAATCCATCGTCAGCGCACCATACCGGTAGTGCTCAGCGCCGCTCGATGAGGTACGGTCGATCCGACGCAAGAGAGCTTTCACGCGGGCGACCAGTGCTTTGGGGCTGAACGGTTTGGTGACGTAGTCATCGGCACCCAATTCCAAGCCGACGATCGTGTCGGACTCTTCAGCTTTGGCCGTCAACATAATGATGGGAAGCATCGCGGTCTCCGGGGCGGAACGCATGCGCTTGCAGACTTCCAGTCCATCCATCTCTGGCAACATCAGATCGAGGACGATGAGGTCCGGCTTCTCTTCTTTGACCTTCTTCAAGGCTTCGACCCCGTTCATGGCCGTGGCGGATCGAAAGCCTTCCTTCTGTAAATAGTGCTGGACGAGTTGCGCAATATCCTGCTCGTCTTCGACGATCAAGACCGTCTTACCGGCTGTGGCTTCCATGATGAGGGTAAGCCTACGGGGGAGGAGATGGTGTGTCAAGCAATCGAGGCACATCATGAGGGAGAGGGCTAATTTGTGGACAAGGAGAGATCATTGCCGGCGTCGGGTACGCTGACTTTCAAAGAGTCAAGGGGATTGATCGCTCCTAAGAGAATCGATGATCGCTGGCCCCTGACGAGGGGGCGGCCTGTGAATGGATCTGCAATTGATTGCGGCAGGCCTGGTGGCTCAGGTTCTGATATACGGCATCAGTTTGCTGAGTATATTAGGCTACTATCCCAGACTGGTTACGGCCCAACGACGATGGTCCCACCGGCATCGTTATCGGCCCGATGAAGCGGGCAGTAGAATTGATAAGTAACGGTCTCTTTCTCTCCGGCAATGGCATCGTGTGTCATCTGACTTCTGTCGATGACGATGTGTTCGGTCATCTCTGGCGCAATGGTGATCCGAACCGGTCTGGTGATCTGAACGCCATTCTCCTCTACGGACTCCAGTAACCCCGGCGCTTCAAATACGTGGGTTCGTGCGGTTGGGTTGTCAAATCGAAACATCAACGGTTCTGTAAAATCCGTGTTTCGGTGAAGGATGATCTCTCCGGGAAGCCACACCGCTTGCTGATTGTCGACATCATGAGCCACAAATGCAATCTCCTTCCCCCATCCGGTCGATGGCCAGATCATCGCTCCAGTGGCGATCACACATCCAAGCCATACGCCCATGGTTCGAGCATAGGACCCCTCTCGCTCTTTCATCTGCTGTTCCCTTTTATGTATCGACCAACCGGCCGCTCACCAGCACATCCCATCGCTCATCCAAGAACAGGATCGCCAGTCCTAGCTCAGCTTCACTCCATCGTTCGCCGGCCAGGACTGGAATCCTCATTGTCCGTTTCCCCTCTAGAGGGAAGCTCCCTGATCCTACTCGATAGGAGGAGTAGGTGTCGGACTGAGACTTAGTTTTGGCTCAGCCCCCTCCGATGTCGCCTCGTGTTTCGATCACGAACAATTCACCTTTGACGTCAGGATGAATATCACACCACAGCGCGTGCCGAATACTTTCGGCTCCACCGGTTTGCGGGTCAAAATTTGAGGGTGCTGTGGAGAAGCGGAGCGTCATGGTCTTTCCTGCGTCGACATGAAACGATTTGAATTGTTTCCCTCGGACCTCTGTCCCTCCCTCCACCTTCACTGCCAGGTTTTTGAACAACGTGGACGCTAAGCCGTGGGTCACGGAATCCTGGTTTCGGACGACGACGATCGTCTCCTGCGAAGGCATCGTGAACCCTGCCGTCTCATAGCCGTGCTGCCGGTCCTTGATGGTGATCTCCAGTCTTGAGGGTGGAGCCTCCATCCCCTTGGCCTGTGCGAATACCATGCTGGATCCACCACTCCAGGCCGTCAATACTGCAGCGGCCAGCGGAACGACCAACAAAGCCGGCCCCTTTCTTCGGACACTCATTTCTGCCTCCTTTGTATGATGATAGAGCACTGTTCACCCCGTATCATTTCTTATCACTGTCTTCAGACCCCACACGTCTGTACTGGCCCAACCACTCCCCTCCATAAGATCTTCCCCACTGAAGCGGCGTGCTGCGCTGCCCATTCATCGAACTCGCACGCGCTGCATGGGCGCAATCACTTTGCAAGACTTCGAATATAGTGAATCAGCTGCCAGACCTGTTCGTCCGGTAATGACGCGAATGACATCATCCCGGTTCCCGGCGAGCCGTTCTTGATGATCCAGAACAATTGGCCGTCCAGGATCTCGCGCATCATCGCTCCACAGGTAAAGTTTCGTGGCTGCGGCACAAAAGCGGATCCCATCAATCCTTTGCCGTCCCCTTGTCCGCCATGGCACATGGCGCAGGCAACTGGCTGGGCCGTCCTGAGAAACAATTCTTTTCCCGCCTGGACGGCAGCCGAGGATGGCGGTAGCGCATTCGTTTTAGTGATGAACTCACTCGGTGCTTTGGCTGTCTTGCGCGGCTGCACGCAGGCACCGTCTTGACCTCCACCAGGCGAAGTCGTCATCTCCGGCACACCCTTGAAAGTCACTTTCAAATACGCGATCACATCGGCCACCCCTTGCTGTCCGATGGTTAATCCCCAGTACGGCATATTCGTCGATTTGCCGACGGCGAGGCCGCCATGATTGATCACGTTGTAGAGATAGTCCATCGGTAGTTTGTCGAAGGGGATGTTGGCATGCACGGCCGGTTTCGGCTCAAGACCCGATGCGGCGGGACCGTCGCCCTTGCCGGTAAACCCATGACACTGGGCACAATATTCTTTGTACAGCACCTTTCCACGGTCCACGCTCGCGTTCGCAAACTCCGGACTGGTCCAAGGTTCGTAATGGGTGAAGTCATTGACACCCTGCACGGCGAGAAATCCGATCACCGCTCGCAATTGTGCGTCGGTCGCGTCGGCTAGAAATTCCCCGTTATGGGTGGTGAAGTCTTGCGGATTCAGGCCGAAACGATACAGCCAGTCCGCGTTGTACCGTTGGCCGGCATGTTGCAGAGCTGCGCTCTGCGGTCCTCCAATCAATTTGCCGTGTTCTTCGATCGTATGGCAGCCCAAGCACGCATGCGCTTTAAATGCGGCTGCACCAAGTTTGACATCGAACTTCGTGACCTTCGCTACATCAAAAGCCCCAACGGTCACACGCGGATCTTTGTGATGTTCGGCAAAATAGTCGGCAAGAGCGTTCGCCTCCGGCTCCGTGACGATCAGGTGCTTGGTCGGAACGTTCGTGAGATCCCACAGATACCCCTTCGCGTAGAGCGGAGCCTCTTTTCCGGTCAGCCAACGAATGAGCCAGGCTCGTTGATATTTGCTGCCCGCCCAGATCAAGTCAGGAGCATGAAGTTTGAACCGTGATTCCGCAACACCCTCGAATCGGTGACAATGCGCACAGATCCCCTGGATGAGCTCCTTTGCGCGAGAGTGATCGCTCGCAAAAAGAAGAGGAGGCGAGAACATCACCACACCCATTGCGAGGACCATGGCGCCGACAACTACCCCCTTCTGCAAATGCATAATTGCTCCCTTTCTCGATGACGAATGGAATCGTGGGTGTCTGACATGCAACCATGTCGGGTGGTTGACCATGTCCCACCAGTTCAATCCAGTGTCCCAAGCAAGCATCGGTCCATTTCCGTGAAGTCTCCGACTCATTCGCTACCCCTGTGAGACCGATCAGCAAAAAAGGATTCGTAAATCAGATTCGTCAGTAGCCGGTTTGGTAATGTGTTCGTTGGTTCCTTTTGCTACAGCCTGCACCGCCACCTTGTGGCATTGTTCCTCAATTCCGATAATCTTCCTGTTCTGTACTAATGAGGGATTCCATTCAGTGAGAGTGGCCGACTAGGCTAGCCGACTGTGGAATTCACACGCATCTGTTCGTGACCGTGCTTGTCCAGGCAATACCCCGGGCATCAAAGACCGTTCATGGCATTAAGTCTGCCCGGATGAGGAGGTAACAAGTTGTGGTTGATAATGGGAAGGTTACCTTAGTATTGTGTAGACCCAAAGCAGACGTTTGTGTAGGAGTGGCAAATGACAAGATGTTGAATAGGTCATCCAGTGTTGTTCTTAGTTAGAGCCGGGGCGATCTGTGCGGCAACGAGGATGTGGCGCCTCCTTTGCCGCTGCTGTCTTGCGGGAAATGCTGTCTGAGTATCTGTGGGGTATTGAACAGGACCTGGGATCGCCCTCATATGTGATAACAACACGTTTTCACGAACCGCACAATGGGGTTTCTCAACGACTTCATTAAGGAGAGCAGGTTTGGGTGGATTTGTGATGAAGCTCTGAGGATCCACGAAGAAACGATAAGCATTGGGATTGGTGCCAATCCTGGCCGTGCTGCTCCTGATTGGCTTGTTGATAGTGCTGATACAAGGGCCCGTCGTGATGCCTTTGATTTCACCACGTTTGAGGGGCCTGAGTGGAGCATCGACAGAATCGTTCACTCAGAAGACATGGCAGACTGAGGGAAATTTTGGCAAAATAGTAAGATTACCGTATGGCACATATTCTGGGGATATCAGCGT
>JAFEBI010000031.1 GCA_018242725.1 Nitrospira sp. | reverse complement strand
GGCGCACCCCTGCTGTTCCTCGCGTCGTATTCTCCAGACCTGAACCCGATCGAACATGATTTCGCCGCCCTCAAGAAACGCCGGGAGTATCAGGAGCAAGCCACCCTTCTGTGGCCGGCACATCGGTGATGTCGGCGACCCAGATCTCGTTCGGTCGCGTGGCGGCAAATGTTTGGGCGACCCGATCATCTGCCACGGGTAGCCTCTGCTTCGAATTCGTGGTGGCTCTGAACCGGTGTATCTGCGCACAGCGCAGCCCGAGTTTCTTGCGCAGCCGCTTGATCCGCGACACCTCGGCCGAAAACCCGTCGTCCCGCAATTCGGCTTGAAGGCGATCCGGTCTATACGTCTGTCGGGTGCGCACATGCGCCGCCTGGATCGCCACTTCCATCCGTGCATTTTCCTGAGCGCGTGTCGAGGGCCGGCGGATCCGCCAGGCGTAGTAGCCGCTTCGGGACACCTCCAGGACTCGACAGAGCAGGGCCACGGGATACTGAGGGCGCGGCATCGTCATGACTGCGTACCGGGCAGCTGCGCCTTTGCAACGTACGCGTGGGCTTTTTTAAAGATGTCGCGCTCCATGCGGGCCTCGGCCAGGTCGCGCTTCAGCCGAGAAACCTCGGTCTCCAGCTCCGCCACGGGCCGTCGGCTTTCCCCCAGCGTCGCGAGCTGGCCACGCCGGGCTCGACACACTCAGTTTGCCAGTGTCTTATCTGACATCGCCAGTCGTCTCGCCGTCTCGGGAATTGTTAACTCCTGGTCCTGAACCAGGTGCACGGCTTGTTCCCAGAACTCCTTCGTATACTTCTGTCGTGGAACCCGTTCCATCTCGCACCTCCAGCCTTCAGATTATAGGTTGAAGGCGTCCACCTTTTCGAGCTTATCTCAAGTGCCCCTGCGACACACTCCTCAGGCAGAGGCCCTCAAGCTGGCGGCCCGGCTCGGGGTCAGCTATATGTGAGTGGCGCGCGTCTGGGCGAAGCATGGGATCAAGCTCCATCGGATGGAGCGGTATATGGCGTCTAACGACTCAGACGTCGAAAGAAAAGCCCCGGACATCATCGGCCTGTATCTGAACCCACCGCAACATGCGGCCGTGTTTTGTGTGGACGAGAAACCAACTTAGGTTCGAGTGCCGTTGCATTGGTTCAAGTCTACTCGAGGAGGGCTACTGCTTGGCCCAACATCCTGGGTATTACCGGTCTTGAGCTCTTCTTCGAGAACCTGAATTGCCCCGCTGATACGAAACAAGGTCTGGTGCAGGGTTGTCTGTTGTTGCTCAAGTTCCGCCACTCGCGTCCGTCCCGCGTTGAATTCTTTCTTTAACTCTTCTAGCCGCCGTTGTAGTTGCTCACGCATGGTGCTCTCCTCTCCCTTATAGTCTCGATACCGATGCACGGGATGATGCCAACACTATGAATGTGGCGGAGTCGGTAACAACCCTTCCAGCTTCTTAATTTCTTTGCCTGTGCCTTGATGGCGACGAACAGAAAGCATTGACAGTCAAGCAAACTGACATATTGCCAGTTTCGTCGAGAATCTTAACCGAGGATTCTTTAGAAATTACCCCGATTCTTGATTTATGATTGATACCATCTGTTCTAAAATGATAGCGATAGAGCGGTGTCTGTGTGAGCTTCTCATAAATATTCCGGTAATCATCCTCTGAAAGCAACTGAACATCTTGCTTGGTCGTAATAAAGCTGTTGCTGACAAACGTGCCGTTGACTTTGAGCCAATCCTACACGGAGACACACCGTCCCCTGAGTTGACTGAGTGGACAGTACGTCAACATTTCCCTTTGGGAAGGTATCTCGTAAGTGAGCAAGAAGCTAGATCATGCCCATAACGTCGTTGTGCCATTGAGACTAACTGATGCCGCCTCGCTCATATGTGAGCATCATCTCAAGGTCACAAAAACCTCAATGATGCCCACTCCCTCAGCCAGCGACTCCAGTGCCTTTCCGATAATGGTTCCTGGAGCATAGAGTTCCACTCCATCCACGATATGGGGCGTCGCTTTCATTGCATGACCTCTCATCGACGATGAAGTCAGGAGATCTCCCCTGGTGATCGGTCCATTCTTAGCTGTCACGCGGCAGGGAACACGTCCACTTAAAGCAACGGGATAAGCTTGTTTCCCGTCCTTCCGATCATCATCTCCATGTTCAGCATTCAATAAAAACCCCGGCTGTGTAGAAATCACACCCAATACGAGGCTATCGTTTGTCCGTTCTGACCTGACGATACGATCGTCCTTCGGATCCAGACACACAACATCTCCAGCTTCGAGCTCCATATCAGAAAAATAGTTCTCAGCCAAGTCATGAGGACTTGTATCGATGCCATGAGCCGACCAGATTGTTCCTTCTGCTTCGATATCCCACGTGCGAATCCCTCCCCCCCAACCGGACTTTTTAGGGGTTGCAGGGTACCCATTGGTTCCAATGGTACCGGCAAAAACGGCGCAGCCATTTCCTGGATTGAATTCCCATCCTCTCGATCCTCCGACATTGAGCCCCATCGGAGCAAACAGTCCAGGAGTATGCACTCCGCTAGGAAAAGCTCCATCTTGGTTTAAGCGTAACCATAGATCAGTTGAGCGAAAGGCGTGTTTGCCGTTAAGCTGAATATCGCCATTATCTGTGATTGCCATCTTGTCTTGATTATCAACCCGGAAGCCGATCCACCCGGCACCGGAGCGTTTGTTGATCAGCGAATATTG
Organism: Nitrospira sp.; assembly: GCA_018242725.1. Classification (GTDB taxonomy): domain Bacteria; phylum Nitrospirota; class Nitrospiria; order Nitrospirales; family Nitrospiraceae; genus Nitrospira_D. The sequence continues at coordinate 28,952 of JAFEBI010000031.1, read as the reverse complement.
GCCACTACTGTGCTGCAAAAATCCATAGGTGGTTGGGCTGATGGAGCTGGTGTGGCTCAATCCAGCCCAATCCTGCCCATGTCCGACATCGCCGAGAAACACGTTGCTGATCACCCCATTCCCTCCGCTGACTTGGAGACGCTGGCTCGGGGTGGCCGTGCCGATCCCGATGTTGCCGTCGTTCTTGATGACGAGCAGATCTCGATTCCCATGGCGAAAATGTGTCGTGCCTGAGTCGGCTCCATAATGGTCAAAAAAGAACACGTTATCACTGCCCCCGTTGTACGCGAGGTCAGCTCCAGGGTCTTTGGGGGAAAAAATTTTCAGATCTCCGAAGCTGCCTCCTGCTGAGAGATGGAGTTGGGCTTGCGGTTCTTGGGTCCCAATTCCAAGAACTCCATCCAGGTAGTAGGTTTTCCCCGATTCATTATCAGTCGGTTTCTCATTGCCAGTCGGACTCATCTGTGAACTCCTCCTATACAAAAGATTGTGGATGATTGTTCAATTCAGCCTTTGTTGAGCAACGTAACTGAGCTATCTCAAGGTCCATCCGTCGTACTTGTCTCCGATAATGGGGACGAGTTGGAGTCGGGTCATCATTAGTCATCTCTGCAAAGAAGGTTTCGTGGCTGCCGTAGTACGACTCTTCCGTCCATGGTTCATTGATTCCTCGGCTAGAGGCTGGGTAGGCACGAGGATGAACGCAAAGGTGAAAACTATGCGACGAAACATCGGAGAAACCTCTTTTTAGTCGATGAGGATCCGTCCAACACGTAAGGAAGTACCTACACAAAGTCATAGAAATACAAATCCAAAATTGGTTCCATTTTCACGAATGAGCGTTGCATAGCGGATGAGATATTTCACGACCGCGCAGTGTTCAAGTTTGTCACTCACCTCTTGGAAGAGCTAGATCGTGAGTGCCCAGTCTGAGACACCCTGGATACAGCGTATACCAAGGTGTGAAGAACCTCTCGAAAAGGACCTCTAATCCGTACACTACCTCTTCGAGATTGGCCGGCGCTTCAGCCAGCACGCAGGTCTGCAAGCTCTGGTGAAAACCACTGTGCTTGACCATACGGGCTCGAACAAATCGCGTAATCCGGTTCATGCGTATTTCGATGCGCGTCACGGCCCCAGGATGTACGAGCGGCACACAGAGCTAAGGGGGCAAGATCGTGGGCGCCAGATTGCCAAGCATGGTCAAGTGCAAGAACGAATTCTTCAGGATGAGGATAGAAGGGCGACAGCGAATTGGCGCGATCCATGTCATCTTGTGCAAAATCCAACGCGGCTTCCAGCATCATATGGGTCTCTCGAACGCCGGGGAGGTGAAGGAGATCGAGCGTGGCCATCAATGCGAGGATATTCGCATGTGCTGTGCAGTCAATGAGATCAGTCTCAGTCGCTTCACGTGCCCAGGTCTTGAATACGCCGACACGTCTCCATGGGGGGCCGACGCCCTTGAGTCGTCTGACACGATGTCGTACGAGGCTTAGGCAGGCGATCCTTCGTGCCTCTTCTCGGCTCAAACGGCCCAGCAGATAGAGCTCAAGTGTCATGAGAGCCGTATCATCTGCATCGTCGGGAAGATCAGGAGCCCAATCTGGGCGATGAGCGGATGACCAAAAACGAAATCCTCCCTGTTCTGTGCGGCAGATTTCGAGTGCGTTGAGCATCGGTGGGGGGACGTATCGGCCTGAGAGCCGCAGTGCGCGAATACCAAGTGCTGTGACGAAGCCATTTATATCCGGATAACGGGTGCCATTCATCATGACGACGCTTGGAAGAAAATGAGTTATCATACCGGTCTTAATCCGGCCTGGACCCAGGTACCGACTTCGCGCTGAAATCCAACCCCAATCATTCCATGCCGCCAGAGCCCGTCTTCGTTGCCACCACTGAGCGCTTCATAGAGAGCCGTATCGTAACCATTGGATTTAGCGAGTGCCAGGAGAGCATTGCGTACATGACCATCCGAAGAATAAAGATGTTTGGCAATGACAAACAACGTGAGGCCTGCGAATGCTCCTGTTGAATCGAAGGCAAGACTGAGGCCTGAGGTGGCAGGCAGTTCGCGCTGTCGTACAAACCCTTCGACTAGTTCTAGAAACGTGGCAGCGTTTCCATCAAGCTGATGAACAAGGCTATCCAATGTCATCGCCTCTAGGTTTCTGGTGCGAGCATAGAGTTCAATTCCACCCGTAGTACTGAGACCGGCCATACGCCAGAGCATATCTGGTCTGGGTATGGCGATTGCGCTTTTGTCCAGTACCGATTGCACCCAACTACTGCTCACCAAGGCGGAGGGTAGTTCGACATAAAGCTTATAGACCGCATCCTTCTCAGAACAGCGTGCTCCGATCCAGGCACCAAATTTCAACGGGGTATCTATCTGCGCTCTCTGTAGGTCATATGCCGCATGAAATCCATGGACACCCAACTCTGTTAAGGTCGCAAGTGCCTGAGGGAGACGTTGATGATCTGGTATCTCTGCCGGCGCTGCCTCGAAGGTGAAGCGCAAGTCCCGGCTACGAGATGACCAGGAAAATTCGATCGGATAGCCGGTGTTGGTCAATGAGCTAAATCGAAAAGCCATATCAGTCCAGATTGAAGCGGTAAGGGCATCTCGCACATTGCCTAAAATGCCTTGGGCACGGGCGTAGGCTTGGGGTACCAGGTGCTTGGTTAGGGCAAGGGTCCGATCAATGGGCTCAATGTCATTCATTGTAACGGAATAAGTTCCTCCTCTGTCTCAACCCAAGCGCGTTGATCAAACCCGCTATTGGTGCCGACGAAAGTCAAACGGAAACGATAGCGGCGATGATTCTTATCGCGCAATGCGATGCGGAGCTTGGCTGGGTTTGTCTGTGCGCCAGGAACCTCGAGACGCTCACTCCGTTCATAGGCATTCGTTGTATCTTTGTATTCGACATCAATAAAGACGCGTTGTACGCCGGTGGGATTGAAGAGTGGTATGAACTCGAGCCGGAGTGCATCGACAAATGGGTCGTGAACGATCACACTTGGTACATCGACTTCCACGGAGGGGGTGGTTTGCGACGAGCCGTCCTTCAAGTTATGTGTCAACCCAACGGTGACCCGTCGGTTTAGCGGCGCAGGTCGTGCACCACGCAGTCTCCAGGTTTGAGGGGCACTGTTCTCTTGGATAATGAACGTAGTGTGCGGTTCAGGAGTGGAATAGCCTTCGGCTTGCAATCGTACTTCAATGGAACTGAGGACCTGCCAGTCGATGTCACCGGGGACAATGGGAATTTCCCTGAATTCGACATGCTCATAAGGGTTGACAAAGAGGGTCCGGTCTTGTGTTCTGGATTGAGCTATCTCGTAGCTGAATCGATCTCCGGTCCATCCGGACTGAGGATCAAAATGGTATTGTGTCGATACGGCATAGTCAATGTCTCGGGTTTCATTCATGAACACCCGAAACTCTTTGGGCCCTGGATCATTGGAGGTAAAGACGAAATCACCATGCTTGTGATTGAGTGGATCCGCAGGGCTACCGTAATCAAGTGCCACCTGTCCTGAGGCCAGGCCGATTCGGGTGAAATCGATTGGGATGCTGGCTTCAACGTTGAATTCTCGAAAAAAAGGATCGTCAAGATCGATTTCCTTGAAATATTGAGATTTGTCGCCCTGGTCCTTGAGCAGGAGACCGAAGAAGCCTTGTGGTGCGTAAATGCGACGTACGGCTTCAGACCGGTTATAGCGGAATGTCAAAGTCTTTCGCTCTTCCTGGCGAACAAATTTAAGTTTGAGAGAAGCCACGACAGGAGTGCTACTGCTTGAACCTCCAGAGTTTGGTTGAGGTTGGGGCTGGGGTTGCGGTCGAGGTTGCTCTACCCGGATCGAGGCAGGACGATGAAGGTGCCCTCGAAAAAGAACTGGTCGGCCTGTACCAGCGACCCGACCGGTTACGTGCACCACACGATTGTCCGGGTCTCCGCCCATGGGTGCGTGAGTGCCGGGGCGTGTTGAGGCCGGCGTATCACCGTGTGGCGAAGCGCCTGAAAGCGTGCCACCGGATCGCTGTACAATGGCTTGTGCTACCTCGAGACGGCGCTGTGACAGTCGCGTATTATGCTGTTCACGATCAGGCTCACTGGCTCCTGATACATGTTCATGACTCGCATACGCATCGAGCCTGACCTGTTTGGGTGCTGGTAAAGTCTGGATCCAGGCACGTAGACGATCGGCTCCGCGTTCTGGTCCATTCCAGTTGCCGTCACCTTCGATACGCAACGTGCCGGAGGCATCGCGAAAACGTGGATCGGTCGTCGTATTTTCAACATAGGCACGAAATCCAAGGCTTGGTGGATTGGTCTTCCATCCAGCCTCTTCAGGTTTATCAAAATCGAAAAACAGGCCAAAAACCTCTTCACGCGTCTCAGTTTGAGCCGGCCAATCAACCTCAATATTTTTGTCGGAGTTAGGGTCGACGGTCATAGTCGCCCGGCCGTTTGCGTCCAATGGCATGATGGAGCCGTTTACTTTGAGGACTGCGCCGGCCCCAGTGATCGTAATGCTCTCCTGCAAACCTTGGGCTGCGGATGTGTGCGCGACACCATAACCGGAAGGGAATGGTGTCGGATCAGTTCGGTCCGTGATGAGCGATGCTGACTGGATTTGGTCGGTAGATTGGCCTGGTTGTGCGGTGGCCCCGGTATTCGTGGTGGTATTGGTTGATGGCCGATTCCCTTGCAATAGGTTTTGTCCCGTATTAATGACCTCACTCAGAGGCGTTGCAGTGGCTTGAGACGCAGCGAGTTGGCCAGGGGTGAGAGTAGGTTCAAACCACTTCGAGAGGAGATCCTCTTTGAAGAAATCGAGCGCCCATTTTTCTTGATCTTTCTCATCCTGCTCATCAGTGAAGTTGAACACCTTAATCTTGATGGCTCCCGATTGTACGAGTGATTCGAATGCGGCGTCGATGCCGGCACGGAAAAATTGGTATTGTCCCTCAAGGCTCGCACTGAAATGGGTGAAAATACGCTCAAAATCTGCCGTGATTTCGACATCAATCGATGGGCGCATCGCCAGATATTTCATGTTGTAGACCACACCGATAGGTGTCAGGCCATCTTGGAAAGCCTGTTCCAAGATCGTTGCTCCTTCTGCCGAAAGCGTGAGACTGAAGGCAGCTTTGTTTGCCGCATCCATTGATGGAACGGTAGCTCCAAGAATGAGCTCTACTGCGTTAAAGGCTCCTGGCGGAGGGGCCGCGGCAGTCGTACCCCCTGAGCCCTGCACATTGAGTGCAATGCATTGCACCGAACCTTCCTCGAAAGGTGCGGCAGTCAAGCGAACCTGACCCGTGACACCAGGTTCTGCCTGAACCCGGGCGAGGATGCGCTGTTCAAGACGATCTGGCAGTTTAAGGGTGGATTCAAACATAAGGAATCCACCACCCTTCACACCACCGCCCGGTGTAGCCGCTTTGTATTTCAGACAGCTGAACGCAAGTCGACTATCGGCGTCGCGTCGAGCCAGATCGACGGGACCAGGAAGGTACCAGAATGTGTTTGGATCGGCATGGTCGCGAAAGACGCTGATACCATCAATAGTGAAGGGCTTTTCAAGGCTAAGCATAATGTAACCTCACAAAACAAGTAGAAATGAGTGGATGATCACCGGCTGTCCCGCCAGCCTTGCAGAAAACTCTCCTCCATGCGGTTCTCCTGGCCCCGCAATTGTGGAGACTGCGTCTCACCGGGGAAGTGCTTGGTCATCAATGCACCGACGCGTTTTGTGAGTTCATCAATCAAACTCCGATGGTCGATCTGGAAATTGCTCGCATTGACGAGGTCAAGAAACGACTTGGTGAGTAGACCGTGGCTGATCGCTTCATGCTCTTGTGCAGTTTCTGCTGCCGTGGAGGCGGCAATGAGCGTCGATTTCGATTCTTTGACGAGACGGCGATTGGCGTCTTCCTCGATAACGACGCCCTTATTTCTTGCCGAAACACGAGAGATATTATTGGCCAGAATCTGGCGACTCTGTGGTGGGAGACAGATGCCGCACGGAAACAGCGTGGTACATTGTGTTAGTTGACTAATCAGTGCAGGCGAGAAGATGGGTGACCGGCTTCGCCGTGCCCTCTCGCTTTCGTCATGCATGCCGCCAGAGTGACAAGAGTCAAAAATGATGGTGAAATTGACAAATGATGGGGGCAAAGAATCGGCGGCTGCAAAGATTTCATGGTCGCTGATGTATTGGCCTGAGTAGGGTATGATGGTTTCATACATCTGCGATGGGTTAGAGGGATGAGGTGTACGGCCTCCATGGCCCGAAAAATAAAAGCACACCACATCACCAGGCTGCGATACGGTGAGTACATAGCGAAGCGTTTGCCGAATGACGCTCGATGAGGCGGTAGCATCCGCAAGATAGAACATGTCCTTTGGGTCGAACAGGAATGCATCTTGAAGTAAGTAGTAAAAAGAGGTTGCATCTGACACGCAGAATCGCAAGGAATGCCAATTCTCATGTTGACGTTGCACCGAGTAGTCATTGACACCCACGATCACAGCTCGTTTCGTCATTGTTATGTCCTTTTCAATGGATGCGTTTCATGGGATAAGGCTCACGATGTCGTCGCTGGTTTCCACAACTGGTCGACGTTCGGTTTTCCCATCTGCCTGTACCAGCGTGAGTTGATAGCGGTACCGTTTCAGTTTGGGATCTATGATCGAAAAACGCACATTCGTTTCCGTCGTGCTGGATTCGAGCCGAACACGCTGTTCGCGGTTATATGTGTTGGCTGGATCAGTGTAGGTGACGTCCAGCATGGCAGCCTTGAGCGTCGGCCAGTCGAGCATCGGGAAAAAAGTTACGTCGAGGCTTGCAGGAAATAGATCGTTGACGAGCACACTGGTCAATTTCGTGCGTATGGGTGTCTCCTCTTTTATTGTGCCGTCTTTCAGGTGATGGGTCAGTTTGTAGGTGTATTCGCGCTGGTCTGGCTTTGAAAGACGCAGTTTCCAGGACTGTGGACTGGTGTCGGGTGCGACGCGGAATGTCTTGCTCACGGTCCAGGGCGAGGAATCGCCATAGGCCAGTTCAACATCAATGAAGTCGACAATGCCTGGATCGACGCGGCCTCGCTCGATACGAATATCGAGAAAACCAAGCGCCTCCATAGGATGGACAATGAGAGTGCGATCAGAGGTTTCTTTGGCCGGCAATTCGTACGAAAAGGTCTTCCCCTCCCAACCGCTGGTTGGATCGAAATGGAACTGGGTTGTAACTGCGAATGTACGGTCTTTGCGAAGGTTGATTGCAAAGTCGACCTGTTTGGGCCCACGATCTTCTGCTGTGAATCTCATGTCGGCGTGTTTGTAGTTTTGCGGATCGTTCTGAGGTCCGTAGTCTAATGCGACATGGATTTCGCTGAGGCCTATCCCAGAAAAATCGAAAGGCGCTTTGGTTTCAATGGGGATGGTCCTGTAGAAGGGATCGTCGAGGTCGATCTCGATAAAGTGTTTGGAGCGTTCAAGATCAGCGGTGAGGAGGCCGAAAAACCCTTGTGGAGCATAAGCTCTTTGCTGGGCTTCCGCGCGTGTGTACTCCAGGACCGCCGTACGTTGTTCCTCCTGACGGATAGCCTTGAGCTTAAAGGACGCGACCATCCCTTCACGTTGCGTGGCAGTTGGATCGTCTGCGGTGGCGCGAATAGCTCCATTCGGGTTGCGCGCCACGACATCGACTGTACCGCTAGCCGGCGCCGGCGCAGCGGGAGCTGGGTTGCCAGTACCGTCTGTCGGGCTTTCAACGTTGGCGGCAGATGTTGAGGCGGGTAATCCCTGTGGTGTGTCGCCAGTGCCAGTTCCTGCAGTCGGGCTTGGACCATGATCGACCGGCTCCGGTGCGGGTTGTGAAGGGTCCGGGCGTGGCGGAGGTGGCGGTTGTGGTGGGCGTAGCTGTGCACCAAGTGCGCGAACCTGGTCGAGCGAAGTGGCCTGAGCGGCAGTAGCGGCAAGGGTTCCAGGGACCAGGACCGGGGTAAACCAGTTTGTGAGTACCTGCCCTTTGAAATAATCGAGTGCTTCTTTGATGCGCGTCTCATTCTCGGTAGTATTGGTGAAATCAAGCGCCTCGATCTTAATGGCCCCGTTGCGGACCAACCGTTCAAAGCCGAGATCGATACCGGCACGCACAAATCCACGCTGACCGTCCGCAGCCGAGCTGAAATGGCTGAAAATCTGTTTGAAGTCAGCTATGATCTTGACGTTGAATGCGGGACGTAGTCCGGTGTATTTCAAGTCATAGATCACGCCGACCGGTGTGGTTCGTTCCTGAAATGCCTTTTCTAAGATCGTTGTCCCTTCAGCCGATAGCTCAAGGCTGAAGGCAGCGACGTTGTCTCCCTGGAGCGATGGCTTGGCGGCACCGAAAATCGTTTGGACGGCACGAAAAGAACCTGGTGGAGCATTGGGATCCGATGTTGCAGTGGCACCGCCGGCACCTTGTACGTTGAGGGCGATACACTGTACGGTTCCTTCGTCAAACGGCACAGCGCTCAGGCGTGGAGTGCCACGAGAAATACTGGAAAGACGCTCGAGAACTCGGCGTTCTAGGTCACGATCCAGCTTAAGTGCCACTTCGAATGTGAGGAATCCGCCGCCTCGGCTTGCAGTACCGGGTAGTCGTTTGAATTTTAGAAACGTGAAGGCGGCTCGACCATCGACTGCTCGCCGTGCGAGTGCCACAGGACCAGGCAAATACCAAAATTGACGTGGATCTGCATGATCTTTGAAGATGGTGACGCCTTCGATCATCAGTGCTGAAGAATCGAGTTGAAGCATGGGGATCTCCTCAGGGAACCTTCACGGTAAGTTCAGTCGTATCAGAGGGTGTCCAGTCGATGTTGAGCTCGAGGCCGTTTTCGAACAGGAGGTTGGAACGATATTCATATTTCTTGCGCGTTTCGTCTACGTACTGGTATTCGAAAGAGGCATGAGCTTCAGCCGCCTCGAAAACGAACGTGTCTGCAAAACTCAGATTCGCCATGAGGTCCTCGAATCGTAAATCGACTGTTACACGTTTTAGACGGCGTTGAGCGAAGTTGACCGGCGGCATGATTCCGATGATTCGACGGCCCTTCGAGTCGGCACTGACATGAATGCGTCGCTCATTGGTCATGGATTCAGGTAATTCAAGGAAACGTCCATCCTTGTAGTTGACGGAAATCTTGTAATAGACGGTCTTGCAGGTGGGGTCGCGAAGATCAACGCTAAAGGTTTGTGCGGCAATTCCCTGCTGGAACGAGAAGGAATCCTCTACCAGAAGATTGTTCGCGGAGTCCTCATAGCGAAGGTCAACAAAGGCCTGCTCCACCTCCTCCCAACGAAAAGACGGCACAACTTCCACCACGCGTCGGGTAGGAAATGGATTACGAACTGTGATTTGCGTCTCGTTGGTGGGTGTCCAGGCACGCTCGACGTCATGGTTGTTCATGGCACGGAAGAGGACACGATATTCGAATGTCGTCTTCGTTGGATCGAGGACGAACATTTTCCAGACGGCGTCGGGTTTCTCTTTCGTGAGGCGCAGGAGGTCGCGTTGTTTGATGCCATTGACTTCATCCGTGTAGCGCAAGTGAACTTCCACAGAAGAGTAGTCGTTCCAGGGAAAGTTCTCGGCCAACAGCGTGATCGGTGAGATGGTGTAGAGTTCCCGCGGAACGATCTCCACATTGTCTATATCAGTCGTCTTCTTTGCCGAACCAAGCTTGAGCGGACGTTCTGTTGAATCCACGTTCTTAAATGTGACTTCATACTCCATCTCGACATCGCGCTGCATGGCTCCATTCTGGATTTGGCTCAACCATGAAAAATTAGTCTCGGGCTGGGTGGCTGTCAGCAGTGCGTTGGTGGGCTGGGCTCCATAGCGGGCGCGAACATTGATGCTCGATATTTCATCGGCGGCAAAATCCGCCCGTGTCACGATCCGTACCGTGCGTTTCTTGAACCAGTCGTTATTGAGATCGACATGCCTCACAAAACGATCGAGTGGTATCGAGATATCGCGTAAGAGCTTGAACATGCCTGCTAGGTGACCTTGTGGATAAATGCTCCTTTTAATCGTGACTCGTTCCGAAAAGTTCACATTGAGGACCTTGCGGTCAATGCGAGTGTAGTCCATTCTCTTATAGGAAAAACTTGCGTTTGAGACTTGAGCTGCCGGACCGCCTGCCGCCATTGCGCTTGTCGTGCCGACGAATTTAGCCGCAGCGTCTAAACCCCTTTCAAAGTCGGACGGTTTCTCCGGGGTCCAAGGTGGGAGACTTGGGGTAAAGAAGGCGTCCGTAATCATGTTGCGGACTTGGGCGAGTGCGGCATCCCTGCGATCGATAATGCCCTTGCTATCGTCACCTTCAGGTACAAATGTATCGGATTCCAGCACAATGGCACGGGACTCCACCAGTTCATCCACTGCCTTGCCGATCTCAGCTGAAAAGAACATGAATCCAGCCTTGAAACTCTCATCCATGTGTTTCTGAACCCTGTCCCAGTCAACACTTAATTTGATGGCATACGCCGGCCGTAGTCCAAGAAAATCAAGTGAATAGATGACGGCAACCGGCATGATCTCACCATCAAGACATTGTTCCATCATGGTGAAACCTTCTTGGTCGAGTCGGATGGAAAAAGCGGCTTGGTTTGAACCATAGAGAGCTGGTTTCTCATTCTGATCGATCTTCAGCACGAACGCGGGACCTGCGATTCCCGGTGCCGTGCTGGGCGCATCGCCTGTCTTTTTTCCGAGCATCATCAATTTGACGCCGCCATCAACCAGCGGGACGGAGGCGATGCGCGGCATATTGCGTAGATTCTCGCTGTTGGCAATTTCTCGGGCAAGATCGTCGATCTGTGATTGTGTCGCACCGACGTTGCAATCAAAATTAAGAAATCCACCGGTGCCCGCATCGCCACGAAAGCCGATAAGTAAGAATTGCGGAACATCAATTCCCAAAGTCTCATCTCGCACCGTGGTGAGGTGTGGGGAGAGGGGCAAGTAGTACCACTGTTCCGGATCGGCATGGTCCGGGAACACGGAAATGCCGTTGATTTCTCGAACGCGACTGTCGAGCAGTAGCATGGCAAGAGCTCTCCTTCTGCGTTAAGATGGCAGTTCTGGAAAAATGCTCAGATTAACTTCGTTGTTCGGCCCCACGACCTTACGGCTTCCGTCCTGTAGGAAGAATGTCGAGGTCCAAGTATAAGAGGTCTTGCTCGCATCCTTGAGGGCGACCTTCCAGCGTTTTTCAGGTTCGCCGCTCTTGAATCGCACATCCATGCGCTCGTTGACCCCATTTGAGACATCTTCATAACTCAGACTGACATTGACGAGCTTGACGAGGCTCCATTGGATGAGATCCGGGACAACCGCCACTTCAAGGAAATCTGCCACCCGGTTTCCCACTTGGACGATGGAGCGTTTGGCGACCGTCTCAGGGATGTCAGTCGTCGTGCCATTTTTGAAGGTGATGGCTCCCGAGTACGTCAGTGTGCCGGAATCCTCGTCGATCACTGGAAAATTCCAGTCGAAAAATGGCTGACTCTTCGAGAGGTTGAGCTGCACACTTTGGCGATAGTCATTCAATGGGTCGAGGTACACGCCTGACAACGCAACTGACGCAATGTCAGTATCCAGGTCGCCGACCGCTCGGAAGCTGACGTTTTTCATCGCTGTAAACGGATCGTCGATATACAGTTCCTTCGCCCGCTGTTCGCGTTCAAGAGTCTTAATCTCGCGCCCGTCTGCCATCTGATATGTGACCTGGTACTTTGTGGTCCCAGTGCGAGGGCGTCCGAGAACTTCGCGTACGGTGAAGGTGGTGCTGCTCTTGGTCATATTGAATTTCTTTTCAATGGGAGTGCCGGCATCGTCGTATCGGATGGTGATCATGGCTCGATCAACCTGACCAAAATTGATGTCGCCAGGGGCGATGTCTAGTGCTAGAACACCAAGATCGTCAACGCTGATGACGAGTCGTGTATCGTCGGTCTCGACTTCCGGCGATTGGAAATGCGCCTGACTGTTTCGGTAGTTGACCGAATAGGAATACTTAAATTTACGAATACCTTGATGCACAAAACATTCGAATTTACCCACATCGTCTGGTTTACTGAAGACAAACTCTTGCACCTTGGCGTTTGGTCCGTGAGGGTAGTTGATCTTCACCTCCACGCTGTGAATAGGTAGATTGACAAAATCTGCATTCACCTGGATATTGACTGGCAACGTTTTGAGAAATTCATCAAGGCTAATCTTTGAATAATAATCTTCCCACTTCAGGGGCTTGTTCCCCGTATCTTTCATCGAGGTTACGGTGGGCAACATGCCCTGCGGATTTTTATTGACGATGATTGCCCTAGACTCGTTCCATTCAATAACGACGTCGGCCATTTGGGTTTTCGATACGCTGCGGCGAATATCTTCAATATCCTGACCCTCTCGTAACTCTTTTGTGTTGGGGTCGACCTCTTGGATCTCTTTCAAGAGGTTACGTTGTACCGCAGCCTCAAGCTGTTTGTTAATGGAGGCACGTATATCCGCCTCGAGCTTGGCCTGATCCTCCGGTTTCAGATTTGGGTTCTGGATGAAGTTGAAGGTGGTCTTGGTCACATCGTTTTTGTAGCGGCTGGAACTGACGATTTCCGTGTAGGAATCCTCAGACCAGAAATTATCCTCGGTGTTAATATCCTGGAAGAATGAGTAAAATTCGGTGGCATGCCACTCGCCACGGGCTGTCATTGGCGGAAGGCGGCCAAAGTAGTTCAATTTGTACACAACTTGAACGGCTGATGCGGTTCCGGTGCTTAAGGTCTCCTTGAAAATCGCCGTTCCAAGTTCGGATAACTCCATCATAAACGAGGCAATGTTTCGCCCATAGAGCGATGGCTTACCCGCACCACGGATTTTCTCGATGAGAGCTCCTCCTTCCGTGAGGAGGAGCTCAACTGTTCCGTCAGTCCAATTGATTGGTGCGATCAACACTTTTGGTGGCTGAAGATTGAGACCGCGATAGCGATCGTCGACTTCTTTCTGGAGATCACCAGTGATGTCCTTCTCATCTTCGGACGGGACCGACAGTTCTGCATCAAACGCGATAAAACCACCGAATTTCTTGCCACCGTCCTCGCGCAGTTGTCCGTACTCGACGAAGCGCAGGGCAAGCCCACCAGTGGTCATTCGCGCGAAGGTCGGCCCGTTGGGGAAAATATAAAAGGTATGGTCGCTCGTGTCGTCCCCGTGGATTTGATAGCCTCGCAAGGTTCGAATGTCGTCAAGCTTTAGCATGGAAGCATTCCTTTCTTCTAATGTATGAAGTGCACTAGGTGCTGGATTCTCATATTCATCTTTTTAATGCCGGGAAATACCAACTGCAGTGTCAGAAACTATGGCTCATCAGGTCAAACAAAAGATGTATAAAATGTACGTACGTATGTACTGCAAACCCGGTGCCGATAGATTAATAAGGATGACCTGAGAAAACTCGGGAGTTTATAGGGTGCGATATTTGTGTTGCGGTTTGGTGTATCGAAATAGATTCAGGGGGGGGAGAATCCAAAAAGATACAGTTTTTGAGAGACTCGTATATTGGTCGTGAGGGCATGACAGAATTGTGCATCATCCAGCATATCGATAGCGGTGTAACCTAACTAGGATGTGCTGTATGAGGAGTTTAATGGTCGAGCGAAGATTGTTCACAAGGGTGGAGTAAGGTGCGGGGGTTTTTTACCATTCTGGTGGACCGGGGGGGCTCGTGTGCGCCTCTGGTCGAAAAGCCAAGGTCTGTCGAGAGCGGCTGAAATGTGCTTTCACCCCAGAAAGGAAGATGGCGATCACGTGGCTAATCCCCAATCAGCCGCATCAGTTTCATAGAGTCGAGGGGCTGGGGAGGTTGACGTGGACGCCGTTCCAGAAGCCTGGGTGTCCGTACCGGTCTCTTCACGAATAGTGGTTTCTCCCTCGTGGTCCACCGATGTGGTAGTCCACGTTGCAGATTCGTGAACCATGTGTTCAGTCGCGGATTGTGTTGAGTGTTTCATGGCACGTTCAGTGACAGTATAGCGTAAGCGAAGAAGACCGCGCTCACCCCTCAGAGCTTTCTTTATGATCGGTGCTTGATCTGCCGACAGCATCGTATTAAAAGCCGCAACATAGGGTGGCATACCGGAAGACGTAGCTTTGAGAAAGGGCTTGAAGTTTCCAGAACTGTCGGTCAGCAACAGTTCGACTCCCCCAACCTCCACGAGAGCGGGCCGCAATGTCACAATATGGGCGTCGGCAAACCCTAGTTTCGAGGCAAGTTTGTTTCGCACCGTTTCAAGCGTGGCACCTTCCACACCCCACTGTGTTGTCAATGAGATCATAACAACTGTTCCCGCCTCAATGAGCGAGATTTGCTTGCGCCCAGCGGTATCACTCGCAATTCCTGCTGCCGTCGGACGATAAAAGTATGCCCGTGGTTCGTCTGGAACCTGGGAGAGTTCGACACCATCGATAATCAGTGGTGAGGGGGGCGGCATGGGATCCTCCATTGGAACTAGAGCAAGAAGAAGGGGTGCATTTGGATTAAGGGGGGCCGACCAGGCGCCTGCGGGTGTGTTATCGGAAATAGCCCAGCGCCAGCAGTAGCCCGCACGGAATGGCGAGAACGCCACGTATGAGAACTCGGCTTCAGGTGCAGCAGGGGTCAGTCTGACCAGGCGCCGTCGCGAGGGATCGTCCAGTCGATCTTGTGGCGCACATTCGACGAGCATTTCACGAATTCCGCTCGTGAAGGAGGCCTTCAGAAGCGCGCGCCGCGCGCCGGTTCCCGGAAAGCTGAATGGGTCCAGGCGAGTTGGTAGGAGAGGGAGAACTTCCGTTTCGATCCGAACTCCGGTTGAGCGGGAAACTGCCGTGGCAATCAATTCCGGTTGTGTCACGTCGCGCGGTACGAAGACGGCAAGTTCTTGGACGTTTTCATCTAGTATGTCTTTTCCCGCCCAGGATGCGGTGCCGCGCCATCCACGGACACGAATTTCGATCTGTGCCTCAACAAGAAAGGAAGGGTCGGCCTCAAGGATTACAAAACTGGCTTCGAAGGCGCTGGGAGGAACAACTAGAAAGGTAGCATTGTCATTCCCTTCATAGGTCTGGACTGGGCCTTCCAGACTCTGTGCTGTTCCACCGGCATCCAGCACTGCCAGTGTGCGCCACGTGAATCGGAACGGTTCATCAGGCGAAAGCCGAAGACCAACTGTTTGATATACCGTTTCTGCATCAAGCTCAACGCTGGCCTGGGCGGTGTGGGGCCGTGCAGGCAGGAAAGGAGGGGCGATAATCTCGATACCAAGAAGCAATACACCGATGCGGTGTTTCGGTAAGTTCCCTGCCACGGTGATTTGCCGCCACCCACTGTGAAAGGCTGGTGCATCAATGCGCTGGACGAGATGCTTCTCGAAGTCGACAGCGGACAAACCACGTGCCGAGCCGAGGGGATCGGCGGTAAGGATAAACCCCCGTGGGACGAGCACTGGCTGGTCGAGATCGAAACGTACCTCACTGCTGGGCACATCAGCTGCGGTGGCGCGCAGGTAGGGACTCGATCCGACACCATCGGGCGAGAGTTCGAGCTTTCCGAATTGGGCAGCAAAACGGTCAAGTAGTGCCTGCGCGGTAGCCTTTGCGTCGTCATTAGTCACTGGCTTCGTAAAGCGCAGCGGCAATGTCGTGATTCCGGAAGCCATGGCGTCGTACAGCGCCTCTACCGAGATAGTCTCCTGGTTGCCCCAAAGGACAGCACGCAAAGTGGACGGATTGAAGGTCACCACATTAGCGACCCGCGGCGCAACGCCCCGCCGAATCACCAACACCTCGGCGAATATCGTAGACAGGCCCCTTTTCAGCATTTCCAGGAAGAGGTCAGCATCTGCTCCTTCGAGGGAGAGATGTAATGCCAAGTTGGTGCCGTGGGGATCAAGTCTGCGCGGAATACATAAAGCCTCGGGCAATTTGAATGCCGCAGGTGCTGAAAAACGGACCCATCCTTCTTCGACTTCTAAGGGATTAACGCGCAAGTGGGGTGCGTTTGCCAGTAACACCTCACGCGTAGCGGTAAGATCGTAGTCCAGCCGGAATCGGATTGCCAAGAGTCCGAATGTGCTTACCCCAGAAGCGCCGAGGTCTTGGCTGTAAAGGTCCAGGCGAAACTCCGGCATCCTAGTGGCATCCTCAGCGACGGGCAGGCCGGATGGCGGTGATAGAAATGTTCCGGGTGTGTCGTAGGCCGCGAAGAGCAGATGACCTGCCGATCGATGTGGATTGTGCCAATCTGGATACCCTTGTAGCATCAGTTGCCTCCTTTGGGAACCGGCAAAAAGGCAGAGCTTTCCTGACGCCAGTCCGAATCAGCTATGCGACCGGATTCGTAGAAAATCGTCTGGCGGTACCAGTAGGGCGTGGTTTTGGGGGGAGTACTGGGGAACAGCTGTTCGTACAGTGAGGTTGGAACAGAGACCTGCGTATTGAGATTTGAAGCATCAAGAGTCACGGTCACGTTGTTTTGAAACTCAAGACCGATTGATCTGATCCTTTCATCCGGTTGCTTGCCTTCGGCGAATGCGGTTGGCGCTCCGCTAACGGTGATTGTTCGTGACCCGGCTGGGAGTACTGATTCGTCAATAATGCAGTCCCAGATTTTCTTATGGTCTGGTAGGCCGTGGATCTGGCTGATGTCAAAAATTGCATCAATAGCTCCCTCGCCCGGCAGAGGCTGTGAGGGATGGATAGTTATATCGATACTAGCATTGGGTTGAAGCACGACCGGAGTAGAGAGGTCGAGGCCATCGATTCGACCCTGCACCTGAATGCCGGCACGCCTGAGCCAAACGGGAAGAGCCTCAATCCCGAATGGACTTTCTGTAGCGTTACGTAATGTCGCTGCGACTGTCCCGGTAGCTGAGTCGGTCCGTTCCTCGTACCGAAAGATTTCGCCTTCCATATCGGCGAAACGGATATTTACTGGGATAAGGTCCGGTGCACTGAGATCCGTCGAGACAACCACTTGGCCACGAAACAGCGGCACATCGCGTGTGGACTTAAGTGCTGCGAAGATCTGTTGAAAGTCTTTTTGAGCAACGTACTCGTGGATTGAGAATCCGTTACCCAGATCGACAAGAGAATCTGTTTTAACGGTCTGTACCAGACCTGAACGTAATACGCTTAGTTCTACCTGGGCTTGCGCTGTCAGCGATTCCAGTTCTGACTCGTTGCTTGTCGCTGCGCTAGAGACAGGAATGTGAGCTTTCAGCGCAGCTTTGGCGGCAAGGAGGCGTGCTCCATCGAGATCAGGCCGCAGCTCGGCAAAAATCTCGATGAGGTCCTTCTTTTCAGGGGTCTCGTCCTGGACAGGGCGGATCGTCATCGCAGGAACGAATGGTGCGGTTCGTGTGCGTGCAAGCTTGAAGGAGTCCGGGAGAAAAAAGAACCGGTTGGGTTTAGTTTGGTCACGAAAATAAGAATATTGACGGCCATTGGGATCATCGGGAGGATAGCGCAGCACAATGCGCTCGACTTCTGCTCCTCCCTGTGTTCCTGCACCTGCTGAGAATATGTACGGATGTGTCACTGGATCAAAACGTAATGCTACGGTATCGGTAAGAATGCGACTGGATGGTAGGACCCTCGGTGATGGAGGTGGAATCGGGGGTGTCGTCACGCTTGGGTCAACGAATGGTCTGGATGGCAGACTATAATCCCAGCTCCCGCTCTCTGTTGCGGGAGCATGTGTACCGCCAGCCATGCAACGGGAATTCGCAACATATCGCCCGTAGAACAATCCCTGACATTTGTTGCACCACCGCCAATCACTCTGGCGTGATGGATCTGAAGGCACATTGTGTGGGAGGCTATAGTCCCAACTACGACTTTCTGCTGCTTGCGCATGCGTGCTGCCAGCGGGACATAGCGAGCTAGTGACACTAGGACCATAAAATAGCCCTTGGCACTTGTTGCACCATCGCCAGTCGTTCTGACGTGATGGATCAGGCGCTGCATTGTATGGGAGGCTATAGTTACCACTTTGGCTCTCCGACGGCGGGGTATGTGTACCACCGACGGGGCATCGTGAGCTTGAAACACTAGGACCATAAAATAGCCCTTCACATTTCTTACACCATGCCCAGTCTTGTTGAAGACTCAAGCCGTCAAGTGGGATAGCGATGCGGACCTCAGGTGGCGGTGGTGGTGCTACTGGAGTGTGAGTCGGGTGCTGTTCGAAAGGCTTCTGTGGCTTAAATTGCGGGCGTACAGCCATTCGTTCCCTTCTAACCTCCTCTCGATCTCTATCGTCGGTTCTCATGGCTGCACCCTGAGGTTGGCAGGAATCGGGGGTGGGCTACCTCCCCCAGGTTTGGGGAGCGCAGGAATACAGACGTCTATCTGACGCATCACGACGAGGCGCGCCTGGGATTCATCTTTCCCGAAGGCCCGTAATACCGCGTCTCGCTCCGCAAGAGTCAGCCGAAACTCGATGACTGTGCCGTTCGGATCTGGTTTGACAGCAAAAGCTTGAAACTCCTTCTCCATGGTTGTACCAGCCATGACATATCGGAGGGACCATGCTGGATTGTGCGAAAGCGGTTGGCTTGTACGCGCTGTTTCTGCGACTTCGGGGGCGGGGTAAGGTGCAAGACCAAATGTCATCGACCATAAACTGTCAGTTTCAAGTTTGATCGAAATTTCGTAGCGCCCTTGCGAGTCGCGTAGGCGATATCGCTGGAGGAAGAAGGTTTTTGAAGGATCCTTGCCGTCTCTATAGATCACCGTATCGGTTGGCTCGGTCTGAGGACAGATAGGGAAGGGAGCTTCCGTTTCGGGTACGCTTGCAGAAGAGCTGAGGAGAGTCGGATTCCACAATATAGCCGTAGTCTTTTTTGTGAATGGTTGAGGAGGGGACGCTAGAGTTGCATTGGGTTGAAAAGTCGTCTCACTGAGGCGTAGGAAGTTAGTCTCCGGCATAGGGTGAGCTCCATTCGTTCAGGAAGTGGGGCAGCTACAAATCGTTCTGCAATTACGTTTGAGCGCGGTCTGATAGTTAGATGCGCGTGTTATCAAACACCTTTTGAAATCTCATGTGATACGTATTTGCAAGATATGTACTCAAAAACCTCACCGAAAGTTCTGACCTTAGCTCCTTGCTGTCAGCCCTTATCCGAATGGGCCGTACTCGCTGAGGTTTGTTAACGTAGTCCTGGATGATGAAGACTGCTCAGTAGTTCCTACAGTATCGAGTTTTGTAATAGTTTGCGAGTCCTGGTGCACGAATTCTGACAGTCGGCCGCATTAGAATTGAACCTGCATACGTATCTTTTTAGATTCAGCTCCGTATCCTTTTGGATTCACTCGCCTGTAGGCCATGGGTGTTTTGTGTGTGTCCGATTCAAACAAGAAAAATAGGTGTGGTCGCCACGGCATGTTTATTGCGCTGAGCATCATTGTTGTAGCAACGTAGCCATTGCCACAGAGCAGGGTGGTAGGAGGAGCTGATGGCGGGAGGTCTACCGTATTGCAAAATGACTGCAGATGAGCGTGAGGCCTTGAGACTGACGCTGAACTATTACTATATATATCTCCCGGCTATCTGATGTTGTGAGCGTTAACTCCAGAGCAAACCATGATGAATGGTTTGCTCACTATAGAAAATAGTGTGGAACGGCAGACCGATATCACGATTGAAGAACTCGATGAGGGGGCCAAGAAGTTCAATTCCTTCTACTTTCAAGACCGGCTTGATCTTGCGGTAGGCTGTTTGTTCAATGTGGTTGAGGTGCAACAGTGGTTACTCCCCAGCAAATCGACCCGCCCATCTAACTTATCACTGGGCGGTTTCAAGTTCCAAGTGCAACGGGTGAATGATGGCGCAGGTGCGTATAGACTTCCAGCGGCGTCGCAAAGTTACGACATTTCCGTGGGCGTGTGTTGAGCTGATGGGCGATGGCGTTCAGCTCGCGCTGGGTGTAGCCGGACATGTCTGTTCCATTGGGCAAGTACTGGCGTAGCAGGCCATTCGTGTTCTCGGTGATCCCGTGTTGCCAGGGACAATGGGGATCGGCAAAGAACACGCGGATCGCCAGGCGCTTCGCCCCCCGTTCGTGAGTGGCCATCTCTTTGCCCCGATCATAGGTTAGGGTGTGGCGCAGCGCGGTGGGCACGTACCGAAGCTTCTTCGTGAACCCATGATACGCACTTTCTGCATCCGTACCCTCCATTTTCGCCAACAGGACCAGGGGGGGGCCGTTCCACCAGGGTGCCCACGGCCGACCCGTTGCGAGCACCGTATGAGGAAGTCGCCTTCCCCGTGGCCCGACACTATACGGGTGGCGACTTCGGCGGGCCGCTCGGTGATCGGTGTCATGTTGGGAATCTGGCCGCAGCGGTCGGCTTCCCGTGTGCGAGGCCGACGCGTCTTGCGCGCCGGACGCAGAGCCGCCAGCAATTCGGTCCGCAAGGCCCCACGCGGCAGCACATACAGGCGCGCATAGATGGTTGCGGCAGACAGCGGCTTGCTCATGTCGTCAGGATACAACCGGCAGAGACGTCCCGCAATGTCGCCAGATGCCGCAGGACATCTTGCCACAACCATGGGGCGAGGAGTTTCCGAGGTCGTCGCGGGTGATGTGCTCTGGCGGTCGCGTGATGCTGCGCCGTCCAGGCACGATAGGGATGGCCGCGCGGGGTGTTCCAAGCCATCTTGCGGCTCAGGGTGCTCGGGGCTCGTCCCACGATCCGCGCCATCGTTCGGAGCGAATGGTCATGGGCCAGCCCCAGACTCAACGTCTCACGCTCTTCAGCAGTCAGGTGTTTGTACGATCTCGTTGGCATGGCAACACCATAGCCCATCCTGGCTGGCAGTGTTGCCCTTGGAGTTGGAACTCAAGATGCAAAACAGGGCGTTGCTGTGATTCCGTGGATGGGACTGAATACGCATGGGTTCAACAGATGGTAAGTCTTCCTCACAGGCCATCGATTCATGTTGAGAGCCAGCGCTGTGAAAAATAATCTTACGGCTCCGGTTTCAAAATACACCAGGATTAGATGTGGGCGTGAGAAGAATGCAGTGAAATAAGAGCGAACCGCCAACGAACGCCTATCTTGTCGGCTTACGAGGAAGAGTCTGGACTCGTTGGATTGATCAGAAGACGGTGGAACTGGCGAGAGGAATCGAACCTCCAACCTGTGGTTTATAAACTTCACCGAGTGCTAACTTCGACAACCTAACCCAACAAGAAACCACAAATCAGGACTCTGGCACGGTTGGTGCTGAGTCGGCTGATTTGTCCTGTTCCGGTAGCAACGTGGTAGCAGATTGTAATGACGGGAGCAGGAGATTTGAATCCTTCACAGACCCAGAGACCATAGACTTCTCAACGGAGACTACTGGGGATGGCTTGGCAAGCTTGTGGATGAGGATGCACGAGAAGGTTGAGGTGCTTGGCCAGATCTGGCCAAGCACCTCACTAGTCAACGAGATGTGTGCTGTTTTGCTCTTATAGGGCGCTCAGGAACGCCGCAAGATCGGTGATCTCCTGGTGGGTCAGCCCCATGCTGAAGCGAATGTTGTAGAACTCTACCGCTTCCTTCAGTGTTGCTGCCGAGCCATTGTGAAAATAGGGGGCTCTTGCTTCAAGCCCACGGAGAATCGGGCCTTTGAATTTGCCAATATCAGCCCATTTCCCAGTAATCATGGCTCGACCAGGGTCGGTCGTCGTAACCTCTGCCCCAGTCGCCTTATTGCGGAGCTTGATCACCGGCAAGTAGTCGGTCCCCAAAGGGTTGCTTACATCGGCAATACCAATATTCAGTGGTGCAACAATAGAGTGGTTCCCCACGTTGAAGGTATCATGGCACGTGCCGCAGGTACCTTTAATCAACGGAGTGCTTGTCGCATCGTTCAATCCACCAACTTCTGTAATGTTGATCGTGCGTGAGTTGAAAAGGGTTTGTCCTCGGAGAATGCTGGCCCGACGATCTCCATGTTCCCTTTCATGTTCCCGCCCAGAATTGTGAGCCCATCTATCGGTAAACAGGGTGAAAACGACAGGCGTGAAGGGGGTGTTAAACGGGTTGAGTCCCAACGGATCATTGATACCGATATAAAATGGCTGCGAGGTAAGAGGCAGCGGGCCCCCACTCGCACCATGACTATCGAGGGCGCCAGCCCTGAAATCGATTGCCTGGGCAGTCGTCAGACTCATTTCAAAATCGACGATCTTCTTTTGCTGTTCAGCTGTAGGTGGCGTAGAAGCCTGGGCATGCCCCAGCGTGGCATCGACTGACTGATGAGCCAAATCAGCGAGCAGGTCAGTGGGATTGGTTGCAAAAGTGATTGACTGGGTACCGGTTTGGGGTGACGATTCACGCCCATCCCACATCACCGTGCTGAGAAATCTGAGGTTCGTGGATGGCAGCGGGCGTCGGTACATGGAGAGTGTACTTGTCTCGGTGCAGCCATATGGATTTGTGACACTCACTACATTGAACTCGGCGTCTGTCGGGACTGCAAGCGCCACGCGGAACAACCCCCGGGTACGCAACAAGCTATAGGCTTCACGTCGGCCTTCCACGGTGGAGGTATTAATGCTGTGATCGCAATTGGAACCATCGTTGTTCCGAAAAATCGGATCCAGCCCGTGCGACCGTTCAAACCGCTCAGCCACATGTTCGGCTGACACAGACCAGGCATCACCCGGCTGATGGCAACTGGCGCAACTGCGTCCATTAGTGCCGAGGCTTTGAAAGAAGGGGCCTGTTAGATCGAGTTTCCCTGTGGCGTTGAAGGTCTTCAGCATGCCGGTCGCATTTGGGAACGGAAAGAGATTCGGGAGATGTGTCGGGGCGCTGGACTCTGCCGCGACGACGGTGGTCAGCCCCAGCAAAAGCACACCTGAAAACCAAAAACTGAATTTCATGAACGCCGCTCCTTGTCTTTGTGAGTGAAAATTATGTTGGCCAAGCTAGCAAAACCGAATTGCTGCAGCCTAGTTGTGGGACGTACCTACTAAGGAGTCAGTTACATAAAGGTATTAAGTTTTCGGCTATTGCATTAGCTAACAAAGGAAGCTGAGAAACTGTTGTTTCGTGTACGCCCCATACTCAGTGCCTTCAAGTATAGTCAAAATGTATTTCTTGTCTAACAATTGGATATTATTAGACTTATTGATCAATTCTCAGCTGATCAGCTGAAAGGAGGGGGAGCCAAAATGCTTTCATCAACCGTGGGTCCAAGGTAAATTGGCACCTGCTAGTGCATGTCGCCAACTCAGAGCCGATGTTCATCGCTCACTGGGCAGATGACAGAAAATCAGCGATCAGGAGGAGGCTAATGCCGTAGAGTTTCAATAGTGTTGGGTGGGTATTCCAGAGGGTACCTGTCCGAGGTGCAAAGAGGTGGTGCTTCTCCTTTCGAAAGGGCCGTCTCTGGTGTCTATTTATGAGTCAGGGTGGAATACGGCGCTATGGACGCTTGCGTGTGCGGTGTTCCCCTGCGCCTCGTGCTGGAGTTCGTACTCAATGGCTCGAAGCAACTCGGGAAGGTTGAGGGGCTTGACAAACGTTTGCCGTGCCCCAAGGAGTCTGGCCGTCTGCAGCTTCTCTGCCGAGTGGCCACTCATGGCAATGACTTTCACATCCAAGAATGTGTGGGTCAATTCCACGATCAGGTCCAACCCGTTCATTTCAGGCATCTCTAGATCTGTCAGGACCAGATCCACAGGCTGAGCCTGAAATCGTTCGAGTCCTTGTCGACCATCCGCAGCTTGATACACCTGGTACCCGGCCTCTTCAAGGATCTGTGCCAAGAGCCTACGAACGGATGCCTGATCCTCAATCACCAGAATCGTGGATGGCTTCATGACCGTGTTCCTTTCACGTGTGAGCAGCGGTGTGCAGGGTGTCCGTCGTTAGGCTGCCAGTGGTTCCTGTTCTGCATCCCAGGGTAGATCCAAGGCTTCTGATACGGTGACTGTCTGGGAAACAGCCACTGGGCGGGCATAGGTTTGGCGGTGGTGTTGGATCACGGCATCATGTCGGTGACCACAGTTGACACAGCGAGAGCTGGTACTCCACATCTCGCCATACGCCGCTTCCATATCAATCATCTGCTCTTCCAGCATCAACCCGTGGCATCGTGTACAGGTCATCGTGGTGTCCTCCTGGGTGGTGATCGCGCTTGAGATAACCGTATCAGGTCCGCGGATTCCCACCAGAGCTGAACGAGGTACGTCGAAAGAGGGGGGCATGGACGGGTCAGCCGTTACCAGTTATGTCGCTGGCGCCCCGGTTGTCTCGTCCTAAGAGGCATGGACCGCACGAGCGTGTCTTGCTAGGCTCAAAGGACGACAAGCGGGATACACACAATCGAATAGACTCTCAGGATCTTCGATTCGCGTTCTGGAAGGGCGACCCTGCGAGAACAAGACACACTATTCTGTCCATATCGACGGTGGGGACGTTGAGCGGATGCGCCACGTCGTTGTCGGAGAACGCCAAGCTGTTGGCTGGAACCCAAGAGGGTGGCGGAAGATCAGGGCTACAGAAGAGTGGCCGCATTACCTACTTTCGAATGTCGCCATCAATGCAAAGAGAGATACCCTTTCTCTAGCAAGATCACCACGCGCACGGAGGATCTCTACATGATGAACAGCCAAGAATTCACCAAATTCCTGAATGAGCTACGGACAGAGTATGACCTCCCACCGAAGTTCGAGGATGACTCACTCATTGCCCCGCACGAGGACACGGATGCGCATGAAGACGTTCTGAGCGAGGAAGATTGCGCGAGTTTGCAGCAACGAGACAATACACTTCCCTAAAGGGCCATGAGAATCGACGACCCAATGCTTGAGTATAAGCATCGCACAATCAAGCTCACTCCGAAGCGGCACAGTGACCACACGTGGAGTTGTGCCTTTCGCATAATTGATATCAGATCAACCGGCTGGAGGTTCCACACAGGACATTCGTACGGCAGTTTTAGATCGGGCGAAGAGGCCGCACGGGCCGCTCTGGAAGCGGCAAAGCAGATCGTAGACGCGCTCGCACCCCTGACGCCTCGTCCATGGCCGACTCCTGCAACAGTTCTTCGACATTACGAAAAGAAGATAAGAAGCTTCCTTGCGTGGTCATGAAGAGCGCGAGTGATGCTCAGCGGCTCCAGCGAACCGGCCGGGCTTTCTCTTCACTTACCAGCGCTCGCGCTTTCCGCCGCCACCCCGATTACCGTATCAGAACGCTGCGTGCCCGCTCTCATCGCGGGCGCAGCGCAGGGGCCATTCTCGAATTCCCCGTTGCCTCTACCTCCAAAGAATGAAAAGGAGTTGAGGTGCTAAGCAAACCGATAGGGAGGGCACTAGGGTTTCTATGATATTGGAGAGGAGAAACGACACCCAAGCCGGCTTGGATGGTTGAAGAGGGTTAAAGGGTAATGGTTGTTAGGTGTCCGTTCCAGTTTTAGAAAGAGGTGGAAACCATGGAATTCGACTGGTGTCGGGGAGGTGTTGAGCGGGCCTTTTGTCGGACCCACTGACACGGATGAGTTTCCTGTTGGCCCTACCCGTTCGCTTGGCCACGAGGCCAAGCTTGGCGCGCTTTTTTGAAGGCATGTAGTGAAGTATAGCAGGGGATGTTCCGGTGACCGTGCCAGCGTCGCTGAGAGGGTTGCTCGGTGAGAGGGGAAGCCCGATGAGTCACAGACCTTTGTTAGCTTGAAAGCTGTCAGTTAGCTATTTACTCTTCTCCCGGTACTTCTTCAGGGGGTCCTTTGCGGCTTCTTTAATGATCTCGTTCGCATAGCGCTCTTAGAGCCTATCCTAAAACATCCTCATTCTGTATTCTCATGGGAAGTTGAGTATCCCATGAAGACAGGAGCAGAGAATGAACACAGCGAACATACCGTCTCGGTGGTGGCGGCTACCCGATGCGGTTTGGGAACGGATCGAGCCGTTGTTGTCGAAACGTCCGGAGCGAGATCCTTCGCTTGGGGGCCGCCCCCCGGTTCCCGACCGGCAGGCCCTGAACGGCATTGTGTTCGTCTTGCGCACCGGTTGTCAGTGGAACGCGTTGAACGCGACCGGCATTTGCAGCAGTTCCACAGCTCATCTGCGGTTTCAACAGTGGCGCAAGGCCGGGGTCTTTGAGCAACTCTGGGCGATCGGGCTGAACGAGTATGACGCATTGAAGGGCATCGACTGGGCCTGGCAGTCGATGGATGGCGCGATGACGAAGGCGCCGTTGGGCGGGGAAAAAAACCGGGCCAAATCCGACGGACCGAGCCAAGGACGGCGTCAAGCGAAGCCTGTTGTGTGAGGGAGCCGGTGTTCCCATCGGACTGGCGGTCGAGGGCGCGAACTGGCACGACATGCGGCTGGTAGAGCCAACCCTGCAGAGCATTCCGGTGGCTCGTCCCCGACCGACCCGGAAGGCCCCTCAAGGGCTTTGGCTGGATATAACTAAGCCCTCAATTACTGATTGACAGTGGTGGTGGACTGTAGCGATCATGGGGGCATGAGATGTTCACCCGATTTGCGCCAACGGGTCGTGGATTGTGTCCGAGGCGGTGGAAGCAAGGCCGAAGCGGCTCGGCGATTTAGTGTGGGGGAGGCGAGTGTGTATCGCTGGCTCAAGCCTGGCGGTCTGACGTATCAGCGTCCTGGCCCTCGTCGCGCCCACAAGTTGGATTGGGAGCAGTTACGCCGTCATGTGGAGGACCATCCCGATCGGACGCAAGCGGAACGAGCGCGGCATTTCCACGTCTCCCGACATTGCATCTGGAACGCGCTGCGAAAACTGGCAGTCACGCATAAAAAAAAGGATGGGCCACCAAGAACGCGACCCTCTTCGACGAAGAGGGTTCCTCCGTCTTCGCGAACGGTTCCTGCGGCGTGGCAAACAGCCGGTCTCCATCGATGAATGTGGGTTTGTGCCTTCGGCGGTGCGGCGCTATGGATACGCGCCGAAAGGCCAGCGTGTCGATGGCCTGGTGTCCGGGCATCGACGGCCACACACCTCGCTCCTTGCCGCTCGCATGGATGGGCGACTGGTAGAACCTTGTCTGTTTGAAGGCACCTGCAATACGGTTGTCTTCAACACTTGGCTGAAGACGAGGTTGTGCCCGCGTCTGAACGCCCACCATCTCGTGATCATGGACAACGCCGCCTTTCATACCTCGCCCGAAACGGCGCAGCTCATCGAGACGACTGGCGCGACCCTGCTGTTCCTCGCGCCCTATTCCCCTGACCTCACCCCCATCGAGCAGGACTTCGCCGCCCTGAAGAAGCGCCGAGAGCATCAGGAGCAGGCCACCCTCGACGACATCGTCAAGGCCTATCAATGATTGTGAGTTTAGCTATAAAGGGTATGACTACGAGGAGGTCCGGGACTTGGTGCGGCAGTTCGAATACACTGCGCACATCCGCGCCCGCGGCGAGGAAACCCAGGCCATTAAGCGCCAGGCCGGATTCAAAGCCTGCCGGTGGGTCATCGAGCGGACCCATAGCTGGATGAACCGATTCCGCCGGATTTTGATCCGTTGGGAGAAGATTCCTGAAAACTATTTGGCAATGCTTCATGTGGTATGTGCTGTTATTACTCTTCGCTGTGCAGGGACCCTAGGATAGGCTCTAAGTTGGAGAATGAGGAAATCGGAGGACAATATGAGCACAACAACACGACGGTCGTCTCCGGAGGCGTTCAAAGTAGAAGCGGTGCGGTTAGTCCAGGAGTCAGGGCATCTCGTCGCACAGGTGGCGCGGGACCTGGACATTGCCAACCATCTTCTCTACCGGTGGCGAGCGGAGCAGCAGCAGGCCGAGGGGCGTGGCCAGACCCGACAATCGCTTCGGGTTGAGCAGACAGAACTGTCCCAACTACGGCGTGAGAATGCCATCTTGAAACAGGAGCGGGATTTTTTACGACGTGCGGCGGCGTTCTTCGCGAAGGAGTCGCGATGAGATACCGGGTGATCCGGGAACACGACCGTCGCTATCCGATTCGCTTGATGCGCCGCGACCTCGCTGTCTCGGCGGCTGGCTATTACGCGTGACGGTCACGGCCTGAGAGTGTCCGGCCCGTTCAGACGCGTACGCTGCTCGTGGCTATTCGCGGGCTCCACCAGAAGTCACGGGAAACCTACAGCAGTCCCCGCATCTGGAACAGCTTGGTCAAACAAGGCCACCATATTGGCGAGGGATTCCCCCCTGATTTTACGGACACCTCGATAAGGCTCATACTGGGGCAGGAGGGTGTCATGATCCAGAGACGGAAATTTTCGGCGGAGTACAAGCGTGAACCGGTGGCGATGCTGGAGACCGCAGGGGTGACCGTGCGTCAACTGGCGATGGAACTGGGCATTGGGGGGAAGACGTTGGGGCGCTGGCGTCGGGAGCGTCGCCAGGAGCCCACCGCGGCGTTCCGGGGTCCGGGCAAGCCCCGCGATGAAGAGGTCGTGCAGCTCAAACGAGAACTGGTGCGGGTGACCAAGGAGCGGGATTTTTTGCGAGAAGCGGCCGCGTTCTTCGCGAGCGGGTCGCGATGAAGTATCGGATGATTGCTCGGGGCCGCAAGACGTTTCCCATCCGATGGATGTGTCGGTGTTGGGGGGGGGCACCAAGCGGGTATGACGGGTGGGCGACGCGCCCCCCGAGTGTCCGGGCTCGGGAGAATGCTCGGCTCGTGGCGCGCATGCGCGACGTGCACACCGAACACGATGGGGTGCTCGGGAGCCCCCGGGGGTGGGCAGAACTGCGCTATGCCGGGGAGCGCTGGGGCCGCCATCGGGTTGCGCGCTTGATGCGTGAAGCCGGGTTGCACGGGGTGCCGCAGCGACGACGCTGGCGACGGTGACCCCGGTTGTCAAGAGTGGACGCCATGAATGACGGTCT
>JAFEBI010000030.1:308-20802 GCA_018242725.1 Nitrospira sp. | reverse complement strand
GGGCGGTTTGCGATCAACAGTAGCACGGGCCAGATCACGGTGGCCGACGGCAGCCTGCTCGACTATGAGAGTGCGTCGAGCCACGGGGTGACGGTGCGGGTGACGGATAGCGGGGGGCTGACGTACGACGAGACGTTTACGATCAACTTGACCAATGTGAACGAGGCGCCGACGGACTTGAGTCTGTCCGCGAACACGGTGACTGAGAACGCGATGACCGGGACGGTGGTGGGAACTGTGACCGGTACGGACCCAGATGCGGGCGACACCAAGACCTACAGCCTGATCGATACGGCGGGCGGACGGTTTGCAATCGACAGTAGCACCGGTCAGCTAACTGTGGCCGATGGGAGTATCCTCAACTACGAGACGGCGGCCAGCCACAACGTGACCGTGCGAGTGACCGATAGTGACGGCCTCACCTACGACGAGGTCTTTACCGTCAACCTGACCGATGTGAATGAAGCCCCTACGGGGGCCGATGCCACGATCACGATCAACGAAGACACGCCCCAGACCCTGACCACAGCAGACTTTGGCTTCAGCGACGTTGATGCGGGTGATGGCCTCAGTGCCGTTCGCATCGACAGCCTGCCGGGGATGGGCTCGCTGACTTTGTCCGGCGTAGCGGTGACGGCGGGCCAGGTGATCGCAGTATCGGACATCACCGCCGGCAATCTGATCTTCATGCCAGCGACCGACGCCAACGGGGTCGGTTACGCGAGCGTCACCTTCTCCGTGCGTGACAGCAATAACGCGTACGACAGTGTTCCTAACACACTGACGTTCAATGTCACAGCAGTCAATGACGCACCGATCCTTTCTTTTAGGAATCTTGTCGCGAACGGATCATTTGAAAACGGTGGTGCGGGGTGGGTCTCTAATTCTTCTTTAGAAGTATCCGGTACGATCGCCTGGTATGGAATCTCCGCTCCTCCCGATGGCAGCCATTTTGTCGAGGTGGAAGGGTGGACAGCCTCCGGAGCGCCATCGTGGATTGAGCAAACGATTACAACGGTTGCTAGACAAACCTATCAATTTACCATCTCGGCGGTGACCAGGAATAATTATAATTTTGGAGATATGGGAACGCTCAGTGTCGATGGCTCACAAGTCTTGGCATTTACGACAGGATCCAATTGGTCTGATTACACAGCCACATTTGTCGCGACGTCCAACACTGCCACCATTCGGATTACATCCGCCGGGTCGCTCTCAGGGGCTAAGATAGGTTCCGGAGATGGAGGCGGACTGATGGTCGACAACATTCGTGTGGTCGAAGTGGCCCCGGTGGCGTTTATTGAGAACGGAGCACCCGTTGTCTTGAATCCGAGGGGTACGGTTGTGGATTCTGAGCTGACTGCGGCAGACAATTTCAACGGGGCTACGCTCACCGTCACACGCAGCGGTGGGGCCAACACCGAGGATGTATTCTCCGGTAGCGGGACGATGACGCTGAATGGCGGCAATGTGGTGGTCAACGGTATCATGATCGGGACGTATACCAATGGTAGCGGCACGTTGGCCATGACCTTCAACAGCAACGCGACCAACACGCTGGTCAATTCGGCGATGCAGCAGATCGCCTACAGTAATTCGAGCAATGCGCCACCGACGTCGGTGCAGATCGATTGGACCTTCGACGACGGCAATACGAGCAGCCAGGGTAGCGGTGGAGCCTTAACTGACACGGGGAGTGTCACGGTACGCATTACTGCGGTCAACGACGCACCAACCGGACTGCCTTTGGTTACAGGGACCGTAACGGAAGATCAGACCCTCACGGCGGATACGAGTGGCATTGCCGATGCCGACGGGCTGGGGGCGTTCAGCTATCAATGGTTGCGCAATGGGGTGGCGATCGTGGGGGCCACGGGCAGCACGTATACCCTGGGCGATGCTGATGTAGGGACCCAGATCAGTGTGACCGTGAGCTATATCGATGGCCAGGGCACGAGCGAGAGTGTCACCAGTGTTCAGACGGCTCCGGTCGTCAATGTCAATGATATCCCCATCCTGATGACCAATACCGGCAGCACCGTGACCGAAGGTGGAACAGACACGATAAATGCCGGCGAATTGGCCGTGACGGATGCGGACAACAGTGCCGCGCAACTGGCCTATACCATCGGCACAGGACCTCTCCATGGGCGATTGGAATTGATCACTGCACCCGGGATCAACGTCACCACCTTTACTCAAGCCGACATCGCCGCGAATCGACTGGTCTATATCCATGATGGGTCGGAAACCACGAGTGACAGTTTTTCGTTTACGGTGAATGATGGGGCAGGGGGAACCGTGGGAGCTACGACGGTGACGCTCACGATTACCCCGGTCAATGATACGCCGACCATTACGAGTAATGGAGGGGGCCCCACTGCCGTCGTCACTGTCGCGGAGAATGTGAGTGCCGTCACAATCGTGACCGGGGCTGATGTGGATCTGCCGGCTCAGACCCTCACCTACAGTCTGAGTGGCGGGGCGGATCAAGCCAGGTTCACCATCAATGCGACCACGGGGGCATTGGCCTTTACGGCGCCACCGAATTTTGAAGTGGCGACAGATGTCAACGGCGACAACGTGTATATCGTGCAGGTGCAGGTCACGGATAGCCAAGGTGCGAGTACGACACAGACGATTCAGGTCACCGTTACCGATGTAATCGAAATCACGCCACCGCCGCCGGCTCCGACTGTTCCACCGGTATTGTTGTCGCCGGCTCCCTCGTCCCCGACCGGAGGACCGACTCCCGGATTAGGGACGCCTGCACCGGCTGCCCCGGTAATCCCTGCAACGATGGGGTCCGGTCCAATGCCAGTTCCTTCAGGGCCTACGGTACCGTCAATGGTGAGGTTGCCTGTGAACGTGGAGCCGCTGTCGCTTGTGCCACCCACGGATCGGCCCGTCATGAAGGTGCCCGAGGAGCCAAAACGCCCGACAGACGACGTAGGGGAGACCCCGCTCTTTCTTGTCAACGATGACCATGGACACCCACTATTCACGGTATTACCCGTGGAGCCGATTCCAACCCTGGAGCCAGAGCCTCCGGAGACCAAACCATCCGTGAGTGATCTGCTGCTGACCAAGCTTGATGAGATGACGGTCTCGCTCGAACAAGCCGTGAACGTATCGCAGGAGCGCCATGAGCTCATGGCACGTGTTGCGGCGGTGACCGGCACCACCTTGTCGGTGGGCTTTGTGGCGTGGGCGCTCCGGAGCGGCGTTCTTCTGGCGAGTTGTCTGGCGACTATGCCGGCCTGGCGGCATTTTGACCCGCTCCCGGTGGTGAAGCTCAGCCGCCATGAACGAGCGCGCCGACGAGATGAAGCTACACGAGCGCAACAGCAAGAAGCGGCGGAGTTCAAGGGGTTGAACCGGGTGCTCGACGAAAAACCTCCTCTCAAGCGGACGGCGTAATCAAGCTGTTAGCCCGCATTATTCATGAACACTTCTGCTGCAATCACCGATCTGCTGTTGCGACAGGCCGAGGCCTGCGGGCTCGCTTCTTGGACCCTCGACGTTTTGCACAAGCATGCCTCAGGTTCTCCGGGCTCCGTGCGCCGGTCTCGCGACGCGGCTTAGCGATTTCACAACGAACCGTCATGAATCATGCGGATTAGAAGACGATGAATCGGTTTCTACCCATTCTGGTGATCAGTCTCTGTCTGGTCGGAGTCACGATCGGGGCCCTGGTGATTGGAGAGGCGCTGGTCGACCTGGATTCCGACGAGCAGATTCACGTCTTTGCCG
This sequence comes from Nitrospira sp., assembly GCA_018242725.1. Lineage (GTDB taxonomy): Bacteria > Nitrospirota > Nitrospiria > Nitrospirales > Nitrospiraceae > Nitrospira_D. Next base: position 17,049 of record JAFEBI010000030.1, on the reverse strand, counting down.
CGAGGAAGACGCTGTGTGAGTCTCTGGCCATTGAGTATGCGATCCTCGCTGCCGCGGGCCAACAGGCGGTTCTGGATGGTGCCATGAGGGCGTTGGTGGCTCATGACTCAGATATTCAGTCCATGGCTATTCAGGTGGTGGGTGGCGAACGGCTCGTAGTCGTCGGTGATCACGACCGGTATTGGGTTGAACCGCCGGGGCGGCAGTCCACCGTGACTCACATGCAGGTTCCCATTCACAAGGCCTCTTCACCCTGGGCAAGGTTGCAGATCTCATTCAAACCGCTCCATCCCTCTCTCGGGGAGACGTGGCTGACCGGTGCATGGCCTCGGTTTGTGGCCGTGGTTGCCGTGCTGACGTTCATCGGCACTCTTGTCCTCATGACACGGGCACTCCGTTATTTGGATCCATCTGAGGTCATTCCTCCACGGGTGAAAGGCGCTCTCGATAGCCTCACCGACAGTGTGGTACTGGTGGATCGGTCGGGGTCCATCGTCCTGGCCAACGAGGCATTTTGCCGATTGGCTCATCAACCGCTATCGTCCATCCTGGGTCGTCCCCTCTCTCGGTTTTCCTGGGCGCCGGATCCTGACGGTCCATCTTCCGTTGTGTTGGTGTATCCATGGGAACGAGCCGTCGAGTGCAAAACACTCCAGGAGGGAGTTCGACTCGGGTTTTGTATTCCAGCCGGCACACTCCATACGTTGTCCGTGACCAGTATGCCGATTTTCGAAGGCGGAGACGTTGTGAGAGGCATCCTCGTTTCATGTCACGACGTGACGGACGTGGATCGCGCTAAGGCGCAGTTGCGGGACGCCGTTACCAAGCTTGAGCAATCGCAATCCAATGTGGTCGCCAAAAATGAACAGTTGGAACAGGCGAACAACGCGCTCACGCAAGAGGTCGAAGAGCGGACGCGGATTCAGGCAGAGCGGGAGGAGCTGAATCGCCAATTGCTTGAACGCTCCCGGTCGGTGGGGATGGCTGAGGTGGCATCGACCGTGCTGCACAATGTGGGGAATGTGCTCAATAGCGTCAATATCTCCATCGATGTTGCCATGCGCGCATTGAAACGAGTCCCGATCGACGACATCGCCGTGCTGGCTTCACTGTTGCGACAACATCGGCATGAGCTCGTGCATTATTTGTCTGAGGATGCGCAAGGGAAGCAGATTCCTTCGTATCTGACGATACTGGCCGAATCGGTGACCGAGAACCAAGCCCTCGTGGAATCAGAACTCGTCGGATTGAGCCGCAATGTCGACCATATCCGCCAGGTGGTCGACCGGCAAGTCCACTTGGCCAGATCAGAGCGGACGATGTGGGAGCCGGTACGCTTTCGAAATGTGATGGAACAAGCCCTCGCCATCCACCGTCCGACGCTTGATCAACGAGGTTTCGAGATCGTGGAGCGGTACGACAAGGACCTCGAAGGATTCTGTGATCGGCATCAAGTCTTACAGATACTAGTCAACCTGATCAGCAATGCCCAAAAGGCGATGGAAACGCTACCGGACAAGCCTCACCGATTGACGCTGCAGGTTGGCGTCGCAACAGATCGTCCCGGCTTTGTTCGGTTTGAGATCATTGATACCGGTGTGGGGATCGTGAGTGAACATCTCCCTCGCCTCTTCACCCAGGGGTTTACCACCAGACCCGATGGGCATGGCATTGGACTCCACAGTGCGATGCTTGCTGCCAAGAATCTCGGGGGGACACTTCAGGCACATAGTGATGGATTGGGACAGGGGGCCACCTTCGTGTTGGATCTGCCGGTCACTCCGGTTGAGGTTCCGGTCTGACGTTTGTGCAAAATGGTTGTGGGAGGTGTTTTTACAATGTGTCGATCTTTTCTTGCGACGCCCTATTCCACTTCTCAGAGCCTCCAGGTAAGCTGAGGGCATGGCATCTCGTGTGCGCTCTCGGTTTTCTTCTTTCATCAAGCGGTTTGTTCTTCTCATCCTCATTCTCGTGGGCGGAGCCGTCGCTCTGTTAGGAGGCTATGGTGTCTTTCTTTCCGGCAGTTTGGCGCTGCCGAAGAGTGATGAACATCCTCCTCTCCTGATCTACGGGGCACCGTTTTTTCTCACGCCTGGACTGCATCCTCACGATGCGGGTTTGTTCGATCGTCTCCACCGTTTGGAATATCGGCGAGTCAATGGTCGTCCACGGGTAGCTGGTGAATATGTTGCGACCAATGAATTCATCGACATCTTTCTCCATGCCCAGGAAGAAAACCGGCTGCCGGCGCGAGTGGTCAAATTGACGCTGGCGGATGGGATAGTCTCCGAAGTGCTCTCGGCGTCCGATGGGCAACCGACTGCACTGGTCTCTCTCGAACCGGTGTTGATCAGCGGCATGCGTGGGGGGACCAGACAGGTGCGAGAATGGATTCCCTTGAACCGTGTGCCCCCCACACTGATTCGCGCGCTCTTGGCGGTCGAAGACCGTCGATTTTTCTCTCATGTCGGCGTTGATCCTATTGCCGTCGGCCGTGCGCTCTGGACCAACCTGACGCGCGGTGCCGTTGTGCAGGGAGGCAGTACCCTGACCCAACAACTTGCGAAGAACCTCTTTTACTCTCCGCAGCGCACGATCGGACGAAAGATTCGGGAAGTCGTGGCTGCAGTGGCGCTTGAGTTCAAGTACCGCAAGGAGGACATCCTCGAAAGTTATGTCAATGAAATTTACCTCGGCCAGGCGGGGCCGGTCTCTATTTACGGCGTCGGCGAGGCGGCTCACCGATACTTCGGCAAGACTGTGGAAACCTTGTCGATCGAAGAGATGGCATTGATCGTGGGATTGATCAAGGGACCGAACGTATATTCGCCGGTCAAGAATATCGAGAGCGCCACTAAGCGGAGAAATGTGGTGCTCCGCCGACTCCGGGACGAAGGACTGTTGACGGAGGGCGCATTGAAGCGTTCATTGAATCGACCGGTGAAGGTCGTGTTGGCTCAAGATGTACTCACGGATGCGCCGTATTTCGTCGATCATCTCCTTCGAGAGATCGAGGAAGGGATCAGGCAGGAGATTCCTGAAGGGGCCCGGGTCTACTCAACGCTCGACCCTCGAGCGCAGCAACAAGCCGCACAGGCTTTGCAGCATGGGCTGGCCAAGCTCGAAAAGATGCATCCATCGCTGGCCAATGGAGACTCGCCGCTTCAGGGCGCCGTCGTCGTGTTGGATGTCAAGCATGGCCATGTGCTGGCGATGGTCGGCGGGCGGGACTATCGCGTGAGTCAATTTAATCGCGCGGTGCAGGCCCGTCGATCCGCCGGGTCTCTGTTCAAGCCGTTTGTCTATCTGGCCGGATTTGAAGCGGCGCGCGGTCAAGAGGAGAGCGGGCTGACGGCCGCGACCCTCTTGGAGGATGAACCGTTGACGTTGGAATCAGGGACCGGGTCGTGGTCGCCACAGAATTATGATCGACAGTACCGAGGGCAAGTCTCCGTTCGAACGGCGCTCGAACAGTCTCTGAACATTCCTGCCGTTCGGACGGCTCACCGGACCGGCATTGCGTCGCTCACGAGCCTGCTTCACGCGTTCGGCATTGCGACACCGCTCGCGGACAATCTGTCTCTGGCTTTAGGGAGTTCCGCTGTTTCTCTGCTCCAGATTACGGCTGCCTATGCCGGGCTCGCAAATGGAGGCGTCGTCGTACACCCAGTGGCTCTCTCGAACCTGATGCGAGACGGTGGGGAGACGATCTGGAGCCCGACGGTCGATCGGCGCCAGGCCGCCAGTCCCCAAGGAGCCTTTCTGGTCACCTCATTGCTCAAAGGGGTCGTGGATCACGGAACCGCCGCCAAGGCCAGAGCGATGGGGGTGCAGGGGCCTGTTGCCGGGAAGACCGGAACGACGGATGGATATCGGGATGCCTGGTTCGTCGGCTATACACCTGATCTGGCGATCGGGGTCTGGGTGGGGTTCGACGACGAGCGTCCGATTAAACTGACCGGTGCGCAAGCTGCTCTTCCAATTTGGAGTGAATTGGCCGTGCGACTGATTCCTCGACAGCACGGTGACTTTGACCTGCCTCCCGGGATCGTCGAGCGTCGGATCGATCCGCGAACTGGCCAACTCGCCACGGCGCAATGTCCTGAACAGCGAACAGAGTTTTTCATCGTGGGGACGGAGCCGACCGTCTACTGCGAGGTGCATGGAGGCGGATTTCTGGAACAGCTGAAAGAGACATTCGGGGTCTCTCCTTAAGCGAGGGTGGGCGTGCCTCGCTGAATTCCATAAACCGTTAGGTCTATCCAAGGTCCTCAGGTACTCTTGTAGAGACGATCGGCCTGTACGGGGGAGGTCCCATGAAGAAGACCGGGTATGGAGACGACGGCAATATTACGTTGTTAGCGAAGGGCGTTGAGCTGAAGGGAGAAATCAGGGTCGACGGCACGGTACGTATCGATGGGCGATTAGAAGGTGATGTCCACACGAAAGGAGAGGTCATTGTCGGCGAAGACGGCGTGGTGAAAGGCGCGATCCATGCCGATTCCCTCGTCAGCAGCGGACGGATCAAAGCGACGGTGACCGCGACAGGGAAGGTACAACTCCTCAAAACCGCCATCCTCATCGGTGAAGTGCATTGCCCCGCGCTGCTGATGGAGGAGGGTGCCAAGTTTCAGGGGGTGAGTGATATGGGTGTCACCGGTTGGCCCGAAGAGGCTCAGCGGTTGCCCGGCAATGTTCGCGACATGAATGCGCATCGCAATAAACCGGTCGCATTGATCGGAAGAGAAGTCGATCTCTAGTCCACCACTTCTTCTCGTACTCCTTCTCCACGGCATTCGGTAAGCCTGTCACTGTCAGCCTTCCGGCTCCTCTCGTGACAGACGCCGTCAGATCTGCTATTTACTCAGGATCTTTTCATGAGACTTCGGCATCTTCTATGACTCGACAGCAGATCTTTTCCGTGGTGTTCTTTTCTCTCCTGGTTCTCCTGCTCTACCAGATCGGCTTGATGTTTAGGCCATTTGTCTTTTCCGCCTTGTGGGCCGGCTTGTTGGCACATTGGGCGTTTCCTCTTCATCAGAGACTGACGCATCTGTTTGCCGGAAAGGACGCGCTGTCCGCCGCGCTGCTGACCGTCGGCGCGTTGGGCATTGTAGTCGTTCCGCTGGTGGCGATGGGCGTGATGCTGGTTCGGGAAGCGAGCGGGGCTGAAGAGGCCATTCGGACCTGGATCTCAGTCGGCGGATTGCAGCGGTTGCCGGAACAGGTGGCGGCGATTCCGTTCATCGGCGGGTGGCTGAAGTCCGCGATGTCAGGTGCCGTTACCCCGTCGATTTCATTGGAACAGTCCGTGATGACCGGGGTGAAGGAGATCAGCCAATTGCTGGTCGGAGGGATGGGAGGATTGCTGAAGAATACCTTCGCACTCGTGGCCAATTTCTTCATGACGCTGCTGATTCTGTTCTTCCTCCTCAAGGATGGCCGGCAGTGGCTCTCCGTGCTCTACGACCTGATTCCGATGGAAGAGTCACATAAGTCAAAAATCCTGACGCGGTTGGATCAAACGATTCGGGCGGTCGTCAAGGGGATGCTGGTGACCGCTATCGTCCAGGGACTCTTGGCGGGGATGGCGTACCTTGCGCTTGATGTCCCGTTTCCGATCGGACTGATGGCGTTAACCGTCGTGCTCGCACCAATCCCGTTTGGGGGGACCGGATTGGTTTGGGGACCGGTGGCCCTCTATCTCTTCTGGATGGGGACGACTGGTAAGGCCCTTGTCATGCTGGCCTGGGGAATCGGAGTCGTGTCGATGGTCGATCAATTTCTTCGACCCTGGTTAATTGGCCAAGATGTGCAGATTCCGGTCTTGCCCCTTGTGCTGAGTGTTCTCGGAGGGCTGGCTCTGTATGGCATCCTGGGCATTTTCATCGGACCGATTATGGTCAGCTTGTTGATGACGGCTGTCCAGATTTATCGAGAGGAATACCACCTCAAGCAGTCGGTTGTTTCCACCAATCCCTCCTCGCCCACGTAATGTCGTCATCGAGCGACATCAAGGTATCGTGTCCGGCGTCTTGGCGCAACGGTTGGCGAAGGATGCGGGACGAAGAACGCCTCTTTCTACTCCAGCGGAATGGTGATGGCGATTCCACCCATGACGTCATTCAGCTTGAAATCCTGTTTGGGACTCAATGGATGACTGTTGTGGCAAGCGACGCATGCGGATGATACGGCGCGATCCGCATAGATGGCTTGGAAGTAGTGCTTTTTTCCGCTGGCGACTATTCCGGTGACCGGCCGATCCGATTGGCGTCGAAGTGTATCCAACGCGCGGCGCTCAAATTCAGTCGCGGGGGCGTTACGTTGATAGATAGGGGAAAATCCGATGAGGCGATACCGAATGCCTCGTTCGCTCTCCGCCGCCAATCGGCCGGAATGCTGAAGGAACTGAGCCGGGAGGAGAAGCGTCTTGTCCTGCTCCCAATGCTCGGTCGCGGCGACGATGCCGGCTTCTTGCATGCGATCGACGATCTGCGTGGTATAAATCGTTCGATCAGCTTCGAGGACGGCGTGAACGTAATCGGCAACTTTTTCAGGAGCAATGCCCGCAGCGGGGAGGCTCTCCTTGGCGGAGAGGAGCGATGCGACACCCCAGATCCCCCCTAGGAGGAATGTGAGGGTTGCGATTCGGACTGCAACGCTGATGATACCCATGCGTCTCCTTTGGGAGCCGGTGATGGACTGACCGGTAGTGTGATGATGCACGTGGTGCCGTGACCTTCAACACTTTCGATGCGAAGGTCACCCCCGCTTTTTCGGATAATGCGTCGGGCGACGGTGAGCCCGAGGCCTGACCCCTCTCCCTGCCCCTTTGTTGTAAAGAACGGATCAAAAATCTTCGAGAGGTGCGGCTTCGAGATGCCGGGTCCTGAATCGGCGATCGTTGTGGTGACCGTCTTGTCCACTACGGCGGTAGTCAGCGTGAGTATGCCACGCCCGTTCATCGCCTGGGCCGCATTGGTGAAGAGATTCACCAAAGCTTGCCGGAGTTGGTCCGGCAGCACCAGAACCGGTGTCATGCCCGCATAGAGCTTGTGGATGACGATGGCCTTCATTTCCACAGTGGACTGGGCTGTGGTCAGAGCTTGATCCACGATCTGTTCCATGGAGGCCGAGATCGGCTTGTCGGACGTCTCACGGTCTATCACGCCAGTGAAGTCACGGATGATGGCGGCCATACGGCGGCCATGGGCCACAATGTCTTTGGCATAGCTCTTGATCATCTCCATATCTTGTTCATCCTGCATGACCTCGCCCAATCCGATGATGCCGAACAAGGGATTGTTCAGTTCGTGGCCGATTCCAGCGGTGAGCACGCCAAGGCTCCCCGACTTTTCGGCCTGCACCAGCTGATCCTGTACCCGACTCTCGTCCGTCGTGTCTCGAAGCACCAACCCAATGCTGTCTTCTCCTCCGGGTCTGGCCGGCAGGCGGAACCATTGATACCGGTAGATGCGTGATCCGATCTGGAGCTGAGCGCGATGCTTGGACGAATCCTGATCGGTGTCCGGCATCAGTGGGTCACGAGGGACCGATTCCTGTGTGCGCACAGTCGCGGCGAACGGTGCACTACCGTTCGCGCGAAACTCCGCTTGCAGCCGTTTCTGCTGCGCCGTGTCAAGGGAAAGAATCGAACACAGCGACGAGCCTGGCACCGTTCCCTGCGCTGGGAACGATTTGCGCCCAGCGTGATTGATGTACTGCACGACTTCGTGCGCGTCGATCAGGAGAATGGGAGTCGGAACGGCATCCAGGATTTGGTCCGTCGATTGTTGGAGGACTCGGACTTCTTGGGTCTTCAATTCCACTTGATCGGTGAGGCCGGCAAATGCGGCTTTCAACTGTGCATTCATCCGATTGAATTCTCCGGCGAGATCTTCCAGCTCATCACCGGTACTGATCTGAATCGGTCGTTCGAGCGTGCCGCGTCCGATGGCCTGTGCAGCCTGCTGAAGCTGTCGGACAGGAGTGACGATGCGGCCCGCTGCGACATAGCCCAGTGAGGCCAGGAGCGTGATGGCAGCCAGGCCGAACATCAGCACCCAACTGAATAGATGCTGAATCGGCGCGAAGAGCTCATCGGATGACTGCCAGACGAACGTGTGCCACGATCCCTGGTCGACTGAGCCGTTGGTCGCCCGGCTTGTCTCTGGAAGCGGCGCGAAGCCGATGACGGAGGTCGCGTGCCCTCCATGGCCGTCGCTCGATGCTTGTACCCATCCGGGATGGTTCGGCGTGATGAGGGGAGTCAAGCGAGGATCAGACAGTGGAACGCCTGTCGGCAGAATAGGACAGCTGATGACGATGCCGTTGGTATCGATCAACATGACGTGACCGGTTTTCCCGAACCGAATAGCATGGGTCGCAGGGGAAAAAAAATCTTTGGCATCGATCACGCGATGGAGGATGCCGACGGCGCTGTGTCGGAGGCTATCCATGATGGGCAGAGAGATGGTGAACACATAGGTGTTCACTTTCTCGTCAAAATGGATGTTTTCGATGTAGAGCTTGCCGACGCCTTTGTTGAAGGCGCCACGCCACCATCGAGTCTCGTCGTGGCGGAAAACCGGATGGTCGGTCATCGTTCCAACCAGTGCGCCTTGTGTGTCGGTCAGGAACAGCATCTTTGTCGAGGAGCGAACCACTTGAGGAAGCAACTGCCCCGGTGCGCTGTGGATCCCGGAAAAGTACTCATGGATCAGCGCACTGAACGGGTTGTCCATGATGGACTTGACGGCAGCCTTGTCTCGGCTCATCCACCGTCGCTCCAAGTCCGTGCTTGCTCTGGAGTTGCTTGGGATGTCACGCCGGCGCTCCAGCTCACGAATGATGGCGGGGTCATGTGCGATCCGGGCGGTGTGCGCGATTTCTTCTACAACGAGCAGGTCGAATGTGCGGGCCGCTTCGGTGGCTAAGGCTGTGAAGCTTTCCCCACTGACCTCCCGAATTTCTTGAGATCCCTGCCAGAACGCCATGCCCAAGCCAATGACGAGTGGGAGCAGACCGACGAGCAGCATGGACACAATAATTTTGGTCTTGAGTCCCCATCTGGCGCCGGCTGGTCCAGGAGGTGAGGATTCGTTCATGATGATCCTTCCACACTCTGGCCGGTCTTTTCGGGGAATGTGAGTGTGAATGTTGAGCCGCGGCCGACCTGGCTTTCTACCGTGATGGTCCCGTGCATATGATGGATGACATTTTTGATGTTGTAGAGGCCCAGCCCGGTTCCCTTACCGGGCGGTTTTGTCGTGAAGAACGGATCAAAAATTCGATTGAGCAGCTCCGGAGGAATACCGCTGCCGGTGTCCGACACACGGACCTGCGTGCCTCCATCCACGCCGGTTGTTTCTAAGGTTAAAATGCCTTGGTGTTCCATGGCCTGGACCGCGTTGGTGATGAGATTAACGAACACATGGAGGAGCTGATCAGGGTTTCCCTTCACAACCACGTCCGGTTGGTAGTGCTTCCGAATCTCGATGTCTTGGAGGGCGACGGCGTAGCGGGCGATCTTCATGGCTTCATCGAGCTTCCCGTTTACGCTGATGAGCCCATCAGGTCGAAGTGATGTACGGCGAGAATAGGACGTCAGGTCTCGACAAATCGCGGTCGTGCGCTTCACGGCTTCAATGATATCTTTGGCCTGAGCGTGAACGGCCTCCAGGTCGGTTTCGTCGGTGAGGTTTTCCGCCAGGCCCAGAATCAACTGAAGCGGGTTATTGATGTCGTGGGCGATGCCGGCGGCAAACGACCCGATTCCCGCAAGTTTCTCCGCATGGAGCAACTCAGTTTGCAGCGTCGTTTCATGCTGGATGAGCAACCAAAGCAGCCGTGACGTCAGGCCATTGATGATATCGGTGCCTGGAGGCACCTGTTCCTTGAGTACTGACTCCATCGTTGGGTCACCGGTCACATCCATCACAAGACTGGGGCGTTGGTTTTTGATCAAGTCCGATACCTGATCATAGACGGCCACATTGAGTTCTTGGGCTCGCCGGAGACCTGGTGCCGTTGGGATTTTGTCCACAATACCGACGACTTCAATTGTGCCGATTTGATGAAGCACATCAAGAAGGGCCGTTCCCCCACGGCCCGCTCCGATGACGGCGACTCTCATCGGAGGCGGGGTGGGAGCCTGCGCGGTCGCTTGAGGCTCGGCTCGTCGGTGAGACATGGTCGGTGAGACGATCGTCATACGTGATCTCCCAGCTATGGCTCAGCTGATCAGAGATGGGCCAGTTCCCGTTGCTCCATGGCCCGTGCCACGGAAGCCTTCAGTTTGTCACCTTCGACAGGCTTCACCAGATAGTCCACCACACCCTGCCGGAGTAGTGAGGTGGCCATGTCGGTGTCCGGGAATCCAGTCAGAACAATCAAGGGAACACGAGGATAGTTCTGACGGAAGTAGGCAATCGCTTCGATGCCGTTCACCTTCGGCATTCGGATGTCGCAGATGATGACATCGAGAAGCAGCCGGTTTTCTCCGGAGTTGATGGCCTCAATGGCCTTTTCTCCATTTTCCGCTTCGAGAACATCGTACCCGCCTTTTTGGAGGGTCATGCGGACGACCTTACGAATATCCGGCTCGTCATCGACGACGAGTACTCGCCCGTTGCAGCTTTCACCTCCAACAAAAAACCCAGACTTGAATTCACTCATGATGACCTCCTTGATGAATGGCGGCGATTGGTTTTTGTCGATACGTCAGCAGGTCGCAAGGTCGATGCCGAACTGTGAGAGTAACAAAGGCACGTCATTTCAATGCTTTGATTGTTTGGGATGACGATGTCCTGCAAGCGGTTGGCTGATATGCACCACCAATATGTTGAAAACCACCAAGAGAAGGGCACGTTGCCTTTCACGGCCTATTTGGGCTAGGGTATAAAAAACAGAGGAGTGGAGGCCGGTGATTACCCCAGATGTGTTGACCGACTATATTCGCAAATCCTTGCCTGACGCTGTAGTGACGGTGACAGACCGTACGGGAACGATGAATCACCTGAAGGTGCTGATCGTGTCGGATGGGTTTCAGGGGAAGAATCTCCTGGACCGGCATCGTATGATCTATCAAGCGTTAGATGCGCCGATGAAGGATGGGCGGATCCATGCCCTGGAACTGACGGCACGAACGAACGACGAAGCGTAGGAGGAGACGATGGCCGACCAGATAGACGAAGAAATTCAGAAGGAAGTGAAGGCTCATAAAATTTTGATCTACGGCAAGGGAACAAAAACGATGCCGATGTGTGGGTTCACGAGGGAGACCATGCAGTTTTTTGACAAGTATGGGTATCCCTACGAATTGATCGATGTCCTATCGCAGCCGGCAAAACGCGAAGCACTGACGAAGATGACGAATTGGCCGACGCTCCCAAAAGTGTTTATCGACGGTACGTTTTACGGCGATACCGACATCCTTGATCCGATGGCCGCAAAGGGCGAGATCGAGCCGCTGTTGAAAAAGGCATTTGGGAAGTAGGGGGTCTCGGCTGGAGACGGTGTGCGAGGCTCGGTTGCGCCATAATGCTGGTGCAGAAGACGTTTCTCAACCTCTTTCTTTTTCATCGGATGCTCCTCTGAAGCTGCGACTTCGTCGCAATGCCGTCGCATCCGGTATCATTTTCCAATAGACATCACCATTCCTGCTATGGCGCAAGCCTCTGCGCGCATCCGTCCCATCCGCGACCGGGAGGGGAGGGCTCTCTCGTGAAAGGAATCATGTACAAGAGGAGGATCTTGGTCACAGTAGCGAGCTTTATGCTAGGAGCGGGATGTGTGGCGGATCGTCAGGACGGTGGTGGTATCTGGAAGCAATCGCGGATTGTCGATCTGACGCATTCATTCGAATCGGACACGATTGTCTGGCCCACGGAGCAGGACTTCCGGCTCATCGTCCAGCATGCGGAGGATACGTCCGATGGGTACTATTATGCATCGAATCGCATAGAGATGCCTGAGCATGGAGGGACCCACAGCGATGCGCCGATTCATTTTTCCAAAGGGAAGCAGACGCTGGATCAGGTTCCCCTGGAGAAATTGGTGGGGGCGAGTGTGCGAATCGATGTCGCTGTGCAGTGTGCTTACGATCGAGATTACTTTGTCGCTATCTCAGACATTACACGCTGGGAGGTTGAGCATGGCCGGATTCCGAATGACTCAATCGTGTTACTGAATACGGGCTATGCCAGGTTCTGGCCGAGTCGGAAGGACTATCTGGGCACGGAACTGAGAGGGCAGGAGGGAGTGCAAGCGCTACATTTCCCTGGACTGCATCCGGAAACAGCTGCCTGGTTAGTGCGTGAACGGCACGTGAAGGCAGTGGGGATCGATACTGCCTCGATCGACTATGGACAATCGATGGCTTTCGAGACGCATATTACGCTGTTGTCTCACAATGTTCCGGTGTTCGAGAATCTTGCTAATCTGGATGATCTTCCGGATCGAGACTTCAACGTCATCGCGCTGCCTATGAAAATTGCCGGCGGCACCGGCGGGCCGTTACGAGTCATCGCAGTCATACCGTCTTGGCACTAGCGGTTAGCCCTTACTTGTCGAGATTTAGATCTCTCGGATCTTTCTTGTCGATCATCGCCAACAGGAATCAGAATCCCAGTTTCTCCGCCGAGCATCAGCCCATATGGCTTAAGAGAAACCATCAGCTGACCAGTACCGCTGTTGCCGCGTCCAACTCATCGCCGGTTGATGTCTTTTTCAGGCAAAGCAGTCCGAGCGTTCTTATTCCAATCAGCAAACTCAGTCAGTCTTTATGTTGCCGCAGAATTCCCACACTGGCTGAACAGCATATTCTCATGGTTATTTCACGAGATGAGTATCTCAAAGAGATCGCTGTTCTTCGGACTGAAGGGTGGTGATCAGGCTGGAGATAGTTGCTATTGTTCCACTTAGTTCATTGCCTCGTTGTTTTATTCACATATGAACAAAAATACCGTAGGTCAGAAGTCCAACGCTGATAAATGTGCAGAGGAGATTGATAGTGGTTAGCCAATTAGGCACAGCATCCTTCGCGCGTTGATGAGTGGTCTCGGCCATCCACTCAGGCAAATGTTTCAACTGGTCAATTCCCAAATCGCGATATTTCTCTCGAGCAAAATTGTTCATCGTTCCCAATGACCAGAAGTAGAGGACGGTGTTCAGAAGCGAAAGAACAAAGAGGAGGTTGTGATTGATGTCGTAAAGAATGCAGATGAACAAAAACGCCTTTGCCCCAGCCGTCATTGGTGGCATTGGTATAATCCATAAGCAAAAAGATATCGTAGTAGATAACATCGTGTAGACCGAGACAGCAATGCAACTGGACGAGTTCGACGAAAGAACCATCGCTAGATAGTGAGGAGACGAAAACAGAATGCGCCATTCCGGTGCGATCGTGTTGAAAGACGGCGGTCCACGGGGATGCCGAGAGGAGGAATCTGGATTATCTCAAGGATTTGGGTAGACTCCGACAGCCTGTTTGGTTTCGTCCAGATGTTTCTGTAGGTAGGTCATGAAGGGCGTGCCGCCGGTACCCACGGCCGTGGAATTGGTCGTACTGGTTTGATGTTGGCGGTTGATGTAACTGTCGGCGTAGCCGATATGGATTTCCCGGAATTGCACCAGCAGGTCGACGCAGACACAGTAGGCTGACCAGAGTTCAGGGTGGCTTTGCCTGCGAACACGTACATAGCCGGACAGGAGAGCCTTCCCGCTTCTGTCAGTTTGACTCTCCAGAGCATGAATAAGCGCACGGTGGCGTGGGGGCATATATTCTCGCATCTCTTGCAGATACACCGTCAACGGATCAGGCGCATGGTGGATGCCTAGTCCCGCGTCCAGGCATGGCACGATTGAACTTTGTGCACCGGTCTCTCCACGAAACTGTTGGGGCCGTTCAGCATAGGCTTCGACACCATCATAGATAAGGCCATTAGGGAGCGACGGGTTGTTCTTCCAGGCGTGAATGTAGGGCCTGACGCGGGTGTAATAGATATAGGGATCGCACCGTTCTTTCATGCGGAGGAGCGTATCTCGCATGGCGGTTTGAGCGGACGCCAACGCCTGTAACCCCACCAGAACCTCATCGTCCTTCCCGTTTGAGGCTGCGGTGATTGCCTGCAGCAGACCCTCCAGCCCAGGTCCAGCTTGCCGCTCGATCTGGATATGGACGACGACAAACCACTCTTCATCCAGTCCACCGAGAAAATTTTGTAGTAGCACGATGTTGTCGAGCTGAATCGGTTTCGTCCGGTCAAGCCGTCGCCAGTTATCCAGCGCATAGGAAGCGTAGGAGAGCACTGGTGGACGACCGATCTTCTGGCCTAGCTCGTACCAGGGCCGTGCGAGTTGTGAGGGGAGCTTAAGGGCTGGTTGTCCCGGTGTTTCCCACACGTAGGCGTGGCCGGCAAAGGACAGGATACGCATTGCAGTCCGATAGTCATCCTCACACCAGCTCGACGGGATGGATGAGAGTAAAGCTGGTTGCTCGTTGATAAACCGCCGGACCTGATGCGCGCTCGATAGCTTAGGCAACTCATGACTCAGTTGGTTGAGTGCGGGACAGTCCGGCAGTGATTCACAAGGATCTGACGGCAGAAATCCTCGTTCGGGAGAGATATCGAAATCTGAAAGTGATAGTGGCTGGGATGTGGCAGGGTCCATAGCGGCCTCCTGCGCCTCACTCTACCATTCCTCCAGGAGATTGCAATCGGCCTCAGAACAAAAAGGCCACCTCAGTTGAGGTGGCCCTCTCATTTTCTTCTCTCAGCGGATGCGGTGTGGGTGTTCTCCACTGCGCGCATTCACCGAACATCCCTCTGATCAGGATGCTCAAAATGGCGTCCCAGCTAGGCCGCAGGGAGCTCGTCGACTGAAGCGTACCCCTATGGTACGTTGCAGGAAGACGAGCGACTGAGAACAAGGCTGGGGGACATTTTCAGCATCCTGCTACGTGCCCATTTCCCAGGAGGCAAGATACTTCTTCTGCTCCGTTGTCAACGTATCGATTGCCACGCCCATGCCGGCTAGCTTGAGCCGGGCGATTTCTTTGTCGATCACTTCAGGGACCGGATAGACTTTCTTTTCGAGCTGTTTGTAATTCTTGACGATATATTCCGCGCCAAGCGCTTGGTTGGCGAAGCTCATATCCATCACGCTGGAAGGATGGCCTTCAGCGGTGGCGAGATTGACGAGTCGGCCTTCTCCGAGCAAGCTGACGCGGTGCCCGTTCTTCTTGAGGGTGAACTCTTCGACCCCGGTGCGAACCACTCGGCGCTTACCGGCCATTTTTTCAAGTGCCGGGATATCGAGTTCCACGTTGAAGTGTCCGCTGTTACAGACGATGGCGCCGTCTTTCATCGCGGCGAAGTGCTCGCCTCGAATCACGTGTATGTTGCCGGTGACCGTGACGAAAAAGTCCCCGACAGGGGCGGCGAGTTCCATCGGCATGACACGGAAGCCGTCCATGACGGCTTCGAGACCTTTCAACGGATCAATTTCAGTCACGATGACATCGGCTCCCATGCCCTTGGCGCGCATGGCGATACCTCGTCCACACCAGCCATAGCCGACTACAACGACGACGGATCCGCAGACCAAGCGGTTTGTCGCCCGTATGATGCCGTCCATGGTGGATTGGCCTGTGCCGTACCGATTGTCGAACATGTGCTTCGTATCGGCATCATTGACGGAGATCACAGGAAATTTGAGCACTTTCTTCTCCGCCATGCTCCGCAAACGAATGACCCCGGTGGTGGTTTCTTCCGTCCCACCGATGACGTTCTTCAAAAGTTCTTTTCGCTTGGAGTGGAGGTGCGAGACGACATCCGCCCCGTCGTCCATGGTGACGTGTGGGCGATGGGCAATGGCCGATTCAATATGACGATAGTAGGTGGGGTTGTCTTCGCCCTTGATGGCAAAGGTCGGGATCCCTTCATGCTGAACCAAGGCTGCCGCCACATCATCCTGTGTGCTCAATGGATTCGAGGCGCAGAGGCGGACATCAGCCCCACCAGCCTTCAGCGTGATGGCCAGGTTCGCCGTTTCCGTGGTGACGTGTAGGCAGGCGGTCACACGAACGCCCTTTAAGGGCTGCTGTTTCTTGAACCGCTTACGAATCAGCCGTAAGACGGGCATCGTGGCTTCGGCCCATTCGATCTTCAATTTGCCTTGATCTGCCAGCTTGATATCTTTCACATCGTAATCCACGGAAGTCCTCCTTCTGAAAGTTATCGGTCGTGATTTGGTGGGGCGTGAATTGCCGTCATGACAAGGGGGACGGGTTGGTTGCCCGTCCCCCTTGTGGTGACGTGATAAGGCTCGCAACGGTTATAGTCCGGCGTCCTTACGCAGGGCGTTGGCCTTGTCGGTTTTTTCCCAGGTAAACTCCGGCTCGTTGCGGCCGAAGTGTCCATAGGCCGCTGTCTTTTTGAAAATGGGTCGTCGAAGCTTGAGATGATCGATGATGCCGCGTGGCGTCATCGGGAAGTGTTTGCGGACGAGTTTGTCGAGCTTATCAACGGATACCTTTTCCGTGCCTTTGGTATCGACCAGCACGGAGACAGGATCGGCGACGCCGATGGCATAGGCCAGTTGCACCTCACACTTGTCGGCTAATCCGGCGGCGACAAGGTTCTTGGCGATATAGCGCGCCATGTAGGAGGCGGACCGATCGACTTTTGTCGGATCTTTTCCGGAGAAGGCGCCACCGCCATGGCTGCCATGGCCGCCG
>JAFEBI010000030.1:0-133 GCA_018242725.1 Nitrospira sp. | reverse complement strand
TTTCCCATCCGGCCGCACCCATTTAAGAATGTTTTTTTTGCGCACTTCGGCGAGCCGCTTGGTCAAACGGTGCGCCAAGACGATCGGCATCGGCATAAGTTCAGCGGTTTCGTTGGTGGCGTAGCCGAACATC
>JAFEBI010000002.1:40236-132498 GCA_018242725.1 Nitrospira sp. | reverse complement strand
AGTCCGATTGCGATGGATCAGGGGTTACGGTTTGCCGTGCGGGAAGACGGCAAAACGGTCGGCTCTAGCGTAGACACGAAAATCTTGGACAAAAACGTGCACGGTTGATGGATACCGTAGGAGTAATGAAGTGAAAGTCGATCAGCGTATAAGGATTCGATTGAGGGGGTTTGACTACCGTGTCTTGGATCAATCGGTAGGTGAAATTGTTGAGACTGTTCGTCGAAGCGGGGCAAGAGTTGTTGGCCCTATTCCGCTTCCAACTCGTATTGAAAAGATTACGGTCCAGCGATCAACGCATGCAGATAAAAAGTCTCGAGAGCAGTTTGAGATGCGAACTCATAAAAGGCTTCTAGATATCATGGAAGCGACTCCCGAGACTATGGATTCACTGATGAAACTCAATCTTGCGGCAGGAGTGGATGTTGAGATTAAGTTATGAGCATTAAGTCTTAATCTTAGTGCATGATAGGTTTGTACTAGAACGGACTTGAGCGCACAGCATATTGGGACAATATGACAAACGGACTAATTGGTAAAAAGCTCGGCATGACCCAGGTCTTTGATGAAACTCGTCTCACTCCAGTAACAGTGATTGAGGCGGGGCCCTGTCGAGTGGTGACGGTTCACGCGAAAGAGCAAAATCACCATGGTGCTGTCCAGCTTTCGTTTGGAGAGGTTAAAGAGCGTCGACTTTCAAAGGCGGAGCTTGGGCATTTGAAAAAGAACCAGGCACCTGCGAGCCGTATCTTACGCGAGTTTAAGAAGGACGGCGATGTAGCGGTTGGGCAATTAGTTACTGTTGGAATGTTTAAGAAGGGTGATTGGGTTGATGTGATCGGTGTGTCCAAGGGGAAGGGATTTCAGGGGGTTGTCAAGCGACATCACTATGCGGGTGGTCCTGAATCTCACGGGTCCATGTTTCATCGGGCTCCTGGCTCTATTGGCGCAAGTTCTTTTCCGTCTAGAGTATGGAAGGGCAAGACGTTGCCTGGGCACATGGGGGCCGAGCGCGTAACTGTTCAGCGATTGAAAGTTGTTGAATCGCGCTCCGAGGAAAATCTTTTATTCATCCGAGGGGCGGTTCCTGGGGCTGCGAATGGAATCGTTGTCGTTCGGAAATCAAAAAAGAGTTAGCATGCCTACGATTGATTTGGTTGATTTGAAGAGAAAGAAAGTTGGCACGGTTGAGTTGTCCGCTCAGGTATTCGGCTGTGAGCCTCGAGCTGCACTCGTGCACGAAGCCGTGATCATGCAGCGTGCGTGTGAGCGTCGTGGGACTGCTTCTACTTTGCGGCGTGGTGAGGTGAGTGGTTCTGGGAAGAAGCCTTGGAAGCAAAAGCATACCGGACGTGCGAGGTCTGGCTCGCTTCGGTCTCCTGTGTGGCGTCACGGTGGCAGTGTGTTTGGCCCAAAGCCGAGAAGCTATGCCTATTCAATGCCAAAGAAAAAGTATCGTGCAGCCCTTCAGAGCGCGTTGTCTGCCAAGGTGGTAGATGGAAGCTTGTTCGTGGTCGCGGATCTTTCTCTGCAGCAACCGAAGACTAAGGTTCTGGCTCAGGCATTGAGTGGATTTGGCGGAGGTGCAGAGGTCTTGTTGATCGCGGGAAAGAGCCAGTCCGGTATCATGCAGGCTGCTGGAAATTTAGCATCCGTGAAGGTGCTCGGTGCGGATCAACTGAATGTCTACGACGTTGTTCGTGCTCAAGTTGTTGTGGTTTCCGAGCATGAATTGGCTGTGATAAACGAGGTCTGGTCATGAATGTGGGTATGCACTGGATACTGGTTCAACCGCTCTTGACGGAGAAGATTACGGGTCTTCGTGAGCAAAGCAACACGGTTGGTTTTGTTGTTCATCCTGAGGCGAATCGTGTCCAGGTGAAGCAGGCCGTCGAGTCATTGTTGAAAGTCAAGGTTGAAAAGGTAAATTTGATGAACGTGCGCGGAAAAATGAAACGTCTTGGCCGATTTGCGGGTAGGCGATCTGACTGGAAGAAGGCCTTTGTCACGCTTAAGGAAGGCGAAAAGCTTGAGATGTACGAAAGTGCCTAGTTTAGGTTCATTTCGTTTGTAGTTATTTGAAAGTGGAAATCTAGGAGTCTTCTTCATGGGTATAAAAGTATATCGTCCCACCTCCCCTGGTCGTCGGGGGATGACTGCAGTGGGAACAGAAGAATTGACCAGCAAGAGGCCTGAAAAGTCATTGACCTCTTTTCATCTACGGACCGGTGGGCGCAATAATGATGGGCGGACGACTGTTCGTTTCCGTGGGGCTGGGCACAAGCGGCTCTATCGAATTATTGACTTTCGTCGAGATAAGGTAGGTGTGCCGGCGAAAGTGACTGCCATAGAGTATGATCCGAATCGCTCTGCGAGAATCGCTCTCTTGAAGTACCGCGATGGAGAAAAGCGCTATATTTTGGCTCCCGTCGGGCTTGCCGTTCATGATGAGGTGCAATCAGGTCCGCAGGCTGAAATTAGGCCTGGCAATGCCTTGCCGTTGGTTAACATGCCGCTCGGGACTACGATTCATAACATTGAACTCAAGGCTGGTAAGGGTGGCCAACTGATTCGCAGTGCCGGAGGATTCGCGCAGGTTATGGGGCGTGATGGTGAATATGTGCAGGTTCGGCTCAAGTCCGGAGAAATGCGAAGAGTTTTGGGTCACTGCATGGCAACGGTTGGGCAAGTTGGAAATGTGGATCATGAAAATATCAGTGTAGGGAAGGCGGGTAGAAACCGCTGGAAGGGGAAGAGGCCGCATGTCCGAGGTGTGGTCATGAATCCTGTCGACCATCCGCATGGCGGTGGAGAGGGTAAGTCAGGGCAAGGTAATCCTCATCCGGTTTCACCATGGGGTCTCCCCACTAAAGGCTATAAGACGAGACATAATAAGAAAACCGATAAGTTTATAATCGCCCGACGCAAGTCAGGAGTGCGCAATGCCTAGATCAGTTAGTAAGGGAGCGTTTGTTGACGACCATCTTCTCAAAAAAGTTGAGCAGATGAATCAGACGAAGGATCGAAAACTGATCAAGACGTGGTCAAGACGATCAACTGTGGTGCCTGACATGATTGGTCATACGTTTGCAGTTCATAACGGTAAAAAATTCATCCCTGTTTTTGTAACTGAGAACATGGTTGGGCATAAGCTCGGTGAATTTGCGCCGACTCGTTTTTTCAAGGGCCACGGTCAAGCAAAGACTGAGAAGGCCGTTGCGTTGAAGTAGTCTCTGGGTGCTGTGATCTGATTATTTGACTGTTGGAACGCTGAAGGGTGACGGGATTATACGATGAGCGAAGCACATGCCATTCTCAGATTTGTCCGTGTTGCGCCACGAAAGGCCAAACCGGTCATAGATATGATTCGGGGTCAGCAAGTCCCGATGGCGCTGGCCATGCTGAAGCATACTCCTCGGCACGCGGCACGCGTGGTTGAGAAGCTTCTACGCTCTGCCGTGGCTAATGCGGAGTTGAAGGAGCTGGGTGATAGTGAATCGATGGTGGTCTCCAGGGCTTTTGTTAACTGTGGACCTACGTATAAGCGTGTGAGGGCTCGGTCCATGGGGAGGGCCAATGCGATTCAGAAGCGTACCAGTCACATTACGGTAGCGGTCGCGGCATCCGAGGGTCGCGGACAAAAGAAGTAGGCTGATTTTAATTTATTGAGGCATAGCGAGCATGGGTCAGAAAACACATCCAATTGGTTATCGGCTGGGTTACAACTACACCTGGAGCTCTCGTTGGTATGCTGGGAAAGATTATGCCAAGTTGCTCCATCAAGACGTGAAAATTAGAAAGGTCGTGAAGGCTCGGCTTTATCATGCAGGGGTTGCAAAAGTAGAAATTGAGCGTTCAGGCGATCAAACAAGAGTCATTATTCATACTGCTCGGCCTGGCATTATCATCGGCCGCAAAGGTGCGGAGGTCGATAAGCTGAAAGCCGATCTTGAGAAGCAATACGGAGGGCAGGTTTACGTTACGGTAAAAGAAATCAAGAAGCCGGAGCTTGATGCGCAGCTCGTCAGTGAGAATGTCGCAACTCAGCTTGAAAAGCGAGTCGCATTCCGGAGGGCGATGAAGCGGAGCGTGCAGTCAGCGCTGCGGCTTGGCGCGCAAGGGATTAAGATCATGGTAGCTGGGCGCTTGGGTGGTGCTGAAATCGCCAGGACTGAGTGGTATCGGGAAGGGCGGGTGCCTCTACATACGCTCCGTGCTGAAATTGATTATGGCTTTGCTGAAGCCCATACAACCATGGGGCAGATCGGGGTGAAGACGTGGATCTATAAAGGCGAGCTTCTTCCAGTGCAACCCATGAAGGCAGAATCAACTTTGGATAGACGGTTTGGGTGAGGAGATTGAGCTGTGTTAGCCCCTAAAAAAGTCAAATTTAGAAAGATGCAAAAAGGCCGCATGAATGGGAAGGCCTATCGTGGAGGTCAGATTACTCTTGGTGAATTTGGGTTAAAGGCGTTGGAGCCAGGGTGGGTAACGAGTCGTCAAATCGAAGCCGCACGTATTGCGATTACGCGATATGTGAAGAGGGGTGGACAGGTTTGGACCAGGATTTTCCCAGACAAGCCCATAACAAAAAAACCAGCAGAAACTCGAATGGGAAAAGGGAAGGGCAATCCAGAGTACTGGGTGGCGGTTGTGAAGCCTGGTCGGATCTTGTACGAAATGGACGGAGTCACGCCAGAAACTGCCAAGGAGGCGTTCCGGCTCGCCTCTCACAAGTTGCCGGTGGCGACGAAGTTAGTCGTCCGCGGTGAGTTCGGGTAAATGGCAAAACGTCAACGTGGGATGGGAGTTGGTGAGCTGATATGGCGCTTGATGTGAAAGAGCTGAAGGGGATGGCTGTGGGTGAGCTCCAGGAAAAGGAGCAGCAGCTCGTGCAGGAACTGTTTACGCTCCGTTTTCAGTTCGGTACGGGTCGGCTTGAAAATCCGATGCAAATTCGAAAGACGAAGCGTGATATTGCGCGAGTGAAGACCGTCCTTAATCAGGTTCGAAGCCAAACCGACGAGTCGAAAAGGTAAGGAGTGCTATGGCTGAGGTGGTAAAGCGGCGTCATTGGTACGGTGATGTCGTCAGTAATAAGATGCAGAAAACTGTTGTGGTCGTGGTGTCTCGATCGGTTGTTCATCCTGTCTATAAGAAAGTGCTTAGAAGGGTGACAAGATTGAAGGCTCATGATGAGAGTGGCGTGTGTAAAATAGGGGATCGGGTGAAACTGGTTCAAACCCGTCCATTGAGCAAAGAAAAGAACTGGCGTGTGGTTCAGGTTATGGAAAAGGGGCAACCTGAGAAGTAGAACCGTTCTTTTGGCGAGGTTCGGCATTTGAGATTCGTAGGAATATATCAATGATTCAGAACTATACATACATGGACGTAGCGGATAACTCAGGGGCCAAACAAGCCATGTGCTTTCATGTCTTCGGAGGGACGCGTCGTCGCTATGCATCCTTAGGCGATGTCGTTGTGGTGGCTGTCAAGGAGGCTATCCCTCAGGCGAGTGTGAAGAAGGGAGATGTGAGTCGAGCAGTCATTGTCCGAACCACAAAAGAGGTTCGTCGGGAGGATGGCTCGTACATCAAGTTTGATCGCAACGCATGTGTTCTGATTAATAAAGACGGTGAGCCAATTGGTACACGTATTTTTGGCCCCGTCGCACGAGAGCTGCGTTGGAAGAAATTCATGAAAATCATCTCATTGGCACCAGAAGTTTTATAGGGTCGAACGAGCGAGGGGCGTTGTGCAAGTACTCTCAAAAAGTAGAATTAGAAAAGGCGATACGGTGATTGTCATTTCCGGTCGTGAGCGTGGGAAGACAGGGAAGGTCATGGCAGTAGACCTTCGGGCGGGAAAAGTGGTCGTGGAAAAGCTGAATGTTGTTAAGCGACACACTAAACCGAATCAGAAGGTAAAGCAGGGCGGTATCTTGGAGAGAGAGGCGCCGCTTCAAATTTCTAATGTCATGTTTTTCTGCCCGGTCACGCAGAAGCCCACGCGGGTAGGAATACGAACTCAAGCCGATGGGCGACGAGTGCGATTCAGTAAGAAATCTAACGAGATTCTGGAATAGGGTTGGCAATGGCTAAGGAATCAAAAAGCAAAGCGACAAGTAAGCCTACTGATCGAAAATCAGCAAAGAAAGAGGTCCCGCAGCTGGATGAGGGGAGTGCTGAGTCCAAGTTTCGGCCACGACTTCGAGATACCTATGAACAGCAAGTTGTACCAGCTTTGATGAAGGAGTTTGGCTATAAGAACGTCATGCAAGTTCCCAAGCTTGAGCGGGTCGTGTTGAACGTCGGTATGGGTGAGGCCATCCAAAATGTAAAGCTTCTGGAAAGTGCTGTGACTGAATTAGGCATGATTACGGGCCAGAAGCCGGTTGTGACTCGCGCGAAAAAAGCTATTGCTGGATTCAAGCTCAGGCAGGGTCTACCCATCGGCGCAAAGGTTACGCTCCGTAGTCGGCGGATGTACGAATTTTTTGATCGGTTGGTGACGTTAGCGCTTCCTCGAATACGAGATTTTCGGGGCATATCTCCGAAGGCATTTGATGGCCGAGGAAATTATACTCTCGGGCTGAAGGAGCAGCTGATCTTCCCGGAGATTAAGTATGACGAGGTGGCGTCGATTCACGGCATGGATATCACGGTCGTCACCACGGCAAAAACGAACGATGAAGGAAAAGCTTTGTTGAAGCACCTCGGGATGCCGTTCAGAACATAAGAAACGGTAGAAGTATCGGATGTTGGTTGGACGGAAGGAGTTCCTGTGTCACGTTTAGCATTGAGAAATAAAGCAGCGGCCAAACCAAAGTTTTCCACGCGCGAGTATCATCGATGCGGTGTGTGTGGGAGGGTGCGTGGATATTTGCGTCGCTTTCGAATGTGTCGTATCTGCTTTCGCATATTAACACTCAAGGGGGAGATCCCAGGAGTGAGAAAGTCAAGCTGGTAGCCTGAGTTCATGGGTAAATGGCAGTCAACAAAAGAATAGCACTGAGGGGTAGAAGGACATAGCATGGTTACCGATCCAATCGGCGATCTTCTCGTTAGATTAAAAAACGGCGCCCAACGGCGTTTTGAGACAGTGACGGTTCCAACATCAAAGCTCAAACGGGCAATCCTCGAGATATTGAAGCGTGAGGGTTATGTTGATGGTGTTGAAGACAGCACAGAGGATGGACATCCCGTTCTGCACGTGCGCCTTCGCTATCTTGGGGAAGGACAGCCAATGATCACGGGGCTTGAGCGTATTAGTAAACCAGGCCGCCGGGTATACGTTGGCAGTCAAGATATTCGAAAAGTTCGAAACGGGATTGGTGTATCTATCCTTTCGACATCTAAGGGAATCATGACGGATCAAGAGTCTCGCAAAAGTCATCTCGGGGGCGAGGTTCTTTGTTCGGTGTGGTAAAGAATATCGGTTGTTCTGACCTCGGGTGGAGGGTGTAAGAGATCATGTCGCGTATTGGAAAAAAACCGATCGCTATTCCAGTAGGAGTGGAAGTAAAAGCTGTCGGGTCAACTGTGACGGTGAAGGGTCCCTTGGGAAAATTAGAATGGCCAATGGTGCAGGGCCTTGATGTGGCTATTAAGGATGGCCAGGTTATTATTGGTCGATCCAGCGATGATCGTAAGATAAGAGCTTTGCACGGGCTCACTCGTGCTGAGCTAAGCAACATGGTTCAAGGTGTTACTAAGGGGTATGAGCGCTCCCTAGAGATTACCGGTGTCGGCTACAAGACCCAACTTCAGGGGCGAACCTTGAGCTTTAATGTTGGATATATCAATCCGGTTCTCTATCAAGTCCCAACCGGGATTGATGTAAAAGTTGATAAGCAAACCCTCATCAATGTCAAAGGGGTTGATAAGCGATTGGTAGGTCAGGTTGCGGCTGATCTACGAGCCATTAAGCCCCCGGATGTGTATAAGCAGAAGGGTGTTCGTTATGCTGGCGAAACCTTGCGCAAAAAAGAAGGCAAAACTGGGAAGTAGGGACAGACAATGAATGCTGCAGATAAATTTCGAAAGCTTGAACGGCGACGCAAGCGTGTGCGTCAGGCAATTCTTGGCACATCTGAGCGTCCGCGTCTGAATGTTTTTAGGAGTACGGCGCATATCTATGCTCAGGTGATTGATGACATCAGGGGAACCACTCTTGCTGCGGCGTCATCTCTCGATAAGTTGGTTCGCACGACGGTCAAGTCAACGGGTGGAATTGAGGCGGCCAAGGCGGTCGGGAAGTTGATTGCTGATCGAGCGAAAGCCGCGAAAGTGACGGCGGTCGTCTTTGATCGAGGTGGTCGGATGTATCATGGCCGTATCAAGGCATTGGCTGATGCATCTCGTGAGGGTGGTCTGCGATTTTAGATGAAGACTCTGAATGGCATGAACAAGTAGGTTTATTGACGATTCTCTATTCCAGAATTTAACTGAACGTAGGACTGAGGGGTGAGAGCGTGCGAGTCAATCCCGATGAACTGAATCTAAAAGATAAAGTAGTCTTTATCAACCGAGTGGCAAAAGTTGTCAAAGGTGGAAAGCGATTTAATTTTTGCGCGCTCGTGGTTGTCGGTGATGGTCATGGATGGGTTGGGATTGGTAAGGGTAAGGCTGCTGAGGTGCCTGTTGCAATTTCCAAGGCTGTGGAGCAGGCAAAGAAGCATCTTGTTCATGTCCCACTCAAGGGTGGGACGATTCCGCATGAAGTTCATGGGCTTTTTGGAGCAGAGCATGTGTTGTTAAAGCCTGCTGTCGATGGGACAGGGATTATTGCGGGAGGAGCAGTTCGCGCGGTGGTGGAATTGGTTGGTGCACACAATGTTATCGCCAAGACCTTGGGGCGGGGGAATCCGTTCAACGCGGTTCGTGCCACACTCGATGGGCTCACGCAGCTGAGAAATATAGAAGATGTTCTTCGTCACCGTCGGCAGCCGGCGGTTGAAGGGCATGAAAGGGTTACGGTCTAATGGGAACGACAGCGACAAGAAAAAAAACAGCCCCTGAGGGGCAGAGTGTGCAGGTGACTTTGAGGCGTAGTCCAATTGGCACACCGGAAAGCCATCGGCTTGTTCTACGAGGCTTAGGTCTCCGGCATATTCGTCAAACGGTGATTCGTCCGGACACGCGACAAGTTCAAGGGATGATTCGAAAAGTTGGCTATCTGCTCGAGGTTGGACGTCCATGAACCTTCATAGTTTGGCTCCAGCACCAGGATCAAAAAAACGTCGAAAGCGGATTGGGCGTGGACCAGGCTCTGGTCATGGGAAGACCGCAACCAAAGGACATAAGGGAATATTGGCACGGTCTGGTGGAGGGAAACGCCCTGGGTTTGAGGGTGGCCAAATGCCATTGGTTAGGAGGCTACCCAAGTTTGGTTTTACAAATCCATCGCGGATTGAATATTCCATTGTCAATCTGAAGAGCTTTGAGCAGTGGACGGGGGAGGGAACGGTTACTCCTCAGGCGATGGTTGACGCTGGGCTGGTGAAACGGAAACGCCTGCCTATCAAAATTCTCGGCGTTGGTGAGTTGAAGAAGGCATTGATCGTTCAGGCGCACAAGTTCAGTAAATCGGCGGAAGCGAAGATTCAAGCGGCTGGCGGGAGAGTTGAGGTCATCGGCGGTGCTTGAACGTCTTCTGACTAGTTTTCAGAATATTTTTAAAATCCCCGAGCTGCGTACTCGAGTCTTGTTCACGCTCGGCATGCTGGTGGTGTATCGGATCGGTTCTCACATCCCAACCCCCGGGATCAACGGTGAAGCTCTTTCCGACTTCCTACAAAAGCAAGGTGGCTCATTACTTGGCTTCCTAGATATTTTTTCTGGTGGTTCTTTGTCTCGGTTGACGATCTTTGCGCTCGGCATCATGCCGTATATCAGCGCATCGATTATTCTTCAGCTATTGACGGTCGTCATTCCTCATTTGACGAAACTCGCTAAAGAAGGCGAGCGGGGTCGCAAGAAGATTATCCAATATACTCGATTCGGGACAATTGGCATTGCTTTGATTCAGGGGTTTGGGATTGCGATCGGGCTTGAGCAAATGAATCAAGGGGCCTTCGTTCTGAATGCTGGCTGGGGATTCCGTTTAATGACGGTGATCACTCTCACTGCCGGGACGGGATTCTTGATGTGGTTGGGTGAGCAAATCACCGAACGGGGTATCGGCAACGGAATATCCTTAATCATCTTTGCCGGCATCGTCGCCCGTTTGCCTGCCGCAGTGGCTCAGACGTACAATTTATACGAAATAGGCCAGCTTAATGCGTTTTTGCTCGTTGGTCTGGCGGTCTTGATGGTTGCTGTGGTTGCGGCAATTGTTTTTTTGGAGAGTGGCCGCAGAAAAATACCAGTCCAATACGCAAAGCGTGTAATTGGACGACGTGTCTATGGTGGGCAAAGTACTCATATTCCTTTAAAAATCAATACGGCAGGTGTCATTCCACCGATATTTGCTTCGTCCATTATTGCCTTTCCCGCAACGATCGCAGGATTTTTTGAGACTCCTTGGGTTCAAGCCATTGGGGCTCAGCTAGCGCCAGGATCGCTTCTGTATACGTTGATGTATGTCGGCCTGATCGTGTTCTTCTGTTTCTTCTATACCGCGGTAGTGCTTAATCCTGTCGATATGGCCGACAATATGAAGAAGTATGGTGGATTTATTCCTGGCATTCGACCCGGTCAACGAACCTCAGATTACATTTATAGTGTATTGACGAAAATTACCTTTGCGGGGGCCATGTATCTTGCCATTGTGTGCGTGATCCCTGAGCTCTTGATCTACAAGCTGAACGTGCCGTTTTATTTTGGTGGGACGTCGCTGCTAATTGTCATTGGAGTTGGCTTGGATACGGCTCAACAAATTGAGTCTCATATGCTTATGCGTAATTACGAGGGGTTCCTAGGGAAGGGGATGGCTCCATTGAGAGGAAGAAGCAGCTAGTTATGCGGGTAATCTTTCTTGGGGCTCCCGGCGTTGGTAAGGGCACGCAGGCCGATAAGATTGTTGCCCAGTCTAACATCGCTAAAATTTCAACCGGAGACTTGCTCCGTGCAGCTGTTCGCAATAAGACATCTCTTGGCTTAGAAGCTAAAGGGTATATGGATCAGGGGCGACTCGTTCCTGATTCAGTCGTTATCGGATTGGTGAAAGAAAAACTGACGGAGCTATCAGAACCGAAAAAATTCATCCTTGATGGATTTCCAAGAACCGTTCCTCAGGCAGAAGCTCTAGCGGTAGTAGTGGATGGACAGGGGATCCAACTCGATCGGGTCATTAATTTTAGAGTTTCGAGGGAAGAGGTCATTAAGCGGTTGAGTGGACGGCGGAGTTGTCAGAAGTGTCAGGCCACTTATCATGTAGATTTCGCTCCATCAAAGAATGGTGTGTCTTGTGATCGCTGTGGTGAACTGTTGGTTCAGCGAAGTGACGATCAGCGAGAGGCGATTGAGACGCGTCTCAAGGTGTACGAAGAGCAAACTGCACCATTGATCGATTTTTATGAACAGAGGCAATTATTGTCTCATCTCAATGGTGCTGAACCAGTTGAGGTTGTCTATCAAGAGCTTGTACGCATTCTGTCGGTATACCAGACGGCATGATCATTCTGAAAACGCCAGCCGAAATCGACGTTATGGCGGCGGCTTCCCGAGTGGTTGCTGAGGCGTTGGAGATCGTAAAGGGGGCTGTACGTGCAGGTGTCAGTACAGACGAGCTTGATCTCATTGCTGAAAAGGAAATCAGAGCGCGCGGCGCAATCCCAGCGTTTAAAGGGTATAGAAATTACCCCAAAACACTTTGTGCTTCTGTCAATGAGCAGGTTGTTCACGGCATTCCATCGCGGCGTAAGCTGAAGGACGGAGACATCATTGGCTTGGATCTTGGGGCGATCGTCGGCGGATTCTACGGCGATTCTGCTGTGACCGTTGCTGTTGGTCGAGTCCCTCAAGAAACCGAGAAGTTGGTGCAGGTAACCAGGGAAGCGCTCTACCTTGGGATCAAGCAGGCGATTGTTGGTAATCGGCTGACGGATATTTCGCATGCGGTGCAGGCTCATGTAGAGGCCGCTGGATTTTCAGTCGTCACGGAGTTTGTAGGCCACGGCATTGGACGGCAGTTGCACGAAGAGCCTCAAGTCCCGAACTATGGGAAGTCTGGACAAGGGCCTCGATTGCAGTCTGGGATGGTTTTGGCGATTGAGCCAATGGTGAATATGGGCCGGAGTGCCGTTCGTGTTCTCGATGATCGATGGACGGCGGTCACTGTGGATGGGAGTTTATCAGCGCACTTTGAGCATACCATTGCCATACAGCCAACGGGCCCTCCTCGCATCTTGAGTCAGTTGGAGAAGCCCTAGACTACCGTTATCAAGAGGGTATAGCCACCGATATGGCAAAAGAAGATATCATTGAGGTCCAAGGTTCAGTTGCCGAGACACTTCCTAATGCCATGTTTCGTGTCAAACTTGAAAATGGCCATATCATATTGGCTCATATCTCTGGAAAAATGCGCATGCATTTCATTCGTATTTTGCCTGGTGATAAGGTCACGGTGGAGATGTCTCCGTACGATTTGACCAGGGGTCGAATCACCTATCGATTTAAGTAACGGGAGTTGAGGATTGCCATGAAGGTCAAGTCGTCAGTGAAGCCTATTTGCGCGAAGTGCAAGGTTGTTCGCCGTCGTGGTGTCGTGCGGATTCTCTGCAAGAATCCGCGACATAAGCAACGGCAAGGATAGCCCTGGAGCGATGCACAGTGATGCAGAGTTCTGAATATATAGAGTTAGGAGAGCGGTGCAGCCTGCTGGCTCGCACCTGATGCTCGTATCTGGAGGAAGAATGGCACGTATTGCTGGTGTCGATTTACCAAGGAACAAGCGAACGGACATCGGGTTGACGTATGTCTACGGAATCGGGCGAACCTCAGCTCAGCAGATTCTCGCTGAAGCCGGTGTCGACGGCGCCGTTCGTGTCAAAGATTTGAGTGAAGACAAGATTGTAAAATTACGAGAAATTATTGAGCGTGATTACCGAGTCGAGGGCGATCTTCGAAAAGAGGTGTCCTTAAATATCAAGCGACTGGTGGATTCCGGGACTTATCGAGGTCTCCGGCATCGAAAGGGCTTACCTGTTCGAGGTCAGCGGACCAAAACAAATGCAAGAACCAGGAAAGGACGTCGTGCGGGTGTGAGTAGTAAGCCAAGACCGACTGCAGCCAAACCAGGGGCCCGTCCATAGTCTACTCCGCCATTGAGAGGAGCGAGTATGAGTGTGAAAAAAGGCAAGAAGAAAGAGCGCCGGATCGTACAGAGTGGAGTGGCTCATGTTCAGGCGTCTTTCAATAATACCATTGTGACCATCACCGACATGAGCGGTAACACGGTGGTCTGGGCCAGTGCCGGAAATCAGGGCTTTAAAGGTTCACGCAAGAGTACGCCCTTTGCTGCTCAGCGCGCTGGAGAGGCGGCAGCGAGAAAGGCAATGGAAAGTGGGATGCGTCAGATTGACGTGTATGTAAATGGGCCTGGATCGGGGCGAGAGTCGGCGATTCGGTCTCTGCAGGGCGCAGGGTTGCGGATCAACTTGATTCGTGACGTCACGCCTATCCCCCATAATGGGTGCCGTCCACCCAAGCGACGTCGAGTCTAATTCATGCGAGCGAATGAGTCGTAGAGGTTTGGAGTTTCAGGTGACGCGATAGTCAACGACTCGGGCAGCTCTTTTCCGAGGAGGCATCAGTGGCAAAGTATCGTGGTCCTGTCTGTCGGTTGTGTCGGCGTGAGGGTGAAAAGCTCTTTTTGAAGGGCACACGCTGCATGACGGAAAAATGTGCGATCGAACGCAGAAGCTACCCCCCTGGGCAGCATGGGCAAGGACGTCAAAGGACATCCGACTATAGCCTGCAGCTTCGTGAGAAGCAAAAGCTTCGTCGGATTTATGGCCTTCAGGAGTGTCAGTTTCGGGGAGTATTCGAACGTGCTGAGCGGCAGACTGGAGTCACGGGAGATGCGTTATTGCGTCTGCTTGAATGCCGTTTGGACAATGTGGCCTATCGCCTGGGTTTTGGGGCTTCGCGCAAGCAAGCTCGTCAACTTGTCAGTCACGGTCATTTCACGTTGAATGGCAAAAAGATTACAGTGGCCGGTGCCTTGGTAAAGCAGGGTGATGTCATCGAGATTCGTGAACGGAGTCGAGATCTTGTAGCGATTCAAGCGGCATTGGAGTCTGTCGACAGTCGTGGAATTCCAGAGTGGCTGGAGCTGGATCGTGGAGCATACAAAGGGATTGTCCGGGCCCTTCCCGCTAAAGACCAGATTACGTTGCCTGTGAATGAGCAAATGGTGGTTGAATTATACTCTCGATAGCCCACTGGTCTGGTTGTTATTCAGTCAGGTGTAAGCCGTCAATGTGTTTGTCACTCGATGGTATGGAGGGTGGGTCATGATCAAAGCGATGAAGGACTTTCAAATCCCAATGCGGGTGGAAGTCGACAAGGATACTCAGTCCCCCACATTCGGTCGCTTCACAACTGAGGCGTTTGAGCGGGGGTTCGGTACCACGATTGGTAACGCCCTTCGCCGCATTTTGTTGTCGTCGCTTACCGGTGCTGCGGTGACCACTGTAAAGATCGAGGGGGTCGTTCATGAGTTTTCAACTATTTCCGGCGTCACGGAAGATGTCACGGCAATCATCCTGAATATTAAGAGTCTACGCTTAGCACTCCATACGGATAAACCGAAGACCATTCGCTTGAAAAAGAAGGGGCCTGGTGAGGCGAAGGGTTCCGATGTTCTTCACGACGCCGAGGTGACCATCCTCACCCCTGATTTGCATATCGCGACCCTCGACAAGGATGCCACGTTGGATATTGAGATGACGGTCAAGCATGGACGCGGGTATGTTCCAGCGGAACGCAACAAGGAAGAAGGGTTGCCGATTGGTGTGATTGCCATCGACTCGGTGTTTTCTCCGATCAAACGGGTAAACTTTCATGTGGAAAATGCCCGCGTAGGTCGTATGACCGACTATGACAAACTAGCGATGGAGATCTGGACCGATGGCACGATCAGTCCCAGGGATGCCCTTTCCAACGCGGCAGGGATTTTACGCGAGCACTTGGATATCTTCATCAATCCAGAAGAGCGCAACGAAGGGAAGAGCGAGGCAGGGTATGAGGAGTCTCATCGCGAAGTGAATAAAAACCTTTCGCGTAGTGTGAATGAGTTGGAGTTGTCTGTTCGGGCCGCCAATTGTTTGAAAAACGCGAATATCAAGACGATTGCTGATCTCGTTCAAAAATCTGAAGGGGAAATGCTCAGGACAAAAAACTTCGGTAAGAAGTCTCTTAATGAAATCAAAGAAATTCTCACGGAGATGGGTCTTTCATTAGGAACAAAGGTTGAGGCGTCGGCGTCTCCACACAACGGAAGTCCGAAATCGGAATGATGATTCTTAGCCAAGGGGAACACCGTGCGACATAGAAAAAAAGGACGACAACTTGGTCGCCAGACGAAACACAGAGGGGCCCTTTTTCGAAATCTCGTCACATCGTTATTGGATCAAGAGCGTATTGAAACGACGGAAGCCAAAGCTAAAGAAATCAGAGGGTTTACTGATCGTATGATCACACTCGGGAAGGAAGGGACGCTTCCTGCGCGACGAAGAGCATTGGGATTTCTTCGAAGTAAGTCCGTCGTTTCAAAGCTTTTTGATGATGTTGCTGCAAGGTTTAAGGATCGACCAGGCGGGTACACCAGAATCATTAAGACTCGCCGTCGTGTCGGAGATGCTGCGGAAATGGTTGCCATCGAGTTGGTGGCTCGTCAAGACGCAACGGCCGAGAAAAAGTCTGGTGCAAGCCAAGCGCAGCTTTCATCCGCAGGGGCAACCTCGTCCACGTAGTTTTCTGTCAGACCGAGAGGTTTTAGCATAGTAAGACCCCCATGCCGTTCGGCATGGGGGTTTTACTTTTCTAGGGAGGCGTTTACTTGATTGATCACACATGCTAAGATCGTGCCAGCTGCAGACTCTGGTCGAGTATCCTATGCCTGGAGAATCATTCAGAAATGTGGGAAATTTTCGCCCGCCGAGCCCTACTTTCCTTGAGTGTCCTCCTGACAATGTTTCTTGGTTACCTTCTTTTCAGAAATGCTGAGTCCCCTTCTCGTGGCGCCTCGGTCTCATTAAATGCGATTGAAGAAGCCGATGCGAAACTGGGGGAGTTTACTTTTACCCAGTCGAAGGGAGAAGCTGTGGAATGGCAGGTCCGAGCCAGCCAGGCACGCCTTTTTGAGCAGGAAAAGCGCGCCGTTCTGCACGAGGTTGTTCTGACTTTTTATGGGGGATCCGGAGATGAAGTGATCGTCCATGGTGAAGAGGGTACCTTTAATACGGCAACCAAGGATTTTGTATTGGCTAATCAAGAAACTCCCATCGTCGTGCAAACCAAGAGCGGGTACACTATTTATACCAACCGGTTAGAATGGATAGAGGCGGTGAGAGAGATCCGGACGACGGCCCCGGTTCGGATCGTAGGCCATGGGCTGGAGATTCGGGGACAAGGGTTGATGGGGCGAATACCATCGGAAGAGTTTGAGATACTCCAAGATGTCCATGTGGATCTGGTGCCTGCTTCTTAGTGTTGTATTGTCAGGATCTTCGGCGGCCTCTCCCACATCTGAATCTGGGAGTCTGAAGCGGAGTGTAGAGGCCCCTGGGGTTCCAACGACCATCACTTCCAGTCGGATGACGGTACGGAATCAGGATAGCCAGGCTGTCTTTGAGGGGGCGGTGGTGCTTACGCGAGGCTCGTTGGTCGTGCATTCTGATAAAATGGTGGTGTCCTTCCAGCCAAAGAACTCTCAAGGTGGGGCAATAGCGCGGAAGGGGGACGCGCAGCGTGATTCCGTTCAAGCCTCATCCAACGTTCAGCCAGGGCAGCCAGGGTCAACGATGTCGAGCCGTTCGGTGAATCGCGTTGAAGCGATTGGGGAGGCGCACCATGTCAAAATTAAGTATGAAAATGGCAATGCGACTTGCCAAAAGGCGGTGTATTTTGCAGACGGTGAGAAAGTTGTGTTGACAGGCGATCCAGTGGCTTGGGAAAAGGGGACGCGTGTCAGTGGTAAGCAAATCACTCTTTATCTTGCAGAAGAACGTAGCGTGGTGGAAGGAGGGTCCCATATCCGCATTGAAGGCGAGGGGCAGCATGAACAATGACTCCAAGCATTGAGGAAAAACCGACGATGCTGGTGCAGAGCGTGGCACTAGATAATGGTACATCACTGCGAGCGAACGGATTAATGAAAAGCTTTCGTGGCCGAAAGGTCGTGAAAGGTGTAGCAATCGAAGTCTTTGCAGGTGAAGTCGTGGGTCTTCTTGGGCCGAATGGAGCGGGGAAGACGACGATCTTTGACATGATGGTTGGATTGTGCCAGCCGGATGAAGGAGAAATAATCTTCAAGGGTGAATCTGTTACCAGCCTTCCAATGTACAAGCGAGCGCGCAAAGGTATCGGGTATCTACCACAGGAGTCGTCCGTGTTTCGCCGTCTCTCGGTGGAAGATAATGTTCTGGCCATTCTTGAAATGCTGGGATATGCTCGTCAAGATCGAAATGAACGGGTCGATGCCTTGCTCAAAGAATTGGATCTTGGGCATATTCGGAAAAGTATGGCCTACGCCCTTTCCGGGGGCGAGCGGCGGCGATTGGAGATTACGCGTGCGCTGGCGGCTACCCCATCCTTTATGCTGCTGGATGAGCCATTTGCGGGAATTGATCCGATCGCGGTGGCGGACATTCAACAGATCATTACGCGGTTGAAAGTGAAAGGGATCGGCATCTTAATTACCGATCATAATGTCCAGGAAACGCTCTCTATTGTTGATCGAGCGTACATCATCAATGAAGGTGTGATCTTGGAATCGGGCCCTCCTGACGTGATTGTCCAGAGCGAAACTGCCAGAGCGGTCTATCTTGGAGAACAGTTTAGATTGTAGGAAAGTAAACGGTCGGCCATGAAACTGCGTCTTGATCTGAAACTTAGCCAAAAACTCATCATGACGCCACAGCTGCAACAGGCGATTAAGCTGCTGCAGTTGTCGCGACTTGAATTGCAACAGAGTCTGACGCAGCACATCTTGGAGAATCCTCTGCTTGATGAAGTCCAATCCGACGTCGAGGACGGCGAATCATCGGTCAATGAGGGGAAGGCTGAAGAAGTCGCGGTATCGGCTGGGCAAGAACAGATCGTTCAGAATGAATCGCGGGAAGAGCAAGGATCGCCGGAAGAGTTTTCCGCCTCAGGTTGGGAAGAGTACTTTGGTAGAGATCGGCGAGGCGGGGATTCTGAATATGCCTCTGCGCAGGATGATCTGCCCTCATACGAGCAGACTGTGGCCAAGCCCACCTCTCTGGAGGAACATCTGCTCTGGCAGTTGTCTCTCTCGACCCTCACCGATCGAGAGAAAACAGTCGGTCGTTTGATTATTGGAAATTTAGATGATGACGGCTATCTGCGCATTTCGTTAGCTGAGGTGATCGCTGGAACGGACTTCACGGAATCGGAGGCGGAGTCGGTCCTGAAAGACATTCAAACCTTTGATCCGACAGGAGTCGCCGCTAGGGATCTTCCAGAGTGTCTTCTCTTGCAATTGCGCCATTTAGGTCGTAATCCCTTCGGGTCGCTCGGTGCACCTCCTGGGGCGCTCAAGGGGTCAGTAATTGAAGCTATTGTGCTCCATCATTTGAAGGACCTGGAGCGGAGGCAATACGCAAAGGTTGCGAAGGCCCTGAACGTGACAGTAGAGGACGTCTTTCACGCAACCAAGGTTATCGGGGAACTGGAGCCAAAACCTGGGCGGCCATTCATCAATACTCAGAACTACGTCATCGTGCCGGATGTGTTTGTCGTCAAGAATGAAGGGGAGTGGGTTGTGTTGCTAAACGATGATGGTCTGCCGCGGATGAGAATCAGTCCGTACTATAAACAGCTCATTTCGTCGGGACAGAGTGGTACGCCTGAGACGAAGGCATACATGGACGAAAAGATGAGGGCTGCGCAATGGGTGATTCGAAGCATCGAGCAGCGTAATCGAACGATCGTGAAGGTGGTCTCGAGCATCGTCAAGTTTCAAGAGGAGTTTTTTGAACATGGAGTGCAGTACTTGAAGCCGTTAGTCTTGAAACAGGTGGCTGAAGATATTGGGATGCATGAGTCGACGATCAGTCGAGTGACAGCCAATAAATACATGTACTGTCCACAAGGGATGTTGGAGCTTAAGTTCTTCTTCAATGCCGGACTTCAGCGGGCCGACGAGCCATCCGGCATGCACTCTTCGGTATCGGTTCGCGATATGATCAAAATAATGGTGGCTGAGGAGGATGCGAAGCGGCCATTGAAAGATGAAGAGATTGCGGCCAAGCTCTTTGCTCAAGGTGTGCGCATTGCGAGGAGGACGGTAGCTAAGTATCGGGCAGAGTTGAATATTGCTTCAGCAAGTCAGCGGAAACAGTTTTTTTGATCACAGTGGTATCGTATCAGGCTGGAATAAATTGGAGGTAGGCATGACATTAAAAATCACAGGCCGCCACATGGATGTGACGCCAGCGCTGCGAAGTTATGTGGAAACTCGATTCAGCCGGCTGGATCGCTATGAGTTAAAGGTTGGGTCGTTGCAGGTCATATTGGGTGTTGAAAAGCTTCAACACAAGGCGGAAGTTACCGGTATTGTGAGCGGCAAGCAAGTGCAAGCTAAGGTCACAACGCCAGAGATGTATGCCACCATTGATGCGATCGTTGACCGTGTCGATGCGCAGTTCCGAAAATTGAAGGAGCGTCTTGTCAGCCACAAGCCAGACAAGCCAAAGAAGCGAACGGTAGTGTCTTGAGCCGGGCTACTCGGGAGCGGTGCGGTGGAGAGTCTGGCCCCATTGGTTTGTAGTGTCTGTTGAGTTGGCGTAAGCGCTGTTTACGGATGGACCTGTAGGGCGTTTCTCCTCGACAGAGACCACGACCTGGGGTGTCCTCGTTCATGGATTGCCATCCGGTGATTCATGAAGACGAGCGGAGTCTCATGGCGCAACTCAATCTAGTCATCATTAGTGGATTGTCTGGATCCGGGAAATCCTATGCGTTGAAGGCATTCGAAGATGCCGGGTATTTCTGCATCGACAATCTTCCTCCTGCCCTCCTTCCGACCTTTGTTGACCTCTGTCACCAGCAGCATAGTGAGATCGCCAACGTCGCGCTCGGTGTTGATGTGCGAGAGCGAGGATTTTTCGCGGATTTTGTGGGGATTCTTGAACGGATCAAAACGCTTGGCCATGCTGTCCAGGTGCTCTTCCTTGAGGCTAGAGAGGAAGTGCTTATCCGGCGCTTTTCAGAATCTCGTCGACCTCACCCGCTCTTGCCGCATCGACCCGTTGGAGAGGGGATTCGATTTGAGAAGGAACGGATCGCTGAGTTGCGACGACAAGCGGATCGGATCATTGATACATCGGATCTCACGGTGCATGAGCTTGGCGATCTGCTGGGGAAAGAGTTTCTGCAGAACTCATCCGATCGACGCCTGACGATCTCCTTATTGGCATTCGGGTATAAGTTTGGAGTTCCGTAC
The DNA here is from genome assembly GCA_018242725.1 of Nitrospira sp. GTDB lineage: Bacteria > Nitrospirota > Nitrospiria > Nitrospirales > Nitrospiraceae > Nitrospira_D. The sequence goes on along the minus strand of JAFEBI010000002.1, from coordinate 111,864 downwards.
GATATTGATCTGTTGTTCGATGTGCGTTTTCTGAAGAATCCTTTTTTTGTGCCGGATCTCAAGCCGCTGTCCGGCAAAGACGAGCCGGTCCGTAAGTTCGTACTCGCGGACTCTGAAGCGATTGAGTTAATTGAACATATCGAAGAGCTCCTCAGGTTTCTCCTTCCGCTGTACCAGCGCGAGCGACGTAGCTATCTCACAATTGCAATTGGATGTACCGGCGGACGGCATCGCTCAGTGGCGATTGCCGGACATCTTTGTGAGCGACTTGCGACGCTGGGCTACCAAGTTGGCCTCAAATATAGAGATATTGACAAATCTTAGGCCATTGTTGGCCTTCCATTGATCCGTTTCCCGCATTAGAACGTCACTTCCAGCAGTTTTCTTGACAGGTCGAGCATATTGACTATACTTATTTTTGTGAATAGTAAGGGTGGTATAGTGAGTGAAAATACTAAGGTACGCAAACGTATAGTTAATAAAGAAACTGAGGGGATTAAGGCGAATCAGGTATGCCAATTATTCGACATTTCCAAGGCCACATTGTTCCGATGGGAACGAGAAGGGGTAATTGCACGACCCGCACGCGATTGGAGGAATTGGAGACTTTACACACCGAAGAATGTGGAGGAAATCGAGAAAGTTATGTGTGGTAGGAAACGTGTCGTGTAGAGTTTAGGTGATACATGCTGAGTTCATTAAAAAAGCTCGTTGAAACTGACGTTATTTCAATGCTGACCCCCCGTCGGCAACTTGTGGGGCTTGATATTGGGTCAAGCGCGATTAAGGTCGCACAACTCAAGGAAAGTAAGGGACGGTATTTTCTTCAGAAGTTCGGGGTAAAACCGCTTGAACCAGAAGTGATTGTCGATGGGACCGTGATGGACGAGGGGCGCGTGGTCTCGGCTATTCAGGAACTATTTGAGGAAACAAATATCAAGAATAAGCACGTTGCCGTCTCTATTTCTGGGCATGCCGTTATCGTAAAAAAGATAAGTCTTCCCCCTATGCCAGATGAAGAACTGGAAGGTCAAGTGAAGCTGGCGGCCGAGCAATATATCCCCTTCGATATCAACGAAGTCAATATCGATTTCCATGTGTTGCCCCCGGACCCAGCAAGCGATGGCCAGGGGGATATGGCGGTGATTCTTGTCGCGGCGAAGAAGGACAAAATCAATGAGCTGACGGAGTTGGTGAAAACTGCCAGGCTCATTCCGATGGTCATGGACGTCGATGCGTTCGCCATCGAAAACATGCACGGGATCAACTATCCATTGGCACAAGAAGAAACAACCGCCTTGGTCAATCTCGGCGCCAGCGTGATGAATGTAAACATTATACGCGCCGGCTCCTCTCTGTTTACCCGAGATATTCCGCTGGGTGGGAATAGGTACACGGAAGCGATTCAACGGGAAATGGGGCTCTCGTTCGAAGAGGCGGAGGAAAGTAAAAAGAAGGAGGGAAGTGGGGAATCCACTGGGATGTCGGTCGGTCACGTCCTAGACAGTGTGAATGCCGAAGTGGCTTCCGAGATTGCCCGAACGGTGGATTATTTCAAAACCTCTGGTGCCAATGCCGATCTCAATCGTGTACTTGTCTGTGGTGGTGTTGCCAGGGCGAAAGGGCTGATTCAGCAGCTGAGCGATCGAATGCAAGTCCCAGTGGAAATGGCTGACCCCTTCGCCGAGATCGATACCACTGGGTGTGAGATGGACCCGGATCTTCTTGCGGAGTTCGCACCGTCAGCGGCCGTCGGGGTTGGGTTGGCCTTACGAGCAGTGGGTGACCGATGATACGGATTAACCTTCTTCCTGGTGGATCCAAAGGGCGGCAAGCAAAGCCGCAGTATGATGTTCGCGCCCAAGCAATCCTTGGTGTGGGGGTCGTTGTGGTTACGCTGGCCGGTTGTTGGTGGTATTCCGCTGCGCTGGACAGCGAGTTGGAGGCGAAGCAAGAGGAGAAGCAGACGAAGGAAAAGCAAGTTGCTCAACTGAAAGAACAGGTTAAACAAGTTCAGGATTTTGAGCAAAAGAAGAAACTGCTTGAAGACAAGAATCGGATCATTGATCAGCTTGAACACTCTCGAATGGGACCTGTGAAGGTACTCGACCATGTCAGCCAGAGTCTAGAACCGCTCAAGGTGTGGCTGACTAAGCTGGGTGTTGCTTCAGAAACGGTCGAGTTGGAAGGAAAGGCGCTCACTAACGATGATGTGGTGGAATTCGTGAACAACTTGCGCCGAACGGATTATTTTACCGGTATCAACCTGCAGGAAAGTAAAGCCGTGGTGGAGAATAAGATAAATCTTTATCAGTTTCGGTTGGCGTTTCGCCTCAAAGGATAAACATGGCGTTGCCTCAACTTAATCTTGACGCACTCCGCAGTGTGCCGGCTTCTCAAAAGGTGGCTCTCTTGCTGCTCCTGGTCGGCGGCATGATTGCCGGTTTCTATTTCTACATTGCGGAACCTAAGTCGGAAAGTATTACGGCCCTCGAAGCGGACAACACCAGACTGGAGAGCGAAATTCAAACATTGACGATCAAGGTGAAACATCTCGATGAGTTAGTCGCGGCAAGTAAGCAGCTGGAAATCGAATTGGCCAAGAAGAAAGAACGCCTTCCCCCCGAAGAAGAGGCCATTATGTTGCTTAAACAGGTTTCTGATCTCGGGGTACGACTCGGACTGGACATCAAGTTATGGCGTCCTGGGGCGCAAGCCGAAGATCCGTCGAAGCTGTTTGTCAAGATGCCGGTTAGCGTAGAGGTGGCGGGAGTGTATCACACTGCTGCGTTGTTTTTTGATCGGGTCAATCGACTGCCCAGAATCATCACGGTGTCGGGGCTCAAGATGGGTTCTCCTCGCATGGAGCAGGGACGGTTTATTTCGCAAACGACATTCGATCTCATTGCCTATGCCGCTCCACAGGAGAAAGCAGTTTCTGGAACAGCGCAGCCGGGGCACGCTTCAAAAGTGGCGCAAGCTGGTAAATAGAGGATGCTGAACCGATGTATTTTTTAGGGGTTGAACGAGATCAGAGGAGGGTGAGGTGGTATGCGCAGTGTGTCGGTGTCTGTGCGGTCTGGTGGTGGGGGGGGCTTCTTGGGAGCGAGCATGTTCACGCCGAACCCTCACCTATTCCTGGACAGATTGCGCCAATGCGACATGACTCTATCAAGGTGCCCTCTATGCCAGAGGTGCCACCTCCCGCTCCTCCCGCGATGGAAACGGCTTTGCCGACGGGAAGCAGTCAGGACCCATCTCAATCGCCGCTAGCCGAGGGAATGGTCGGGTTGGGGTATGACCCTTCTGGGCGTCGCGATCCATTCGCCCCTATTGTCCAGGAGCTTCAAATAGGGAAAACAGATAGCACGTTGCCTCCGTTACAACGTGTGACGCTGACGGAACTAAATCTGATTGCCATTGTATGGGGGGCTTACGGATACACGGCAATGGTGCAGACCCCTGAAGGACATGGGTATACCGTTCGGCGGGGTACGCGACTTGGTCAGAACAATGGGGTGGTCAGTGCGGTGACCGAGCGTGGCATCATCGTGCAAGAGCGATTTACTGATGTGTATGGCAAGAAGCAGGAACGGGAGCACGTGAAGCTCCTACATCCCAAAGAGGGTGCAGAATGAAATCACTATTCTCCGGCATTAACAGTATCCTGGCGGCGAGACGTTTTCTTATGCCCTGCGGGCTGGCTTTTGCTGGATGGATCGTGGCTGGGGAAATACCTGCTCTGGCGGATGAGGTGGACGGGGGCAATAAGCCAAAGGATGTGACGACAGCTGAAAGTCCGTCTTTGCGATATTTGGCACAGACCCTGACTTCGATTGAGGTTCGTCCGGAGTCGGACCTGGTTACGGTTGTCATTGCCGGAGATGGTCAATTGTTTCCGGAGACCAACTTTTTGGATGAGTCGAGACTTATTATTGACATCCCGGCTGTGTCATCCACCCTTCGGCGTTCCGTGGTGCAGGCCGACCATTATCTACTCAAGAAGATCCGGGTGGGGCATCATGCCGACAAAGTGAGATTGGTGTTCGATGTGCCGGAACGCCCTATGTATTCCGTGACTCGTGATGAGAATAGGGTGTTCATTACCTTGAAGCCGAGCGAGGGGCGTGCCAATGCTATTGCCGCTAGATCGTTGGAGAAGAAAGGATCGTCAGTCGTCGTGCTGAAAGGTCGCAGAGGTTTGTCTGAACCGTCAGATCGTCTCGTGAAACGGACGGCGCGCATCATCAGTCCCACGCACACTCAATTCAAAATACAGCGAGTGCAAATGGGGGGGGAAGCGGTTTCTCCTGAAAAAGACGAGCGATCCGATGATCTTGTGGTCGGGCAAACTCGATATGTGGGGCGTCGTATTTCCCTCGATTTTCAACAAGCTGATATCACCAATATCCTCCGCTTGATCGCGGAGGTCAGCGGCTTCAATATCGTTGTCGGCGAAGGGGTGAAGTCGAAAGTCACCATGAAGCTCGTGAGTGTGCCTTGGGATCAAGCGCTGGAAATGCTGCTAAAGATGAATGGACTCGGCATGATTCGGCAGGGGAGTATCGTATGGATCGATTCATTGGCGAGTATTGCCAAGCAACAAGATGAAGAGGCAAGAGCGAAGGACTCAAAAACCAAGGCAGAGGAATTAGTTGACCGGGTCTTCTATATTAGAAACCTTCAGGCGCAAGAGTTGATGACCTCGTTGCGGCAGAACTTGAGCCCACGTGGCCTCATGCAGTTCAATGCCGGAAGTAATGCCCTGATCGTAAGAGACACAGAAACCAAGCTGGGAATTATTCGACAGCTTGTCGAAGGGCTTGATCTGGAGGTGCCGCAAGTTCAGATTGAGGCGCGCATCGTTCAGGCTGATACGGTGTACGCTCGTGGGTTGGGGATTCAGTGGGGGTTCCAGGCTGGGAACCGCACACCCACCGATTTCTTCGCGCTCTCGAATCTGACCGGTCCGTTTAGTCAGATTGCCGGAACAGGAAGCAGCACGATCGATCGAAACTTTTTAGTCAACTTGCCGGCGCAGGTCGGTGGGCTGCCGGCCGTTCCATCGATCGGCTGGACTTTTGGAAAACTTGGTGGAGACTTTGCTCTGGACATGCGGCTATCAGCCGGGGAATTGTTGGGATTGAGCAAGGTGATCGCGGCACCCAAAATCACCACGTTGGATAAGCGGGAAGCCAAGATTTCACAGGGCGAATCGATCCCCTTCCAGACCACGTCATTGCAAGGAACTCAAACGACATTTGTCGATGCAAATTTGGAATTGAATGTCACCCCCCAGATTACCTCACGAGATCCGAAGGAAGAATCGAAGAGGATTCTTATGCGTGTGCGGGCGACTCGCAATGCCGTCGGCGCCAGGAGTAATCCGGCCGGTCCCAGCATTGATCGGCGGGAAGCAACGACGCAGGTGATCGTCAGAGACGGGGAAACCATGGTGATCGGTGGTGTCTTTGTTGATACTCAGGGGAACAATGTACAGGGAGTGCCTTTCCTGTCACGGATGCCAGTGTTAGGCTGGTTATTTAAGAATAAGTCTGAGACAGTGTCCAAGCAAGAGTTACTGATCTTTCTGACTCCGAGCATTATCAAGACCTGATTTTCATCTCGGATCCATGATCAACAAAGGCCTGCCGATGCGAGACTGCATCGGCAGGCCTTTGCTTTTGTAGAACGACATTAGGATGTTTCATCAGCCTGGGTTGGCACTCGGGATGGAATGTGCCTGTCTTTTTAGTTCTCCGATGCTGTGCTACCATGCCTCCTCACTCGACAGATCGCGCAGTGGGTTGGGGTGAAAAGCGATATGACATTCTTCGGTAATATGATAAGTGGGGTTGCCATATGACGTCCGGGTCAACCGTTACGGTGTCGCTGGCTGATAGGAGCTACGAGATTGCCATCCACGCGGGGCTTCTGGATAAGCTAGGAAGGGAAATCAAGCGTTGCGGGCTGAAGGGGAAGGTCGGAATCGTTACAGACCGGCATGTTGCGCAGCACTATCTGAAGAAGATGGTCGAGACCGCGAAGCGGGCTGGGCTTGAACCAGTTTCTATCATCCTTGCGCCTGGGGAACGGTCCAAGACGTTACAAACGGTTGAACACATTCTCAATGTGTTGACACGATATCGGTTTGAGCGGTCGTCGCATCTTTTGGCCTTGGGGGGTGGAGTGGTTGGGGATTTGGCTGGGTTTGCCGCCTCGATCTACCAGCGTGGAATTCCATATATTCAAGTACCAACGACGCTTGTGGCACAAGTGGATTCCAGCGTCGGAGGAAAGACCGGCGTCGATCATCGACTAGGGAAGAACCTGATCGGGTCGTTCTATCAACCGCGTGCAGTGTGGATCGATCCCCTGACCTTGTGTACGTTACCCAGACGCGAGTGGGTTGCCGGTCTGGCCGAGGTGATTAAGTATGGGATCATCGCAGATGAATCATTTTTTACGTATCTGGAACGAAAGATGCCCGCATTACAAAAGCAGATCCCGCAGGTTGTGGCCAGCGTGGTGAAACGGTCCTGTGAGATCAAGGCCGAGGTTGTGGCGGCGGATGAGCGGGAATCCGACCGTCGGAGAATTCTCAACTATGGCCATACAATCGGACATGCGCTTGAGGCGTTGGGTGGGTACAAATCACTTGTGCATGGAGAAGCCGTCGGCATCGGGTTGGTACAGGAAGCTGATCTTGCATGTTTTCAAGGTTTCTGTTCCGACAAGGTTGTCGAAGCCATTCGACGTATGGTCATGGAGGCAGGGCTACGCGATCGTATGCCACATGCGACGCCGACGAAGATTTGGAAGGCCATGCTTCAGGACAAAAAGGTGTCGGCCGGACAGGTGATCGGCGTGTGGCCGGTACGCATTGGAGAGGTTCGCATGGCTCCGCTAGGCAAAGAGGTGTTTGATCGGTGGATTGCAGAATCACGAGCCGCCTCGATCAATGTATCTGCGTAGGCGTATTGACCTGACCGAATGACATCCTGACCGTGGCGGGACTTCTCTGTTTCTCCGTCAGCGAAGTTTTCCTTCACCAGTGTCGGTTGACTTGGAGTGTGATGAAGACCTTGCGGATTGCTATGGCGCAGATGAATCCGACGGTTGGAGATCTGAACGGGAATGTTCGTCGGATCCTGAGTTGGATTCGTGAGGCAAAAAAAGCCAAAGCTGACCTTGTGGCGTTTCCTGAACTGGCGATTACAGGATGTCATCCGGAAGACCTTCTGCTGAAGCCATGGTTTGTGAGCGAGAATAAACGGGCTTTGCAAGAGATCATTCCAGCCTGTCGTGGGCTAGTGGCCATCGTGGGCTATGTGGGGCAAGATGTGAAGCGCATTTCAAGGTCATTGCGCAGCGGGCCAAATGGTCCAGTGCTCTATAACGCCGCGGCGTTGATTGCTGATCGTCGGTTGCTCGGAAACTATCACAAACGGTCTCTGGTGAACCATGGGATTTTCGACGAAAGTCGATACTTTCAGCCTGGACAACGACTCCCGTTACTCCGTGTCCATGGGATATGGATCGGGGTGACTCTCTGTGAAGATCTTGAGTGTTCAGACGGGCTTATCCGCATGCAAGCTGAGGGGGGGGCTGAAGTCATCGTCAACATGAGTGCTTCGCCATTTCATTATGGGAAAAAACGTTCGAGAGAGCAGTTCTTGGCAGCTCGCGCGCAAGAAAACAACGTGATTGTCGCGTATGCAAACATGGTCGGTGGTCAGGATGAGTTGGTGTTCGATGGGAGTAGCGTGATCCTTGACAGCGCCGGCGGAGTGCTGGCTCGCGGTGCTGCGTTTCGAGAAGAGTTGGTGGTGGCTGATGTAGGCGTGGGTGCGGTACCGTATGGGCGTCAGGCTCAGCCTCGGACTCCGAGGAGGAAAGTCCAGGTAACCGAGACTCTAGGCGCCGATTTTGATCGCTATTCGGTGAAAATGCCGACCGCACCGAAGACGCGGCCCTCGATCGAATCGACCGTGACCGAACCGGTTGAGGAAATTGAAGAGATCTATCGGGCCTTGGTTCTAGGGGTCAAGGATTATGTGAGGAAGAACGGCTTTGCGCAGGTGACGCTTGGGTTGAGCGGTGGGGTTGATTCAGCGTTAACGGCGGTGGTTGCGGTGGATGCGCTCGGAGCTGAGCGAGTGCGTGGGGTCTTTCTACCGTCTCCCTACACATCACAGGAAAGTGAGGCGGATGTGGTGGAGCTTGTACGACATCTGGGTATCGACTTGAGCGTGATCTCGATTACCCCTACATTTGAATCCTATCGTCGCTCACTGACCCCAATGTTTGGCGATCGGCCGGTTGATACGACAGAAGAAAACCTACAGGCGCGTATTCGCGGGACTATGCTCATGGCTGTGTCAAACAAATTTGGAGACTTGGTGCTGACTACTGGAAACAAGAGCGAATTAAGTGTGGGGTATGCCACGCTCTATGGTGACATGGCCGGCGGTTTTGCCGTCATCAAGGATGTGCCGAAGACAATGGTCTATGCGCTGGCAATATTTCGGAATGGCCTCGGCTCCACACCTGTGATCCCACAGCGGACGTTGGATCGGCCTCCAACTGCCGAGTTACGGCCAGATCAAAAAGATGAAGATTCATTACCCCCCTATTCTGTCCTCGATCGTATACTTCAGGCATACGTTGAAGAGGATCGCTCTACTGACGACATCATTAAAGCCGGATTTGATCGCGCCACGGTCACTCGCGTCGTGACGATGGTCGATCGCAGCGAGTTCAAACGCCATCAGGCACCCATTGGCGTCAAAATTACGCCTCGCGCGCTCGGTAAGGATCGGCGGATGCCTATTACCAACGGATATCGGAGGTTGTAGCCGTCCTCTTCCTGTTTTCATCGGCTTGCGCATGGTTCCCGCTCGTGTGGGTGGGTGTTTCCTGCTCAATGTGAAGTCGCTCTCTATCCAACAAAATGATTCGTGGCTAGACAGTGAGAGCTCCAAGCGATTGGACGATCTGCTTATGATTTCTACATTGAGCGACAGCTATGGATAGGCTATGATACTGCCCCCAAAGTAAGGACGCATAAAAAGAGTGGGTAGGGGGTGGTTTGTCAAGAGCCCAGGTCTCCCAGCTCGCCGGAGGGTGCTCCCTTTGGTGCCTTGATGAGTTATGAGCTGGCCGGGCGAAGGAGGACGCTGGCATGAAGCTGGTTGAGGCGATCGTCAAGCCGTTCAAGTTGGAAGAGATCAAGGATGCGCTGTTGGAGATCGGTATTCAGGGTATGACCGTTTCGGAAGTCAAGGGGTTTGGGCGCCAGAAGGGGCACAAAGAAACCTATCGTGGGCAAGAATATACGATTGAGTTTGTCCCAAAGGTCAAGATTGAGGTTGCTGTCAAGGATGCGCAAGTTCCTCGAGTCATTGAGGCAATCATGACGACGGCCAAGACCGGTAGTATTGGGGATGGCAAGATTTTTGTGAGAGAACTGAGCGATGTGGTGCGGATTCGGACCGGCGAAACCGGAGAGATGGCCCTGTGAGGGGAGCGAGACGTAAGTGGTGAACAGTCATCAGTGAAGATCTCCAAAGGAGGACGGCAATGAACGTGCGTGAGGTCTTGGAGTTCGCGAAGAAGCACAGAGTGCAGATGGTGGATTTGAAATTCATCGATCTGCCGGGTGTGTGGCAGCATATGACCATCCCTGTGAGCGAACTGACGGAAACCTTGTTCAAGGACGGCTCCGGCCTTGACGGATCGTCGATCCGTGGCTGGAAGGCGATCAACAATAGCGATTTGCTGGTCGTCCCTGATCCGACAACGGCCTTCTTGGATCCGTTTACAGCGGTGCCCACGCTCAGCTTAACCGGCAATGTCGTGGATCCGATTTCCCGTGAAAATTATGAGCGAGACCCCCGGTTTATCGCGCAAAAAGCGGAGCGGTATCTCCAAAGCACCAAGATTGGCGACAACTCGTTCTGGGGGCCTGAAGCAGAATTCTTCATTTTCGATCACGCGCGTTATGATCAGACGAGCCACAGTGGCTTCTATTATCTTGATTCAGAAGAAGGCGCATGGAATATGGGCCAAGAGGGGATCAACCTCGGGGGAAAGATTCGGCATAAGCAAGGGTATTTCCCCGTCGCGCCGACCGACACGCAACAAGATATCCGGAGTGAGATGGTCCTGGAAATGGAAAAGATCGGCATTGAGGTGGAAAAGCACCACCATGAGACGGCCTCTGCCGGCCAAGCCGAGATCGATATTCGCTTTGATACGCTCCTGCGCACGGCGGATAAGATGATGATGTACAAATACATCGTCAAGAATGTCGCTCGTCGTCATGGGAAGACGGTGACCTTCATGCCTAAACCGCTCTTCGGCGATGCAGGATCCGGGATGCACACGCACCAAAGTATTTGGAAGGAGGGGAAGCCGCTCTTTGCCGGGAAAGACTATGCCGGGATTTCACAGCTCTGCCTGTATTATATCGGCGGCATTCTCAAGCACGCGCCGGCTCTGGCGGCCTTTACAAATCCGACGACAAACTCATACAAGCGCATTACCCCGGGATTCGAAGCGCCGGTATTGTTGGCCTACTCCAGTCGGAACCGGTCGGCGGGCGTCCGTATTCCGATGTATTCGCCGAGCCCCAAGGCGAAGCGAATTGAAGTGCGATTTCCAGACCCGTCCTGCAATCCGTATTTGGCATTTTCGGCGATGCTCATGGCGGGGCTTGACGGGATTCAGAACAAGATCAACCCAGGCGAGCCGGCTGAAAAGGATCTGTACGATCTCGATCCGAAGGAAGCGGCCAGTATCCCCACCATGCCTGGGAGCTTGGATGAGGCCATCAATAGTTTGGAGAAAGACCATCAGTTCCTTCTCAAGGGAGAGGTGTTTACGGAAGACCTCGTCGAAGCGTGGATCGGCTATAAGCGGAACAAAGAGATTGATCCGATGCGACTGCGTCCGCATCCGTACGAGTTTTTCATGTATTATGACGTGTAGTACATGCCAATCATCGGCATGGGCGGGAAGCTCTGAACGGTTACGTGTTATGGCTTCCCGCAGGCTGCCTTCGAAAGTGCGTGATCAGCACCTTGGGTGCCGATCGCCTGCCAGTTGCCATTTTCGATGTAGCCGGAGCGTGACCGGCCGGTGCCCATCTGGCGTGAAAACTCGATCACTTGGAGTGTTCGCACTCGTGAGTTCGCGCAGTCGAATTCCTTGTGCGTTTTCAGCGACAGGAAGCGCGTGGTGCTGTTCCACTTGAGATCCGTCAGCTGCCAAAGGGTTGCACGAATGTCTGTTCGCTGAACCTGCTCGGGATCAAAGTAGATCGTCTCCAGACCAGCAGGTTGGTACTGTTTCTCGATCGCCACCCATCCGGCGAAAACTGGGCTAGCCCAGACAATCAGTGCCATAGTGAGAAAGCAAGAGGGACGGGGAGATATCCGGTTTGACATCGAACGCTTGGTTGAGTGAATGATGGACGGGATGGACATACGGGGTCTGGGTCTGAAAAATCAAGCGGGAATTTATGAAGCTAGGCAGGAGGCTCATCTCTGCATCATGGATTGCTTGAGCAGCGTCCTCACATAGGGTATCCTCTCGTCCATAACCAAGGAGGGCGCCGATGCCAAAACGAGTCCGCACAGGGTTGACCAGGAGTGATATTCTCGACCGGTATGTCGACCGCTTCAAACAGCAGCTCGTAAAATTTCAGCCCTTCCTTTCACGCAAGCGAACATCGCTTTCCCTCGATGAGTTTGATGAATCGGCTGAAGAGCTGATTGGGCAGGTGTTCGGCGCTGCATCGGATGAATCCGAAGCCTACTTCTTTGCAAAGTCCGGTGAATCGGCACTCTTGCCGGAAGAAGCGCAGGAGAGCGGGACGCACAATGTGGAACGTGAAAGCCTCCACCAGCGCCGACAAGTACTGGAAAGCTGTCTGGCGGATCTTGAGCTGCGTCGCCGTCTGCAGGCGACAAGGAAAGGCAAGGGACTCGACCAGGCGCTCGTCGGAGACTATATGGCGCATGATGTACGAAGTATCCATAAAGACGCCATGATCAAACAGGCAGGGCAGCTTTTGCAGAAGTACAAAGTGGGTTCGCTGATCGTAGACGACGGCTCACGGTATATTGGTATTATCACCGAATCAGATCTCACGAGGAGGGCAGTCGCCAAAGGACTTGACCCGAATACGACGACAGTGGCGGTCTGTATGAGCCACTCCATCGTCACGATAGAAGAGGACGAGTCCTTGTCCGAGGCGAGGGCGCTCATGAAGAAGCAGGGGATTCGGCATCTTCCCGTGACGGCTGATGCCTCCATTATCGGGGTACTGTCCGTCTCCGATCTCCTCCGTGCCGTTGAAGAGTTGAAACAGTCCTAACCAGCCAATCCGCTTGTCAAGACCATCCTACAGCGCTTGAGCCTGTTGAAGAATATTGTGGATTATGTTCTTGGGAAGGGATGAGCCCTGGATTAACACTGCTGCCATGGGAATAGGTCCTCGCTAATTATGCCACCTGCTATTCTGCTCAGTTGTGAGTCTCTTGGGAAAAGTTATGGGGTGAAACCGTTGTTCACTGACTTGTCGCTGGGATTGAGCGAAGGGGATCATGTCGGCCTGATTGGGCCGAACGGGTCTGGAAAATCAACGCTGCTCAAAATTCTGGCTGGAGTTGAGGAACCGGACAACGGGACCCGTTCTGTGCGCCGACAGCTCAGGATCGGCTATGTGCCGCAGGAACCTTCGTTTGCCGAACAGCACTCAATCGAAGATGCGCTGGCCCAAGTGCTTTCCGATGAGGGGCTGGACCCCCATGAGCAGGGTGGACGCATCGCCAGAGCTCTGAGTCTCGGAGGGTTTGTCCGCGCTGATCAAACCGTTTCGACATTGTCCGGGGGATGGAAGAAGCGACTGGCGATCGCGCGGTCGTTGATGCTGGAGCCGGATGTGCTGCTCCTGGACGAGCCGACCAACCATCTGGACGTCGAGGGCATTTTCTGGCTCGAAGGCCTCCTGAAAGCCGAGCCTCATGCCTTCATCGCGATCAGTCACGACCGGCGATTCTTGGAAGCGGTGACCACGCGGATCTGGGAATTAAACCGCCAATACCCCAATGGCCTTTTCGAAGCGAAGGGGCGATACAGCGAGTTTTTAGAGCAGCGTGACGCGGCACTTCAGGCGCAGGCCGACTATCAGGCCTCATTGGCCAATCGAGTTCGGCGTGAGGTGGAATGGCTGAGGCGAGGGCCTAAAGCCAGGACGACCAAAGCCAAAGCTCGGATCGATCAGGCCGGTCGGATGATCAGCGAACTCACTGATATCGAGGCGCGGCAATCCAGGGGGTCTGCCGGGATTGATTTCACCGCCTCAGGACGGCGGTCCAAGAAGCTGATCGAGGTGGTTGGTCTGGGGAAGACGCTGGGCACGCAACCAATCGTGCGTGATCTGGAGCTGCAGCTGGGGCCTGGTGAGCGGATCGGGTTGCTTGGGCCGAATGGGAGCGGCAAGTCGACGCTGCTCAAACTGCTGGCCGGCACCTTGATGCCCGATGCCGGCACGGTCACTCGTGCCGATCGGTTGCGTATTGTCACGTTCGAACAACATCGAGAATCGCTGGATCAGCAGGTCTCATTGAGGCGAGCCCTTGCTCCGGCTGGTGGTGATGCCGTCATTTATCAGGATCGCTCCGTACATCTTGTTTCGTGGGCCAAACGGTTTCTGTTCCGTCCGGAACAGCTAGATCTTCCGGTTTCTCGCCTGTCCGGTGGGGAACAGGCCAGACTATTGATTGCCCGGCTCATGCTTCAGCCTGCGGATCTCTTGATCCTCGATGAACCAACCAATGACTTGGACATTCCCACGCTTGATGTGTTGGAAGACAGTCTCCTTGAATTTACCGGGGCGCTTGTTCTTGTAACCCATGACCGATGGTTGCTGGACCGGGTCTCCACCAGGCTGCTGGCACTGGATGGGATGGGACGTGCTGAATGGTTCGCCGACTACGCCCAATGGGAGGCGGCACAGGAGAGGGCTGTAACGGAAGACCGAACCCCTCAGCGATCAAAAGAGAGCTCCGTATCGGGTGGACGGTCAAAACGGAAAGGGTTTTCGTACCGAGAGCAAAAGGACTGGGATCAAATGGAGGCGAAGATTCTCGAAGCCGAACAGCGCGTCTCGGCCTGCCAGGCTGCGGCCAATGATCCCTCCATCATTTCCTCTCCCGCCGACTTGCAAGAACGCTATGCGGCTCTCCATACGGCGCAGCAGGATGTCGAACGACTCTATGTCAGATGGGCTGAACTGGAAGAAAAGCGAGATCAGGCGGTAAAAGGCACATCTCTATAATCAGGGAAGGGCAGATTGACCAGCTGTACCATTCTCAGCGCTCCCAGCTGTCTCAGTCGCCGGTACCTACTTGTCCTCAATGCTACAATCCCCAGCCTGGTCGTGGTCAGTTGTTTCCTACAGTTTCATCCACTCTGAACCGATAGAGAAAGTGAGCGTCTTTCCGAGTAACCGGTGAGAGGCGCGCAACGGTGAGGAGCTGCGACCATGCCGACGGCAGAAGAACTGGTGCAATCTTGTACGTCTATCTTTAGCTTGCCGGAGATCTATTTCCGTGTACGGGAGGTGGTCGACGACTCCAATTCGACGATGGGGGATCTCGCTGAGGTCCTGAAGTTAGATCCTGCGATCTCGGCCAGGCTCCTCCGCATCGTCAATAGTCCCGTCTATGGGTTTTCCAAACAGGTTGATACGATTTCCCGCGCCGTCAGTCTCCTTGGGACCCAAGCCATCATCGATCTTGTCACGGCGACGACGGTCGGCAAGACCTTTGCCGGAATTCCGATTCAACTCATGGACGTGTCGAAGTTCTGGCATCGAAGTGTCCTCTGCGCCTTGCTGGCCGGAAAAATTGCCAAGTCTTGTGGCATTAAGGACAGCGAGCGTTTCTTCGTGGAGGGGCTGCTGAGAGACCTAGGTCACTTTGTGCTTTATCAATATGCTCCGCAGCGGGCCCAGTCCGCGCTTATTGAGGCGGGCCATCTGGATGTGTCTCTCGCTGAGGTGGAGCGGTCTAATATTGGGTGTGACTTTGCGGAAGTGGGGGCTGAACTCGTCCGGTCTTGGGGAATGCCCCTGCAGATTGAACAGGCCATCCGTCATCAACTGAGTCCAAGCGAAGCCGGCGATTATGTCCAGCATGCGGCCATTGTGCATCTGGCGGGAGCGATCGTTGATTGTGTAGAGCATGACTCGAAGCAGCGCCCTACCGAAGTGCCGTTTGATCCGCAGGCCCTGAAAGAGACAGGTTTTGTGATGGCCGACCTACCGAAGCTGATGACGGGTGCTCAGGCCCAGTTGAACGAGATGCTTGCACTGGTCTACCCGCAGGCGATCGCTGCGTAGCAGACGGAATCTGCCCGAGCGCTGAACTGAATCCAACCTCGATCAAGTGGTTCGTCGCCTACTTATCAGGTGTTAGCTGCGTGTCTTTGCCATTGGTCGCCCCACCTGAGGTGGAAGCTGCCTGCCCTCTTCTTTCCCTTCGGCTTCAGGTTAAAGTATGCCGGCTAAGCGATTCATTCCCAATGTCGTCTGAGCAAAGAACAACTGAAAGGCCTGGTAGTCCTGAGGGTGCATTGATGGGCGGTCCGGCCCCCGGTCACAGTAGACAAGGCCGATGGGTCTTACTCCCACTCGCAGTGGGGCGAGAATTGCCGCTGTGGGGTGCCAGGCATCGAGAAATTCCTGTTTCAGAGACCCCGTCGGCTGGTCTGACAGGTTTGGAATAAGGAGTGGCTCGACACGTTTAAGAATCGAGAGGAAGAAGGGATGTTCTCGGCTGAGTGAACCCGAAAGGGAGGAGAGAAACGGTGCTAGAGGAGTGACACCCAGAGCCAACTTTCCGACCAGAAGATCACTATCATTCGGGTTGAGCAGGGCCAGCCCGACACGGGCCAATCCCGCGTCCTGGTGCAACGATTGAATGAACATTCCAAGGAGACTGTTTAGGTCAATCGCACCCTGTATGGAGTTCTGAAAGGCCTGAAGTGTTTCGAATGGGTTGTTCCGAATAGGGACTGACGGCTCTTCCTGGTTGAGAGAAACTTTCTTCGGAGCGGGTACATGGTCCTCACAGGGGATTATCTTGGTCGAAGATTGGAGCGTGGGTGAGGCGGTGGCGTGCTGCCCGTTCAATGGCATCAGGGAGTCGCGAGGCGGATCGACAACCAGTCCCATGGAGCGAGTGAGCTGGCAACCTCGGTCCATGGCCTGGCTCATCAAATCTGAAAACCGTCGTGAAGATAGCCCACTTCCATGCTGAAGCGTTCGCTTTGCCTCTTCAACGGCAATGGAGGAATTGGAATTCATGATTGCGTCCACGAGCCGGATTGAGCCAACGACGAGGCCTCGATACATCTGTGCAGGGCTCTGCCAACGCCCAATCGGAAGCTCGCCGGCACTATCGAAGAGGTTCACGAGGTTGTCCGGTAGCATCCACAGTCGGACCAAGGCTTTCGCCAAGGTCAGCCGAGGGACACCGATGAGCTGGGTCTCCTGCGAAATGCGCTCGGCCGGGTGTTTCGCTTTCAGGGAAATCGTCTGGAGTGCTGTAAAGAAATCCGGGTCCTGGTAAGCAATGGCTAAATCTCCGATCGAATACAGGAGTGCTGCGGTAAACAATTGACCGGGCTGCGGGTAGTTGAGGGCCCTTCCGAACTCACTGGCGTAGGTGGCGGAAACAAGGGACTTGGCAATCAAGGTTCGGAGTTCCTGCTGGCGAGCCGGCCAATGTTTCAATTGTTCGACCAGATGTGCGGCAGCGACCAGGGTCCGAACGGTATCGAGTCCAAGCCAGCTCACGGCATGTGGGATCGCGATGATCGTCTGCTGTGGGCTGTAAGCAATACTGTTGGCCACTTGCAGGATTTTGCAGGTTAGCCCATGGTCCCGGCTGATCACTTGGACCAGATTATCGAGGCTGGATTGCTGGTTTGTGTCATTGAGGATTTGCTGGCACGTGGATTGGAGGATCGGCAGGCAACGGCTGGATTCGTCGAACAGTGGCCTCAGTTTTGGATGGAGTCGAGGGCGGATCAAATCGATGAGGGTTGAGTCAGTGGCCGAAGGCATAGGGGTTCCCCGATAAAGGCTAGAGGCTGTATCGGTGAGAATTCCTTCCAGCTTGAGAAAGAGGTACTGGGAAGGGGTGACGAACGGGACTCTGTAAGAAGACGCATGGTTGCCGCCAGTGCTTCCACTGCCGATCTCAGTGTATTCCGTCCATATCCCTCCCGACGGAATTGAAGCATGCAGAGAATTGTAATCTGATGGTCGATTCAGCCTCTCAGGACTAGAATTCACTGTCATGGCGGAACGTCATCAGAATTGTCCCTGCCTTCACGATAGTTTTGTCCATTCCTGACCGATAAAGAAAATGGAGAGCCGGTCTGCATCGACAGGCAAGAAGGAGGGGCTCCACCATGCCGTTGGCGAGTGAATTGGTCCAAGCGTGCACCACACTTTCGACCTTGTCCGAAGTGTATTGTCGTGTGCGAGATGTGGTGGACGATTCCAACGCAACCCTAGGCGATCGAGTCAAGGCACTTCAGCTGGATTCGGTGATCGCAGTCAGGCTGCTTCGCATGGCCAACAATCCACCGTACGGGCCGTCGAGGCAGGTCAATACCGTGACCGGCGCGGTTCAGCTCCTTGGGAAACAAGGTCTCGACGACCTCGTTGCGACGACGACCGTCGGTCAAACCTTCGCAGGCATACCGGTTTATCTGATGGATCTATCCAAATTCTGGAGGAAAAGTCTCTTCAGCGCGCTACTGGCTCGAACAATCGCGAAGTCCTGCGGTATCGAGGACCACGAACAGTCGTATCTGGCCGGCCTCTTACGCGATATCGGCCACAGTGTCTTGTACCAGACTGTTCCGCAGCGGGCTCAGTCGGCCCTGATTGAAGCGGGGTACCTGGAAGCGTCGCTGGCCGAAGTGGAGCAGTCCAATATCGGCTGTGACTTTGCAGAAGTCGGAGCGGAGCTCATCCGATCCTGGGGGCTGCCTGTACAGATGGAACAGGCGGTCCGTTGCCAACTGAGCCCAAAGGATGCCGGTGAATTCATCGTATCGGCATCCATCGTTCATTTGGCCGGTGTCGTTGTCGACTATGAAGAACTCGATCCTGCTCGGCGTCCTGCAACGTTCCCTTTCAGCTCCCAGGCCATTGCAGCCACAGGGTTTGTAACGGCCAACCTCCCAATATTCCTGGCGGAAGCCAGAACCCAGCTGCAAGAGACTCTGGCAATGGTCCAACCGTACACCATGGCCGCGTAGGACGTTGAAAGAGTATCTGTGAGCCAGCGTAGTCTCGAGATCCCACGCGAACTATTCCACGGAGTGGCCTTCCAAGAAGACGGCTTGCTCTAGCGTGCGGAAGAATTGCTGGTAGGGCGCAGGGTCTTCGACGGCGCGAAGGTAAAACTGAGCGCTGGCCCGCACCACAAGTTGTGCCTCGTTGCGTTTACGGACGGTGACCGTCAAGCGGACAAGATTACTTCGGTGAGTAAAGGGACCCCATGTACGGTCATGACGGTTGAAAATCTGCAATGTATCGGGTTGATACAGCAGGTAGCTCAAGTCGAGGCCATAGATCTGCTCATTCTCGACAAATTTCTTCCCGGATACGAGGCCCAGCTCTTCATCAAGCACTTCCACTTTGAAATCCAAGTCCTGCAGGGTGGACACGATCGTCGCCAACATCTTACGCCGATCCGCAGTATCAAACACCCGCGATTGTGCGGTGCGAATCTTGACTTGGCTTTCTTCGGAAAGCCAGATTTGCTCACGGGAGTCCCATTGGTTGACATGCCGTAGTTCGTAAGGCGTCGGGCATCCCTGCAACAACAGACAAAGGAGGACGAGGACCCAGCGGTTGAGCCAGTCCAACCAGGAAAGAGGGAGGAGGTGTTGCGCAAAGATTCTCTGGTAAGAGTCCGCGTCCATTAATTCTTGGTCACAAAGAGAGCGCGTTCCAGCGTGGCGAAGAAATTTTGATACGCCTTAGGATCTTCGATGGGCTTGTTGTTGTAGATGGCGTTCGCGCGAATCAGCATGCGACCTTCGGATTCCGGGCGCACCGTGACGGTCACGCCGACGACATCGTAGAAGTTCGGTTCGGCGAACTGTGCCGCCGTCACCAGCCCCAAGGGCTCATTGGCTCGTTCGATGATGAACCCTAAGTCCTGCAGCGCCGCAATGACACCACGCATGGCCACTTGACGATCCGTGATATCGAAGGACCGAGTTTGTGCACTCCGAATCTTCAGCTGCGCTTCAGTCGGCGCCAGGAGATCCGGACTGGGTTGCGGAGCAGCGCAGCCTTGAAAGAGCACAAGGCCGACGACGGTAAGAATTCCTCTCACGTTCTCCAGCTTCATCATCACCTCGAGGTCAGAGTGCGAACGGTTCCAGAAATACGGCTTTTGATAATTTTGCAAAGAAGGTCTGGTACATCACGGAGTCGCGCAGCATTTCCATCCGCTGTTCGCCTGGTGGAATGCCCTGTTGTCCGGACGATCCTCCTCCTTGCCACACGACTCGGTAGAACACGACCCTGACTTCCTGGCGCGTGGTCTCCGGATTGACCGGTCGAGTAACAAGCGTGGCAGCGATTTTTTGATGCAGATCGACGGGCATGATGATCGGAGGTTGTTGCACGAGTATCAGCGGTGTGCTGAAGAGAAAGACGACAAAGCGGGTGATGTCCTGGCCATACTCCCGAGCACTTCGTTCTTTCGTGGCTCGAAGAAACCCAACCTCGCGCACGCTTTCTTCGACCTGGAAACCCAAGTCTTGGAGAACTGCGGCTGAGGCAGACAACAACTCCGTTCCATCTCTGGTTTCGAAGAGGCGGGTTTGCATCGCCCGCTTGGCGGCGCTTTCCGGTTCCAACTGAAACAGTTCAACCGGTTGTGTCGGTGCCACGCACCCGATGAACGGGCTCGATATGGTAAGGCCTGCGACTGCCACAAGCGTTCGCCGGATCCCAGACCGGCAACGTGGGTTAGAACTGTGTGGAGTTGTACGCAAAATCGCGGACCTTCTTGTCTTCGTCATACTTGATGATGATCGTGAGCGTTCGTTGACGCTGCGAACTGGAACTGTCGTGGGATGCGGCGCCTAGAATAATGATGCCCGCAAAGGATGAGCTGGACGTATCCACGCGATCGGTCGACACCTTGTCGTAGATCCAGACCTCGCGGCGTTTGTCGTCCGTGGTGACGATATTGGGGCTTCCCAAGAGTTCGGCCACTTGGGCGGCTGACATCCCGACCTTGATTTCCCCTTGTACCTTACCGACCGTCAGGCGGTCCTCCTTGATTTCGGCTTTATTTCCGCCGCAGCCTGCGGTCGCGAGGAATAGGCACAGGCACAGTGCACTCCATCGATAGGTCATCGTGAGTTTTCCTTTCCATTCACGTTGTGCGGTTTGAGTGTGTCATGAGGATAGGCTACTGCCCACAAGGGGATGTGTCAATGAGCGTGACTGGAAAAGCTGGTAATGGGAAAGAGTCCATCATGCCGTTCTTGCCGCAATGAAATGTATCGCATGGCTCACCGAGGAAACCAAGTTCAATCGAGAAAGTCTCTGGAGGATGCTCTCTGGACGTGGTCGTCCTTGGCTCAGGAGTCTTGAGGCGCCTTTTTTAAGGATGAGGATGCGTTGACCGTGACGGTAACTCGGTGGACAAGCTTCATGATGCAATACATGCATTGGTATTATAAAACACTCACGCTCCCTTGAGCGCGCTCAATAGTGGCAAGGGTGTTTCCCGGTGCGTGACCGCCGGCACCGCAATGGCCGATGCGTAGAAGCACTCCGTTTCCCCTTCGGCACGTGAGTGCCTTTGCCGGCTCAGCTACGCAAAACAGTTGTATGGCTCAATGTTCCGTGGAGGCAGTGAGGACATTCAACCAGTATCGGGTGTGTTTGAATTCACCGATCTTGCGGAGTGCACCCTTCTCTAGGAGATCCTGTAGGTCTCTGGTGGCGGTGGCTTTGGATGTGTCGGTAATTTTCAGATAATTGTCCGCGCTCAGCCCGCCCTTAAATCCTTCCAAGCCTTCCCGAAACATGCGCGCGAGCGCTTTCTCCTGTCGAAGATTGAGTTGGCCGCGTAGGCGGTCATAGAGCTTGGTTTTGTCGATAAGGAAATCGATCAGTCGTTTAGTGTAGCGCTGTGCGTTCAATACTGTTTGGGCGAAATAGACCAGTCACGCCGTGATGTTCAGCTCTCTGTTGTTCTCTTCGAGGGCCTTGTAGTATGCCGGTTTATCCTTGAATAGCGTGTGCGAGAGCGCGATCAACGTCGGGTGACCAAGACATTGAGATAAGGATTGTTCCGACAGTGCCCGTCCAATTCGTCCATTGCCGTCTTCAAATGAATGGATACAAAATAGAGATGAGCGATCCCCGTGCGCCGTTTGGTGCAGTATGGTTGAACCAAGAGAGGACCCGGTTCATTTCCCTCCTCACGGTCGTTGCCGGAGGCGCTTCAAAATGGACTTTTGGGTTTCCGATGGGACCGGAGACGACTTGCATCGGGCTTGGACCTGTTGGTATCTGCCGATACATTTGAGACCCTTCCGACCCTGCGCGAGCATTGTATGCCAGGTGAATAGTTGTTCTTCGGATAGGGGGGGTGTCGTAGTGACGGTAGAGATCAGTCATCATTGCCGCGATGCCCTGCTCGGCAGGAGGAATTTTACGATTGCCCGGCTCGATGCCGAAGTTCCGACGCATCGAAGATCAGACTGAGTCCCGATTGAGTATCTCCCCCCCCTCGATTTCCGAAGTGGTTATCGCTTCATCGCTAATAAGATCGATTGTCAGGCGGGTCCTATTGTCTTCGGTAAGATGTTTCATAGCACCACGAACCACGACTCATGGAAGAGTGCGAGGGGGGATCGCTTACAGCCGCCTGAACGTCCGTTCGAAAAACCCTTTGGTGAGTGTCATGTGCTGGGCGATATCGGTCTGAAGGTGGCGAGCGCCGGCTTGCCAGTCGTCGGTGGTGTATCCGACGCGGCGGGCCAGGAAGATAAATTCGTCCGAATCGACAGGTGGAAGGACGCGATCCTTGGCGTTGCCACGGACCATACGAAGGCCGTCAATGAGCATCCGGATGAAGAAGTAGGCTTTGCGCAGCATCTCGCCGTCTTGTCTGGTCACCATTCCACAATCGACAAGTGCTGCAAGTGCCTGCATGGTGTTGGGGGTCCGCAAAATGGGGAGGCGCTGTCCGTGTCGTATCTGCAAATATTGGACGGCGTACTCAATGTCAACGATCCCGCCTTGGCTGTGCTTCAAGTTCACGGTGCCTCGTTCCACGAGCTGTTTCAGCTGCTGACGTCGCGCATCGAGAACGATAGTCGGATCCAATGCTTTGCCGCTGTAGACATAGTGGTCGCGATGGAGTTCCACCCGCTTCCCGAGATCCTGGTCGCCGGCGACATGGCGCAGTTTGATCATCGATTGGCGCTCGAACGGGGCGGCCAGCCCTTGCTCGCTATAGTACTTGGCGATTTCATCGAACGGGTTCGTGAGCGAGCCCTTTCCGCCGTGAGGTCGAAGGCGGACATCCACGTGGAAGATACCTTCTTGTTTCGCTTCGATCCATTGAAGGAGCTCGTACCCCAGTCGTTCAAAGTATTCGCTGTTGTCGATGGGGTGTTTCCCGCCGGTCCGACCAGTATCTCCATAGACGAACAAGACCTCGATGTCAGAGGCATAGCCCAGCTCTTTCCCTCCGAATTTTCCCAAACCGAGGACGGCGAAGGGGCAGGGCTTCTTATTGGCCAGTCGCGGTGGGCCATACAGTTTGTTCAGCTTGGCTTGGCAGTCCTTCAAGCTTCGATCCAGGATGGTTTCGGCCAGTTGCGTGAGGGCGGCGGAGAAATCAGGCAGGGCTGTGTCCGGTTCGACAATGTGCTTCATGTCGATACGAAACATCTCGCGGTCCTTGAAGCTGTTCAGCGCGGCTTTCCGATCCTCATCGGTTTTGGCGCGTTTGACCAGACGATCAAGTTCCTTGCGCAGGGTGGCTCGTGGGGTGATGAGGGGAGCATCGCGGTAGTCTTGCAGCAGGGGTAAAAGATTACTGTGTTGGCGACGGAGAAAGTCCTCCCAGAGAAAATCGCTGGCGCCGAGCAGGCGGGCGAGAAGGGGAAAGGTTTTTTTGTCGCTGAGAAAGGCCAAGGCCTCTTGCTGAGCCTTTCCTTTTGTCTGCTGGACCGTCAGATCGAGAAATTGGTCGAAAGCTTCTAGGGCCTTGGTCGGATCGGGAGCCCAGGTGAGGGCATGGGTAAACTGCTTGATGAGGACGGCCGTGAGGCGCAACTGCTGCTGATCGGTTGCATCGGTGAGCTTCTGACCGTGGCGATTGCGAACATAAAACCGATCATGAATCTTCCCGTTTTCAACATCAAACTGCGCTTTGGAGATGTACACATTTCGCATCGCGAGAGCGTTCGCAAAGGCGTACAAGAACGCCGGTGTATCATCCGACCGGATCTCCATGACTGTGTCCGCGGGCGATTGACTGTTGTCGAAGGTGATCTGTACGGGATGAAGCAGGCCACTGAACGAGCCACGGCGTTTGCCGAGCTGTTCCACGAGACGACGGTTCACGGTCAAGCGTGCCTCCTCAAACTGTCCTTTGTCCAGCAGGGTGATCATTGAGGAGAGTGCCGCAGTCAGCTGATGT
Source organism: Nitrospira sp. (assembly GCA_018242725.1). Classification (GTDB taxonomy): domain Bacteria; phylum Nitrospirota; class Nitrospiria; order Nitrospirales; family Nitrospiraceae; genus Nitrospira_D. The sequence goes on along the minus strand of JAFEBI010000002.1, from coordinate 88,084 downwards.
TGTTGTTCGGCTCCTAACTCCACCCCAGGGACTGGATGTACACGGAACACATCAACGATCTTCTTCTGAGTCAAGCCTGGGGTGGCCTTGGGACGAACTCGCGGTCCGTACTCACTCCAACTTGTCCGGGCGGACAGGGGAGCAGTTTTTTCTGAAAATGTATAGATATCACCTTCCTCAATGTTCAACCCAAAGGCTGAGAGCAATCCGCAAATCATTGCGAATTCCGAGAAGTAGTCGTACGCGACGATCGTGATGACACTGCGTTGGTCCGGCTGTTCGGCAAATAGCACTTCGCACAGGTGCTCCGGCGTCAGTTGGGCCGTGAGTCGGACATGTTCGGCAATCGTTGAGGGGGTGAACCGTTGGAAGTATTCTTGATCCAGACGGGCAAAGAAATCCTGCAGAAGATCGGGTGGCACATCGGGGCACAGCGGGCGGACGGTGTCGAGTAGTGCGACGCGATTTGGCATGAACGTCAGTATACCCGAACGGGTTCATTGTGCGTAGAGAAACCTGTCAGTATAATAGCCGCGCTATGCGCGGAGGTCGTGAAGTGCGAGGCGTAAAGCGTGAAACGGCAGTCTGAGAAGAGCGACATGTCACGAGTATCGGCTGGAGGGAGGGAATCTGGAGGACCCGACCCCACACCGGTGTTGCTGGCTGCCAAGCAGAATGCCGAGCAGGTGCGAGTGATCTTATCCGCTTACGGTCTGCGGGATCTTGACTTGGCGGATCGGAATCTCGAGGCGATGGCCGGTGATCCGCTCCAGCGCAATCGACTGGCTGAGATCCTCCCGATGCTGTTGGAATCCATCTCGCGGACAGCCGATCCGGACCAGGCCCTCAATCATTGGGAACGGCTGTTTGGGAGCGTCTCACGTGCATCATTGCTCGACTACTTGCGAACCTGGCCGCGCATGCTTGACCTGCTGTGCGCAATTTTCGGCAACAGCGATGCCTTGGCCTTTACGCTCATCCGAGACCCGATGTTGGTGTATTGGTTGGCAGAGGAAGAGGTGCTCTCACGCGCGCCGACGAGAAAAGAACTTCAGCGGGCGCTTCGCGAAAGCATCGGACACCTGACAGCGAAGGAAACGAAGCTGGATGCCCTTCGACGTTTTCGGAGGCGGGAGATGTTGCGCATCGGCGTCCGGGATCTGCTCAAGCGTGCCACGGTGCCGGAGACGACAGCCTCATTGTCCGATTTGGCCTGTGTGCTGATCCATGCCGCGTACGAGATCATCGATGCCGATCTGCGCCGACAATATGGCGTGCCGATGCATCAAGCTGGAAAAGGGCGATGGGTCGAGACCGGGTTCACCGTCATGGGGATGGGCAAGCTCGGTGGACATGAGTTGAACTACAGCTCCGATGTCGATCTGATCTACCTGTATGAGACGCACGGCGGTGAAACCAGAGCCCCGAAAGGCGGGCGGGCTCCCATCCCACCTGGCGTCGGCATTTCCAATGAAGAATATTTTGAGATTCTCGCCCGGGAGTTGACGCGTGTCTTGTCTGAACCCACGAGAGAGGGTCACATCTTTCGGGTCGATTTGCGGTTACGCGCGGAAGGGTCCATCGGGCAGCTCGCTCGATCACTCGACGAGTATCAGCGGTATTATGCAGTCCGCGGACAGGTCTGGGAACGATTGGCTCTGTTGAAGGCTGCGCCGGTCGCCGGATCGCAGACTGTCGGGCAGGCGTTCCTCAAGATGGTCAAGCCGTTTGTGCTCGGCTCCGGAGAAAAAATGGATCGAGACGCGGCGATTGCGATTGTGCAAGACGTTCGCGCGGTCAAAGACATGATCGACGCCAAAATGACCGACCGTGGCCATACCCAACGCAATGTGAAGTTGGGGACCGGCGGGATTCGGGAGATTGAATTTTTCGTGCAGACCATTCAGGTCTTGGCCGGACGAAAGGTGAGGGTCTTGCTGGACCGGAGCACGCTGGGTTCCTTGGACCGGTTGGTCCGGAAGAAATTGCTGTCGAGCAAAGAGCGTGATGCGCTGACCGCTGCCTATCTGTTTCTGCGTGATGTCGAACACAAACTCCAAATGGTGCATGATCTCCAGACGCATTCCCTTCCCGAGGAAGCAGACGAATTGGAGCGGTGCGCCGTTCGAGTGGGCTATAGCGCGGAGGATCGCAAAAAAGCCGTCGCGTCCTTCCATGCCGACCATCAACGCCATACGGAGATGGTGCATCGTACGTTCCAGTCGCTCTTTGTCGAGCCGAAGACCTCGCCGATCTTCAAGGCGACGCTCAAAGCGATAGGGGTACAATCTTAAAGACAAGATAGGGCAAGAAAAAGAATAGGCCAGGCGCTGGCACACCGACCCTTGGTGCCGTAGCCGTTAATCGACATTCTATCACCGCACCCAATTTAAGAGAGCCGTTTAGCCATGTAAACGCATGGCCGACCTTTCTCATGACTTCAGGATCCACGCTACCATCGATCACTTTCTCATCAGAAAAGACTTGCATGGGTCAAAATCTGACTTCAAGTTTCTTTGCATCTGACCATATCTGTACTTCTGCAGTGTAAGGGCTATCTTTGGCATTGACGCCTTGAAGCGGACCATATCTTAAAAGGGGCTGGGGTAGCTAAGCGTCCCTGGAAGGGGGTACATTTAGCGCATGATTTATCGGCGCAAGAGTCGGTTGCCGGTCCGGACTCAGCAGAAGTTCCTGGCGCATTTCGTAGCTGGTACGACAGCCTGAGCTGCTGCGCTGTTGATCGGCCTGCAGGTCAACACGGCGAAGCGGTGTTATCAGCGTTTGAGACAGCTCATTGTCAGTAAGCAAGAGAGTTATTTTGGTGGGGTGCGCAAAGGTCGCCGAAGTCGAGGCGCAGCGGGGAAAGTCCCCGTTTTTGGCTTATTAAAGCGAGGTGGGAAAGTGTACACGGCTATCATTCTCGACGCCAAAGCCTCGACGTTGACTCCCATCATTCGCGAGAAAGTATTGCCTGGCAGTATTGCGTATACGGACAGCTTTCAAGTCTATGACGTGTTGGATGTGTCCGAGTTTCATCATAGGCGTGTGAATCACAGTAAGGTATTTGTCAGCAAACAAGACCATCACATCAATGGCATCGAGAACTTTTGGAATCAGGCAAAGCGCCATCTGCGGCGTTTCAATGGCATTCCCAAAAGAGGTTTCTATTGGTTCCTCAAAGAATGTGAATGGTGTTTCACCGACGGGTGGCATAAGGTCCTGTTACAGCAGCTCAGAGCCTGGTATCGCTCCGAGGTCAATAGGTCTTAGCTACTCCAGTCCCATATTCAGTTCCACCCCCTTGCGGAAAAACGTTCCTAGGACTGCCCGTGAGAAGGCGTATTCTCATTTCATATCATCCTTTCTCCGATACTGCCGTGTTTCATTCTCTGTCGGTTTGCGAGCGGAAATGATTCGAACTTTGGCGCTCGTCTCAGATGTCTCTTCGTATGTATGGCAAACAACCAACAGTGTCCCCATTCTGGCTAAAGCAAGAGTAATCCACGATCCTCTCGGTGACCATGTGTTTCATCAAATTCAGAGAGCGCCTCTGAGTCTTGGAAGATGGTTAAGGAGCTCCAAGGGGATATGAAAACACAAAGGGCTCGGTGGTTGCCCACCGAGCCCTTCGCTCTTTACTATCTCAGCCCTCAGGCTTAGTACTGAACTTAGTACATCCCTTCCATGCCGTGGCCGTGGCCATGTCCACCGCCGGCGGCTGGTTCCTTCTTCTCCTCAGGGAGTTCGGTGATCATGACTTCAGTCGTGAGCATCAAACCCGCCACGCTGGCCGCATTCTGCAATGCGCAGCGCGATACCTTGGTCGGATCGATGATGCCGGCCTTGATCATGTCGACGTACTCGTCCGAGGCGGCGTTGTAGCCGTTGTTGGCGGCCTTGTCTTCTCGAACCTTGCCGACGATGACTGAGGCTTCTGCGCCGGCATTCGTGGCGATCTGTCGGATCGGCTCTTCGAGTGAACGCCGGACAATGTCGAGTCCGACCTTCTGCTCCGCCGGGATGTCCTTGATGGCATCGATAGCCTTGATGCAACGAAGATAGGCGACGCCGCCGCCAGGGACGATGCCTTCTTCCACTGCCGCCTTGGTGGCGTGCAGGGCGTCCTCGACGCGGGCCTTCTTCTCCTTCATCTCGGTCTCGGTCGCGGCGCCGACGTTGATGACGGCCACGCCACCCACGATCTTCGCCAGCCGCTCTTGCAACTTCTCACGATCGTAATCGGAGGTGGTCTCGTCGATCTGAGCCTTGATCTGCTTCACGCGGCCTTCGATCTTCTTGGCATCGCCATAGCCTTCTACGATTGTGGTGTTGTCCTTGTCGATCGTGACGCGCTTGGCGCGGCCCAGATCGGTCAACTTGACGTTCTCAAGCTTGATCCCAATATCTTCAGAAATCACCTGGCCTCCGGTGAGAATCGCAATGTCCTCCAGCATGGCCTTACGGCGATCGCCGAAGCCCGGCGCCTTCACCGCGGCAACGTTCAAGGTGCCGCGCAACTTGTTGACCACGAGGGTGGCCAGCGCTTCACCTTCGACTTCTTCCGCGAGGATGACGAGCGGCTTGCCCATCTTGGCGACTTGCTCGAGCAGTGGGAGGAGATCCTTCATGCTGCTGATCTTCTTTTCATTGATCAGGATGAGCGGTTCTTCCACGGAACATTCCATCCGCTCCGCATTGGTGACGAAGTAGGGGGAGATGTATCCGCGATCGAACTGCATGCCCTCGACCACGTCCAACGAGGTCGTCATGGACTTGGCTTCTTCAACCGTGATGACGCCATCCTTGCCGACTTTTTCCATGGCTTCCGCGATCAAGTCGCCGATGGTCTTGTCGTTGTTGGCGGAGATGGTGCCCACTTGGGAGATCTCAGTCTTGTTTTGGCAGGGCTTGCTGAGCTTCTTGAGCTCGGCGGTGACGGCCTCGACGGCCTTGTCGATGCCCCGCTTGATTTCCATCGGATTGGCGCCGGCGGTGATGTTCTTGGCGCCTTCCCGGAAGATGGCCTGAGCCAACACGGTGGCGGTGGTGGTGCCGTCTCCGGCCGTGTCGCTGGTCTTACTGGCCACTTCACGAACCAGCTGCGCGCCCATATTTTCGTACGGGTTCTTCAGCTCGACTTCCTTCGCCACGGTGACGCCGTCCTTGGTGATGGTCGGAGCACCGAACTTCTTGTCGAGAATCGCATTCCGGCCCTTCGGACCGAGGGTTGCCTTCACGGCGTCTGCGAGCTGGTTCACCCCTTTCAGGATAGAAGCGCGCGCTGTATCGCCGTACAAAAGTTGCTTTGCCATGTAGATTCCTCCTAGTTATCGTGTTCGATTCTGTTGATTATGTTTCTGGTTGATTGTGTGGAGTCTTAACTGGTGAAGATCCCGAGGATGTCTTCTTCCTTGAGGATCAAGCACTCTTCATCCTCAATGCGAAGCTTGCTGCCTGAATACTTGTCGAACAGGACGTGATCGCCGACCTTGACGTTTTCCACCTTCTTGCCGACCGCTTGCACGACTCCCCGTTGCGGTTTCTCTTTTGCCGAATCCGGCACATAAATTCCGCCGGCAGTCCGTTCCAATTCTTCGGTATAAGTGACAAACACTCGCTCGCCCAGAGGTTGGAAACCCTTGGCGACATTCTTCTTTTCCTTCTCAGCGGTACCCATAGCAGAACCTCCTCCTGATGAAAGTGAACTCGTTAGGTGTTGACGGTTTGGGAATTGAGCCGAATTCGACTTATGATCCCAGCGGTCTTGTAACTGGGGTGGAGATAGCCCTTCGTTGACCCAAGTCAAGAGGGGAGGCGAGGTTTTTTTCGTCCGGACATGCTCCCTCTCTTCGTTCTGCATGCATCGTAACTCATTGTGATATCAATGCTCTATGCCTATTTAGACAGGGGAGATAGGGCGGAATGGCCTAGGGTCTTAGGCTCGAAGGTGGTCGAAATCCTTGATGTCTTTCTTCATGAAGTCACGGAGACGTTTGATGATGCGCGCCTCCAATTGGCGGGTCCGTTCCTTTGTGATGCCGTACTTCTCGCCGAGGTCATCCAGGGTCAGGGGATTGTCTGATAAGATGCGATTTCTCAAAATATCTTCGTCTCGCTCTTCCAGCGTGTGATTGAACTCCGCGAGTTTGGCCCGAAAGAGGGTCTTCAACTGATGATCGGCGAGTTGTTCGTCCGCTGGTTCATGGTGGGACGGCAAGACATCGAGCAGGGTGTGTTCCTGGTCCTCACCGATCGGTTGATCAAGCGACAGTTCCCAATTGCCGAGACGTTGATCCATCTCCACCACGTCACGTTCACGCACGTTCAAGCGATCCGCAAGTAATTTCGTGTCGGGTGAGAAGCCTTCCCGTTCGAGCTTCGCTTTTTCTTTCTTGAGGTTGTAGAACAGTTTCCGCTGATCCTGCGTCGTCCCGACCTTCACCAGTCGGAAGGTATGCAGGAGGTATCGGAGAATATAGGCTCGTGACCACCAGGCAGCATAGGCATAGAAGCGGACGTTCTTGGAGGGGTCGAATTTTTTGATGGCTTGCATCAGGCCGACGTTTCCCTCCTGGATGAGATCCATGTGGTCGGCGCCGGTATGGAGATACTCGGCTGCGATCGACACGGAAACCCGCAAATTGGCCATGATGAGTCTGACCGCGGCCTCCCGGCTGCCATGGGTACGGTATTCCTGAACGAGCTGCAGCTCTTCTTCTTTTGAAAGGTAGGGGTGACGGCGGACTTCCGCGAGGTACTGTTGCAGCGCGGTAACCGGCACCACGGCGGTGCTGTCGGCGGGCTGGGGGCTGCCGGAGGCAGGGATGTCCAGCACCAGTGACGCGGCATCGGCCTCCATCTCCTTGTCGTCTGGGGGCTCGAGGATTTCTGGCTCTAGAGCGCCGTCCGACTCGTCCGGTGCCCGATCCTGTTCACGCATGGCGAGCGTGACTATAACAGAAATGAGCCGTTCAAAGGGGGGCTTACGTAAAGAACGTCGATCTGGCTGGCTGAGGCCGGAGGAGCGAGTGATGTAGTGTGAATCCGACAGGATTGCCGTCCTGTCGGGCGAGCAGGTTCGGCTCTGCATTTCCGAGGTCAGGTGCGTGAGGTGGAGTGTCTCTGTTATGAGAGAGGCATCGCTTGCGCGAATCAGAGCGGCTCCCCTATAGTGAGCGGCCAAAGAGAGGAGATTTGGGGTGTCCGAGGTCTGGGAAATTGTGAAAAGCGGCCATTGGCCCTCGTTGGTCGGGGCGTGGGTTCATCTCACGGTCAGCTTCATGGTCTGGTTGCTCGTTGCAGCGATGAGCATTCCTCTCGTCACGGCGCTGCAGTTGACGGATACCGAGATTGCCTGGCTGGTGTCCTTGCCGCTCCTTAGCGGGGCCGTGTTACGAATGGTCGCAGGATGGAGCGCGGATTGGCTAGGGGCACGGCAGACGGCGGTCGCGATTCTCATTGTGGAGTTGCTGGTGCTGCTGTGGGGGTGGGTTGGGGTGAGTGAGTATGGCACGGCCCTTGTCTTTTCACTCGGTCTCGGTGTGGCCGGGGCGAGTTTCGCCGTCGCGCTGCCAATCGCCAGCCGGGCTTATCCACCTCCGGCACAGGGACTTATTCTGGGCATTGCTGCCTCAGGGAATGTCGGGACGGTGCTGATTCTTTTCTTGGCCCCACGTTGGGCTGCGGTCATGGACTGGCATCAGGTCTGTGGAATCATGGCCGCTATTGTTGCCGCGACTCTGGTAGGGTTTGAGCTACTGGTTCCACGGATGACACCGGTTCCTGAGGCTCGAGTGGGGGCCTGGTGGCAGAATGTCGCGGAACTGGTGCGGCGGCGATCGGCCTATTGGCTCTGTTTTCTTTATGCGGTCACTTTTGGCGGCTTTGTGGGGCTCTGTAGTGTGATCCCGTTGTTGCTGCATGATGTGTATCGGATCGAGGCGATTGAGGCTGGGATCATCGCAGCCCTCTGTGGGTTGATCGGCAGTGTGATTCGTCCGATCGGCGGGTATGTCGCCGATCGTCAAGGAGGACTGCGGGCACTCTATTATGTGTTGCCGGCTATTGCGGGAGCGGTGGTTGCAGTCGTCAGTCCGTCGCACAGTATGGGTGTGGTGATGATGGTGGTTGCGACGGCGGCAATGGGATTCGGCAATGGCGTGGTGTTTCAGCTCGTCGCCGAATGGTTTCCCCGAGACATCGGATTGGCCTCGGGTGTGGTTGGTGCGGCAGGTGCCGTTGGTGGATTTGTCGTGCCGATTCTGATCGGCGCGATGAAAGGGCTCTCAGGGAGCTACGAGTCAGGGTTTTGGCTGTTTGCCGGCCTTGCGGTCTGTGCATGGGGAACCGTGATGGTGGCACTGCGTCCGAACGGATCGTCCCCGGTGAATCTTCCTTCCTGAACATCCCTGTGACGTCGAACGACCAACAAATAATGATGTTCAAGGTTCGGTCTGAAATGCTAGATTGTGTACCTTATGCCCGGCCCGTTCAACCATATTGAAGACGCGATCCGTGACATCAAAAAGGGGAAGTTTATCATCCTCGTTGACGACGAAGATCGTGAGAACGAGGGGGATCTTGTCATTGCCGCGGAAAAAGTCACGCCGCAGGCGATCAATTTCATGGCAAAGCATGCCCGCGGACTGATTTGTTTGGCACTGACCCCTGAGCGTGTGGAAGAATTGCAGCTGCCCCAGCAAGCGGCAGAGAATACCGCCACATTCGGGACCGCGTTCACTGTCTCGATCGATGCGCGTAAAGACATTACGACCGGCATTTCCGCCGCCGATCGAGCCACGACCATTCATGTGGCGATTGACTCAAAATGTAAGCCGAGTGATCTCGCTCGGCCTGGGCACGTGTTCCCACTCAAGGCGCAAACAGGGGGCGTGCTTCGGCGCGCCGGACAAACGGAAGGATCGGTTGATCTGGCACGGTTGGCCGGGCTTAAGCCTGCCGGAGTGATCTGCGAGATTATGAATGCCGACGGAACGATGGCGCGTGTGCCTGAGTTAGCGAAGTTTGCCAAGACGCATAAACTGAAGATGGTGACGGTGAAGGCCTTGATCGAATACCGGATGCGTCGGGAAACGTTTGTCAAACGGGTAGCGAGTGCAAGGCTGCCGACCACGTTTGGCGAATTCGAGGCGGTCGCCTTCGAAAATCAAATCGACGGAGTGACTCACATCGCGTTGGTGAAGGGACGGGTCGAGGGCGGGATGCCGACGCTGGTGCGCGTCCATTCCGGCTGTCTGACCGCCGATGCGCTGGGATCGCTGCGGTGCGATTGTCGTGATCAGCTCCATTCCGCGATGGAGCTGATTCAGAAGGAAGGCCGTGGCGTCCTGTTGTATTTGAATCAGGAGGGCCGAGGCATTGGGTTGCTCAATAAGATTAAGGCCTATGGCCTCCAAGATCGAGGTAGTGACACGGTGGAGGCCAATCTGCAGCTGGGGTTCAAGGCCGATCTCCGTGACTACGGTGTCGGCGCGCAAATCTTGGCGAATCTTGGTCTGCACCAGATTCGGTTGATTACGAATAACCCGCGAAAGATCGTCGGGATCGAAGGCTATGGCCTCAAGGTCGTCGAACGCGTTCCTATTGAGACTCCACCCCGTGCGGCCAATGTTCGATATCTTCGGACGAAAAAGGCGAAGCTTGGGCATCTGCTGAAGAAGGTTTGACGCGCCATGTCACGTGAGTGATTACACGATGAAGGTTATGCGAACAGAGCGATCTGCGGCAGGGCTACACATCGGCATTGTTGCGGCGAAATTTAACAAGCAGATCACGGGCAAATTGCTGGATGCGTGTGTTGCAAGCCTCGCCGACCATGGTGTTCGCCGAGAGGATCTTGAGATTGTACGTGTGCCGGGGGCGTTTGAAATTCCCCTGGTTGCTCGTACGATGGCGCGGGCGAACCGCTTTGACGCAGTCATTTGCTTAGGCGCCGTGATCCGAGGCGACACTCCACATTTTGAGTACATCTGCTCCGAAGTGAGCCGCGGGATCGGGCAGGTTGCCATGGAGACGGAGGTGCCGATCATTTTTGGCGTGTTGACCACAGAGACGGTGGCGCAGGCCGAGGAACGTGCGGATCCAAAACGATTCGACCGTGGCGGCGCGGCGGCACAATCTGCGATTGAGATGGTGAAGGTGATGCAGCGCGTTAAGTCCTTCGGACGGCACGCTGACTCCGGTTCATCGACTCGACGACGACCGGCCGCGCAGCGGCCGGCAAAGTAGCCTATGGGTGGCCGTCACCAGGCTCGAGAACGAGCCTTGCAGATTCTCTTTCAGCACGACATTCATGGGAAAGGGGAGCTTCGTCTGGATGAGTTTTGGCGCGAGTACTCCGCTTCCGATGACGCACGGGCTTTTGCGGAACGGTTGGTTCGAGGTGTGCTGGAGCATCAGAAGGAGCTCGATGCCACCATCGCGAAGTATGCAACGAACTGGACGGTGCACCGCATGCCGATCGTCGACCGCAACATTTTACGTGCCGGGCTCTACGAGTTGTTGTGGGTCGATGAGGTCCCGGCGAAGGTGACGATGGACGAAGCGATTGAGTTGGCGAAGAGTTTCGGAGATGACGATGCCTCCAAGTTTGTGAATGCGGTGTTGGACAAGGCGTTAGCAACCGAGTCGCGATTGGCCGCGAAGCGGGCGGATCCGAATCGGCCGATGTGGAGGAGAGTCGACGGTGATTGAACGGTATACACGTCCCCAAATGAAGGCTATTTGGGACTTGAAGCACAAATACGAGATTTGGCTTGAGGTCGAGCTCCAGGCCTGTGCGGCGTTTGAACAGACCAAACAGGCTCCCCGTGGGACGGCCGATCGAATCAGGAAAAGGGCTCGAATTGACATTGATCGGATCACTGAGATCGAGAAGGTCACGAAGCATGATGTGATCGCCTTTCTGGAATCACTGATGGACACGGTGGGGCCGGACCACCGGTTTCTTCACATGGGGCTGACCTCGTCGGATATTGTCGATACGTCGCTGGCCATTCAAATGACCGAGGCTCTTGATGTGATCCTAGACGGAGTGGAACGGCTGCTGGCTGTCTTGCAGCGGCAGGCCTTCCGTTACAAAGATCTGGTGATGGTGGGGCGGTCGCATGGCATTCACGGGGAGCCCATTTCGTTTGGCCTGAAACTCGCCCTCTGGTATGAGGAAGTCGGCCGCCATCAGGCACGGTTGCGATCGGTCAGAACCGAGATCGCGGTCGGCAAGTTATCCGGTGCCATGGGGACCTTTGCCCATCAGGGGCCCAAGATCGAAGAGTATGTCTGTGCCAAGCTTGGCTTGAAAGCGGACCCCGTCTCGAACCAGGTGGTCCAACGAGACCGCCACGCGTCCTATGCCACGGCGCTTGCCCTGCTGGCGGCCAGCATCGAGAAGTTCGCCACGGAGATCCGCCATCTTCAGCGTACGGAAGTCCTCGAGGCCGAAGAGTATTTCTCCGAAGGCCAAAAGGGATCTTCGGCGATGCCCCACAAGCGCAACCCGATCGTCTCGGAGAACCTATGCGGACTGGCCCGACTCGTACGGGCGAACAGTGTGGCAGCCATGGAAAACGTGGCGCTCTGGCATGAACGTGACATCAGCCATTCGTCGGTCGAGCGGGTGATCATGCCGGACAGCACGATATTGATCGATTACATGCTGGCGAAGATCACGGATCTCATCGAGCATCTGGTCGTCTATCCCGACCGTATGCGTCGAAACCTTGAACTGACGGGGGGGCTGGTCTATTCTCAGCGGTTGCTGTTGGCGCTCATCGATAAGGGCGCACAACGAAAAGAGTCATACGAAGCAGTTCAGAGAAATGCGATGGCGTCCTGGCGGGGCGGAGGTGCATTGCAAGATTTGGCGGAAAAGGATCCCTTTATCTCGCAACACTTGAACGGGCGCGAGATTGCCACCTGTTTCAATCCCCAGTACTATCTGCGCCACCTTGACCAAATCTATCGGCGGGTATTCGGACGAGCCAAGGCATCGTCCGGTGTCAAAAAGAAGAGATCGAGGTCATGAAGGTCGTGTTCTTCAGGACGGCGATGTGTATCTTCCTCTCCATGGGATTCTGGTGTTCTTCGGTTTCTGCGGGGGTGGATCGGGAGAAACTGCTGACCGATTCGGGGGTCTATGGGAGTTTTGCCGTCTTTGCGCTCGATGACCAGTGGGGGAAACTCGACTCTTCAGTCCGTATCGCTCGTCTGGCTACGCTCAAAGGAGTGGTCGAACAGCATCGAGAGCATGTGGCGATTGATCTGTATCTGCTTCGCGGCCTGTCTGATCATGCCGATCTGCTGTTCCGCGTTCATGCGATGGAATTGCGTGACACTCAAGCGTTTCTGCTCGACTTGAAGAGTAGCCAATTCGGGCGACATCTCAAGATAGCCGGCATCATGCATGGACTGACCAAGAAACCAACTTATGTGCCTGGATTTTCTGAGCAGCTGAAGGCAGATCTTACGTCTCCGAGCGAGTCAGGTCCGAAGCCCTATGCGATCATTCTCCCGGTCAAGAAGTCGGCCGAGTGGTGGGGGCTGGATCGTGACAAACAGGCTGCCATGATGCAGGAGCATACTGCAGCCGCTCTGCCGTACTTAAAGACGGTCAAGCGAAAACTCTATCACTCGACAGGTCTGGACGACCTGGACTTCATTACCTATTTTGAAACATCGAAGCTGGAAGACTTCCATAGTCTGGTACTGTCGCTTGAGAAGGTGAAGGAGTTCCAGTATGTTCGTCGACTCGGTCATCCCACTCTCCTAGGGGTGCTGCAATCTGTGGACGAGGTTATTGAATCGTTGGTCCAGTGAGCTGAAGGCTGAGGTCTGATCATGGCGACGGGAGAACTGTTCTACGAAGGGAAGGCGAAGAAAATCTTTGCGACCGAGAATCCTGACCAGGTCATCCAGTATTTCAAGGACGACGCGACGGCATTCAATGCACAGAAACGCGGCACCATCGTCGAAAAAGGGGTGATCAACAACAAGGTGTCGGAGCGGCTCTTTCGACTCTTGGAGCAAGGAGGAATCCGTACCCACTTCGTCGAGCGGCTGAACGACAGGGAAATGCTGACGAAGCGAGTCAGAATCGTCCCGGTCGAGGTCGTGGTGCGGAACACGGTAGCAGGTAGTTTGGCGAAGCGGCTGGGCTTGAAAGAGGGGAATCGGATTGATCCGGCGGTCGTCGAGTTCTACTACAAGAACGACGCATTGGGCGACCCACTGGTCAACGATGACCATTTGCGGCTGATGAGTGTCGCGACACCCGGCGTGTTGCGCGAATTGCGCGAATTGGGGCACGCGGTGAATAAGCTTCTGAAACCGTTCTTTGCCGAACGGAAGATGCAGCTGGTGGATTTCAAGCTCGAGTTTGGTGTGTTTCATAACAAATTGATCCTGGCAGACGAAATCTCTCCGGATACCTGTCGGTTGTGGGATATGGAGACTGGCGAATCGATGGATAAGGATCGGTTTCGGAAGGATATGGGAAAGATCGAGGAGGCGTATCAGGAAGTGTTGAAGCGGGTGTGTGGGTAGATAGGGACCGACGGGGTTGCCCTCCTTCCTCGCGCAAGGCGGACGCTGGCCCATTGAATGCTTATCAATGGTGGGCGGCGCTCGGTGCATGTGCGAGTCAAGCACAACCCCCACTCTCCCTTTTGGAGGGAAAGTCAAAGGGAAGATGGAGAGATGACGCGGGCGTACCTGAATTATGGGCTGATCGCATCGGTGGTGGTCTGGGCGGCTATTGTCGGTGTGATGGCCTATCGGTTGAACGAGTCGCCCTGGCGGTGGGCGTTCGTGGGATTAGTGTTTTGTGGCGGGCTCACCATCGCCGTGATTCTTTGGATCAAGAAATATGTGGATCGACTGAATGATGCCGGAGAGAAGCGGGAGAGTTAGATTGTGAAAGCTAAGATTCATGTCACGTTGAAACAGGGTATTCTCGATCCACAAGGTAAGGCGATCGAACACGCACTCGATTCGTTGGGGTTTAAGAATGTGGCCAATGTCCGCGTCGGGAAGTACATGGAATTGGATCTCCAAGAAAACGACAAGGGGAAGGCCGAGGCTCAGGTGAAGCAGATGTGTGAGAAGTTGCTAGCCAATACGATTATTGAAGAATATCGGTATGAATTGGGGTAGTGCTGTGTGCCGGACGTGAGTGCTGAGAGCGCAGTGGGGCGCCCAATCTCAGCATTGGAGACGAGATGAACATCGGTGTCGTCGTTTTCCCTGGCAGTAATTGCGATCATGACTGTGCTCATGTCGTCAAAGACGTGCTGGGTCATGATGTGACGATGGTGTGGCACAAGGAAGCGTCCTTGGCCGGATTAGATGCGATTATCTTGCCGGGCGGGTTCTCCTACGGCGACTATTTGAGGACCGGTGCGATTGCGCGGTTTTCTCCGGTCATGCAGGCCGTCAAACAATTTGCTGGCGATGGTGGATTGGTGTTCGGGATTTGTAACGGATTTCAGATCCTGCTGGAAGCAGGCCTATTGCTGGGCGCGATGTTGCGCAATCGCTCGCTGCATTTTGTCTGTAAAGACGTCTATGTTCGGATTGAGAATGCCGCCACGCCGTTTACGTGCGTATTGAAGCCGGGCCAGATTTTGAGAATTCCCATCGCGCATGCAGATGGAAGCTACTATACCGATCCTGTGACATTGGCCGGGCTTCAAGCGAATGCCCAAGTGACCTTTCGATATTGTACGGCGGATGGCAAGGCGGTCCCGGAGGCGAATCCGAATGGCTCACTCGACAATATCGCAGGCATCTGCAATGCGGAGGGAAATGTTCTAGGCATGATGCCGCATCCGGAACGCTGTGTTGAGGCCCTGCTCGGTCGTGAAGATGGGCGTGCGATCTTTCAATCGATGATCATGTCGTTGGAGCGAAAGAAGTTGGCGGCAGCGCGGTAACGGATCCTCGACCAGTATCGGCGGGGGCCTATTCAGAGGATTGAAGAATAGAAAATGGCACGGTAAAGTATTGGGTTAGTCGGCATGGATCAGTCATACATGTCGTTTATCTATATAATGAGGAGGGTCGAGATGAAGCGAGCAGTAGCAGTTTTCGCAGTAGGTGGGATGCTCATGTTGGGATCTGGCCTCGCGGCCTTTGCGGCAACGGATGACGGCAGCAAGCTCATGATCAAGAGCCCAGCCGCAGGAGCGAAGGTGGGAAGCGACGTTGAAATCGTCTATGAGCTCACGAAGGGGAGCCAGGCGACGCATGCGCATTGCTTCGTGGACGGAGAATATCAGAAGGGATGGAAGGGGACGGTGAAGGGCATGTCACCAGGGTCCCATGAAATCAAGGTTGTGGCAGCGGACAAAGATCATCAAACCTTAGCCGCTGAAGCAGCGGTTAAAGTGGAAGTTCAGTAAGAGATTTTGGGGTCATACCCACTCTAGACCCATCGGACCGGCGAGGCGCTGGACGAGCGCCTCGCCAAATCATGCTGTGCAGCGCTCATGTCGTGAGGCGCACATTCTTGAGTTGGGCTCTCGGCAGGTCAGAATATTCTGTGGAAACTATCGTCACTGTGACCGCTCGGTCATAATGCAGGCTGGCATGCCGCTCATCACAAAAGACCTCATTGCTCAGCACAATCTGACGGGCGACGAATACAACAAAATCGTCGATATTTTGGGGCGTGAGCCGAATATCACGGAACTCGGGATGTTTTCCGTGATGTGGTCCGAGCACTGCTCGTACAAAAGTTCACGCGTGCACTTGAAGAAATTGCCGACGACCGGGCCTCGTGTCGTTCAGGGACCAGGCGAAAATGCTGGTGCGGTCGATATTGACGATGGGCTCTGTGTGGTCTTCAAGATGGAATCGCATAACCATCCCTCGTTCATTGAGCCATACCAAGGTGCGGCGACCGGGGTCGGCGGCATTCTGCGCGATATCTTCACGATGGGCGCGAGGCCGATCGCGTTGCTGGATTCCTTGCGGTTTGGAGAACTGCATTCGCCAAAGAATCGCCATATCATGAAAGGTGTGGTCTCTGGCATTGCCGGCTACGGCAATTGCATGGGAGTGCCGACCGTGGGAGGAGAGATCGTCTTCAACGACATCTATGCACTCAATCCGCTGGTCAATGTGTTTTGTCTGGGGATCGCCAAGAAAGACAAGATCTTTCGTGGCACGGCGGCCGGCGTCGGGAATCCCGTGATCTATTTCGGCTCCAAAACGGGCCGTGACGGAATTCATGGCGCGACCATGGCGAGTGATTCGTTCGACGACACATCTGAACAGAAACGTCCGACTGTGCAGGTCGGTGATCCTTTTACCGAGAAACTCCTGTTGGAAGCCTGTCTTGAGTTGATGGAGCGTGATTTGCTCGTCGGGATTCAAGACATGGGTGCTGCGGGGTTGACGAGCTCTTCCTGTGAAATGGCTTCCCGCGCCGGCAATGGGATCGAGTTGGATCTCACGGTAGTGCCGCGGCGTGAACCTGGGATGACGCCGTATGAGATCATGCTGTCCGAGTCTCAAGAGCGCATGTTGATGGTGGCAAAAGCCGGCAAGGAAGATGAGTGTATCGCAGTTTGCCGGAAGTGGGATTTGGACGTGGCAGTGGTCGGCAAGGTGACTGCCGACGGAATCTTGCGCGTCATGGATCAAGGAATGGTCGTTGCCGAAATCCCGGCGAAAGCCTTGGCTGACGATGGGCCTCGCTATGAACGGCCCTACCAGCCCCCGGCCTATCAAGATATGCTGACCAATCTGAATTATGACCTGATCCCGGATATCAAGGATGGGAATGGAGCGTTATTGGCATTGCTTGAATCTCCCACGATCGCCAGTAAGCGGTGGGTCTATGAACAGTACGATCATATGGTGCGGACCAACACAATGGTCCGTCCAGGGTCCGATTCGGCGGTAGTGCGGATCAAGGGCACGAACAAAGCGGTAGCCATGACGGTCGATTGCAACAGCCGCTATTGTCTGTTGAATCCCTATGAAGGCGCGCGTCTCGCCGTGGCAGAAGCGGCGCGGAACCTTGTCTGTTCAGGTGCCGCTCCGATCGGGCTGACCGACTGTCTGAATTTCGGCAATCCGGAGCGTTCGGATATCATGTGGCAGTTTGTGATGGCGATCGAGGGCATGAAAGATGCCTGTGAACGATTCCAGGTTCCCATTGTGAGCGGAAATGTCAGCTTTTATAACGAAACGAACGGGCTCTCCATCTATCCCACCCCTATGTTGGGTATGGTCGGACTGATCGAGGATGTAGGGTGGACGATGACGCAGTGGTTCAAGTCGGAAGGGGACGACATCATTTTGCTTGGCACCACTCGAGAGGATTTGGGGGGGTCGGAATACCTCAAGGTGGTACAGGCTCGTGAACAGGGCTCCCCGCCCTACCTGAATTTAGATGTCGAGAAGGCGCTTCAAGATTGTGTCCTGTCGCTGATTCGTGGCGGGCTACTGCAATCCGCACATGATTGCTCGGATGGTGGCGTCGCCGTCGCGCTGGCTGAAAGTTGTATCTCTGGATCCGGATGGACTCGAGGCGCTGTGGTAACCTTGACCAAAGGGCGGCTTCGTGACGACGCAGTCTTGTTCGGGGAGAGTCAGTCCCGTGTTGTGATTTCTGTGAAACCGAGCCAGCGCCAGGCTGTGCTTGACCATGCAAGATCGTTCGGTGTGCCTGCCGATGTGATCGGCATGGTTTCTGGCGATCGCCTGGTCATCTCTGTCAGACATGAAGGAGCAGAGGAATGTCTGATCGATCAGCCGGTGTCAGAATTGTTGGATCGATGGGCATATGCCTTCGAGAGATCGCTGAATCACGTCTAATCGTCTGTGTTACGTAAAGATCATGCAGAAAGAATTGCTGATCGTCTCTCCCGATAAGTTCCACGATGAGTGCGCGGTCTTCGGTGTGTACGGTCACGAAGAAGCGGCCAATCTGACATATCTGGGGCTGTATGCGTTACAACATCGCGGGCAGGAAGCCTCCGGGATCGTTGCGGGGGATGGGGAGCAGTTTTGCATTCAAAAAGGCATGGGGCTTGTGGCCGATATTTTTCACAAGTCGGTCTTGGCGAAGCTGCCTGGGCACATGGCCATCGGACATAACCGCTACTCCACATCCGGCGGCAATGATTTGAAGAATGTGCAGCCGCTGACGGTGAATTTTGCGCTCGGCAATCTTGCCTTGGCGCATAACGGGAATCTCATCAATGCTCAGATGCTTCGGCATGAGCTGGAAGCCTACGGGGCGATCTTCCAATCGACGTCGGATAGCGAGGTGATCATTCATCTCATCGCGCATTCGCGCGCGGGCTCATTTCTCTCAAGGGTTATCGATGCGCTGAATCAAGTGCGAGGGGCGTTCTCGGTGGTGTTGATGACCGACAACGGGCTCATTGCCGCACGGGATCCCTATGGGCTGAGGCCGTTGTGTATCGGTCGGCTTCGTAGTAGCTGGGTTGTTGCTTCCGAGACCTGTGCATTCGACTTGCTCGATGCCGAATATATTCGAGAGGTGGAACCCGGTGAGTTGATCGTGATCAACGATCAGGGCCTGGAAAGCCATCATCCATTTCCCAAGACGGCTCCGGCCATGTGTGTGTTCGAGTATGTCTATTTCGCCAGACCGGACAGCCGCATCTTTGGAAGTGAAGCGGTGTACGCCACACGGAAGGCATTGGGACGACAGTTGGCTCAAGAGGCATGGGTGCCGGCGGATGTCGTCATTCCGGTTCCAGACTCAGGTGTGCCTGCGGCGCTCGGCTATGCCGAAGGGGCAGGTGTGCGCTTCGAAGCCGGGTTGATTCGTAATCACTATGTCGGAAGGACATTCATCGAACCGGAGCAGTCGATTCGTCACTTCGGTGTGAAGGTCAAGCTCAATGCGGTAGCCGAAGTCTTGGAGGGGAAACGCGTCGTTGTGATCGATGATTCGTTGGTCCGTGGCACGACGAGCCGGAAAATCGTAAAAATGATTCGGCAAGCCGGGGCGAAGGAAGTCCACATGCGAATCAGTTCGCCGCCGATCATTTCTCCCTGTTTCTATGGTATCGATACACCGACCAAAAAGGAGTTGATCGCCTCCGACCATTCGATCGAAGAAATCCGCAAGTACATCACTGCTGACAGTTTGGCGTATCTCAGCTTGGACGGTATGCTGAAATCGGCACCGCGATCGCCCGATCAGTACTGTACGGCTTGCTTTACGGAACGGTATCCCATCCCATTCACCCGCGCAGAAGAGCTGCAGCTCGGCCTGTTTGAGGCAGTGCGCTGAACACGTTCCGTAGGAACGCATGGCGACATCAGAGAACGACGGGAAGAAGGCTGTGCAATCCAGAGATCGCCCACGTGTGCCGGTCGATTATCCTGCTTCATTCACCGGCGATGACGCATCAGGTCATGGAACCGTGACAAATCTGACGCTTGTCGGTGGCGAAATCAAAAGTGACATACAACCTCCGCTTGGGGCACGCGTGAGTCTCCAGGTGCAACCTCCTGGTGCCCGACCTTCAATTATCATCGCCCTCGCGATCGTCCGATGGAAGGAAGGGGAGCGATTCGGACTCGAATTTGTTCGCTTCGAAGGCGACGCCAAGGAACAGCTCAAGGACATGCTGAATCAGTAGAAAGCCTGCCGGAGGGAGTTCTCTCCCTACCTCGTGGTTGCCGCTTGAAAAATCGTCATGGTACGATATGCCATTCACTGGCTTAGTGGTATGGATTTGGCGGGAGCCGAGGTAATCCGTGCAGACATTGAGAGGCTGCTGGAAGTCGAAAGAACTACTGGGCGGTAAACGCGTAAGGAGTTCACGTAACGATGGATGAGATGGAGGAGGGGAAGCAAAAATTCCTCGAGCTGGTGCAGGGGGTTGATCAATTGATACAGGTGGTGATCCCCGTGACGCCATCCAATAGCTTATTTTTGATTTCGCTGACAAAGGGAACGAATCGTAAATTCATTACGGTGTCAGAAGATGATTTGCTCGACTTGCCTCACGAGGCAAGCATTGAGGGGAAAATCACCAAAATGATCAAAGAGGTTGCTGCCGCGTTGTGATGGCGTCGGCGTCCTGCATTGCGAAAGGTGGTAGCGTCCTGCGCTATGAAACAAATCCTGCCCGATATTTGGCAATGGTCCTGGTTCTCAGATGAAAAGCAATTGAACTTCAATGGTCTGCTGCTGACGATCGGTGAGCACACGATTCTAGTAGACCCCCCACCGATGACTCCGGAGGCGCGAACGATTGTCAGGCGCCATGAGCCGATCGATTACATCGTGCTGACCAACCGCGATCACCTTCGGGAAGCGCCAGCCTATCAGGCTGAGTGGCATTGCCAGCTGTATGTTCCTGAATTAGATGCGGCTCAGATGGAAGTGAATCCGACCAAAACGTATAAGGATGGCGAACTCCTGCCCGGCGGGATTTGGGTGATTCAGTTGTCGGATCAGAAGTCTCCCGGTGAATCGGCTCTGTTTATTGAACGAGGCCGAGGTGTGCTGATCGTGGGAGACGCGCTGATCGGTCAACCCTCAGGTTCGCTTCGCCTGCTCCCTCCTGAAAAATACGAGAATCCGGCTAAGGCAAAGGAGGCGCTCCGTCGTCTTTTGAAGTACAACTTCGACAGCCTGCTAGTCGGAGATGGTGTTCCCATCCTTGTGGAGGCAAAGCTGCAGGTGGAACGATTGTTGGCGGTGCCGCGATGACGTTACGGAACGGACTGTCTGAGGAGCTGAATCGACAAGGGAATGAGCATTTCTCGAAAGGGTATTATACGGAGGCCTATACCTGTTATGCGAAGGCGCTGGAGTGCGATCGACTGAGCGGTGACCAGCGGGCCCTCGTCGCGACTCTTGGTAATCTTGGCAATATCTGTGCAGTCAGTGGACGGCGAGATTCCGCTCAGGCGCATTATCAGGAGGTTTTGGAGCTTCAAAAGATCTTCGGTGATGAAAAAGGCATCGGGACGACGTTGGCCAACTTGGGGAACTTGCGTGCCGATGCCGGCGAATGGGATCGAGCCCGAGCCTATTATCTCGAAGCCATGGATCTTATGATCAAGACCCATGACGAGGCTGCGCAAGCGGTGCTCTTGTCCGACCTTGGCCTGGTGGCCCGTGAAACCGGTGACATGGAGGAAGCTATCGGCTGTTATGAACGGTCGTTGGCCTTGATGCGTCGTGTGGGAAATGTGGCAGGTGTCGCGGATGCCTGGCGGATGATCGGACGGACATACGTGATTCAACAGCGCTATCATGAGGCTATCGCCTGCTGCCAAACGAGTCAGTCGATCGCCGAACGGTTGCGTGACGAACTTCGCACCGGCGGTGCCAGATACGTGCTCGTCCAGTGCTATGAGGAATTGGGTCAACTCCAAGAGGCAGCTGATCTTCTTGAACAGGTTGTCTCGATGGATCGGAAGTATCGGCTGCCAAAGCTGGAAGAGAATACCCAGCGTCTTCATGTACTCCGTCTGCGTCTGGCAGGCTCTGGTCTGCCACAAGAGCCTCGAAAGATGAGCGCATGACTGAATCAGTTTCTCCAACGTGGTTGCAACTTCGAACCGACTTAATTCAGTCATTTCCGCAATTCTATGAACTGGAACCGGATGGACCGCTCCTCATGGATCTTGGGGCAGATGGGTGGCTTCTCGAAGTCAAGCCCGAGGGCAAGGTTCTCTGTCAGTATGGGGTTTCATTGGACGAGGTCATGGCGCTCATGTCGGACGGAACCCCGGAGGACTTGGGAACTGATGAGGTTGCCAAGCAGGCAAAATACTTCCTTCAACCAGCTGTTTCTCGATACAGAGGGCTCCTTCTTCAGTCTGGATTTGTCGAGGAGACGGAGATCACGGACGAGTTCGTGGCCGTCACCTTTGCCCGAGATGCCGATCTCCACAATCGCTCTAAACTCGAAGAGCTTCTGCGGTGGTGCCGGGGACACATTGGGAAGGCTTCGTGACAAACCGCATTGCGACATTCCACGAATTTCGTGATGCCATTTCCGCTTATCGATTGCCGCGAGTGCTGTTGGCCGCGCTCGAAATGGATCTTTTTACGGTGGTTGATGATCGAACCTGGTCGCTGACCGCTCTCGCCAAGAAACTGAAAGTCAGTGAGCGGGGTCTCGGTATCCTCTGCCGCAGTCTTGCCGCTGCGGGAGTGCTACATAAGAAAGGTAGCGTCTATCGCAATAGCAAGCTTGGCGCGACAGCGCTGAATGCCAACCATCGCGCCTATCGAGGCGGGTATCTTCATCTGATCAGGAGCCATTGGACCGACTGGATCCGGCTGGCGGAGTCCATCCAAAGTGGACTGCCGCTGGATCATGATGTGCCAGATGGACCGGACTATCGGCGCGAATTTACCTGGGCGATGCATCACCGGACGGTGGAACTCGCTCCGGCAATTGCGGGACACCTTCATCTCGGTCACGCTCAAACTCTCTTGGATCTCGGTGGTGGACCTGGTACCTATGCACTGGCATTTCTTGCAAAGAATCCAAGGTTGCGTGCCACAATCTGTGATCGAGCGGCTGCGCTTGAGGTGGCCAAAGAAATTGCTTCCACCCACAAAGCGAGGGAACGGCTCTCCTATGTCCCGCTCGATTTCTCCACAGAACCGATCCCTGGTACGTATGATGTCGTCTGGTACTCTAATGTGCTGCACATGTATTCACCGAAAGAGAATCGGGCCATTTTTCGGCGAGTTCGTGCTGCGTTGAAGCCGGGTGGCCGATTCATCATCCAAGATGCCTTTCTGCACGACCGCGAAGGTCTGTATCCGACGGAAGCGAGCTTGTTTGCGCTCTCGATGCTCTTGTTTACTGAACAGGGGGATACCTATACCGTCTCTGAGACGGCGAAGTGGCTGAACCAAGCCGGTTTTGTCAGTATCAAACCCGTTCCGATGAGGAAGGGGACGGAGGATTGGGATGACGGAGTTTTGGAGGCGTCAGCCCCTGATCCACGGCCAAGAATGATTGCCAACCAAAAAGGATCAAGCAGAAATAGAAAAGTCCACTGACGAGACTGGCCATCATGGACGCGACAGCATCTGCATCCGTTGACAGAGCTTGAACCATTGTGGCGATGTCTATAGCCAACCCGATCGTTGCATAAAAGACGCAAATCGCTGTGCTCCATCGCAATTGAAACCAAACCAGTAGGGACAGTCCAAGAGGTATCAGAGCGAAAAAGCTGATTTTCCAGGCCATGCCTTGTGTGAAAGATGGGTCGTTCTCAAGAAAGAGGAATCCAGTTTCCACAACGACGGTACTGAGTAACAGAATAAGCAAAGGTTTGTGGAGCATGGGCTGACTATAGACTGTTGAGGAAAAGGTCGGCAATGGGTGCCTTTTAGTCGCAGTTATTCTGATAAAAATGGACTCGCATCATGAAGCCAAAGGATCTGGAGGAGAAGCAGGTACCCCTGCAGGCTTGTCTTCTGATTTATGACGAAGAATGTGGGCTCTGTGTGTCGGTAAGAATTGGCCTTGAACGATGAGGAGTTAGTCAACCAAGAACGGGTATCAGATTCTCCGCCTAATCAGAGTAAAGCAGCAAGAATTGGTCTTGAGCAACGATATCGCTTTGGTCGACCTGAGACAGCTTTCTTCATCCAACCTTCCGGAAAGATGCTGCAGGGGCTTGACGCATTTTTCCCTCTTCTTCCTCATCTGTCTGGTGGGATGCTGGCGCAGTGGGGGATACGGATCGGCAGGGTACGGCAGTTAGCGGAATGGGCCTATCGTCCCATAGCCCGCTATCGGTATCGATGGTTTGGCGTTGCTCAACCTACCAGGCGATAGGCCTAACACTACCAAGTTGTTTTGTCTCGTTCCCTCTCTTTAGAGGGGATTCATCCCATCAGTGAGGAATTTACCGGCCACCAGTCCTCTATCAGAATGCATCCACATTCTGAGGAGGATACATGCCGCAAACATCTGATGTTTCGAAAGGTTGTCACCACTCGGCTCATTCCGTAGACGAAAAACGACGGGTATTGGGACTTGGATGTTCAAGGATCGTGAGTCTTGTAGTCTTTATCGGATTATGGAGTTTCTACGGTGGGAATGATCCGGCCTGGGGCGACGTCGTCACTACGGGGAAAAAGGCGATTGTGGCGGCGGGGTTCGGTTATCAGATCGGTTCGGTGTCTGCGATATCGGTAAAGGTCTATGAAGCTGACTCAGGCGCGATTATATCCGATGATGTCTATGAACTGACGGTGAAGGAAAGTGATGGAGCAGGAAGGAAAGGGGAGGCTCGTATTTTTGCGGGTGGTATCGGACAAGGGGCTACAGACCTCTCCAACTTCGTCTTGCGGGTTTACGATGCGAATACCGGGATCTTCCAATGGGAAGGGCGACTCAACCTCGTGCAACCTGACGGAAAGGGTAGGGGACAAACCATTTCAACTCGAAAATTTAGTCACGCCACCATCACGAGAGTTCGCACGGAGCGGCAGGCAACCGAACAGCCGAAATTTTTGTTGCGTGCGATAGACGCGGCAACCGGCTCTCTTGTCTGGGAGGATGAGTTTACGACGGTCCTGGGTGAGGCTCTGCACCTCCATTCGATTGCGGATCGGTCCACGAGGTTGGGGCGAGTTTCAACAAACAGTTCCCACAGGTTCGAATTTATGATTCGCATGTATGATTCAAACGGGAAGACGATTATCTGGGAAGATCAATTCTCTCAGCGAGAGTCTGAAGAGGGTGCCCAGGGGGCGCTGAATGATCAGGCCGATTTCCTTCCCGTTTGGCCGCAGCAGCCGCAGAATGAATCCATTCCCGTGCCGATTTGACGGTGTCTACTGGCTTGATCAATGGAAGCATAAAGCACGGGGGAAGTTACGAACGAGCCTGTTCGAAGCGCTCGAGCCATTGACGTTGGAACTGCTCATACGAAATCAGCAGTTTGTCCTGGAATGCGGTTGCGACGGAGGCTTTCGCCTGGAAGGCTTTCACAAGGTCGTCGACGCGAGCCATGCCCCATCGCTCCATCAAATAGTGGGTTGCAGAATTAGCTTCTAGGTAGGCCATCAGAGAAGCTTCGGATGAGAATGCGCCCCAGGGTCCTTCCAGGGTAGCCAACGGAATCACCTTCGGCTCGCCGTGTATGGCCTCATCGAGATCTGGCCATGAATCTCCAGCCAATTGCATGGCGAGGCCTTCATGCAACCAGGTTGGAAGCGCTCCGGCATGTGATCCTAAGCGGTCGTGGAGCAAAGCATGAACGTATTCGTGACGGAGCACCGTGCCGAGCCATTTCCGATCTGTAGTGGCGCCCTGTGTGGGAATTTGGATGCGTCCGAGCGTGGGATCATAGAGCCCGTCAGCCCATGCAGGGCTGCCAGTCGAGCTTTGGAATGATTCTTTTGCGTGGAGGACGACCATGATGGGCTTCGTCGGGAAATGCCCAAACTTCTGGCCAATATCCCGATAAGCTTCCTCGAGAATCTCCAAGACCGACGTCCAAGTGGTGTGGTCCTCCTCTCCGGTGAATTTGACGATAAAATGAGTGCTGCTGCGTGCGGTCATGCGAGATTCGATTGATTGTGTGCGCTGAATTCGCTCCGTGACGGTAGCCAGATAAGATTGGAGTGCCGGGTCTTGCTTTGCCCGTTGGGTGGCTTGAGCCAAGTGCGTTGCTGCTCCATTCAGATCATCCTGTTCCTGCAGCAAATCAGCCATGGCAAGGTGAGGGAAAGGTTCATCCGGGGCCAGCTTCATCAATTTCGTCAAGAACTCCGCATTCAGTGCGCGGTCGCGCTGCTCCCAGTAGGCCTGGGCCAGGTTCAGCAGGATGACGGGGTTTGTGTCGTCGAGTTCCGCTGCCTTCTTAAACGCGCGGAGTGAAGCCCCTGTACCATGAAGACGTTCCTGCTGCAGCCCGAGATTGTTCCACAGGATGGCGACAAAGGGTTTGGATTGTCCGTCCGATAGAACGGAAGCCGGGAGTACTTTCAGTTTGTTCTCTGCCAGGGAGAGGTTCTGCTTTTCGACTTCATCACGAATTCCTTCCAACAGCGCTTGATGTGAGGTAGGTGGGATGACGGTCTGATCGAGTGTGCGGACGTATCGTGAGTCACGTTCGGATGGCGTGCTCTGTGGGGGCGCTGGTGGGGGAGGGACGGATTCCATGGTTTCCGTCGGACTCATCGTCAGGGAGGGATGAAGCGGTTTTAGAAAGAGGTTGTACCCGACTAGGAGAGCCAGACCGATGGCAAGCGGGATCAGAATGTGGCGAATATTGCGGCGGTACATATTGAGCCTTACAGGAGTGTAGCACCCTAGGAAAATGTGACCAAACAATCCAGGAAAAGCAGCGGATAGACGCCAGCTGCGTTGTGCGATGAACTATGCTGTGCTACGATCCTCCGCCATATGCAGACGGAGGCTGAATCGAGTCCGTTGGTGCCGCTTCAGGAGTGGCTGGACCGCATCGCCCGGCCGATTGAATTCGCAAGTCGAGATGATGGTGCCCATCTGAAGGCCATCACCAATCTGAGTGATTTCATCTCAACTCAAGTGTTGTCGGCGCTTCGCCAGCAGACGTATCCTCGGCCGATCGAAGCTCGTCTGATTTCACTCCGTGATCTCTTCATTGATTTTCCATCGTCCCTTTCCCTGGATGAACAGCGTCGTCGATTGCAAACGGCGGGGCTGCACATACAGGCTCTTCGAAAGGCAGCACGGCAGTCCACCAGTCCGAAGGCGTCGCCGACGCGATCCATTCATGAGACTGAGTCGACTGATGGGGAGCGATCCGACCTCTGGCGACTGCCTGTTCGATTTGCCAAGGGAGTTGGACCCAAACGCACCACTGTTCTGCAACGACTGGGTATTGAAACGGTAGAAGATGTCCTCTGGACCATCCCTTGGCGGTATGAAGACCGATCGGTCATGACACCGATCGGAAATCTTGTTCCCGGGATGGTGGCGTCAATTTGTGGGATAATCTGGAAATGTGACGCAAAACGGACAAGAAATCGACGGCTGAGCATGCTGGAAGTCGGCATCGAAGATCAGTCCGGTCGTCTACAGGTGGTGTTCTTTAATCAGCCTTATCTGGAAGATGTCCTGACGGTTGGGACTCGCGTACTGTTGAGCGGGCGGGTGATCTCTGGTCGAGGAGACTGGATGGTGCCTCGCATGGATGTCGCACAGTACGAGGTTGTCGGAGAAGGAGTGGAATCGGCGTTGCATGTGGGTCGAATCGTTCCTGTCTATCATGAAACCAAAGGATGGACTTCTCGTCAGATGCGAGTGCTCGTGCGGAATCTCTTGACGGACCATGGGATGGATCTCGTTGATCACTTGCCGGTGCCGCTTCGCGCGAGGCAGCGGCTGATCTCGATCAATGAAGCGTTCCAGGATGTTCATTTCCCAAAGGCGGGAACGGATGACCATCTACTAGGGCGAGGAAAGACAGCGGCCCATCGGCGGTTGGCGTTTGAGGAGTTCTTATTGCTGCAGCTAGCGCTAGCATCCAGGCACCGCTCGGTCCATGACGAACGGAAAGAGATACGGTTCAATCCCAGGACCCCGCTGCTCGCACGGTTGACGAGTCTTTTGCCGTTTCATCTCACGACGGCGCAGGAACGAGTCATTCGCGAAATATTTCGAGACATGATTTCGCCACGCCCCATGAATCGGTTGGTCCAGGGTGACGTGGGATCAGGCAAGACCGCCGTTGCGTTACAGGCCATCGTCATGGCCTGTGGGTCAGGCTATCAGGCGGCCTTGATGGCTCCGACGGAAATCCTTGCGGAACAACATTATCGCAACCTTTCAGGAATGTTGCAGGCCTTGGGGCTGCAGACGGTTTTGATGCGTGGTGGCGAGAAAGCCTCGGTCAAGAATGTGCAAGTTAAGCAGCTGGCTGCGGGAGATGTCCAGGTGGCGATCGGGACTCATGCCCTTCTGCAGCAAGGTGTCACATTCAAGAACCTGGGATTGGCCGTCATCGATGAACAGCACAAGTTTGGCGTGTTGCAGCGGAAGGCGATGATTGAAAAGGGCTATAGGCCGGACGTACTGGTGCTGACGGCGACTCCTATTCCTCGAACGCTGGCGATGACGGTCTATGGTGACCTTGATGTTTCGGTCATTGATGCCCTGCCTCCGGGGCGAAAGCCGGTGCGGACATTCCTATTTAGTGAGGGACAACGGCGGAGGGCCTACCAGATTGTGCGTGATGAATTGCTGACTGAAAAGCAAGCCTACATCGTCTATCCACTGGTGGAGGAATCGGAGAAGGTCGATCTTCAAGCGGCGCTGCAGGGTGCCGAACAGTTGCAGAATGGAGAATTTTCTGAATTTCGCGTCGGTCTATTGCATGGACGCATGAAGGCTTCTGAAAAAGAAGCGGTGATGGCTGACTTTAAGGCCGGTACCATCCAGGTGTTGATTGCCACGACCGTCATCGAGGTCGGAGTGGATGTGCCGAACGCGACGGTCATCTTGATTGAACATGCTGAACGATTTGGACTCGCGCAGTTGCACCAATTGCGTGGTCGCGTCGGGCGGAGCAATCATCAAGCCTACTGTCTCTTGATGGCGCAGAACCTAGGGCGGGGGAAAACGGAATTGAG
Source organism: Nitrospira sp. (assembly GCA_018242725.1). GTDB lineage: Bacteria > Nitrospirota > Nitrospiria > Nitrospirales > Nitrospiraceae > Nitrospira_D. The sequence goes on along the minus strand of JAFEBI010000002.1, from coordinate 59,463 downwards.
CAGACGGACTCTAGGCAGTGAAGAACCAATGTCGTTGGCAAGGGAACGGCTGGAGGCGCTCGTCCGATCAAATGATGGGTTCGTCATTGCCGAGGACGATCTGCGCATTAGGGGACCAGGTGAGTTCTTTGGGTTGCGGCAGTGGGGGATGCCGGAGTTTCATGTCGCCAATCTGGTGCGCGATGGCGATCTGCTGGAGCAGGCCAAGCAGGAGGCGTATTCGTTGCTACAATCTGATCCTGGATTGAAAGAACCAGCCCATCAGGGGCTGCGCGAGGCGATGCTCCGCAAGTGGGAGAAGAAGCTCGAGCTCGGATCCATAAGCTAGACGAACAATGGGACTCTTTCAACGGATAAAAGACGATCTGCGGACCGGGATCGCAACGCTTCGTCTCGGAACCGTCCATGCAGCAGGACGGGCGCTGGAAGAGACAGAACTGCTCCGCATGCGGTTGGAACTCCGCAAGCTCGATCAACAGCTGTCGGATCTGTACAAAGATATTGGTGAACGAGCTGTCGATATGAAGGAACGGGGCGAAACAGCCGAGCGAGTCGTGTACGATGCGGAGATTGTGCGTCTCGTCAAAGAGATTGAAGTCGTGACAGCGTCGCAGAAGAAGTTGGAAGCCGAGATGGAAGCCATTCGGAATGAGCAATGAGTGAGCCGGCGAAACGTACGCGCCGATTGGCTGGTATCGATATCGGAACACTCACCTGTCGTTTATTGATTGCAGCGCATACTCCTGGGCATCCCCTTAAAGAGCTTCGATCTGAACGACGTATTCTTCGGCTGGGAGAAGGCGTTGATCAGACAAAACGACTAAGCCCGGCCGCGATGGATCGCGTGATCACTTGTCTTCAAGAGTGGCGGAAAGTCATCGACAGTCATCAAGTTGAAACAACCGCTGTCGTGGCAACGAGTGCCGTCCGCGATGCCAGCAATCGAGCAGGGTTCTTGGCACGAGTCAAAACAGAATGTGGTTTTGATGTGGAACTTATCTCAGGCGAGGAAGAAGCGCGGCGGACATTACTCGGTATTCGTTCCGGCTTGCCAGTTGGAGTGACGGATATTCTGGCGCTGGATATCGGTGGCGGCAGTACGGAATTCATCCTGGATCGGCCTGGGCACAAGCCCATTGTTCAGTCGTTCGATATCGGAGTTGTCCGACTCTGTGAACGCCTCTTGCGGCATGACCCTCCGACTGGAGAAGAAGTGCGTCGTGCGCGCGAGTGGGTGGCCAGAGAAACTAAGGCGGCTATGGCGAACATGGACGACTATCAGCAAGCGACATTTGTTGGGACGGCTGGAACAATTACTGCTCTTGCCGCCATGGTTCAGAAGCTTCAATCCTACGAACCAGCTCGCATTCACAACTATGTGCTGAAGCTCGACCGGATCCAAGAACTCGAACAGACATTGCTGAGTCGAGCAAAGACCGATCGCATCGGCCTGCCTGGTCTGGAGAAGAACCGCGAAGAAGTCATCGCCGCTGGGGCGATCATTATTCGAACGATCATGGAGACATTGGGTCAGAAAGAGTGTCTGGTGAGCGATTTGGGATTAAGAGAAGGGGTGCTGCTTAATCTAACAACACAAATCAGGAAATGATAAGCCGAATTCCACGAGCATTTAGTTGTTGGTAAGGATGGTGCTTCAAACGCACATAGCCTAACGCATATATGAGGGAGCTAAGTCTGCCATCCGATAAGCCCGTACATGAGGAGCATCCAGAGCTGATGCACTATACAACTGCCGATGGGCTTACCGGGATTGTGACAAGCAAAATACTAGGGGCTACACATGCCAGATTTCTTAATGACTCAGAAGAAGTGATAGGGTTTTTGGATAATAGACTGCCGAGAATACTGAAGTCAGAGCTTGAAACATACGTTTCTACATCTGAAGAGCTCAGTGCCCAGATTTTAGCAGCAAGCCAACACGGCTATGACTTGGTGGACGAGTGGTTGAAAAAGTTTTGTGCAGGTTTCAAGGATGCACAAGAACAAACGCAAGATCATTATGTGGTGTCGTTTTGTACGGCCAGTGATGGATGGATTTCTCGGAATGGGTTGCTGAGTCAGTGGCGTGGATATGGTCAGGATGGAGGCTATGCCATCGTTTTTGATACGAAGGGGCTAGACTCACTTCTTCGGAACGACGCCGGACACTATCATGATTCTGAGGAGATGCTGGTATTTGGTGATGTGCAATATGATGAGGGTGGCGAAGGGTTATCATTTGTTTGTGATAAACAGATTCTGAACCACCTTCAGAGAGTGCGTGATAGCTTTGCTGAATGTCTTAAGAGGGATAGGTTTTGGGAAGACTATAAAGCGTTTGACAGTGTTGCTGTGTTATCCGCACTTTGGAAACATAGAGGCTTCAGGGAGGAGAGAGAAGTGCGAATAATAGTAGGTGAGCCATCACCTAAAATTCAACGAGAACTAGCCAATGAGGTCACCACGCCTTTTCGCAAAATATATGCTTTCTCTCGTGACGGAATAACTGTGCCATGTATTCATCTGTTTGAAGATCAGAAGCTAGAAACACACCCGATACGACGAGTTATTGTGAGCCCACATCTGGATAAGGAACAACGTAAGAAGGCAGTTGAGATTCTGTTGAAGAACCACGGTATTGATACGGATGTCACGGTGTCAGCCATACCTTTTCGGGGTAAGTAAGAGAGACTGGAAATCTAGTATCCGGAAAGACTCTGCACGGTGTGGAGCTTTCTGCTCTAGTCAAGCAGCGTGTTACGCTGCCGTCGGCCTTTACTTCTGTGAATACCACCGATAGCCTTTGTTCTCCGTAAATTGGGCTTTCGGGGCGCCGCCTGGTTTTTCGAGCAACAATACTTTGAAGTCTTGCAGGCCGAACCAGGCTGGGTCGGCGAGGTCGTGGTAGTGGAGGCCCTGCAGTTTGGGGAGAAGGTCACCTAACGCCTGTTGTAATTCCTTCTCGCTGTAAGCTCGCACAGCGAAGGGGTGGTTGATGGCCTGACAGAACCGTTGGATCGTGTAGGTTGCGCCGGTGCAGAGGACTTTTGTATCAGGTTTGAGTTCGAGAAACTGTGGAAGTGAGAGATACCGCTCTTGAAATCCGAGCCAGCGCACGGCTTGGCGAAGATGACTGTATTGCACTTCGTACTCCGTATGGCCCGGGAGTTTCACAGGAGCCGGCCAGCCCTCTTCGATGCCAAATTCGGTGAGAAACGCTCGCCCCCCCGGTTTGAGAACTCGCCACAATTCGGCCACAAAACGAATCGGCCCTAAGTTAAAGATCACGGAATCCGGTGGGTTGGCCTCAATGGGTAGGCGAAGCCGCCTGATCCAGTCGAGCGCTTCCTGATGTTGTGGGGTTTCTCCGGTCCCAGATATCAGTTCCTTCTTACTCAGCTGCACCGGCGTCATGTCGGCCATGTTTTCATTGTCGATCACCAGATCGACAGAGCGATCGGCAAAGGGCAGCTGTTCAGCATTGGCCCTGGTGCCGGTGGCAGTCCATCCTCCGGCCTTGGCTCGAGTAAGTTGGCGCTTCAGAAATGGTTGCGTGATATCGAGTGAGAGGTAGGTGATCCCTTGCTTCTCAAATGGAAGCAGATCCTTCCCGAGCTCCTGCGCAAGGTATCCGAGGCCGCCACCGATCTCCAGCAGGACTTTGGGTTTAGGAGTGAACCAGCCGAGTCGCCGGAGTTGTCGCATGAGCAGTCGGCCATACGTCAGACCGTCCAAGGCCTCGCTTGGTTCACGGAGGAGATGAGAGACTGTGGTTTCGATCAGGTCAAAATGGCCGTCGTCTTCCGAGTTCTCGGTCAGTTCGTGGTGATGGAAGTCTTCCAGGTGGTTCTCACCTTCGAAGCCGTCTTGCCCGGACCAGCCTTCACGGACCTGTTGAAGCAGGACATCCCACTTGGCTTTGTGCCGGTGGCCTCCAGGTGGTTCAGTTCCGTAATAGCAAAGAGAGTAGTTGGGGGTCGCCCACCGTTCCAAGTGCCAGGATCCAGGCTGTCCATCCGGCCCGCAGATCTTCGTGCCATATTGTTCAAGAAGAGTTCCCACGGCTGTATGGCCATTCATGGCCTTGAGCAGGTCCAACCCGGTCTGGTTTAGCCGGATCAACGGGAGGTCGTCATCGAGGGGAGCCAGCCACCATTCGTCTGGTTGGTGCTGATAGGCGACAAGGTCCGGAATATACCAGGCCAATAAGTTCAGCGTTTCTCCGGTCAAAATCAATGGATCGCGGATGGCGGCAATGGTTTTCATGATCACAAGTTCTGTGTGAAGGACCGTTGGTAAGCTACAGGAGCGATCGGCATCTCTGCAAGCGACAAAGGGAGTTGTCTTACAAGTGAGCGGGGGTTGAGGAATCTTCGGTCACGATCAGCTGCCCTCGCATAATAGGATGGATCCCACAGTGATAGGCATATCGACCAGGAGGGAGGCCCTGGATGGTGAACTGTCCTCCTGGAGGAACCGTTCCGGAGTTGAAGAGGCAGGTGCTCTCGTCGTTCACACAGCCATTATGCGTCACAGTGTGGTGCGTTGGTGTTGGATTCTCCCAGCGGATGGGCGTGCCACTCACCACGGTTGCGGCAGCCGGGACGTAATAAGGTGAGCCATTTTCCATAAGAATTTGTGTGGCTGGGGAGAAATCAAGGGCTGGCCCTCCCACGGTAGCCCCAATCCCCAGGGTGATGGCCAGGATATGCAGTCGGTTCACGGGGATCGTACTCCTCAGTGCGATGTATCGATGGTTAATTAAGAGCCTTGAAAATGGTTAAGGATTCAGCTGTGTCCTCTTTGGGCCATCATCATAGCATGTTGCTGCCGAGAGTTTGACGTGCGCACATGAGGCACCTGGTGGTGTTCATCCTTCTCGTCATCGACAGCGCAGATGTTTCTATCGAACCCAAAGTAATGAGAGCCTCGGAGGGTCGTAGAAATCATGATCGAAGTGGTTGCAAGAGTCTGTTCGTTCATGCTAGATGGAGGCCGTTGCGCCGCGCTGAAACGAAGAGGAGGGATCGGAATGGCGAACAAAAAGAAGAAAGCTGCCTCGAAAGCGTCGTCTAAGACGAAAAAAGCCGCACCGTTGCCGAAGAAAAAAACAGCCGCCAAGAAAGCGGTGACCAAGAAGGCAGTGGTGAAGAAGGCCGCGAAGAAGCATGCGGTTGTCAAGGCGTCAAAACCCGCTCCAAAGAAGAAACCGGCGACCAAGAAACCAGCCAGCAAATCAGCGAAGAAAGCGGTCGCCAGGTCAACTAAGAAGACGCCCCAGAAGTCCACCCCTTCGAGCGCACCGGCGAAGCCTGTTGTGGACGAAGAGGAGATGACCCCTCGAAAGGCCGTCTCTTTGGTGAAACCGGCCATGCCGATGGAGCCGGATGAGGCTGATTTGGAAGACGAGGATGTCGTTGATGATGAGTTAGAGATGGAAGATGAGCTTGACGAAGACGACGTGCGGGATGAGTTGGATCTCGACACGGATGATGACGGGGATGAGCTCATCGACAAGTCCGAAGAATTGCTGGACGACGATTATCGGCACAGTTAGTTGGCCGGAGTTTGGTGATAGCCCCGATACAGCCTCTGCTCGCGCCGTTCGACGTGCGGAGCCCATCGCAGGGGCAGGGCGTTCGGTCTTGGGTCTCGTTTTACTGCCCTGTACCGCTGCTGGAATATGAGTAACTCCAGCAGCGGTGTTTGGGCATTTCTTCAGTGTCTCCTCGTCATGTAGCCGGAATACAAGATTCCCCGTCGGTGCGTTCGCTCAGCGCTTGTGCAGATTCTCATGTTCAGCAAGAGAAAGATGTATGGAGGGGTGGTCCTAGCGGTTACCTTTTCGATCAGCCTTGGTTTGTCTGAGGTCGGTGCGGCTTGTGTGGCCGAGGAAGAATCGGCGAAAGCAGGAGAGACTGGACTTGTACTCCATCTCTCGCCTACCTGTACGCAGGCGGAGCGGGAAGCGCATAGCCTGCGAGGGGAAAGGATTGTGGATGCGCTTGGGAGAGGGCATTCCGTCGATCTAGTTGGGGTGATTGTTCAGGGGGACGTCCTGTTTGATCGCCTCACCCCACAGGCGATATCCCAATCATCGACGGCATCCGATCTCACGAGTCAGGGCAAGTCTGCCCGCGGTCAGGAGGAACGACTGGTTCGTGCGGGACTGAGAATCCGAGATTCTGTGGTACAGGGAGCGGTACGTCATCGTTCGGTCAATCGCACCCTCCGGTTTGAAGGACCTGTTGATTTTCAGGGGTCTCGATTTAAAGAAGGAGTGGATCTCTCCTGGTCCGTTTTTCAGGAAGCGGTTGAGCTTTCCGGGGCTGTCTTTGAAAAAGAGGCCCATTTTGTTCAAGGACAATTTATCGGCCCGTTGGCCTGTCGAGAAACGATATTCGGCCCGAGTACGAGATTTCATCGATCGGCGTTTCAACGCTCAGTGGACTGTACCGGCGCGCTTTTCGATGGGATGGCGGAATTTTTGGAAGTCACAGGTGAACAGTCGGTGGAGTTTGAACGGTCGAGGTTTGGTTTGGGGACAGGATTCTCCGGCAGTCACTTCAAGCGTCGTATCAGTTTTCGCGACGCGATCTTCAGCCGTGAAACTTTCTTTCCCTTTACGATCTTCGAAGGGGAAGCCGTGTTTGCTGGCGCCCAATTTCTGGGGGCTGCCGATTTTTCACATGCTGAGTTCAGGCAACACGATGACCTTACTCAGGCACGCTTCGACTATCCGCCCTTGTTTACTCAGACAAAGCGGCTTGAGCCGCCCCAGCCTGACGGCTTCCTTCAGACCAAGAATGGTCAGTATGTCCTCACCTTCGGGTTGCTCGTCACGGCAGCTCTGCTTGTGGCCTACGCGATCAAGCTCAAATGAGCACTCTTGTTCATCCCCAATATATAGAATCAGACTTGCTCACCTCCCCATAAGTTGATATAACCAGGCCGTGGAATCCCAAGCCGACGGGTTTGAGCAAACAGAGCTGCCGTATAAGGTCCGCATCGAAAATTTCGAAGGACCGTTGGACCTCCTGCTCCATCTCATAAAGAAAAACGAGATCAATATCTACGATATTCCGGTCGCCATGATTACCCAGCAGTACATCGAGTACCTGGAGGCGATGGAAGAACTCAACCTCAATGTCGCCGGAGATTTCCTGGTGATGGCGGCGACACTGTTGCAAATCAAGTCCAAGATGCTGTTGCCCGCTGACGAGGTCACCGACGACGAAGAGGAGGGGCCAGACCCACGGGAAGAGTTGGTCCGTCGGTTGCTCGAATATAAGGCCTACAAGGAGGCGGCGCGACAGCTCGATGATCAAGAGAAAATGTGGCGTGAGATCTTTTGGCGTGAAGACGTCTATCCGGCCGAAGCGGTCGCCGAGGAGGATCTTCCTCTTGAAAACGTCTCATTGTTCGATCTGGTTGATGCTCTCAAGAAAGTGCTTGAACGTAATCCTGACAGCCGGCTCATCGAGATCATGCCCGACAATCTTACTGTTCGGGAACGGATGAATCTCATTCTGGAAACGCTCGAAGGCAAAGACTCAGTCTCGTTCGCAGCGCTGTTCGAAGGGTCGATCCATCGGATGGTGGTGGTGGTGACGTTTTTGGCGTTGCTGGAATTGATGCGTTTGCGAGTCGCCCGAGTGTTCCAGGCCGAAACCTTCGGGCCGATTCTGGTCTCGCGGATGTTTTCGTTGGTGCCTGACCCTGCAGAACTGGCCGATGTTGATGCGGAATGGAGGGGAGCATGACGCCACTGACGGCGGATGTGGTTCATGAGGTAGATGTGCCTGAAACCGAAACCATGCATGCGGTGAATATGGAAGAGATGGTGGTGGCAGTGGAAGAGGCGAATGGAGTGCCGCATTCGGAGAGCTTTGCTGATGATCGGCCCCAAAGTATGGACGAGCTTCAAGGTATTCTGGAGGCACTGCTCTTCGTCTCAGCCGAGCCGCTGCCCGTGACGCGCCTTGTCGCCGCGATAGGCACGGTCTCGAGAGGGGAGGTCGAGGAGGCCTTGCACCATCTCGGCCGGGGGCTTGAGCAAGAAGGGCGGGGAGTGCGATTGGTGGCGGTCGCCGGTGGCTATCGCCTTGTGACCAAGCAGGATTATGCCTCCTGGGTGAAACGATTGGACAAGGCCAAGACGGCAGCAAAGCTGTCACGATCCGCGCTGGAATCTTTGGCCATCATCGCGTACAAGCAGCCGCTGGTGCGAGGGGAGATTGAAGAAATCCGGGGCGTGGAAACCTCTGGTGTTTTGCGCACGCTGCTAGAGCGTAAGTTGGTGCGAATCGTTGGACGCAAAGAAGTCCCAGGTCGGCCGATCATGTACGGGACGACCAAGTTCTTTCTTGAGCATTTCGGGTTGAGTGATCTTTCGCAGTTACCTCCTCTGCGCGAGTTCAAAGAGCTTGGTGAGGCGGAACAGGCACTCTTACCGATGGACGGTAATGAGATGCAGTCTGCAGATGGGGAGGTTCACATGGTGGACGCAGAGGCAGAACCATCAGTGAACGGCGAGCTGCAAACGGCCGTTCCTCTCGAAGAGGTATTGGATCCGACCCCGACCGCTCAATCCTGAAACAACACTTATCGCAATAGAATGGAGTAGGCTCACTTCTGGCTCCGGTCTTCAGAAGCAGGGCTGTTCCCTGATGCTCAGCCTGCCACAGCTGGCTACGGAGTGGGCTTTTTCTTGAGCGGTGGATTCTTCAGGCGCTGAAGTTCGGCTTCCTGCTCGTCGACCTTCTTTCGCAGCGCCTTCATTTCTTCCTTAAATGCCTGCAGCTCAGTGTCCTGCTTGACGACTGGTGGTGCTTGAGGCGGTGCCGTTACCACCGGGACCGATTGTGGAGGTGGAGTTGGCGGTGGAGGCGGCGTGAGCAGCCTCGCCAGGAGTTGATAGTCGATAGCGAGCGACCGATCTTCTGATTTCCCAATCCAACTCGATCGATCATACACGTCGGAACGAACCGCCCCCTCCGGCAGGAATGTCACCTCCCGGTCTCGGAGACCATCGGCGTCGGGGAGCGGGCGAGGCTCCTTTTGACTGGCGGTGGATCGCTTGCCGGGGTAATGGCGGTATTGCGTCAAGACGATATGCAGGGACAGGCCGTCCGCAAACAAGTAGCCCGCAGTCGTCTCTCGTTGCTGGGCAGCCTTTGCTGATGACGTGATGTAGGAGGTGGAATGGACGCGGAACCCGACTCGCTGAGTGGAATTAGCTTGAGCCAGGGCAGCGGTAACGTGGGGAGTCAGGAACGCAATCTCATCCTCGGAAAAGGTTCGAATGTCGTTCAGATTGGTAGACTTCGCGGCTTTGCCCAGGAGCAAGAGGAAGCCGGCCTTTTCTTTGGTGTGGATGCCTCGCAAAACATCTCCGACCGTCGTTTCCGACAGTTTGATGGGATGCGAGGCCTGGAAGGAGCTGTCTGAAACAGGTTCGAGGAAGACCGACCCAATAGATGTTTCCTGAATAGGGATCGTTGGGTGTGAGCCAGCACACCCAACGATCAAGAGGGCTAGGCAACTCAGTATGACTATGCTCAACATCGACGTGAACGATCGGGATGGGGAGTGATTCATCGTGCTGTGCGCTCGCGTGTGATACTCAATACGTAGTGTAGCAGGAAGACTCAGTAAAAACAAAATGCCATGGTGCTGACTCTCACCTCACCGCTGCTCCTCGCACGTAAATCAATGGTGGCTCTCTTCATGATGATGGGGCGATCCTTTCGTCTTGAATGGACCATATCGAGAACACCTAATGGGGGGACTATGGACTGGCTCTGTTGAGAGCGAATCGACCGTAGGGCTGGTTCGCCTCGTGGCAGAGGGAGGTGGATGGTGATCTCAGTCGGCGTCGGGGATCGCCGGTAATCCGTTGATGATATCATACGTATATTTCGATAGATTATTTACCCTGCTTACAGGGGTGATATGGAAAGGATTCCGAAATATATGTATTAGCGAGAGCGGTTTGCTGGATTGGGTTTGCAAGGAGTGGCGTTGTTCAATCCGTTCGGGAAAACCCTTGACTCGGTGAAAATGTAATGTATACAATCTAGCATACGAAATATTGATCAGGGTGTTAGAAGTGACCTTGTGCCGGAGGCTAGGTCAATTTTAAGTAAATTCACTTGCCAATGGCGTGTGGAGCCTAGTATGGATAGCGTTCCTAAGTTTTTATGTGATGGCCGCCTATGGGTTCATCTGGTGTTCAGACCCTGTTGGGAAAGGAGGGAATGTGCCTGATCATGGGCCAAGTCGGCCGGTCGAGTCTTGTGCCAAAATTGTGTTGAAAAAGACTCAAGGGCGAACCACCGGCGCATGTGCAGCGGACTGGTCTGGATAGGGTTCGAGAAGATCGGCATCCACCGAAAGTTTGCAACTCACGCATACGAATAAGGAGCGATGCAATATGGACAAGAACTTGCCTCAAGATTCACCAATCGCCACAGAAGAAGTTACCGCCACCGAACAGACCGGGTCATCGAGACGAGAGTTCCTTGGACAAAGCGGGAGAGTTGCGGCTGGATTCGGCGTAGCGGCGCTCCTAGGGAACCTGGGCAACTATGCGCTGTCGTATGCGGCCGGTGGCCCACCGATTAAGATTGGAGTGCTGCATTCGCTGAGCGGCACGATGGCGATCAGCGAAGTCTCGCTTCGAGACGTCGTGCTGATGGCGGTGGAAGAGATCAACAAGGCGGGCGGGGTGATGGGGCGGCAGGTGGAGGCGAAAGTCGTTGATCCGGCCTCGAACTGGGATCTCTTCGCAGAAAAGGCCAAACAGTTGCTCCTCGAAGACAAGGTTTCGGTGGTCTTCGGCTGTTGGACATCAGTCAGCCGAAAGTCTGTCTTGCCGGTTTTTGAAAAAAACAACGGACTGCTCTTCTATCCGGTCCAGTATGAAGGTGAGGAGTGCTCCAGGAATGTGTTCTATACCGGAGCCGCGGTGAATCAGCAGGCGGCGCCGGCAGTGGAGTACTTGATGAGTCCCGAAGGGGGTGGGTACAAGAAGTTCTACCTGCTCGGGACGGACTATGTGTATCCTCGCACGACCAACAAAATTCTTCGTGCCATGTTGTTGGCCAAGAAAGTACCCGCGTCCAATATTGAGGAAGAATACACACCATTTCACCACCAGGACTATCAAACCATTTGCGGCAAGATTAAGAAGTTTGCCGCCGGTGGAGGCGCGGCCGTCATCAGTACCATCAACGGTGACAGCAACGTCCCGTTCTATAAAGAATTCGGCAACCAAGGACTGCGCGCGGAAGATGCCCCGATCATGGCGTTCAGTGTCGCGGAAGACGAATTGCGGGGCATGGATACCAGTGCGCTCGTCGGGCACTTGGCGGCCTGGAATTACTATCAGAGCGTAGACACCCCGCAGAACAAAAAGTTTGTGGCGAACTTCAAAGCCTATTGCAAAAAGAACAAGCTCCCGGACGGCGAAAATCGTGTGACGGACGATCCGATAGAAGCCGCCTACTTCGGCGTCTATGTATGGAAACAAGCCGTGGAAAAGGCGGGTTCCATCGAAGTCGATGCTGTCCGTAAGGCGGTGTATGGACAAAAGTTCCTGGCGCCCGGTGGCCAGATTATGATGGATGAAGCCAACCAGCATACCCACAAGCCGGTGCTTATCGGTGAAATTCTGAAGAATGGTCAGTTTAAGGTCATTCACCGGTCCAAAGGGCTCGTCAAGCCTGAGCCCTGGAGCGAATACACGAATCCAGAGAAGGGGTGCGATTGGATTAGTCATCAAGGGACCTATCAAAAGAAATAAAAATCGGGACGCAGGACGTCGCTCAGTCTCACGAACCGTGCTCGTAGTGGGGACCGGTCTCCGTTGGGAATACGCGGCCTCTCTCGGTTGAGAGAGGCCGGTCTTCCGATCTGTACTGGTTGTTGGCGAAGTCACCGTATGGAGGTCATCTTGGTGATGGGTCTGGACCGTTTCTCGCAATATGTCCTCACACTCGTTCTTTCGGCCATCCTCCCGATAAGTCTTTTCTCCACGTCGACGCTCGCTGCCGATGCGATGTCCTCTGCCGCTTCAGAGACGGATTCACTGGCCGGCCCGATCGAGCAGGCCTTCATCGACATCAAAAGCGACGACGCAGCACTCCGCACTCAAGCGGCCGCTGTGCTCATTGAAAAAGGAAATGCGAGTCTCATCTCCAGGCTGGATGAGATCCGAGCGGAAGCCGATCGGTCGGTTCGACAGGCCATCAAGCCGGTGATCGACCTCCTGAAAAATCACGCAAATCTGACCAGTGAACAGGCGGATACCAGACGATCCGCCGCCGCTGACTTAGTCGGCACAGGGCGGGTGGAAGCCATTACGTGGCTTGAAGAGGCGGCCGCAAAGGAACAGGTCTGGTGGGTGAAGTATACGATGGAGGAGTCCGCACAGCTGATCCAGCTTCGGTCCGACGAGCAGGCCGTTAAACTGTCAGCCATCAAGAAACTTGGGGAGCTCAGGAGTCAGAACGGGCTGTCAGCTCTCAAGGAATTGTTGGAAGCAGGAACGCAAAGCGGAGCAACCGAGCAGCAGCGAGCCTTGGCGGATTCGGCCCAAACGTCCATCGGGCAAATCGATTCGTGGGGTTGGTGGGCCGGTAGCATTGAGACGTTGTTCAGAGGGATCAGTCTCAGTTCGATTCTCTTGATCATGTCGCTCGGCCTGGCCATCGTCTTCGGTTTGATGGGCGTCATTAATATGGCCCACGGAGAATTAATGATGGTGGGCGCCTATGCCACCTTCATTACGCAACAGGCCTTCATTGCATGGTTTTCTCCAGAGAACTTCGACTGGTACTTCCCCGCAGCCTTGCCCGTCGCGTTTTTGTCGGCTGCCCTGTTCGGATTGGTGCTCGAAGCGACCGTGATCCGTTTTCTCTATGGGCGACTGCTTGAGACCCTCTTAGCGACCTGGGGTGTGAGCTTGATTTTGATGCAGGCGGCTCGTGTGTACTTCGGGGATTTGACGGCGGTCATCGCTCCCCAAGCGTTGCGGGGTGGGGCGCAGGTAATGATCGGGGTCTACCTCCCCTACAATCGAATTTTCATCATCATTCTGTCGATCGTCTGCGTTCTGGGGATTTACTTTTTGCTGTTCCGTTCAAATCTTGGAGTGCGGGTACGAGCGGTCACTCAAAATCGAAACATGAGCGCATGTCTTGGGATTCCGACGAGAAAAGTCGATTCGTACACGTTTGCCTTTGCATCCGGACTGGCCGGCATCGCGGGGTGGGCCCTGACCATGGTTGGAAACGTCGATCCAGGACTCGGGCAGAACTATATTGTCGATGCTTTCATGGTCGTGGTGACGGGTGGGGTCGGAAAGTTGGCCGGAACAATCTGGGCGTCCTTGGGAATCGGGGGGCTGAACAAGCTGATCGAACCGGCCAGCGGTGCCGTCTACGGAAAAGTCTTCATTCTGGTCGGTGTGATTTTATTCCTGCAGTGGCGGCCGCAAGGCCTCTTTGCCGCGAAAGGACGCAACGCCGATGCCTGAACAAGTCGTGTCTCACCAGGACAGCCGAGAAACGTTATTGTTCTATGCGGTCGGCATCTTGTTCCTGCTTGTCGTCCCGCTGCTGAATGTCTTGCCCGCCGAAGATTCCTGGCTGCATATCAGTGACTTTCGCCTCAATCAATTCGGCAAGTTTTTGGCCTTCGCCATTCTCGCCCTTGGGCTGGATTTGATCTGGGGGTATTGCGGTGTGCTCAGTATGGGCCAGGGGGTGTTTTTTGGGTTCGGCGCCTATTGCATGGGGATGTACTTGACGTTGCAGATCGGGAAGGAAAGCGTCTATGGGAGCGAACTCCCCGATTTCATGGTCTGGACACAAGTGAAGGAGCTGCCGCTGTTCTGGTACCCATTCAAAAGCTTTATGGGTGGCTTCTTGGGAGCCATTCTCGTTCCTGTGCTCTTTGCGACCATCTTCGGCTTTCTCGCGTTTCGCAGCAGAATCAAGGGCGTATACTTCGCCATTATCACACAGGCCTTGGCGTTTGCGGCCTGGTTGGTGTTCAATCGGAATGAGACCAGGCTTGGTGGAACCAACGGACTAACGGATTTCAAGCAGTTGTTGGGCTACCGACTGTCTGATCCCTCGACGCAACGAGGACTCTATCTCATCACGGTCATTGCTCTGATCGCCTCCTATCTGCTGTGTCGCTGGATCGTCGCATCTCGAGCAGGAAAAGTTTTAATCGCGATACGAGACAGCGAATCCCGCGTGACCTTCTCCGGATACACGCCCTGGATGTTCAAGCTATTCGTGTTTGTCGTGGCGGCCGGACTCGCAGGCCTCGCGGGGATGCTCTATGTTCCGCAGGTCGGCATCATCACTCCGGCTCAGATCGGGGTCCTCCCGTCGCTGGAGGTGGTGATATGGGTGGCGGTCGGAGGGCGCGGGACGCTGATTGGGGCGATCTTGGGCGCGGTGGCGGTCAACTATGGCCGCAGCATCTTAACCAACTACTTCCCGGAGGCCTGGCCGTTCATCCTCGGTGGACTTTTTGTGGTGGTCGTGACGATGTTCCCTGATGGGCTCGTCGGAATGATCAGGAAATTGACCGATCGAAAGAAGACCCCGGCACCGTTGATCAAAGCGGAAGGGAGTACCGCAGCGTGACGGACGACAATCTCATTCTCCACTGCGAAAACGTCGTCATGGATTACGACGGATTCAAGGCGCTGAATAACTGTAACTTCAGTGTCCGCTATAACGAGTTGCGCGTCGTGATCGGTCCGAATGGGGCCGGTAAGACCACGTTGCTCGATGTCATCTGCGGGAAAACCAGACCGACCTCGGGGAAGGTGATGTTCGGCAAGGGGACCAATTTGGTCGGCAGGAATGCAGAAGATATCACCAAGCTTGGCGTGGGCCGAAAGTTTCAGGCGCCGTCGATCTATAGCAACCTGTCGGTCTGGCAGAATTTGGATCTATCGATCAAACGCGCGAGTAAAGGCGTCTTTCCGACGTTGATGGGGAAGTGCTCGCCGGCAGAACGGGCGCGGATCGAGGAGACGCTGGAGACGATCGGATTAACGGACCATGCCCATGATCGCGCCGGGTCGTTGTCTCACGGGCAGAAGCAGTGGCTGGAGATCGGCATGGTGATCTTACAAGATCCCTCGCTGCTGTTGGTCGATGAGCCGGTCGCCGGTATGAGCGATAAGGAAACGGAGCAAACCGGCCAATTGCTGACGAGGCTGTCCGAAAAACAGGCGATTGTCGTGATTGAACATGACATGGATTTCGTCCGACAGATTGCGAATATCGTGACCGTCTTGGCTGAGGGTACGGTCATTTGCGAAGGGACGGTGGAAACCGTTCAGGCGAACGACCGCGTGAGAGAAATCTACTTAGGACGAGCCAAAGTCGCGCATTAGAGCGGGAGGAGGCCACGGTCAGTTATGGCACCAGGCACACAGCCGATGACGCTGGTCCTTGAAAATATCAACGCCTACTACGGGGAGAGTCATATTCTTCGAAACGTCTCGTTCTCGATTGAACCGGGCGAAGTGGTCTGTCTTATGGGTAGAAACGGGGTCGGCAAGACGACCACGCTGAAGACATTGACGGGCTTGCTCCCAGTGAGGTCCGGAAAAATCACATTTGTCGGCAAAGACATTACGCATGACAAGGCAGATCGTCGAGCCAAGGTGGGGCTTGCTTATGTGCCACAAGGCCGGGAGATCATCCCGCACTTGACGGTCTATCAGAATCTCCAGCTTGGCTACTGGAATCGTCCTGCGATCAGCGGTGATGTGTCTGAAAAAGATGCGTTTGACGAAGTGTATCAGTTGTTTCCAAAGCTCACGCAGATTCTCAACCGGCCTGGTGGAGTACTGAGCGGAGGAGAGCAACAACAACTGGCGATCGGGCGAGCTATCCTGTCGAGCCCAAAACTGTTGTTGCTTGATGAGCCGACCGAAGGCATTCAGCCGTCGATCGTCGATCAAATTGAGGATGTGATCATTGGGTTTAAACAGTCACGCCGGTTCGCGATTCTCTTGGTGGAACAGGGACTCCATTTTGCGGCGCGACTGGCGGAGAAGTACGTGGTGATGGCCAAAGGGGCTGTGAAGGCCCAAGGAAAAAGTCACGAGCTGAACGCAGACATGGTCAGGCAGCACTTAACGGTATAGGGACGGTCCAATAGCGCTGGTCTCACTGGAGACAGGGTATGCGTCCAGGTTTTGTGCCTTTCAGGGCAAGGCATAAAGAGTTAGGAAACCGGCATAGTGTGGCAAAGTAAAATTTTTTTGATCTTTTTAAAAAGAACTGCTATTGTCCTAAAAGTTTTGTGCTGAAATATTTTCTGGTAAAAGATTCCGTTATCCCAGAGATTCGTTCCGTAGAGAAGCACATGTTCGCGGTGGAGAAGGTCATCCATGATCGATCTTTCCTCGGCACTCTATGCATGAAACGGAATTATTGACACTGCTTGGGGTCGGGTTCCTTCTTGGGCTGAGGCATGCCTTGGATACCGATCATCTTGCGGCGGTCTCGACCGTGCTTGCTGAGCGACCTTCGCTCCTGGCATCGGGGGCCGTTGGGCTGTGGTGGGGTATCGGCCATACGTTGACGCTGCTACTCGTCGGATCGGTTGTGCTTGTCTGGGGCTTGCGCATTCCTGCCCAATTCGAAATGCTCGCCGAATCAGGAGTTGCTCTGTTACTGATCATTCTCGGCGTGACACTGGCCAGAAAGCTGTATCGAGAGCGGTGGCATGTGCACGGCCATCATCATGATGGTGAGCGGCACGTCCATTTTCATAGTCATCAACGACAAGAAGGTCACGGTCATCGGCATTGGATCGCAGACTCGATTCGTCCTCTCTGTATCGGTATGGCGCATGGGTTGGCCGGATCCGCGGCGCTGATGTTGATGATTCTCGCAACGGCGACCGATGTGACGTCGGGGCTCTTGTCAATTTTGATCTTCGGTATCGGTTCGATTATCGGTATGACGATGATCGGCTTGACGATCAGTGTGCCGGTTATTTATTCCCGGTCGGTCAATCAACGACTGTTCGTGGGAATACAAGGGATAGCCAGTCTTGCCAGCGTTTCGGTCGGTCTTTGGATGTTGGTCAACATAACCGTGTCGTCCGGAGGTCACTGAGGTGGTGTGCCTTTTCTCAACTGGGACCGGCATGAACAGTGGTTTAGGTTGAACAATGACGCTTTTTGTAGTGGAAGTGGGGTGAGGGAATGCTTCACGGTTTAAGCGGAAATAAACAGCTTGGACTCCTGTTCTATTTATGCTAGTACTCTCCTCATTAATAGGTTTAGGGGAGTTATTTAAAATGACGTGTTTGTGTGACCGGGACCTGTGATTAGTACTTCTCAACCTAAGAGAGATGAGAGAAATGGACCCGTCGTTTCTCGGCTTCTGTGCTCAGTCTCTTCTCCCTACCTCTCCGAACGTACAAAATGTCATAGGCATCGATTCGCAATTCATTAGTTGGAGTGTAGCTGAGTGCCAAGTCCTAACCCGCGAGAGGAGGAACTATGCGTTTAAGTCCGAGAGAACAAGACAAGTTGATGATTTACGTGGCGGCGCAGCTGGCGGCCGATCGTAAGAAGCGCGGTCTCAGACTCAACCATCCAGAGGCAGTTGCATACATGACAGCTGCTGTATTGGAGGGTATTCGTGATGGCAAGACCGTGGCTGAATTAATGACCTACGGCACGCAACTTCTTTCGCGCAAAGATGTTATGCCTGGTGTGCCGGAGATGATCCGTGACTTTCAGGTCGAGGGGACGTTCCCTGATGGAACTAAGCTGGTGACGGTTCACAATCCGATTCCGTAAATTCGCAGGAGCCTCAACGAGGGTTGCATATCAACCGAGCATGAAGAAGGAGTGATGTGACATGAAAATGAACGAGGCGCAAGATTCTGAAAAGGATAAGGGAAAAGAAATGGACCCCGAGAAAGCTGGACCGTCTCGGCGTCAATTTCTGGCAAACAGTGGACTTGTGGCGGCTGGAGTGGGAGCTGCTTCAATCTTAAGCAATGCGAGCCATCCCGGCATGGTATTCGCGGCAAATGAATCATTGATTACGAGGGTCAGTGGAGCAGGAGCAGCCAAACAGAAGAAGCTCCAGGACCCTGTCACGAGATCGAAGGAGGCGTTAGCTGCGGCTGTGAAGGCTGAGCTGAACGCCCCAATTATTCCTGGAGAAATGACGACGGTCGCCGGTGATATCGAGGTGTTCAAAGGGCGGGAGACGAAAGACCTGACGGTCAAGAACCTCGGTGATCGTCCAATACAAGTTGGTTCACACTGTCATTTCTTTGAGTCTAACCGCGCGCTCAAGTTTGATCGCGAGCAGGGCTTCGGGTTCCGACTCGCCATTCCTGCCGGCACAGCAGTCCGTTTTGAGCCGGGAGAAGAGAAAAAAGTGACGCTCGTGGCTCTTGCCGGTAATCGGCTGGCTCAGGGTGTGAACGGATTGACTGAAGGGTTGTTGGATGATCCGAAAGTCAAAGCCAAGGCTGTTGGACTCGCCGCTGATCGCGGATTTGGAAAAGGAGGCGCACGGTGAAAATTTCACGCAAGCAATATGCATCTCTCTACGGACCCACGACCGGCGATCGCGTTCGATTGGCCGACACGGACTTGATCATCGAAGTCGAAGAAGATCGAACCGTTCCCGGAGAAGAAGCTGTCTTCGGCGGCGGGAAAACCATTCGCGATGGCATGGGGCAGTCGGCTAGGGCGACCAGTGCCAGCGGGCAACTCGACTGTGTGATCACGAACGCGCTCATCCTTGACTACACCGGCGTCATCAAGGCCGACATCGGCATCAAGGACGGTAGGATCGTTGGGATCGGTAAGGCCGGCAATTCTGATCTCATGCCGGGTGTGACGCCAGGCATGGAAATCGGACCAGGGACGGAAGCGATTTCCGGCGAAGGTCGTATTATCACGGCCGGTGGCCTGGATACGCACATCCATTTCATCTGCCCGCAGCAATGTTGGGAGGCGCTGTCTGCCGGTTTGACCACGATGATCGGTGGAGGGACGGGGCCGTCAAGCGGAACCAGTGCCACGACTTGCACCCCGGGTCCGTGGAATATCCATCGTATGTTAGAAGCTTCGGAAGGCATTCCCATCAACCTTGGGTTCTTGGGGAAAGGTAATGCTTCACGGCCTGAAGGGTTGAACGAGCAGATTGA